>NZ_JAOYTI010000002.1:0-1878814 GCF_025847085.2 Rhizobium sp. BT-226 | reverse complement strand
CCTCGCGCGGGCTTTTTGTTTGGTAACGGGTCGAGGATTTAACGCCTAATCAGGGGCCCGCAAGGAGGCAAAGCCGACGCAGCGGGACAGAAAACAACAAAGCCTGCCCCCGCAACCAAATTCCAAATAGACCACCATAGACACAAACACAAAAAGCCCGCCTCGTGCGCGCTTTTTGAATTAAGCCAAGGCTTCATCGCGCAGATTCGATCCTCAGCCCAATCCGTTCCGGGCCAGGAAGTCCGCTGCCTGCATTGTGTCCAAGGCGCCGGCCGTCTCTCTGAAGTAAGGCAGGCCTTGCCAGAGGTTGCGATCGCCGACGATATAGAATCGCCGCTGGGCGCGGGTGAGGGCGACGTTCAAGAGGTTTGGCTTCAATGCGGCCCAGCTCGCCGCCCCGTGATGGTCGGCATCGGCGCCGAGCACCATGAAAACGATGTCTTCCTCCTTGCCCTGGAAGGTATGCACCGTGCCGATCCGATCCTGCAGCCATTTCGATAGTCTCGGTGGAGACGAGCGCGTATTTCCGTTCCAATCACCCCATGCTGCATGGGCCAGAGCCTGTCTCAGACTGTTCTTGATCTCCTTGAACGGCGAAATGATATAGAGATCCGGCAATGCGCCGTCCCGGCGATAAGTGGCAGTGACGAGATCGACAATGAAACCCGTCTGTTCTGGAACGGCCTGCTTGCCTGACACCCTTCCCCTGACGTCGATCCAGGCGCTGTCGCCATAAAACGGTGGAGCGTCGCCGGCCGGCCGGCGCTCTTCCAGCCCGAAGGCCATCTTGTTCTGATAGGCGATCTGGTTGGCAAGACTGAACATCGGGTCGATGCAGCGACGATGGACCCTGAGGGGGCTGCCGATCCAGAGCCCGTCCGCTTCCTCGCCCTGAACGGTCGTTCCATAGCGGTTGGCCGCATCGGCCAGCATCTGCACCGACGCCCTGTTCGGCGAATATTGTCCAGTTGCCGTGTGGGGCGAGAGCGCCGAGGTGGCGGTGATCAGCGCGCTGGGAAGCGTGAAGACCGGTTCGATCTGCTGGGGATCGCCGATCACCATGACGCGGCGCGCCCGCAACAAGGCCCCGACGGCCGCTTGCGGCACCGCCTGACCGGCTTCATCGATGAAGACCCAGCCGATCGACCCGGCTTCGAGACCGCGGAACTGCCGGGCAAAGGAGGCAAACGTCGTCGACACGATCGGAACGATCATGAAAAGGCTCTGCCAGATCAACGCAATGTGCTCGCCATCGGCGGGGCCGTTGTTGGAAAGCAGTTTGTTGATGGCGACGATGTTTCCTCCAAAACCTCCGCCTTTCTTACCCACATCCGCCAGCCACGCTTCCTGCAGCGTCAACGCTGCTTGAAGCAATGTCGAACGCAGGCCTGCCAGTTCGTCCTGATGCCACAGACCGCCAATCTGGAAACGGTCGGTTTCGAGATCGGCGAGACGCACGGGTAGGGCGGGATGACCGAGAATCGTCCCGAGACGACCGAATTCTTCTCTCTTCCGGGACCAGATTTCCCGTTGTGATCTGAGCGCCCGTTCGGCCCGCTGATGTCCGCGCAACGCCCGTTTCAGCGCAGGTCCATGAGTTTTTGCAAGATGACGCTCGCATTCCGCCAGTGCCTTGCGCAGTTCCAGCTGCCCGCGCGCATTGGCGCCGACATCTTGCCGATGCTGCCGGGCAGGAGTGGTCGGCAACACTCTCTCCCACCAGGCAGGAGCGCTGCGGTCGAGCAACTGTTCCTCCTCTTTCAGATGAGACAAACCTTCCCTGATACGAAGTATTTCGGCTTGGACCATGTCGCATCTGTCCTGCGCTTGCCGAAATTCGCTTTCGGCTGCCCTGACCCCTTCAAGGGCCTCGCGGCAGAAGGTATCCTGCGAAACCAGGGCGATTTCGTCATAGAGATCGGCATAGCGTGCACATTGTCCGATCTTGTCGCGGACCGCGCCGTCGGCGGCGTGAAAAGCCGCCGACGCTTCGGCAAAGGTCGGGCCTTCATAGCTTTTCAGCCATTCCCAAATGGTCTGTGGCTTGTCACTGCCGGACCAGCCGGGCTTCGGCCCATCGGCGATCTCCATGAAGGCAAAACGTTCCTTGAAGGCTCGGCGGTTCCTGGAGTTGCCGAGCGCACAAGCGATCAGCCCCCATGGGCGGTCGTCGTCGGAGAGCTTGACGGTGGCACCATTGTCCTTCTGGCAAGCGATTTTGTGCGCGATGGTCTGCAGATATTGGAATGAAGATGTTCTCGCGACCGAGCTTCGCTTCGGAAGGTCGCGCGAGATATTCTCCACGGCGGCGTTGTTGGAGGAGGCGACGACCATTTCGAATCCTGCCAGGGCCGGGATCAGCGCCGATATCGAGGCCGTGCTCCGGTCCGAGAAAATGACGCGGCGCGCCGAACTGCCGAAGGCATCGCGCGCCGTCTTCAAGGAGGAGAGCACCCGGGCGCGCCGAACGATATTATCCGCGAACATGTCGCGAAGCAGGGTCGTCTTTCCCGTCCCTGGCGGGCCGTTGACCGAGGACAGTCCTGCTTCCGAAAGGTCCCCAATCGCCGAACTGATCGCAAACTGCTGCATGAGGCTCATTGCGTGGTGAGGTTCGCTGAGCCAGCGCCCGCGGTTGAGTTTTCCAGGATGCAAGGCCCGAACGATCGCCCGGCGTCCCTCCTCCGAGTAGAGGTCGATCCGTTTCTCCTGCGCCAGCGGAGTGAGATATTGCCTGAGCGCCTTGGGGATATCGCCGTGTTTTAATCCCATCATCGCCTGCTCGATGTCCTCGATGAAGAAGCTGTTCAGGATCCCGATCTCTTCTTCGGTGTTTGCACTCTCGTCCTCTTCGTCGTCGGCATCGGGCACATTGCTTTCCTGCGGTGGCGGCAGGGAGAGGACCTCGGGTTTTTCCACCCTGTCTCGATAGCGTATTTCGACGGCGGCGATGGGCTTTTCCTGGCGCGAAGCAAAGCCGGCCCAATCGCAGAGCAATTCATGCAGCGTCAGGATCTCGCCGGCGTCGATCGGCTGATCGTCCGTGTCCTCGGAAGATGAAGATCTCAGATGCCGCTGCGCCCGAAAGTTTTGGAGTAGTTCCGACAGCTGCCGCTTGCTGTCGGCAAATGCCTCGTGGCTGAGCGAGGAGAGGCCGGATTTGCGCACCCGCCCCAAAGCCCATGGCAGCGTCGAAACGGAAAACGTTTCGAACATCGGCTGTCCCAAGGGGGAGAGCGGCAGGCTGGCAAAGCAGGTATCGCCGTCGAGGTCGCCGCGTTCGGCATCCTCATATTCGGCGATATCGGCCGCAACGCTGTCGAAATGCCTGCGGATGTCGGCAATTTCCGATTTGCTGAAAACGCCGAGGAACAGGGTAAAACCCGTGGTCTGCTTCTCCTCGGGGATCGCTGGACGGCTGAGTGCGGCACCGTCATCCTCAAGTGTCTTCGCATGCAGCCAGAAAACAGTTCGGCCTGCAGCTGCGACAACACGGCTGGAGAGATCGTAAGGAATGAAGAACTCGATCTTGTGCCAGAAATCGAGAATGGCGAGAAGCCGTTCCCTTTCGGCGCCATCTGCATTGGTCTGCATGAGTTCTCACTGAGGAGTTGCAAAAATAGGCTCGCGCTTGTTTTAACAACGATCTCAGCTCAAAATCAAAGACCATGGCGACTGCGCGTCCTGGAACCGCCGGACCGCATTTCCGCACCATGGCAAAACCGCGTCAATGCAGACGCGGCCGGCGTCGTTCGCTGAGCTGCCGCCCCCGGCTCCAGCGGGCGATGGTCTCCGGCACGACATCCGTCTTGCGAGGGGCGGGCTCCGCACTCATGCGGATTCGTTCGAGCGCGACACCCGCCTTGGCGGCATAATCGAGCGAGGTCGGATCGTCCGAATGCACGTCCTGGATCGCGGCGAAGATGGCCTCCGCCTCGGCCAGACGTTTGCTGGCCGCCAGGGCGATACCGCGCTTGTAATGTGCCTGGATGAGATGCGGCCCGATCTCGCCGACCCGGCGGAAAGTCTCGGCGGCCTGGTCGTATTGATGCAGGGCAAGCTGCGTGTCGCCAAGCCGCATCTGGATCGGTGTCGGATCGGGCGCTCGCTCGATGAGAGCCTTGTAGGCAGCCAGTGCCTCCGTCAGCTTTCCTCGGTCGAACAGCAGATTGGCGAGCCCGAATTCCGCGCCGGTATGGCCGGGAGCAGATTGCAGGACCTGGTTGAAAGCGATCTCCGCCTTGCTGCGGGCGCCGTTGCGGTACATGTCGAGCGCCTGTTCATAGACGAAACGAACGCTGCGCGGATTGAGCACGCCATGCAGATTCTGGCCGTTGCGGGTGCGGAACAGCGTGCAGCTGATCCGCCGTTCCTCCACCCCGAACATATATTTGTAGGGTTCGTTTCCGCGCAGGAAATCATAGGTCTTGAAGCCGTGCTCGATCGCCCGCCGGATGCAGTAGCCATGCAGGATGAGGCCGGGAGACGGCGTCTTCCAGTTCTCGTCGCGGCCGGTGATATAAAAGAGGATCGCCTTCTTCTGCCGGTCGAGGATATTGGCCAGCGCGCCGAGCGGCTGGTCGCCATGCCAAAACACCGGCACCTCGAGATTGCCGCTGTTGAAACAGTCCATCAGCATTTCGCGTGTGGTGATGATCAGCCGTTCGGTCCGCTCCGTGCCTTTGCGGGCACTCCACTTGATCCGCCAGAGATTGAAGAGGATGTCCAAGTCCCGATCGATGGTCTCGGCGGTTGCCATCGTGATCCGGTAAATATCATCGCCTTCGACCTTGCGCAGGAAGCGCCGGAGCTTTTGGCGCGTCTGGCTGCTCATGCGCTGTTCGAGATAGTCGTCGAAGCTTGCCGGCAGCGGGACGATCGGGCAGATCGTATTGTCGATATTCTCGCTGTTCTTGGGTGAGCTGTCGCGAAACATCACCTCCGGTCCTTGCAGCGCCTCGATCATCTTCTCGCGCCGGCGGGCAGGACCGCTGAAATATTCGAGCTTCAGTTCCGTCCAGTTCTGATGTTTGAGAAACGAAGCAAAGCCGGCAATGGCGTGATGCTCGTAATTCGGTCTGGCGATGAAGCCGGTATAATCGGCCGCGAAATTCCCGGCCATGATGATCTCGTCGTAGAAGAGCCCGGTCTTCTCGTTCAGATGCGTGATGAGGCGCAGCGGAAAGAAGGCGACATAGGGTGCTTCGGGATCGCGTTCGCGAAGGGCGAGGATGAACCAGCGGCGTCGGCGGGAGAGATAGTTCTTCAACCAGATCCAGGAGAGGAAATGTTGCGCGCCGGGATCTTCCAGGAAGACCTGATCCCAGTTCTCGCGTACCGCCTCAAACCCCGCAACGGTGTCGATGATATCTATGCGCATGTCCGCCCCCAATACCCCATACGTCACTCGGGAGGCTTCATTCTAATGGGAAACACCGATCTTCAAATAAACCGTCCGGATGATTTAAGTGGCCTAAATGGGATTAGTCCTGAGCCGGCGCATAACCCAAAATCGCAATCGGTTTTGGTGAAAATTATGCACGGATTCAAAGCGATAGAGCACAACGGGTCCTGAAGGATGCTGTGTTTCAATGGACCTCGCCCGAAAGTGTGCAGCGGTTTTAAGAACCTCCATACATAAGGATTAGGTCAGAGTTCGCCGGAGATCTGCGGGCTCGCATGGATGAAGGCCCAGAGCGTCCGGCTGATGGCGACGATCTCGGCGATCGACTTTTCGAGAAGGTCGATCTCGCGGGCGTCCATCTGTTCGATCTTGCCGTAGCGGATCTGCTTGTCGTCCTCGACCAGCCGCATCAGCTGCGTACTCGAAATCTCTCCCTTTTCGTCGAAGGAATAGATGCAGTGATTGTACTTGTTGCGGACCTTGGACTCCTTCTTCAGCCGCGACATGGCTGAAAGGATCGCCTTGCGGTCGGAAGGGGAGGTCGAAGCGAGCTTGGACAGCCGTTCGATGAGATCGATCCGGGCGCGCGTGGTGTTGAGCGTCAGGAACACGACGATTGCCGCATCCTTTTCGACCCGGAGAAGATGGGCGATGATGTAGATCAGCAGGCTTTCGGTGTTCGTCCAGACATAATTGAGGCGGCCGACCCGCAGCAGGACATCGGACATCGCCGCCATGCTTGACCCTTTCTCCCCGGAGGGGATCCATCCCTCGATGGGATGACGTGTGAACATTACATCAGAACAACGGGTAAGTCCGTCATATTTACCGGATCGCCCGTGCCGGATCGTCAGCGATCAACGCTCCTTGAAAGCCCGGGACATGCTGTCGGTGATCGGTTTGCTCAGATATTCGAAGAAGGTGCGTTCCGACGTCTGAATCAGCACCTCGGCCGGCATGCCGGGAACGGGATGGAAATTGTGCACCCGCGCAATCTCGGAATCGGGTATTCCGACGCGGACGATATAGACGTCCTTGACCGAAGCTCCCGAATTCTCCTCGATCGAATCGGCTGAGACGTAGAAGACCTTGCCCTGCAGAACAGGGGTCGTGCGCCGGTCGAGCGCCGTGAGGCGGATCGAGGCCGTTTCTCCCTCATGCAACTGATCGATCGAGGTGCGCAGCACCTGCGCTTCCAGGATCAGCGGTACATGCGCCGGCAGGATCTCCATGATCGGCTTTCCTGTCGTGATGACACCGCCGGCTGTGTGAAAATAGGAACGCACCACCGTGCCTGACACCGGCGAACGGATAGTGGTGCGTTCGAGCACGCCGGCGGCCTCGCGCATTTGTTCGCGCACACTGTCCAGATCGGTTTCGGCGGTCTCGAGCGCATCGAGTGCCGCCTGCTTGTTGGAGTTGACGGCGATGACCGCTTCCTGGCGGAATTTGGCGATCTCCGCCTCGCTCTCGTTGAGCTCGCCATTCAGTCGAGCAATGTCGCCCATCGCATCGGCGATCGCCCGCTCGATTGCCAGCAGATCCGTCTTGCGCATATAACCGACCTTAACCAGCCGAGCCTTGGAGTCGCGTTCCTCGGTCAGCAGCGACAGCTGCCTTTCGAAGGATTCTCGCTGGCCCCTATAGCCGGCGAACCGGAATTCGAGCGATGCGATGTTCTTCCCGATCAGATTGAGCTGCTCTTCAAGCTTGATCTGCTTGCTGTGGAAGACGACGTTCTGGCTCTGGATGATCGCGTTGATGTCGGGATCGCTGGCCTCCTTCGTCACGATATCGGGAAGCTGGAATTCGCGCAGGCCCTGCGCTTCGGCACGGAGCCTGGCGACGACGGCTTCCAGGCGTAGGCGGCGAAGCTGCAGCATTCTCTCGTTCGAGCGGGATGCTGTGGGATCGAGGGTCAGCAGGATGTCGCCTTCCTTGACCGTATCGCCTTCGCTGACGCGCATCTCCTTGATGATGCCGCCTTCCAGATGCTGGACGATCTTGTTATTGCCGGTTGCGACGAAACTTCCCTGCGCGATAACGGCTGAGGCGAGCGGCGCCGTCGCCGCCCAGAAGCCGAAGCCGCCGAACGACGTGAAGAGAACCGTCAGGCCGACGATGCTGTGCACACGGATCGAGCGCGGCACATCACTATACCATTCGAGCTGCGCCGGACCGATTGTCTCCCGATTTTTCCGTCCCATGTCGTTCATCCCTCAATGCGCGGTGCTTGTTGACCGTTATTGCCGTTGTTCTTGGAAAGCGCCTGCAGTACCTCGATCCTCTCCCCGAACATGGCGACAGTGCCCTCCTTGAGCACGAGGATCTTGTCGACGCATTGGAGAAGAGCCGGGCGCTGGGTAATGGTGACGGTGGTGATACCTTGCTTCCTGGCGTGGATCAGCGCCTTGGCAAGTGCTGCCTCGCCCTGGGTATCGAGGTTTGAATTCGGCTCGTCGAGGACGACGAATTTGGGATTGCCGAAGAAGGCGCGGGCCAGCGCGATGCGCTGCTTCTGGCCGCCCGAAAGCGGGGCGCCGTCGGCCGCCACGATGGTTTCGTAGCCCTGCGGGAAGCCTGCGATGAGTTCGTGCACGTCGGCCAGCACCGCGGCCTCGTAGATCTGGTGATCGTCGACGTCGTCGCGCATGCGGCAGATATTGGCCTTGATCGTGCCGGGAAAGAGCTGCACGTCCTGCGGCAGATAGCCGATGCTTTCGCCGAACTGGCGCTGGTCCCAGTTGCGCAGATCCATCAGGTCGAGGCGCACATTTCCCGATGTCGGGACGATCGAGCCGACGAGCATCTTGCCGAGCGTCGTCTTGCCGGACCCGGAATTACCGATGATCGCAAGCGATTCCCCCTTCCGGAGCGAGAAGGAGATGCCGTTGAGAATGACCTTCTTTTGCGGTGGCGGCACGAAGAGAATGCGTTCGACATCGAGCCGGCCTTCGGGATTGGGGAGACGCAGGCGCGGAAAGTTCAATGGGGAATTCAACAGTAGTCCCTTGATCCTGCTATAGGCGGCTGCCGACCGGTTGAACTGGTTCCAGCCTTCGATGGCGCCTTCGATTGGCGCCAGCGCGCGTCCTGAGATAATCGAGGCCGCAATCACCATGCCGCCCGTCAACTCGCCGGAGAGCGACAGATGCGCGCCCCAGCCGAGCAGGGCAACCTGGGTGATCATGCGGCAGGCCTTCGATATGCCGGAGAAGATGATGTTACGGTCCTGCGCCTCGACTTGCGATTTCAGCGATCCCGCCGTTTCCCGGCCCCACATCTTCACGGCCTCGGGGATCATCGCCATCGCGTTGATGATCTGCGAATTGCGCGACATGGAATCGAGATGGAAATTCGCCCGGCTGAGATAGCCGTTGGATTCGGCGAATTGGCGGGCGGTGAATTTTTGGTTCAGATAGGCGATGCCGAAAAGCACCGCACAGCAGACCATGATGATGATGCCGAGATGCGGATGCACGAAATAGACGACGACCACGAAAAACGGCATCAGCGGCGCATCGAGAAACGCGATCAGCGTGCCTGATGTCAGGAAGCCGCGCAGCAGCTGCAGGTCCTGCAGCGTCTGATAATCCTTGCCGCTGCCATGCAGCGATGCCCTCGCCGCAGCGCTGAGGATCGGCGCGCCGAGCTGCACTTCGAGCTCCACTGCGGTGCGCATTAGGATGAAGCGACGCACCGAATCCATGAAGGCCTGCAGCAGCACGGCGCCGAGCACGGCAATCGAGAGCATGACGAGCGTGTCGATGGAGCGGCTTGTCAGCACCCGGTCGGATATCTGGAAGAGATAAAGCGGTATCGCCAGCAGAAGGACGTTGATGGCGACCGTAAACATCATGACGACCACCATGTTGCGTCGTACCGCCGCCATGCCGCGCGAGAGGCTGGCGGCGAAATTCACAGGCTCGCTGCGCTTGTGAAAACCGCCGCCACTTCCTCCGCCCCCGCCCCCGCCGCCCCCGGGATCGGAATCCTTGCCGTTTCCGCCGCCGCCGGTGCGCAGCCGCCTGTCGTTCTCTCTGATCGGACCGCTGTCGCCTTCGATGGTCTTGCCGAAAGGCATCGTCGGGCTCGATTTGAGCTCGGTCTTCTCTTTCGGCAGTTCGGGGGCCACCCGCGCTTCGATCTGCGGTGGGGCCGGCGCTTCCACCGGTTTTACTGTCGCCGGTGCCTGCACCGCCGCGACAGGAGGTGCCGTTTCCACTTTAGCTTCCGGCACCGCCGTCTTTTCCGGCGGGGGCGCCTGCGTTGCGCTTGCGCGTCCGATATCGGCAGCCTCGTTTGCCGCAGCTTTGGCTGTCTCCTTGCCGCCATCGGGAGACGAAGCAGCCGCACCGCTCAGCCTGCGAAGGTTCTCGACCGCCTCGTCGATCGCAGAGATGCAAAGATCGGTCATCTCCGCTTCCGAGGGCGCCGCGGAGGGAATATTGCCCGACCTCAGATCGAGGGCGCTGCCTGCCGCAAAGACTTGTTTCGAAATCTGGTTCATCGTGGTTCCTTCGCAATACTCAAGGTCACGCGACCATGGCTTGCATTACGTCGGCGGGATGCGTCGACGACCATGAAAAATCCTGCCCGGCATTGATGACGCCGTCACCACAATCGCAGCCTGCCGGATCGTCGTTGTCGAGAAAGGCGATGACCTCGTTGGCGAGCCTGTCGTCGGCCGGCTGCGGCTGTGTCGTGTCATGCTCCACCAGCCCGCCCTGAATGAGGATGGCGTCTGAATAGAGCTGGCCTGCCAGATAGGTCGTCTGGCCGAAACTGTCGTAGTCGACGATCTCGGCGATGTTGACGACCGCATTGCTGCCCGTGTCGATCGTAACCGTTGCATCGGGATTATTGTCGAGGAGCGTCGATGCCGCCTGGGTGACATCGTCGGAATCGCCGAGGATGCTGACCTGCTTTATAATTGTCATGTCATAGAGATTGCCGGTGATGTAGAGCACGTTCAGCCCGGCATATCCTTGGAAATTCGCATCGAACGACAGCCCCTCCGGCATATTGGGATCGCGATCTTCGATCGCCTTCTGCGTGTCGACCATGTAGTCGGGCATGGTCTCGAACGGGCCGCCCGTCCCGACATTGTGGATCGAGGCGAAATTCCAGATCAGGTTGTTGCCCGTTTGTATGTCGGCGCCGGGATCGAGGTCGCCCTCTGCCCGCACCCAGTCATTGTCGTAGAGCAGCGAGACCTGGGTGATGCTGTTGATATCGAGCACATTGCCGCCGATGATCACCAGATCATATTGCAGGCCCATCTGGAAAAAGGAGGAGAAATTGATCGAAGTATTGCCGCCCGTCAGAACCGTGGCTTCGGATCCCGAGGTGGTGACCGTCATCGTGTCGTTGTCGGTGACGAAGTGATACTGCTCGATCCACTGGACGAAGGAGACGTCGCCGTCGATGACGCTGACGCGCCAGCTGTTGGGGAACGTCGGATCGGCAGGATCGGGTTCGGCATAGCTCGATGCTTCGAAGGTGCTTTGTTCGAAAACGGCGATGTTCTTGGCGATCGTTCCGGCTTCCTCGGCCGAGTGACCGGATGAGCGCAGCGCCGAGGCGATCTCGTCATTGTCGCTGTAGACGAAGGCCTGGGACACCGCGTCGATCTGATGATAGTTGCCCATGACGGCGGTGACCGACGCAATGACGCCGGTATGGATCACGGAGGCGACGTTGACGACGACGTTCGCACCGGCGGTCACCTCAAGGCTGTTGCCGCTGGGGTCGTTCTGCTCGACGGATGTTTGGGTATCGTCGGGCTCTTCCGGGAGCTTGGCGAGACCGCGATCGGGCAGGAAGTCGTCGAGGAGCGGTATATCGGTCTCGGCCTTGCCGTTGACATAGACTTTGTCGTCAATGGGTTCGGTGGTGACGAACTGATGCGTCACGTCGCTATCGGGCGAGGTAGCCCCGCTATCCTCGGTATTGTTCTCGGTATTTCGGGCATTCTGGATATAGCTTTTGAGATCCTCAGCGATCTTCAGCGCGCCATCATAGGTATCGGTGCGGTGGAGGCTTGCAAAAGGCGTGAAGATCTCGGCCTTGGTGCTGAAATCCGCCAGCCGCTCGATGACGAAACTCGTGTCTCGAGGCGCATGGACGCCGTCCGTCATATCGAGATAGTCGTCGTCATAGAGGGCGTTGACCTGGAGGACATGACTGATCGCCGAACCAGGCCCGGCAAAGACTGTCAGTTCCGGCTCATCCGTGAACACGATATCCGTAGGATCGCCGAAATGCGGTAACGGGATGTCCTTTCCGGCAATCGCCGCCAGCTTCTCGAGGCTCTCCTCGAAGACGCGGCCAAAATGGCGCGTCGGGCCAAATTCGATTTCGTAGCTGCCGCTTTTGTAAATGATGCCCGGATCGTAGTCCTTGAGCTGGAGATCGGAAGAGAAGGCGGCGGTAAAGGCATCCTGAACCGGCAGAGCCGGTCCATCCGCGCCCGGTCCTGCGCCTTCGGCATAGTTGGTGCGTAACCTCATCTCGTCGGTCGTCATCTCGAAGAGACCGATGAAGTGCGCAATGATTTCCGAAATCTTCTCGATATGCATGGTTCGGCCCTCCCATTCGAAATGACGATCGGCCTTGGAGGCACCCGCCGGAAGGCGTGGTGTGGTCGTCAAATCGTTTTCAAGCAGTCAAACTGCACCGGCTTGAGCCGGTGCAGTTCGTCTTGGTCGCTGGAGGTCAGTGTCAGGTGCCGGTATCCTCGCCGACGTCGGAGGCATGAGAATTGCCGCCGATGACGCTGGAGTCGACTGTGTTGCTGAGCAGGTTCGCACCCTGAACGAGCTCGAGGTGGAAGCCGGAATTGGCAAGGATCGCCGAAGCATCGGCCGCGCTCGAACCAGCGGCGTCGTCGCCGGCCTTGAGATCCCAGCCTTTGCCGTCCATCTCCATGCCTTCTGCGCTGTCGGCGGTGCCGCCATTGGCATTCAGGTGGTTCTGAGCGCCTGCATTGTCCATCTTGGTGTTCCAGGCGCTATCCTGGTCAGCCAGATGGTTCGCCTGGACGGCGCTGAAGCCGCTGTCATTGCCTCCGCCGGTCAGCGAATTGTTCAGGATGCTGTCGACGTCGAGCGTGAAGGAGAAGTCGTCCCCGAGGTTGAAGGTGAGGTCGTGTCCGGCAACGCCGAGGTTGGAGTCCTTGACGTCCTCGATGACGGCGAAGTCTGTGTCCGTCTTGTTGAAGCTGTCGGAGGTGTTGAAGCTGTCGGAGACCGTCTTCGTATCCGTCTCCGTCACGGTCTTGATATCGGTGTCGGTCACGGTCTTCGTGTCGGTGTCCGTGATCGTCTTGGTGTCGGTGTCGTTATCGCTGTACGACTTGCTGTCATAGCTCCAGTCGTAATCGGTCTTGGTGTCGGTATCGGTGATCGTCGTAGTCTTGGTGCTCGTATCGTCGTCCGACTTGTAGCTCCAGTCGTATTCGTTGTCTCGGTTGTCGCCGTTGTTGGCGGAGACATCGATCTCGGCCTTGACGTCCACGTCGACGCTGTTGTCTTTATTGTCGCGATTGTCGCCATTGGCGACGCCGACATAACCGGTCGAGCCGTCGTCGACTTCAGTTGAATTGACAGCGCTGTTGGCAAAGCCGTCGGCAAGCGCCCCGGCCTTCGTGATTTCGATATCGTCAGACATTCAAGTTTCTCCAGAAAAAAACCGGAGCAGCTTTTCGAAATCCCTCTCATCTCAAATGGGATTTTACGCGCGCTCGCTCCGATGCGGTTAACATCGGCAGATGTATTCGATACTGATCATCTGCAGCTTCTTCGCGATTTGTTGATCAAACCGTTGGTATTGGGAGCGTACGTACTCAGTACAAGGCCGCACATATCCGGCTCCGAATCCTGAAAAGGATAGGGAGTAGTCAGGTGTTCTTTTCGTTGAGTTGCCCTATATGGAGGCCGTGTATCAAAAACGCATGCCGATACATGGCTTTTCCATGCCGCCACTTGGACGACGACCACAGAATGCTGGAAAGAATGTGGATCCGATAGATACCAATTCGGGCTAAGGCCGATTTGCCACGTCCGGCTAGCCCCTGTCGTTGGAGCGTTGAGACTTCTTCGGCCGGGGCGTCGCTAAGCTGCGAGAATCCAGGACTTCCGGCATTCGCCGCTGGGCTGAGGAGCAGCTTTCGACGTCTGCCTGTCTCATATCCGACACTTCATGCATGACGAAAATATAACAATCTGTACTGAAATATTACATTCAGCTCTCATCTATAGTGAGCGCAAATATAGCCTCGAAGTATATATCGCAGTAAGAATGCAACCAATGCTTGGTATCGTATCGTTTTTAGTCCGCTAAAACTAATTATTTTGGGCCATTTCCTTCCTTCTCAATCCGTATTAACATAATTAAGAAATGTCTAAAAAATAAAGCGATGACATCCGGGGTCGGCATTTCTTACTATCTAATACCCGCCATCGCACCAAGTTGAGTAAAGTGTAACGCTAGGGGAGGCGTATATGTTCATGACAGGCTCAGGAATGGAGAATGCGGACCAGGGAAGGAAGTTGAGTTCGTCCGGAGATACTATACTAGTGGTGGCCAAGGCGGATCTGTTTTCAGAATGCATGGTAGAAGCACTGGCAAAGAAATTTCCGAACTGTGAAGTGGCAAGCATAACGAGTACAAAGCCGATACTGGAAAAAGATGCCGGCGATCTGAAACTCGTTTTATTCTATCATATACCCGGCCCGGAGCTTCATGAAGCGCTGCAGGCTGCCCGCGAAAACCACCCTGAAACCTCGATCGGACTTGTCGTCGAAGCTATCGACATGCTCGAGCCCTATGTCAGCCGGCTGGTAGAAGCGCGGATCATCGATGGCGTCCTGCCACTCAACCTGCGGCTCGATGTCTTCATGGCTGCAGTGGATCTGCTGATGAAGGGCGGCGAACATTTTCCGTCAGCACTTCTCAATCGTCTTACCAACAAAAACGCCCAGCTGGAGCCTTCGCTCTATCAGACAAAATCGGTCGATGCGGCCCGCAGCAATGCGCTCAAGCTGAGACGCGACAGCATGTCCGCTTTGACCACCCGGGAGGTTCAGATCCTGGATCTCATATGCAAGGGCACGCAGAACAAGATCATTGCCGACAAGCTGCATCTTTCCGAAAATACCGTGAAGGTTCACGTCCGCAACATCTACAAGAAGATGAACGTCCGAAACCGCACGGAAGCTGCATCCCGTTTCTTCAACGAGCATCCCGCCGGTGATGACGATATGTCCGGCCGTTGGCGCAATTGATCTGACGCTTTTGCTTTAGATCGAGGGGCGCGCAAAGCAGCGCGATTTCTGTCCGAAGCCGCTTGGAGAGCAGATATAGGGCGCCGAGCCATGATAGGCTACGGTGCGGACCGTTGCCCCCGCCGGGCGCGCGGCCCGATTTGCCGGATAGGCATAGGCTTTGGAAACGCGCGGCGCCTCGACCACGGCGATATTCTTCTTCGCGACGACCGCGATATCGTCGCCGACGACCGTGCAGGCCGTCGGTCCGATCGCAAGAAGCGCCGTTCCCCAGGCAAACATCGCCGAGCGGATACGCCGGCCTTTCAGCTGCGCTGCATCTTGTTTTTTCAACATGCCAAAACCCCTCGCATATGGCGCTTCCGGATGCAAGACCGGCGGTGCAGTTGAGCTCGGCCAATCTCCCGCCTTCCCTTTTATATTAGCTGCATTGAGTGAAGCTTGAGCGGCAGGTGAAAGCTTTGTGGCGGAGAAGAGTTAAGTGTGATTAATCATTCGTTACCTTGAAGAATACTTGTGTAATTATTTTGGATACTAGAACGTTTTAAAGTTGACCTTCACGCTAATCGTCTTATTATTTGAGTAGTAAATCAGTTATCCCAAGAATAACTACAAGGTTATTCATATCTTAATAGGAGAGTTAACGAACATCCAGACGGATAGGGAAGAATTGAGGCGCATAAATAAATCAAAAGACTAAATACATGGGAAGGAGTTTGTAATGCGTAGTTTCGTTCCCAGCGAAGGCTATTCTGAAGTATCAGGCATACCGGTAGCACAAGCGTTGCGCACCGTTCTTGTGAATGGCGGGGGAGGTTTCCTCGGTTCACATCTCTGCGAGAGGCTTCTGCAGCGCGGCCACCGTGTCATATGCCTCGATAATTTTTCCACCGGCCGCCGTGCGAATGTCGATCACCTTGCGTCGAACACTCACTTCCACATCGTCGAGCATGATGTTCGCCAGCCCTTCGACATCGAAGCGTCGCTCATCTTCAATTTCGCCTCTCCGGCCTCTCCGCCCGACTATCAGCGGGATCCTGTGGGAACGCTGCTCACCAACGTGCTCGGCGCCGTCAACACGCTGGATTGTGCGCGAAAGACCGGTGCGATCGTCGTTCAGTCGTCGACGTCGGAGGTTTATGGCGACCCGATCCACACTCCGCAGCACGAATCCTATTGCGGCAATGTCAACCAGATCGGGCCGCGCGGCTGCTACGACGAGGGCAAGCGCAGCGCCGAAACCCTGTTTTTCGACTATCACAGGACTTATGGCGTCGACATCAAGGTCGGCCGCATCTTCAACACCTATGGACCGCGCATGCGCCTGGACGACGGGCGGGTGGTTTCCAACTTCATCGTGCAGGCCCTGCGCAACGCGGATCTGACGATCTATGGCGATGGTCAGCAGACCCGTTCTTTCTGCTATGTCGACGATCTCATCGAAGGTTTCCTGCGTTTTTCGGCTGCCGGCAGCGCCTGCAACGGCCCGATCAACCTCGGCAATCCAGCCGAAATGACCGTTCGGCGCCTGGCGGAAGTCATCCGGAACCTGACGAACTCGCGTTCCCGGATCGTCCACCTGCCTGCGGTCACCGACGACCCCCGTCAGCGGCGGCCGGATATTTCCCGGGCCATGGCCGAGCTGGGCTGGCAGCCCCGCATCGGGCTCGAAACCGGCTTGGCTCGCACCGTCGACTATTTCGACGGACTGCTCGCCGGCACAGAGAAGGCGGAGGTCGTATGAGATGCCCCGCTACATTCTCGTCACCGGCGGCGCCGGTTTCATAGGCAGTCATATCTGCAAAGCGCTGTCGCGCGCCGGCATGATCCCGGTTACCTACGATAATCTCTCGACGGGACATGCCGACAGTGTCCGCTGGGGGCCGCTCATCCGGGCGGAACTTGCCGATGCAGCCACGCTGCGCCGGACTCTTGAGGAGTTTTCGCCCGATTGCGTCATCCATTGTGGCGCCAATGCCTATGTCGGCGAATCCGTCGACATGCCCAGGAAATATTACCGGAACAACGTCGTCGGCAGTCTGACGCTGCTCGAGGCCTGCCTCGATCAGGATATCGACCGGATCGTCTTTTCGAGCAGCTGCGCCACCTATGGCGTTCCCGCCTCGCTGCCGATACGGGAGGAAAGCCCGCAGCACCCGGTCAATCCCTATGGGCGCACCAAGCTGATCTTCGAAATGGCGCTCGAGGATTTTGCCGCTGCCTACGGCATCCGCTTCGCCGCACTGCGTTATTTCAATGCGGCCGGAGCAGATCCAGACGGCGAGCTCGCCGAGCGTCATCACCCCGAGACCCATCTCATCCCGCGCGCCCTTCTCGCCGCCGCCGGCAGGCTGGAGCGGCTCGATATCTTCGGCACTGATTATGCGACCGAAGACGGAACCTGTGTTCGCGACTATATTCATGTCAGCGATCTCGCGCAGGCGCACCTCGCCGCCGTCAATCATCTCTTGGCGGACGGCGGCTCGCTCAGCGTCAATCTCGGCTCCGGCCGGGGCACCTCGGTGCGCGAGATTCTCGAGGCGATCCATCGCGCCAGCGGCCGCGAAGTCCCCGTCCGTTATCGCTCCCGCCGCGCCGGCGATCCGCCGATCCTCTTTGCCAATACCGCAAGGGCGAAAGCGGAACTCGGCTTCGCGCCGGTTTTCTCGGATATCGATACGATCATCCGCACCGCCGGTCCCACCTTCGGACTGGAGATGACGGCATGAGCGACGCTTCGCAAATCGGCCACGGCGTCGGGATGGCGAAAGCCGCTACCGCGGCTGATGCATTCGATCCTGTTTTCACCGGCTGGAACCGGGTCGCCTATGGCTTCGGCATCCTCTGCTGGCTGACGGCACTCGGCTATTTCTGGATCTGGTGGTGCCAGTCCGCCCATATCATTTCCTGGGCCGCCTTCGTGCTCATCACCCTCGTGCTTGCCTGGATAACGCTCGTGCCGGCCTATTTTATTCTGATTTTCCTCGATGCCAGGACGGTCAGCCCTCGCGCGCGGCTGCCGGAAGGGCGGGTGGCTATGGTCGTCACCAAGGCGCCGTCCGAGCCCTTTGTCGTCGTCCGCACCACGCTGCAGGCAATGCTCGACCAGATCGGAGTCGATTTCGATGTCTGGCTCGCCGACGAGGACCCCTCGGAGGAAACCAGGCGCTGGTGTGCGGCGCACGGCGTGCTGATCTCTACCCGAAAGGGTGTAGCGGAGTATCATCGCACCACCTGGCCGCGCCGGACTCGTTGCAAGGAAGGCAACCTCGCCTATTTCTATGACCACTTCGGCTATGCGCGCTACGATTTCGTCGCCCAGTTCGATGCCGACCATGTGCCGACGCCGACCTACCTCCGTGAAGTTCTGCGCCCCTTCGCCGATCCTGAGATCGGCTATGTCTCCGCTCCGAGCATTTGCGATGCCAATGCCGGGACAAGCTGGGCGGCGCGTGGCAGGCTCTATGCGGAGGCAAGCCTGCACGGTTCGCTGCAGACGGGTTACAACAATGGCTGGGCGCCTCTTTGCATCGGCTCCCATTATGCGGTCCGCACTGCCGCCCTTCGTCAGATCGGCGGCCTCGGCCCGGAACTTGCGGAAGACCATTCGACGACGCTGATGATGAATGCCGGCGGCTGGCGTGGCGTGCATGCCGTCGATGCGATCGCGCATGGCGACGGACCGGCGAATTTCACCGACCTCGTCGTCCAGGAATTTCAGTGGTCGCGCAGCCTGGTCACCATTCTGTTGCAGCATTCGCGCCGCCACATCATGCACCTGCCCTGGCGGCTGAGGTTCCAGTTCGTGTTCTCGCAGCTCTGGTACCCGCTCTTTTCCGCCTTCATGGCCATGATGTTCCTGCTGCCGGTTGCCGCGCTGCTGACGGGCCGTGTCTTCGTCAATGTCACCTATCCGGATTTCCTGCTGCATTTCGTGCCGATGTCGATTGTCTTGACGCTGTTTGCCTTCTTCTGGCGGGCAACGGCAACCTTCAGGCCGCACAATGCGAAACTGCTCGGCTGGGAAGGGCTTGCCTTCATCTTTCTGCGCTGGCCGTGGTCGCTCGCCGGCAGCCTTGCCGCTGTTCGCGACCATATCTCCGGCTCCTTCGTCGATTTCCGCATTACGCCGAAGGGAAGGCAGCAGCAGCGGTCTTTGCCGCTGCGCGTCATCGCGCCCTATATCGGGCTCGCCGGCCTTTCCGCCGCCGCAATGATGTTTGCGACCGATGCCGCGGCCGCCCAGGGTTTTTATGTTTTCGCCATGATCAACCTCTCGGTCTACCTGTCGCTGACGGTACTGATCGTCGTTCGCCATGCGGTCGAAAATGATCTGCCGCGGCTGCCGCAATCGCGCGGGCTGTGGCTTGCGACAGCCACCGGGCTTGCGATTTTTGTCGCCGGCGGCACGCAGGCGGGGAGCCACGGCCTGCGCGGCCTCGAAGCTCTTTCGCACGGCCAGACGTTCGTCAGTTTCACCGAAACACAATTTGCCGTGGCCGGCGCCGGCCTCGGCGGCGGCAAGACCAGGATCGTGAAATTCCACCTGAGATGGAATGGTTTCGGCAGAACCGGCCGAGACGAACAGGGTGCGTGAGCCGGCGGAACCGGCAAGTGTCGAGTATGGAGGAAGTAATGAGTATCGGATCGAGACTATGGGGAGCAGCGCTTGCTCTCAGCCTGTGCCTGCCGGTGGCAGCGCACGGCGCCGAGGTCGCCAAAAAGAAGGCGCCGACGCCGCTCAGCGCCTATGAGCTCTATCGGATCTACGGCGACAAGACCTGGACCTGGAACACCGGCGGCGGCCGTTTCTTCGACGACGGCCGGCGGTTCGTCGCCTGGAGCAACGACAAGGGGAAGCCATCCTTTGCTGAAGGCAGATGGGTGGTCGACGATCTCGGCCAGCTCTGCATGCGCGCCACCTGGACGAATGCCGAGGGCGCGGCCCGCGCCAGCACCTGTTTCGGACATCGCAAGATCGGCAACACGATCTACCAGCGGCGCCAGCCGAACGGCGAATGGTATGTCTTCCGCCACGCATCGGTTCGTCAGGGTGATGAATTCCAGAAGCTTGTTCCCGCCGACACCGTGAGCGCGAAGGCAAGCGAAGTGAAGCAGATCCTGCTGAGCCAGGAAGTAGCCCGAAAAGGAGGGTGAGCCGTGAAGAAGCTGATGAAAAACCACCTCTCGACCGCCGCGATAGCGCTGCTGCTACTGTGTGTCGCGGATCTGCCGGGTCGAAGCGAGGTGCAATATGCCGGCATTGTCCCGAACCCGGCGGCGGCCGTGCGGACGATCATCGACAAACGCCCGATGCTTCATGCCGATGGCATCAAGTTCGGGGCCTACGATCCGCACGGCGATTTCGGCGCGCAGGCGAATGTCGCGACCGAAGCCTTGTTCCTGCCATGGGAGGACGTCGACCTCGAGACGTTGCGCGTCGCCGATGCCTATGCGCTGGCCAGAGGCCGCAACCTGCTGATCACCGTGGAGCCATGGTCCTGGGACGTCGATTGGCGGCTGACCTCCGCTGAGCTCCGTGCAAAGGTTTTGCGCGGCGACTACGATGTCAACATGCGTGCGATCACGCAGATGATATCCCAGCTGAAAAGCCCGGTGATCGTCCGCTGGGGGCAGGAGATGGAAGACAAGTCGGGGCGGTTTTCATGGTCCGGCTGGAGACCGCAGGACTATATCACCGCCTATAAGCGGATGATGGATATCGTCCGCGAAGAGGCGCCCGGCACAGAGATCATGTGGTCGCCGAAGGGAGAGCCTGGCCTCGAGGCCTATTATCCCGGCGACGATTATGTCGATCTCGTCGGACTCTCGGTCTTCGGCCTGCAGCGCTATGACGAGCTTGCCTACAATGAGCACCGGACGTTCTCGGAAGCGTTGAAGCAGGGCTATGATCTCGTCGCCGGCTACGGAAAGCCCGTCTGGGTGGCGGAACTCGGTTATGAAGGCGGCGACGCCTATATGAAGCCGTGGATCGAAACTGTCACGTTGAAGCAGAGCGCCTTCCCGAATCTGCAGGAGGTGGTCTATTTCAACGACCGGGATGTGCACGCCTGGCCCTTCAATCTCGGCCGGCCGGACTGGCGCGTGGTCGAAAGCCTGGGCAACTGACATTCTGAAGAAAGAGAGGTCCGCCGGGGTGTTGCGGGCCTCTCCTCTCATGTCCGGCGACCGATCATCCCTTGATCGTTGCCTTACCCTCTTCGATCAGCCGCGTTGCCGCATCGGCGGGCGAGACCCGTTCGAAGGCGAGCTCGTCACAAATGGGGCGCAGCACGCGCTGGTCGAACTGGGTTGCGCCCATCGGCACCGGTGGCGGATATTCGCCGACCTGATCCTTGAGCATGTTCACGTATTTGACCGTCTCCTGCTCCGTCGGGTTAAGCTGCGGCAGGATGGCTTCACGCACGGTAGGCGACATTGGCACGCCGCGTTCCACACCGAGAATCTTGCCGGCTTCGGGGTCGTTGACAAAAAAGCTGATGAACTTCGCGGCAGCTTCGCCCTGCTTGGTCGTCGCCCCCACACTCCAGATCAGTGCCGGACGGTAATAATGGCCGGATGGACCGCCCTTCTTTTCACGCGGCAGCATGGTGATGCCTAGCTTGTTCTTGATGATCAGCTGATAGCCGATCATCTGGTTTGAATAGGCCATGCCGATCACCGATTTGCCGAGACCAAGCGCATTGGTGTCGATGGTGTTCTGATCGAGCGTCTGGACGTCGGCGGCGACGGTGCCGCCCGCCTTGCGCAGCTTCTCCCAGTAGTCGAACCATTCCCTGGCATCGTCGGCCGTGAAGCCGAGCCCAACGCTTTCCTTGGCAAAGAGACTCTTGCCACGTTGGCGCAGCCAGGCATCGAACACATAGGCGTAACGTGCCGCATAGGGGCCGCCGCTCTTGCCGGAGGACTTGGTGAGTTCTACGGCGAGCTTGGCATACTCATCCCAGGTGAGGTCGGGGGTCGGCAGAGGGATGCCCGCCTTTTCGAATTCGACTGTGTCGAAGAACATCGAGAAGGAGTTGAGCCCGAGGCCGACACCATAGAGCTTGCCGTCGATGGTGGTCAGTTTCAGCATGTCGGCGCCGAAGGACCGGACGTCCAGCGCGGAGGGGACGAATTCATCGAGTGGCAGGCAAGCGCCGCGCTTCGAATAGTCCGAGATTGTTCCTGGCTCGAGCTGGAAGATGTCGGCGATCGAGCGGCCGGCCATCTGCGTTGCGAGCTTTGTCCAGTAGCCGTCGCCCGAAAGCGATTCACCGACGACAGTGACGCCAGGCGATTTCGATTGATAGAGCTTGGCAACCTCGAGCGTACGCTTGGCGCGGTCGTTGGATCCCCACCACATGGCGCGCAGCTGTGCATCTTCGGCGAGGGCCGGAATGGTGCTTCCGGCGCCGAAGGCGAGGCCGGCGGCCGCACCGGCAGAACCCATCAGGAATGAACGGCGATTGACCTGCATGATATCCTCCTTGTTCCAATATGCCCGGAGCCATCCTCCAATGGCATTGCCGGACATTCCAGCAAACAGAGTACGCAAAAAAGTTTTTATTGCAAGAACCAACCATTTTCTTGCAACTTTGCATAACTTGCATAATGGTTGCTGTATGAACGACCAAAAAATCAGACGGCCGCGTCAGGCCGATATAGCCACATTGGCCGGCGTCTCGGTCTCCACAGTGTCACGCGTGCTCGCCAACGAACCTGGTATCAGCGAAAGCGTGCGCCGCCAGATATTGAAGGTGGCAGCCGAGAACGGCTATCCCGTCAAGCCCGCTTCCGAAGCCGTTGCGGGGGGGCTGGCGCTGATTGCCAGCGACGGCATCACCGGCACTCTCAGCGTCTTTTATGAAGCGATCGTCGACGGCCTGCGTGTCGGCGCGGCCGAAGCGGGCATGCCTTTCGAAGTCCGGCTGGTCCGCGAGGATCGAACCACGCCGGACGCCGTGCGCGACTATATGCAGACCGCGAGCGCTGAAGGTCTCTTT
The DNA here is from genome assembly GCF_025847085.2 of Rhizobium sp. BT-226. Taxonomy (NCBI): domain Bacteria; kingdom Pseudomonadati; phylum Pseudomonadota; class Alphaproteobacteria; order Hyphomicrobiales; family Rhizobiaceae; genus Rhizobium; species Rhizobium sp. BT-226. Next base: position 1,856,117 of record NZ_JAOYTI010000002.1, on the reverse strand, counting down.
CTCGTCGGTATCGATCCGAATGAGATGTTGCGCGACTGGCTACAAGCCAGCGTGATCCCCACCGTTCTTGTCAACGGCACCGATCCGAGGATGCAGTTCGATGGCGTTTCGCCGGCTAATTTCTTTGGCGCCTATGAGGCGACCAGCCGGCTGATAAAGGCCGGCCATCGCCGCATCCTGCATTTGAGCGGCTCTCACCGCCATACGATCCGGGAGCGCGTGCGCGGTTTCGAGGCGGCGATCGCCGCCGTCGCCGGCGCCGAGGGCCGCCTCGTATCCCTGACCCTTCAAGGCAGCGCCAGCCGGGAGGCGCATGAACGCACGGCAGAAGCACTTGCCGAGAATGCCGGTTTTACCGCCGCTTTCTGCATGAATGATTTCATCGCCGTCGGCGTGCTCGAGGCCGTCACCGAGGTCGGGCTGCGTGTGCCGGAGGATTTCGCGATTGTCGGCTTCGACGATCTGCCCTGCGCGCTGATGACCAATCCGGCGCTTTCCACAATGCGTGTCGACCGCGCCGCCCTCGGGCGCGAAGCCGTTTTGCTGATGCTGTCCCGTTTCCGCAACAGGACGGCCTCGGCGCGCCACATCTGCCAGGCGGTCGTTCCCATTCCGGGAGGAACCGTTCCGAACACCTAGAACAGGATGATTTAGGCTGACTCGGCCTAAATCTGAATCCTGTTCTAAATTATATAGTTAGAGCATGATGTCGTCCGAAAACCGCTCACACTTTTCGGCATCATGCTCTAGAACCCGTGAGTGATGCCGATGACCCATGATCCCGCCAGCGCCAACCCGCTCGCCGGCAATCCGCTGGCAACCCGCGCCGATATGAGCCGCGCCCTGCTTGCGCTCTTCGATCCGCTGCTTGCCTGTTTCTCGAAGGGCAATGCCCGCGTCAGGCTCAATGGCGGCGGCGCCCATTTCGACCGGGCGGCGGCCGATCTGGAAGGGTTCGCCCGCCCCCTCTGGGGATTGGCGCCGCTTGGTGCCGGCAACGGCGACTTCGCCCACTGGCATCGTTTTGCCGAGGGTCTTGCAAACGGCACAGACCCCGCCCATCCCGAATATTGGGGAACGGTCAATGGCCGCGATCAGCGGATGGTCGAGCTTGCCGCTCTCGGTTTTGCTCTGGCGTTGGTGCCGGAAAAGATCTGGGAGCCGCTCGATCAGCGCGCCCGCAGCAATGTCGTCGCCTATCTAAAACATGTCAGGCGGTTCGACTATGCCGACAACAATTGGAAATTCTTCCGGATCTTCGTCGATATCGCGCTCGATCGCCTCGGCGCCGATTTCGACCGCAGCCTGACACGGCAATATCTGGAGGAGCTCGAAGGCTTCTATATCGGCGACGGCTGGTATCGCGATGGAAACGTGCGCCGTATCGACCACTACATTCCCTTCGCCATGCATTTCTATGGCCTGATCTATTCGAAACTCGTCGACGACGATTATGCGAAACGCTACCGCGAGCGCGCGGTCCTCTTCGCTCGGGATTTCCGCCATTGGTTTGCCGTTGACGGTGCGACGATCCCCTTCGGCCGCAGCCTGACCTATCGTTTTGCCTGCGCCGGTTTCTGGTCTGCACTCGCCTTTGCCGATCTCGAGGCTCTGCCCTGGGGCGAGGTCAAGCATCTCTGCCTGCAGCATCTGCGCTGGTGGAAGGATAAGCCGATTGCCGATCGAGACGGCGTGCTGTCGATCGGTTTCGGCTATCCGAACCTGCTGATGTCGGAGAGTTACAATTCCGCCGGCTCGCCCTACTGGGCCTTCAAGGCCTTCCTGCCGCTGGCGATTGCTGAGGATCACCCATTCTGGACGGCGAAAGAAAAAGTGCCGGAGCAAGCACCTGACATCGTCTCCCAGCGTCATCCCGGCATGGTGATCATGCGGGCAGGCGGCGATGTCGTGGCGCTGTCTTCCGGCCAGGAAAACCTGCAGATGCGGTGCGGCACGGAAAAATACGCGAAGTTCGCTTATTCGGCCCGCTACGGCTTCAGCGTCGAGGCCGATGAGCGTGCCTTTGCGCTTGCCGCCTTCGATTCAGCGCTTGCCTTCAGCGATGACGGCCTGCACTACCGCGTGCGCGAAACGAATGAGGAAGCCAAGCTCGCAGGCGACGTGCTGTTTGCGAAGTGGTCGCCTTTTGCCGATGTCGACGTCGAAACCTGGCTCGTGCCCGCCGCACCCTGGCATATCCGTCTCCACCGGATCAGGACAAGCCGATCGCTACGGATTGCCGAAGGCGGATTTGCGATCGGCCGCCGGGACTTCGAGCTCGATACGCTGTCCGCTTCGGATGGGATTGCCTATGCGGTCGGCGAAGCCGATTTCACCGGCATTCTCGACCTTGGCTCTTCGGTCAAACGTTCGGGCCTCGTCCAGAAGGCAATGCCCAACACCAATGTGATCGTTGCAAAAACCCTGGTGCCGCAGCTGCGCGGGCAGATTCCGCCCGGTGAAACCATCCTGGTGACGGCAGTGCTGGCGCTTGACGATCCCGCTGCCGTCTCGTCTGCCTGGACGAGACCGCCGAAAGCGCCCGACATCGCAACGCTGGAAGCCTTGGTGCGGGAAAAGGGCGTGACAGTCAGCGCCATCGACGCGCCCGGACAAATGCCATGAGCCAGCCGGCCATTATTCTTGCCATGCAACCGTCGCGCACCGAGCACGTCCTGCCGGATGAAGTCCTGCGCCGGCTGGACGGCATCGGTCGCCTGCTGGATTCCAAGCCGCTGCAGCGCTTCGACGACGAGCGTGCGAGACGTCTGCTGGCCCAAGCCGAAATCCTGATCACCGGCTGGGGCGGGCCCTATGTCGGGCCTGAAATCCCCACTGCTGCGCCGCATCTCAAGCTCATCGTCCATGCGGCGGGTACGGTCAAGGGCGTCATCGACGACGCAATCTTTGAAGCCGGTATCCTGGTCAGCCATTCGGCCGAGGCCAACGCCGTGCCGGTGGCCGAATTCACGCTGGCGGCGATCATCTTCGCCGGCAAGCGTGTTTTCCGTTTCCGCGATCTTTACGTCGCCGACCGCAACCGCAACCGGACCTATCCGATGCAGCGCGAAGCGATCGGAAACTACCGCCGCACCGTTGGCATCGTCGGCGCTTCGCGCATCGGGCGGCGCGTGATCGAACTCTTGAAACCCTTCGACTATAGATTGCTGCTCTCCGATCCGACGCTTGATGCCGCCGAGGCAGCCGGCCTCGGAACGGAAAAGGTCGAGCTCGACGAATTGATGCGACAATCGGATATCGTTTCCCTGCATGCGCCGTCACTGCCGTCGACGCAGCATATGATCGATGCGCGAAGGCTATCGCTGATGAAGGACGGCGCGACGCTCATCAACACGGCGCGCGGCATTCTCATCGATGAGGCCGCCCTGCTTTCGGTGCTGAAGACCGGCCGTATCGACGCGGTCCTCGATGTCACCGATCCGGAAATTCCGGAGGCGGGTTCTGCTTTCTATGATTTGCCGAACGTCTTTCTGACGCCGCATATCGCCGGCGCCATCGGGCTGGAACGGGCGCGCCTCGGCGAGATGGCGGTGGACGAGATAGAGCGCTTCGTGACCGGCCAGCCGCTGCTCTACCAGATCCATCAGGCAAATCTCGAAAACATCGCCTGAGGCGCGTCGAGGGCTTAGGCGAAGGGTATCAGCGCGACGTCCTCAGCGAATTTGGCGAACCGTCATTGGCAAGTTCAGGCATGAGATCGGCAATGTTGACCACCTTGCCGGTGCGCGAACTCGTCAGTGCCGCAATGCCGCAGAGCACCGACATGGCGCCGGCCCGCGTACCGGCGCGCTGGGCAAGCTTGTCTTCCATTTCGGGTTTGAAGATCATGTTGCGCATCCGGTCGTCGCCGCCGTAATGGCCGCCCGTGAAATGAGGAACGACGATGCGCTCCACCGCCTCCTTGCCGTTCGGGAAATTGCGGATGAGCTGGATCGTGTCCTCCTTCGGCTCTTCCCAGGGCTGAGCCTCATATTGACGAAGCTCGATCCGCCCTTTGGTGCCGTTGAAGGCAAGGTGATGGCCTTCGATCGGCTGGAAGGTGTTCAGCGAATAGGAGACATGGACATTGTTGCGATAACGGAGCGACACCACCATCGTATCGGGAATGTCGATGTCCTCGCGGAAGACGCAGCCGTCTCGGAAGTAGCCGTCGATCTTCGAGGGATCCTCGTAGAGTGAATCGAGAAAGGGATCAGCCTCGAGATCGAGATAGTAGTCGCATTCATGCGCATGCGGACAGAGTTTGCAGCGCGGGCCGCGGAACGGGCCCTTGCGGCCGTAATTCTGCAGGTCGGCGAAGGAGGTAACGGCTTCGGGATCGCTGTCGAGATACCAGTTCAGCAGATCGAAGTGATGCGTCGCCTTGTGGACGAACAGGCTGCCGGAATTTTCCGTATAGGCATGCCAGCGGCGGAAGTAGTCGGCACCGTGCTTGGTGTTCAGATACCAGTGAAAATCGACCGAGGTGACCCGGCCGATCTCGCCGGCATTCAGCAATTCCTTGATCTTCGCAGCCGTCGGCGCATAGCGATAGTTGAAGGACACGTCGACCCGGCGACCAGTGCGCTTTTCGGCATCCAGAATCCGGCGAATTTTTTCGACCGAGGTCGTCATTGGCTTTTCGGTAATGACGTCGATACCGGACTCCAGCGCCCGCACGACGATATCGTCATGCGTATGGTCGGGCGTACAGACGATGACGAGATCCGGCTTCTGCTCGGCAAGCATAGAATCGATGTCTTCATAGAGCGGCGCATTGCTGCCGATCATGTTGCGGGCGCGCTCGCCGCGCAGCGAATTCTTCTCGACGATCGCGGTCAGGTCGACATGTTCGCGCCAGCCGGCAAGCAGATCCTTGCCCCACATGGTGGTGCCGCGGTTTCCCGTGCCGATCAGGGCAAAACGACGTTTTTCCATCGGATGATCCTCCTTTCATGCGTGATGAAACAAATACTGAAATCAGGCCTGGCAGCAGCTCCTGAAGCGCTCGACGCAGGTGGCGATCACTTCGTCGGCCGGGCGTTTCCACCAGTTTTCGGCCGAAAAGATCTCCACCTCCTGCGCGCCGAAGAAACCGGCGGCCTCCACCATCCGTCTTATGCCTTTGAGGTCGATCACACCATCGCCCATCATGCCGCGGTCGAGCAGCATGTCCTTTGTCGGCACCAGCCAGTCGCAGATGTGATGGGCAAAGATGCGTTTCATGCGGCCGGCGCGGGCGATCTGATTGGCAAGATCGGGATCCCACCAGACATGATAGACATCGACCGCAACGCCGACATCCTCCCCGAGCTGTTCACACATGTCGAGCGCCTGACCGAGCGTGTTCACGCAGGCACGGTCGGCGGCATACATTGGATGCAGCGGTTCGATGGCGAGCTTCACGCCGGCAGCCTGGGCATGCGGCAAAACGGCGGCAATGCCGTCGAACACCATCTGGCGAGCCGCGACGATATCCTTCGAACTATCAGGCAGGCCGCCAACGACGAGCACGAGGCAGTCGGCCGACAATGCGGCCGCCTCGTCGATGGCGCGCCTGTTGTCGTCGAGATTTTTCTGCCAGTCGGCATCGTTTGCCGCCGGGAAGAAACCGCCGCGGCAAAGCCCGGTCAGCTTGATGCCGTTCGATTTGACGATCCGCACCGCCTCGTCGAGACCGACCTTGGCGACCTGGTCGCGCCAGGGGGCGATCGCGGTGATGCCGTGTTTCAGGCAGATATCGACGGCCTCGGCAAAGCCGCATTGCTCGCGGATCGTCGCCAGGTTGATCGAAAGTCCTTCGACGTGCATGTCATTCTCCTCCCATCACTACAGCGCCGCGCGTCTCTTCAGATGCGCAAAGGACGCTGTAGCACTTTGAATTGCTGCATAATTTTGTCCTCAAATCGGTTCCGACTTAAGGGCAAAATTATGCAGCAGCCCGTGCTTCAGTTGACGCCGTGGACGGCAAGCACCTGTTTCATGCGCGTCGTTGCGAGTTCCGGATCGGCGAGAATCTGGGCCTTGTCGGCCAGGCGGAAGAGTTCGGCCAGATGCGTCAGCGAGCGGGTGCTCTGCTGGCCGCCGACCATGACGAAATGATCCTGCAGGCCGTTGAGATAGGCGAGGAAGACGACGCCGGTCTTGTAGAAGCGGGTCGGCGCCTTGAAGATGTGGCGCGACAGCGGCACGGTCGGCTCCAGCAGATCGAAGAATTCATGGTTGCTCTTGCGGCCGAGCGCTTCGAGGGCTGCCGAGGCAGCCGGAGCGATCGCATCGAAGATGCCGAGCAGCGCGTCGGAATGGCCCTCTTCATCGCCGGCGATCAGTTCGGCATAGTTGAAATCATCGCCGGTATACATGCGCACGCCTTTCGGCAACCGGCGGCGCATCGCCACTTCCTTCTCCTTGGAAAGCAGCGAGATCTTGATGCCGTCGACCTTGTCGGCATGGGCCTCGATCACCTCGAGGCAGGTGGACATGGCCTCGATATGATCACTGTTGCCCCAATAACCCTCAAGCGCTGGATCGAACATTTCGCCGAGCCAATGGATGATGACGGGTTCCTTGACCTGGCGAAGGATCCGGTCATAGACGCGGATATAGTCGTCCGGCCCCTTGGCGGCGGCGGCAAGCGCCCGGCTCGCCATCAGGATAATGCGGCCGCCGGCCGCCTCCACCGTTTCGATCTGCTCCTCATAGGCCCTGAGGATCGTGTCGACGGTGACGTCGGGTCCCGGCGTCAGATGGTCGGTGCCGGCACCGCAGGCGATCAGCGCGTCCTTGCGGCCGGCCGCCTCACTGAGCGCCCGGCGGATGAGGTCGCGCGCTTCCGGCCAGCCGAGCCCCATGCCGCGCTGCGCCGTATCCATCGCTTCGGCAACGCCGAGGCCGAGATCCCAGAGGCGGTGGCGGAAGGCGAGGGTGCGCTCCCAATCGATCGCCGGCGTCAGCCAGGGATCGTTGTCGGCGAGCGGATCGGCGACGACATGGGCGGCGGCAAAGGCCATGCGCGGAAAGGCCTTGGCGTCGCGCTTGGCGAGCGCGATCGGCGTGCCGGTCAGCGTGTAGGGAACGATCTTGCCGTCGAGAGGGAGATTGATCGTCGTCACGGCTCAGAACTCCAGTGCGGGAACGTCGAGCCAGCGGCGCTCGACCCAGGATTTCAGGCCGAGTTCGGCAAGCTGCACACCCTTGGCGCCGGCTTCCAGGCCATAGGGCCACGGCGCATCTTCGACGACATGGCGGATGAACATTTCCCACTGCGCCTTGAAGCCGTTGTCGAAGGCCTGCGTGTCCGGAACCTCGTCCCAGGTCTTGTAGAAGTCGATCGTCTGCGGTTGGTCCGGGTTCCACACCGGCTTCGGCGTGTTGACGCGGTGCTGGCTCCAGCATTTCGTCAGGCCGGCGACGGCCGAACCATGTGTGCCGTCGACCTGGAAGGTGACGAGGTCGTCGCGGCGGACGCGAACGGCCCAGGAGGAATTGATCTGCGCGATAGCGCCGCCTTCGAGCTCGAAGGTCGCATAGGCCGCATCGTCGGTGTCGCAATCATAGGGCTCGCCCTGCTCGTCGATGCGCCGGCCGATATGAGTGGCGCCGAGGCAGGAGACAGCCTTGACCTCCCCGAACAGATTGTCGAGCACGTAGCGCCAGTGGCAGAGCATGTCGAGGATGATGCCGCCGCCGTCGCCCTTGCGGTAGTTCCAGGACGGGCGCTGCGCGGGCACGCCCCAATCGCCTTCGAAAACCCAGTAGCCGAATTCGCCGCGCACCGAGAGGATCTTGCCGAAGAAGCCGGAATCCCTGAGCAGCGCCAGCTTACGCAGGCCGGGCAGGAAGAGTTTGTCCTGCACGACGCCATGCTTGAGGCCGGAGCCGCGCGCCTTGCGGGCAAGTTCGAGTGCCACCTGCAGATCGTCGGAAATCGGCTTCTCGCAATAGACATGCTTGCCGGCATCGAGCGCCTTGGACAGAAGTTCGGCGCGCATCAGCGTCGTGCCAGCGTCGAAGAAGATCGTGTCGTCGGGATTGGCGAGCGCGGCATCCAGATCGGTCGACCAGCGCTTGATGTTATGCTTCTTCGCCAGCTCTTCCATCTTGGCGCCGTTGCGGCCGACGATGATCGGGTCGATCTCGAGTTTCTCACCCGATTTCAGCGCGATGCCGCCTTGGTCGCGGAAGGCGAGAATCGAGCGCACCAGGTGTTGATTGTAACCCATGCGGCCCGTGACGCCGTGCAAGATGATCCCCAAGCGTGCCATTTTTTCCTCCCAGCAAATTTTTGCGGCGGGAGCGGGCATCCTCGTCCGGTCCTCCCGAGCCGGTAACTAAACAGTTACTTGATGGCAGAAGAGCGGCGCGGCTGTCAATAGTCAAATCCGATTTTAGAAATTCAGCGCTTGATCGAGGCGAGCGTGACGTGGACGATATGTCTTTCCCAGGCATTGAGATGGGTCGGCTCGATCAGGTCGCGGCCGAAGATCGTCGAAAGCGTGTACTGGTTGGACAGGTAGAAATAACCGAGCGAGGCGATCGTCAGGTAGACATGCAGGGGATCGGCGGTCTCGATGAAGACCCCCTGCTTCTTTCCCCGCTCGAGCACGTCGGAAAGCTCGCCGATCAGATGCGAATGCAATTCCTTGAGCCGGACGGACTGGCGCAGCCAGCGGGCGCGATGCAGATTTTCCGTGCCGAGCAGGCTGAGGAATTCCGGGTGCTGCAGAAAGTAACGCCATGTGAAGAGCGCCAGTTCGCCAATGCCTTCCTCGGGGCTGCGGTCGCCGATATGCAGCGCGCGTTCGGCGGTGCGGATGCCGACATAAGCCTCTTCGAGCACTTTGAGGTAGAGCTGCTCCTTGTCTCCGAAATAATGATAGAGCATCCGCTTGTTGGTGCCGGCGCGCTCTGCAATGGCGTCGACACGAGCTCCGCCCATGCCGTTTTCGGCAAATTCCCGGGTTGCCGCGTCAAGGATAGCGGCGCGCGTCCGCTCCGGATCGCGTTGGGTCGTCCGTTCCGCGGGTGGGCGCCGAGACCTTTTCTTGTCCCCGTTCTCGCCGCTGTCGTTCATTTCTCCGCCTCCGCCTTCATATGTTGCGCTCATAAGCCTTCGGTGCGAAATTGTAAAAACCGAATTTGAAAGCCCCGCGAGCGACACCGCTTGACACGCTCGCCGCTTTGCCCGTAGCTTGTAACCAATTAGTTATTTATGCAAGGGTAACTAGGTTTCGGAAGCGTGTGGAGGCGCTTCCCTTTGGAGGAGGAAAAAATGAGCCTACGTGTAAGCAGACGTAATTTCGTTGCGGGAGGAGCGACGCTTCTTTCGCTCTCGGCGTTGGGAACCAGCGCTTTGGCACAGGAAACGCGCCTGCGTCTCCTGTGGTGGGGCTCGCAGCCGCGCGCGGATCGCACCAATAAGGTCTCGGAACTTTACAAGGCGAAAAATGCCGGCACCACCATCAACGGTGAGTTTCTCGGATGGGCCGATTATTGGCCACGACTTGCGACTCAGGTCGCCGGCCGCAACGCCCCCGACATCATCCAGATGGACTACCGCTATATTGTCGAATATGCCCGGCGCGGCGCCCTTGCCCCTCTGGAATCCTATATGCCGTCGAAGCTGCAGCTCGAGGATTTCGATCCTGCGCAGATCGAAGGCGGCAAGGTCGATGGCCATTTGTATGGTGTCAGTCTCGGCGCCAACTCGGCCGCAACCGTGGTGAACGCCGCGGCCTTCAAGGAAGCCGGCATCGATATGCCGACGCAGAAGACGACCTGGGAAGAATTCGGCAAGATCGGTGCTGAGATGACCAAGGCCGGTAAACGCAAGGGTTACTTCGGTTTTGCCGACGGCAGCGGTGTCGAACCGGCCCTTGAAAACTACCTCCGCCAACGCGGCAAGGCGCTCTATACGGCGGACTCGAAGATCGCTTTCGGTCCTGAGGAAGCTTCTGAATGGTTCGATATGTGGGCTAAGTTCCGCGAAGCCGGCGCTTGCGTCACCCCTGATATCCAGGCCCTATACAAGGATACGATCGATACCAGCCCCCTCACCGTAGGCAAGGCTGCTTGCGACTACGCACACAGCAACCAGTTCGTAGGCTATCAAGCCATGGTCAAGGATAAGTTGGCCCTGACCAACTACATGCGCATCACGCCGGACTCAAAGGGCGGTCATTACCGGAAGCCATCGATGTTCTTCTCCGTCTCGGCGCAGTCGAAGGTGATGGATCTGGCGGTCGACTACGTCAACTTCTTCGTCAAGAATCCGGATGCCGCGGTGATCCTCGACGTCGAGCGCGGCATTCCGGAATCGAAGGCAATGCGCGATGTCGTCGCCACCAAGCTCGACGAAACCGGCAAAGTTCCGCTCGACTATGTCGCCGGCCTCGGTGATCTTGCCGGCCCACTGCCGCCCCCGCCGCCAACCGGCGCAGGCGAAGGCCAGCTCATTCTGCGCAACATCGCCGAACAGGTAGCCTTCGGACAGCTGACTCCTTCGGATGGCGGTAAGCAGCTTGTCACCGAAATTACGCAGATTCTCGCTCGAGGCTGATCCCGTATGAGCAATGCGATGCGCACGCCCGCAGGGGCCATCAATGTGGAAAGATATCAGGGGGCCGTGGCCGAAGGACGCTTCCGGCGCCTTTGGAATGCCAATGCTCCCGGTTATCTCTTCCTTCTGCCATGGCTCGTCGGCTTTTTCGGGTTGACGCTCGGGCCGGCCCTGATGTCGCTTTACCTCTCCTTCACCGACTTCGACATGCTCCAGTCGCCGCGGTGGGTGGGAATGGCGAATTACGTGCGCATCGCCACGGCGGATCCGAAATTTTCGGCCGCCATGCACGTCACTTTAACCTATGTCGTCTTCTCGGTGCCGTTCAAGCTGACCTTCGCATTGCTGGTCGCCATGGCGCTGAATCGCGGCCTGCGCGGGTTGCCGATCTACCGTGCCATCTTCTATCTGCCGTCATTGCTGGGCGGCAGCGTGGCGATTGCCGTGCTCTGGCGTCAGCTTTTCGCCAGCGATGGCCTCGTCAATGCCGCGCTCTCGCATTTCGGCATCGAAGGTCCGAGCTGGATCTCGCATCCGAGCTATTCGATCTATACGCTGGTGGCTCTGTCCGTCTGGCAGTTCGGCTCGCCGATGATTATTTTCCTGGCCGGCCTGCGACAGATCCCGCAGGATATGTATGAGGCGGCCAGCCTCGACGGCGCCTCCAAGTTCCGGCAATTCTACAAGATCACCCTGCCGCTTCTGACGCCGGTGATCTTCTTCAATGCCGTCGTCCAGACGATCGAAGCCTTCAAGGCCTTCACGCCGGCCTTCATCATATCAGGCGGAACCGGCGGTCCGATCAACTCGACGCTCTTCTACACGCTCTACCTCTATCAGGAAGCCTTCGGCAATTTCCGCATGGGCTACGCCTCGGCGCTCGCCTGGATCCTGGTGGTGATCATCGCGATCTTCACCGCCTTCTCCTTCCTGACCTCGCGTTACTGGGTGCACTACGATGACTGAGATGACCGCTTCCGTCACTGCTGCCAGGCCGCCATCTGATATCACCAAACGCAGCCTGCCGGCGTCGCTCATCATCCATGCGCTGCTGATCGCCGCTTCGCTTCTCATGCTTTATCCGCTGTTGTGGATGGTTTCGGCATCGGTCAGGCCGGAAAACGAGATCTTCTCGTCGACCTCGCTCATCCCGTCGTCGATCGATCTCTCCTCCTATGTCCGCGGCTGGAATGGCCTCGATATCAGCTTCGGCCGGTTCTTCTGGAATTCGCTCGTCATCTCGCTGCTGGTGGTGACCGGCAATGTCATCGCCTGTTCGCTGACGGCTTTCGCCTTTGCGCGGCTGCGTTTTGCCGGCCGGAATTTCTGGTTCGCGATCATGCTCGGCACGTTGATGATCCCCTATCACGTGACGCTGATCCCGCAATATGTGCTCTTTCTCGATCTCGGCTGGGTCAACACCATCCTGCCGCTTGTGGTGCCGAAGTTCCTGGCAAGCGATGCCTTCTTCATCTTCCTGATGGTGCAGTTCTTCCGCGGCATCCCGCGCGAACTCGACGAGGCGGCGATGATGGATGGCTGCAGCGCCTGGCGCATCTACTGGAAGATCATGCTGCCGCTGTCGCTGCCGGTGCTGGCGACGGCCGCCATCTTCTCCTTCATCTGGACTTGGGACGATTTCTTCGGCCCGCTGATCTACCTGAACGATATGAACACCTATACGATCCAGCTCGGCCTGCGCACCTTCGTGGATTCCACTAGCGCATCGGATTGGGGCGGTTTGTTCGCCATGTCGACCCTGACGCTCGTGCCGGTGTTCTTCTTCTTCCTGTTCTTCCAACGCCTGCTGATCGAGGGCATCGCCACGACGGGCATGAAGCGTTGATGGCGATGACGGGAAAGAGCGACATGAGCATCAGGACGGTCGCGATCGTTGGCTGCGGTATCGGCCGCTCCCATATCGTCGAGGGTTACCTGCCGCATTCCGACAAGTTCAAGGTCGTGGCGATTTGCGACCTGAACGAGCAGCGCATGGCAGCGGTCGGCGACGAGTTCGGCATCGAACGGCGCACCACTTCTTTTGCAGAACTGCTGGCTGACGACACGATCGACATCATCGATATCTGCACCCCTCCCGGCATTCATCTGGAACAGGTGGTCGCAGCACTTGCCGCCGGTAAACATGTCGTCTGCGAAAAGCCGCTGACGGGCTCGCTTGCGGCCGTCGATACCATCATGGCAGCAGAAAAGACCGCCAAGGGCGTGCTGATGCCGATCTTCCAGTACCGTTACGGCGACGGCATTCAGAAGGCCAAACGGATCATCGACGCCGGTATCGCCGGCAAGCCCTATACCGCTTCGGTCGAAACCTTCTGGCTGCGCAAGCCGGAATATTACGCCGTTCCTTGGCGCGGCAAATGGGCGACGGAACTCGGCGGCGTTCTCGTCACCCACGCGCTGCACCTGCACGACATGCTGATGCATCTGATGGGTCCGGCGGCAAGGGTCTTCGGCCGCGTCGCCACCCGCGTCAACGATATCGAGGTCGAGGATTGTGCCTCCGCCAGCCTGCTGATGGAAAGCGGCGCCTTTGTCTCGCTGTCCTGCACGCTTGGTTCGCAGGAACAGTTGAGCCGGCTCAGGCTGCACTTCGAGAATGTCACTTTCGAGAGCAGCCACGAGCCCTATACGCCCGGCAAGGATCCCTGGAAGATCATCGCCGCGAATGACGACGTGCGGGCGCAGATCGACAAAGTGGTTGGCGACTGGCAGCCGGTCGCGCCACGTTTCACCACGCAAATGGGCCAGTTCCATGCCTTTTTGAGCGGCCATGCGCCGCTGCCGGTAACGACCCGGGACGCGCGCCGCGCGCTGGAACTCGTCACCGCCATCTACCAGTCTTCCGACAGCGGCGCCGACGTGCCGCTGCCGGTCGGTCCCGATAGTCCGAAATACGCCGATTGGCGCGCAAGAACGAAGTAACCGATAAATAAAACGAGAGGGTTTTGAGAAGATGGCAACCAGTGTCGTTCTTCAGAAGGTCGAGAAGCGCTACGGCGCGATGGATGTGATCCATGGCATCGACCTGACGATCGATCCCGGCGAATTCGTCGTTTTCGTCGGCCCCTCCGGCTGCGGAAAATCGACCCTTCTGCGCATGATTGCCGGCCTCGAGGAGATTTCGGGCGGCGCGCTGCTGCTCGACAGCGAGCGCATGAACGAGGTGGCGCCGGCCAAGCGCGGCATCGCCATGGTTTTCCAGTCCTATGCGCTCTATCCGCATATGTCGGTCTACAAGAACCTCGCCTTCGGCCTGGAGACGGCCGGTTACAAGAAGGCCGAGATCCAGCCGAAGGTGAAGCGCGCCGCCGAGATCCTGCAGATCGAGAAGCTGTTGGAGCGCAAGCCGAAGGCGCTCTCCGGCGGCCAGCGCCAGCGTGTCGCCATCGGCCGGGCCATCGTGCGCGAGCCGCGGATCTTCCTGTTCGACGAGCCGCTGTCGAACCTCGATGCCGAACTGCGCGTGCAGATGCGCGTCGAGATCTCCCGCCTGCACCGCAGCCTTGGCAATACGATGATCTATGTCACCCATGACCAGGTCGAAGCCATGACGATGGCGGACAAGATCGTGGTGCTGAATTCGGGCCGCATCGAGCAGGTCGGCGCGCCGCTCGATCTTTACAACAACCCGGCCAACCGCTTCGTCGCCGGCTTCATCGGCAGCCCGAAGATGAATTTCCTGAAGGCGCGCATCGAGCAGGTCGGCGAGACCGAAACCAGCATCCATGTCTGCGGCAATTCTGTCCGCCTGCCGCGCCGGCTGAGAGGCGAGGCGGGACAGGAGGTCACCTTCGGTATCCGTCCCGAGCATCTTTCGCTGGCCGAAGGCGCAATCACGCTCTCGACCGTCAACGTCGATCTCGTCGAAAATCTCGGCGGCGCCACCATGCTCTACACCACGACGCCGGATAACCAGCTCCTGACCGTTGCGCTCGACGGCCAGCAGAAGGTGGAGCGCGGCGCCAATGTTAAGACCTTCTTTGATCCGGCCCGCTGCCACGTCTTCGATGCCGCCGGCAAGACGATCTAATCCCGCTGCTTGACAGCCGATCCCCCTCTGCCCCATCATTTCCAGATGGGCAAGGGGGATAGCATGACGCCTGAAGATAGGATTCATGCGCTTGGCATCTGGCAGGGCCCGATCGACATTTCGCCGCTAGCAGGCGGCATCACCAATCGGAACTATCTGGTCAGCGATGCCGTCGCGCGTTGCGTGGTGAGACTCGGCACCGATATCCCGATCCATCACATCAACAGGCAGAACGAGCTTGCTGCAAGCTGTGCGGCGCATGCCGCCGGCATTTCACCTGCCGTCATCCATCATTCGCCGGGCGTGCTGGTGCTCGAATATATCGAGGCGCGAGCGCTTTCGCCGCAGGATATCAGGACGCCGGAAACGCTGGCCCGGGTCGTGCCGCTGGTGCGTGCCTGCCACCGCGACATTGCCCGGCATTTCCGCGGCCAGGCGATGATCTTCTGGGTCTTCCACGTCATCCGCGATTACGCCGCCAATCTGAAGGCGTCTGAAAGCGCCTATCTTCCTCTGCTGCCGGGGCTCGTTGGCCGAGCAGGGACGCTGGAAGAGGCGGCAGGACCTTTCGAGATCGCCTTCGGCCACAACGACCTGCTGGCCGCCAACTTTCTCGATGACGGCAAGAGGCTCTGGCTGATCGACTGG
The DNA here is from genome assembly GCF_025847085.2 of Rhizobium sp. BT-226. Lineage (NCBI taxonomy): Bacteria > Pseudomonadati > Pseudomonadota > Alphaproteobacteria > Hyphomicrobiales > Rhizobiaceae > Rhizobium > Rhizobium sp. BT-226. The sequence continues at coordinate 1,840,860 of NZ_JAOYTI010000002.1, read as the reverse complement.
GACTATGCCGGTTTCAACACGCCGCTTTTCGATCTTGGCGGATTGGCCTCCAACAATGAACTCTCGCAAGCGGCCGAGCGCACGATGCTGGAGACCTATTTCGACCGGCCACTGACCGATGATCTCGCCACGCGCTATGCCGCGATGAAATGTGCCTCGCTGCTGCGCGAGACGCTCTGGAGCATGATTTCGGAAATTCATTCCAGCATCGATTTCGATTACGCCGGCTACACGGCCGAAAATCTCGCGCGCTTCGAACGCGCCTATCACGCCTTTGAACAGGACCGATAAATGACGAAGGAATTACCGAAGACGGCGAAAGCCGTGGTCATCGGCGGCGGCATCATCGGCTGCTCGACAGCCTATCATCTCGGCAAGCTCGGCTGGACCGATACCGTGCTGCTGGAGCGCAAGAAGCTTACCTCGGGCACCACCTTCCATGCCGCCGGCCTCGTCGGCCAGCTGCGCACCAGCGCCAACATCACCCAGCTTCTCGGCTATTCCGTCGATCTCTACAAGCGGCTGGAAGAGGAAACTGGCCTCAGCACCGGCTGGAAGATGAATGGCGGCCTGCGCCTTGCCTGCAACGAGGAACGCTGGACCGAGGTCCGGCGCCAAGCGACCGCCGCCCAGTCCTTCGGCCTCGAAATGCAATTGCTGACCCCGCAGGAAGCCTTCGATCTCTGGCCGCTGATGACGGTTGACGATCTCGTCGGCGCCGCCTTCCTCCCGACCGATGGCCAGGCCAATCCCTCCGACATTACCCAGGCGCTGGCGAAAGGCGCCCGCATGTCGGGCGTTTCGATCTTCGAGGATACCGAGGTCATCGACCTTGAAATCGACAAGGGGAAGATCCGCGCCGTCATCACGGCGCGAGGGCGCATCGAATGCGAGCGCGTCGTCGTCTGCGCCGGCCAATGGACGCGCGCCTTTGCCGCCCGCTTCGGCGTCAACGTGCCGCTGGTCTCCGTCGAGCACCAATACATCATCACCGAATCCTTCGGCGTGCCCTCCAATCTGCCGACGCTGCGCGATCCCGATCGGCTGACCTATTACAAGGAAGAGGTCGGCGGCATCGTCATGGGCGGCTACGAGCCGAATCCCATTCCCTGGGCGAAAGACGGTATCCCCGATGGTTTCCACTACACGCTGCTGGACAGCAATTTCGACCATTTCGAACAGATCATGGAACAGGCGCTCGGCCGCGTTCCGGCGCTGGAAAATGTTGGCGTCAAGCAGCTGCTGAACGGCCCGGAAAGCTTCACGCCCGACGGCAACTTCATTCTCGGCGAGGCGCCGGAGCTGAGGAATTTCTTCGTCGGCGCCGGTTTCAACGCCTTCGGCATCGCTTCGGCCGGCGGAGCCGGCATGGCGCTGGCCGAATGGGTGACGAAGGGCGAGCCGCCCTATGATCTCTGGCCGGTCGATATCCGCCGTTTCGGCCGTCCGCATTTCGATACCGACTGGGTGCGGACACGCACGCTCGAAGCCTATGGCAAGCATTACGCCATGGCCTGGCCGTTCGAGGAACATTCGAGCGGCCGCCCTTGCCGCAAATCGCCGCTCTATGACCGGCTGAAGGCGCAGGGCGCCTGTTTCGGCGAAAAGCTCGGCTGGGAACGACCGAACTGGTTTGCCGATCTCTTCGCCAACGAGGAGCCGAAGGATATCTACAGCTACGGCCGCCAGAACTGGTTCGACGCCGTTGGCCGCGAACACAAGGCGGTGCGCGAAGCGGCCGTCATCTTCGACCAGACGTCCTTTGCCAAATTCGTGCTGAAGGGCGGGGATGCCGAGGCAGCCTTGTCCTGGATCGCCTCCAACGATGTCGCAAGGCCTGTGGGATCGCTCGTTTACACACAGATGCTCAACGACAAGGGCGGCATCGAATGTGATGTGACGGTCGCCCGCATCGCCGAGAACGAATATTACATCGTCACCGGTACCGGTTTCGCCACCCATGACTTCGACTGGATCGCACGCAATATACCGGCGGAGATGCATGCCGAGTTGGTCGACGTCACCTCCGCCTATTCCGTGCTGTCGCTGATGGGTCCGAATTCCCGCGCCGTGCTGGAAAAGGTGACGGGCAGCGACGTCTCGAATGCGGCCTTCCCCTTCGGCAAGGTCAGGACCATCGGCATTGCAGGCTGCCCCGTGCGGGCGCTGCGCATCACCTATGTCGGCGAACTCGGCTACGAACTGCATATTCCCATTGAATATGCGACCACGGTCTACGACGTGCTGATGGCATCAGGCGGCGAGCTCGGCCTCGTCAATGCCGGCTACCGCGCCATTGAGAGCTGCCGCCTGGAAAAAGGTTATCGCGCCTGGGGGTCGGATATCGGTCCCGACCATACGCCTGTTGAAGCCGGTCTCGGCTGGGCGGTGAAGATGCGGAAGAATATTCCGTTCCGCGGCCGTGAGGCGATCGACCAGCAGCTTTCGGGTGGGGTGAAGAAACGCCTCGCCTGCTTCATTCCGGAGGATGCCGATGCCGTCTTGCTCGGCCGTGAAACGATCTATCGCAACGGCAAGCGCGTCGGCTGGCTGTCGAGCGGCGGCTTCGGTTATACGCTGGGCAAGCCGATCGGTTACGGCTACGTCCGCAATCCCGACGGCGTGACGGAAGATTTCGTCCTCTCCGGCACCTATGAGCTTGATGTCGCGCGGGAACGCATCCCCTGCAAGGTATCGCTGTCGCCGCTCTACGATCCCGATATGGCGCGGGTGAGGGCCTGACAACACAGGTGACCCGGGAGAGGGCGTGCCGTGTGGTACCCCCCTCTGCCCTGCCGGGCATCTCCCCCACAGGTGGGGAGATCGGCAGGAGGTTGGATCATCGTTTCCTCTCTACCGTATTGGGAATCGTCCTACCTTCATTGTTTGGGGAAGCCATCTCGCCCATCCGATCTCCCCCCTTGTGGGGGGTACCGCATGGCACACCCTCTCTTTCGCCAGCAAGTTCCAAATCTCAAAACAGCGGCAACCGGTCATCCTGGATCAGGATCTCCAGCTTGTCAGCCACATCCTGCGTCCAGGCCCGGTGGCCTGTCAAAGCCGCCGGGAAAAGTCCGGGAAGGGTAAAGAGAGCCGCCGAGATCGCAAGGCCGGTGCGCGGGACTTCGGCGATGAGGGCGGCGATTTCGGCGGCGCGGGGATCGCGCAGCTCGAAGCGTTCGCCGTTGCCATGCTCGCCGATCGCATAGCGCATCCATGCCGCAACGGCGATTGCATAGGTCTCTGCCCTGTCGCCATGCGCCAGCGCCTCGCTTGCCGGTTCCAGCAGCCGCTGCGGCAGTTTCTGCGTGCCGTCCATGGCGATCTGATAGGTGCGATGTGCGATCGCCTTGTTTGCAAAGCGCGCTATCAATTCATTGGCGTAGGCATCGAGATCGATGCCGGGCACAGCGTCGAGCGTTCTGGCGGCCGCATGCATGTGGCGGTAGGCAAGTGCTGCCAGAGCTGCATCATCCATCACGTCGCGGATGAATTCATAGCCGCCGATATAACCGAGATAGGCAAGCAGCGAATGCGCGCCGTTCAGCATCCGTAGCTTCATCTTCTCGTAGGAGGAGACCTCCTCGACCATCAGTGCGCCGCGTACCTTTTCCCAGGCCGGCCGGCCATTGGCGAAATGGTCTTCGATGACCCATTGCGTAAAGGGTTCGGTCTCGATCGCCGCCATATCCGTGCGGCCCGTCAGCCGTTCGGCATCGGCATAGGTCGCCTCGGTGCTGGCCGGTGTGATGCGGTCGACCATCGTCGACGGGAAGGGCACATTCGCTTCGATCCAGCGATGCAGGTCGGGGTCGATGCGGGAGGTGAATTCGAGCACGAGGCGTTTTAGAACCGCGCCGTTGCTCGGCAGGTTGTCGCAGCTCAGCGGCGTAAAGGGTGCGATCCCCTTCTGCCGGCGGCGCGCAAGGCCTTCGACGAGGTAGCCGATGACGCCGCGCGGCGCATGCCGGCTGGCGAGATCGGCGAAGATATCGGGGTGCTTCAGGTCGAGGCCGCCGGTTGCCGGATCGAAACCATAGGCCTTTTCCGTCACCGTCATGCTGACGATGCGGATAGCGGGATCTTCGAGCCGCGCCAGCAGGCCAGCCGGATCGCGCGGCGCCACATGTGCCTTCAGGATCGAGCCGACCACCTCAGCCGTCGTGCCTGAGGTATCGCGGATCAACGTTGTATAGAGCCCGTTCTGGGCGCTCAGATTGTCGGCGACATCGGGCGTGCGCAGGCTTGCCACCTCGATGCCCCAGTCGCCGCCTGCGGCTGCGAGCGCGCCGTCCGTGAAGGGCGCGAAATGGGCGCGGAAGAAGGCGCCCGGGCCGAGATGCAGGATGCCGGCCTTCAGCGCATTCCTGTCATAGGCGGGAAGTTTCGCCGTCGGCGCGAGGCCGGTCAGGTTTTGTAGTCTGTCGCTCACAGCTTGTAGGCCTTCTTTGCATTGCCATAGGAGAGCTCGCCTGCGATGATCTCGGCTTCCCGCTTGGAAATCCGGTGCTCGGCGGCGAGCTGGGCAAGGAAGCGGCAGACTTCGCGGCGCCAGACGTCATGACGCGCCGGGATCGATAGCAGCGCCCGCGTATCGTCGTTGAAACCCGCCATATTGGCAAAACCCGCCGTCTCCACAACCTGGTCGAGGTAACGGCGGATGCCGAGCGGGCTGTCGTGGAACCACCAGGGCGGGCCGATCATCAGGCAGGGCCAATGGCCAGCCATCGGCGCCAGCTCGCGTGCATAGGTCGTCTCGTCGAGCGTGAAGAGCAGCACACGCAAACCCGGTGCGTGGCCATATTTTGATAGCAGGGCATTCAAGCCGCCGACCCAGTCCGTGCTTGTCGGGATATCGGCGCCCATATTGGGGCCGCGGGTCGAGAAAAGCCCGCGGTCGGTATTGCGCCTGGAGCCGGCATGGATCTGCATCACCATGCCGTCTTCGGCCGAAAGCCCGGCCATCTCGGTCATCATCTGGCCACGAAAGAACTCGGCCTCCTCGGCCGAAAGCGGCCCCTTCAGCGCCTTCTCGAGCAGCGCCTGTTTTTCCGCAAGCGGCAGGTCGGCAGTGAAAGCGGTGGGCACGCCGTGATCGGTCGCGGTGGCGCCGAACTGGCGGAAATAGGCGCGCCGGCGCCGATGCGCCTCGATAAGACCGTCCCAGCGTGTTACCTCAGTGCCGGTGATCTCTCCGAACTTGATGAGATTGTCGCGGAAGCCGACGGCATCGGGATCGGTGACGCTGTCCGGCCTGTAGGTGGTGCGCACGTTGCCGATCCAGCCGTCGGCCGCCATCTTCTGGTGATGCGCCAGAGGATCGAGCGCTCCATCCGTCGTCGCGATCGTTTCGATGCCGAATCGCTGATGCAGCGCCCGCGGGCGGAATTCCGGAAGGGCAAGCTGGGCATTGATATGATCGTAGAGCGCATCGGCATTGTCTGATGTCAGCGGCTCGGTGCAGCCGAGCACGGCCGACATGGCGTGGTCGACCCAGAGGCTCGAAGGCGTCCCGCGGAAAAGGCGGTAGTGTGCGGCAAAAGTCCGCCAGATCGCCCGTCCCGTTGCCACCGGCTTGCCGTCGAGCCGCGGCACGCCGAGCTCGTCCAATGTGACGCCGACGCTGTGCAGCATGCGGAAGAGATAGTGATCGGGAATGACCAGCAGCGAGGCCGCGTCTTCAAAGGGCTTGTCGTCGGCGAACCAGGAGGGTTCGGTATGCCCGTGCGGACTGACGATCGGAAGATTGCGCACCGTCTCGTAGAGGTCGCGCGCGATGGTCCGTGTTGCCGGATCAGCCGGAAAAAGCCGGTCCGGATGAAGAAAGCCGTTTCCTGCATCCATCAGTATTCCTCCCTGATGGATAACGGCCTACCCCACAACATCAGGCACGGCAAGGTCTTTTAGTAACCAAACGGTACAGTTTTGCGCATGGCCGCGCCGGGCATGGAAAGCATTGACGAGGCGACCTATTTCCGCTTTGCAGAACCATCTGTTCTGCCGGTTTCGGCAAAGGAGGATGTAGAGCCTTTCCGGGTTAGATTGTAGCATTCTGTTGGCTCAAACGGAGTCGGATGGTCGACCGGCCGGCGCGCGTCGTAGCCCGGTTCTACGGCCAAGCCGGCCGGTCGAGCAGGCGGCCCGTTTCAGCCAACCCGAAGGGCCGGGCATCTTTTCGCCAGGGCAAAGGCGATCGGCTCGGACGTACCAAGAGGTATGCCCTTCGCCAATCGCCTTTGCCCTGACGAAAATCTGCTCCGGCAGAATGCTGCAATCTAACCCGGAAAGGCTCTCATGTCCGACGAGACGAACCGCATCACCCGGCTGGAAGAAATGCTGGCCTACCAGGCAAAGACGATCGAAGAGCTTTCCGATCAGCTCGCCGAGCAATGGAAAACGGTCGAGCAGATGCGCACCAAGCTCGACCGGCTGACCGAACGCTTCCTGTCGCTGGAGGAGCAGTCGTTGGACGCGCCAGCGATCACCCGCCCGCCGCATTATTGACGACACGCGGCTGAATGCCGCGTGCCCTTCTCACTAGGATGGTGAATCAAACGCCGCCGATGCAGAGATATTTCATTTCCAGATAGTCGTTGGCGCCGTGCCGCGAGCCTTCGCGGCCGAGACCGGATTGCTTGATGCCGCCGAAGGGTGCCGTCTCGGATGACATCAGGCCGGTATTGATGCCGATCATGCCGTATTCCAGCGCTTCCGCCACCCGCCAGACCTTCTTCAGATCGCCGGCGTAGAAGTAGGCGGCGAGGCCGAACTCCGTGTCGTTGGCCTGTTGAATGACATCCTCGACCGTGTCGAAGCGAAAGAGCGGCGCCACCGGCCCGAAGGTCTCCTCGCGCGCCACCTTCATGCCGCGTGCAACGCCTGTCAGCACCGTCGGCGTGAAGAAGGTGCCGGCGCCGTCGATGCGCTTGCCGCCGGTCAGCACCTTGGCGCCCTTGGCAAGCGCGTCGCTGACATGATCTTCCACCTTGGCAAGGCCTTGCTCGTCGATCAGCGGCCCGATCACGACACCCGGCTTGAAACCGTCGCCGACCGACATCTCGGCGACCTTGCCGGCAAGCTTGGCCGCGAAGGCGTCATAGACGTTCGACTGGACATAGAGGCGGTTGGCGCAGACGCAGGTCTGACCGGCATTGCGGTATTTCGAAGCGATCGCGCCCTCGACGGCAGCGTCGAGATCGGCATCGTCGAAGACGATGAAGGGCGCGTTGCCGCCGAGCTCCAGGCTCACCTTCTTGATCTGGTCGGCGCACTGCCGCATCAGGATGCGGCCGACCTCCGTCGAACCGGTGAAGCTGATCTTGCGCACCTTTTCGTTGCCGCAGAGCTCGCGGCCGATTGCCGGACCGTCGACCCCGACGATGACGTTGAAGACGCCGGCCGGAATGCCGGCCTGCTCGGCGAGCACGGCAAGCGCGATCGCCGTCAGCGGCGTCTGCTCGGCGGGCTTCGAGACCACGGTGCAGCCGACGGCAAGCGCTGGGGCGATCTTGCGGGTGATCATCGCCGCCGGGAAATTCCACGGCGTAATCGTGCCGACGACGCCGACCGGCTGCTTGATGACGATCATCCGTTTATCGTCGGAAGGCGCGGGGATCGTCTCGCCGTAGATGCGCTTTGCTTCCTCCGCATACCATTCGATATAGGCCGCGGCGTAAAGGATCTCGCCGCGCGCTTCCGGGAACGGCTTGCCCATTTCGGCGGTCAGGATTGCCGCGAGTTCGTCAGCATTGGCAACCATCAGGTCGAACCATTTGCGCAGGATCGCGCTGCGCTCCTTGGCCGGGCGGGCAGCCCAGCCCGGCTGGGCGGCATGGGCTGCGTCGATCGCCGCCCGCGTCTCTGCCGCACCCATATCGGGCAGCGAGGCGAGCAATTCGCCGGTTGCCGGGTTCAGCACGTCGAAAGTCCTCGTGGCATCGCCTGATGTCCAGACGCCGTCGATATAGCCGGCATCGCGCAGCAAGGGCGAGGAGAAGGGAACGTGTCTGGTCAGTGCAGTGGTGAAAGCCATGTCATATCCTCCTTGGGAGTGCGGCTGCCGGTTGCCGGCAGCCATTGAAATCCGGTTCGGGTGCGCTTAACGGCCCGCGCTTGCTTCCAGCATCGAAGCTTCGAGGATATCGAGCGCTTCGCCGAGGATCTCGTCCTGGATGGTGATCGGCGCGAGGAAGCGGATGACGTTTCCGTGGACGCCGCAGGTGAGCAGGATCAGGCCCTTGTCGAGCGCGATCAGCCGCACCCGGTTGGCGAATTCCGCGCTCGGCAGTCCCGTCGTCCGGTCGTTGAATTCGACGGCGTTCATGAAGCCCGGTCCGCGGATATCGACGATCTCCGGCACCGTCTCGCGCAACGATTCCAGCCGCTGCTTCAGCCGTCCGCCAAGCTGGTTGGCGCGGTTGCAGAGATCTTCGTCAGCAATGACGTCGAGCACGGCGTGGGCAGCGGCGATCCCGAGCGGATTGCCGCCATAGGTGCCGCCGAGCCCGCCCGGTCCTGGCGCATCCATGATTGCGGCGCGGCCGGTGACGGCGGCGAGCGGAAAACCGCCGGCAAGGCTCTTTGCCATCGTCGTCAGGTCGGGCGCTACCTCGTGGTGATCCATTGCGAACATCCTGCCGGTGCGGGCAAAACCGGTCTGCACCTCGTCGGCGATCAGCAGGATGCCGTGCTGGTCGCAGAGCTCGCGCAGCGCCTTCATGAAGGCGGCGGGTGCGGAGTAGAATCCGCCTTCGCCTTGTACCGGCTCGATGATGATGGCCGCGACGCGCTGCGGATCGACATCGGCGGCGAAGAGCTTCTTCAGCGCCGCCAGCGACTGGTCGGCGGTGACGCCATGCAGCTCGACTGGGAAGGGAATATGGAAGACATCGCCGGGCATCGCGCCGAAACCGACTTTGTAGGGCACGACCTTGCCGGTCAGCGCCATGCCCATGAAGGTGCGGCCATGGAAGCCGCCGCCAAAGGCGATGACGGCCGAGCGGCCGGTTGCGGCGCGCGCGATCTTGACGGCGTTCTCGACAGCTTCGGCGCCCGTCGTGACGAAGATCGTCTTCTTCTCGAAATCACCAGGCAGCAGCGCGTTCAGCCGTTCGGCAAGGTGGACGTAGCTTTCGTAGGGCACCACCTGATGGCAGGTATGGGTGAAGCGGTCGAGCTGATCCTTGACCGCTGCGATGACCCGAGGATGGCGGTGGCCGGTGTTGAGAACGGCGATGCCGGCGGCAAAATCGATGTAACGGCGGCCTTCCTTGTCCCAGATCTCCGCATTCTCTGCACGATCGGCATAGATCTGAGTGGTCATGCCGACGCCGCGTGAAATAGCGGCGTTCTTCCGGTCGGTAAGGCTTGTCGCGTTCATTGGTGGCTCCTGCGCGGAAAGGGTTTGAAAGTTATCTTGTATAATTTCTGCAAGATGCATATAAAACTCCTACATTTTTCCTGCAAGAAAACAAGAGGCATTTTTTGCTTCAAACATCACGCTTTTTGATGGAGGCTCTGGGCGATTGGAATCGGGGATAGTTTCGGATGAATGATATTGGGCCTGTACGCTACAAGGTGGCGGAAGCCGCGCGGCTGGCGGGTGTTTCGGCCTCGACGCTGCGCCTCTGGGAAAGCCAGGGTCTGGTGGTTCCCGGTCGTTCGGAAACCGGCCATCGGCAATACAGCGCCGACGATGTGGCGCGGCTGAAGCGCATCTCCTGGTATCGTGTCGAGCGCGGCCTCAATCCCGCGGCAATCCGCGAGGCGCTGGAGAGTGAGGAACCTTCCGCCGACGGCGCCGAGGCAAGCCAGGATACCGGCCTCGGCCGCAAGCTGCGCAGCCTGCGCCATGCGAGCGGCAAGACACTCGATCAGGTGGCCGGCGACATCGGCGTCACCTCGTCGACGCTCTCGACGCTGGAGCGCACCTCGCAGGGCGTTAGCTTCAAGACGCTGCACGATCTGGCAGAGTATTACGGAACCACCGTCTCGCGCCTCTCAGGTGAGAAAAGCGGGGACGTGTCAGAGCTGGTGCGCGCCGGCGAATGGCGCGCTTGGCCGGAAACGACGCCGGGTGTCGCGGTGCAGCTCCTCGCCGAAGGCCGCCGGATGATGGATTGCCATCGTTTCGTGCTGGCGCCGGGTGCTGCCAGCGAGGGCGCTTATCGCCACGAGGGCGAGGAATTCATGCATGTTCTGTCCGGCCGGCTCGAACTGGTGCTCGACGGCGATCAATTCTTCGATCTCGGACCCGGCGATTCACTCTATTTCGAAAGCCGCCGCGATCATTCCTGGCGCAACCGCCACGATGGCGAAACCGTGCTTCTCTGGATCAATACGCCGCCGACATTCTGAACCGCAGCGCCTCGGCCCGAAAAAATCGAAATCGATTTCCGGAAAGCGCGATGCAGAGATTAAAAAAGGTAGAGCGTCCTTTGTGCGTCCAGAGGACACATGGCGCTCTACCGCAGCAAAGCGGTTTCGCACTCTGCGCCTTTGCGCTATAGCCCAAAGAGATGCATTCGTACGAAAGACAGTCTCATGGCAGCGACCATACGTTATCACGAAGGCGATATTTCCGCGGTCGATGCCGCCCGCTACACCGGCGCGATTGCGATCGACACCGAAACGCTCGGTCTGGTGCCGCGCCGCGATCGGCTCTGCGTCGTCCAGCTTTCGCCGGGTGACGGCACCGCCGATATCATCCGCATCGCCGCCGGTCAGAAAGAGGCGCCCAATCTCGTCGCCCTGCTTGAAGACCCCACCCATCAGAAGATCTTTCATTACGGCCGCTTCGATATTGCCGTGCTCTTCCATACCTTCGGCGTCACCACGACACCGGTATTCTGCACCAAGATCGCCTCGCGCCTGATCCGGACTTATACGGATCGCCACGGCCTCAAGGACAATCTCAAGGAGATGCTCGACGTCGATGTCTCCAAGGCGCAGCAATCTTCCGATTGGGCGGCCGAGACGCTGTCTCCGGCCCAGCTCGAATATGCCGCCTCCGACGTGCTCTATCTGCATGCGTTGCGCGATAAGCTGACGGAACGGTTGATCCGCGACGGCCGCTACGATCATGCGACGGCCTGCTTCGAATTCCTGCCGACCCGCGCCAAGCTCGACCTGCTCGGCTGGGAAGAGGCCGATATCTTCGCCCACAGCTGAGCGAATTGCTTTCATTCTACGGTTGCGAATAGCCGTGCGGCAGGCTTGCCGGCGGCCGTTAGCGATTCGTTAACGCCTGTTCATTAATATTCCTGTTAATTTTTATGCATTTCGATGACGCCGGAACTGCGTCATGCGGACAGGAGGATCTGCTGGGATGCAAGGGGACCGGATGAGCGCGGTCCTTTTCTAGAGCCTGCTTTCATCGTCACTTTGCGAAAGGAGCATGCCATGTTGACTCCCGTTCGTGCAGCGTCCAATGCAAGCTTTTCGTCCCAGGGTCAGACAGCGGCGATCGTCGCCGGTGGTATCGGCCACTCGGTGATCGCCCCAGCACCTGTCAACGCCGTCGAAGCAGCAGACCTCAATTCCGCCATTGCCGGCAAGCTCAATATTCTGCTCCTTGCCGCGCGCGAGCGCATGGTCGAAGCCCTTTTCGATGTCATCGATGCGGCAGGCCGCTCGATCTCGCTGGATCGTGGCGAGGACGAGAGCAATCTTGCTTTCGCCTCCCGGCTTGCCGATGCCATCCGGCGGCTGCCAGCAGCCAGGATCGACGAGGTCGAGCGCCAGCTCACCGAGCAGGGGCATAGCGTGCCGCTCCGGACGATCGCCGAGGCCCTGAAGAACCCGACAGGCCCTGAGGCCGCCCGCATCGTCGCCTATCTGGAAATCGTCCGCTACAAGGATCGCGATCTCGCCGCCCGCGCCGTCGTCCGCTCCTATGGCCAGAACGATGCATCGCCGATGCGCGCCGAAGCTCGCCCCGAGATCCAGCTACATGAGGACAGCCTGCCTGCCGCCATTCGCCACCCGGCAGACAAGCTGCCCATGCCGGCCGATTCGCTGATCGAGGTCGCAACACCGGTGATTGTCGAGGAAGCGGCCATCGCCGAAGCCGTGGAAGCTGCCGATCCGGAAACGCCGAAGGGTGAAAACCGGGCTCAATCCGCCCCGACGACGGCAAAGGAGATCGCCCCGGAAAAATCTGGGTCGCAGGAGATCGAAACCGGGCAACCCTTGTCGACGGAAGCCGCAGCGGCAGACGAAACGCCGGAGCCGCCTGCCATCCAACCCCGCGCGACGCCGGAAAAGGTCGATCCTGTCATTCCCAGGAACTGGGCAGGAATTGTCGCCTCCATGACGGAAGAAGTCTCCGAGATAATCGCCACCATCATCCGCGAGCAGGACGTCGAAACCGTGCTGGAGGATGTTCCCGTCGAGGCGGCGGTGGAGATCGATACGATCCTCGACGACGCCGTCATCAGCGATGCGACCGAGACCTTGACCAGGCAGCCGGCCGAATTCACCGCACCCGATGCGCGCCAGTCCGCAGCACTCCGCCCATCGCAGATGGATATCGAGACCGTGGCTGCGGCTGTCCGTCAGCCGAAAGAAATCTCTGCGCAACCGCAGATGATGCCGGTTCCCGAGACGGCCGAGGCTTCCTATGTGCCGCTGGCGGCAAGGATGCCGGAGGGACTTGCCTATACCCAGCTGCCTTACCAGTTCGCTAAGGATACGCCATCGAACGAGAAGGCAGGGGAAACGCACCACCAGCATCAGCACCACCGTGACGACGCGCCTGAGGATCAGCAGCAGGCGCAGTCAGGCGGCGAGGATGCCGAGCCCGACGCTGAAGAAACCGACGCGTCGCCCACGCGGTGGGCGCCGAGGATGATCGATACCGAACCGTCGGCTCATCAGCCCGGCGCGGCCACTGATCCGGTTTATGCGCTCTATCAGCGCATGGTCGGCTGGGAATAGAGCAATTCCAGGAAAAGTGCGAAGCGGTTTTCCCAGGCAAAGCGCCAGGCGGTTTTGCCGCGAATTACGTAAAAACAAGAGGATAGAGCGGTTCTGCGCTCCGTTAAAAGCTGAACCGCTCTAGGATTTTTCCACTGCCTGAAAATGAAGAACCCGCCGGATCGCTCCGGCGGGTTCTTCAATTCGAAGGCGGATGCGAGGATTATTCGCCGCCGCGGTTCTTCAGGGCTGCGCCCAGGATGTCGCCGAGCGAAGCGCCGCTGTCGGACGAACCGAACTGGGCAACGGCTTCCTTCTCTTCCGCAATCTCCAGAGCCTTGATGGACAGCATGATCTTGCGGTCCTTCTTGGAGAAGTTGGTGACGCGGGCGTCGAACACCTGGCCGACCGAGAAGCGCTCAGGGCGCTGCTCGTCGCGGTCGCGGGCGAGGTCGGCGCGACGGATGAAGGAAGTGATGTCTTCGTGGTTGACGAGCTTCACTTCGACGCCGCCGTCGTTGACCGCGATCACTTCGCAGGAAACGACTGCATTCTTGCGCAGGTCGCCAGAAGCAGCGGCGTCGCCGACTGCATCCTTGCCGAGCTGCTTGATGCCGAGCGAGATGCGTTCCTTCTCGACATCGACGTCGAGAACGACGGCCTTGACGACGTCACCCTTGTTGAACTCCTCGATGACCTGTTCGCCCGGACGGTTCCAGTCGAGGTCGGAGAGGTGCACCATGCCGTCGACATCGCCGTCGAGGCCGATGAACAGGCCGAATTCGGTCTTGTTCTTGACTTCGCCTTCGACTTCAGTGCCGGCCGGATGGCTGCGGGCGAATGCTGCCCACGGGTTTTCCAGCGTCTGCTTGAGGCCGAGCGAAATACGGCGCTTGGACGGATCGACTTCGAGAACGACGACTTCGACTTCCTGGCTCGTGGACAGGATCTTGCCGGGGTGAACGTTCTTCTTGGTCCAGGACATTTCCGAGATGTGGATCAGGCCTTCGATGCCCGGCTCCAGCTCGACGAATGCACCGTAGTCGGTGATGTTCGTAACGGTACCGGAAATCTTCTTGCCTTCCGGATACTTGGCCTGGATGCCATCCCACGGATCGCTCTCGAGCTGCTTCATGCCGAGCGAGATACGGTGGGTTTCCTGGTTGATGCGGATGATCTGAACCTTGACCTGCTGGCCGATGTTCAGGATTTCCGACGGGTGGTTCACACGGCGCCATGCCATATCGGTGACGTGCAGCAGGCCGTCGATGCCGCCGAGGTCAACGAACGCACCGTAATCGGTGATGTTCTTGACGACGCCGTCGACAACCTGGCCTTCTTCGAGGTTCTGAACGATTTCAGAACGCTGCTCGGCACGGGATTCTTCCAGAACCGTACGGCGCGAAACCACGATGTTGCCGCGGCGCTTGTCCATCTTGAGGATTTCGAAGGGCTGCGGGTTGTGCATCAGCGGGGTCACGTCGCGGATCGGGCGAATATCGACCTGAGAACGCGGCAGGAAGGCGATCGCACCGTCGAGGTCGACCGTGAAGCCGCCCTTGACCTGGTTGAAGATCACGCCTTCGACGCGCTCGCCAGCTTCGAACTTGGCTTCGAGCTTGACCCAGCTTTCTTCGCGGCGAGCCTTCTCGCGCGACAGAACGGCTTCGCCAAGCGCGTTTTCGATGCGCTCGACATAAACTTCGACTTCGTCGCCGACCTTCAACAGGCCGTCCTTGGCGCGCGCGCCGAATTCCTTGAGCGCGATGCGGCCTTCAACCTTCAGGCCGACGTCGACAACGGCGACGTCCTTCTCGATGCCCGTGACGATGCCCTTGGTGACATAGCCTTCGGCCAGGTCGTTCTTGGCAAAGGACTCTTCGAGAAGAGCCGCGAAATCCTCGCGGGAGGGGGTGGCTACTGACATAAAATCTCCTGCGTGTCCTGAAACGGAAGCGGACACGTATGCGCCGGTTGGTTTGCGTTGAACGGGCCTGAACCCAGTCCGCCCTCTCTGACGAAGGCAATCCGGCGCTTGGACGGAATTTCAGGCTTGCTGTATTAGAAGCGATCCATGCTCAGAGCACGCAAAATCGCTTGAATTTAGGCATTTCGGCTCAAGACCGCATCGATGATCGATTGAGCAGCTTGAAACGCGGCCTCTATACTCATTTCCGACGTATCAAGCAAGTGCGCATCGTCAGCTGGTTTCAAAGGGCTGTCGGCCCGTCCCATGTCGCGTTCGTCGCGCCGCTTGACGTCCTCGAAAATCGCATCGAAATCCGCCGTCAGGCCTTTGCCGAGGATCTCGTCATAACGGCGTCTTGCGCGGACCTCCGGCGACGCCGTTACATAGAGCTTCACCGGCGCATCCGGGCAGACAACCGTGCCGATATCGCGCCCGTCGAGCACGGTTCCCGGCGCTTTCGCCGAAAACCGGCGTTGCGCCTCGACCAGGGCCCGGCGCACCGCCGGCATGACGGCAATCTTCGAGGCAGCTTCGCCGATCTCATGTTTGGAAAGTATATCGCGATCCAATCCAGCGAGTTCAACCTCTCTTGCGATCTTTTCCGCCACCGCCTCGTCGTCGAGCGGCAGGCCGGCATCGAGCACCGCCTTGGCCGTGGCGCGATAGGTCAGGCCGGTATCCAGATGATGGAAGCCGTAGCGCTCTGCGATGAGGCGCGAGAGCGTGCCCTTGCCCGCTGCCGCCGGGCCGTCGATGGCGATGGTGAAGGTCTCGTTCGTCATCAAATCAATCCTGCGGCAGCGCACGATCGCGGCGAAGGAGATCGTCTTTGCGGAAACTCGGCAGCTGGTACCATTATTCCGGCACCTCTTCGATCCTTGCCCCGAGACCCTTCATCAACGTCATGAATTCGGGAAAGCTGGTCGCGATCATCGCCGCGTCGTCGATCGTGACAGCATGCTCCGAGGCAAGCCCCATGACAAGGAAGCTCATGGCGATGCGATGGTCGAGATGTGTGCTGACCCTGCCGTCGGCAGCGTTGCCGAGGCCCTTGCCGTCTGGCCGGCCGCGCACGATGAGAAAATCCTCGCCCTCGTCGCAATCGACACCATTGAGTTTTAGCCCGTCGGCGACGGCGGAAAGACGGTCGGACTCCTTGACGCGCAATTCCTCAAGCCCCTTCATGGTGGTCACGCCCTCGGCGAAACAGGCAGCGACGGCGAGAATAGGATATTCATCGATCATCGACGGCGCGCGGTCTTCGGGAACGGTCACGCCCCTGAGCTCGGAATGGCGCACGCGCAGATCCGCCACGTCCTCGCCGCCGGCAAGACGTGCATTCAGCACCTCGATATCGGCCCCCATCTCCTGCAGCGTCAGGATCAGCCCGGTGCGGGTCGGGTTCATCAGCACGTTGACGATGGTGATGTCGGAGCCGGGGACAAGCAGCGCTGCAACCAGCGGGAAGGCGGTGGAAGAGGGATCGCCCGGAACGTCGATCACCTGGCCCGTCAGCTTGCCGCGCCCTTCGAGCCGGATTGTGCGTACACCCTCGCTATCCGTCTCGACGGAAAGGGCAGCACCAAAGCCCTGCAGCATCTTTTCGGTATGGTCGCGTGTCATCACCGGCTCGATGACCGTGGTGACACCCGGCGTATTGAGGCCGGCAAGCAGCACGGCCGATTTCACCTGGGCGGATGCCATCGGCACGCGATAACGGATCGGGCTCGGTGTTCCCGGGCCTCTGAGCGTCACCGGCAGCCTGTCGCCCTCGGAGGCGCTGACCTGGACGCCCATTTCGCACAGCGGATTGAGCACGCGGCCCATCGGCCGTTTCGAAAGCGAGGCGTCGCCTGTGAAGATGGAGTGAAAGTCGTAGGTGCCGACCAGGCCCATGGTCAGCCGCACGCCGGTGCCGGCATTGCCGAAGTCGAGCGGCGCGTCGGGCGCAAGCAGCGCACCGTTGCCGGTGCCGTCGATCACCCACTGCGCGCCCTCCTTGCGAATCCTGGCGCCCATCGCCTGCATCGCCCGGCCGGTATTGATCACGTCCTCGCCTTCGAGCAGGCCGGTGATCCGCGTTTGCCCGGAAGCAAGCCCGCCGAACATGAAGGAACGATGCGAGATCGACTTGTCGCCCGGAATACGGACGCTGCCCGAAAGGCCGGCGGATTTGCGGGCGGTGGCGGGCCTGGGCGCAGAGCCGTGCAGCATGCGTAATCCTTTGCAAATGCAGTCTATTTTTGCCGCAAGACAGGCTTGGCCGGTCGCAACTCCCGTCCGCTTCTGCAGCTGTTGCGGCTCGTTAACATAAACCCGCTGGGCGGTCATCCGCCGGCTTGCCAAAAACCCTGCGCTCGGATCGCAAAGTTTGGCTTTGACATGGGAAGCCACAGCGATTAAGGGGACCGGCTTATAAATTCCGATGGAACGCCGGCTTGAACGGCATCTGCCGAATCTCATATTCGGCTATTCACACGAGGCTTATAGTGGCGAAAGCGGAACTTGGAACCAAGCGTACCGATCCGGAAACCGGCAAGAAGTTTTATGATCTGAACCGGGATCCGATCGTCTCTCCTTATACCGGCAAGTCCTACCCTCTGTCCTTCTTCGAAGAAACCTCGGCGATCGCCGAAGTTGCCGAGGAAGACGAGGTCGCGGAAGTCGATACTGAAAACACCGAAGTCGAACTGGTTTCGCTCGAGGATGCCGATGACGCCGCCTCTGGCGACGACATCCCCGATATCGGCGACGACGATGTTGAAATCGAAGGCGACGACGACGACGATACCTTCCTTACACCCGACGAAGACGATGACGACGACGACATGAGCGATATCATCGGCGTGACCGGCGACGAAGACGAAGTCTGAGACTGCATTTCGGCCCGGCGAGGAAAAAATTCTCCGGGCCGCATTTTTTTAGGCTTGCTATCTCCGGAATCCGGAAGTAATAAGCCGCCACTCCGAAGGGCACGCGCCTTGAGGAACATCCCAGGACCGGCCAGACCGGACCACCTTGATGGGGCTATAGCTCAGCTGGGAGAGCGCTTGCATGGCATGCAAGAGGTCAGCGGTTCGATCCCGCTTAGCTCCACCACGCTTTGCCCTTACGGGCTTCGCGTGGCGCAACCGCGAGAAACCGTTAGGCCGAAGCAGTGCCCGGCATAGCCTGGAGGGCGACGACGGGCTGAAGCGCTGATGTGGTACGTCTATATTCTCTGCAGCGCCGATTTTCCCGATCAGGAATACACCGGTTCTACCGCAGATCTGAAACAACGCTTTGCTGCTCACAATGCCGGAAAATCCGCCCACACTGCCAAATTCGCACCATGGAATTTGCTCTGGTACTGCGCCTTTCCCGACAAGCTCAAAGCCCTTGAATTCGAAACCTATCTGAAATCGCATTCCGGCAGCGCTTTTGCCAGCAAGAGATTGGTCCAGCCGAATCTGGATCCCGGTCGCCCGATCAATGGGAAGACCGATTCTGATTCTGGCTAAGCTCTACCATTCCACCTCTACTCCGGCAGATCGCGCCGCAGCCCGCCGGCGCCTCGCGCTCTTCACAGCTCGGCGATAACAGCCGTCAGTCGCGTTACCACCAGCAGCACCAACAGCAGGACGGGAAAGGCGATTGCCCAGGAGACCACCCATGCGGAGGGCCACGTGGCGCGTACAGGGGTGGTCAGGCCCTCATGCTGCCGGTCGCCGAGACGACGCAGGTCATGAGTATTGAAAGGGTAAGCGCTGCTCCCTTGTTTCCAACATTCGTTCCACTCTGTGCCGTCAAACGAAAGCTGAAAGGAAGGTACGACTCGTAGATACCGTGATTAAACATACTCCAATCCTAGTGACTCGACTCCGACGCGAAAGGGGTGCATGCTAGTTGCATTTTCTGGGGGTGTCTGTGATTAAGTTGTATTTTGTGTTCCTTTGTTCGCTTGTACTTGGGCTTCCATGTGCGCCACGCGCAGAAGATTCCGTCCTGTGGAAAGAAGTAAATGGATGGAGTGTACTCGCCGATCCTAGTCTCGGTAATGCCTGTTACATTGCTACGAGTTACCAGGAAGGCACGATGCTCCGACTGGGGTTTGATTTTTCTGGAAACCAGAAGAGCATTTACTTCGCCCTTGGAAATGCTCGTTGGAAATCATTGGAGGCGGGAAAGGAATACCCTATCAAGATTCAGTTTGACCACAGTCCAGTCTGGGATGCGACAGCAACCGCACGCGACCTTGGCACCTCCATGCTCCTTGTGGCGACAACAACGGATACCAACTTCGTACAGGAATTCGCAAAGAAGCTCACAGTCAGAGCTGAATTCAATGGTCGCCAGATTGCGAAGCTTCGGTTAGACCGGTCGGCAAAAGCGATAACCGAAATGTTGGATTGCCAGCATGCAGTCAACGCAGTGACAGCTAAATCCGCTCCATCACCATCGCAATCAGACCCTTTTGAACAGGCCCCTAAGAACCAAGTTAAGTCTTCCGACGATCCGTTTGATCTATAACGAAAGCGTCGTTTCCGATTGGTTCCGATCTCAAAACATCAACTGTGACGGTGTTATCAGTCCTTCGCGAAGCATAGGTCCAGCCCCGTCCCTAAATCGCCTTTGCTGATTCCTCAACGAAAGGAATTATCCTTGTTGTCGCAATCTCAGTGATTCGGCTTCAGGACCTTCAGCCAATGACCAGAGCAAGACGCCGCCGCATTATCCGAACCCGACGAACCCTGACCGGGCTCACCCTTGTCGGCTCGATCTCGTTTCTGGCCGGCATGACCGATGCCACCGGTCTTCTGCTGACCGGCGACTTTGTCTCCTTCATGACGGGGAACACGACGCGGGCGGCACTGGCCTTGAGCGAGGGCAATCTTTATCACGCCGCGGTCCTGATCTCCGCCATCGTCGTTTTCGTGCTTGGCAATGCGGCAGGCATCGTCATTTCCCATGTCTCGCAACGCCGCATTTTCGTGGTGCTTGGCTGCGTCGGGCTGGTTCTGGCGCTCGCCTCGATGATGACGGTGCAGAACATGCTGTTCGTGCGGTTCTATATGATCGTTTTTTCCATGGGGATGGTGAACGCCGCCGTCGAGCATATCGAAGGCCTGCCGATCGGCCTGACCTATGTGACCGGCGCCCTGTCGCGCTTCGGCCGCGGCATCGGTCGCTGGATCATCGGCGATCGTCATGTCGAATGGACGATCCAGATCGTGCCCTGGGGCGGCATGGTGCTCGGCGCGATCGTCGGCGCCGTGCTGACGCGGCTGACGGGCGCGCATGCATTGTGGCTGGTCTCCCTCTTCGCCATGGTGCTTGCGCTTGCCGCGATGCTTATCCCGCGGCCGCTTCAGCGGCGCTTTAACCAGAAGATTGCGCCGCATCGATCCGCCGTTGCGCGGATGAAATAGAACCGTCGCATTCCTGTTACCGTCGAATCGGATAGGAAGGACCGCCGCCAATCCTCGAGGAGTAGGTCTTGTTCGT
This sequence comes from Rhizobium sp. BT-226, assembly GCF_025847085.2. NCBI lineage: Bacteria > Pseudomonadati > Pseudomonadota > Alphaproteobacteria > Hyphomicrobiales > Rhizobiaceae > Rhizobium > Rhizobium sp. BT-226. The sequence continues at coordinate 1,820,492 of NZ_JAOYTI010000002.1, read as the reverse complement.
CATTTCGAAGCTTGTCTGGATTTTCGCTCAGCCGCTGTCGCTGGCATTCTTCCTCGTCTTCTTGGCCCTCATTGCCGGCCTTCTGCGCTGGCGGATCTTAAGCATCCTCGGCGCGACTGGTTCGGCCCTCATCCTCTTCGTCACGCTCTACACCACGGTCGGCAACCTGCTGATGCAGGGCCTGGAGCAGCGCTTCGCAAAGCCGGCTGCCGATCCCGATAGCCTGCAGTGCATGATCGTGCTCGGCGGCGCCTTCGAAAACGAGGTGAACACGGTCCGCCACGGCATAGAATTCAACGCCGCGGCCGACCGCTTCGTCGAAGCCCTGCGGCTCGCGCAAAAATTTCCGCAGTCGCGCATTCTGGTATCGGGCGGCGACGGCTCCATCTCGGGTATCTATGAAGGCGATGCGGCGACATCCGAGCGTTTCTTCCCGCTCTTCGGCGTTGGCAGGGATCGCCTGATCGAGGAGAGACAATCGCGCACGACCTTCGAAAACGCCGTCAACACCAAGGAATTCCTGGCAAGCCAGGGCCTTTCCAATTGCCTGCTGATCACCTCGGGTTTTCATATGCCGCGATCCGTCGGCATCTTCCGCAAGCTCGGCATCGATATCGTGCCCTGGCCGACCGATTATCGTACCGACGGTGAGGTGCGGCCACGGCTCGATTTCACCCAGCCGAACCTCAATGCGCAGAACTTGGCAACCGCGATCCGCGAATGGTACGGCCTGGTCGGCTACTATCTCGCCGGCCGCACGTCGGAACTCTATCCAGGCTGAGAGCTATTTCTTCGAGATGGTGACGAATTTCGTGCCGCGGACACGCGCCGTCACGATGCAGGGATCACCTTCGGTGCGGTCGCAGAAGCGCGGATGCATCTTCATCGCCAGCACCATGTTGCCAAAGCGCTGGACGAAATCGTAGCCATAGATCTGCGCCGTCGCGATCATGAAATAACCGCCCTCGGCGACCTGCAGATAGAAATTATAGGTGCAGCCGTCGTCATTGCATTGCGGCCCCTTCTGCCCGTCGCAGGTCAGCTGGCCCTCGTTGACCACCGCGTCGATCAGGCCGTCATTGTTGATGTCCTGCCGGGTGACGAAGCCGTCGGCAAACTCGGCCGTCTTGCACTGCTCCTGGAAATGTTTCTTCTCGTAGATCTCAGGGTCGGAGATCAGCGATTGCTGACCGAAGGCGGCAGCCGGCATGGCAAGCAGCAGGACGATATTCAGAACGGCGAGCACCAGCGTTTTCACGGCTTTCCTCTTTCGGATAAAGGTCCCCAATGCATGTCGCCCAAAGTGTGCAGCGGTTTTGGGACAACGACATGCAGCAAACAAAGACTTCACCTTTATGGCCGCGCCGCCTTGCGCCGCCCTTGCCGCCGTGGTTCTTTCCGGAAATTGTTCGCCGGTTCCGGGGGCCGCATGTCCTTGCTCGTCTATCTCGATTATGCCGGCATTGCGCTGTTTGCCGCGACAGGCGCGCTCGCCGCCTCGCGCAAGCAACTGGACCTGATCGGTTTTTTGTTTTTCGCCATGGTGACGGGAACGGGCGGCGGCACCGTGCGCGATATCGTGCTCGGCCGCGTGCCGGTCTTCTGGGTGCTGAACCCCGCCTATATCCTCGTCTGCTGCATCGTGGGCGTCATTGTCTTCTTCACCGCCCACCTGCTGGAATCGCGCTATCGCCTGCTGATATGGCTGGATGCGATCGGCCTTGCCGCCTATTGCGTGATCGGCGCCGCCAAGGGCCTCGCCGCCACCGGTTCGCCCACGATTGCAATCGTCACCGGCACGCTGACGGCGACCTTCGGCGGCATCCTGCGCGATCTGATGGCAAACGAGCCTTCGGTGCTGTTGCGGCCGGAAATTTACGTGACCGCAGCCCTTATCGGCGCCGGTGTGTTCACGGCCGCCAATGCGCTCGGAATGCAGCTCTATCTGGCGTCTGCCTGCGGCGTCGCGGCGGCCTTTGCGGTGCGCGGTGGAGCCCTGTGGTTCGGCTGGACCTTCCCGACCTACAGGCACAAGCCCGGCCGACATCCCGACGATCTCATGTGAGGCCTATAATTTAGAAGTGTCGTCAGGCCTGCTTCGCCCGCAGGCGGATCACCACGTCGACATGGGCGATCTCCATGCCCTCAGGCGGTTCCGGCAGATTGGCGATCGTCAGGTTGCTGACGGGAATGTCGAGCACCTCGTTCTCGCCTTCGACGAAGAAATGGTGATGATCGGAAACATTGGTGTCGAAATAGGTCTTGGCGCTCTCGACGGCGAGAACGCGGATGAGACCGGCTTCCGTGAATTGGTGCAGCGTGTTGTAGACGGTTGCCAAGGACACCGGCACGCCGGCGGCAACCGCCTCTTCATGCAGTTCCTCGACGGTCAAATGCCGGTCGCCCTTGGCAAACAGGAGATCGCCGAGCGCGACGCGCTGGCGGGTGGGGCGCAGGCCTGCACCGCGCAGCCTTACCTCTATTGCGATCGGGAATGCACCCGTCATCAAAACCAACTCCGGTTATTCTGGCATAAAGCAATCATGTTTCTTTAAGCGGTATAACTTTTGCATCGGAGCCTTTCAATAGTTCAATGGGGACGGGAGCCCGATAAACGCGGCAAAAACGGGCTTTTGACGCAAATAGGTCTGGTCCCAGCCCTAGCCTTCCTGTATGCGACCACCAAATAATGGCGCAAGCCTGGTCCGGGGCGATGAATGAAGCTGCCTTGCTTGTGCTTCATTTTCTGAAGAACTTGGACTACACGTTCACATCCATCGGCTTGACGCGGGGGGAAAAAGAAACTTTATGACGACCAGACAGTCCAGCTTCTCGTATGAAGAACTTATCGCTTGCGCACATGGCGAGCTGTTCGGCCCCGGCAATGCGCAGTTGCCCCTGCCGCCCATGCTGATGGTTCATCGCATCACGGACATTTCCGAAACGGGCGGCACCTTCGATAAGGGCTACCTCAGAGCGGAATACGACGTACGCCCGGACGACTGGTATTTCCCGTGCCATTTCGAAGGCAATCCGATCATGCCGGGCTGCCTCGGTCTCGACGGCATGTGGCAGCTGACCGGTTTCTTTCTGGGTTGGCTCGGCGAAGAAGGCCGCGGCATGGCGCTTTCGACCGGCGAAGTGAAATTCAAGGGCATGGTCCGGCCACAGACGAAGCTGATCGAATATGGCATCGACTTCAAGCGTGTCATGCGCGGCCGTCTGGTCCTCGGCACTGCCGACGGCTGGTTAAAGGCGGACGGCGAGACCATATATCAGGCGGCCGATCTTCGCGTCGGTCTATCGAAAGACAAGACGGCCTGAAACCGCATTTCGAGCGGCTGACGAAAACAACAAAGGTTTGATCAGATGAGACGGGTAGTTGTCACAGGTCTGGGTGTCGTGTCCTCGATCGGAAACGACGCGGCCGAAGTCACCGAATCCTTGCGGCAGGCAAAGTCGGGTATCTCCTTTTCGAGCGATTTCGCCGAACATGGGTTCAAGTGCCAGGTCTGGGGCAGTCCGAAGCTCGGTTCGGCGGAGCTTGCCGAACTGGTCGACCGTCGCGCCATGCGTTTCCTGTCGCAGGGCGGCGCCTGGAACCATGTCGCCATGAAACAGGCGATCGCCGATTCCGGCCTGGAAGAGAAAGACTACGCTCAGAACGAGCGTACTGGCATCATCATGGGCTCTGGCGGTCCGTCCACTCGCACCCTGATCGAGGCCGCCGAAATCACCGTCAAGAACAACAGCCCGAAGCGCATCGGCCCCTTTGCCGTGCCGAAGGCGATGTCCTCGACTGCATCGGCCACGCTCGCCACCTGGTTCAAGATCCATGGCGTCAATTATTCGATCTCGTCGGCATGCTCGACGTCGGCGCATTGTATCGGCAATGCCACCGAAATGATCCAGTGGGGCAAGCAGGACGTGATGTTCGCCGGCGGCCACGAAGATCTCGACTGGACGATGTCCAACCTCTTCGACGCCATGGGCGCCATGTCCTCCAAGTACAACGACACGCCGGACAGCGCCTCGCGCGCCTATGACGTCAACCGCGACGGATTCGTCATCGCCGGCGGCGCCGGTGTGCTGGTGCTCGAGGAGCTGGAGCGCGCCAAGGCCCGCGGTGCCAAGATCTATGCCGAAGTCGTCGGCTACGGCGCAACCTCCGATGGATACGACATGGTCGCCCCCTCGGGTGAAGGCGCTATCCGCTGCATGCGCCAGGCGCTCGCCACCGTCAAAGGTGATGTCGACTACGTCAATACCCACGGAACCTCGACGCCGGTCGGCGACAGCAAGGAAATCGGCGCCATCCGCGAAGTATTCGGCTCAAAGATCCCGCATATCCAATCGACCAAGTCGCTGACCGGCCATTCGCTGGGCGCTGCAGGTGTGCAGGAATCGATCTATTCCCTACTGATGATGCAGCAAGGCTTCATCGGCGAAAGCGCCCATATCACCGAGCTCGATCCCGAATTCGAAGGCGTGCCGATCGTGCGCAAGCGTATCGACGACGCGAAGATCGACATTGCCCTCTCCAATTCCTTCGGCTTCGGCGGCACCAACGCCACGCTCGTCTTCCAGCGCTATAACGGATAATAACAATATGACGGGAATCATGCAGGGTAAGCGCGGGCTCGTCATGGGCGTCGCCAACAACCACTCGATCGCCTGGGGGATTTCAAAAGCTCTCGCCGCACAGGGTGCGGAACTCGCCTTCACCTATCAGGGCGATGCGCTCGGCAAGCGCGTCAAGCCGCTTGCTGCCGAGGTGAACTCGGATTTCGTCCTGCCCTGCGACGTCGAGGACATCGCCTCGATCGATGCCGTCGTCGACGCCATAAGCGAGCGCTGGGGCAAGCTCGATTTCATCGTCCATGCCATCGGCTTTTCCGACAAGAACGAGCTGAAGGGTCTCTACGCCGATACGACGCGGGAGAATTTCAGCCGCACCATGGTCATTTCCTGTTTCTCCTTCACCGAGATCGCCAAGCGCTGCGCTCCGTTGATGGAAGATGGTGGTGCGATGCTGACGCTGACCTATAATGGCTCGACGCGCGTCATCCCGAATTACAACGTCATGGGGGTTGCCAAGGCAGCGCTCGAGGCGTCGGTGCGTTATCTCGCCGCCGACTACGGCCCGCGCGGCATCCGCGTCAATGCCATTTCCGCCGGCCCGATCCGCACGCTTGCCGGCGCCGGCATCTCCGATGCGCGCGCGATCCTCTCCTGGAACCAGCGCAATGCGCCGCTACGCAAGACCGTGACCATTGATCAGGTCGGCAACTCGGCTCTCTACCTGCTTTCCGACCTTTCCGCCGGCGTCACCGGCGAAATCCACTTCGTCGACGCCGGCTTCAACGTCACCTCCATGCCGACGCTGGAAACGCTGCGCAAAGCGGACGTCGAGTAAACACTAGTCGATTGAAACTCAAAGGCTGTGCGCAGATGATGCGCACAGCCTTTTTCTATCGGCAAAAATGATCGTATCGCGGCCGCTTGAGCCTTATTTCTTCGCCCAGAGAACCTTGAACCGGGCGTTGCGGCAGGTTTCGCCGCTTTCCCTGAAATTCGCCGCCAGAACCGGCTCGTAAGGCAGGCCGCGATTGGCGACAAGCATCAGGCGGCCGCCGCCGCGAAGGGCGGATGCGGCAGTCTTGATCATTGCCTGGCCGAGCGCCGGCTCGGCCGCGTGCCCCTCATGGAAGGGCGGGTTCATGATGACGAGATCGTATTTATCCTTGACCGGCTCACCCGCCAGATCGTGCCAGAAGAAGCGCACAGGCGCGTTCGGGCAGTTTTGAGCCAGATTATCCCTGGCAGCCTCCAGAGCCGCGTGATCGGCCTCGTAGAGGTCGAGGCGCGTTAGTCCACGCGACTTCCGCGCCATCTCGACGGAGAGATAGCCCCATCCGGCCCCGAAATCTGCAACGTCGCCGGTGAAATCCTCAGGCAGGCGCGAGGCGAGCAGCTCCGATCCGGCATCGATGCGGTCATGCGAGAACATGCCTGGAGTCGCTTGGAAACGACCGTCGACGCGGACCGGCGCCTTTGCCAGCTTGGAGATAATCTCGTCGGCGTCCGCCGGCCGGCCAAACCAGAAGGCGACGCCATGATATTTCGGCATATGGTCGACGGCGAGACTGAAACCTTCCATTCGCTTGCGCAGTGGCTGGATGCCGTCTTCCTTGGCGCCGGCAACGACGATCAGGCCACCGAGCCGCGTTCGGGCGATAGCGGCAGCAAGATTGGCCTCGTTCTCACCTTTATGCTTGGTGCAGAGCACCAGAGCCGCATCATAGTCCTCGCCGTCGATCTCCGGCTTCGCGTCGATCCGCTGCGCCAGCAGCTGCCGGTAGAGCGGCCGGAAGCCTTGGACGGCGCTGAGCGAGGCGGCAAAGCCTTCCGGCAGCGCAAAGCCTGCCTCGGCGCCGAGGAAGAGCACGCGCTCGCCCTCGCCGGGCGCCGCGACTGTGCCGCTGGCAAAGGGATGGAACAGGGTCTTCAGCGTCTCGCTGCTCATGGTCTCGTCTCGTCTTCTCATATAAAAAAGGGCGCGGAAGCATTCCCGCGCCCGATATTAAATTTGGAAGGCGGCTTATTCGGCCGCTTCTTCCTTCTTCTTCTCGTTCGCAATTTCCTGGCCGGTGGCCTGGTCGACGACCTTCATCGACAGGCGAACCTTGCCGCGTTCGTCGAAGCCGAGCAGCTTGACCCAGACCTTGTCGCCTTCCTTGACGACGTCCTGCGTCTTGGCAACACGCTCGGAAGCAAGCTGCGAGATGTGGACGAGACCGTCACGGGCGCCGAAGAAGTTGACGAAGGCGCCGAAGTCGGCGGTCTTGACGACCGTGCCTTCGTAGACCTGGCCGATCTCAGGTTCGGCGACGATCGAGTGGATCCACTTGCGGGCCGCTTCGATCTCCTTGCCGGAGGAGGAGGCGATCTTGACGGTGCCGTCATCCTCGATGTTGATCTTCGCGCCGGTCTTTTCGACGATTTCGCGAATGACCTTGCCGCCGGAGCCGATGACTTCACGGATCTTGTCGACCGGGATGTTCATGACTTCGATGCGCGGAGCGAATTCGCCTAGCTGGCCGCGGCTTTCGGTGATGGCCTTGGACATTTCGCCGAGGATGTGGGCACGACCGCCCTGGGCCTGGCCAAGGGCGACCTTCATGATCTCTTCGGTGATACCGGCGATCTTGATGTCCATCTGCAGCGAGGTGATGCCGTCGGCGGTACCGGCGACCTTGAAGTCCATGTCGCCGAGGTGGTCTTCGTCACCGAGAATGTCGGAGAGGACAGCGAAGCGATCGCCTTCCAGGATCAGACCCATGGCGATACCGGCAACCGGCTTTGCCAGCGGAACGCCGGCGTCCATCAGAGCGAGCGAGGTGCCGCAGACGGTCGCCATCGAGGACGAGCCATTCGACTCGGTGATCTCGGAGACGACGCGCAGCGTGTAGGGGAACTGCTCAGGCGTCGGCAGCATCGGACGGATCGCGCGCCATGCGAGCTTGCCGTGGCCGATTTCGCGGCGACCTGGGGAGCCCATGCGGCCGGTCTCGCCAACCGAGTAGGGAGGGAAGTTGTAATGGAGCAGGAAGCGCTCCTTGTACATGCCCGTCAGGCTGTCGACATACTGCTCGTCTTCGCCGGTGCCAAGCGTGGCAACCACGATCGCCTGGGTTTCGCCGCGGGTGAAGAGCGCCGAACCATGGGTGCGCGGCAGAAGGCCGACTTCCGAAACGATCGGACGAACGGTTTCGAGGTCGCGGCCGTCGATGCGGCTCTTGGTGTCGAGGATGTTCCAGCGGACGATCTTTGCCTGCAGATGCTTGAAGATCGCGCCTACTTCCTCGGGCGTGTATCGGGCTTCGCCTTCCTCGGGAAGGAAGTGTGCCTTCACCTTCGCCTTGACGGCGTCGACGGCGGCGTAGCGGTCAGCCTTCTGGGTGATCTTGTAGGCTTCGCGAAGTTCGCCTTCGGCAAGGCCGAGCATCTCGGTTTCGAGAGCGGAGTAGTCTTCCGGCTGGAAGTCGCGCGGCTCCTTGGCGGCCACTTCGGCGAGCTTGATGATCGCGTCGAGAACCGGCTGGAAGCCCTTGTGCCCGAACATGACGGCGCCGAGCATGACGTCTTCGTTGAGTTCCTTGGCTTCGGATTCCACCATCAGCACGGCGTCGTAGGTGCCGGCGACGACGAGGTCGAGGCTCGATTCGTCCATCTCGTCGAGATGCGGGTTGAGAACGTATTCGCCGTTGATGTAGCCGACACGCGCACCACCGACCGGGCCCATGAAGGGAACGCCGGACAGCGTCAGTGCTGCCGAGGTGGCAACCATCGACAGCACGTCGGGATTGTTTTCAAGGTCGTGCTGGATGACGGTAACGACGACCTGCGTGTCGTTCTTGTAGCCTTCCGGGAAGAGCGGGCGGATCGGGCGGTCGATCAGGCGGGAAACGAGGGTCTCGTTCTCGCTCGGACGGCCTTCACGCTTGAAATAGCCGCCGGGGATCTTGCCGGCCGCGTAGGTCTTTTCCTGGTAGTTGACGGTGAGTGGGAAGAAGTCCTGGCCGGCCTTCGGCGCCTTGGCCGAGACGACGGTGGCGAGAACGACGGTTTCGCCGTAGGTGGCGAGAACCGCGCCGTCGGCCTGACGGGCGATCTTGCCGGTTTCGAGCTTCAGTGGGCGGCCGGCCCACTCGATTTCCACTGTGTGTGTATCAAACATGTCTTGTCCTTCAATGCGGGAGCACGCGCCATCGCCGATTGTCAGGCGCAGCGCACAGTCGACCGCAATCAATGTGACGTATCACGGGCAAGACAACGGGAGGCTTTTCATCCTCAGTTTCCTCGGGCGAGAAACCGGGCCAAAGCTCATTGACAAGCCCTGGCCGAAAGCATCCGGCAATCCTGCCCCATGACAGGTCAACGGTTGGTTTGGCAGATACGGCCCATCCGGGTCTGCCGGTCGTTCCACCGCTAAAAGATAGGGCGCGGCTGGAACATTTCATCGGGAGCCTTGTCCCGAAACAGATCCGGCGGGCGCTCGGAAAGCGCCCGCCGGACAATCTTAGCGGCGGATACCCAGGCTGGTGATCAGCTTGGAATAGCGGCCTTCATCCTTCTTCTTGAGATAATCAAGAAGCGAGCGGCGGCTCGAAACCATCGTCAGCAGGCCACGGCGGGAATGGTTATCCTTCTTGTGGTCCTTGAAGTGTTCGGTCAGGTTGTTGATGCGTTCGGTCAGGATCGCGACCTGGACTTCCGGAGAACCGGTATCGCCTTCAACGGTCGCATATTCCTTGATCAGCGCAGACTTGCGCTCAGCAGTGATCGACATCGGGTGATCCTTTCTAAGAGGAGGAGATTAAAGTCGCCAAAAGCCGGGATGTCGTCCAGCTTTGGCCGTGAATGCAAACAGGCGTACCCGATGCTGGCGCTGCCTATAAACCAAATATGGATCGATGGAAAGAGGGGTCGTCCTTGGCGGCTTCAACGGCCCGCCATGGCGCCCCGGATCATCCCGTCATAGGCTGCAGGATCCTGCAGCATGGCGAAATGGCTCACATCTTTCAGGATGACGAGTTTGGCGCCCGGAATCTGTTTTGCCATCATTTCCGTATGGTCGAGCTTTACGGCTTCATCATGATCGCCGATGGCAAGTGTGACCGGCACCGAGATCTTGCCAAGATCGGCGGCCGTCCAGGTCGGCTGGGTTGCCCACATTTCGGAGATCTGCTTGACGAAGGCGTCGTATTCGTTCGGCGTCGGCGAAAGCTTCCGGTACTGCTCGCCGGCGACGTTGATGTAGTCGTTGAAGTTCTTATTGTCCATGACGTCAGCCTTGACGCCGTCCGTTGTGACGTTGGCCGCCTGGGCAATGACGCGCGTCAATTTTTCCGGGTGTTTCATCGCCATGTCGATGCCGATGATGCCGCCGTCCGACCATCCGACAAGCGTCACCTTGTCGATCTTCAGATAGTCGAGAAGTGCCACATAATCCGATGTCATCAGGTCGTAGCCGAAGGGCTGCTGGCTGCGCGTCGAACGTCCATGGCCGCGGCTGTCGGCAACGATGACCAGGTGGTCCTTGGCAAAATCGGCGACCTGGTGACCCCAGACCTCGGCATTTCCAAGTCCGCCGTGAATGAACAGGATGGGGTCGCCTTCGCCGTATTCGGCGTAATACATCCTGATGTCGTTCACTTTGGCCATGCCGCTCGTCTTTGCCGCCGGCATCGAAGGAAAGGCCGGGAGCTCGGCCCAGCGCTCGGCGGATCGAGCGCCGGCGACGGCGAGAAACATCGAAAAGAACGTCAGGATTCCGATAGCAGTTCCGCGCATGATCATTCCCTCTGTCTGGCCCCCATGGCCCCTCGGGCCGCTATGGCCCGACAGGGAAGATATCGCATCGCTACCGGCTGACAATCGCTGTCGTTGTCAGAAAGCAAGATAGGCTCAGGCGAAAACCCGCTTCGGGCGAAACTCGCCCTGACCGATCTCGCCGATCGCGATCAGCTTGCCGCGGGCCGTCGCATAGGCTTCGCTTTCGGCAACCGGCGCATCGCGGCCACGCACCAGGATCGGGTTGCCCATCTTCAGCCGGTGCGCCTGGTCGTCGTTGATGACGAGATGGGGCAGGGAGGATAGCGCTTCGCAGGTGTCGATCAGCAGCGCGTCGAGGGCCGCCAGGCGCTCGTCCATATCCTCGACCGCTTCCAGTGCCACGAGATCCGCGAGCGGCACCATGGCCTCTTCCGCAAAAGGCGCGACGAAGGTGCGCCGCAGCCCGGACACATGGCCGTAGCAGCCGAGCTCGCGGCCGAAATCGCGCGCCAGCGCCCTGACATAGGTACCCTTGCCGCATTCCACTTCGAAATGCGCGCTGTCGGCGTCCGGGCAGGCGAGCAAGGTCAGCCGGAAGATATCGACCTCACGCGAGGGGATTTCGACGGTTTCGCCTTCGCGCGCCAGATCATAGGCGCGTTCACCGGATATCTTGATAGCGGAAAACTGTGGCGGCACCTGGCTGATGGTGCCGATATATCCAGGCAGGATATCGCGAATCTGCTGTTCGCTCGGGCGTTTGTCCGAACTCTTGGTCACCTCGCCCTCGAGATCGTCGGTCGCACGCTCCTCGCCCCAGCTCACCGTGAATTCATAGATCTTGCGGCCGTCCATCACGTAGGGAACGGTCTTCGTCGCGTCGCCGAGCGCGATCGGCAGCATGCCGGAGGCGAGCGGATCGAGCGTACCGGCATGACCGGCCTTCTCAGCCTTATAGAGCCACTTGATCTTGGAAACGGCTTCCGTCGAGCCGAAATCCACCGGTTTGTCGAGGATCAGCCAGCCGGAAATCGGCCGGCCCTTGGGTTTGCGTGGTTTGGACATGCGTCTCTTCTGTTTATTGTTCGTCATTGTCGCCGTCGAGGTCGCGGCTCACCTCGGGCGAACGCAGCAGCTCGTCGATCTTCTTGTAGTTGTCGAAGCTCGTATCGTCGCGGAAGCGCACCTCCGGCATGTATTTCATCTGCCGGAGCTGCGGCCCGAGCCGGCCGCGGATGAACCTCGCATGGCGGTTCAACGCCTCGATGACGATACTGTGGTCGGAAACGCCGAGCGGCGTCACATAGGCGGTGGCGATCTTGAGGTCCGGCGACATGCGCACTTCCGAGATCGAGATCACGGTCGCCTCGATGACGTCGTCACGCACTTCGCCGCGCTGCAGCACCTGGGTGATAGCGGCGCGAACCTGTTCGCCAATGCGCAGCATGCGCTGTGAAGGCGCGGAAGAAGTTGCTCTGGTCATTGTTATCTCTGTTTGCCGATGCGGCTGGGAATCGAACCCGTCAAAGGAGAGCGTCCATGACTCTTTTGGTCGAAAAGGTCAAGTCGGCAGATGCCCGAAAGCCATCCGCCGGCTGGCGGATGGCTTTCGGAAAAGTTCAGGCGCAGCAGTTTAGAGCGTGCGCGTGATATGCTCGACGCGGAAGCACTCGATGACGTCGCCGGCGCGCATGTCCTCGTAGTTTTCGAAGGCCATGCCGCATTCCTGACCCATCGGCACTTCGGACACTTCGTCCTTGAAGCGCTTGAGCGTCTTGAGCTTGCCTTCGTGAACGACGACGTCGTTGCGGATGAGGCGGACGCCGGCACCACGTTCGACCTTGCCTTCGACGACACGGCAACCTGCGACCTTGCCGACCTTGGTGATGTTGAACACCTCGAGGATCTCGGCATTGCCGATGAAGGTTTCGCGCCGCTCCGGAGACAAGAGGCCCGACATCGCTGCCTTCACGTCATCCACGAGATCGTAGATGATGTTGTAGTAGCGGATCTCGATGCCTTCGCGCTCGGCGAACTGGCGTGCCTGCGTATTCGCACGAACGTTGAAGCCGATGATGGCCGCGTTCGAGGCTTCGGCGAGCGAGATATCCGACTCGGTGATGCCGCCGGCGCCCGAATGGACGATGCGGGCACGAACTTCGTCGGTGCCGAGCTTCTCCAGCGCGCCGGCAATTGCTTCGATCGAGCCCTGCACGTCGCCCTTGATGACCAGCGGGAACTCCTTGATGCCGACGCTCTGGCGCTGCATCATCATCTGTTCCAGCGAACCGCGCTGTCCCGACTGACGGGCAGCCGCCTTGTCGCGGGCCAGACGCTGGCGATATTCCGAGATTTCGCGGGCGCGGCTTTCGCTTTCGACGACGGCGAACTTGTCGCCCGCCTGCGGCGTGCCGGACAGACCGAGAACCTCGACCGGCGTTGCCGGACCAGCTTCCTTCACATGGTCGCCCTTGTCGGTGACGAGAGCGCGCACGCGGCCCCAGACGTCGCCGGCGACGATGATCTGACCCGGACGCAGCGTACCCTTCTGGACGAGCACGGTCGCGACCGAGCCACGGCCACGATCGAGCTGGGCTTCGATGACAGTGCCTTCCGCGGTCCGGTTCGCATTGGCCTTGAGATCGAGAATTTCCGCCTGCAGCAGGATCGCCTCGAGCAGCTTGTCGAGGTTCTTGCCGGTCTTGGCCGAAACTTCGACGTCAAGCACTTCGCCGCCCATGGATTCCACGAAGACTTCGTGCTGCAGCAGCTGGTTGCGGACCTTCTGCGGATCAGCCTCGTGCTTGTCGACCTTGTTGATCGCCACGATGATCGGAACACCGGCCGCCTTGGCGTGGTTGATCGATTCGATCGTCTGCGGCATCACGCTGTCGTCGGCTGCGACGACCAGGATCGCGATATCGGTCGCCTGCGCACCGCGGGCACGCATTGCCGTGAAGGCGGCGTGGCCGGGCGTATCGATGAAGGTGATCTTCTGACCGTTCTGCTCCACCTGATAGGCGCCGATATGCTGGGTGATGCCACCGGCTTCGCCGGAGACCACGTTGGCATGGCGGATGGCGTCGAGCAGCGAGGTCTTGCCGTGGTCGACATGGCCCATGATGGTAACGACGGGTGGGCGCGAAACCAGTTCGCCATCGTCGTCGGACACGTTGAAGATGCCGAGTTCGACGTCGGATTCCGACACGCGCCTGACCGTATGGCCGAATTCGCCGGCGATGAGTTCGGCAAGGTCGGCGTCGATGACGTCGCCCGGCTTCATCATCTGGCCTTCCTTCATCAGGTACTTGATGACGTCGACGGCGCGTTCGGACATGCGCTGCGACAGTTCCTGAATGGTGATGGTCTCGGGCAGAACCACCTCGCGGGAGATCTTCTCGCGGGTTTCCTGCATCTGACCGCGGCGGAACTTCTCCTGACGGCGACGCATTGCCGAGAGCGAACGACCGCGGGCATTGTCCTCGCCGTCGACGTTGGCAGTGGTGATCGTCAACTTGCCGCGGCGGCGCTCTTCATCCGTCTTCGGACGAGTCGTGACCGGCTTTGCGGGTTCCGGGCGAACAACGCGGCCACGGACCGGACCGCCGCGCGCTGCGCCACGATCGTCGTCTTCCTTTTCCTCGCGACGGCCGCGAACGGCGCCGGGGACGGCAGCGCCGGGTGCCGGACGGGCAGCAGGTGCTCCAGCCGCATCGGGCCGGCGTGCGGCCGGTGCCGACGATGCGGGCTGCGGCGGCCGTGGCGCGTCGGAGCGTGCCTCGGCCGGAGCCTGTTCTGCGACTGCGGGTTCGGCAACAGCAGGTGCTTCAGCCTGCCGGATAGCTTCTTCAGCGGCCCTGCGGGCAGCTTCTTCTGCTTCGGCGGCCTGGCGGATCACCTCTTCGGCGGCACGGCGCTTTTCTTCCTCGGCGCGGCGGATCGCATCCTGGGCGTCACGCGCCTGGGAGTCGGCAAGCGCGCGGCGGCGGGCGTCCATCTCTTCCGGCGACAGATGGTTCAGCACCACCGGGCGCGGACGATCGTTCTGGCGCGGCGGCTGGTGAGACTGCTGCGGCGGACGTTGGTTCGTCTGGTTGTTGTTGCCCTGCTGGACCCGCGGAGCCGGCGTCGGCTGCTGCGGACGCGCCTGCACGGGTGCGGGCGCCGGTTCGGCTGCGCGGACGGGGGCCGTCGGAGCGACGGGCGTGATCGGCTTTTCATCTTCCGGGCGCATCGGGCGCCGCTTACGGGTCTCGACGACGACCGCCTTGGTGCGACCTCGACCCATATCCTGGCGAACGGTGCCCTGGCTCATCCCCGATGGTTTCAGGGTGAGTGTCTTTTTGCCCGCTACGCTGATTGTCTTGTCGTCGTTACTATCGGTCATTCGTTCCCGTTCCTTCGGACAGGGAGCGATGACTAGATCAGACCCTGTCGTTCAATACTGTCGATCAATGAGGATGGGACCGGCCGATGCCGGTGACCGCCTCATTGTTTTTGCCGGCCAGCGCCGCCCGCTGCCCGGGACTGACCGCCAATACGGTACTGTTCGAGCATCTTTGCGCGCTTCACTACACCTTCACCCGCCTGCCCTGCAAGCACTGCGGCATGGATAAAAGCATTCTGGCCCATCAGGCCTTCCATTTCGCTCTCCGAGAAGAGACGGAAGGAAGGTATCTCCTCCTCGGTCTCCATTCCGAGGTGCCAGGCCTTGCGGGCCTGGTCGATTTTCCGGACGCCGTCGTCCGCTGCGCCAGTCGCGTGGAACACCGCAAGGGCTGCTCCGCTTCTGACCGCGGCATCCACTTTCGCGGACCCGCTGACGAACTGGCCGGCTTTCCGCGCCATGTTCATCATCTGCATCAATTGCGCCGCGAGCAGCCGATCGACGCTCGCGCCGAGATCGTCCGCCGCCTTCACATCCATTTTCAACGCGCGGGCGAAGAGCTTCTTCGCCACCGCCCTGTCGACCAGCGACCGGTCGATCTTCACCCAGCATCCGCGTCCCGGAAGCTCGCGCTTCAGGTCGGCGACAACTGTTCCATCGGGAGCGGCGACGAAGCGGATCAGCTCTTCCGGCGATCCGCTTTCGCGCGTCACGATGCACATACGTCCGTTCACGTCATAACCTGCAAGATCGTCGTCCTCGAGAGGAGCGTCCGGTTCATGCGCGGTCATCATGCTTCTTGTTCGGCTTCGGTGACCTCTTCTTCGGTCCCCTTCGCCAGGTCCTCTTGGGTGATCCAGCCAGCCGAAAGGCGGGCCTGGACGATCATCTGTTCGGCCTCGACGCGCGAGACGTCGAACTTCGAGAACAGACCCTCGAACTTCTTCGTTTCGCCGTTCTTGCGCTCCGTCCAACCGACGAGATCGTCGGCAGCGCAGCCGGCAAAGTCCTCGATCGTCTTGATACCGTCTTCGCCGAGCGCCACCATCATCTGGGCGGTCATGCCGTTGATTTCACGCAGTTCGTCCTCAACACCGAGCGCCTTGCGCTTCTCGTCCATCTCGGCTTCGAGACGCTCGAGGAATTCGCGGGCGCGTTGCTGGATTTCCTGCGCCGTCTCCTCGTCGAAACCGTCGATCGAAGAGATTTCGTCGAGATCGACATAAGCCAGTTCTTCAACCGCGGCAAAACCTTCCGAAGCCAGAACCTGGCCGACCATCTCGTCGACATCGAGCGAATCCATGAACAGGTTGGTGCGCTCGTTGAATTCCTTCTGGCGGCGTTCCGATTCCTCGGCCTCCGTCATGATGTCGATATCCCAGCCGGTCAGCTGCGAGGCGAGGCGGACGTTCTGGCCGCGGCGGCCGATCGCAAGCGACAGCTGCTCGTCTGGAACGACGACTTCGATACGCTCGGCATCCTCGTCGAGAACGACCTTGGCGACCTCAGCCGGCTGCAGGGCGTTGACGACGAAGGTCGCCGGGTCTTGGCTCCACGGAATGATGTCGATCTTTTCGCCCTGGAGCTCGCCGACGACAGCCTGAACGCGTGAGCCGCGCATACCGACGCAGGCGCCGACCGGATCGATCGAGCTGTCGTTCGAGATCACCGCGATCTTGGCGCGCGAACCCGGGTCGCGGGCGACCGACTTCACCTGGATGATGCCGTCGTAGATCTCCGGCACTTCCATGGTGAAGAGCTTCACCATGAACTGCGGATGCGTGCGCGACAGGAAGATCTGCGGGCCGCGCTGCTCGCGGCGGACATCATAGACGTAGGCACGGACGCGATCGCCATAGCGGACGTTTTCGCGCGGGATCATTTCGTCGCGGCGGATGATGCCTTCGCCACGGCCGAGATCGACGATGACGTTGCCGTATTCGACGCGCTTGACGGTGCCGTTGACGATTTCGCCGGTGCGATCCTTGAATTCGTCGAACTGGCGGTCGCGCTCGGCTTCACGCACTTTCTGGACGATCACCTGCTTGGCCGACTGTGCGGCGATGCGGCCGAAATCCATCGGCGGCAGCGGATCGGCGATGAAATCGCCGAGTGCGGCATCCGGGTTGCGGTCGCGGGCCAGCTCCAGCGGGATCTGGGTCGAATAATCCTCGGCCTTCTCGACGACTTCGAGCAGGCGCTGCAGGCGGATTTCGCCGGTCTTCGGATTGATGTCGGCCCGGATGTTCGACTCGGTGCCGTAACGGGAGCGTGCCGCCTTCTGGATGGCATCGGCCATTGCGGCCAGCACGATCTCGCGGTCGATGACTTTTTCGCGCGCCACTGCATCTGCGATCTGCAGAAGTTCGAGCCGGTTCGCACTGACTGCCATTGTCTTGTTTCTCCGTCTTTACTCGCCGGGTTCCCGTCCCTGGAGCGGTCTGTTGATCGGTTATTCTTCGTCGTCCGCTTCGTTCTGGTTGGCGGCCTGGGCTTTCGCCAGCTTGTCGGCGCGCAACGCGTCGCGGATCAGGTCGTCGGTCAGAATGAGCTTCGCATCGCTAAGCGCCGTGAAGGGAATGGTGACCTTCTGCTCTTCCCCATAGGCGATCTGGTCACGCTCAAGCGTGAAACCATCTGTGCCTGCTTCGACGATCTTGCCGCGGAAGCGCTTGCGATTGTCGATCAAGATCGACGTCTCGCATTTCACAAGGTGGCCCTGCCAGCGGACGAAATCGGATTTCCGCACCATCGGACGGTCGATGCCGGGCGAAGACACTTCCAGATGATACTCTTTATCGACCGGATCTTCCACATCGAGGACGGGAGAAATCGCCATCGAGACTTCTTCGCAATCCTGAACCGTCATCGTGCCGTCGTTGCGTTCGGCCATGACCTGCATCGTCGCGCCGTTCTGGTTCATCATGCGGACGCGGATAAGCCGGAAGCCCAGGTCGACGAGAACGGGTTCGATGATATCGGCAAGACGCTGGTCGAGTCCGGTTTCGGTAATCAGCCGCGGCTCACGTTCATTGTCTGCGTTTGTCAGATCCGACAAGCGGTGCGCTCCTCGCAATTTCATGCTTTTTCGGCGATCGCGCTAATAAAAAAGAGCGGGTCCTTGCGGCCCACTCTTCATCAAGCGATCAAGAATTTGAGAGGCATATAGTCGGGTTTTTCCGAAATTGCAAGGTCTGCGACCGATTCGGCCAATTCGCTTCCAGCGAGGTGAACAGCCTATGGCCAGCGCCGGTCTTGCGCATATATTGCCGTTGGCGCGCAATAACAAAAGCGGGAGAAATCGTGGCCTACACTTCGTCGACATTGGCGCCTTTGCGGCACGATACCTACCGCACAATCTGGTTCGCGAGCCTTTCTTCGAATTTCGGCGGCCTGATCCAGGCGGTGGGTGCTGCCTGGATGATGACGACGATCACCGCCTCGGAGGACATGGTGGCGCTGGTGCAGACCTCGACGGCGCTGCCGATCATGCTGTTTTCGCTGATATCGGGTGCGCTGGCCGACAATTATGACCGCCGCCGGGTCATGCTGACGGCGCAGTGCATGATGCTCACCGTCTCGGCACTGCTGACGGCCTCGGCCCTTCTCGGCTGGATCACACCCTGGCTGCTGCTCTTCTTCACCTTCCTGATCGGCTGCGGCACCGCGCTCAACAATCCCTCCTGGCAGGCCTCGGTCGGCGACATGGTGCCACGTGCCGATCTGCCGGCAGCGGTCACGCTGAACAGCATGGGTTTCAACATCACCCGCAGCGTCGGCCCGGCGATCGGCGGCGTCATCGTCGCCGCTGCCGGCGCGGCCGCGGCCTTCGCGGTGAATACGCTGAGTTATGTCGCCCTGATCTATGCCCTGCTGCGCTGGCGGCCAGCCGCCCCCGTCTCGACCCTGCCGCGGGAGGCGCTCGGCAGCGCCATCTTTGCCGGATTGCGCTATGTCTCGATGTCGCCCAATCTCGAAAAGGTCCTCGTCAGGGGGCTGCTCTTCGGCATCGGCGCCAGTTCGATCCTGGCGCTGCTGCCGGTCGTCGCCCTCGATCTCGTTGCCGGCGGCCCGCTGACCTATGGTTTTATGCTCGGCGCCTTCGGCATCGGCGCGATTGGCGGTGCGGTGCTGAATGCGAGGCTTCGCCAGGTGCTTTCCAGCGAGATGATCATCCGCCTCTCCTTTGCCGGCTTCGCATTGAGCGCGGTCATCGCAGCCGTGAGCCCGAGCGCCGTCTTGACCTCCGCCGGGCTGCTCGTTTCCGGCGCCTGCTGGGTCTCTGCACTATCGCTGTTCAACACCATCGTCCAGCTTTCGACGCCGCGCTGGGTGGTAGGCCGGGCGCTATCGCTTTATCAGACCGTCACCTTCGGCGGCATCGCCGGCGGCAGCTGGCTGTGGGGCGTAGCGGCCGATCGCTACGGCGTTGCCGATGCGCTGCTGATGTCATCCGTCGTCATGCTGCTCGGCATCGCCATCGGCCTGCGGTTTTCCATGCCGGCCTTCGCCTCGCTCAACCTCGATCCGCTGAATCGCTTCATCGAACCCGCCCTCAGTCTCGACATCACGCCGCGCAGCGGCCCGATCGTCATCCAAGTCGATTACGAGATTGCCGACGACGACCTTGCGGAATTCATGGCGCTGATGGGCGAGCGCCGCCGCATTCGCATCCGCGACGGCGCCCGCAATTGGGCGCTGATGCGCGATCTTGAAAATCCCGGGCTGTGGACGGAGACCTATCATACGCCGACCTGGGTCGAATATATAAGACACAACCAGCGGCGCACGCAGGCCGATGCCGAAAATATCGACAGGCTGCGCGCGCTCCATCGAGGCGAAGGCCCGCCTCATGTTCACCGCATGATCGAGCGCCAGGCCATTGCGCCAGGCGACGATGTCTTCCACAAAGTGCCGATCGATCTGCATCATTGAGAACAGTCAATGCATAATTTCAGGCTCGCCCGGCTATCCGATCTTGCCGCCATCGTCCGGCTTCTTGGCGATGACGATCTCGGCGGCGCCAGAGAAATCGTCTCCGATCCCGTCGATGCACGTTATCTCTCGGCCTTCGCCGCGATCGAGGCAGATGCCAACCAGCTATTGGCTGTCGCGACCGACGCGGCCGACCAGGTCGTCGGCTGTCTGCAACTGAGCTTTCTTCCCGGCCTCTCGAGGACGGGCATGTGGCGCGGCCAGATCGAAAGCGTGCGTGTGGCAAGGGATCTTCGCGGCTCGGGCCTCGGCGCGCAATTCATCGAATGGGCGATTGCTCAGTGCGCCGAGCGCGGCTGCGGCTTGGTGCAGCTGACATCGGACAAGGCGCGAGGAGATGCGATCCGCTTCTATGAGAGGCTCGGTTTCGTTGCCAGCCATGAAGGGCTGAAACGCACTCTCTAAAGCCGATTACTTCAGTTTGCCCTTCATCGCAGCCTCGGGAAAACATGTCGGCTTCATGTTGTTCTTTGCCTGCCACTGGCCGATCGAACGCCGGGTCTTGTAGCCCGGCAGGCCGTCGGAACCGCCGACATCATAGCCCTGCCGTTCCAGCGCCTTCTGCATGGCGGCGACATCCGAGCGCAGCATCTTGCCGACATCGCCCCATCTGCCCTGGAAGGCGCCGCCATTATAGGCGATCCGGTCGGCAAGATTGCCGATATAGAGCGCGTAGAGGTCGGAATTATTATATTCCTTGATGATGTAGAAATTCGGGGTGACGATGAATTCCGGCCCGTCGCGGCCAGCCGGAACCAGCATCATGCCCTCAGCCTTCATCTCGCCGGAGGGAAAGCCCTTGCCGGAGATGCGGTCGATGCCGAGCGAGGCCCAGTGCGACAGCGGCTTTGCCAGATCGGGTCCCTCCTGCGCGCAGGAGACGGCCTCCGGTATCGACACCTCGAAGCCCCAGTCGCGGTTGCGCTGCCAGCCTTTCTTGACCAGGTAATTGGCGATCGAGGCGAGCGTATCGGGCACCGAGGTCCAGATATTGCGGTGACCGTCGCCATCGAAATCCACGGCATATTTCAGATAGCTGGTCGGCATGAATTGCGGTTGGCCGAGAGCGCCCGCCCACGAACCCTTGAAGTTGGCAGGTGTGACGTCGCCGCCGTCGAGAATATGGAGTGCGGCCACCAGCTCGGTGCGGAACATCTCCTTGCGCGTCGACATGAAGGCCTTGGTCGCGAGCACCTCGATCGCCGAATTCGGGATCTTCGCCGCACCGAAGCCCGTCTCCCGGCCCCAGATGGCAAGCACGATCGAGCCTGGCACACCATAGGTCTTTTCGATCCGCTTCAGCGTCGAGCCATATTGGGCGGCAAAGCCGCGTCCCGTTGCGGCAAGTTTCTTCAGCTGGTCCTCGTTGAAATAGGGAGCGGGCGAGGAAAATTCGGCCTGCGTCTGCTTCTGTTCCTTCGGCGGCGGGAAACCGGGCGGCGCGAGATCGGGCAAGTTCCAGTTCAGCGTGATGCCGGAGAAAGCGGCTTGAAAGACCTTCTCCGAAATGCCGTTCGCCTTCGCTTCCGGCCAGAGGTCGCTCTGCACCCAGGTCTCGAACTGCGCTTCGACATCGGCTTTCGATGGGGCTGCGTATGAGGGGAGGGGGAGGAGAGCGGCGGTTATGGCGAGTGCGAAGATCCGGAGCCGCCGTGGACCATCTTTCGGCATATATAATCCCCTCATATCACCGTCCGCGCCCGAAGGGCCGCCGCAAGCGTGCCCTCGTCGAGATAGTCGAGCTCGCCGCCAACCGGCACGCCATGCGCCAGCCGCGTGATCTTCACGTCGAGCCCCTGCAACTGGTCGGTGATGTAATGCGCCGTCGTCTGTCCCTCAACCGTGGCATTGACCGCGATGATCAGTTCCCGGATGCCACCTTCGCCGATCCGGTCGATCAGGCCGCGAATGTTGAGATCGTCAGGACCGACCCCGTCGAGCGGCGACAGCGTGCCGCCGAGCACATGATAGGCGGCGTTCATCGCGCCTGCCCGTTCCAGCGCCCAGAGATCCGATACGTCCTCGACGACGATGATGACGGATTGGTCGCGTTGCATGTCGGTGCAGACAATACAGGGATCGACCGTATCGACATTGCCGCAGCGCGAGCAGATCTTCACCTTGTCATAGGCCTCGCCCATTGCATTCGACAGCGGGCCTAGCAGCTGGTCCTTCTTCTTGATCAGATGCAGTGCCGCCCGGCGCGCCGAGCGCGGTCCGAGGCCCGGCACCTTTGCCAGAAGCTGGATGAGTTTTTCGATTTCGGGGCCGGTGACTCGTTTTGCCATGCGCCGTTCTTAGCTGATATGGAACGAAAACGGAATCGCGGAAGGATCGGCCATCCCATGAAAATCCTGGCCTTATGCACCGGCCATCCGGAAAGACTGCCGGGCAAGAGTTACAAGACCGGCATCTTCAAACACGCCGTCAACGGCGCGGTGATGATCGACGCCGAAGGTCTTGTCGGCGATGCGATCTGCAATCGCAAACACCATGGCGGCGTCGACCAGGCGGTCTATGTCGAGGGATCGCTGACGCTCGACTGGTGGGCGCAGGAGCTGGGCCGACCCTACGAGGCCGGTACTTTCGGCGAGAACATGGTGATATCAGATCTGGACAATCGCGACGTCGCCGTCGGAGATCGCTTTGTCGTCGGCGATCTCGTCCTCGAGGTCACGTCATGCCGCATTCCCTGCGCCACCTTCGCCGCCAGGATGGCCGATCCGAAATTCGTCGCGCGCTATAAGGACGCCGCCCGTCCCGGCATCTATTGCCGCGTCATCAAAGGCGGTGTGGTCGAGGCCGGAATGCGGGTCGACCATCGACTTTTTACGGGAGAGAAGGTGACGATGCCGGAGTTGATCAAAACTTTCGGCCGGAGGCTTTCGGAGGCGGATCGGGCACGATATCTCG
The DNA here is from genome assembly GCF_025847085.2 of Rhizobium sp. BT-226. Taxonomy (NCBI): domain Bacteria; kingdom Pseudomonadati; phylum Pseudomonadota; class Alphaproteobacteria; order Hyphomicrobiales; family Rhizobiaceae; genus Rhizobium; species Rhizobium sp. BT-226. The sequence goes on along the minus strand of NZ_JAOYTI010000002.1, from coordinate 1,797,859 downwards.
CATCGCCGATCCACTACAAGCTGAGAGCGTTGTTGGAAGCCGGGCGCTGACCACTGGGCATAGGCGGCGTATAGATCAGAACGGCAGCTTGAAGCCGGGTGGGATCGGCAGGCCGGCGGTCAGGGCCTTGGTCTTTTCGGCGGCCAGCGCCTCGGCCTTGTCCTTGGCGTCCTTGTGGGCGGCGACGATCAGGTCCTCGAGGATCTCCACATCGTCTTCCTTGAACAGCGACGGATCGATCTTCAGGCTCTTCAGCTCGCCCTTGCCCGTGATGACCACGGCGACGAGCCCGCCGCCCGCCTTGCCTTCGGCCGTGAGCTCGGCGATCTCCGCCTGCATCTGCTCCATCTTGGCCTGCATTTCCTTGACTTTGCCCATCATGCCCATGATGTCGCGCATCGTCTCGCTCCTTCTTGAAACCTAGAATTCTATATCGTCGCCCGGCAGGATGTCACCTTCCTCGGATTCGGCGGCGGCCGGCGGCGTCGCCTCGCCCTCCTCCTCCGGTTCGGGCGCCCGCACGCGCACGTCGATGATCTTGGCACCCGGAAAATGCGCAAGGATTGCCGCCACGTCAGGATCCTGGCGCGCGTCGATCACATGCTGTTCCCGGGTCCTGGCCTCCGCTTCGACAAGCGTCGGCTGGCCCTCGTCGCGGCTGAGGCTGACGATCCAGTGGATGCCGGTCCATTCCTTCAGCTTGACGGCAAGCTCGTTGAGCAGCGTCGTCGGTGCACCGGGAGCCAGGCTGACGTCGAGCCGGCCGGCTTCGATCCGGACGGGGCGCAGGAAGGTGCGCACCATCGCCTTCAGCTTTGGATCGCGTTTCTCGGTGGCGAGGTTGACGATATCACTGACCGAATTGACCGGGACGAGCGGCTTCAGGGCTTCCGCCGGTTTTGGTTCGATCCGCCCGACAGCCATCGTCTCTGGCTGGCTGCTCGGCACGGCACGCAAGATCGCCACCGGCGCCGAAGGCGGCGGCTGGCTCGGTGCGGTTTCCGCGGCGCGCGCCGCGACACTGTTCTGATAGGAAACCCGTGTCCCGTTGCCGCCGCCATTGCCGGACGGCGGAACCGCGGGCCGGGGGCCGGCATTGTCGCCCGAAAATTCGGCAAGCCGCCGCGCCGCATCCTCGGGCGCCGGCAGATGCGCGGCATGCGCAAGCCGGATCAGCACCATCTCGGCTGCCCCTGCCGTCCGCGACGAGCCTTCTGTCTCCGGAATGCCTTTGAGCAGCATCTGCCAGATCCGCGACAGCGTCGTCACCGCAACGCCCTTGGCAAATTCCGCCGCCTTGGTGCGTTCGACCTCGCTGAGCGAAGGATCGTTTGCCGCATCCGGCACATATTTCAGCCGCGTCACCAGATGGGTGAAATCGGCAAGGTCGGTCAGCACCACCACAGGATTGGCGCCGGCTTCGTACTGGTTCTGGAATTCGCCGAGGGCTGAGGCCACATCGCCTTTGACGATATGCTGGAAGAGATCGACGATCCGGGCGCGGTCGGCAAGGCCCAGCATGCCGCGCACGGCTTCCGCCTGCACGACGCCTGCGCCATGAGCGATCGCCTGGTCGAGCAGCGACAGGCCGTCACGCGCCGAGCCTTCGGCCGCACGCGCGATCATCGCCAGCGCGTCCGCTTCCGCCTCGATGCCCTCCTTGGCCGCGATCGTCGTAAACAGCCCGACGAGATCCGACGCACTGATGCGGCGCAGGTCGAAGCGCTGGCAGCGCGACAGCACGGTGATCGGCACCTTGCGGATTTCTGTGGTAGCGAAGATGAACTTCACATGCTCCGGCGGCTCTTCCAGCGTCTTCAACAGGCCGTTGAAGGCTTGCGTCGACAGCATGTGCACTTCGTCGATGATATAGACTTTGTAGCGCGCCGAAACCGGCCGGTAGCGCACTTGCTCGATGATCTCGCGGATATCGTCGATACCGGTATGGGAGGCGGCATCCATCTCGATCACGTCGACATGCCGGCCTTCCATGATCGCCTGGCAGTGTTCGCCCGGCGTGCGTAAGTCGATCGTCGGCTTGTCGATTTCCGATGTTTTGTAGTTCAGTGCCCGCGCCAGGATGCGCGCCGTCGTCGTCTTGCCCACACCGCGCACACCCGTCAGCATGTAGGCTTGCGCGATGCGGCCGGTTTCGAAGGCGTTGGTGAGGGTGCGGACCATCGGCTCCTGGCCGACCATCAGGTCCGTGAAATCCTTGGGGCGGTATTTGCGAGCCAGCACTCGGTATCCGGTGCCCGTCGAGGCGGCATCTTTTGATTGTCGCTCGGTGTCGCTCATCGCCCTGCTTGTCGCCCGGACTGTCGGGCACTTCGTGGAGAGAAGGTGGGAGGCTGGCACGATGACCCGTGCCGGGCTCGTTAGGGCTGCTTCCTTCCGGACCTGACCCGGTTGGCGAGTGGCTCGTCCACCACCAACCTCCCGGATGCACATATCGGCAATATCGTCATCAAAAGCAAGCCAACATGCAAAAAAACTGCTAGTCGTAGGAAAAGACAGGAGGAATGCCCTTTGAACGGTTTCGTGCTCGATCCCCGGCTGGAAAATGACAGCGTCAGCATCATGGTCACCGGCCTCTGCGATCTGAGATTGTCGAAGGACGCCCGCTGGCCCTGGCTCATTCTTGTGCCGCGCCGGGCTGATATAACCGAAATCTTCGAACTGACGCCGCTCGACCAGGTGCTGCTTGCCTTCGAGACGGAGCTGGTCGCCAAGGCGCTGAAGAAGATCACCGGCGCGACAAAAATCAATGTCGGGGCTCTTGGCAACATCGTCCGCCAGCTTCATGTTCATGTCATTGCCCGCTTCGAAGGCGATGCCAACTGGCCGGGTCCCGTCTGGGGCTTCGGGCGCGCGGAGCCCTACGAAGAAGGAAAGAGAGACGAATTTACAGCGAAGCTGCGGGAAGCCCTTTCATCATGAGTCATTCGCTTTTCGATTCGGATGTGCCGCATCCGGAACCCAGCAATCTCACGGCCTTTGCCGCCAACGACCTCAACCGCGATTCCGAGCATCGCGACGAACAATCCGTCGAAAAGGCGCTGGCCAAGGACGGCACGCACATCTTCGCCTTCGCCGGGGATAAGCTGGTGCTGAAGCATGACGGCCAAGTGCTCGATCCGCTCTTTGCCCGCTACGAGCTGCAGGAATTGCAGCCGAACTGGGACGAAACCATACTTCTCGGCTACCGCAAATCAGGCGAGCCGCGCCTTGCCGTTCCCGTCAGCATCGACGTCGACGACCTCACCAGTCACTACAAGCCTGCCGACGGCCGCACGCTGTTTCGCGAAATGCTGATCGACGAAGTGTTGCTCGGCGAATTCGCCCAGGCCGCAAGCCTCATCCGCTGGAATGGCGACAACCGCTTCTGCGGCCGCTGCGGCTCGGCGATGGAAATCCACATCGGCGGCTACAAGCGTGTCTGCGCCGCCTGCGAGCACATGATTTTCCCCCGCACCGACCCTGTCGTCATCATGCTGACGGTTGACGAGCAGCGCGACCTCTGCCTGCTCGGCCGCAGCCCGCATTTCGCACCGGGCATGTATTCCTGTCTTGCCGGCTTCCTCGAACCCGGCGAGACCATCGAGAACGCCGTGCGTCGGGAAACGCTGGAGGAATCGGGCATCCGCACCGGCCGTATCCGCTACCACGCCTCGCAGCCCTGGCCGATGCCGCATTCCCTGATGATCGGCTGTTACGCCGAGGCGAAATCCACCGAAATCAGCCGCGACGAGACCGAACTGGAAGATTGCCGCTGGTTCACCCGCGAGGAAACGATCGAGATGCTGGAACGCCCGAGCGCGACAGGCAGGGCCTCGCCGCCGAAAGGGGCGATCGCCCACCGCCTGATGCGCGACTGGGTGGAGTGGAAGCGGTAGCGCCATGCCGGTCGCCCGCTCGGAACGGCTGCTGACGCTGCTACAGACGCTCCGGCGTTACCGGCGGCCGGTGACCGGCACGGTGCTTGCCCAGGAGACCGGCGTCAGCCTGCGCACGCTCTATCGCGATATTGCCAGCCTGCAGGCCCAGGGCGCGATGATAGAAGGTGAAGCCGGCATCGGCTATGTGCTGAAGCCCGGCTTCATGCTGCCGCCGATGATGTTTTCCGAAGAAGAGCTGGAGGCATTGGTGCTCGGCTCGCGCTGGGTGGCCCGCGCCGCCGAGCCGCGCCTTGCCCGCGCCGGCGCCGATGCGCTGGCCAAGATAGCCGCCGTGCTGCCGGCCGATATGCGCGAGATGATCGATTCGGCAGCGCTTTTCGTCGGTCCCAAACGCAGGGACGAGGACAAGGCTGACGTCTCGGCCATCCGCAAGGCTATCCGCATGGAGCGGATTCTCGAACTGCATTATGGTGACGAGCAGGGCCGTATTTCGCGCCGCCGCGTCTGGCCATTCGGGCTCGGCTATTACGAGCATGTGCGCGTCCTCATGGCCTGGTGCGAACTGCGCCAGGATTTTCGCCATTTTCGCACCGACCGCATCATCGACATGGCGTTGCACGAGGTGCGCTATCCGCGCCGCCGCACGGTTCTCCTCAAGGAATGGCGCGAGACGCAGGACGTACCGGTCGAGAACTGAACGCTGCTGCCATAAACTGTCAGCAGGTGGAGTTATTATCAGTACACTTCACCAGGAAGGAGTACTGATCATGGTAACGCCTCCAGCCATTCATTTCACCAACGACCGTTTTGCAGCCGAGTCCTTTGCCGATGTCATTTCGGCCGAGACTTTTGCCGATGTCCGCCAGTCAGCGCGCTCCGGCCTGCTGCACGTGGTCACGAGCGTTTTCCGCTTTCGCAGGGGAGATCGCACCAGCCTCGACCTTGAAGCGACACCGGATTACCTGAAGCGCGACCTCGGCTTCATCGACGGACGCGACCCGCACTGCGAGGACCGTTTCCCGCTCTAAAGCATATCGCGCAAAAGCGCAGCGGTTTTGCGACAACGAGATGCGCGACCGCTTTAGGTCGCCTATCCTTATCAACATTCTACTCGACGAGAACGGGCGTTGCGATCGCAACTCCGTCGATTGTCTGCTGCCATGATTTGTCAGCAGACGATCTCTCGCGGCGCCATTCTTAAACAACGGGAGAACCGAAATGACCAGCCCCAATCTCATCATTCTTTACGTCAAGGACCCGGGTGAAAGCGCCAGCTTCTACCGGAATCTGCTGAACCGCGAACCGGCCGTGGAAGCGCCGAATTTCGTCGCTTTTCCGCTTGAGGGCGGTTTCACGCTCGGTCTCTGGCGGCGCAGCAAGGTCGAGCCGCAGCCCTCCGCCATCGGCAATCGCGGCGAAGTGGCGTTCATGGTCGAAGGAGAAAATGCCGTCGCCAGGCATTATGAAGACTGGCGCCAGCGCGGCCTGCCGATCGCCCAGGAACTGACCGAATTGGATTTCGGCCCGACCTTCGTCGTGCTCGATCCGGATGGGCATCGGCTGCGTGTCTGTGAGCCGGATAAATAATTCAGGCGACTTGCGGGGCTTGCCTTGGAGCATGATGCCGAAAAGTATCAGCGGTTTTCGGACAACATCATGCTCTAACTATTTAATTTAGAACAGGATGACTTCATCCTGTTCTAAAGCAGGCCTCGCATCGCATGCCCCTTGTAGACGCCGAGGATGCGGACTTTCTCGGAAAAGAACCGCAATTCCTCCAACGCCCGGCGCACGTTCGGATCGTTCGGATGGCCTTCGATATCGGCGTAAAACTGCGTCGCCACGAATTTTCCGCCGAGCTGGTAGCTTTCCAGCTTCGTCATGTTGATGTTGTTGGTGGCAAAACCGCCGAGCGCTTTGTAGAGCGCGGCCGGAATGTTGCGGACGTTGAAGACGAAGGTGGTGACGACCTTTTCTTCCGCCGAATTCCGCTGCGCCCATTCCTCGTCGCGGGACAGGACGACGAAGCGGGTGACGTTGTTTTCCGTATCCTCGACATTTTCGGCGATGATCTCGAGCCCGTAGAGATCGGCGGCAAGACGTGGCGCCAAGGCGGCCATCGAGCGGTCGCCGGTTTCCTGCACGAGTTTCGCCGCCCCTGCCGTATCGCCGGCGATCACCGGCTTCCAGCCATTGGCGCGAACGATCTTGCGGCACTGGCCGAGCGCGTGGATATGGCTGTGCACCGTGCGGATCTCGTCCTTGGTAACACCGGGCAGCACCATCAGCTGGAAGCGGATCGGCATGAAATATTCGCCGATGATGTGCAGTCGCGACTCCGGCAGCAGATGGTGGATATCGGCGACGCGCCCGGCGATCGTGTTCTCGATCGGGATCATCCCAATATCGGCATCGCCGTTGTCGACCGCCGTGAACGCATCCTCGAAGGTCTGGCAGGGCAGCGGCTCCATGGTCGGAAACATGTCGCGGCTGGCCATGTCGGAATTGGCGCCGAATTCGCCCTGAAAGGCGATCCTGTTGGTCTTGATGTTCATGATGGTTCCGTCAGTTCGACTTTGCGGAGAGGATGCGCCGCGCTTTTTCGAGGTCGGCGGGAGTATCGACACCGAGCGGAACCGTGTCAACGATCTCGGCGTCGATGCGCATGCCGGCTTCCAGCGCCCGCAGCTGCTCCAGCGATTCGCGCCTTTCGAGCGTTGAGGGGCCGAGCGAGACGAACCGTTCGAGCGCCGCGCGCCGATAGGCATAAAGGCCGATATGATGGTAGAGCGGCCCCTGGCCGTAAGGGGCGGTTGCCCGCGTGAAGTAGAGCGCGTGCAGCCGGGCGGCGGAAATCGGCGAGCCGACGATCTTGACGATGTGCGGCGCGGTCTTGTCCTCCTCATTGTCGATTTCGGTCGTCAGCGTGCCGATATCGACCGCCTCGTTTTCGAGCGGGCGCAAGGCCGCGCGCACTGTTTCCGGATCGATCGTCGGCAGATCGCCCTGGACGTTGACGATGATTTTTGCCTTTCCATCCGGATCGACTTTCGTCAGCGCCTCAAAGATCCGATCGGAACCCGATTGATGATCCGTGCTGGTCATGACGACCTCGAAGCCGGCAGCGGCCACGGCATCGAACACCTGGGTGTCGTCGACGGCGACGACGACGCGGCCGATGGCTGCTTCCCTGGCGCGCATCGCCACCTGCACGATCATCGGCAGGCCGCAAATATCGGCCAGCGGCTTGCCCGGAAGGCGGGTGGAGGCCATGCGCGCCGGGATCAGCACCAGCACGCCATCTAAATTTGAATCACTCATTGTTCAGGCCTTCTATTCCGGGCTGGAAAGTGTCAAAAAGTCTCACGCGCAAGACCATTTAGACAGTTGCAACGAACAGCCAAAAGACATAGGTTCCGCGCGATTTCAAGATGGTCCGGTTTATGATCTGCCGGCTGCAAGGGGAGCATTGCAGATGAATTCATACGTCAATACGGCCGTCGGGGCGCTGCTCGGAACGATTTTCGTTCTGATGTCGGTCTCTATCGCGTCCGAAGGAATCTTCCATTCCGAAGCACCGGAAAAGGAAGGTTTCGCGATCGTTGCCGAAGAGGCGCCCGCTGCTGGCGGCGAGGCTGCGCCTGCCGTTGCCGTTCCGATTGCGCAATTGCTCGCTTCTGCAGATGCCAAGGCCGGCGAGACGGTCTTCAAGAAGTGTCAGGCCTGTCATGACGCCACCAAAGGGGGGCCGAATAAGGTCGGTCCCAACCTCTTTGGTGCCGTTGATCGCCCGATCGCCTCGCATGAAGGCTTTGCCTATTCCGCTGCCATGAAGGATTTCTCCAAGGGCGGCAGCGAGAAGTGGACCTTCGAAAACCTCAACAAGTTCCTGCTGGCGCCAAAGAAGGACATTCCAGGCACCGCAATGGGCTTCGCCGGTCTGGCGAAGGATCAGGACCGCGCCAACGTTATCCTCTACCTGCACACGCTCGCCGATTCGCCGGTGCCGCTGCCGGATCCGAACGCCGCGACGCAGTAGCACGGCAGACATCGCAGGACGTTGAAGCCCGGCCCGCAAGCCGGGCTTTTTCGTTGTGCGGTAACAACATGCGTAAAGCAAAGACCTCAGGCGCCGAGGAAATAGGCCCAGAGCGAAACCGTGATGGCGCCGAGCGCCGTCGTCACCGTGATCGTCGAGGCGGCGAGGCTGTGACCGACGCCGAAGCGATTGGCGATCAGCCAGGCGTTGACGCCTGTTGGGACGGAGGAGGTCAGCACGATCGCTGCCGTCCATTCGGGGCTGAGACCGAGAAGACGGCTCGCCGCCCACACGCAGCCGGGCAGCAGCAGCAGCTTCAGGCTCGAGGTGACGCTGGCGATGCCGAGATTGCCGGAGACGCCGTATCTCTCCAGCGCCATGCCGAGCGATATCAGCGCCGCCGGGCCGGCAATGCCGGCGATCTGCCCGACGACCGTTGCCATCGTTGTCGGCATGGTGAGACCGGAAAGGTGCATGGCCATGCCGGCCGCAAGCCCGATCACCAGCGGGTTGCGTACGAGATTGACTGCGATCTGGCGGAGCACGAGCATCATGCTGCGATCGCTTTTGCCGGCGATCTTGCGCTCGGCATGCTCCATCAGCACCGTGCCGGCGACCATCATCACCGGCAGATGCACGGCAAGCAGGATCGACAGCGCCACCAGCCCTTCGTCGCCGACGGTCCGCTCGACGAGCGGCAGGCCGATGAAGATATTGTTGGCGAAGGCCGAGGACACGCCGGCCAGCACGCCGATCCGTTCGTCGCGGTTAAAGAGGCGTGTGGCGGCGATATGGCCGGCGGTCCAGGTGATGGCGACGCCGGAAAAATAGACGATCCAGAGCCGGAAGGGCGAGGCGCCATGAAAATCCGCCTCGGCGATGGTGCGGAAGAGCAGAAGCGGCACGGCGATCTTGAAGACGAATTCGCTGAGCGCTTCGCCGACATTCGACGCCATCAATCCGCTGCGAACGATCACCCAGCCGATGAGAATCAGGATGAAGATGGGAAGGACGTCGAAAATGATGGCTGACATGCGGGAGGCTGCTCTGCGCGGGGGAGTATACGACTTCTACAGCGCCGCGTCTCTTCCAGAGGCGCAAAGGACGCTGTAGTACTTAGAATTAAGGAATTATGCAGTAGCAGCAAACGGCTTGGATTGAAAAGCCAATCGCCGCCCGATCCGGCAGCCCGGGCATCCGAAAGCAAAAAAAGCGGGCACAGCCCGCTTTTCCGCTCCGGCCTCGCCGGATATCCGGATCACGAAGCTGCCAGTTCATCCGTGGTCAACATCGCGCCGGTAAGATCGAAGGGATCATCCCTCGTGCGCCCGACTGCAACTGAAAGCTGCTCATGCCGGTCTTCTTGCGAGTATTTCTAGATATTGAAAATGACAGGGACATGACGAATAGGCGGCACTTTTGCGAAGAAATAGAGAGACCATCCACCATTTATCCTTCCAAACCGCGGAAATTTCGCTAAGACCAAACCCCGGCTATCACAAACTCCGGGACCCCCCATTTCATGACAAGATTCGATGTTCTGACAGTCGGCAACGCAATCGTGGATATCATTGCCCGTTGCGACGACCAGTTCCTCATTGACAACCAGATCACCAAGGCGGCGATGAACCTTATCGATGCCGAACGCGCCGAACTCTTGTATTCGCGCATGGGACCGGCGCTCGAAGCTTCCGGCGGCAGCGCCGGCAACACGGCGGCGGGCGTTGCCAACCTCGGGGGCAAGGCCGCCTATTTCGGCAATGTCGCCCAGGATCAACTCGGTGACATCTTCACCCACGACATCCGCGCTCAGGGCGTCCACTACCACACCCGGCCGAAGGGCACCTTCCCGCCGACGGCGCGTTCGATGATCTTCGTCACCGAGGACGGCGAGCGTTCGATGAACACCTATCTCGGCGCTTGCGTCGAGCTCGGCCCGGAAGACGTCGAGACCGACGTCGTGGCCGACGCCAAGGTTACCTATTTCGAAGGTTATCTCTGGGATCCGCCGCGCGCCAAGGAAGCGATCCTCGATTGTGCCCGCATCGCCCATGAAAACGGCCGCGAAATGTCGATGACGCTGTCCGACAGCTTCTGCGTCGACCGCTATCGCGGCGAGTTCCTCGATCTGATGCGCTCCGGCAAGGTCGATATCGTCTTCGCCAATCGCCAGGAAGCATTGTCGCTCTACGAGACCGACGATTTCGAGGAGGCGCTGAACAGGATCGCCGCCGATTGCAAGATCGCCGCCGTGACGATGAGCGAGAATGGTGCCGTCATCCTGAAGGGCCGTGAGCGTTTTTACGTCGATGCGATCCGGATCAAGGAAGTTGTGGACACGACGGGCGCCGGCGACCTGTTCGCCTCCGGCTTCCTCTATGGCTACACGCAGGGACGCTCTCTCGAGGATTGCGGCAAGCTCGGTTGCCTGGCTGCCGGCATCGTCATCCAGCAGATCGGTCCGCGCCCGATGACCTCGCTTTCCGAGGCCGCCAAACGGGCAGGGCTTATTTGAAGGCTTCGCCGGGATAGGCGCCCCAGATCTCCGACTGCGCCACCCAGCCCGAGGCGCCGTCGGATTCGGCGCGGCACCAGTCGCCGTTGCATTCGCCGATCGTCAGCATCACGCCGGGTTCGAGCTTGGCGACGATCGAGGCGGAGGGCTGCGCGTCGCGGCGCAGGTTGACATAGATGCCCTTGCCTTTGGTCTTCATCCACGGGGCGGCGATCGCCGCGCGCTGGCCTGACAGCAGCGACTGGTTAACCCAGCCTTCGGTGCCGTCGGCATCGCGGATGCGGCGCCAATTGTCGTATTCCTGGATGATCTCCACCGGCAGGCCGGATTTCAGGTACATCCACGACACGGCGTAATCCGTTCCCGGACCGATGCGCAGGTTGACGCGCTTGGATTTCAGCGTGACGAAACGCGGCAATGGCAGTCCGCTTGGCCCCTTGGCCGCCTGCGCATGGGCGAACTCGACGCTTCCCATGGATGCAGCCAGAGCGATGGCAAGGGCGAGGCAGGACTTTAGGACTTTGCTGCGCATGGAAGTTTCCGTTTGCTCGAATTCGCGGGCAGGCCCGGCCTGCTCGCGGTCCGGGCTCTGACATTCCCCGGCTGCACCACGAGTTTTGTTTGTCTTCGCGTGCGGGTCTGGTAGAAAATGCCCGGAATGGGAAAATTATCACCCCTCTTGGTTAAAGACCTCTGAACAAGGCACCACAGGCAGCCATGACAGCGAAGAAAAAACCGAAGGTCTACATCACCCGCAAGCTGCCGGATGCCGTCGAAACCCGGATGCGCGAACTCTTCGACGCCGAGCTGAACATCGACGACGCGCCGCGTTCCGTTCCCGAGCTGATCGCCGCAGTCAAGACCGCCGATGTGCTGGTGCCGACCGTCACCGATCGCATCGACGCGGCGCTGATCGAGCAGGCGGGACCGCAGATGAAGCTGATTGCGAGCTTCTCCAACGGCACCGATCACATCGACGTCGAGGCGGCTGCGCGCAAGGGCATCACCGTCACCAACACGCCGAACGTCCTGACCGAAGACACCGCCGATATGACCATGGCGCTGATTCTCGCAGTTCCGAGAAGGCTCGGCGAAGGTGCGCGCGTACTGACCGACAAGCCGGGCGAATGGGCAGGCTGGTCTCCCACCTGGATGCTCGGCCGGCGCATTCACGGCAAGCGCATCGGAATCGTCGGCATGGGCCGCATCGGCACGGCGGTGGCCCGCCGCGCCAAGGCTTTCGGCCTGTCGATCCACTACCACAACCGCAAGCGCGTCAATCCGGCCGTCGAGGACGAGCTGGAGGCGACCTATTGGGAAAGCCTCGACCAGATGCTTGCCCGCGTCGACATCGTTTCGGTCAATTGTCCGTCGACCCCGGCGACCTTCCACCTGATCTCGGCCCGCCGTCTGGCACTGCTGCAGCCGACGGCCTATCTCGTCAACACCGCTCGCGGCGACGTGGTCGATGAAGCTGCGCTGATCAAATGCCTGAGGGAGGGCCGGATTGCCGGCGCCGGCCTCGACGTCTTCGAAAACGAGCCTGCCGTCAACCCGAAGCTCATCAAGCTCGCCAATGAGGGCAAGGTCGTGCTGCTACCGCATATGAGTTCGGCGACGATCGAAGGCCGCATCGACATGGGCGACAAGGTCATCATCAATATCCGCACTTTCATCGACGGTCACAGGCCGCCGAATCGGGTACTGCCGGGGCGTTGAAGCGCTGTAAATCAGGTGACGTGGATCGGAGCCGCAAGGACCTTGCGCATCTCGCCAAATGTCGTCCTGGCAAAGCCGGGATGCGCCTTTTCGGCGGTTCTGGAAAATCCCCAGGCGGCAAAGACGGCGTGGTTGTCGGTGAGTTCGATGCGCGTTTCCAGCCGCAAGGCGGGAAGGTCGAGCGCCACAGCGGCCTCCTCGGCAATTGTCAGCAGCCGTTTGCCGAGGCCCTTGCCCTGCACCTCAGGCAGAACGGCGAGCTTGCCGACGTAGAGACAATCGGCTTCCGGCCGCAGGAAGAGGCAACCGACCAGCTTTTCGCCGTCGATGGCGACATGGCCGATCTCGGTCCCGGCCTTTTCGGCCAGTGATGCCGTCGTCAGCTTGAGCGCCGAAGATGGCGGGTCGATCCTACCATTCATGGAGGCGAAGGCGGAAAGGATCAGCGCCAGCAGTTCATCCCAGCGCGTGAAAGTCTGATCAAGCGGAACAATCCTCATCCCGCCTGTCTCTGTGTCGTACGGCGCCGTTTGTAGCGGATGGTGTCGAAGCGGGCCGAGAGCGCGTCGTAGAGCAGCAACCGCCCGACCAGCGGTTCGCCGGTGCCGGTGACGAGTTTGATCGCCTCCATCGCCATCATCGTGCCGATGACGCCGGTCAGCGCGCCGATGATGCCGGCCTCGGCGCATGCGGGAATCAATCCGGCCGGCGGCGCTTCCGGAAACAGGTCACGATATCGAGGGTTGGGCGATCCGTCCTCAGCCGTCTCATAGGGCTTGAGAACCGTCAACGAACCATCGAAACGCCCGACGGCGCCGCTGACGAGCGGGATGCGCGCTTCATCAGCCGCATCGGCGGTGGCATAACGGGTGTCGAAATTGTCGGAGCCGTCGATCAGCAGATCGAAGCCGGAGAGCTGACGGCGGGCGGCCTCCGGGGAGAAGCGTTCCTCGAAGCGGATCAGTCGGACATGCGGATTGAGCCTGGCGATGGCGAAGGCGGCACTCTCGGTCTTCAGCTCGCCGATCGTGCCGGAATCATGGATCACCTGGCGCTGCAGGTTCGACAGCGACACCCGGTCGTCGTCGACGATACCGAGCGTGCCGACGCCGGCTGCGGCCAGATATTGCAGGACCGGCGCACCGAGACCACCGGCGCCGATCACCAGCACGCGGGCGGCTTTCAGTTTTTGCTGGCCCGCGCCGCCAATCTCGGGCAGCAGGATGTGGCGGTGATAGCGCGCGATTTCTTCCGGGCTGAGCGGTTCCATGGCGCCGATGTTATCATGACGCCCGACGCCGGGAAAAGCCGCTTCGGTCATTCGAACACCCTTCCGTCGGCCACCGTGAAAAACTGCGCCCTGTCGCCGAGTGTTGAAAACATCGCGCGGTCCGTTCCGGTCATGAAGGCCTGGCCGCCGAGCCCGTCGATAAGGTCGAATAACGCGGCGCGGCGACCCTCGTCGAGATGGGCCGCGATCTCGTCGAGCAGCAGGATCGGCGCATGGCCGGTGAGATTGCCGACGAGCCGCGCATGCGCAAGCACCAGGCCGACAAGCAGTGCTTTCTGCTCGCCGGTGGAGCAACGCTCCGCCTCCATCGCCTTTTCGCGGTGATGCACGATGAGATCGGCCCGGTGCGGCCCCTCAAGCGTGCGTCCTGCGCCGGCATCGCGGTAGCGGCTCTCCGCCAGCATCTGCGCGTAATCGTCCTCAAGGTCGACCGAGGGGCGCGAGAACTGACCGTCCATGAAGCCTGAGAGCTGCAGCGATGCCGAAGGGAAGGGGGACGTTTCGCGGGTTTCCTCGATCAGTCGGGTCAGCAGGCCGAGCATCTCCTGCCGGGCGAGCGCCATGGCGATGCCGAGGCTTGCCATCTGCTCCTCGATGCCGGCAAGCCAGGAGGGGTCGAAGCGGCCTTCATCCAGCAATTTGTTGCGGCTGCGCATGGCGCGCTCGAAATCGCTGGCGCGGCGGCCATGGGCGGGATCGAGCGACAGCACCAGCCGGTCGAGAAAGCGGCGCCGGTCGGAAGAGGCGCCGGTAAAGAGCCCGTCCATCGCCGGTGTCAGCCAGAGAAGGCGCAGATGGTCGGTCAGTTCGTCGGCAGTCTTTGCCGTCGTGCCATTGATGCGCAGCCTGCGGGCGGTGGTCTCCTCGCCCGTTTCGATGCCGGTGCCGATCTCGACGTCGCCCTCCATGCCGTCGAGCGCGGCGAAGATCGAAAAGCCGCCGGCCGCGCCGACGCGGGTAATGTCGCCATAAGCCGCGCGGCGCAGACCGCGGCCAGGCGAAAGCAGCGAGACTGCCTCCATGAGATTGGTCTTGCCGGCGCCGTTGTCTCCCGTCAGCACGGCATGCCGACCGTCAAGGGCAAGGGCCGCCGCCGCATAGTTGCGGAAGTCTGTCAGCTTCAGACGGGAAAGAGAAACCTTGTGCGGCATCGAATGTCCGGAATCGTAAAGCGTGACAGCTAAGCCCAAGCGGCGCTGATGGCAAGGCTGGCAGCTTTTTGGCCGCGGATCGTGTACCGCCGCTGCTGCCGAACGTCCGGACGCGGCGGCTGGCGCCACAGCCATGGACTTTCGAAATTCGGTTAAAAGTACAACCATCGGAGATGGCCTGACATCGCCAAACCGATCCCGCCGACAGTCATTGCCAATGTCTTCCAGCTCCGGATATTCAGGGTTTGCCGCCATCCTCTAAGGCTACTGACGTTACGTAAAGCCCAAAAAAAGTTGGTTGAATTTTGCAACTGTTGGGTTGAGTTATCCGATGCAAACGATATGGTAAACGGACCGTTTATGTATAAGAGAGTGATGAAGTGCCAGATCCGGTTGATATTATCGTCGGTCGCAACGTCAGACAGTTTCGCGCCCTTCGCCGTGTTTCCCAGCTCGAACTTGGCGAAGCACTCGGACTGACTTTCCAGCAGATCCAGAAATACGAGAAGGGGGCGAACCGCGTTTCCGCCAGCAAACTGCATCAGATCGCGGTTTTTCTCGACGTCGACATCTCCGCTCTCTTCGAGGGTGCCGGCATGTCGCCATTCGGCAGCCGTGTCGAACTCAGCCCCGACGCTTATGCGCTTGCGCTGAGCTACGACAAGCTGAACTCACCGGCAGGCAAGGAAGCGGTCAAGACCATCGTCACCCTCATGATGGGCGAAACGGCCGAAACCACCGCCTGATTCCACCGCAGCAATCACGGTTCCCACGGAAAGCACGACCTATTCAAGGTCTGGATGGCTTCCGGGACACCTGCGGGTGTGCAGCAATATTGGGGGATGACCTGCATCAGAACAAAGACCGGAAGCAGACCGCCTGATTGAGGTTTGATGCCGCGCGCTTCAGTGAATCTCGCATTCGTGCAGCGCCATCAGCAGATCGTCCTGCGTCTGGTGGCCGGCATGATAGAGGTCGATCGCGATGCTGGCGATGGAAAGGCCTTGCTGGCTGCGAAGCTTGATGTTGCGCTCGGCGCACCATGTGTAGATGGCGCCGGCGAGAACGTCGACGTCTTCGGACTGAGAGGAAAAGGCTGGCGCCATGGTCGATACCCTTGGGTTTGGTTGTCCCTCGCTAGAGCGCCGCGCTAAGGACGCTCTATCACTTTGATGTGGTGCATGACCCCGAAAATCGATTCCGATTCTCGGGGTCATGCACTGACGGCAGAGACTGAATTCATTTGGAAAACTTGCAAGCGGCATCATCTGGCTGCGTTAACGCAAGTCGTCGTCCCGTCCGCCGCCGTATCGATCCGGGACAGATTCGCCGGCGTGGACGGTGAATGTCGCAAATTGGGACTCGCGCAACAAAAAAGCCGGAGACGCCTCCGTCCCCGGCTTTTCGTAATGGGCATGTCGATCACAGCTCAGCCTTCGAAGAATTCCTTCATGCGGGCAAAGAAGCCCGTCGATTCGGGATTGTTCTCCTTGGAGGAAAGCTGCTCGAATTCCTGAAGCAGTTCCCGTTGGCGCTTGGTGAGCTTCTGCGGCGTCTCGATCTGGATCTGGATGTAGAGGTCGCCCGTCTGCACCGAACGCAGCACCGGCATGCCCTTGCCCTTGAGGCGGAACTGTTTGCCGACCTGGGTGCCCTCGGGCACGGTGACGCGCGACTTGGTGCCGTCGAGCGTCGCCACGTCGAAGGTTCCGCCGAGCGCGGCCGTCGTCATCGAGATCGGAACGGCGCAATAGAGATCGGCTCCGTCGCGCTGGTAGAATTCATGCGGTTTGACGGACAGGAAGATATAGAGGTCGCCTGCCGGTCCGCCGCGGGCGCCGGCCTCGCCTTCGCCCTGCAGCCGGATGCGGGTGCCGTCCTCGATGCCGGCGGGAATATTGACCGAGAGCGAACGCTCTTCCGTCACCCGACCCTGGCCATGGCACTTCGGGCAGGGATCGGGAATGATCTGGCCGCGGCCATGGCAGGTCGGGCAGGTCCGCTCGATCGAGAAGAAGCCCTGTGCCGCGCGCACGCGCCCCGTTCCCTGGCAGGTGCCACAGTTCTTCGGCTGCGTGCCGGGCTTGGCGCCCGAGCCCGAACAGACGTCGCAGGTGATCGACGTTGGAACCCGGATCTGCGCCGTCTTGCCGGAGAAAGACTCTTCCAGCGTTATTTCCATGTTGTAGCGAAGATCGGCGCCGCGCTCGCGGCCGCCTGACGAGCGCTGGCGCGCGCGCCCTCCACCCATCATCTCGCCGAAGATGTCCTCGAAAATGTCGGAGAAACCGCCGCCGGCAAATCCGCCAGCGCCGCCGCCCATGCCGCCATGCTCGAAGGCCGCATGACCATACCGGTCATAGGCCGCCCGCTTCTGCGGGTCCTTGAGCATCTCGTAGGCTTCGTTGATTTCCTTGAACTTCCGTTCGGCGTCCTTGTCATCCGGGTTCTTGTCCGGATGGTATTTCATCGCCAGTTTGCGAAAGGCGCTCTTCAGCTCTTTCTCGTCCGCCGACTTGGCTACACCCAGAGTTTCGTAAAAGTCCGCTTTTGCCATTAAGGATTAAACCCCGGAAATGGATTTCCGGCTGCCATGGTGAGCAGCCGGATCAGATGTTGAAGCATAACCACGCCGTCGCGGATTACGCGGACTTCTTGCGGTCGTCGTCCTTGATTTCCTCGTAGTCGGCATCGACGACATTGTCGCCGCCTTCCGCGGAGGCATCGCCAGCAGCGCCGCCTTCGGCCTGCTGTGCTTCATAGATCGCCTGGCCGAGCTTCATCGACACTTCCATCAAAGTCTGGGTCTTGGCCTTGATGTCGTCGGCATCGGGCTCGGATGCTTCCGACGCCGTCTTCAGTGCGGCGATCGCATCCGAGATCGCGGTGCGGTCGGCCTCGGAAACCTTGTCGCCATAATCCTTCAGCGACTTTTCCGTGGAATGGATCAGGCTTTCGGCCTGGTTCCGGGCTTCGACGGCCTCGCGGCGCTTCTTGTCCTCGGTGGCATGGGCTTCGGCATCCTTCACCATCTTCTCGATGTCGGCGTCGGAAAGACCGCCGGAAGCCTGGATACGGATCTGCTGTTCCTTGCCGGTGCCCTTGTCCTTGGCCGAAACCTGCACGATGCCGTTGGCGTCGATGTCGAAGGTGACTTCGATCTGCGGCATGCCGCGCGGCGACGGCGGCAGGCCGACGAGATCGAACTGGCCGAGCAGCTTGTTGTCGGCAGCCATTTCACGCTCGCCCTGCGAAACGCGGATGGTCACGGCCTGCTGGTTGTCTTCGGCAGTCGAAAACGTCTGGCTCTTCTTCGTCGGGATCGTCGTGTTGCGTTCGATCAGGCGGGTGAAGACACCGCCGAGCGTCTCGATGCCGAGCGACAGCGGGGTCACGTCGAGCAGCAGGACGTCCTTGACGTCGCCCTGCAGAACGCCGGCCTGGATGGCGGCACCAAGGGCCACCACTTCATCCGGGTTGACGCCCTTGTGCGGCTCCTTGCCGAACAGTTGCTTGACGACTTCCTGTACCTTCGGCATGCGGCTCATGCCGCCGACGAGAACAACTTCGTCGATTTCGGCAGCGGTGACACCGGCATCCTTGAGCGCTGCCTTGCATGGCGCGATCGTGCGCTGGACGAGATCGTCGACCAGGCTTTCGAGCTTGGCGCGGGTCAGCTTCAGCGTCAGATGCTTCGGACCGGATGCGTCGGCCGTGATGAACGGCAGGTTGATTTCGGTCTGCTGCGAAGAGGAAAGCTCGATCTTTGCCTTTTCCGCAGCTTCCTTGAGGCGCTGCAGGGCAAGCTTGTCGTTCTTCAGGTCGATGCCGTTGTCCCTCTTGAACTCAGCAACGAGATATTCGACAAGACGCATGTCGAAGTCTTCACCGCCGAGGAAGGTATCGCCGTTGGTGGATTTCACTTCGAAGACGCCGTCACCGATCTCGAGGATCGAAATATCGAAGGTGCCGCCGCCAAGGTCGTAGACGGCAATCGTCTTGCCTTCTTTCTTGTCGAGACCGTAAGCGAGCGCTGCCGCAGTCGGCTCGTTGATGATGCGCAGGACTTCAAGACCAGCGATGCGGCCGGCATCCTTGGTTGCCTGGCGCTGCGCGTCGTTGAAGTAGGCGGGAACGGTGATGACGGCCTTCTCGACCTTTTCGCCGAGATAGGATTCGGCGGTTTCCTTCATCTTCTGAAGGATCATCGCGGAAATCTGTGCGGGCGAGTAGCCCTTGCCATTGGCTTCGACCCAGGCGTCGCCATTGTCGCCCTTGACGATGGTGAAGGGAACGAGGTGCTTGTCCTTCTCGACGGTCGGATCTTCGTAGCGGCGGCCGATCAGGCGCTTGACTGCAAAGAGCGTATTCGTCGGGTTGGTGACTGCCTGGCGCTTGGCCGGCTGGCCGACGAGGCGTTCGCCATCATCGGAAAATGCCACCATGGAAGGGGTCGTACGCGCACCTTCCGCATTCTCGATAACCTTCGCGTCCTTGCCGTCCATGACTGCGACGCAGGAATTCGTCGTTCCAAGGTCGATACCAATTACTTTTGCCATGTCATTCTCTCCTTGAAGCAAGCTGTCGGAACCCCGAGAAGGCATTTCCCTGACAGCCCCTTACGGGATGGGTCTACTTAAGATTACGCAATCGTGATTGCGGTGATGCGGCGTATATAAGGAGCGGTTTTCTGGACTGCAAGGCGAGAAATGGCCCGGAATCCAGCAAAACGAATGTGTTGCATTCAATTTTTACAGTCGCCGGGAAAGAGGTCGCCCCATGTCCGGAATGCGGCCGATTTTTAGAGCATGTCGCGCAAAACTGCGCAGCCGTTTTGCGACAACGACATAGGTGAAACGAAGACCTGAAGCGCGAGGCGCGACTCCGAAAGATCGCGATGCGCTTTAGAGCATCGGGCTTGTGTTGGACATGCAGCAAAGATCTCACTGGCCCATGATCAGATCGAGCAGCGTCGTGCGCCGCGGCTGGACGGAAGAGGTTGTCTGCGCCCCTCCGACATCCCCAGGTGGCACCACGCCCTGATAGCCCGAACCGCCGCCTTCGGCAATGTCTGCGGGCGGAACCGGGCCATTGCCGGAGCTTGCCGCCTGCCGCCGGACAGGCGCTTGCGGATAACGATTTGCATTGTCGCTGCCGCCGAAGACGCCGGAAATGATGCCGCCGATCGTCGAAGGCGGCGCCTCGGCCGTCATCGGCTGCCCGCTGCCCAACTGCCCACCGCCCGTTTGTCCATTACCAGGGGCGGCCTCAGCCATCGGCTGACCATTGTTCGGATCGGCGATCAACTGGCCGTTGCCGAAGAGCGGTGCCGGCGAAAGACCCTTGTGGGCGGCGATCATGAATTCCTTCCAGGCCTTGGCGGGCAAGCCGCCGCCGGTCACCTTTTTCATCGGCTTGCCGTCGTCATTGCCGAACCAGACCCCGGTGGTCAGGTTGCTGGTGAAGCCGACGAAGAGCGCGTCGCGCGAATTCTGCGTCGTGCCGGTCTTTCCCGCCGCCTGCCAGCCGGGGATCTTGGCGCTCTTGCCGGTGCCGTTGTCGATGACGCCCATCATCATCGCATCCATCTGGGCGGCGATCTGCTCCGAGAGAACACGAGGCGGGCTGTCATAGGTATTTTCGTAGAGAACCTTGCCCTCGGCCGTCGTCACCCGGCGGATGACGTGCGGCGTCGCCTTGTAGCCGCCGTTCATGAAGGCGGCATAGGAGGCGGTGAGTTCCATCAGCGACACCTCGGACGTGCCGAGCGCGATCGAAGCGTTCGGCTGCAGCTCGCTTTCGATGCCGAGCCGGTGGGCAAGCTTGATCACCTGATCCGGCCCGTCATACATCACCAGCTGGGCGGCCACTGTGTTCAGCGACTTGGCAAGCGCGGTCGCCAGCGTCACTTCGCCATTGTATTTTTTCTCGTAATTTTCGGGCGTCCAGTCGCCGATCCGGATCGGCGCGTCGTTGAACACCGAATAGGGCGTCAGCCCCTTCTCGAGTGCTGCAGCATAGACGAAGGGCTTGAACGAGGAACCAGGCTGGCGTTTGGCCTTGACGGCGCGGTTGAACTGGCTCGTCGCATAGTCCCGGCCGCCGACGAGCGCCCGGATCGCGCCGGTGCCGTCGATCGAGACGAGGGCCGCCTGCGAGGCGTCGAGCTTGCCGCCCTCCTTGTCGAGTACGTCGACCAACGATTGCTCGGCCTTCTTTTCCAGCGACTTGTCGATGGTCGTATCGACGATGACGTCTTCCTTGACGTCGCCGATCAGCCCCGGCAGCTCGTCCATCACCATGTCGGCGACATAGTGCCCGGCGCCGGACCAGTAGCTCTTGGCCGAAGCCGGGGTCTGCGACATCGCCGTCTTGACCTCGGAATCGGTGATGAAGCCCTGTTCCCGCATCGCCGCGAGCACGAGCTGGGCGCGCGCATTCGCAGCTTCCGCATCGCGGGCCGGCGAAAGCCGCGACGGCGCCTTGAGCAGGCCGGCCAGCACCGCGGCCTCGCCGAGGTTCACGTCACGCGCCGATTTGTTGAAGTAGCGGCGTGAGGCTGCCTCGACGCCATAGGCGTTCGATCCGAAGAACACCCGGTTGAGATACATGGCAAGGATCTGGTCCTTGGTGTATTTCTGCTCCAGCCAGAGCGACAGCAGCACCTCCTGCACCTTGCGTTCCAGCGTTCTCTCGGGGGAGAGGAAGAGGTTCTTGGCAAGCTGCTGCGTCAGCGTCGAGCCACCCTGGACCATGTGGCCAGCCGTGAGATTGGTCACGATCGCCCGGCCGAGGCCGAGCGGATCGACGCCGAAATGCGAATAGAAACGCCGATCCTCGATGGCGATGACGGCTTCCGGAATATAGGGCGACATGTTTTCGAGCGACAGCGCCTCGCCGCCGGTGGCGCCGCGATTGGCGATGACGCTGCCGTCGACGGCGGTGATCTTGACGTTCGGCGGTCGCTCCGGGATCGCCCATGTGCTGGCGCTCGGCATGCGCGACCCATAATAGACCACAAGCCCGGCAACGCCGATGCCGGCCCAGATGAAAAGCACGACGCACCAGTAGACCATGCGGCGCATAAAGCCGAAAAACCCGCCGCCTTCACGCTCCCGCGGCTCGCGCCGCCGCCGGGGGGCGGCGCGCTGCTGCGGGGGTTTCGAGCCACCGCGGCGCGGAGATCGGCCTCCGGCGATGCGATCGTCGGCATCGAGCGAGAATTCGTCATCGTCGCATGCCGGGCGGCCGCTGAAGGACGGTTCTATTCTGTTGCCTGATCTGCCTCTACCTGCCATCGCGGACCGGTCACACCCCATGTTCGATCGCGAAGCCAACTTCGCATAACGGTGCCCTTCTCCAGCGCCGCGCGTCTTTCAGACGCGCAAAGGACGCTGGAGCACTTTGAGTGCCGCCGTGATCATCCGACTGAACTGTAAATGCGGCGATTTAACGGGGTGTTAATAATGGAAAGCAAAGCAGATCGCGCCGGGCGACAGCACTGGCCTTCAGAACTGGCGGGCCTCGTAATCGTCGAGCGTTTCCGGGTCCTGCTTATATTCCCACTCGCCCAGATGAAAGCGCCGCCAGATCTGGCCGGAAGGGTTGAGGTGCGCCCCATCGGTAAGGCGTACAGGGAGGATCGGATTGTGTTTGTGCCAAACGGTAACATCTATGGCGGCTGCCCGAGGGGCGAAAAGCCCGAGGAAAGCCAGGTAGTCTTGCGTCATCAGGGTCCAGCCTCGAACGGATTAAGATCAATCCGCAACTTCACAAAACTGCAATAAACAATCCCGCAAGACAAGAGCCTCGCGATGGCGCCTCACATCAAATTGTCGGGACCGCATTCGTGGATCGATGCTTCCCCTGCGGCTCCGGTCCTGCTCTCGCCGGCTAAGCGGCACGCCTCATGAACGAAGACCTGAAATGCCTGACGTGAATCACGCGCGATACGACGAATTTTACAGCGCCGCGCGTCTTTTCGAGAAGCGCAAAATAAGGCTGTAACACATTGAATCGCTGCATCGTTTTTCCTCAAATCGATTCTGCTTCAAGGAATTATGCAGCAGGCGGAACCAATAGGCTTCGCGATTGTTTATGAAGAAGCGGGACAGCCCCTCACGTCCCGCGAATGATCGGCCGTCTCCCCTCAACGCGTGCCGATCGACATCAGGCCCGGTGCATCCCTCCCAAGGGAGCGCCGGGCTTTTTCTTGGGTGTTTTCCCTTGGCTTCAAGCCTCTGAAGAGGACGGCGCTACGTCCCCTTTCCGTTTCATTCGTCGCAGGAGGGATCACCGGGGCGGCAATCAAAATTCCTGCGGTCCGGCCTGCGATCATCGCCTCTCCGGTCGTCCCTCTGCCGTTCACCTCTTTGCCGATCGTCCCTTTGCCGATCGTCCCTTTGATTGTCGTCGCGCCAGTTACGATCGCGGTCGCGCCCATCTCGGTCGCCATCCCGCTCGCGCCAGTTACGGTCGCGATCCCGGTTATCCCGATCGCGGTCGCGATCCCGATTGTCGCGGTCGCGGTAGTAATAATCCGGGCCGCGGCTCCAGCGGTCACGGTCGCGATAGAAATCACGGTTGCGGTAATAGCGGTCCCAATAATTGTCGACGCTGAAGCGAATCATCGGAATGCCGAGCGGACGGTAATATTGCGGGCCGACATAGACGCGGCGCTGCTGGTAGAGGGCCTGGACATACTGGCCGGAAACCCAGCCGCGGCCCCCGTAGAATTCGACGTCGCACCAATTGACGTCGGAAAGGCATCCGCGGATCTCGACGGAAGAACCGGCCGGGATGACCGCGACGGCAGGATATCGGGTGCTCGGACCGGCACGCATATTGACGTTCGCCGTCGAGTAGCCCTCGGCAGCCTGCGTTATGGCGGGAACCAGCATAAGCATGCCGGCGGCCGCGATTTTAACAAAGAGATTTTTCACGCTTCTCAGTCCTTGTTGGCACGTTTTTCAGGCGGCGCTTGGCCGCGTTTCCTTGGCATATGCCATTGAAACAAAGGTAGAGCGATCGCCCAGCTGTGTCAGGGCGTTATCATTCGTCTTATCTTTCAATGGCTTATATGTCGCTCGCGATGAACGCAGCTTGAACGGCGAAATGTCTGACAGCCCCTTGGAGCCGCAAGTGGTGTTTCCAGTTCTGTTAACGGTTCGTTAACCTTTCGGCGGCAATCTCGTTGCAATACCCGCTTGCTCCTTGACCACGGATGAACTGGCACTGAGGTGAGCGGATGACGAAAGGCCGGGTCGAACCGGCCTTTTTGTTCTTGCGATTTTGCTAGAGCGCCGCGCGTCCTTTCGATGCGATAGGCACGCCGGCATGCAAGGCGAGCCACGTCCGTTCAGGCAGCGAGCGCCTGAAGAATCCGCACCCAGGAGCGGATGCCCTTGTGGTAGGAGACGAGCTCGTATTTCTCGTTCGGCGAGTGGATGCGATCGTCGCTGAGGCCGAAGCCGACGAGCAACGATTCCATGCCGAGCTTCTTCTGGAAATCTCCGACGATCGGGATCGACCCACCCATGCCGATGACGATGGCGGGTTTCGGCCACTCGTCGGAAAGCGCGTTCTTCGCCTTGGTGAGAACAGGCGAATCATAGGAAAGATGAATCGCCGGCGAGCCGCCATGCGGATGGAACTCGACCGAGCAATCAGCGGGAATCTTCGCACTGATATAGCTGCGGAAGGCCTCGCGAATGGCGGCCGGATCCTGCGTTCCGACGAGTCGGAACGAAACCTTCGCCGAAGCCTTGGCGGCGATCACCGTCTTGAAGCCTTCGCCGGTATATCCGCCCCAGATGCCGTTGATTTCTGCAGTCGGCCGCGCCCAGGTCAGCTCCAGCACCGAACGGCCCTTTTCGCCGGACGGAATGGAAAGGCCGACCTCGCCGAGGAATCTTTCCGCGGTCTTCCCCAGCGTTTCCCAGGACGTCTTGATGTTGTCGGGCGTTTCCTCGACGCCGTCGTAGAATCCGTCGAGCGTAATGCGGCCCGTCTCGTCATGCAGGCCGGCAAGAGCCTCGACGAGAATATGAATCGGATTTGCTGCCGCACCCCCGAAAAGACCGGAATGCAGGTCGCGGTCGGCGGCGGTAACGACCACCTCCTCGCCGACAAGGCCGCGCAGCGCTGCGGCGATCGCCGGCGTGTCGCGGTCCCACATGCCGGTATCGCAGACCAGCGCATAATCGGCCTTGAGTTCGGCGGCATTGGCTTCGAGGAAGGGCTTCAGGGATGGCGAGCCGGATTCCTCCTCGCCCTCGAAGAGAATGGTGATGCGGCAGGGAAGCGCGCCGTTGATCTCCTTATAGGCGCGGCAAGCCTCGACGAAGGTCATCAACTGGCCCTTGTCGTCGGAGGTGCCGCGGCCGGTCAGGATCTTGCGGCCCTCGCCGACATCCTTGATCGATGGTTCGAACGGGTCGTTTTCCCAGAGCTCGATCGGATCGACCGGCTGAACGTCGTAATGGCCGTAGAAGAGAACATGCGGCGCATCGGCGGAAGCGCCGGCATGGTGGGCGACCACCATCGGATGGCCGGGCGTGTCTCGGACCGAGGCTGTAAAGCCGAGCCCTTCAAGATAGGCGACGAGCCATTCTGCGGCCTTTCGGCATTCGGCTTTAAAGGCGGGATCGGTGGAAATCGACTGGATGCGCAGAAGTTCGAACAGCTTGTCGAGGCTCGAGGGAAGATTTTGGTCCGCGCGCGCAAGCACCTGATTGATATCGGTCATTTTCGACTCCTTTTGAAATTCGGCCGGACGATAGACCAAACCAGAAAGGCAGGCGAGGCGGAAAAACAAAAAATCGGCGGCGCCAGAGGCCGGCGAGGCAAAGATCAATATCGGGAAGATTTGCTGGATAATATAGAAGAGAATTCTAATTCAATTTACAGTTATTTAGCATAACCTAAATAGCTTGATCGAAT
Source organism: Rhizobium sp. BT-226 (assembly GCF_025847085.2). Taxonomy (NCBI): domain Bacteria; kingdom Pseudomonadati; phylum Pseudomonadota; class Alphaproteobacteria; order Hyphomicrobiales; family Rhizobiaceae; genus Rhizobium; species Rhizobium sp. BT-226. Next base: position 1,772,304 of record NZ_JAOYTI010000002.1, on the reverse strand, counting down.
TCAGCTGTGGGAGGGGCAGATGTTTTCGGTCATTGCATGTATTAGGGACGATCACGACTGGCGATTGGTGCTTGTGGCGGCCGCGGTCTGCCTGGTCGGCGCGATGGCGGCGATGCTGCCGCTGTCCCGCGCTCAGGAATGCGATGCCGGGCGGCGCAAGCTCTGGATCGGCGCCTCGGCTTTCGCTTTCGGCACCGGCGTATGGGCAACGCACTTCATCGCGATGCTGGCCTATGACGGCGGCATGCCGATCGGCTACCAGCTTGGCCTGACGGCGCTCTCCTTCCTCCTGTCGGTTGTCGTTTCGTGGGCAGCGATTGTCGTCGCTTCGCAAAACCGCGGCAGGTTTTCACACCTCCGCGGCGGCGTGCTGATGGCGCTCGGCATCGCCTCCATGCACCTGACCGGGATGCAGGCGATCGAAACCCAGGCGGCAATCCTTTATGATCCCGTCATGACGCTGAGCGCGGTTCTTGCGGGAGCGCTGTTGTCGAGCGCCGCCTTTCACGCCTTTTTCCAATTGAAGGGACTGCGGCGGCTCCTCGCCTCGTCAATCACCTTCGTTCTCGCGATCTGCGCTCTCCATTTCATCTCGATGGCCAGCATCACGCTCGTGCCGGATCCCGGCAAGCAAGTTCCGGCAACGGTGCTCGACGCCAGCCTGCTTGCTGCGATCGTCGTGGTGGCGGCGACGGCGCTCATTCTGATTGCGCTCGCGGTGGTCTTTATCGAAAGCCACCTGACGGATCTGAGAGGGCTCGCGAATGCCTCGCAGGAAGGGCTGCTGATTCTGCGCGAAGGCCGGATTATCGATGCCAATGAACGCTTCCAGGGGCTTTCCGGCTGGAAGCTTGCCGATCTTGCCGGCAAGGCGCCATCGGCTGTTTTGACCGCTGTTCAGGGCACAGGGCAGGGCAAGCCTGGTGAGACGCTGCTCAATACCAGAAACGGCAGGGAGATCGCCGTCGAAGTGACGGCGAGCAGGATCGTTTATCGCGGGCACAATTGCGAGGTGCTGGCGGTGCGTGATCTCACCGAGCGCAGGCAGGCCGAGGAGATGATCGAACATCTCGCCCACCATGATGTGCTCACCGATCTGCCGAACAGGTCGCTGTTCGATACCCGCATCCGGCAGGCACTGCAGATGGCCGAACGAAAGAACAGCGAGGTTGCCCTCTTTTATCTCGACCTCGATCGCTTCAAGGCCGTCAACGATATTTTTGGTCATGCCGAAGGCGACCGCATTCTCGGCAAGGTCGCCTCGATCCTGCGCCGCGTGGCCGATGAAAGCGATACGATCGCCCGCCTCGGCGGCGATGAATTCGCCATCATCCAGCCCGCCGGGCAACAGCCGGCGGCGGCGCGAAAACTTGCGGCTGATATCCTCGACGAGTTCGCCGCCGAGATGGACACCGCGCGCGATCCGACTGCCGTCGGGGTGAGCGTCGGCATTGCACTCTATCCCGCCGATGGGGCTACCGCCGAAGAACTCTGCAACAATGCCGATACCGCGCTCTACCGGGTCAAGCATGACGGGCGCGGCAAGGTCTGTTTCTTCGATGCGGAAATGGACAAGGCGGCACGCAACCGCCGCCAGATCGAAAGCGAACTGCGCCATGCGATCACCCGCAACCAGATCCATGTCGACTATCAGCCAATACTCGATGCGCTGAGCGGCGAGATCGGCGGTTACGAGGCCTTGATGCGCTGGAACCGGCCAGGTCACGGCTTGACCGAGCCCGATATCTTCATCCCGATCGCCGAGGAAAGCGGTTCGATTGTCCAGCTCGGCGAATGGGTGTTGCAGCAGGCCTGCAGGGAGGCCGTGCGCTGGCCGCTGCCGTTGAGGATCGCCGTCAATCTTTCGCCGGTGCAATTCATGCTGCCGAACCTCTGTGAGCGGATCGAGGCGACCCTCACTGAGACCGGGCTTGCGCCCGGCCGGCTGGAGCTTGAGATCACCGAGACGGCCCTCATTCGCGATCGCGACCGGGTGATGATGACGCTGCTGCGGCTGCACAAGCTCGGCGTGCACATCGTCATGGATGATTTCGGCACCGGTTTCTCCTCGCTTTCCAACCTACGGTCATTCCCTTTCGACAAGATCAAGGTCGATCGCAGTTTCACCGGCGTGCTGGAACACGATGCGGCGGCGCGCTCGATCGTGCGCGCCATTATCGGCCTTGGTCACAGCCTCGGCATGCCTGTCGTGACGGAAGGCGTGGAAACCGAGATGCAGCGCCGGATCGTCGTCGAGGAAGGCTGCGCGCAAGTGCAGGGCCTTTTGCTCGGCAAGCCGGATGTCGAGCCGAGCGTCAAGCTTGCCGCCCATGAAAACGTCCTGACCGCGCAGATCGAAACCGGGATGTCCTCACTACGACACGCACTCCATGCTGGCGAGTGATCTTACAGCGCCGCGCGTCTTTTCAGACGTCGATTCCGATTTAAGGAATATGCAGTAGTCAGAGCGCCTTGGCGTTTTCCAGAAGCCGGCGGATATATTCGAGCGTCAACTCGCGCTCGAAGACCCTGAAGCCTTTGAACAGCGCAAGGTCGGCCTCGCGCGCCGTCTCGATCGCCTCGGCCTCCATGGCGCGGGCCTTCGGCGTCAGGAAGAGCAGTTGCGCTCGCTTGTCGGAGGGATGCGGCCGGCGTTCGATCAGCCCGTCGCGGACCATGCGCGAAAGCGTATTGGCCATGGTCGCCTGTTCGATATCGACCCGCTCGAGAAGCTGTTTCTGGGTCAGTCCGTCCTCGGCCCAGAGTTCCAGCAGAATGGGGAACTGGCCCGGAGAAAAACCGAGCCCGACCGCGCGCTGGTGCAGCGAGCGGGCAAAACCCTTTGCCAGCTGGCTGGCAAGGTAGGCTCCCGAATCCATGCGGTTAAATCCCATGATTGCAAGTTAGGCTCAAAACCATGCCGGAGACAATGCAGCAAATCGCATACGATGCTCCTAAACATGCAAGCCGTGATGATAATTTCGAGTGCCTGGTAAAACAAAAGTCGCCATGGCCTGGAGGTTGGCCATGGCGACTTTAAAGTGGGGACAAAGGCCCGGAGAGGGGGATAAGGCCTTTGTCCAAGCCTGACGCGGCGGGGGACAAGCCGGTAATCAGACCCGCGACGCAATCAAGCGCCGGTGACATCGATTTGTGTCCGCAAATGTGGTTTTTCAAGGGTCACGCCACGTTACAAATCGGTAACAGTTTGGTGAGCAGGAATCCCGAACGGCCGATTGCCATAATCCCTGGGTGCGAGAACTTTGTATGGACCTCGTCTCATGCCCGCGCTATCCATGCACGCATGAAAAAAGGCGATCACCTCTTCCTAGTCGATGGTTCCGGATTCATCTTCCGGGCGTTTCATGCATTGCCGCCGCTGACCCGCAAGACCGACGGCCTGCCGATCGGCGCCGTGTCCGGTTTCTGCAACATGCTGTGGAAGCTCTTGAGAGATGCGCGCAATACCGATGTCGGCGTGACGCCGACGCATCTTGCCGTCATCTTCGATTATTCCGCCAAGACGTTTCGCAAGGATCTCTACGACGCCTATAAGGCGAACCGCTCCGCGCCGCCGGAAGAGCTCATCCCGCAATTCGGCCTTATAAGAGAGGCGACCCGCGCCTTCAATCTGCCCTGCATCGAGACCGAAGGCTTCGAGGCCGACGACATCATCGCCACCTATGCCCGCCAGGCCGAAGCGACCGGCGCCGATGTCACCATCGTCTCCTCCGACAAGGATCTGATGCAGCTCGTCAGCCCCAATGTCCATATGTATGACAGCATGAAGGACAAGCAGATCGGCATTCCCGATGTCATCGAGAAATGGGGCGTGCCGCCGGAAAAGATGATCGATCTGCAGGCGATGACCGGCGATTCGGTCGACAATGTTCCCGGCATTCCCGGCATCGGCCCGAAAACCGCCGCCCAACTTCTCGAGGAATATGGCGATCTCGATACGCTGCTCGAACGCGCCACCGAGATCAAGCAGGTCAAGCGCCGCGAGACGATCCTCGCCAATATCGACATGGCCAGGCTCTCGCGAGATCTTGTGCGGCTGCGCACAGATGTGCCGCTCGATCTCGATCTCGACGGACTGGTGCTGGAACCGCAGAACGGCCCGAAGCTGATCGGCTTCTTGAAGACGATGGAATTCACCACGCTGACGCGCCGCGTCGCCGAAGCTTGCGATTGCGATGCCGGCGCCATCGAACCGGCGATCGTCCGCATCGAATGGGGTGAGACGGCCCGCGGCCCGGATCTCGATGCGGCCGAGCCCGAGCCCGTTGCCGGCGGCATCCCCGAGGTCTCGGGCGAATCCGTGCCGGTGCCGTCGCGTGCCAAGGCGAAGAGCGCCGTCGAAGGCGCCTTTTCGCCCGCCGATCTTGCCAGGGCGCGAGCCGAGGCCTTTGCGACGCTGCCCTTCGATCATTCGGCCTATGTCACGATCCGCGATCTGGCGACGCTCGACCGCTGGATCGCCGATGCGCGCGCCACCGGCCTCGTTGCTTTCGATACTGAGACCACGTCGTTGGATGCGATGCAGGCCGAACTGGTCGGCTTTTCGCTGGCGATCGCCGACAACACGGCCGATCCCACCGGCACGAAGATCCGCGCCGCCTATGTGCCGCTTGTCCACAAGAACGGCGTCGGCGATCTGCTCGGCGGCGGCCTTGCCGACAACCAGATTCCGATGGGCGATGCCCTGCCGCGGCTGAAGGCATTGCTGGAGGACGAATCGGTTCTCAAGGTCGCCCAGAACCTGAAATACGACTACCTGCTGTTGAAGCGCTACGGCATCGAGACGAGGAGTTTTGATGACACGATGCTGATCTCCTACGTGCTCGACGCCGGCACCGGCGCGCATGGCATGGACCCGCTCTCGGAAAAATTCCTCGGCCATACCCCGATCCCCTACAAGGACGTGGCCGGCAGCGGCAAGGCGAACGTCACCTTCGATTTGGTCGATATCGACCGCGCCACCCACTATGCCGCTGAAGATGCCGACGTGACGCTGCGCCTCTGGCTGGTGCTGAAGCCGCGGCTGGCGGCGGCGGGGCTGACCAGCGTCTACGAACGGCTGGAGCGGCCGCTGTTGCCGGTGCTGGCGCGCATGGAAGCGCGCGGCATCACCGTCGACCGGCAGATCCTGTCGCGGCTCTCCGGCGAGCTGGCCCAGGGTGCAGCAAGGCTGGAGGACGAGATCTACGTGCTGGCCGGCGAACGTTTCAACATCGGCTCGCCGAAGCAGCTGGGCGATATTCTGTTCGGCAAGATGGGCCTTGCCGGCGGCAACAAGACGAAAACGGGGCAATGGTCGACCTCTGCCCAGGTGCTCGAGGATCTGGCCGTTGCCGGTTTCGAATTGCCGCGCAAGATCGTCGACTGGCGCCAGGTCACCAAGCTGAAATCCACCTATACCGACGCGCTTCCGGGTTACGTTCACCCCGAGACAAAGCGGGTCCACACCTCCTATTCGCTGGCATCGACCACCACGGGGCGCCTGTCCTCGTCCGAGCCGAACCTGCAGAACATTCCGGTGCGCACCGCCGAAGGCCGCAAAATCCGCACCGCCTTCATCTCGACGCCTGGGCACAAGCTGATCTCCGCCGACTACAGTCAGATCGAACTGCGCGTGCTTGCCCATGTGGCCGAGATCCCGCAGCTGACCAAGGCTTTCGAAGATGGCGTCGACATCCACGCCATGACGGCGTCGGAAATGTTCGGCGTGCCGGTGGAAGGCATGCCGGGCGAGGTGCGCCGCCGCGCCAAGGCAATCAATTTCGGCATCATCTACGGTATCTCGGCCTTCGGGCTCGCCAATCAGCTTTCGATCGAGCGTTCGGAAGCCGGCGACTACATCAAGAAGTATTTCGAGCGCTTCCCCGGCATCCGCGATTATATGGAAAGCCGAAAGGCCATGGCGCGCGACAAGGGTTATGTCGAAACGATCTTCGGTCGCCGCATCAACTATCCCGAAATCCGCTCTTCCAATCCCTCCGTGCGCGCCTTCAACGAGCGTGCGGCGATCAACGCGCCGATCCAGGGTTCGGCTGCCGACGTCATCCGCCGGGCGATGATCAAGATAGAGCCGGCGCTTGTTGAAGTCGGCCTTGCCGACCGCGTCCGCATGCTGCTGCAGGTGCACGACGAACTCATCTTCGAGGTCGAGGACGAGGATGTCGAAAAGGCGATGCCGGTCATCGTCTCGGTCATGGAAAACGCCACCATGCCGGCGCTGGAAATGCGCGTGCCGCTGAGGGTCGATGCCCGCGCCGCCACCAATTGGGACGAGGCGCACTAACGACTTCCCCAAAAATCGCAAAGATTTTTCTCGCCGCCAAAACTCATTGAAAATGCAACGATTTATCTCCCGGAGTCGTATCGGAACGATACGGCAGGAAGGAACTTATTAACCTTCCTTTTCTATCCCGGTAGGGTCGTAATTTGCAAAGCATGAGTGAGTAGCGGACGCATGCGTTTTCCCAGAACCAATTTGACGGATGCCGGAGATTTTTCCAGCGAGATTGAAACGGACCTTCCGGAGGAAAACCCAGGGGAGAAGCCGGCGGCACCCATCTGGCAGAGCAACTTTTCCCTCGCGCCGAATGTCCGTTTCACCCGCACGCCGGAAACGCTGATCAGCAGGCGGCGCGCGCCGAATGAGCCGGTTCGCGATGATTCGCAGATTGGACAGCAGGCGATACGGATAGAGCCGGTTGCCGTCGATGTGCCGTTCGATATCTATCTGCCAGGGCCGGACGAGATTTCCGTAGCACCGCACAGGGTCGAACTGCAGCAGTCACCTTTGCTTGACGAGCCCGGCGTGCCGGCTTTCCGCGCCAACGCCGAGCTTTCTTCCATTTCGGATTTCGCCTTCTGGGAAGTCATGGCCTTCGAAGAGGCTGAGCCGGTTCGCGCGCCGCCGTTGATATCCTACCCGAAGACCGAGACCTCGCCCGAATCGATCACGTCGCTGTTCCGGATCATGGAGTGGCGCCCCGGCCGGCCGGCCGCCGCTCCCGTCGTCTCCCGCCCGGCCCCGCAGCCCGCCGCAGCCTCCGCGAAGATTGCCGTGCGCCCTGCGGCGGCAATATCCCTCGAAAAGCCCAGGCGCATTCCTGTCGAGGTACCTGTCGTGCCCGCACCTCAGGCGGCGCCAATCTCTCAGCTCGCGGCAGCTCCTCACATTGCATCAGCACCTCAGGCCGCGCCGGTGCCGCAGCGTACGCCGCCCGTTGCCGCGGTCCTGCCGTCGCCGCGCCTGGCCGTGAGGCCCGAAAGGATCGACGCATCCGGCTATGAATTCCCGCCACGTGCCCTGCTGCAGGAACCGCCGGAACGCCTCGGTGAGATCATGTCGCAGGAGACACTGGAGCAGAATGCCGGGCTTCTGGAAAGCGTGCTGGAAGATTTCGGCATCAAGGGCGAGATCATCCATGTCCGTCCAGGCCCCGTCGTCACCCTCTATGAATTCGAGCCGGCGCCGGGCGTGAAATCGTCGCGCGTCATCGGCCTTGCCGACGATATCGCCCGCTCGATGTCGGCGCTCTCGGCCCGCGTTGCCGTGGTCCCCGGCCGCAACGTCATCGGCATCGAATTGCCGAATGTCACGCGTGAAACCGTTTATTTCCGCGAGATGATCGAGAGCCAGGATTTCGAGAAGAGCGGCTACAAGCTGGCGCTCGGCCTCGGCAAGACCATCGGCGGCGAGCCTGTCATTGCCGAACTCGCCAAGATGCCGCATCTGCTCGTCGCCGGCACCACCGGCTCCGGCAAGTCGGTCGCGATCAACACGATGATCCTGTCGCTGCTCTACCGCATGACGCCGGAGCAGTGCCGCCTGATCATGGTCGACCCGAAGATGCTCGAACTGTCCGTCTATGACGGCATTCCGCATCTGCTGACGCCCGTCGTCACCGATCCGAAGAAGGCGGTCATGGCGCTGAAATGGGCCGTGCGCGAAATGGAAGAGCGCTATCGCAAAATGTCGCGCCTCGGCGTGCGCAATATCGACGGTTACAACGACCGCGTGGCCCAGGCCCGCGACAAGGGCGAGACCATCCATGTCATGGTCCAGGTCGGCTTCGACAAGGGCACCGGCACTCCGATCGAGGAAAGCCAGGCGCTGGACCTGACGCCGATGCCTTATATCGTCGTCATCGTCGACGAGATGGCCGACCTGATGATGGTCGCCGGCAAGGACATCGAAGGTGCGATCCAACGCCTCGCCCAGATGGCGCGCGCCGCCGGCATCCATCTGATCATGGCGACACAGCGTCCGTCCGTCGACGTCATCACCGGCACGATCAAGGCAAACTTCCCGACCCGCATCTCCTTCCAGGTGACCTCGAAGATCGACAGCCGCACCATTCTCGGCGAACAGGGCGCCGAACAACTGCTCGGTCAGGGCGATATGCTGCACATGCAGGGGGGCGGGCGGATTTCCCGCGTCCACGGTCCCTTCGTCTCGGATGTCGAGGTCGAAAAGGTCGTCGCCCATCTGAAGACGCAAGGGCGCCCCGAATATCTCGACACCGTCACCGCCGACGAGGAGGAAGAGACGGAAGAGGAAGAAGCCGGCGCCGTCTTCGACAAGAGCGCCATGGCCTCCGAGGATGGCAACGAGCTTTACGAGCAGGCTGTCAAGGTCGTCATGCGCGACAAGAAGTGCTCGACCTCCTACATCCAGCGCCGCCTCGGCATCGGCTACAACCGCGCCGCCTCATTGGTGGAACGCATGGAAAAAGAAGGCCTCGTCGGCCCGGCCAATCACGTCGGCAAGCGCGAGATCGTATCGGGACGGGGCGACGGCGAGTAATCGCCGCCGGCCAGGGCGTCTGACGGATTCTTTTTTACATCATCGAGGCAGCCAGCCGAACCGTCTCGCTGACAAACTCGGTCTTTCCGCCGGTATAAAAATCCCAATCGCCGTCTGCCTCCGCAGCCAGCCGGCGTTTCAGATCGGCATAGGCCTTGGCCCTCTCGGGGTGATCCCTGAGATAGTCGCGAAACAGAATGCGGTCCCGATGCGCGCGATTATTGGGCCCGCAAAGATAGAGCCTGAACCCATAACCGTGATGATCGCGGGTGAAGGCCCATCGTTGCTCTCCTGTGTCGCCGTGGAAGACGAAGTCGGCAGCGCGCACGATCTCGATCGCCGCAGGCAGGAAGGCGTCTGATATCATCACGGCAGCAAGGTCGATCTTCGGCTTGGCCGGCAGGCCGGGCACTGATGTGCTGCCGATATGATCGATGGAAAGCAGGCGGTCACCGAGCAAGGCGGAGACCTCGGTGCTGATCTCGGCAAACAGCCGCGGCCAGGAAGGATCATAGTCGACCACCTTGATGGGGCGCATGCCCTTCCTCTATCTGTTCAGGGTGTCTTGGCCAGCAACCCGTCCAAGATCCCGATCATCTTCTGCTCGGCCTCTTCGAGTGAGCCGCTATTGTCGAGCTCGGTCACGTCGTATTCGCCGCGCACCGTCAGCGGTCCGCGGGCAAGCCGGGCCATGATATCTTCATGCGTCTCGCGGCCGCGCGCTTCCAGCCGGCCGGCGAGCACTTCGGGGCGGGCGGTGACGTTGATGACCTTCAGCCGCGGGAAGGCGGCCTGAAAACGGTGGAGCGCCGAGCGCGAGCCGTTGGCGACGACCACATGGCCTCGCGACAGCGCTACCGAAACCTCGGCCGGAATGCCGTATTTCAGGCCGTGCGCTTCCCACCAGACGGCGAAGGAGCCTGACTGCTCCATGGAGGCAAAACCTTCGAGGGAGACGGAAAGATGGTCTTCGCCGCCGGCGTCACGGTGACGGGTGATGACGCGGCGGACGAAATGCACATTGTCGCGGCCCTTGAAACGCCGGGCCGCGAGGTTCATCAGCGTGTCCTTACCGGCACCGCTCGGTCCGACGACGACGACCATGATGCCGCGCTCGGCTCCGGCTCCGGGGTGGGGTTCGTGCGGCATCATGCGACACGGCGTCCCTGGCGCCAGACGGAGCGCGTCACCGGCACGCCGTGCGAACGATGGACGCGGACAAGATCGGCGCGCAGCCCCGCCGCGATCCGGCCGCGGTCATCGAGGCTGACGGTACGGGCGGGCGTCGACGTCACCATGGCGATCGCCTTCGGCAGTGTAATGCTTTCGACTTCATCGGCGAGGATGAACGGGGCGTGCAGGAGGCTGAGCGGCACGTAGTCGGAGGAAAGCACGTCGAGCACGCCCATCTCGACAAGGTCGCGGGCGGCGATGTTGCCGGAATGGGATTTACCGCGCACGATGTTCGGCGCACCCATCAGCACGCTCATGCCGTGCTCGTGCGAGGCCCGGGCGGCGTCGAAGCTGGTCGGGAACTCGGCCAGGCGCACCCCGTTGTCGATCGCCTCGTCGACATGGGAGAGCGTCGCATCGTCATGGCTTGCCACGGTGATGCCGCGCTCGGCGCAGACGTTGGCGATGGCATTGCGGTGCGGCGTCGAATTGCGCGCCGATTCTGCTTGGCGCTTGGCGACGAAACGGGCGAAGGCCTCGTCGCTCAGGCCGCGCTTCTTCTGGTAGTAGAAAATATATTGATCCATCGTCTGGAACTGACGCTGGCCGGGCGCATGATCCATCAGCGAGACGAGCCGCACATGCCGGTCGTTTTCGAAATCGGCGAAATGTTCGAGCACATTGTCGGCCGAGACCTCGCAGCGCAGGTGGATGAGGTGCTCGGCGCGCAGCCTGCCTTCCGTCTCCGCCGACTGGATGGCATCGGCCATCTCGCGCATCTCGCCATGTTCGAAGCCGCCGTCTTCGTCCGCCCCCATGCGCAGGCAGTCGAACACCGTGGTGATGCCTGAGGTGACGATCTGAGCGTCATGCGCCTGAACCGCGGCGGTCTTGTTCCAGCGAATGCCGGGGCGCGGCTGGTAATGGCCTTCGAGATGGTCGGTGTGCAGCTCGACAAGGCCTGGAATGATGTAGTCGCCTTCAAAATCTTCGCCGGCTACCGAGTTACCCTCGGAGATGTCGGCGATCTTCCCGTCGCGGATGAGGATCGAGCCCGAGAGGATGTCATCCTCGAGCACGATTCGGGCGTTGGAAAACACGGTCTCTTTGCTCATGGCGTCAGGTCTTTCAGCTTTTGGCGCCGGCAAGCGGCAGCCAGGAATGAACTTTGAACGGGGCGCCGCGTGTCTCCTCGATGAAGACGGCAAGGCTGGAAATCGAAAGCGGCCGGCCAGTGAAATCGGCAAAACGCTCGGTCAGGATCGCTTTCATCACCGCGGCGCGCGCCTCGGGCACTTGTCCGCTCAGCGTCATGTGGAAGCCGAAATCCTCCATGACGTAAGGATAACCCCAGCGCTGCAGATTGGCGCGCTCGCTGTCGCTGAGCTTCTCCGGGTTGCGCCGCGCCATATCGGCCTCGGAAAGCGCGGCACGGAACGGTTCGAAGGACCTTACCACCTTCGCGGCGAAATCCTGAAGAGGTTGATGAAGAGAAGAGGGAATGAGGGCAAAAAAACGGCCGAGTTGGCCGAGCACCAGCTCTGGGATCTCGAAGGCGGGCGTGCGCGAGGCAAACTCCTCGGCAACGGTCAGAAGATCCTTCTCAGTGACCGAAGCGGCGAGCGAAAACGGCGCCTTGATCGTGGCGTGAAAGCCGTAGCGGCGGGGGTCGGCGGTCAGCTCGAACTGTTCTGCAGCACCCAGCTGCTGATGTTCCGGTGCAGGATAAGTCTCGCCGGTGAAAGCATTGCGGCCGAGCCAGAGCGAGGCCGCGCCGGTCAGGGGATCATCCTTCGGCGGCGAGAAATAGAGAGCGTAGCGCAAGGCTTTTATCCTGGAGATCGTCCAAACGGGGGAGCGCACTGTGCAGTGATTTGGCGGCGAACCGCAAGCAGGCTCCCGGCTAAAAGATTTCCGTGACAGAATGATGATGGCGTCAGTTCCTCAGTGGCCCTTTTTTCCCATCACGCGCGAACGCAGCGCATTCGAGAGATTGTCGAAGGCGAAGACTACCAGGAGTATTAGAAGCACCATATAGGCGACTTTGTCCCAGTCCGAATTGGTCTTCATGGATTCGAGCAGCTTGAGGCCAATGCCGCCCGCACCGACGGCACCGATTACGGTCGCCGAGCGGGTATTCGATTCCCAGAAATAAAGTGATTGCGAGATGAATACTGGCAGGACTTGTGGAATAACGCCGAAACGTTGAACGGCCACCGGTGCCGCACCGACCGATCTCACGCCCTCACGCTGCTTGTCGTCGATGTTCTCAAGCGCTTCGGCATAGACCTTTCCGAGCGCGCCCGTATCGGTAAAGAAGATCGCCGCGATGCCCGGAAGCGGCCCTGGGCCGAAGGCACGGGTGAAGAACAACGCCCAGATCAGCATGTCGATCGAGCGCAGGAAGTCGAAGAGCCGCTTCGTGGCCCAGTTCGCAGCGCGGCTCCGCGTGATGTTGCGCGCGGCGATGAAGGCGAGCGGGAAAGCGACCAGAGTGCCGAAGAGCGTACCGACAAAGGCCATGACCAGCGTCTGCATCAACTTCGACAGGATGTCGCCATGCTGCCAGCTTGCATTGTTCAGGAAGTTGTCCCACGCCAGCGAGGCATTGGACTGGTTCGGATCGAGCCGTTCACCGGAGAACATCAGGCCGACGACTTCAGGCAGGTTCCGGCCCCAGAAGGGCGACTGCGTATCGAAGAAGAAGTTCGCCCAGCCGAGAAAGCGGCGCTGGACATAGACCTGGCTGGTACGGATTTCCGCCTGTCCAGCGAAGCCGTAATAGACGTTCACCTTGTTGTCGTCCTGCTCCATCTGGGCGGGCGCATCGGACGGCAGGGAGGCGCGATCGCGGGTGATGGTCACGGGATAGAGCTTGCCGCCGATATAGACGTCCACGCGGCTGGGGCTCACTTCCAGGCGATCGCCGTCGCTGCCGAAGGTGACAGTGTATCTGCTCCCATCGGCACTGGGCTTCAGCCAGTAGATGTCGGCGCCTTCAGGATACTGGCGACGGCTTGTCCATTGTGGGACGACCTGATCATTCTGGAAACGCAAACGCGGCTGGGCACGCCAGGAATACCAGTCCTGAACATAGATCGCTGCGCGATCCCAGTTGCCGTTTACGAAAGTCGGAATGACGTTGAAGAAGGCGAAGCAGCAGGCAAGGTAAACGAAGACCGCAGCTGAAATGAGGAGCAGACCCCAGCGCTGCATGAAGCTGCGATGGAAGACGTCCGGATAGGCGGACAGCAGGCGGTTGCGCTCGGCGGCGTTGATGGTCGGAACAGAGGACATCACGCCGCTCCCCGGCCGAATTCGAAGGACTGTTTGCCGATCAGCCGGCGGCGCAGCCAGGCCGAGAACTGGTCGACGCAAATGACGGTGATCAGCAGCAGGATGATGATCGCATAGGTCTTGGCGGCATGGTCGCGGCCGATCGACAGGCTGAATACCTCGCCTATGCCGCCGCCGCCGACGGCGCCGATGATGGTCGAGGCGCGCACGTTGATCTCAGTCCGCAGCAGCGTGTAGGAGACGAAGTTCGGAAGCACCTGCGGCAGGATGGCGAAGCGCACGCGCTCCAGCCAGCCGGCGCCGGCGGCGCGCAGGCCTTCATCCGGCTTCATGTCGGCATTCTCGACGACTTCGAAGAACAGCTTCCCAAGCGCGCCGACAGTATGGACCCATACCGCGATGATCGCCGAAATCGGACCGATCGACAGGATCGCGGCGAGAAGACCGGCGATGACGATTTCCGGGAAGGCGCGCATGATTTCCATGATGCGCCGCACGACCCAGCGCGTCACGCCTGCACCGACCAGATTGGTGGAAGCGAAAAAGCAGAGCAAGAACGCGCCGCTCGCACCGAGAATGGTGGAGACGATGGCGATGTTGAGCGTGATCGCGAGCTGGTAGAAGAAATTCGGGATGTAGAAACTATCGGTGATCCAGACGCGGTCGCTTGTATAGTCGTATTTGATCGAACCGTCGGAGAAGGGCGACGGCAGGTCGAACATGGCGCGGAAGATCTCCAGCGGACTGTCCGGCACGAAGCTCTTCATGAAGTCGAAGAAATAGGGAAGGCGCTCGAAGAACTTGCCCGAATTGGCGCTGTTGGCGAAATCGAGCGAGGCGCCGAGGATGATCAGGAAGACCACGATTGAAACGACGGTATAGATCCGCCGCGTTCGAACCTGGCTCTGATAATGATCGAGGATGGTGCGGGAGCTCTCCTGCAATCCGCTCAGAGAGTCCGCGCCGGCCGAGTGCGCCATATGTGGCTTCCTTCCTGAAAAACGGCGGCATCATCATGATGCCGCCGCGAGATTGTTCAGACTGAGGATCAGCCGCCGATGACGGCCTTACGGGCGTCGATGATCGTCTGGTAGAAGCTCTGGTCGACCGGCGCCCAGTCAACGTAGCCGCCGCCCGTGAACGATTCGAAGCAGCTCTTGTCCGTCTTCGGCAGTTCGGCGAAGTAGGTGGTAACCTTCTTCTGGAGGTCGGCCGGCAGCTTCTGGGAAACCATCAACGGGCCGTTCGGGATGAGCGGCGACTTCCAGACTTCGACGATATCGTCCATGTCGAGCAGGCCCTTGGTGACCATCTGGTGCAGATTTCCGGAGGTGTAGCCCTGCGCCCAGTCGCCTTGGCCGGAACCGAAGGTGGTACCGACGTCGAACTTCTTATCGAGAACGCCGAGAACGAGGTTCTCGTGGCCGCCGCCAAAGCCGGTTTCAGAGAAGTACTGCTTGACTGGAGCACCGGTGTCCTTCGGAAGGGCAACGTTCGGAACAAGGTAGCCGGAGGTAGAGTCCGGATCGGCGAAGCCGAGCTTCTTGCCCTTGGCGTCGGCGAGCGTCTTGATGCCGGAATCCTTGCGGGCAACCATAATCGAGTAGTAGCCGGTCGAACCGTCGGCCTGCTTGGTGGTCAGAACCGGAGTGACGGCGTTCGGATCCTTGATATAGACCGCGGCGTAAGAGGCGGCGCCCATGACGGCGAGGTCGATCGTGCCGCCGAGGAGACCCTGAATGACGCCGTTGTAGTTCGGCGACGGGAAGAGCTGGACTTCGGAGACGCCGGTGGCGGCGATCAGGCCCGGCTTGACGCACTCGGTGCGGCGAACCTGGTCGGCTTCGTTTTCACCGCCATCGAGACCGATGCGGAGGACCTTGACGTCCTGGGCAGCGGCATTGCTGGCGAGGGCGGCGACGGCGATGGTTGCCATCAGGATCTTGCGGAATGCAGACATGGAAGTCTCCTTTTGTGACGTGGTTTGTTTGTCAGTTAGTTTTCCGACCGTTGTCCCGTCGGCCGGAAACGGGTCAGTGCACGGCGGCGGCTTTGGCCACCATGCCGGATGAGACGTCCTCGGCGCGGCGCTTGGATTCGAGGCTGGTCGAGGTCATCGTTTCGTCGATGCCGGCGCCGTCCTTGTCCGTCCCGTAGATTTCCTTCACCGCTACGGCCGTCAGCTCCGAGGGCTGGCCGTCGAAGACGACGCGGCCGCCGGCCATGCCGACGATGCGCTCACAATAGTTGCGGGCGGTATCGAGCGTGTGGAGGTTGGTGATGACGGTGATGCCTTCGCGCTCGTTGATGTCGCGTAGCGCATCCATGACGATCTTGGCGTTCAGCGGATCGAGAGAGGCGATCGGCTCGTCGGCGAGAAGCATCTTCGGGTTCTGCATCAGCGCGCGGGCGATCGCCACGCGCTGCTGCTGGCCGCCGGAAAGCGTGCCGGCTGCCTGCAGCGCCGTCTGCTCGATGCCGAGGCGTTCGAGTGCCGCGATGGCATGGACGCGTTCCTCGCGGGTGAAGATGTTGAGCAGGCTCAGAAGTGTCGAGCGATGATTGAGGCGGCCGAGCATGACATTGGTGAGAACGTCGAGGCGCGGCACCAGATTGAACTGCTGGAAGATCATCGCGCAGTCGCGCTGCCAGTTGCGCAATGCCTGGCCGCGAAGCCCGGAGACCTCGACGCCGGCGAAATGAACGGAGCCGGAGCTCGGCTCCTGAAGGCGGTTGATCATGCGTAAGAGCGTCGACTTGCCGGCGCCGGAGCGGCCGATGATGCCGACCATCTGGCCCTGGGGAATGGCGAGCGTAACGGAATCGACAGCGAGCTTTTTTCCGAAACGACGTGTGACATTCTTCAGCTCGAACATCATGCTCTTCCCTTGCGATCCAGGCCTTGATCAGCATCGCATTAGTCCCGCTTGATGAACCTCGCATGTCATATTTGTGTAAGTCCTGTCACAATTCTTCGCCCCTATATCGGGGGTTTTAACCGCCGTAGCGGGACAGGAAATCTTCCGCGTTAAGGTTGCGAAAATCCTCGAGCGCCTGGCGCAGCCGGTCGTGCTCCCAGTCCCACCACGAAAGCCTGTCCATCCGTTCTCCGACCTCTCTTGGAAAGCGCTCGCGGATGAGTTTGGCCGGTACGCCGCCGACGATCGCATAGGGCGCGACGTCCTTTGAGACGACGGCGCCGGCCCCGATCACCGCGCCGTTGCCGACGTTGACGCCGGGCAGGATGGTCGCGCCGTGACCGATCCAGACGTCGTTGCCGATCGTCACGCGGTTTGCGCGCCGCCAGGCGAAAAAGTCCGTTTCCATGTCGCCGTCCGGCCAGTAGTCGGCGGCGCGATAGGTGAAATGGTGCAGTGTTGCGCGCCAGGTCGGATGGTTGGTGGCGTTGATGCGCACGGCGGCGGCGATATTGACGAACTTGCCGATCGTCGCACACCAGACCGAGCCGTCCTGCATGATGTAAGAGTAGTCGCCGAAGGTGGCCTCGCTGATGCGGCAGCGTTCAGAGACCTCCGTATAGCGCCCGAAAGTGGATTCGCTGACGGAGGCCGTTTCATGAAAGTAGGGCTCGATGCCCAGCTTGCGGCTCATGCAGCGATCTTTCTGGGTGAGAATTGCTGGACTTCGAGGATACGGTCGGCGACGGCTTCGCGCACTTCTTCGTCGTGGAAGATGCCGAGAAGGGCCACACCCGCCTTCTTCTTTTCCGCGATCATGCCGACGACGACGGCACGGTTCCTGGCATCGAGCGAGGCTGTGGGCTCGTCGAGAAGCAGGATCGTGTGCTCGGTGATGAAGCCGCGTGCGATGTTGACGCGTTGCTGCTCGCCGCCGGAGAAGGTGGCGGGCGGAAGCTGCCAGAGCGTTTCCGGCAGATTGAGCCTGGCAAGCAGGGCGCCCGCCTTTTCCCGTGCCGTGACGGCGTCCTCGCCGCGTGCGACCAGCGGTTCGGCAACCACGCCGATCGCCGCGACGCGCGGCACGGTGCGCAGGAACTGGCTGACATAACCGAGCGTATTGCGGCGGACGTTGAGAACGGTGCGCGGATCAGTGGAAGCGAGATCGACGATGCGTCCGTCGTGGCGAATGAGGATCTGGCCGGTGTCGACGGCATAGTTGCCGTAGATCATCTTGAGCAGCGAACTCTTTCCAATGCCCGATGGGCCACCGAGCACGACGCATTCGCCTGACGCAACCGAGAAGGCGACGTCGGAAACGACGGGTAGCTTGATGCCGTCGCGCAGATGCATGGTGAAGCTCTTCGAGACTTCGGAAACGACGAGGGGCGTTGCCATGATTTCTTCTTCCTTGGTTTCGGACCCACAGCGCCGCGCGAGACGCGCAAAGGACGCTGTAACATTTCGAATTGCTCAGACCTGCAGGATCGAGGAGACGAGCAGCTGCGTATAGGGTTCGCGCGGGTCGTCGAGCACGCGGTCGGTGAGCCCGTGCTCGATGACGTAGCCGTCCTTCATCACCATCATCCGGTGTGACAACAGGCGGGCGACGGCGAGATCATGGGTGACGATGATGGCCGAGAGACCGAGATCGTTGACGAGGCCACGCACGAGATCGAGCAGGCGCGCCTGCACCGAGACGTCGAGGCCGCCGGTCGGCTCGTCCATGAAGACGAGGCGTGGGCCGGTGACCAAGTTGCGGGCGATCTGCAGTCGCTGGCGCATGCCGCCGGAAAAGGCGCGCGGCTGGTCGTCGATGCGGTCGGCGTCGATCTCGACACGTTCGAGCCAGTCGATCGCCGAAGCACGGATCTTGCCGTAGTGCCGGTCGCCGATCGCCATCAGCCGTTCGCCGACATTGGCCCCGGCAGAGACGGTCATGCGCAGGCCGTCGGCCGGGTTCTGGTGAACGAAGCCCCAGTCGGTGCGCATCAGGAAACGCCGCTCGGCCTCGTTCATACGATAGAGGTCGCGGTAGCTGCCGTCGCGCATGTGATATTCGACGCTGCCGGTGCTCGGCAGCAGCCGGGTGGAGAGGCAGTTGAGCAGCGTCGTCTTGCCGGAGCCGGACTCGCCGACGATGGCGAGCACTTCGCCGGGCCAGAGCTCGAAGGAGACGTCTCGGCAGCCGATGCGGTTGCCGTAGAATTTCGAAACGTCGCGGACTTTGAGAAGCGGAGTATCGCTCATTCTGCAGCCTCCCGGGCCAGCATCTCGCCGGCATGGCCGTGCGCGCGGCGGTCTTCGCAATGATCGGTGTCGGAGCAGACGAACATGCGCCCGCCCTTGTCGTCGAGAACCACTTCGTCGAGATAGACTTCCTCGGCGCCGCAAAGGGCGCAGGGTTTATCGAAACGCTGGATATCGAAGGGATAATCCTCGAAATCCAGGCTGACGACGTCGGTATAGGGCGGCACCGCATAGATGCGCTTCTCGCGCCCGGCGCCGAAGAGCTGCAGCGCGTCCGACATATGCATCTTCGGATTGTCGAATTTCGGCGTCGGCGACGGGTCCATGACATAGCGGCCATGGACCTTCACGGGATAGGCGTAGGTCCGCGAGATGCGGCCGTTGTGGGCGATGTCCTCATAGAGCTTTACATGCATCAGGCCGTATTCTTCGAGAGCGTGCATCTTGCGCGTCTCGGTCTCGCGCGGCTCGAGAAAACGCAGCGGCTCGGGGATCGGCACCTGGTAGACGAGCACTTGGCCGGGTCCGAGCTTTTCTTCGGGAATGCGGTGGCGCGTCTGGATGATCGTTGCAACCTTGGTATGCGTCGTCACCGCGACATTGGCGACCTTCTGGAAGAAGGCGCGGATGGAAACGGCGTTGGTCGTATCGTCGGCACCCTGATCGATGACTTTGAGCACGTCGTCCGGTCCGATGATTGAGGCCGTCACCTGCACACCGCCGGTGCCCCAGCCATAGGGCATCGGCATTTCGCGCGAGGCGAAGGGCACCTGGTAGCCGGGTATGGCGATCGCCTTCAGGATGGCGCGGCGGATCATCCGCTTGGTCTGTTCGTCGAGATAGGCGAAGTTGTAGCTGGCCAGATCGGTCATTCGGCGGCTTCCTTCATGTCTTCGCCACCGTTGCGGGCGGCTTCGAATTCGCGGCGCATGCGGCGGACGAGATCGAGTTCGGCCTGGAAGTCCACATAATGCGGAAGTTTCAGATGCTCGACGAAGCCCGTCGCCTGGACGTTGTCGGAGTGCGAGATAACGAATTCCTCGTCCTGTGCCGGTGCGGTGATATCCTCGCCGAGCTCTTCGGCTCGAAGAGCCCGGTCGACGAGCGACATCGCCATCGCCTTGCGCTCGCTCTGGCCGAAGACCAGGCCGTAGCCGCGGGTGAATTGCGGCGGCGCCTTGGCCGAACCCTTGAACTGGTTGACCATCTGGCATTCGGTGATCTGGATCGTGCCGAGCGAGACGGCGAAACCGAGTTCCGGCACATCGAATTCCACCTCGACCTCGCCGATGCGGATTTCGCCGGTGAAGGGGTGGTTGCGGCCATAGCCGCGCTGGGTGGAATAACCGAGCGCCAGTAGAAAACCCTCGTCGCCGCGGGCAAGCGCCTGCAGGCGGAGATCCCGGGTCATCGGGAATTCCATCGGCTCGCGGGTCAGGTCGCCGATTTCGTGATCTTCCGGCATGTCGCCGTCGGCCTCGATCAGGCCCTCTTCGCCGAGAATCTCGGAGACACGCATGACACGGCCGGTCTCGGCGGCGCGCTGAGCGGGCGTCTCGACCGCCTCGTCCGAAAGCAGCGAGGGATCGAGCAGGCGGTGGGTATAGTCGTAGGTGGGCCCAAGAAGCTGGCCGCCCGGCAGATCCTTGTAGGTCGCCGAAATGCGGCGTTCGATCGTCATCTCAGCTGTGTCGAGCGGCTTGGAATAGCCGAAACGCGGCAGTGTCGTGCGGTAGGCGCGCAGCAGGAAGATCGCCTCGATCATGTCGCCCCGCGATTGGCGGACGGCAAGTGCGGCGAGCGTGCGGTCGAAAAGCGAGGCCTCGGCCATGACGCGGTCGACGGCGAGCGCCAGCTGCGCCACGATCTGGTCGATGCCGATCGCCGGCAGCGAACGGTCGCCGCGGCGGCGGTCGGCCAGCAGGCGGTGGGCATTGGCGATGGCGGTCTCGCCACCCTTGACGGCAACATACATGAGCTCAGATCTCCGTTGCTGTGATCTTGGTGGTGCGCGGCAGGCAGAGGAAACGCTTGCCCGCCGTCAGCACGATGTCGACGCCGCGCGGAAAGAGCGCACGGTTCTCGGTCCAGAGCCGCAGGAAGGTCTCCGGCAGGCCGGTAGGCGCGATCTCCGTCACGCTCTGGATGCCCGGACCCATCAGCGCCAGCCTGCGGCCGCCCTCGAGTTCGGCGAGTTCGATGATGAGGGTGGTCGAGCGATCGGGATATTCCTGCGTACCTGATGCAAAGAGGCCGAAGGAGGAAAGGGCGATGCCGGCCTCGGTGAAGGCAAAACGCGCTTCGGCTTTTTCGCCGGTCAACGGCGCGCCGGTATGGAAGCCGAGCCACTCCGGCACGGCGGATTTCGCCAGTCCCTGGGAAAGCCAGACGGGCGTGTCGTGGTCGCAAAGCGTCAGCGCGATGGTGCCGGCGGCGATGCCGAGCGGTGCCGGCGGAGCGACGTCGGGCTGAACCGTCTGGATCGTGCCGGGGCGGGCCATGCCGTCCATCAGCATCTTGAAGACGCTCTGGGCATGGAAGACCGGCTCGGCAAAGCCGCCGGTCAGAGCTTCTGTCTTCAGGCCCATCAGTTATCTCCCCGCACCATGGTGAAGAAATCGACGCGGGTTGCCGCCGTCTCGTCCGCCTTGCGGCGTTCGGCATCGGCGATCCGTTCGGCAATCGGTAAAAGCAGCGCCTGTTCGACGAAATCCTTCGTCGCCTCCTCCTGCCAGAGCGCGTCGAAGATCGCCGCAAGCCGGGCCTTTTCGCGGTCGGTGCCGAGCGCCTGTGCATGGCCGACCGAGCCGGAGTCGAGCCGGACCGTCGCCCGCGTCACGGTCACTTCGCCCAGATTGAAGGGAGCTCCGCCGCCGCCGATGCGCCCACGCACCATCACCAGCCCGGTCTCCGGCCCGCGCACCGGATGCGCCGCGGGCTTTTGCGGCAATGCGTCCCAGACCGCCTGGAGTTCGCTGCGCTCCGCGCGCGCCAGCAGATCGGCGGCGCGTTTGCGCCCGGATGCCGTCTGTGACGCAGCGTCTGTCCTGTCCGCTGATATCATCGCCGCTTCCCTTAAAATGTCTATTGATATAGACAACCATACAAGATACACTTAGCTCTAAATCGATGCCGTGACAAGCGTGTGACATTGTCGGGGTGAAATGGCAGAGCAGGGTTGGAATGGCGGGATTGAACCAGGTGCAAAGGCAAACCGGCGTGGCGCTCTGGCGTCAGATCGCCGATCGGATTCGTGAGGCGATCAGCACCGGAGCCTATGACGAAACGGGAATGGTGCCGCCGGAAACGGTCCTGGCCCTGCAATTCGGTGTCAACCGGCATACCGTGCGCAGCGCTTTGGCGGCATTGGCGCAGGAGGGGATCGTGCGTGCGGTGCAAGGTCGCGGCACGATGATCGAACGCAAGGAGCGGCTGAATTTCCCGATCACCCGCCGCACGCGTTTTACCGCCGGCATCGGCGATCAGGCGCGTGAAATGCGCGGCCTTCTGCTCGATGAGGCGAAGGAGGAGGCGAGTGCCGAGATTGCCCGCTGGCTGGGCCTGAAGCCGGGAGAACAGGTGATCCGCCTGGAAACATTGCGCCAGGCAGACAAGCGGCCGGTTTCAAGGGCGACGAGCTGGTTTCCCGCCAAGCGCTTTGCCGGTATCGGCGAGGCCTATCGCAAGCGGGAATCGATCACCAAGGCCTTCGCGGAGCTGGGTCTGGCGGACTATATCAGGGCGACCACCGAGGTGACGGCCGCCCATGCCGATGCAGCCGATATGGCCGATCTCGAACTCACCCCCGGCGCGATCCTGCTGATCGCCAAGGCGATGAATACCGATCTCGACGGCGTGCCGGTGCAATATTCGATCAGCCGCTTTGCGGCCGACCGGGTGCAGTTCACGATCGAGAACTGAGCGCCTTTCCCCGCCGTAGCGGGGAAAGATCAGCTGAGATCAATGTGCGCCCGACATGTCGCCGAGCACTTCTTTGGAAGCGACGGTAGAATCCGCCTTCAGTGTGTAGACCATCGGCACGCCGGTCGCGAGGTTGAGGGCGAGCACACCTTCTTTGCTCAGCTTGTCGAGCACCATGACAAGTGAACGCAGCGAATTGCCGTGTGCGGCGACCAGCACCTTCTCGCCTCTGAGCACGCGCGGCAGGATTTCGGTGAGGTAGTAGGGCCAGACGCGGGCGCCGGTGTCGCGCAGACTTTCACCGCCGGGAGGCGGCACGTCATAGGAACGGCGCCAGATATGCACCTGTTCCTCGCCCCATTTGGCGCGTGCATCGTCCTTGTTGAGGCCGGAGAGATCGCCGTAGTCGCGCTCGTTCAGCGCCTGGTCGCGGATCGTCAGGAGATCGGGCTGGCCGACCTTGTCGAGGATGAGCTTCAGCGTGTGCTGCGCACGCACCAGCACCGAGGTATAGGCGACGTCGAATTTGATACCGTATTCGGCGAGCGCCGCGCCGCCTGCATTGGCTTCCTGGATGCCGAGCTCAGTCAGATCGGGATCTTTCCAGCCGGTGAAGAGATTCTTCAGGTTCCAGTCACTCTGGCCGTGGCGAACGAGGACGAGGGTACCGCTCATGAATATGCCTCCGTAGTATCGTTATGAGGAAGAGAGCCCGAGCACGTCGAGCATGGAATAGAGACCCGGCTTCTTGTCACGCGCCCAGAGGGCCGCCTTGATGGCGCCGCGCGCAAAGATCGAGCGGTCGGCCGCACTGTGCGAAAGGGTGACGATTTCACCTTCGCCGGCAAAAAGCACGGAATGCTCGCCGATGACGGAGCCGCCGCGCAGCGTCGCAAAGCCGATCGTACCCGCCTCGCGGGCCCCGGTATGGCCGTCGCGCACCCGGACCGACTTCGAAGCAAGATCGATGCCGCGCCCTTTTGCCGCGGCGTCGCCGAGGAGAAGGGCAGTGCCGGAGGGCGCATCCACCTTGTGCTTGTGGTGCATTTCCAGGATCTCGATGTCCCAGTCGACAGAATCGAGCGCACGCGCTGCCTGCTCTGCGAGCACGCCAAGCAGGTTGACCCCGAGGCTCATATTGCCCGATTTGACGACGCGCGCATGCCGGGCCGCCGCGGCGATCCTGGCATTGTCGTCGTCCGAACAGCCGGTCGTGCCGATCACATGGACGATGCGGGCTTGCGCGGCGAGGCCTGAGAATTCCACCGTTGCGGCAGGCGAGGTGAAGTCGAGCACGCCTTCGGCATGCAGGAAGGCCTGGAGCGGGTCGTCGCCGATGACGACGCCGGTCGGGCCGAGACCGGCGATTTCGCCGGCATCCTTGCCGACGAAGGGCGAGCCGGCGCGCTCGACCGCAGCATGCAGCCTGACGCCCTCGATGGAATGGATGAGCCGGATCAACGTCTGCCCCATGCGTCCTGCTGCGCCAACCACCACCAGTTTCATCGCAGCATCGCTCATGTCAGTCTCGCCAGATCAGTTTGAATCGGAGGCCGAAGGCCTCTGCAGATTGTTGAGGCGAGCGTAAAGACCGTCGCTGACCTTCGCAAGCGTCTCGTGATTGCCTTCCTCGACGACGCGGCCCTGCTGCATGACGACGATCTTGTCGGCCCGCACCACGGTCGAAAGCCGATGGGCGATGACGACGACGGTGCGTCCGGTCATCGCCTCGTCGAGCGCCTTCTGCACGGCGGCTTCGGATTCGGTGTCCAGGGCCGACGTCGCCTCGTCGAGAAGCAGGATCGGCGCATTGCGCACCAAAGCGCGCGCGATCGACAGCCGCTGGCGCTGGCCGCCCGAAAGCGTCACGCCGTTTTCGCCGACCGGCGTCTCGTAACCCTGCGGCTGTGCCGAGATGAAGTCATGCGCATAGGCAAGCCGGGCCGCCTCTTCCACCTCGGCATCGGTCGCTTCCGGCCGGCCATAGCGGATATTGTCGCGGATCGTGCCTTCGAACAGATAGGGCTGCTGCGAGACATAGGCGAGCTGCTGGCGCAGCGACTTCTTGGTGATGTGGGCGATGTCCTGTCCGTCGATCAGGATTTCGCCCTCGCGCGGATCGTAGAAGCGCGGAATGAGGCTGATGACGGTGGATTTGCCGGCACCTGAAGGGCCGACCAGCGCTGTGGTCGCGCCGCCCTCGGCGATGAAACTGACGCCGCTGAGTACGCTCTCATTGCCGTAGGCGAAGGACACATTGCGGAATTCGATCCTCGCCTGCGTCACCGTCAGCGGCCGGGCATCCGGCAGGTCGCGCTGGCGCGGTTCCATGTCGAGCAGTTCATAGATCATCCGCGCATTGACGACGGCGCGCTCCATCTGCACCTGCAGGCGGGCAAGCCGGCGGGCCGGGTCATAGGCAAGCAGCAGCGCCGTGACGAAGGAGAAGAAGGCGCCCGGCGGTACATTGTAGTAGATCGAGCGGTAGGCGGCATAGGCAAGCACGCTGGCGACGGCAAAACCTGCGAAGCTTTCCGTCAGCGGAGACGTGCGTTCGGAAAGCCGGGCAATCCGGTTGGCCCGGCTTTCGGCGCCTTTGATCAGTTTGTTGACCTTGCGCTCCAGTTCTTCTTCCATCGTGAAGGCTTTCACGATGGCGATGCCCTGGATCGTCTCCTGCATGGCGCCGAGAACATGGCTGTTCAGATGCACGGCCTCGCGGGTGGCCGAGCGCAGCCGCTTGGAAACATAGCGCAGTGCATAAAGCAGCGGCGGCGCCATGATGAACACGGCAAGGCTGAGCAGCGGATCCTGGATGATCATCACGGCGAGCAGCGAAACGAAGGTCAGCAGGTCGCGCACCGTCGAGGTGATCGTCAGGTTGAGCACGTCGCGGATGCCGCTGACATTCTGGCTTACCTGCGCGGCGATATGGGCCGAGCGCGCCTCGCTGAAGAAGCCGACCGAAAGCGTCATCAAATGCGCATAGAGCCGGCGCTGGTAGCGGGCGACGATATCGTTGCCGACCCTGGAAAGCGCCACCGCCTGGCCATAGCTCGCAAAACCGCGCAGCACGAAGGCGATGAAGATCGAAAGACAGATGATCCAGACGACGTCGGCGCGGCGATTGGCGAAGGCCTCGTCGATGATCGCCCGCATGATCCAGGCGGTGAATGCCGTCGAAAGCGCCACCACGATGAGGCAGGCAATCGCAAAGACATAGCCCCAAAGATGATCGCGGCCGTTTTCAGCGATGATGCGCTTCAGGATGCCGGTTACGGTATCGCTGCTGACGCTCTGCGTTCTGCTTTCCGCCGCTTCCAAATAGGGTTTCCTGTCTCGGGCCAAGCGCCCCGTGAGGGCGACACGCACTTTTGCCGGGGTCTATAAAGAGTTGGGATTGGTTTGGCTAGAGCGCCGCGCCTCCGGATAGGAGGTGCCAATGACGCTCTATTGTTCTGCGCCGGGCTCAGCGCCGCCAGCGGCGGCCCTCGGTCGAGACGCCGAAATTCGCCGGCATGCGCGCATAGGAGGAAAGTCCGGCGAGCGCTGCCAGTGGATGTGTCACCACATAGGTCGGGATGGTGCGAAGTAGCGCCGTATGCGGCGCCTTGTCCTCGAAGGCGATGCGGAATTCCGGTCTCTTCAGCGCCGGGAGGATCTTCTGCGAGATGCCGCCGGAGAGATAGACGCCGCCGCGCGCCATGAACACCATCGCCATGTCTCCCGCCACGCGGCCGAGATAGGTGGCAAACAGCGAGACGGTCTCTACCGCCGCCTTGTCGCTGCCGGCAAGCGCGTGCGAGGTGATGTCGGCCGGATCCCTCATCGTCGGCTCGATGCCGTCGACCATGCAGATGGCATGGTAGAGGTTGACGAGGCCGCGCCCGCAGAGGATCTGCTCGGCCGAAACGCGGCCTTCGATCGTCTCGATATGCGGGAAGATGTCATAGTCGCGCTTGCTGCGCGGCCCGAGATCGACATGGCCGCCTTCGCCGGGAACCGGGATCCAGCTGTGCTGGGCATGCACGAGCCCGCCGACGCCGAGGCCGGTGCCCGGTCCGAGCACGACGCGCGACGCGATCATGTCGCCGGTGGCGTCGCCGATGCGTTCGCGGTTTTCATCCGAAAGCGCGGCAATTGCCAGCGCCTGCGCCTCGAAATCGTTGACGACGAGCACATCCTCCATGCCGAGGCCCTCGATCATCGTCTTTGGCCGCACCACCCAGTCGCAATTGGTCAGCGGGATCTCGTCGTCGTTGATCGGGCCGGCGACGGCGAGGATCGCCGAGCGCGGCTGCACGGCGGTTTTGTCGAGCACGCCTTGCTGGATCGCTTCGTCGATCGTGGCGAAATCCGCCGTGCGCACGTTCGGAAACTGCTTCGGCTCGGCATAGGCATCGGTGAGGATGGAGAAGCGGGCATTGGTGCCGCCGATATCGCCGATCAGGATCGGGAAAGGCAGCGGAGCGGTGCTGTTGTTCGGTTTTGGCATGGCCGGTTCCGTGCTGATCAGGCTTTAAGTGTGGGAAGAAGTTTTATAGCGGTCGCGTGGTTGAGCGCCATCGGAATATCGTAGACGATCGCCAGCCGCATCAGCGCCTTTACGTCGACATCGTGCGGCATCGGGGTCAAGGGGTCGACGAAGAAGATCAGGGCGTCGACCTCGCCGGTCGAAATCAGCGCGCCGATCTGCTGGTCGCCGCCGAGTGGGCCGCTTTTCAACCTGACGACGTTAAGATCGGGAGCGGCGTCGAGCACCCGCCCGCCGGTCGTGCCCGTCGCGACGATCTTCCAGCGCGAGAGAATGTCCCGGTTGGCGCGGGCGAACGCTGCCATGTCGTCCTTCTTCTGGTCATGCGCGATCAGCGCAAGGCATTTGCCGCCGGCCATGAAGTGAATCTCCGCCCCAACAATTCAATCGATTTGACCGCTGTATACCAACAGCTTGCGATTTGAAAGACAGTGCATCCGCCCCTTCATTGGATCGCCGGCTTGTCGTTCGGAACCGGGCCGACATCCGGTAACGCCTCATCAGTGTCATCAGCCGACGCGGCTGGCGGAGCGGCGGCGAGCGCGCTTGCGGCGGAGGGTCCACCATAGGTGGCGGCCTGCATCGAAGCAACGGAAGCGGCGTTGAGCACGGCGGCGCAAGCGTTGGGCAGATCGGTGACCATCATCTCACGCGGCGGCTTCGGCGGCTTGGCGCCGGGCTTGGGCGGTTTCGGCGGCGCCCAAGGCGCCGGCGTGAACCAATAGGCGAGCGACTTGTCGCAGCCGTCGCCGGCGGGGACAGGAGCTTGCGGCGTGCATCCGGCAGCGCCCGGCGGGCATTTGATGCGGATGTGGAAATGCGAGTCATGGCCGTATATCGGCCGGAGTTTGCCAAGGTTGGTGCGGTCGCCGGCCCAGGTGTCGCACATCTTCTTCTTGATCGCCGGATTGACGAAGATGCGCTCCACTTCGGGATAGCTCGCCGCGAGCATCAAAAGCCGCGCGCGCGATTCTGTCCATACCTTGGGGTTGACGGTGAGGAACTTGTCCTTCTGCAGCATGCTGGTGAAGGGCAGGTCCTCGCGTTCCTGGGCCGTCATGCGGCGCGCCGGCATCGGGCTAAACCAGATATCGGCATCGAGGCCGATCTGGTGCGAGGAATGGCCGTTGAGCATCGGCCCGCCGCGTGGTTGCGCGATATCGCCGACAAGGATGCCGGGCCAGCCGGCATATTTGACCGCATCCTGCGAAAACCGCTCCAAGAGCGCGATCATCGCCGGATTGCCCCAGCGACGGTTGCGCGAAAGCCGCATCGCCTGCCAGGTCGGGCCATCGGTCGGCAGCGCCACCGCACCCGTCATGCAGCCCTTAGCATAGAAGCCGATCGGCTGCGCTGGCCCCCGCGTCGGCAGGCCGGCGCCGCCGAACAGCGCCTTGGCGCTGCCTGGGCTTGGCGTCTTCTGCTCAGCGCCGACGTCGCCAGCGGCAAGGCCTGCGCCGATCGCGCCGGCAAGCGCCAGTGTGCCTAATGTCCTGAAAGCCTGGGCGAAGCCGAAAGCCATGCTGTTCCCTTAATTCGATGTCGAAGTGATTTGCACTCGAATCTATCCTGAAAAGCGATTTTGGTGAATCGATGATTTGCCGGACGGCCGCAGGAAGGGCCGGTGACGGAAGACCGCAGCGCCTCAGGCATTGACAGGAGCTGACCTTTGACAGGAGCTGGCGGCTCAAAATTTCGCGAGCCCGGCAAAAACCAGACTCTCTCCTGTTTTTCGCCCCTATTTCTCGTATTGTCGTATCCATCAATATTCAGGGGAAGCGTGAATGACGACTCTGTGGTCGAAGATCGGTTTGTTTCTGTCGCTTGCGGGGGCCCTGGCGCCAATGACGGCAACGGCTCAGGACCAGCCGTTTCTGATCGGAAGCTCGGTCATCAGCGAGATGAAGTACAGGCCGGGCTTTGCGCACTTCGACTACGTCAATCCCGATGCTCCGAAAGGCGGAGATCTGCGCCTCTCCGCAAGCGGCGCCTTCGACACCTTCAACCCGCTGCTCGCTAAAGGCCAGGCGGCAGTGGGCTTGACGCTCGTTTACGACACGCTGATGAAGCCCGCCGACGACGAGCTGCTCGTCTCCTACGGTCTGCTTGCCGAAGGGCTGTCTTTTCCCGCCGACGTCTCGAGCACGACCTTCCGCCTGCGCAAGGAAGCGAAATGGGCGGATGGTCAGCCGGTAACGCCCGAGGATGTCATCTTCAGCCTGGATAAGACGAAGGAACTGAATCCCATCAGCGCGAACTACTACCGGCACGTGGTGAAGGCCGAGAAGACCGGCGAACGCGACGTGACCTTCACTTTCGACGAAAAGAACAACCGGGAGCTCCCGAATATTCTCGGTCAGTTGGTGGTCGTGCCGAAACATTGGTGGGAGGGGCAGGGACCAGACGGCAAGCCACGCGATATCTCAAAGACGACGCTCGAGCCGGTGATGGGTTCGGGACCTTACAAGATTGCTTCCTTCTCGCCCGGCGCGACGATCCGTTATGAACTGCGTGACGATTATTGGGGTAAGAACCTCAATGTAAATGTCGGCCAGAACAATTTCCGCAACGTCATCTACACCTATTTTGGTGATCGGGACGTCGAGTTCGAAGCCTTTCGCGCCGGCAATAGCGACTACTGGCAGGAGACCACGGCTGCCCGCTGGGCGACGGGATATGATTTCCCCGCGGTGAAGGAAGGACGTCTCAAGAAAGAGGAGGTTGCAAACCCGCTGCGCGCCACCGGCATCATGCAGGCTCTCGTGCCCAACATGCGACGTGACCTCTTCAAGGACATCAGGGTCCGCGAGGCGCTGAACTATGGACTGGATTTTGAGGAGCTGAACCGCACCGTTGCCTTCAACAGCTACAAGCGCATCGACAGTTATTTCTGGAATACCGAACTCGCCTCCTCCGGCCTTCCACAAGGTAGAGAACTGGAAATTCTGCAGGGCATGAAGGATAAGGTTCCGCCCGAAGTCTTCACGGCGCCCTATGCCAATCCTGTCGGAGGCGATCCGCAAAAGAGCCGCGACAATCTCCGCAAGGCGATTGCGCTTCTGAAAGAAGCCGGCTGGGAGCTCAAGGGCAATCGCATGGTCAATACCAAGACTGGCCAGCAGATGAGTTTCGAGATCCTGTTGTCCAGCCCCATACTGGAGCGCTGGGCGGTGCCCTATGCCAGCAATCTCAGGAAAATCGGCATAGATGCGCGCGTGCGGACGGTCGATGCCTCGCAAAACGTCAACCGCGAACGCAGTTTCGACTTCGACATGATCTGGAATGTCTGGGCGCAGACGATGAACCCCGGCAACGAACAGGCCGACTATTGGGGATCTGGTTCGGTCAATCAGCAGGGGTCTCATAATTACGCGGGCATCGCCAATCCGGCCGTCGATGAACTCATCCGCATGATCATCTTCGCGCCGAACCGCGATGAACAGGTCGCGGCGATCAAGGCGATGGACAGGGTACTGCTTGCAAACCATTACGTCATCCCGCTGTTCTACCGCGGTACCCAGAACATCGTCTATTGGAACACGATCACCCATCCCGCCGAATTCCCGGCCTATAGCCTGGGCTTCCCGGATGCCTGGTGGTCGACCTCGGCGAAATGAGCGGGCTTGCATTGAAGGCGGCCTCGGCTCCAAATGGCGCAAGCGAATCACGACAAGCCGGTACGGCCGGCAAGGGAAGGCTGGCGGATTGAGCAGCATCGGACTGGACGGCAGGCAGACAAGAAGAAGATTTCCGGAGGCTGAAGGCTGATGGGCGCCTATGTCATTCGCCGCCTGCTTCTGATGATACCGACCATCGTCGGCATCATGGCGATTTCCTTCATCGTCATTCAATTCGCACCGGGTGGCCCGGTCGAGCAAGTGATCGCCCAATTGACCGGCCAGGCCGATGGCGCCGATCAGCGCCTGTCCGGTGGCGGTGACCTGATGGGTGACGGAGGAGGGGACGAAGGCTCCAGATATCGCGGCGCCCAAGGGCTCGATCCGGAACTGATCGCCAAACTCGAAAAACAGTTCGGCTTCGACAAGCCGCCGCTGACGCGCTTCGGCGAGATGATGTGGAATTACATCCGCTTCGATTTCGGCGAGAGTTTCTTCCGCAACACATCCGTGCTCGAACTCATCAAGGAGAAGCTTCCGGTATCGATCTCGCTCGGCATCTGGATCCTGATCTTCTCCTATGCCATTTCCATCCCGCTCGGCATCCGCAAGGCAGTCAAGGACGGATCGACCTTCGACGTCTGGACATCGGGCGTCATCGTCGTCGGTTATGCCGTGCCGAGCTTCCTCTTCGGCATCCTGCTGATCGTGCTTTTCGCCGGCGGCTCCTTCTACGACTGGTTTCCGCTGCGCGGCCTGGTCTCCGACAATTTCGATCAGCTCGCCTGGTGGCAGAAGCCGCTCGATTATTTTTGGCACCTCACCCTGCCACTGATTTCGCTTTCGCTCGCAGCCTTCGCGACGACGACCCTGCTGACCAAGAATTCCTTCATCGAGGAAATCAAGAAGCAGTATGTCGTCACCGCCCGCGCCAAGGGTCTGAATGAGCGGCAGGTCCTTTACGGCCATGTTTTCCGCAATGCCATGCTGATCATCATCGCCGGCTTCCCCGGCGCCTTCATTTCCGCCTTCTTCACCGGATCGCTGCTGATCGAAAATATCTTCTCGCTCGATGGCCTCGGCCGTCTCGGTTATCTCTCGGTAGTCAACCGGGATTATCCGATCGTCTTCGCCACGCTCTACATCTTCTCGCTGCTCGGTCTGTTCGTCAGCTTGATTTCCGACCTGATCTACACCTGGATCGATCCGCGCATCGATTTCGAGCGGAGGGATGTCTGATGGACGCCGCCGCAAATCCTGTCACTGCAACCCCCGTCAAGCCGCCGCGCAAGGGGCTGCTATCGCCAACGAACATCCGTCGCTGGAAGAATTTCCGGGCGAACGGCCGCGGCTACTGGTCGCTGTGGCTTTTCCTGCTGCTGTTCGGGCTCAGCCTGTTTGCAGAATTCCTTGCCAACGACCGGCCGGTCATCGCCTCCTACAAGGGCGAAATCCTCTTTCCCGTGCTGATCGACTATCCCGAGGAGAAGTTCGGCGGCTTCCTGGCAGAAACCGACTACCGCTCCTCCGTCATTGCCGACGAGATCAACGCCAATGGCTGGATGATCTGGCCGCCGATCCGTTATTCCTACCGCTCGGTCAATTCGAACATTCCGCATTCGGCGCCGACCGCCCCGTTCTGGCTGATGACGAAAGAGGAGCGTTGCTCCGGCTATCCGCAAGGAATGAACGATCCCGCCTGCACTCTCGGCAATCTCAACTGGCTCGGCACCGACGACCAGGCCCGAGACGTGCTCGCCCGCGTCATCTATGGATTCCGCATATCGGTGCTCTTCGGCCTGGCGCTCACCATCTGCTCGGCGATCATCGGCGTCACGGCAGGTGCGGTGCAGGGCTATTTCGGCGGCTGGACCGACCTCTTGCTGCAGCGTTTCATCGAAATCTGGTCGTCGATGCCAGTGCTTTACATCCTGCTGATCATCGCCGCCATTCTGCCGCCAGGCTTCTTCGTGCTGCTCGGCATCATGCTGCTCTTTTCCTGGGTCGGTTTCGTCGGCATCGTGCGCGCCGAATTCCTGCGCGCCCGCAATTTCGAATATGTCCGCGCCGCCCGTGCGCTCGGCGTCAACAACCGCACCATCATGTGGCGGCACATGCTGCCGAACGCCATGGTCGCGACACTGACCTTCCTGCCCTTCATTCTGTCCGGATCGATCACGACGCTGACTTCGCTCGATTTCCTCGGCTTCGGCATGCCGCCCGGCTCCCCTTCGCTCGGCGAGATGATCGCCCAGGGCAAGACCAACCTGCAGGCGCCCTGGCTCGGGCTGACGGCCTTCTTCACCATGTCGATCATGCTTTCCCTTTTGATCTTCATCGGCGAAGCCGTGCGCGATGCCTTCGATCCAAGGAAGACGTTTCAATGAGTGGCATGACAGAACCGCTTCTTTCCGTCCGCGATCTCTCGGTTGCCTTTCATCAGGGCGGCGAAACTTCGCTCGCCGTCGATCACATTTCTTTCGATATCGCCAAAGGCGAAGTCGTGGCGCTCGTCGGCGAATCCGGCTCCGGCAAATCGGTCTCGGCTAACTCGATCCTGCGGCTTTTGCCCTATCCCTCCGCAAGCCATCCCTCCGGCGAAATCCTGTTCAAGGGCAAGGACCTTCTGAAGGCGTCGGAGCGGGCCCTGCGCGAGGTGCGCGGCAACGACATCACCATGATCTTCCAGGAGCCGATGACCTCGCTCAATCCGCTTCATACGATCGAGAAGCAGATCGCCGAGATCCTCGCCCTACACCAGGGGCTCACCGGCCAGGGGGCGCGTGAGCGCGTGCTGGAACTGTTGAATCAGGTCGGCATCCGCGAACCGGAAAAGCGGCTGAAGGCCTATCCCCACGAACTGTCAGGCGGCCAGCGCCAGCGCGTCATGATCGCCATGGCGCTCGCCAACCGGCCGGAGTTGCTGATTGCAGACGAGCCGACCACGGCGCTTGACGTCACCGTGCAGGCGCAGATCCTCGAATTGCTGCGACAGTTGAAGGCCGTCCACGGCATGTCGCTGCTGTTCATCACCCACGATCTCGGCATCGTGCGCAAATTCGCCGATCGGGTCTGCGTCATGACCAAGGGCAAGATCGTCGAAACCGGGACGGTCGCGGAGGTCTTCGCCAATCCCAAGCACGACTATACCCGCCACCTTCTCGCTTCCGAACCGCGTGGCGAGCCGCCGCTTGCCGATCCGTCGAAACCATTGGTGATGGAAGGTTCGGATATCCGCGTCTGGTTCCCGATCAAAGCAGGGCTGATGCGTCGGGTCGTCGATCACGTCAAGGCAGTCGACGGCATCGATCTTTCGCTGCGCGCCGGCCAGACTCTCGGCGTCGTCGGCGAGTCCGGTTCCGGTAAGACCACGCTTGGCCTGGCCCTCACCCGGCTGATCTCCTCGCAAGGGCGAATTGCCTTTGTCGGGAAGGATATAGCCGGCTATTCATTCAGCGAGATGCGGCCGCTGCGCAACCAGCTGCAAGTCGTCTTCCAGGATCCCTATGGGTCGCTCAGCCCCCGCATGTCGGTCGGCGATATCGTCGCCGAAGGGCTGAAGGTGCATGAGCGCTCCCTGACATCGGAAGAGCGTGACCAGCGCGTCTGCTGGGCGCTGGAGGAAGTGGGTCTCGATCCCCTGACCCGCTGGCGTTATCCGCACGAATTCTCCGGCGGCCAGCGCCAGCGCATCGCCATCGCCCGGGCCATGGTGCTGAAACCGCGCTTCGTCATGCTCGACGAGCCGACCTCCGCGCTCGACATGAGCGTGCAGGCGCAGGTGGTCGATCTCCTGCGCGATCTGCAGAAGAAGCATGACCTCGCCTATCTCTTCATCAGCCACGACCTGAAGGTGGTGAAGGCGCTCGCCAACGACGTCATCGTCATGCGTTTCGGCAAGGTGGTGGAGCAGGGACCGTCCTCGGAAATCTTCCGCGCGCCGAAGGACGATTACACCCGGGCGCTGATGGCCGCCGCTTTCAACATCGAGGCGGTGCCGACACCCGCCGTACAGCAATAAAGAAGATCATGCCCGCAAGTTCTCCCGTTCTCGTCGACATCAAGTTCAATCCCGAAGGCGTCGCCCGCGTGCTGAAGACCGCCTTTGCCGACCGCGGCAGCATCAATCTTGCCGATCCGGCCGATCGGTCGCGCGATCTCCGCGAGGTCGAATACGCGCTTCTCTGGAAGCCCGATGCCGATCTTTTCGTGCGGGCGCCGAACCTCAAGGTCATTTTCTCGGGCGGCGCCGGCGTCGACCACATCATCGGCATGGACGGCCTGCCTGAGATCCCGATCGTCCGCTTCGTCGACCGCAGCCTGACGACTCGCATGAGCGAATGGGTGGTCATGCAATGCCTGATGCATCTGCGCGGCCAATACGCCCATGACAGCCACCAGCGGCAGCGTGAATGGGCCAAGCTGATCGCGCCGGAGGCGGCGGAAGTGACGGTCGGCGTCATGGGTCTCGGTATTCTCGGGCAGGATGCCGTCGCCAAGCTGAAAGTGATGGGGTTCAACGTCATCGGCTGGTCGCGCAGCCGCAAGCAGATCGACGGCGTCGAAACCTTCGATGCCAGCGGGTTGGACAGCTTCCTCGCCAGGACCGATATCCTCGTCGGCCTGCTGCCGCTGACGCCTGAAACATCAGGCTTCTATGACGCCGGGCTGTTTGCGAAGCTGCGCCGCAACGGCGCGCTCGGGCAGCCGGTCTTCATCAATGCCGGCCGCGGTAATAGCCAGGTCGAGGCCGATATCGTGTCCGCCATCCGTAACGGCACCCTCGGCGGCGCTTCCCTCGATGTCTTCGAGGCCGAGCCGCTTGCCGCCGACAACCCCTTGTGGGAATTGCAGAACGTCTTCATCACGCCGCACGACGCGGCAGTCTCAGAAGAAAACGCGCTGTTCCGTCATGTCGAGACGCAGATCGCCCGCTTCGAGCGCGGCGAGCCGCTACAATTCGTGGTCGACCGCGCCGTCGGCTATTGAGCTTTCGGAACCTTCCAGACAGCCACCCGTTTCCTCTGCGAAAATCGTCGCGGCCGTATCGGCCCGTCAAGACAGCGGAAGGAGACGATGATGGCCCATCAGACCGAAACGCGCTGGGAAAAGTCGGATGGAAAGCTTCACAAGGAAGAGCAGATCCCGCCCGTGAAGGCAAGGCAAGGACGCATGGGTTATCGCATCCTGACGGTGCTGATCGTCGCGCTGGTGCTTGCCTTCGTGGTTTGGATCCCGGTCGAAATCTGGGGTAGTCGTGAGGCCGACGAAGTGGCACCGCAACAGCCGGGTCAGCAGCTCCAGTCGCAGCAGCCTGCTCCGGCTCCCGCGCCGACGCTACAAAACGGTACTGCCGTACCAACCGAAACGCCGAACACCACGCCGGCCGCTCCGAATGTGGCGCCTGCAACTCCGGCCCAATAATCGTAAGCAAATCATGTTCACGTCCCGCCGCCACACCGCGGCGGGACGTTCATCGTTTTGTCTGGACTTTAGCCTCCGATTTTTCGATAAGAAGGCGCACGAGCCGGTTTTGTGCGCCGGCTGGGAACTTGGCAGTGCCCAGGATTTTGGCAGCACCTGACCGGAGTGGACAGGGGCGGGAGTTTGATGGCCAGGACCGATATTGCAAGACGCGTCTACAATCACGCCTGGAAACTCGATCCGATCATCCGCAGCCTGATCGATACCGACTTCTATAAGCTCCTGATGTTGCAGATGATCTGGAAGCTTTATCCGGACGTGAACGCTTCCTTCACCCTCATCAATCGTACCAAGCGGGTACGTCTGGCCGAGGAGATCGACGAAGGCGAGTTGCGCGAGCAACTCGATCATGCCCGCACGCTGAGACTTTCCAAGAAGGAGATGATCTGGCTTGCGGGTAACAGCTTCTATGGTCGCGCGCAGATCTTCGAACCGGAATTCCTTGCGTGGCTTTCCAATTTCCAGCTTCCCGAATACGAGCTGTCGAAGAAGGACGGGCAATATGTGCTGGATTTCCACGGATCGTGGAAGGAAACCACCATGTGGGAAATCCCGGCGCTCGCCATCGTCAACGAGCTGCGCTCGCGCTCGGCGATGAAGGCGCTCGGTCCCTTCACCCTCGATGTGCTCTATGCGCGCGCCAAGGCGAAGATGTGGTCGAAGGTCGAACGGCTGAAAGAACTGCCGGGCCTACGCATCTCCGACTTCGGCACCCGTCGCCGGCACAGTTTCCTCTGGCAGCGCTGGTGCGTCGAGGCGTTAAAGGAAGGCATCGGCCCGGCCTTTGCCGGTACCAGCAACGTATTGCTGGCGATGGATTCCGATCTCGAGGCCGTCGGCACCAATGCTCACGAGCTGCCGATGGTGGCCGCCGCCCTTGCCGAAACCGATGAGCAGCTGCGCAACGCCCCCTACAAGATCCTGCGCGACTGGAACAAGCTCTATGGCGGCAACCTTCTGATCGTTCTGCCGGATGCCTTCGGCACCGCCGCCTTCCTGCGCGACGCGCCGGAATGGGTCGCCGACTGGACCGGCTTCCGTCCGGACAGTGCTCCGCCGATCGAAGGCGGCGAAAAGATCATCGACTGGTGGAAGAAGATGGGCCGTGATCCGCGCCAGAAGCTGCTGATCTTCTCCGACGGCCTCGATGTCGACGCCATCATCGATACCTACCGGCATTTCGAAGGCCGCGTGCGCATGAGTTTCGGCTGGGGCACGAACCTGACGAACGATTTTTCCGGCTGCGCGCCGATCGAGATCTCCGGCCTCAACCCGATCTCCGTTGTCTGCAAGGTCAGCGACGCCAACGGCCGTCCGGCGGTGAAGCTCTCCGACAACCCGCAGAAGGCGACCGGCGACCCGGCCGAAGTCGAACGCTACCTGAAATTCTTCGGCGCCGAGGACAGGATCGATCAGACCGTTCTGGTGTAGGTCTGGGCCAATGTGCCGCTATCCCGGGGCATATTGATGTGCCCCGCCATCGCATCCTCGATCGACCAACCGAAGCGCCAGGCGTCGAACATCGAGTACCATTCCTGAAAATCGGCGATCGGCAGGATATCCGGCTTCGACATCGGATTGTCGGCCAGGCTGCGGCCACGCGCACGGTCCCGTGCGCCACGTTCCTGCATCTCAAGCAGATTCTCGAACATCATCACCCCCGGTCCTATCCGATAGCTTTATGCAATCATGCTAATAAAGCATTGTCGAGTCCGGATGTGATGATTCGGGTTTTTCACAGGATTAGCCCCAATGCGTTAGTCCGTTGATGGAGACCGGAGTCCGCGGAGCATCATGCGATCTCAATTAAACAAGAGGAGCAGAGGGCTCTGAAACCCACTTATGCGTTTCGCCACTACGCTCCACCCAAGCATGCCGTGACGGGGAGGCCCGGCTTCCTGGCTGGGGTCCGCCACCGAGCCTCCCGGCTGGCCGACTTTGAACCAGCCGGCAGCACCGACAAACTGCCGCCTTCCGGCAGGCGTGATCCAACCCAGATGATATCGATGGCTAACAACAAGTTAATATCCACCGGCATCGTCCCGATCTTACGCAATCCTGCAACGTAGGCTGGCGGCATTCCTGGGGTTTCAGGCAGCCAACCTGCGAAACCGGGTTCTGATCCGGTCGAGATAATAATGGCCGGGAGACGGCGCCACCGTCATCGCATGGGCTTCCGAGGAGGGAACGCCTTCAAACAGACGCTCCTCGCCATTCTTGAAACAAATCCTGAGCCGCCCGTCTTCCTGGCTGAAATAGACGGATTTGATGATCTTCGACTGTACCGAAAGTTCTTCCACCTGTTTTACCTCTGTTTTTTTAAATTTGGCAGACGGTAAACCCAAACGTGCAAAGAGGCGGTGAAGCCGCATGGTAAAAATTCAGGAATCTTTCGACGCTTTAGAACTCGCCGCGCCCGAGCGACGGGTTCGATGAGCCTCGAACCCACGCTTGCGAGCGGGCTTTCGTTGCTCCGTCTCGACGCGTCCAGCACAGGAAAAGGCCTGTTTTGGCCGTTTGATCGTGAACTCGAAAACAAGATCAAGCCCGATCAGATCTTGCCAATCCGGCGGAGAACGCCGTCAGCAAGGCCTTTCCCTGGCCCCAGTCCTCAAGGCCACTTTGCCCGTTGACATGGCCGAAAGAACCGATCGCGACAAGACCGCTGCCCCACAGATCGGCTCGCGCATGGGCATGGTCGAGCGTGCCGAAAGGATCATCGGCGCTTGCGATAATCAGAGTGGGGAAGCGCAGCTTTTGCGACGGCGCATCGGCGAATCCGGCCGCCTCCTTGGGGAATGAAGCGGACTGCGGATCCGGGACTGCCACAAGAAACGCTCCGGCAACGGCAAGCGAAGAAACCTGCTGCCAATGAGCGACCA
Source organism: Rhizobium sp. BT-226 (assembly GCF_025847085.2). Taxonomy (NCBI): domain Bacteria; kingdom Pseudomonadati; phylum Pseudomonadota; class Alphaproteobacteria; order Hyphomicrobiales; family Rhizobiaceae; genus Rhizobium; species Rhizobium sp. BT-226. The sequence continues at coordinate 1,733,407 of NZ_JAOYTI010000002.1, read as the reverse complement.
GCAGACAGGCAAGGCTGTGGGCGACCAGCAGGGGAGGGGTTGCCGATGCGCCGACGGCGCGCTCCAGGGCTGAAATCCAGTCCGCCAGGTCGGGTTTTTCCCAATCGGCTGGTTGAAAACGCCGCATTTCCGGGTTCGACCTTTCCCAGCGTGTCTGCCAATGAGCCTCGCCCGAACCGCCGATCCCCGGCAATATGATGATGTCCTTCATGTCTTTTCCTCTGATCATCCGCGCCGGTGAAAATGATGGACTTTCATTTGCTTCGGAATGAATGATCATCGGAAAACCGCGTCCCTCTCCGATGATTTTAAGGTGATCCCATGGTTTTTCAGGAAAACAATCGGGTACTGCTCGATCCAACCGATATCGCCATTATCGAAGCGATGCAGGAAAATGGACGCATTGCGATTTCCGAACTCGGTCGACGGGTCGGACTCTCTCAGCCGGCAGCATCGGAACGGGTCAAGCGGCTGGAAGACCGCGGCATCATTGTCGGTTACTCCGCCCGTATCGACCCCACCGCTTTGGGAATTGGAATGACGGCTGTGCTTCGCTTGCGCACGACGCATGAGCATATCAAGGCCTGTCTGAAACAGTTCGCGGAGATGCCGCAGGTCATGGAAGTATTGCGCCTCACCGGAGAGGACTGTTTTCTTTTGAAGGTGCTGGTTCCGTCGCCGGGAGAACTGGAAACGATCGTTGACACGATCGCGCGTTTTGGAGCCGTGACGACCTCTCTGGTGTTGCGCGGCGAGAATCCGAAGCCGATTGGACGCGCCCTGCTGCAGCGCCCTTGAGAATATGCGGACGACCGGTTTGTTCCAGCGAAGCGTGCCGCCAAAAACGCTTCCGCGTCCCGCTCTCGATACGGTTTGAATCAATATTGAGAATGAGGGTATGGCGGACAGGGTGGGATTCGAACCCACGGTACGCTTTCACGTACACACGCGTTCCAGGCGTGCGCCTTAAACCACTCGGCCACCTGTCCTTTTTTGGCGTTCGCGCCTAGGATAGGAGCAAATCGTCGGAACGGCGCGATATATACCGATGAATTTTTGTCGATCAACCGAAATCTAACAGTTTTTTGACTTCTTCCGATAAAACTCGCCTCGGCCACTCCATTGTGCTTCACCTCATCGATGACTATGTAATTCTTCAAGGTGGAGAATGGCGCGGCCGGCCGGAATTGTCCGGCATATCGAGCGTCGGAGGAATTGATGCGTTTCCTGTTGCGTCTGGCGAGTCTTGTCGCGCTTGCGGCGGCCGTTATTGCCGGGACCATCGATTCGATCCAATCGGTTGCGGCGTCCTCCGTGGTGATGACGCCGATCTCGGATGCCTGGCAGGATGTGAGCCCGACGACGCTGACGTCGCTGCAATCCTCCCTTTCCTATTATATCCACCCGCGTTTCTACACCCTCATCTTCCAGTGGCTGATGCTCCAGCCGGCTTTTGCCGTTTTCCTGGTGATCGCGCTGCTTCTGTGGATGATCGGCTACAAGAAGCCGCCGGTGGCCGGTCGCTTCACCGCATAGCAAGGTGGTTTTGCCGGCACGATCCGGCGAGAAATCCGGGTGGGCGTCACCCGCTCTTCGACCTCGGTATTTGTCGCCGGATTGGCTAGAAAATCCGCATTCGGATGCAAGGAATGTCCAAAAATCAGCCCCGAAGAGCTGATTTTCGGCAATCGCTGCAAATCTTTACCAGCTGAAAAATTTCTGGTGAATTTTTCCGTGAGCCATGCAAGGATGCACGCAGCCAGGCCTCCGGGGGGAGGTCGGTGGTTCCGCAGACATGTCCGAAAAGGACTTGCGGGAGGACCCCTAACGAATAGCAACAACAGGGCTGCACAATGAAAAAATCCCTTCTCACTCTCTTTGCCGTGGCTGCCATGTCGACGACGGCGCTTGCCGCCGATGTCAAGCCGGCGCTGGTTTACGGCACCGGCGGGAAGTTCGATAAGTCCTTCAACGAGGCGGCCTATAACGGTGCCGAGAAGTTCAAGGCCGAAACCGGCATTGCCTATCGCGACTTCGAGCCGACGGGCGACACCCAGGGCGAACAGGCCATCCGTAACTTCGCCAGCCGCGGTTTCAATCCGGTGGTTGCCGTTTCCTTCGCCTGGACCTCTGCCATCGAGAAGGTTGCAGCCGAATTCCCGGATACCAAGTTCATCATCGTTGACTCCGTCGTCGACAAGCCGAACGTCCGCTCGGTGGTCTATAAGGAAGAAGAAGGCTCTTACCTCGTCGGCGTTCTCGCCGGCATGGCCTCCAAGACCGGCAAGGTCGGCTTCGTCGGCGGCATGGACATCCCGCTGATCCGCAAGTTCGAATGCGGCTACGAGCAGGGCGCCCGCTCCGTCAAGGCCGATATCGAGGTCTTCCAGAATATGACCGGCACCACGGGCGCTGCCTGGAACGACCCGGTCCGCGGCGGCGAGCTGGCCAAGAACCAGATCGACCAGGGCGCTGACGTCGTTTATGCGGCAGCCGGTGCCACCGGTCTCGGCGTTCTGCAGACGGCCGCCGACAACAAGAAGCTGTCGATCGGCGTCGACTCCAACCAGAACCATCTGCATCCGGGCTCGGTCCTGACCTCGATGGTCAAGCGCGTCGACCTCGCCGTCTACAATGCCTACAACGACACCAAGAACGACAAGTTCACCGCTGGCGTCCAGGCGCTCGGTGTCAAGGAAGACGGTGTTGGCGCCGCGATCGACGACAACAACAAGTCGCTGATCACACCGGAAATGCAGGCTGCCGTCGACAAGGCCAAGGCCGACATCATCGCGGGAACCGTCAAGGTTCACGATTACACCTCGGACAACGCTTGCCCGAAGTGATCCGCGCCCGAATGTGATCGACGATTGAGATCGGGCGTATGGCGGAGGGGATTTTCGCCATACGCCCTTTTCTTATTTGGAGTCTGCAGTGACAGATAAGCCCGCTATCGAGCTTGTCGGCATCGACAAGAAATTCGGTGTCGTCCATGCCAACAAGGACATCAACCTCACCGTTGCCAAGGGGACGATCCACGGCATCATCGGCGAAAACGGCGCCGGCAAATCGACCCTGATGTCGATCATCTATGGTTTCTACCATGCCGATAGCGGCGAGATCCGCGTCAACGGCAATCCCGTCACCATCCGCGACAGCCAGGCGGCGATTGCCACCGGCATCGGCATGGTGCACCAGCACTTCATGCTGGTCGATAATTTCACGGTGCTCGAGAACATCATGCTTGGCGCCGAAGGCGGCATGCTGCTGGCCAGGGGCGTCGCCTCGGCTCGGGCCGAACTCAAGCGGCTGGAAACGGAATATGGCCTCGAGGTCGATCCCGACGCGCTGATCGAAGAGCTTCCTGTTGGTCTGCAACAACGCGTCGAAATCCTGAAAGCCATGTATCGCGGCGCCGAGATCCTGATCCTCGACGAGCCGACGGGCGTGTTGACGCCGGCGGAGGCCGATCACCTTTTCCGCATCCTCAAGGTGCTGCGCGATCAGGGTAAGACGATCATCCTCATCACCCACAAGCTGCGCGAGATCATGGCGATCACCGATACGGTCTCGGTCATGCGCCGCGGCGAGATGGTCGCGACCCGCAAGACGGCGGAAACAACGGTGGAGGAGCTCGCCGAGCTGATGGTCGGCCGCCGCGTGCTGCTTCGTGTGCAGAAGGGCGAGGCGAACCCGCAAGCCGCCGTGCTGTCCGTCCGCAACCTCACGGTCAAGGACAATCGCGGCGTCACCATGGTCGACAACGTCTCCTTCGACGTGCGCGCCGGTGAGATCGTCGGCATCGCCGGTGTGGCCGGCAATGGCCAGTCCGAATTGCTGGAGGCGATTGCCGGCATCCGAAAACCGACCTCCGGTGAAATTCTTCTCGACGGCCAGACGATCGACAAGGCCGATCCCGCCCGCCTGCGTGATCTCGGCCTCGCTCATATTCCAGAGGACCGACACCATATGGGCCTGGTGCTGAAATTCGAGGAATATGAAAATTCCGTGCTCGGTTATCATCGCCGCCCGGCCTACAGCAAAGGCCCGCTGCTCGATCTCGAAGCGATCCGCAAGGATGCGATGGAGAAGATCGAGAAATACGACATCCGTCCGCCGAACCCGCGGCTGAAGACGGCAAATTTCTCCGGCGGCAACCAGCAGAAGATCGTCGTCGCCCGCGAGATCGAACGCGATCCGAAGATGCTGATCATCGGCCAGCCGACACGCGGCGTCGATATCGGCGCCATCGAATTCATCCACCGCCGAATCATCGAGATGCGCGACGCGGGCAAGGCGATCCTGCTCGTCTCCGTCGAACTCGATGAGATTCGCTCCCTTTCGGACCGTATCCTTGTCATGTTTGCCGGCCATGTCGTCGGCGAGAAGACGCCCGATGCCGGTGAACAGACCCTCGGCCTGATGATGGCCGGCATTGCCGCATGAGGCCTTTATGAGCACTGCTTCCGTTCCGCTGCCAAACTGGATCAACTACGGCCTCATCCCGATTTTGAACCTCGTCGTCGCCTTCCTGATCTCCGGCTTCGTCGTCTGGCTGATCGGCGAGAGCCCGCTCGATGCGCTGTCGCTGCTGATCGAGGGTGCGCTCGGCAATGGCGAATTCATCGGCTTCACGCTGTTCTACGCGACGAGCTTCATCTTCACTGGCCTTTCCGTCGCGGTGGCAATCCATGCCGGTCTCTTCAACATCGGCTCCGAAGGCCAGGCCTACATGGGCGGCCTCGGCTGTGCTTTGGTGGCGCTTTCGCTCGATAATTACGTGCCATGGTATGTGACGATGCCGGTTGCGGTGGTCGGCGCTGCACTCTTCGGCGCGGTTGCCGCCTTCATTCCGGCATGGCTTCAGGCGAAGCGCGGCAGCCATATCGTCATCACGACGATCATGTTCAACTACATCATCGCCTCGCTGATGAATTACCTGCTGGTGCACGTATTGATCGTGCCCGGCAAAATGGCGCCGGAAACACGCACATTCCTCGAGGGTGGGCAGTTGCCGAAGCTAACATGGCTGATGGAGATATTCGGGACAAAGCTGGGTGCTGCCCCGTTGAATGTCTCTTTCATCATTGCGCTGGTTATGTGCTACGTCGTCTGGCTGTTAATCTGGCGCACGAAACTTGGCTTCGAGATGCGCACGCTGGGTGTCAGCCCGACAGCTGCTTCATATGCCGGTATTCCCTACGTACGAATCGTGATGATCGCGATGATGCTCTCCGGCGCGCTGGCCGGCATGATGGCGCTGAATCCGGTTATGGGCGCCTCCGCCCGCCTGCAGGTGGGATTCGTCGGCGGCGCCGGCTTCGTCGGCATCGCCGTATCGCTGATGGGCCGCAATCATCCGCTTGGCATCATCCTGGCGTCAATCCTCTTCGGCATCCTCTATCAGGGCGGCGACTGGATCTCCTTCGAAATGCCGAATATCACCCGCGAGATGATCCTCGTCATCCAGGGTCTGGTGATCCTCTTCGCCGGCGCGCTGGAGTATATGTTCCGGCCGGCGATGGTGCGCCTCTATCAACAGTTAAAGCGAGCCTGAGGAGCGGACGATGGATTATTATGACATCTTCATCAGCGTTCTAGCCTCCACGATTCGCCTGTCGATCCCGCTGATCTTCACCGCCCTTGCCGGTCTGTTTTCGGAACGCGCCGGCATCTTCGATATCGGCCTCGAGGGTAAGATGCTGGGCTCGGCCTTTGCCGCCGCCTGCGTTGCCTATCTCACCGATTCGGCCTGGCTCGGGCTCGGTGCCGGCATCCTCTGCTCGGTGGCGCTGAGCCTGGTGCACGGCTTTGCCTCGATCACCAACCGAGGCAACCAGATTGTGTCAGGTGTGGCGATCAACTTCTTCATCGCCGGCATCACCATCGTGCTCGGCCAGGCCTGGTTCGGCCAGGGCGGGCGCACGCCGCAGTTGGCGCCGGATTCGCGCTTTGCGCCGATCATCCTGCCGGGCGCCGATGCCGCCCGCGACATACCGATCATCGGCCCGCTTTATGCCAATGTCATATCCGGCAACAATATCCTCACCTACCTCGCCTTCCTCGCCGTGCCGTTTTCCTGGTGGGTGCTTTACCGCACACGCTTCGGCCTGCGGCTGCGCGCCGTCGGCGAAAACCCGGGCGCGGTCGATACGGCCGGTATTTCCGTTGCTTGGCTGCGCTACCGCGCCGTCATGTGCGCCGGCATCCTCTGCGGCTTTGCCGGCACCTATCTGGCCATCGCCCAGTCCGCCGCCTTCATCAAGGACATGTCGGCCGGCAAGGGTTATATCGCGCTCGCAGCTCTCGTCTTTGCCAAGTGGAAGCCGGTGCCTGTCATGTTTGCCTGCCTGCTCTTCGGCTTCCTCGATGCGCTGGCAAACTTCATGCAGGGCAAGCAGGTGCCGCTGATCGGCGAAGTGCCGGTTCAAGTCTTCCAGGCGCTGCCCTATGTCCTCACCTGCGTCCTTCTTGCCGGCTTCATCGGCGTCGCAACCCCGCCGAAAGCTGGCGGCGTGCCCTATACGAAGGAGCGTTGATATGTCTCACGATCTGTTCGAAGCCGCCCGCGGCGCCATGGCCTTTGCCCATGCGCCCTATTCGAAATTCCCGGTTGGCGCGGCGATCCGCGCCGAGGACGGCAAGGTCTATACCGGCGCCAACATCGAAAACCTCTCCTTTCCGCAAGGATGGTGCGCCGAGCCGACGGCGATCGGCGCCATGATCATGGGCGGCGCAAAGAAGATCGTCGAAATGGCGGTCATTGCCGAGAAGTTGCCGCTCTGTCCGCCCTGCGGCGGCTGCCGCCAGAAGATCTCCGAATTCGCCTCCAAGGAGACGAAGATCTACCTTTGCGATGAAGCCGGCGTGAAGAAGACCATGACGATGGAAGAGCTTCTTCCCTTCAGCTTCGAGACCGAACTCGGATGAAGGCGACGGTCAACCTGCTCGCCGCATTGCTCGGCGGCATCAAGCCGCGCCACGGCATCGTGCTCGGCTCCGGTCTCGGCTCCCTCGTCGGTGCGCTAGAGGGCGCCGTGCGTGTTCCCTATCGCGACCTGCCGGGCTTTCCCGTCAGCGCCGTCTCCGGCCATGCAGGCGAAGTCGTCGCCGGCCGCTTAGGCGGCGTGCCTGTCGTCATGCTCTCCGGCCGCGTGCATTATTACGAGAAGGGCGATGCCAACGCCATGCGCCTGCCGATCAAGGTGCTGAAGGCACTAGGCGTCGAAGCGCTGATCTTGACCAATTCGGCCGGATCGCTGCGCGATGACCTGCCGCCCGGTTCGGTGATGCAGATCACCGATCACATCAACTATTCCGGCATGAATCCGCTGATCGGCGAGGAAAGCGATCACCGTTTCGTCGGCATGACCAATGCCTATGATGCGGAGCTTGCTGCGGCGATGCAGAGGGCAGCGGCGAAGCTTAAAATCGAGCTGGCGCAGGGCGTCTATATGTGGTTCTCCGGTCCAAGCTTTGAAACGCCGGCGGAAATCCGCATGGCGCGCATCCTCGGTGCCGATGCCGTCGGCATGTCGACGGTGCCCGAGGTCATCATCGCAAGAATGCTGGGCCTGAGGGTTGCGGCCGCCTCCGTCATCACCAACTATGGGGCAGGCATGACCGGCAATGAGCTCAGCCATGAAGAAACCAAGGACATGGCGCCCATCGGCGGCGCCCGTCTCGCCGCCATATTGAAAGATATGATTGCGGCTGGAACAGGATGATTTCAGGCCGGGTCGGCCTAAAATCTGAATCCTGTTCTACATTATAGAGTTAGAACATGATGTCGTTCGAAAACCGCTCATACTTTTCGGCATCATGCTCGAGAGGAAGCGAAGATGAATAGCCATTCCAACCGGGAGACGGCGGCTGTCGCCCTTTCTCTTCTCGATCTCACCAACTTGAAGGATGATTGCACCGAGGCGCAGATCGATGCGCTCTGCGCCCGCGCGCAGACGCCCTACGGCAACAGCGCTGCGATCTGCATCTGGCCGCGATTCGTCGCCCAAGCCCGCAACATCCTCGGCACCGGGCACGCCGTGCGTATCGCGACTGTCGTCAACCTCCCCTCCGGCGATATGGAAGTAGCCGATGTCGCCGCTGAAGCACGCGAGGCGATTGCCGATGGCGCCGATGAGATCGATCTGGTCATCCCCTACCGCAAGCTGCTCGCCGGCAATGAGAAGGCGGTGACCGACATGGTCAAGACCGTGCGCGCCGAATGCGCCGGCCCCGTCCTGCTGAAGGTCATCATCGAGACTGGCGAGCTGAAGGATGCCGCATTGATCCGCCGTGCCTCCGAACTCGCCATCGAAGCCGGCGCCGATTTCATCAAGACCTCGACCGGCAAGGTCGCCGTCAATGCGACGCTCGAAGCCGCCGACATCATGATCCGCGCTATCCGCGAGAGCGGCCGCAAGGTCGGCTTCAAGCCGGCCGGCGGCATCGGCTCGGTGGCCGATGCCGCACTCTATCTGAGCCTTGCCGAAACCATCATGACACCGGACTGGGCGATGCCGTCGACGTTCCGCTTCGGCGCTTCCGACCTGCTCGACGATATCCTGGCGGTTCTGAGCGGAACACAGGCGGCACCCGCTGCAGCATCGAGCTACTGAAATGATTCCGCAGGAGATCATTCGGCGCAAGCGCGATGGCGACGAACTTGACGCCGCCGAGATCAGCTCCTTCATTGCTGCGCTCGCTGCCGGTCGATTGTCGGAAGGCCAGATTGGCGCATTCGCCATGGCCGTCTGGTTCAAGGGCATGTCGCGGGCCGAAATCGTGGCCTTGACGCTGGCGATGGCCGATTCCGGTGACAGGCTGCAATGGGCCGATATCGATCGCCCGATCGCCGACAAACATTCGACCGGCGGCGTCGGCGACAATGTTTCGCTGATGCTGGCGCCGATCGCCGCCGCCTGCGGCCTCGCCGTTCCGATGATCTCCGGGCGCGGCCTCGGCCATACCGGCGGCACGCTGGATAAGCTCGAATCCATTCCCGGCTACATGATCACCCCGGATGCGAACCTGTTCCACAAGGTGGTGAAGGAGGCGGGATGCGCCATCATCGGCCAGACCGGCACTTTGGCGCCCGCCGACGGCAGGCTCTATGCCGTGCGCGACGTGACCGCCACCGTCGATTCCATTCCCCTCATCACCGCCTCGATCCTCTCGAAGAAACTTGCGGCGGGGCTTCAGACGCTGGTGCTTGACGTCAAGGTCGGCAACGGCGCCTTCATGGCCGATCGCGACCAGGCGGAGACCCTCGCGAAGTCGCTGGTCGAGGTGGCGAATGGCGCCGGCGTGAAGACCTCGGCCTTGATCACCGACATGAACCAGCCGCTTGCCGATAGTGCCGGCAATGCCGTCGAGATGCGCAACTGCCTGGATTTCCTGGCCGGTAGAAAGGCAGGCACGCGGCTTGAGACCGTCGTTCTTGCCTTCGCCGCCGAAATGCTGGTGAAATCCGGCATCGCCGCTTCGCCTGATGAAGCCGAGGGGACGGCGCGTCAGGCCCTGTCATCGGGAAAGGCGGCAGAGGTCTTCGCGCGCATGGTATCGATGCTCGGGGGCCCGGGCGATCTCATCGAAAACCCTGACCGATACCTGGCCAGGGCGCCGGTCGAAAAGCCTGTTCCGGCCGCCCGGTCCGGCTGGCTTGCCGCCTGCGATACGCGCGGTATCGGCGTCAGTGTCATTGACCTCGGCGGCGGAAGACGCCATCCGGCGGACCGGATCGATCATCGCGTCGGCTTTTCCGGACTCCTGCCGCTCGGCATCCGCGTCAATGCCGGTGAACCGATCGCGATGGTTCACGCCGCCGACGAAGCCGCGGCGGAAAGGGCGGCTGCGGGACTTGCCGCGCACTACCGCATTACCGAGGACAAGCCGGAGCTGACACCGGTCATTGCGGGCCTGATCTGACGCGGTTTACTGCTTGAGGCTGAGCGAACCGTCGGCGACGGAATAGGAGGCGAGCTTCTGCAGGAAGCTCATGCCGACCAGCGTCGTCGTCAGCGCATCGTCCTTCAGGACGAAGGCTTCGACATTCCGCACGCGGATGCCGCCGATCTCGACCCGGTCGAGCGTCACGTGTGCTGCCTTCGTCTGGCCGTTCGCGGTATTCACCCTGTAGCGGAAATCGAGCTGGTTGGCGGTGTAGCCGAGCCGGCGGGCGAGCGTCTCGTTGAGCGCCACATAGGTGGCGCCGGTATCGATCAGACCCTGCACCGGCTTGCCGTTGATCTTGAAGCTGCCGGTATAGTGGCCCTGCGCATCCGCCTGCAGGCGGATCGCATTGCTGCCGTAGACGGGCTCCGGTGCGACCGGCTGCCCGGTTTCGGTCGATACGAAATTGGCGGAGAGAGCGTCAGCGGGCTGCTGGCTGGTGCCTCCGAAGAAGGAAGGCACCTGTGTGGCGAGCACCGCGGCGACGCTGGCGAATAGGACGGTGCGCACGAGCATGAAACAGAAATCCTTCCTGTATAAACCCGGCTTCATGCAGGGCCTCATGCTCCAAGCTTGCTAAACCTCAAGTGCTGATAAGTTGCTAATATCGACGCCAAAAGGCCCGGAAGGGACCTCCGGGCCGTAAAGTCTTTCGATTTGGTAAAGGAAGGCTGAAATTACTTGGTGCCGTACATGCGGTCGCCGGCATCACCGAGGCCGGGCATGATATAGCCCTTCTCGTTGAGATGACTGTCGATCGATGCGGTAAAGACCGGAACATCGGGATGCGCGGCGCGGAAGTTGCGGATGCCTTCCGGGGCGGCAAGCAGGCAAAGGAAGCGTATATTGTGAGCGCCGCGTTCCTTGAGCTTGTCGATCGCTGCGATCGAGGAATTGCCGGTCGCAAGCATCGGGTCGACGACGATGATCAGCCGCTCGGCCACGTCTTCCGGCGCCTTGAAGTAATATTCGACCGGCTGCAGCGTCTCGTGGTCGCGGTAGACGCCGATATGCGAGACGCGGGCGGACGGCACGAGGTCGAGCATGCCTTCGAGCAGCCCGTTGCCGGCGCGCAGGATCGAGGCGAAGACCAGCTTCTTGCCCTCGAGGATCGGCGATTCCATCGTCTGCAGCGGCGTCTCGATCGTTTCCATCGTCAGTTCGAGATCGCGAGTCACCTCGTAGCAGAGCAACGTCGATATTTCGCGCAGCAAGCGCCGGAAACTTCCCGTCGATGTCTCCTTGCGCCGCATGATGGTGAGCTTGTGCTGCACAAGCGGATGATCGATGACCGTGACGCCGTCCATGGGGAAGCCTTTCATTCTTTCTATCGAATGTTTCTTTCACGGAAATCGGCCCGACCGCAAGAGTGGCGGTCAATTTGCGCCGATCATCCCCAATCTCCGGAGCATTTCCTGGTTAGAATGCTTCAATCTGAGCAGGAAAGCTGTAACCCTCAAATTCGGGCGAGCAGGGCCTTGCGTGTTTCATCGTCGACGAAGGCCGCTTCGATCGCCGTGCGCGTCATGGCATCGATCTCGGCGTCGCTGAAGCCGAAGGTCCCGGCCGCAAGTTCATATTCCCGCTTGAGCGAGGTATGAAAGAAAGGCGGATCATCCGAGCTGATCGTCACCCGCACGCCTGCTTCCTTCAGCCGGCGCAGCGGATGGGACGCGAAATCGGGAAAGACCCCGAGCGCGATATTGGAGCCCGGGCAGATCTCGAGCACGGTGCCGAGGTCGGCAAGCCGCGTCACCAGATCGAGATCCTCGATGGCGCGCACGCCGTGGCCGATGCGCGAGGGGCGCACCGCATCGAGCGCGTCGGCGACGCTGAAGGCGCCGCAGACCTCGCCGGCATGGATGGTGAGCCCGAGGCCGGCATCGCGGGCGATATCGAAGGCGCGGGCATAGTCGGCCACACGGCCCATGCGCTCTTCGCCGGCAAGGTTGAACCCGGTAATCAGAGGATTGCCGGCCTTTGCCGCATATTCGGCAGCGCCAATCACGCTCTCCGGACCGAAATGCCGCTCGCCGGTGACGATCAGTCGGGCCTCGATGCCGCTCTTTTCCCTGGCCCGCCGGATGCCTTCGCAGATACCTGCTATATAGGCATCGGCGCCCAGCCCGATGCGCTTGCCGTGGTCGGGCGAAACGATGAGCTCGCTATAGATCGTATCGATGCCGGCGAGTTCGTCGAGGTAGGTTTCGGTCAGAAGCGCATAGTCCTCCTCGGTCTTGTAGACCTCGGAAACCTTGTCGTAACATTCGAGGAAGCTTGCGAAATCATGCCAGACATAGGCTCCGTCGCGAAGCTCACCGCTGATGTCGACTCCGTATTTCCGCGCCTGCGCCGCGGTCAGAGTTGGCGGTGCCGCACCCTCCAGATGGCAGTGCAGTTCGACCTTCTTCAAATGCGATGTCACAGAAAACTCCTTCCGTGCGATCCGGCCGGGATGCCGAGATGCCGGGCGATGCTTTCGCCGATATCGGCATAGCTGCGGCGCACGCCGATCGAACGCGACCGGATGCCGGGGCCATAGGCGATGACAGGCACGCGCTCGCGCGTATGGTCGGTGCCGCGCCAGGTCGGATCGCAGCCATGATCGGCGGTGAGCACGACGAGATCGCCGGGCTTCAGTTTCTTGTGGACTTTGGGCAAGCGCGCATCGAAGGCTTCGAGTGCCGCAGCATAACCCGGCACGTCGCGGCGATGGCCGTAGATCATGTCGAAATCGACGAAATTGGTGAAGACGAGATCGCCATCCTCAGCCTCGTCGATCGCCGAGAGCGAGGCATCCATCAGCGCCTCGTTGCCGTTCGCCTTGATGACCCTGGAAATGCCCTGATGCGCGAAGATGTCGCCGATCTTTCCCACTGCATGCACGTGCCGGCCGTGCTCGATCAGTCGGTCGAGCAGTGTCGGCTCCGGCGGCAGCACGGAGAAGTCGCGCCGATTTCCGGTGCGCTGGAAAGTAGAGGCGGACTGGCCGATAAAGGGCCGGGCGATGACGCGGCCGATATTGTAGGGATCGAGCAGCCCCCGGGCCAAACGGCAGAAGGCGAGCAGGCGATCGAGGCCGAAATGCACCTCGTGCGCCGCGACCTGGAAGACCGAATCCGAGGAGGTGTAGCAGATCGGCTTGCCGGTGCGGATATGTTCCTCGCCGAGCCGGGCGATGATCTCCGTTCCCGAGGCATGGCAATTGCCGAGAATGCCGGGCACGTCAGCCTCCCGGCATAGCGTCTCGATGAATTCGGCAGGAAAGGCGTCGCCCTCTATCGGGAAGTAACCCCAATCGAAACTGACAGGTGTTCCCGCGATCTCCCAATGGCCCGACGGCGTATCTTTGCCACGGGAAATTTCAGTGGCGGCGCCATAAATGCCGTAGACCTTCTCCGGGACGGGCATGCCGGCCGGAAACCGACCGGAGGCGGACCGCGAGATGTGCATCAGCCCCAGTTCCGACATGTTGGGCAGGGAAAGCGGCCCTTCGCGCAACCCGGCTCGGTCTGCCGCTCCGGCTGCGCAGAACTCGGCGATATGGCCAAGCGTATCGGCGCCCTCGTCGCCATAGGCCGCCGCATCCGGCGCTCCGCCAACGCCGAAGGAATCCAGAACAAAAAGAAAGGCACGCGCCATTTTACACCCGAGAGAGCCGATCGCCGGCCTCTGCAATATCGGAGGCGGCTGAGATCCAGCCATATAATGCCGCGGCCGGCTTGGCAAATTACAGCGCCGCGCGTCTTTTTCAGACGCGCAAAGGACGCTGTAACACTTTGAATTACCGCATAACTCCCCAATCGATTTCGATTGAGGAGTTATGCGGCAGAGAAGAGCGGGAAGGGCCGTCAGCAGTCGCCGCAGGGGATCGAGTCGCCTTGCCGCTGGCGGTAGAAATAACTGCGGCTGATGGTGATCGTGCGCATGCCATCCGGCATGAAGTTCGGGGCGAACAGGAACAATGTATAGGGGATGCTGACCTCAGTGCGGACCAGGAAACTGTTCGCCGTCTTCATATCAGACGGCACGTCGCTCACCGCGGCGTTCTTGGCATAGGGCACCGTCCCGTCTTGCGCCCAGGACCAGAGCACTTTCGCATTGGCGCCGGCGTCGATGCTAATCCCGGTGATCTTCATTGTCAGCGACGTCGTGTTGTAGGGCAGGAAGATTGCATTTGCGACCGATGGCATTTGCCCAAGCGCGCTCTTCGTGACGGATTGCTGCTGGGTGACGAGGTCGGCCACCGTTCCTGCGGCGCGTGTCACGCGCTTGCTGACGCTGAGGCCGATCGTAATCTCGAAAGCGCCGATATAGAGCATGACGAGCACGGGAAAGAGGATCGCGAATTCGATCGCGCCGGCGCCCTTGCGGTCACGGGTGAGCCGCCGCACCGTCTGGACCAGTCTGGTGAACGGGTTGCGTAACGCCATTATGGATACTGCTCGTTCTGGAAGGCCGCGGTCCCGACGATCAGATATTGGCTGGGCATCGAAGCGTCGGAGGGACGTATCGTGGTGATGTAAGGCCGGACCAGATCCGCGGTGATTTCCCAGCGATAATAAGCGCGCAGCATGTTGATCGTGCCGGCGCCGCCCGGCGCATATTTGAAGGCCGCCGTGTTGATGTCGGCATATTTGTCGGTGGAAACCTTGGGGATCGTCGTCGGAATGGCCGAGAAGGTGCTGAACGTCTGCACATCAAGGTAGAGCTTGCTCGGCGTGGCGACTTCGGTCGTCGAGCAGCGGATCAGGATCGAAATCTCATCGCAGAAAGCCTGGCGGAATTGCGCCTGGTTCATATCGGTCGTGCGGCCGAGATTATAGGTGATCTGCCCGGTTCGCATCCGGCGGCTCATCGTATCGACGGCATTGGAGACGAGTTCCTCGGCGGCGAAGGCGACGAACGTTTCGAGGATTGCAAAAATCACCAGGAAATAGGGAATGGCGAGCAGGGCGAATTCGATCGCCGCAGCACCCTCGCGTGAGCGGGCGAGAGCGCGAAACCGTAAGAAACGGAACGGCGCAAAAGCGCGCCCCTTATCCGTCTGCTGATCGATTGTCATCATTGCCTGGACCCGAGCGACATTTTCCAGTCGTCAGACTAAGGTCCGTTCGTTGATTTTCCGTTTCAACCTGACACGACGATTTTAACGAATGGTCGAGGAAGTTGAAAAGAGAGCGTTAGGGTGAGCCGGCGGTCGCTTGCTGCGCATGCTGCTCGCAGTTCGGCGTGCAGGACAGCACGGAGCGCTGGGTCTGCCGGTAGACGCGCACCGTATTGCCCTCGTCGATCGACACCAGGATGCGTTCGTCGAGGATTGCGTTGCCGTCGGCATCGAGGAGAACCAGATTGGTGGTGCCGAAGCTGCGTCCTGTCAGCACGATGGTCTTGGCGTCGGCCACGGTCGCATCGGCGACCGCGGCATTGCCGACAATCACCTTGCTGACCGGGCGATCGAGCTTCAGCACGCGCGCGTGATCCATGTAGACGCGCAACATGTCATCGTCTGCGGCCGCGGAAACTCCCGAAATACCGAAAACGGCGATCATGCCGGCAAAGAAAATGGTTTTGCCGCTCGATGACATTGGGTCCTCTTTCACGATCACAGCGCAATATCCGCATAGAATGGAAAAAAATGGTGAACGAAGCCTTAAGCCTACCGCCCTGTTCCGGGATGAAGCGTAGTGATCCGATTCGGTACGGCTTCGGGGCGGCGTACGCCTCGGTTGGAAACAGAATATGCGCTATTTCCGGGTGAATGCAGCGGTTATTCCGGGAATATCGTTAAATATTGAGCGAAGCGCTTAAGAAAATACTGACTCTACAAAGGCCTGTTGTCTCGTTCACATGTCGTTAACTCTTTTCCTTAAGCCGATGGAAACGGCCATTCGCTAGGTTGCAGTCATCCGATCAACGGCAAACAGTTGGCGGACGTGCTGAACATCAACTGGAGTTAGGAGTTACCATGACCAAGCTTTTTAGCCGTTTTCTGAAGGACGAATCCGGCGCGACCGCAATCGAGTACGGCCTGATTGCTGCTCTCATTTCCGTAGCGCTCATCACCGGCGCCACGACCCTCGGCAACCGGATCGGCACCACGTTCAACAACCTGGGCACCAAGATGAACACTGGCGTTACGGCGTCGAACTAAGATAGGCGCTGCCAGCTGGCGCTGAAATTGATACGGCCGGATTTGCTCTGGCCGATATATCGGGCGGGCTCACAGGCTGAACGGCCGTGAGCCTTTTCGCATCAAATCACGATCGGGTATGAGCATGATCGCAGCCGCAGTCTTCCTGATACTGCCACTCTGCCTTGCGATGGCGGCCTTCTCGGATCTCTTCACCATGACGATCCCGAACCGCATTTCCGTGATCCTGATCGCCTCTTTCCTCGTCCTCGCGCCGTTCTCCGGCTTGGGTCTGGAAATGATCGGCATGCATCTTGCCGGCGCCGCCATCGTCTTCAGCGCCTGCTTTGCGCTTTTCGCGTTCAATGTGATGGGCGGCGGCGACGCCAAGCTGATGAGCGCCACCGCGCTCTGGTTCGGTCTGAACGAATCCCTGCTTTTCCTGATGACCGACATCGCCATGATCGGCGGCCTCATCACCTTGCTGATCCTGCTGGTAAGAGCGCAATCGGACACCATCCTCGCCATCGGCCTGCCGGTGCCGAACTCGGTCCTGCTTGCCAAGAAGATCCCCTACGGCATCGCGATCGCGATCGGCGGCTTCATGGCCTTTCCTTCTTCGCCGCTCTTCCTCGCCGCGCTGGAAAGCCTGAAATAACGGCATTTTAAATGCCCGTTAACTTAAAATGTAAGCGTTCTATTAACCATAATTATACCAATTGCTGAGCATTCTACAGGGCGAACATATCGTGCCCTGAGGAATGATCGATGAAACCGGCCCGCCTTATAATCCTAGCTGTCGCCGTGGCGGCGGCCGGCCTTGCCGGTCTCCTGGCAATGCAAATGGCGGGCAGTGGCGGTGTCGTTACCCAGGTCCGCTCGGTCGTCGAGAAGGAACCGACCGTCAACATCCTCGTCTCGAGCGCCAATCTGGCGGTGGGCGAGAGGCTGAGCGACCAGTCGGTACATTGGATGGCCTGGCCGCAGGGCGGCGTTGTCCCTGGCCTCATCACCGAAGCCGACAAGCCGGATGCGATCAAGGATCTGCAAGGCGCCGTCGTGCGTCTGCCGATCTTCGAAGGCGAACCGATCCGGCCGGAAAAGGTCGCCGATTCCAGCAGCCGCATCCTCTCCTCGCTGTTGCCGGCCGGCAAGCGCGCTGTCGCGACCGAGATATCGGTGGCAACCGGCGCCGGCGGTTTCATCCTGCCGAATGATCGCGTCGACGTCATCATGGTCCGCAAGGGCGCTGAGGCCGACAAGCTCATCACCGAAACCGTGCTGAGCAATGTCCGCGTCCTCGCCATCGACCAGCAGATACAGGAAAAGGACGACGGCTCGAAATCGGTGGTCGGCACGACCGCGACGCTCGAGCTCACGCCCGATCAAACGAAGGTTCTCGCCGTCGCCCAGCAGATGGCGGATCGGCTGTCGCTCGCGCTGCGCTCGGTCGCCGATGCGCAGGAGCAGGATACCAGTGCCGCCGACTATCTGCTGAGCGGCGACAACGGCAGTGCGATCATCCAGGTCATCAAATCGGGCGCTATCGTCACGGATGCCGGCGCCGCGCCGAAGGCGGAGTAAGGGACGTGCAAATGGGCAATTCAACGCGGTGCGCCGGATCTCTCCTGACAGGCTGCCTTTCGCTGGCAGTCGTCGTGTCCGGTATAGTGCCGGCCTCTTTCGCCCCACTTTTCGGTGCAGGCGAGGCACGCGCCGATTCCGATAGCCTGGTCCGGATCTCGCAGACCGGCTCCAATGCTCATCGCCGGCTGAAGCTCGGGCTCAACAAGGCCGTCGTCGTCGATCTGCCGGAGGATGCGCATGATATCCTCGTCTCCGATCCGACTATGGCCGATGCCGTGACCCGCACCTCGCGGCGCATCTACCTGTTCGGCAAGAAGGTCGGCCAGACGAATATCTTCGTCTTCGGCGCCGGTGGACAGGAAATCGTCAATCTCGACATCGAGATCGAGCGCGACGTTTCCGGCCTCGAAGTCAATCTCCGCCGCTTCATTCCCGACTCCAACATCAATGTCGAAATCGTCTCCGACAACATCGTGCTGACCGGCACGGTGCGCACGCCGCAGGATGCCACGCAGGCTGCCGATTTGGCGCAGGTCTTCCTGAAGGGCGGCGAGGCGACGACCAGAACCGAGACGGCATCCGGCACCGGCGGCGACAGCTCGGTGGCGCTCTTTGCCGAAGGTCGCCAGAGTTCGCAGGTCGTCAACCTCCTGCAGATCGAGGGCGAGGACCAGGTCACCCTCAAGGTAACGATCGCCGAGGTTCGCCGCGAGGTGCTGAAGCAGCTCGGCTTCGACAATCTGGTTTCCAATTCCTCCGGCATGACGGTCGCCCAACTTGGCAGTCCGAACGCCGACAGCGCGACAGCGACGGTCGGCGGCGGCCTGGCGGCGCTCTTCAAGAGCTCGATCGGCAAATACGACATCTCCACCTACCTCAACGCGTTGGAACAGGCCAAGGTCGTCAAGACGCTCGCCGAACCGACGCTGACGGCGATATCGGGTCAGGCCGCGACCTTCAATTCCGGTGGCCAGCAGCTTTATTCGACGACCGACAACGACGGCAACGTCACCGTCGTCCCGTTCAACTACGGTATCAACCTCGCCTTCAAACCGGTCGTGCTGTCATCGGGCCGCATCAGCCTGCAGATCAAGACCAATGTCTCCGAACCGGTGGCCGGAAGCGGCAACGCCACTTACCAGCGCCGTTCGGCGGAGACCTCGGTGGAGCTGCCCTCGGGCGGCTCGATCGCGCTTGCCGGCCTGATCCGCGACAATGTTTCCCAGACGATGGGTGGCACCCCTGGCGTCTCGAAGATCCCGCTGCTTGGGACGCTCTTCCGCCAAAAGGGGTTCGAGCGCCAGGAAACCGAGCTCGTCATCATCGCAACGCCCTACCTGGTGCGCCCGGTGGCGCGCAATCAGCTCAACCGGCCGGACGACAATTTCAGCCCTGAGAATGACGGCGCGACCTTCTTCCTCAACCGTGTCAACAAGGTCTATGGCCGCCGCGAGGCGCCCGTCGCCGATGCGCAGTTCCACGGCTCGATCGGGTTCATCTACAAATGAGTGGGGCGCGAGCGGCAGCGATGGCAGAAAACAGAGATCAGGCGATGGCCCATATGAATGCGACGACACCCCGCCTAGGACTCTCGAAGGCGCTTTTTGCCACGCTCGCCATGTCGGCGGCGATACTTTCCGGATGCGCCGGCCCGCATGACCAACTGACGACCGGCGGCATTCCGGACGATTACCGCGCCCGCCACCCGATCATCGTCACGGAGGCGGAGCAGACGGTGGATATACCCGTCGCCTCCACCGATCGCCGCCTGACCATCGCCCAGCGCGACCTCATCCGCGGCTTTGCCGCAAACTACATCTCGCGCGCCTCGGGCCCGGTTTACGTGCTGTCGCCGCAAGGCTCGCCCAATTCGGCGGCAGCCTATCAGCTGCGCAATCAGGTCCGTGCCGAGCTGACATCGAGGGGGATCGCAAGCTCGAAAATCGTCAACACCTCCTATGCCGCGGTCGGTCCCGGCGATGCGGCCCCGATCCGGCTGAGCTTTACCGGCACCACCGCGGTCACCACGCAATGCGGTCAATGGCCGAAGGACATATCGAACGATTTGACCAACCAGAACTACTATAATTTCGGCTGCGCCTCGCAGAACAACCTTGCCGCCCAGATCGCCAATCCGGAGGATCTGGTGGCGCCCCGCGGCATGACCCCGATCGATGCGCAGCGGCGCAACAATGCGATCCAGGAATACCGGACGACGACGACGACGATCGAAGATGCCGGCGACAGCGGATTCTGAGGCGGAACGGAACGATGAGCGCGATCGAATACGAAATCAGGAATCCCAGCGAGCTTCGCAACGCCGAGGAGGCGGTGCGCATGGCGGATCTGGAAAACATGCGGCCGCTGCCGCGCATCTCCGTCCATGCCTTCTGCGAGAGCGAGGCCCTGCAGCATGTCATGGAACGCTGCGCCAATGATCGGCGCGTGGCGAAAGTCAGCATGCGCATCACCAGCGGCGGCATCGCCGCTGCCGCCAATATGTTTTCCGGCGCTCCGACGCCGAACCTCATCATCCTTGAGACCAAGGCGAATGCCGCGAACCTGCTCGGCGAACTCGCGCCGCTCGCCGCCGTCTGCGATCCGACGACCAAGGTCGTCATTATCGGCTATTACAACGATATCGGCCTTTATCGCGAGCTCATCCGCAACGGCATTTCCGAATATATGGTCCAGCCCGTCGCCATGCCCGATATCCTTACGGCGATGGCCTCGATCTTTGTTGATCCGGACGCTGAGCCGCTCGGCCGCAGCATCGCCTTCATCGGCTCGAAGGGCGGCACCGGCGCCTCGACCATCGCGCATAATTGCGCCTTCGGCATTTCCAATCTCTTCTCCACCGAGACGATCCTCGCCGATCTCGACCTGCCCTATGGTACGGCGAACATCGACTTCGATCAGGATCCGGCCCAGGGCATCGCCGAAGCGGTCTTCGCACCCGATCGCCTCGACGAGGTCTTCCTCGACCGCCTGCTGACGAAATGCTCCGAGCATCTGTCGCTGCTGGCCGCACCCTCGCTGCTCGACCGTGCCTATGATTTCGACGGCCAGGCCTTCCAGCCGGTGCTCGACGTCCTGCAGCGCAGCGCGCCCGTCACCGTGCTCGATGTTCCGCATGCATGGTCGGAATGGACGCGCTCGGTGCTGTCGAGCGTCGACGAGGTGGTCATCGCAGCGGTTCCCGATCTCGCCAATCTGCGCAACGCCAAAAACATGCTGGACGCGCTGCGCAAGATGCGGCCGAACGACAGGCCGCCCCATCTCATCCTCAATCAGGTCGGAATGCCGAAACGGCCGGAGATTTCGCCGTCGGATTTTTGTGAGCCGCTGGAGATCGATCCGATCGCGATCATCCCCTTCGACATCAATCTCTTCGGCAACGCCGCCAACAGCGGCCGGATGATCTCCGAAGTCGACCCGAAGTCGCCGACGGCGGAAACCTTTTCGCAGATATCGCACATCGTCACCGGCCGTGTCGCGATCAAGAAGGCGAAGAAGGGCGGCCTGCTGGGCCTCCTGAAGCGCAAGTAGACGATGAGCAATTCCAGCAAAAGCGGGCAGCGGTTTTGCCTCAGGAATTGCGTGAAAACAAAAAGAGAGAGCATTTCCGTGACTCGGAGAGATCGGGAAATGCTCTAGAACGAGCAGATTGGATCGACTGGCATGTTTGGAAAACGCGGAAATGAAGGTTCCGGAAAGGTCGGGGGGGCGATTGCTCCTTCGCCGCCGGTTCCGGCTGCCGCCCCTGCGGCCTCTTCCCCCTCCATTCTGGTCGAACCCGCGCGCGAGTCCGCACGCCAGCAAGTGACGCCACCGCCGATGCAGACGCCGCAGCGCAAGCGCCCGGCCCGCACCGATGAATATTACGACACCAAGGCGCAGGTCTTTTCCGCGCTGATCGACACGATCGATCTCTCGCAGCTCTCCAAGCTCGACGGCGAAAGCGCCCGCGAGGAAATCCGCGACATCGTCAACGACATCATCACCATCAAGAACTTTGCGATGTCGATCTCCGAGCAGGAAGAACTGCTCGAGGATATCTGCAACGACGTGCTCGGCTACGGCCCGCTGGAGCCGTTGCTGGCGCGCGACGACATCGCCGACATCATGGTCAACGGCGCCGGCCAGACTTTCATCGAAGTCGGCGGCAAGACGATCGAATCCGAGATTCGCTTCCGCGACAATGCACAGCTTCTCTCGATCTGCCAGCGCATCGTCAGCCAGGTCGGCCGCCGCGTCGACGAATCGAGCCCGATCTGCGACGCCCGCCTGCCGGATGGTTCGCGCGTCAACGTCATCGCGCCGCCGCTGTCGATCGATGGGCCGGCGCTCACCATCCGCAAGTTCAAGAAGGACAAGCTGACGCTCGATCAGCTCGTCCGGTTCGGCGCGATCACGCCGGAAGGCGCAACCGTGCTGCAGATCATCGGGCGCGTGCGCTGCAATGTCGTCATTTCAGGCGGCACCGGCTCGGGCAAGACAACGCTTCTGAACTGCCTCACCAACTATATCGACAGGGACGAACGCGTCATCACCTGCGAGGATACTGCCGAACTGCAGCTGCAGCAGCCGCATGTCGTCCGTCTCGAAACGCGCCCGCCGAATATCGAAGGCGAGGGCGAGATCACCATGCGCGATCTGGTCAAGAATTGCCTGCGTATGCGTCCCGAGCGCATCATCGTCGGCGAAGTGCGCGGACCGGAGGTCTTCGACCTGCTGCAGGCGATGAATACCGGTCATGACGGCTCGATGGGCACCATCCACGCCAATACGCCGCGCGAATGCCTGAGCCGTATCGAATCGATGATCGCCATGGGCGGCTTCGCCCTGCCGGCAAAGACGGTGCGCGAGATCATCTCCAGCTCGGTCGACGTCGTCATTCAGGCGGCGCGCCTTCGTGACGGTTCGCGCCGCATCACCCAGATCACCGAGGTGATCGGCATGGAAGGCGACGTCATCATCACCCAGGATCTGATGCGCTACGAGATCGAAGGCGAGGATGCGAATGGCCGCCTGATCGGCCGGCACATGTCGACCGGCGTCGGCAAGCCGCATTTCTGGGATCGCGCCCGCTACTTCAATGAGGAAAAGCGTCTTGCCGCCGCCCTCGACGCGATGGAAGCGAAAACGAAGGAATAGGCGAGATGTTCGGGTTCGATCCCATAGTCCTGGCAATCGTCGTCCTCGCCGCCGTTTCCGCGGCGGCGGTCGCTTATGCCCTGTTGTTTTCGAAGATCGAGGCCGACAAGAAATCGGCAAGCCGCATCAATCGCGTCAAATCGGCCGAAAGCGACCGGGTCAAGGTCAAGGCTGCCCGTGACCGGGTGCAGGAGCTGTCGAAGCGCCGTAAATCGGTGCAGGACAATCTGAAGGATCTGGAAAAGCGCCAGCACGAAAAGACCAAGAAGACCGTGTCGATGAAATCGCGGCTGGTGCAGGCCGGCCTGACGATCACGGCCGCGAAATTCTATCTCATCAGTGCCGTCTTCGCCTCCGTGCTGCTGCTTGTCGCCTTGGTCGTCGGCGCATCGTGGATGGTCATCGTCGGTATCGCCGTCGTTGCCGGTCTCGGCCTGCCGCGCTGGGTCGTCGGCTTCCTGATCAAGCGCCGCCAGACCAAGTTTTTGAACGAGCTCCCCAATGCGCTTGACGTCATCACGCGCTCGATCAAATCGGGCCTGCCGCTCAACGATGCGATCCGCCTTATCGCGACCGAAGGCACCGAGCCTGTCAAGAGCGAGTTCCTGCGGGTGATCGAGGCGCAGCAGGTAGGCCTCAGTATCCCCGACGCCTGCGCCCGCATGACGATCCACATGCCGCTCCAGGAAGTCAACTTCTTCGCCATCGTCATCGCCATCCAGTCACAGGCCGGCGGCAATCTGTCGGAAGCGATCGGCAACCTCTCCAAGGTACTGCGCGAGCGCAGGAAGATGAAGGCCAAGGTCCAGGCGCTCTCGATGGAAGCCAAGGCGTCGGCCGTCATCATCGGGGCTCTGCCCTTCATCGTCGCGACCCTCGTCTACATGACATCGCCGAACTACATGATGATCCTTTTCACAGATCCGCGCGGCCATTTCATCATGGGTGTCTCGGCGATCTGGATGTCGATCGGCATCTTCGTCATGCGCAACATGGTCAATTTTGACATCTAGCCGGAAGGAAGCACCATGTCGCAGGATCTTGCCGCAACGCTGACCAATCCGAGCATGCTGATCGCCGTCCTCGTCGCGATCGCCGTCTTCGCCACTTTTTACACGATTGCCGTTCCCTTCTTCGAGCGCGGCGATCTGAACAAGCGCATGAAGGCTGTTTCCACAGAGCGCGAGCAGATCCGTGCCCGCGAACGCGCCCGCATGAACACGGAAACCGGCGCCGGCAAGGCCTCGCTCAGGAGCCAGAACAACCGCTCGGTCCGTCAGATCGTCGAGCGCTTCAACCTGCGCAAGGCGCTGGTCGACGAAAACACGGTCAACAAGCTGCGTGCTGCCGGGTTTCGTTCGGAGAATGCGCTGAATACCTTCCTGGTGGCGCGTTTCCTGCTGCCTTTCCTTTTCCTGGCGCTTGCTGCCTTCTGGGTCTTCGGTCTCGGAAATCTCGCCGAAAAGGGCACGCCGATCCGCCTCTTCGCCGTCATCGGCGTCGGTTATCTCGGCTTCTACGCGCCTAACATCTATATCTCCAACCGCATGGGCAAGCGCCAGCACTCGATCAAGCGCGCTTGGCCGGATGCGCTGGACCTGATGCTGATCTGCGTCGAATCCGGCATCTCGATCGAGGCCGCGATGCGTCGTGTATCGGAAGAACTTGGCGAGCAGTCGCCGGCGCTCGCCGAGGAGATGGTGCTGACCACGGCCGAACTCTCCTTCCTGCCGGATCGCCGCGTAGCGCTCGAAAATCTTGCCACCCGCACCCAGATCGAGCTGGTGCGTTCGGTGACCCAGGCGCTGATCCAGGCCGATCGCTATGGCACGCCGGTCGCGCAGGCGTTGCGCGTTCTCGCCCAGGAAGGACGCGACGAGCGCATGAACGAAGCGGAAAAGAAGGCGGCCGCGCTGCCGCCGAAACTGACGGTGCCGATGATCCTGTTCTTCCTGCCGGTGCTGATCGCCGTCATTCTCGGTCCCGCCGGCATTCAGGTGGCAGACAAGTTCTGACGATGCGCCGGCCCCGGAAAGCGGATGCCGCTTTCGGCAGAGACGATGTTGCCTCGAAGACGGTCCGATCTGCAGCTTCAAACACGCGTGACCGCCGCCGGCATAGCTGGTAAATGGGATGGACGACCATCAGCGCGCGGATGCAACCGCAGTGCCCCTGGCGCGCGTTCAATCCAAGAGAGAGGTCTCCGATGTCTTCTGCCGGCATTTTCATCAGCATCATGGCAGCCCTGGCGGTCGGCGCGATGAGCCCCGGCCCGAGCTTCGTCGTCGTCTCCAGGATCGCCATCTCGCGTTCCAGGCTGGATGGCCTTGCGGCCGCACTCGGCATGGGCGCCGGCGGTGTCGTTTTTGCCGTGCTGGCGCTTGCCGGGCTGACGGCGCTGCTGTCTCAGTTCGAATGGCTCTATGTCCTGCTGAAAGTCGCAGGCGGTGCCTATCTCGTCTATATCGCGGTCAATATCTGGAGGGGCGCCGGTCAGCCGCTCGAAGTCTCTGACGCCGTCAACGGCAACCGCGCGCTGAGATTGAGCTTCATGACTGCGTTGCTGACCCAGCTCAGCAACCCGAAAACCATCATCGTCTATGCCAGCCTCTTTGCGGCACTCCTGCCGAGGACGGTGCCGCTCGATCTCATCGTCGCGCTGCCGCTCGGCGTGTTTGCCGTGGAGGCCGGGTGGTATTCGATCGTGGCCTTCGCCTTTTCGGCCCGCCATCCGCGGCGTCTCTATCTTGCCGCCAAGGGCTGGATCGACCGGGCCGCCGGTGCCGTCATGGGCGGCCTTGGATTGCGTCTCATTCTTTCGGGCCTGAGCGCCCGCTAGAGCATGATGCCGAAAAGTGTGCGCGGTTTTCGGACGACATCATGCTCTAATTCTTTAAATTACATCATGATCTCTCCGAAGGCGTAAGCCTGTCGACGACATGATTCGGTCAATTGGTGCTGCTGTCGCCTGCTGCTTGCGGCGTCTTGTCCTTGGCGGCGAGTTTCTGCCAGGAATTCTGCTGCGAGAGCATGCCTCTGAGATAGGCGACATTGGCATCGGCCTGCTGCGGCGAAAGTTCGCGCCTGGCGATCTGCTCGGCTTCCGGGAAACGCCCCTGCAGACCGACGACGAGGGCAAGGTTCTGCCTGACGCGGCTGTCGGCTGTCGGCTGGCTGGCGGCGGAGCGCAGGTAGGTTTCGGCCGTGCGCAGATCGCCGGTCAGCACGTAGGACATGCCGAGATTGGAAAGGATGGAAGGCTCGTTCGGCTGGATGTCGAGCGCGTCGCGGTAGCGCTGCCGGGCATCGCTTGCCCGGCCCATCTGGTCGAGGATAGCGCCTTGGGCCGAGATCAGCTTCCAGTCCGGACGGTCCGGCGTCTGGGCGCGGCCGATCGTGTCGAGCGCCTGCTGAAACTGGCCGGCCGCCGCCTGCGCCTTGCCGTAGGCGGCCAGCACGTTGCGGTCGCCGGGATTGGCGATCGCCACCTGCTGCATGACGGCGAGCGCCTGCGTGTCGCGGCCGTTCATGCGCAGCAGATTGGCGTAGTTGACGCCGGTGACGGGATCGCGCGGGTTCTTTTCATAGGCCTGGCCGAGCCGGTCCGTCGCCGAGCGCAGCTCGGTCGCGTCCATCTCTTCGACCGGCTTGGTGAGTTTCGGCACCGAGCCCGTTGTCATCCGGTCCTTGGTCGTCGAGCAACCGGCAAGTGCCAAGACGAGCAGCGATGCCGCAGCGCCCTGCAGGATACGATTGGTGAATGTGGTGGTGAGCGAGGCAGGCATGGCGCGTTCCTGGATTCCGAAATCGGCGCCTGACCTCGAAGCGGAACAGGGAAAGGTTTGACGCGTAATCTTCGCTCCAGCAATAGTCTGTTAACCCTAACAGACCGTTAAGGAACGATTCCTTGCGACCGCCGAAGGACAATCATGGCCCCCTATCAGTTCATCGAGAGACCGACCCCTTTCAACACGAAGGGCGGTTCGACGCTGCCGATCTTTGCCGTCACGCCTGCCCATATCGAGACCGGCACGATCGATCCGATCGCGCTCGATTGGGCGCGCAGGGCAGGCTACAAGGCCGAAAGCGGGTCGCTGCTGCTGATCCCGACGGCCGAAGGCCATCTCGGCGGCGCGCTTTACGGCCTCGGCACCAATCCATCCGAGCAGCCCTACATTACCGGCAGGCTCGCCCGTGCGCTGCCCGCCGGTGACTGGCACATCGAGACCGCGCCGTTGACGGCAAATCGCCTGGCCCTCGGCTTTGGCCTCGGCAGCTACCGTTTCGACCGCTACAAATCCGAAAAATCGCCGGCGGCGACGCTGATGATCCCCCGCGATGCCGACGCCGCCGACATCAAGCGCCAGCTTGCCGGCGTCTTTCTCGCCCGCGACCTGATCAATACGCCGACGAATGATATGGGACCGAACCAGCTCGAGGCCGTTTTCCGCGGTCTGGCCGAACATTACAAGGCGGAGATATCGGTTATTACGGGCGACGAATTGCTCAAGCAGAACTTTCCGCTGGTCCATACCGTCGGCCGCGCCAGCGCCGATGCGCCGCGCCTTCTCGAGCTGCGCTGGGGCAAGAAGGGCCATCGTAAGGTGACGCTCGTCGGCAAGGGCGTCTGCTTCGATACCGGCGGTCTCGACATCAAGCCTGCCGCCTCCATGCTGTTGATGAAGAAGGATATGGGCGGCGCGGCGAATGTCATGGGACTTGCCCTGATGATCATGGACGCCAAGCTGAAGGTCGATCTGCGCGTTATCGTTCCGGTCGTCGAAAACGCGATCTCGTCCAATGCCTTCCGGCCCGGCGACATCTACCGCAGCCGCAAGGGCCTGACCGTCCAGATCGACAATACCGACGCAGAAGGCCGTCTGATCCTTGCCGATGCGCTTGCCTATGCCGACGAGGAAGAGCCCGAGTTGCTGATCGACATGGCGACGCTGACCGGTGCTGCCCGCGTTGCCCTTGGCCCGGATCTCCCGCCCTTCTTCACCGATGACGCCAATCTGGCGCATGACCTGACCGAAGCGAGCCTGGAAACCGACGATCCGATCTGGCGCCTGCCGCTCTATTCCGGCTACGAAAAGGATATCCGCACCAAGTTCGCCGACCTCACCAACGCGCCGGCCGGCGGCATGGCAGGGGCGATCACCGCCGCCCTCTTCCTCAAGCGTTTCGTCAGCAAGGCGAAGAGCTGGGCGCATTTCGACATTTACGGCTGGGCTCAGTCCGAACGGCCGCATTCGCCGGGCGGCGGCGAAGCACAGGCGATCCGCGCGCTCTTTCACCATATCCGCGAGAGCCTGCGCTGACGCCATACCAAAGTAGGCGGTGAGGCGCATCGCATGATCCCCATTCACGCGCTGCGCCTCGCTGCCGATCGTTAAAATTTTATTCACCTTGCCGGGCGGCAGTTCCTCGCGGCCCTTGCATGTGCATCGCAACTGCCGGAAAATGGAACGCTAGCGTAACGATCTTCCGGAGGGGCCGTGCCGATCGAACTGACCGCCTCGCAGGCGCTGGGGCTCTGGCATGGCGTGGCGCTCGATCAGGTCCGCCACGACGACCGCGATTTGACGTTGCGCCAGATGGCGATCCTGCTGCATATTTATCTGGTGCCGCCGCCGCACACGGTGCGCGGGCTTGCCGCCACGCTTGATGTCACCAAGCCGGTCATTACCCGTGCCTTGGATACGATGGGCGAGATGGGCCTGGTCGACCGAGTGCGTGACGATGCCGACCGGCGCAACGTGATCATCAAGCGCACCGTCGGCGGTGCGCTCTACCTGGAAAAACTCGGCGATCTCATCCGAGATCAGGCCCGCCGGCTGCCGATCTGAAAGGAATGCGAATGACGATGCTCGACCGCCGCCTGCATGCCTACCGGCCTGATCTGGCGGAAGCGGGGCTTGAAGGCAAGGTAGAGGCGTCGCGTTTTGTCGAAGGCGCCCCGGCCCGTGTCGCCGTTCCTGTCGTGGGCTTGCGCGCCGAACCGGACCTTGCGCGCGGCATCGATACGGAACTGCTTCTCGGTGAGGATGTGACGGTTTTCGATCGCGCCGGTGGCTGGTGCTGGGTGAAGGCCGCCTCGGACGGCTATGTCGGTTATGTTGCGGCGGACGCGCTCTCGGAAGGCCGGCCGGCGCCGACCCATATCGTCACCGTCCAGCGCACCTTCCTCTATCCGGAACCGGAACTGCGCAGGCCCCACCAGGCGATCCTGTCGATGGGAAGCCGCGTTCATGTCGTCCGCGAGGCGGAAGCGCGCGGCAACCGCTACGTCGTGCTCGAGGACGGAAGTGCGATCTTCGCCAAGCATGTCCAGTCGATCGGCGCTCTCGATGGCGCCGATTACGTCGAGATCGCAGCCCGTTTTCTGGAAACGCCCTATCTCTGGGGTGGGCGTTCCGGCCTCGGCATCGATTGCTCTGGCCTCGTCCAGCTGGCGATGCTGATGACGGGCAGAGCTGCGCCACGCGATACGGACATGCAGGCGGCAGGCCTCGGCCAGCCGATCGACCGGTCCGAAATCCGCCGTGGCGACCTGGTATTCTGGAAGGGTCATGTCGCCGTCTTCGAAGATCCGGAAACCATTCTGCATGCCAACGGCCATAGCATGACGGTGGCGCGCGAGAATTTCGAGGCCGCGGTCGAGCGCATCGGTTGGCTCTACGAGCAACCGACCGGCTATCGCCGCCCGATCAGCTGATCAGCGGATCGGAGGCTGCGGCCAGGATCTCACGCCGCCCGTCCAGTCCTCGAAGGCTTTCGACAGTCTCAGCACCCGCATGTCGTCGAAGCGCGGCCCGACGATCTGCAACCCTATCGGCATGCCAGATCCGGAGAAGCCGCAGTTGATCGAGGCGGCCGGCTGCTCCGACATGTTCCACGGCACGGTGAAACCGATATGTTCGAACGGCAGGGCCGGATCGTTGGTCGGCGATGCCCATTCGGCCGGATAGGAGATGATCGGATTGGTCGGCGAAAGCAGGGCGTCGACTTGCGTGAACAGCCGTCCGCAGCTCTTGCGCATCTCGATCGTCTGGTTGAAGCCCCTGACTGCATCGACACCGCTGATGTCGGCGCCGCCCATCGCCCAATCCCTGATATAGGGCAGGATGGTGTCGCGCCGTTCTTCCTCGAGGTCCGCGATATCGCCCCAGAATCGAGACCGCCAGAAGTTGTCGAGGCCATCCAGCATCGCGCGAGTCAGCACCGGCTGGACCGATAGAATGGTCGCGCCGGCCTTCTCGAACCGTTTCGCCGCCGCTTCGACCGCGACCCTGATCTCGTCGTCCACCGCAAGCCCGCAGCCGGCATCGAGCATCAGACCGATCTTCATGCCCGACAGGTCGATGTCGAGATCCATCCAGTTGAAATCGTTTGGCGGCAGGCTGGTGCCGTCGCGCCAGTCCGGCCGTGACAGCGTCGCCATCGAAAAGGCCGCGTCCTCGACGGTGCGCGCCATCGGCCCGACGCAGCGCCCGACATAATAGGGATCGGCTGGAATGCGCCCATGGCTCGGCTTGAAGCCGAAGATGCCGGTCCAGCCGGCGGGAAGGCGTACCGAGCCGCCGATATCGGTGCCGATATGCAGCGGTCCGTAACCGGCCGCCGCCGCCGCGGAAGCCCCGGCGCTTGATCCTCCGGGATTCTGCTTGATGTCCCAGGGGTTGCGGCTGAGAGGATGAAAGCTCGAAAGGCCGGAGGACAGCATGCCGTAATCCGGGCAGGTGGTCTTGGCGAAGATCACCGCGCCGTCTTCCCGCAGCCGCGCGGCGGCCGGCGCATCGGCGTCCGCCGGTTTGAGTTCCACTGCCCTCGTGCCGAGCGGCACCGGCTGGCCCTTCGTAGCGATCAGTTCCTTCAGCGTCACCGGGATGCCATCGAGGCCCCCCAGCGTTTCTCCCTTCGCCCAGCGCTCCGTCGACACTTTCGCCTGGGCGCGCGCCGATTCCGGATCGTAGAGGTAGAGTGCCGAAATCGACGGCTCCCAGGCGGCGATCTGGTCTTCGAGGGCGAGCCAGTATTCGAGGGGGGAGAGGCTTTTATCGGCGAAGTGCTGCCTGAGTTCGCGAATGGTAAGGTCGGTTTCGGTCATGGCATGGTCTTTCGGGCTTTTCGTCTTGGGAGGACATCAGCGGCTCGCCTCGCGCGGGTCGAGCAGATCGCGCAGACCGTCGCCGAGCATGTTGAAACCGAAGACGGTGAGCGCGATGGCAAGGCCGGGCAGGATCGCCAGCCAGGGGGCGAGCGCCAGATAGGTTTGCGCATCGGCAAGCATCCGGCCCCAGCTCGGCGCCGGCGGCGCCATGCCAAGCCCGAGGAAGCTGAGGCCCGCTTCGGTGAGGATCGCCAGCCCCAGCTGGATCGCACCATGCACGATGATCTGGCTGATGATATTCGGCAGCACATGGCGCAGCGAAATGGTCAGGCGCGTATTGCCGATCGCGCGCGCCGCCGTCACATAGTCGCGGCTCCAGGCCTGCAGCGAAGTCGCGAGTGTGACGCGGGCAAAGACCGGGATCATGAAGACGGCGATTGCGGTGATCGCGGTGAACCGCCCTGGCCCGAGAAAGGCGCCGAGCACCATGGCCGACAGGATCGGCGGAAGCGCGAAGATGACGTCGCAGATGCGCATCAGCAGCGCTTCGCAGGGACCGCGGATTGCCGCCGCCGAAATGCCGGCGATCGAACCGAGTGTCCCGCCGATCGCAACCGCGGTGATGGCGATCGACAGCGAATTCCAGCAGCCTGCCATCAGCATCGATAGCACGTCGCGGCCGAACTGGTCCGTGCCGAGTAGGCCGAAGGCAAGCGGCGGCTGCAGTTTGTGGATGATCTGCATTTTCGCCGGCGGCAGCGGCGTCCAGACGAGCGACAGCAGCGCAACGGCGACCAGCAGGCCGATGATGACACCCCCTGAGATCAGGTTCATTCGCCGGCTAAGTCTAAAGACCCGACGGCGGCTGGTGATGGCAGTGGATGCGATCGGTACCATGTCTCAGGCCGCCTTTCTCATCCTGGGATCGATCGCCAGATAGGAGAGATCGACGATGAAATTCATCACGATGACAAGGCCTGCGAAGAACAGCACGACATCCTGCATGACGATGATGTCGCGCTGGGAGAGCGCCTGAAGCGCGAGCCGTCCGAGGCCGGGAAGGTTGAAGACGTTTTCCACCAGCACCGCGCCGGCGACGAGAAAGGTGAATTGCAGCCCGATCATCGTCAGGATCGGGATCAGCGCGTTCGGCACGATATGGCGCCACAGCACTGCACTGCGTGACAGCCCCTTGGCCACCGCGGTGCGGGCAAAATCCTCATGCATCGTGTCAAGCACCGCCGAGCGCGCCACCCGCGTCAACACGCCCGCCTGTGGCATCGCCAGCGCGACGGCTGGCATAACCAGCGCCTGCAATGCCGGCAGCAGGCCGGCGCTCCAGCCCGGGAAACCGCCGGCCGGCATCAGCCCGAGCATCGTCGAAAACAGGATGATCAACAGCAGCGCCACCCAGAAGGCGGGCACGGCGATGCTGATCTGCGAAAACAGCGTCGCGATGATGTCGAAGACACCGCCGCGGCGCGAAGCGGCCAGCACGCCGAGCGGCATGGCGATCGCCACCGAAAGCACGATCGCCATCAGCGCCAGCGGCAGCGTCACCGTCAGCCGCTCGACGATCAATCCCGCCACCGGCACGCCATAGGTTAGGGAATTGCCGAGATCGCCGGAGAGCACGCCGGTCAACCATTGTCCGTAACGCAGCAGCAGCGGCTGGTCGAGGCCGAGACTGTGACGCAGCGCTTCAAGCGTTTCCGGTGTTGCCGAGGTGCCGAGCATGATCGAGGCCGGATCGCCGGGCAGAAGGTCCATGACGGCGAAGATCAGCAGCGAGACGATGACGAGCGTAACGAGGAGACCGGCGAAGCGGCGGGCGAGGAGGGGGATCATGCGCGCCATGCTTTCGACGTGGCTTTTAAGGATATGCGATGGCGGCCCCACGACGTTTCCGAGGTGATGCGACCGCCACCCCACCCACCGTCATTCCTGTGCTTGTCACAGGAATCCAGCCACGGCGCGTCCGCGCCGTGAATGACTGTCTCCCAAGTAAGGGATTCTCCTGCGCCCAAGGACTTGGGCGCGCTGGATTCCTGTGACAAGCACAGGAATGAGGGATGGAGTGGGAAGCGGTCCTGACGTGACTGACTGTTGTATAAATGCTCCTGGTTCATCGCCGCGCCTCACGCATTCAATAATACCTCACTCCTCCCAGGAAACCCCCGACAGCACATTCGACGGGATCGGCTCGTTCTCCCACAGTCCTTTCAGCTTCTTGTCCCAGACGCCGAGTTTCGGCATGACGAAAAGGTAGAGCGCGGGCACGTCCTCGGCGAGGATCTTCTGCGCTTCGCCATAGATCGCATTCTGCGCGGCAGGATCGGCCGTCTCCTGGACCTTCTTCATCAGCGCGTTGAAAGCAGGGTTCTTGTAATTGAAATAGTAGGGATCGCGGGCATAGATGTCGATGTCGAGCGGTTCGGCATGGGCAACGATCGTCATGTCGAAATTGCGGTCCTTCATGATGTCCTGGACCCACTTCGCTGGAAATTCGGTCGGCTCGATATTCATCGTCACGCCGATCTCGGCAAACATCGCCTGCATCACCTGGGCGCTGCGCGGCGCATAGGCCATCTGCGGCGATTTGATCGTGAAGGTGAAGCCGTTGGGGTAGCCGGCTTCGGCAAGCAGCGCCTTCGCCTTCTCGACGTCGTAGGACAGCACGCCAGTCATGTCCTGATAACCCGGATCGTTCGGCGTGTAGTGGCTGCCAATCGGCGTGCCGAGGCCGGACCATGCGCCGTCGATCACCGTCTTGCGGTCGATTGCCATCATCAGCGCCTGGCGGACGCGCTTGTCGTCGAAAGGCTTCTTGGCAGTGTTCATGCCGGCAACGACCTTGAGTTCGGTATTGCCGATCCTGGTGACGAGCCTCGCATCGCCGTCGAAGGAACTCATCAACTCGGGTGCTGCAAATTCCGGAAAGGCATCGAGATCGCCGGATTTCAGCGCAGCCGCCTGCGCCTGCGGATCGGCGATGAAGCGAAAGGTCACCTTGTCGAGCTTGGCGGCCGCATCCTTGCTCCAGTAATCGGCATTCCTGGCGAGTTCGACCTTGTCGCCCTTCGCCCAGCTGGCGAATTTGAAGGGACCGGTGCCCACTGGCGTCGTCTTGCCGTCGGCAGCCGTCTTCGGGGCGACCATCACCGAGGCCGGCCAGCCGAGCCAGTAGATCAGGCTGCCGGTCGGTGCCGAGAGATGTAGTACCAGCGTTTCGGCATCGGGCGTATCGATCGAGGCGATCGAGGCGAAAAAGCGTTTCTGCGGATTGACCGAATCCGCGCCGCGGGCGCGGTCGAGCGAAAACTTGGCAGCAGTGGCATCGAAGGCCTCGCCGTCATGGAATTTGACCCCGGTCTGCAGCTTGAACGTATAGGTCAGGCCATCGGGAGAGATCTCCCAGCTTTTCGCCAGCTGCGGCTGGATCTTGCCGGCCTGGTCGATCGTTACCAAGCCCTCGAACACGTTCTGCCAGGTCACCTGGCCGATTGCGACGGGTGCCGCGATCGTCGGGTCGAGACCGGTCGGCTCGACGCTCATGCCGAGATTGAGGGTGGTCTTCGCCGCCTCCGCCGGCGTCATCGCAGTCATCGCGAGACCGGCCGAAAGCGCAGCACCGAGGGAAAGCCGCCGGACGAAACGCGAAGGCGCAAACGAAAGCTTGATCATCATGTTCCCTTGTCTGGCCGCGCGTCGATGACGAAGGCCCATTGCGAGTAGATTGACACCATGCCAGTGCACACACAATGACGATTTTGTGTGCTCAGTGTAGCCGAAAAAGCTACACCTGAAATTCGTGGGCAATGCAAGCTTGAAGCGTCAGTCTTTCGTCTCGCCCCGGCGGTTCGTGCGCTCGCGCATGAACCTCTCGATGAAGTCGAGCAGTTTCGTCGCGGCGAAGGACAGCTGCCGGTCCGGGGCGACGCAGAGATCGACATGGGTGCGGATGCCGGTCTTGCCGGCAAGCGGAATGGCGAGGAGCTGACCCGCTTCGATCTCGCGGCGGACGGTGAGCGCCGGCAGCAGCGTCGCCGCAGCCCCGCTGAGCACGAGCTCCTTCAGCATTTCGAGTGAGCTGGTGACGAAGACGGGATCGAGGCTCAACCCCTCCTTCTCGAACAACGCGTCGAAGGCTTGGCGAAAGCCGAAGGATTGATCCGGCAGCGCCAGCGCATGGTCGGCGAGCTCCCGCACCGCGATCTCGGTATGCGCGGCGGCTGGATGCTGCGGCGTGACGATGAGATCATAGGCGATCTCGGAGCGCAGCCGCACCTTGGTGCCGGACATGGGAGGCGCAAACAGTGTCACCGCAATATCCGCCTCGGCGCTGTTGACGGCATCGACCGCCTGCCGCGCGCTGGTGATCGTCACGGTAAAGCGCAGCTTCGGATATTTCAGACTGAATTCGGCAAGCGCCGGCGCCAGCAGATTGGCGACGGTGGCGCCATTGGCATAGATGCTGACACGGCCGCGCTGCAGGCCTTTAAGATCTTCGATCAGCTGCTGCACGTGATCGAGTTCGCGCAGCGTCCGGCCGGCGCGGGCGGCGAGCAGTTCGCCGGCGGCCGTCAGCTTGACGCCGCGGGCGCTACGTTCGACAAGCGGCGCGCCGAAATGATATTCGAGGTTCTCGATCTGCCGGCTGATCGCCGTCGGCGCGACATTGAGGTTCTCGGCCGCCTGGCGCATCGAATTGGTCCTGACCAGCTCGTCGAAATACATCAGCGCCCGGATCTGCATTCACGTCTCTCCGCCATTCGGCATATTCGGTCTGGCCGGTTAAGACCCTATTCAATCAATGACTATTCGGATAGCGGTCGCGCCATGCCTTTTGTGCGCCCTCGACCGGCAGCGCGGTCGCCGCGTAGACGCCACGGGCGATCGCCCGCGCCATGACGATAGTGGCGAGATGGCAAAGCTCCATCAGGCTCGCCATGTCGTCTCGTCGATGTTTGGCCGTCGCAGCGGCAAATACGGTATCGCCGTCGAGCGGCAGGTGCGCCGGCAGCAGTGCTCGGGCAAACCCGTCATGGCCGGCGAGCGAAAGCCGGTGCGCCTCGGCCTTCGTCAGCTGCGCGTCGGTCACCACAGCGCCGATCGTCGTTGCCGGCGTGTTCATGCCCTTGAGTCGCATCTGGTGGTCGGCCACATGAGGCATGCCGAGCCCGCCGAATTCCGCATCTTTTTCGAAAGGTGCTGCCCAGAAATGCGGCCCGTCGCCGATCGTCGCCGAGCCCAGCGCATTGACAGCGACGATTGCCGCGACGCGATGCCCGGCACTGCTGACGGCGCTGGCCGAGCCGACCCCGCCCTTGACGGTGGCCGTCGTCGCTCCCGTCCCGGCACCTGTGGTGCCGAGCGCGAATGTGCCCTTAGTGGCGGCCTTCAATGCCGCGTAGCCCATGTCGCGATAGGGCGAGTGAAGGCCCCAATCCTTGTCGCCGCCATTCAGCAGGTCCATCAGG
This sequence comes from Rhizobium sp. BT-226, assembly GCF_025847085.2. Taxonomy (NCBI): domain Bacteria; kingdom Pseudomonadati; phylum Pseudomonadota; class Alphaproteobacteria; order Hyphomicrobiales; family Rhizobiaceae; genus Rhizobium; species Rhizobium sp. BT-226. The sequence goes on along the minus strand of NZ_JAOYTI010000002.1, from coordinate 1,696,986 downwards.
ATTGCCTGCGGCACGATCGGGATGCGCACCGACCCGACGGCAAAGCCGCGGCCGAGCTCGCGCAGGCCCGCCTGCACGCCGCCGGCGGCATCCAGCCCGAAAGCCGAGCCGCCGGAAAGCACGAAGGCATCCACGGCATTGACGGTCATCGACGGATCGAGCAGGCCGGTGTCGCGCCCGCCCGGCGCGCCGCCGAGCACTGTGCCGGATGCGACGGCCGGCGCGTCGAAGACGATGACCGTGACGCCGGAACCGAGCGCAAGGTCGGTCGCATGGCCGACGGAAACGCCTTCAATGTCGGTGATGAGGTTGAGAAGATCGGGCAAGGGCGGATCCTTAGAGCAATTCCAGCATAACTGTGCGCGGTTTTGCGTCCGGAATTGCGTGAAACAAAGAGATAGACGCAAAGGCCGCCGATAGGACTGCAATTGTCCTCAAAAAACAAGACCGGCCCCATTTGGCGGGACCGGTCGGACATCGGGAAAAGCCGTGAATTCTAATCGCGGCCTCATGCCTCAGGCATGAAGCGGCTTCGGATGACGGCGGGTCATCAGGTCATGGATGGCCAGCCGCACCTCGTCCGGCGAGCCGAAACGCTGCTCGTCGAGGTCGTGGACATGAAATTTCACGGCGATGAACTTCAGCCGGTCTTCATCGGGAATGACGATCCCGACGGGAACGCCTGCATATTCGATAACTTGCTTCTTCATAGATAGAACTCCTGCCGCGCGACATGCGCAGCCATGGCGAATTGACTTGTCTGGTACCGTTGAAAGGAGGACGAACGTCACATTCGACAGTTCGGGCGGGAGAGGGCGCCCGGACGGTCATTGCCAAGCACAGATCGCCCAAGGAGATCGGCGAGAATATCGATGTCTATCATGCTCGTTCCTTGTGTTGGCGTTGCACTTGAGGGGTCCCGGTAGAGCCCGGGGCCGGTGAAGGCTGTCTTCTATAATCCACTAACTTGGTAGAGATTACCCGATAGCCTGTCAGAAACATATTCCGAAACGTGTCAAAATATCGACGATCCGAAAAAATTCATTCCGTCGCAGCCCGAACTTGCAGAAAGAAACATATCAGCTCTTCGTTAAATTCGCATGACAGAATCGAAGTTCGATCGATCACCGCGGCAGACATAGGAAGCCTTGCCGATTCCGGCAATGGCTCGTTTCACGAAAAATCGAAATGCCTCGAAATGACCGATTTGGTTAATGCTGGAGCCTCTGGGTCACCAGCCCTCTTCGAGCACCTTCTCCAGCATGTCCGCGAAGAAATCCGCGCTTTCGATGCTGAGGCAGAGCGGCGGTTTGATCTTCAGCACATTTTGGTGATCGCCGGTCGGCTGCATGATGACGCCGAGTTCGAGAAGCCGGTCGCAGATTGCAGCCGTCTCTTCCGTCGCCGGCTCCAGCGTCGTTCTGTCGCGGACGAATTCGAGGCCGAGATAGAGGCCCATGCCGTGCACGGCGCCTGCAATCGGATGGCGGTCGATCAGCGCGGCAAGCCGTGCCTTCAGATGATCGCCGACCGTCCGGGCATTTTCCTGCAGCTTTTCCTCGGCCATGATGTCGAGCACCGTCATGCCGGCGACGCAACTGACCGGGCTGCCGCCGGTGGAGGAAAAGAAATAACCCTCCTTCTCCAGCGATTGCGCGATCTCCCGCGTGGTGATGACGGCGCCGAGCGGATGGCCGTTGCCCATGCCCTTGGCGATGGTGATGATATCGGGCACGACCCCTTGCTGCTCGAAGCCCCAGAAATAATGTCCGAGCCTGGAATAGCCGACCTGCACCTCATCGGCGATGCAGAGGCCGCCGCGGGCGCGCACCTGCGCATAGATTTCCCTGAGATAACCGTCCGGCAGTGGAATGCCGCCGGCATTGCCGTAGACCGATTCGCAGATGAAGCCCGCAAGGCCGTTGCCGCCGGCGTCGATCGCCTCCAACACCGGCGTTACCGCACTGAGATAGTTTGCCGCGGTATCGGGACCACGAAATGCGCCGCGATAGGTATTCGGTGAAATGACGGCATGCACCCAGTCCGGCCGGGTGGTCGGTGCCTGCGGATTGTCGGCGATCGAGGTGGAGACGGCATCACTTGCCGCCGACCACCCATGATAGGCTTCGAGCAGGCAGAGCATGTTGCGCGCGCCGCTATGGGCTTGCGCCAGGCGAAGCGCCAGATCGTTCGCCTCCGAGCCGCTGTTGACCAGGAAGACCGCGTCCAGCCCATCCGGCGACAGGGCGGCGAGGCGTTCGGAAAATTCCGCGATCGCGGTATAGTGGAAGCGCGAATTCGTGTTGAGCCGCAGCCATTGCGCGCTGATCGCCGCCGCGAGCTTGGGATGGCCATGGCCGAGGATGGTGACGTTGTTGACCATGTCGAGATAGGCGCGGCCCTCGACATCGAACAAATGCTCCTTCCAGCCGCGCTCGATCTGCGGCGGTGCCGCATAATAATTCTTCTGCGGCCTTGCGAGGTGCGCCCGCCGCCTGGCGAAGAGCGCGGCGGTTTCAGCTTGCGGCGCATCCGCTTGCGGGCTGAGAAGCAGCGAGGGCGAAGGGCAGAGCACCGACCAGGCCGCCGCCGCGCGCGGCGTGGCAAAGAGCGGCGGTTCGAGACCGGCGACGCTGCAAAGCTGGACGCGCAGCCCGCCGAGCGACGACGCCTCTCCGAAAACCGTGCCGAGCGAATCGCCGGCGGCAATCTCGGCTCCATCCTCGACCGAGAGGTCGAGTCCATCGAGATGCAGGGTCATGCTGTCGCCGGCGAGCGTCAGATGCTGCTCCTTCCAGCCGATGCGGCCGGCAAAGGGCGCGGCAATCGCGCTGCCTGCGGCAAGGCATATGTCGACATGCAGGGCGCAGGTCGCCTGTCCCTTCGCAGTTCCCGCGCGGGAAAGCCGATATTCGCCGTAGCGCGTCGCCGCCGTACCGTTTTCGGTTGCCATGCGGGCAAGCAGCCGCCAGTCCATGTCGGTATTCAGCCAGTTGCCGGCGGAAAAATGCGGGCTCCGCACTCCAAGATCGACATAGGCGATCCCGGTGGGATCGATGTCGGGCAGCAACGGCAGCCATCCCGATGTTTCCGGCGCGGCGACATCTGCGCCGGCTGCCTTGAGGATGGCGGCTTCCATGAGTTCGAACGGAACAGACATCGCCGTATCGAAGATCGCCCGCTCGCGGTCGAGATTGTCGCGGACATAGTCATTGTCGGGATCGACCGAAATCTGCTGCTCGCCGCTGGCGACGAGAATCACCGTGCGTGCGACGATCAGCGGCCAGAGCGCCTTCAGTTCCTCGTCGCTTAGCGGATAGATCGACTGATAGGCGGTGACGGCGGGCAGGATATGAAAAGGGTCGCCATCTGCCTGATGCAGCAGTGAAGCGCAGGTGACGGCGAGGTCGCCGACCAACCAGCCGCGGATGATGTCGCCGAAATCGATGACCCCGTCGGGGATGATATGGCCACGGGCGTCACGGTGGCCGACGACATTGTCGCCGGTGACGTCGTGATGCACGGCCTGCAGCCGAAGCGATGGCGCCAACGGCTGGATGCGGCGAACGGCCATCACCATGGTCTTGGCGATCCGGTCGCGCGCCGCACTGTCGGTGATGGCCGAAAGCAGCTGCACGGCAACGGGACCTGCCCGTCTGAGATCCCATTGCAGGCTGCGGTCGAGACCGGGATGGTCGAAATCGGCAAGTGCCTGCGCCAGCCTGGCGCAGAGCGCGCCGAGGGCTGCAACGGAAGCCGGCGCCAGATAGGTCAGCTCCGTCAGCCCCTGGCCTTCCAGATATTCCAGCAGCCGGACCTGATAGCCCTGCCCACGCACGGTCAGGACGACGATCTCCCGCCCCTCATTGGTGGTGATCACCTTCGGGACGCGCGGTGCACCTTGCCTGCTTTTGAGGTGATGGATCGCCGCATTCTGTGCTTCGAGCTCGCGAATCTCGTAGGCGGCATGGCAGATCTTCAGGACATAGCGACCCCTGTCGCTATCGACGCGATAGTTTCGATCCTGCTGGCTGCCGAGTTCGGCAAGCGTGCCGGAGAGGCTGTAATGAGCAAGGAGGATCTCTTCCGCATCAGTGGCGGTCACGTCGGGGCGCGGCAGCGCCATGCGATCAACAAGCGCCTCGTCGGTCATGACACCCCTCCCGCAGCATGATTCGATTACCTATTGAACGAGATAATCAAGTACTTGCCGCTGGCAGGCAACGGGGATTGTCGTTTGCCAGCAAAAGAGATGCAGGACTGCGCTCAGCCCATGCGTTCGGAGGCGTAGCCGCCGGGGCTGGCCGGGAAGACCACGGTGCGGTTGCCGTTCAGGAAGGTGCGGTGATGGATATGGGCGTGGATGGCACGCGCCAGCACCTGGCTTTCGACGTCGCGGCCGATCGAGACGTAATCGTCGGGCGACTGCGCATGGGTGATGCGTGCCGTATCCTGTTCGATGATCGGGCCTTCGTCGAGATCGGCGGTGACGTAATGCGCCGTCGCCCCGATCAGCTTCACGCCGCGGCCGTAGGCCTGCTTGTAAGGATTGGCGCCCTTGAAGCTCGGCAGGAAGGAATGGTGGATATTGATGATCTTCCCGGACATTTTCTGGCACATCGCATCCGAAAGCACCTGCATGTAACGCGCCAGCACGATCAGCTCGGTGCCCGTCTGTTCGACGATATCCATGATCTGGCCTTCGGCCTGCAGCTTGTTCTCCTTCGTCACCTTGATGTGGTGGAAGGGAATGTCGTGGTTGACCACGACCTTCTGGTAGTCGAAATGGTTGGAGACGACGCCGACGATGTCGATCGGCAGCGCACCGATCTTCCAGCGGTAGAGCAGATCGTTGAGACAATGGCCGAAGCGCGACACCATCAAGAGCACCTTCATGCGGGCACCGCCGTCATGGATCTCGGCATCCATGGAGAACCGCTTGCGGATCGGCTCGAAGCCTTCCTTGAGTTCGGCAAGCGGCACGCCTTCCTCGGAGATGAAGCTCACCCGCGTGAAGAACCTGCCGGTATCGAGATCGTCGAACTGCGAACTATCGACGATGTTGCAGCCCTTTTCGGCCAGATAGCTCGAAATCGCCGCCACAATGCCGCGCGTCGACTTGCATGATACCGTCAATACGTAACTTGTCATGTCTTTCCCTCTTCCCTCTCCAAGGCCGCCGCTGTGCTTAGATCAAAGCCCGGACCGCGAATAGGCCGGCGCACTTTCATTCATGCGACAAATTGCAAGATAAACCATCACGTTCGTGCAAGTTCTGTCATTGCTCAGTCTGAAGCTTAAGAGAAGTTGCGCGAAAAACTGTACCGTCAGCGCCGCTTGGATGCGTATTCTCGCCTTCGGTGCTGAAGTTAGGCCGGCGGGCGGCTCGCGACGGCCGCTTTCCGGCGTGGCGTGGTGATCTCATGGATAATGGCGCCGCCGATCGAGGAGAGCGCCAGCGACACGATCACGAAGAGCACCGGCTGCTGCAGGATGCCGATCGGCAGGCGATCGGCGGCGACCCTCAGAAAAGCCAGCGTGAAGGCGTGGGTGATATAGATGCTATAGGAGCAGTCGCCGAGATAGTTCAGCCATCCGATCACCGGCAGCCTGGAAAAGTCGATGGAGATCGCGCCGTAGACGATGAAGATCGCCGGGATTCCCCAGGCATAGAACCGGCTTTCCGGTGGCATCAGCGCCTCGTTGATGACGAGAAACGCAAAGCCCATGGCAAGCGCCGCCCAAGCCCAGCGGTTCGGCAGAAGCACCTTCTGCCCATAGAGCCAGCCGAGCACGACACCGGCGAGGAACTCCAGCATGATCGGTTCGCCGTAGAACCGGGTCACGGTCGTTTCCGGCAGCAGTCGGCAGGCGATCAGGATGACGGCAAAGACGGCAAACATCACCGGGATGCGCCGAGCTTCCTGTAGCGGCAATAGCAGCGCGAAGACGAAATAGAAGAACATTTCGTAATTCAGCGTCCAGCCGGGAACGACCACCGGCGTGATCGTGCTGGGATCGGCGGGATTGATCCATGGCAGGAAGACCAGCGAGGCGAGGAGATGCGGCAGGTCGAACACGGTCGATTTCAGCAATGACGGGGCGACCAGCGCCACGACAGCCGAAAACAGCGTCGCCAGCCAGTAGAGCGGCACGATCCTCTTGATGCGCCGGCGGGCGAAATCGATCGGGCTCATCGTGCGTCCGCTCGTCGTCAGCCACATCACGAAACCGCTCAAGACGAAGAAGATGTCGACGCCGGTTTCGCCATAGACGATGGCGGTGGCGTCGACGGCGGGATTGACCTTGGCAAGCTGCAATACCGCGTGGAAATAGACGACCATCAGCGCCGCGATGGCGCGCAGATATTGAAGCTGGACAAGCATCGAGCGTCTTGCTCCCTAGAGCATGATGTCGAAAAGTGTGCAGCGGTTTTCGGACGACATCATGCTCTAACTCTTTAATTGAGAACAGGATTCAGATTTTAGGCCGATCCGGCCTAAAATCATCCTGTTCTAGGGCTCGCGCGGCGAGGTGCCGCTGCGGTCAACTTACATCTGCCGGACGACCCTGCCGGATGCGCGGGCTGTCGTGGAAACGCATATATCCGACGACGAACCACAGGAGACCGGCAATCTTCATCGAGAAGACCGCCGTTCCTCCGATCATCATATTCAGAAAAATGAAAAGAGAAAGTGAATGGGCGCAGCGCCGCTGCGCCGCCGTGCGCCCGGCGGGAAAAAGGCAGACGAACAGCCACAGGGCGATGACGCCGAAGATTGTCGCCGCATAGATCAGGTAGACATAGCCGCTGTCGGCGAATTCGGCGACCCGGTCGACCGAAAGCCCAAGGACGGCGAGCGGATCGAGCTCCATGATCTTCTTCATCGTCAGGTTGATGCGGCCGGTGAAGTTGTCGCCGGTCGCGTTGGGTTTCAGGACGTAGACGAGGAAGCCCGCGGCGACGATCAGCGGCATCAGCGCCAGATTGAAATTCTTCGGGATCTTCGGAAAGACGAAATAGCCGACGATGCAGGCAAAGCAGAAGATCAGCATCGTGCGCGTGTCGTTCGTCACCAGGATCAGTACGGCCGTACCGATCATCAGCAGCCGGTCCCAGCGGCTGAGCTTTTCCCACATGGAAATCAGGTAGACGGCGATCACGCCGCAGAAATTGGCAAGCGACACCTGCTCGAGAAAGATTGAGGAGGAACGGTGGTCGATGATGCCGAAGGAGAAGCGCTCGGGAAAGCCAAGCGCGTTCTGAAACAGGCCCGTCGTATTGTAGCTCAGCGGCAGCAGCCCGCGCGTATTGGCGAAATAATCGGACGGATGGACAATGCTGACATAGAACGGCACGCTGACGATCTCGAAGATCAGGAAGATCAGGACGGCAAGGCTTGCCCAGCGAAAGGCGAGCTTCATGGTTTTCTCATTGCTCCAGCCGCCGAGCCCGGTAAAGCAGAAGATGATCAGCACGTTGCGGAAGTGATCGATGAACAGCATGCGGTTGAGCACGCTGACATAAATGGTCACGATGAGCGTGAACAGCAGGAACAGGAAGGCCGGAAGGTCGGTCTCGTAGATCCCCTTGTGCAGGATATAGATGATGGCGCTCGCCATGATCAGGCCTTCGCTGGCGGCGACATGCGTCATCGACAGCGGCACGATGTTGTGGTTGATGAAGGCGAGAATGCCGTTGTAGAGCACGGAGAGCAGGCCAAGCCAGAGCACCGTATGATCGGTACGCGATGCCTCGTGGACGGCATCGAGCCGGTTGCCGGCCACGGTGCCGGCTACAGTGAATGTTGCTGTCCTCTGATCGACCACCGCCATCCTCATTTCCCCGCAGGCTTGACGGCGGAGCAAGTGCCGGCACCGGCTTTTGCGACCTCGGCAAGAAGCCGCATCTGCGGCCGCTCAGGACCCTTGTGCGGCTGGACGTTGAACGGCTCGTTCGCCGGCCACCAATCGCCGGCCGCCCAATAGGACCAGCCGAGCCAGACGTCGCTGTTATCAGACATGGTGGCATAGATCTTCGTCAGCCCGCTCATGCAGTCCCTGTCGGTGGAGGCGCCGAATTCGCCGAGGAAGCCGCGCTTGTGGTTCCGTTTGAGCCAGGCGGTCACGCCGGCGATCGCCTCGACCGCGGCGTCAGCGCCTTCGCAGGTCGGATGAGTTCCGGAAGAATCGATATCGAGATACTGGTGGACCTCGAAGGCGTAGAAGTCGAGCGGATCGCGCACGCCGAGCATGATGGTGCCGTTGGCGCCGCCGATCACATCTTTTTCCCAGCTGTGAGCCCCGCTCCATGCAGTGCCCGGCACGAGAATGAGATTGCGCGCGCCCGCCGCGCGGATGCTCCGGATGGCCGTATTGGCGGCATCGAGCCAGTCCGTCGCCTTGATGTCGTGCGGCTCGTTCATCAGGCCGAAAAGAATGCCCTCCTGGTTGGCGAATTCGACGGCGAGTCTCGCCCAGAAATCGGCGAAGGCGGAGTCCGTCGCCGGCGCCGTGCTGACCTGCACCTTGTCGTAATAGCCGAAATTATGCGGATCGAGCAGAACGGCCATGCCGTGCTTGCGGATCAGGCCGACGGTATCTTTGATCCGCTTGAGCTCGTCATCGTCGAGCCGCCCGCCAAGTGCGGGCTGCAGCCGTTCCCAGCGGAAGGGCAGCCGGATGATCGTCATGCCCTTTTCGGCGAAATAGCCAATCGTGTCTTCGCTCGGGTAGGTATAGTTGGTACCGTAGATGCCGTCGCGTTCGCCATATTCGCCGCCGGACAAATTGACGCCACGGTAGCAGGGCGCTTCAGTCGCAAGGGCCGGCGACGCGATCAGAGCGGCGGCAAGCAGCAGCGCTGTCAGATGTCGTGTCGTCTTCATGGGCATCCTCGCTATCGCGGCAAATCGCAACATCGGCGTCGCTGAGCTTATCTTAACGGTCCGTTAGCTAAGAATTTCTAAAGTATCGGCACCTCGGCTTCAGTCTTTCACGCTGGGCAGGACACGAGTGCGCGTATGAACCAGTATGACAGGAACAGGGTAAGCCGGCTCCCTGGCTGGCGCAGTTTTGAGCCATCTCAGACTGCGCCGGAAGGCGTGCGAATGCGCAGTCCTGTCGTCCGCCCGGATGATTTCGTCCGGCCATCGCCCGAACCCGTCCCGCCCCCCTTCGTGCCGCCGGCAAGCCTTGCGGAAACCCGCCCATATGAGCGCCCGGCGCCTCCGCCTGAAAAACAGCCTGTCGTGGATGCGCGGCCGAAGGCAGAGCCCGCGTCTGCCGCACCGCTTCTCGACCTCCGCTCGAGTATCGCCGCGATCTGGAGCCGGCGGCTGATCGTCTTTGGCCTGGCGCTTCTTGGAGCCCTCGCCGGTGGGGCGCTGGCGCCGCTCATCGCCCAGAAATTCACCGCCGTCAGCAGTCTCTATTTCGATCCGCGCCAGATCGGCCTTGCCGATGCCGGCGCGCAATCGTCGGGGCCCTCGCCGGAAATGATCTCGGCTCTGATCGACAGCCAAGTGCAGATATTGACCTCGGGCAATGTGCTCCGCCGCGTCGTCGAGGCCATGAAGCTCGACCAGGATCCCGAATTCACCGGCGGCCGGACGGATGGCGCTGCCGTGATCGGCACTCTGCAGAAGGCGCTGGTCATCACCCGTGAGGCCAGCACCTATGTCGTCTCGCTTGCTGCCACGACCAACGATCCCGAAAAATCCGCAAGGCTTGCCAACCAGGTCGTCACCTCCTTCACCGAGGAGGAGAACAGCGCTTCGAACGGCATTTACGAAAACACCTCCACGACGCTCGACGGACGCCTCAACGATTTGCGCCAGAAGGTGCTGGAGGCCGAACAGGCCGTCGAGACCTTCCGCGCCGACAATGACATGGCCGCGACCGAGGGCAATCTGATTTCCGACCAGCGGCTCGTTTCGCTGAACACGATGCTGGTGACGGCGCAGGAAAAGACCATCCAGGCGAAGACGCGCGCCGATGCCGTCGCCAATCTCCGCGTCGAGGACATCGTCGCCGGCAACCAGACGGAGGGCGGCGTCACCTCGCCGCTCGTCAGCCTGCGTCAGCAATATGCTACCCAGGCCGCCGCCGTCGGTAGCCTCGAAAGCCAGATGGGCACGCGTCATCCGCGCCTGCAGGCGGCCCGCTCGTCGCTGCAGAGCATATCAGGCGAAATCAGGGGCGAATTGCAGCGTCTCGCCACATCGGCAAGGGGCGAATACGAGCAGGCTAAGGCCGCCGAGGACAGCATCGCCAAGGAGCTTGCCGTGCAGAAGGCGCTGCACGCCAGTTCGTCGGACAAGCAGGTGGAATTGAACGAATTGCAGCGCAAGGCGACTGCGGCGCGCGATATTTACGAGACGGTGCTGAAACGCTCCAGCCAGACGAGCGAGGAGCAGAACCTCAACCAGAGTAACATTCGCGTCATCTCGCCGGCCGAACCGCCGGTCAAGGCCGACGGTCCGGGAAAGAAAATCCTGCTGGTCGCCGGCGTCATCGGCGGTTTTCTTGCCGGTTTTGTCGTCGGCGCCGGCTTTGCGATCCTTGCCGGCCTCTTCGGTCATCCCGTGATCAGAAGTTATTTCAGGAAACCGCCCGCTGCGGCAACTTGATGACGATGCTGAGCTTTCCTACATCGTCAGAGCGGCCACCAACGCCGGCAGGAGAGTTGCCATGCGGCTTGTGATGATGCTTCCGATATTGCTCGTTGCCGTGTCCGGCCTTGCGCCCTCGTCCGCGCTTGCCGTCGACTGGACGAAATCGGTCGATTCGGGCGTTCAACCCCTCTATCCCTACAAGGGTCTTCCCGGCGTCAAGGCGCAGCCGGACAAGAAGGAGGAGGAATCCTACAATTGCCGCACGCAAACCGTCCAGGTCCGCCGTCGTTATGACGAGATCTTCCGCTCGGGCGGCATGCCGACGCTGATGTATGTCTGCGAACGCGACGGCTTCGTTACCTCGGGTGGCAAAGTTCCGCTCCGCGGTCACTACCAGCCGGTGCGGTGAGGCCGGCGACGGGGTCGGGCCTGTTGCCGATCTGTTTGTTTCAGGCCTCCAGCCAGACCAATTCCAGCCCGGGCCTCTGCAGATAGGGCATGCTGCCGATCGCGGCGCGGGCCTTGAGAGGATTAAGGCCGATGAACAGCGCTTCCGCGTCGTGCGCCAATGCCGCCGGCGCAATCACTGGATGGCCGAAATGTTCGGTGTTCTGCAGCCCCGGATTCTGGTCGAGGAACGCAGTCACCGCAACATGTTCGCCGATACGGCTACAGATCCAGCTCCCATAAGCGCCAGCCCCGTAAATCGCCGCCCTCTTCCCGGAGAGCCGCCTTGCGGCATCGTCGAGATGCAAGGTGGCTTTCGTCCAGAAGTCGCAGATCTCGCGGGCGCGCGCCACCGCTTCGGCGACCGCCTCTCGATCCTCGAAGAGTGCGACAGGCACCGCGCACTTCTCCGCAACGGCAAAGAAGGCCCCGGGAAAAGAAGTGTCATCGATCGTCTTCAGCGTAAAGCCTGCGGCGGCGGCGGCGTAGCGAAGCGAGGCATGGCTGAAGTGGTTGAGGTGATCCGCAACAGTCATATCACCCGGATTGGCCGAAACGTTGGGCAGCGACAGAAGCAACAGACCGCCCGGCCGCAGCAGCGCACCGATATCACGGATGAAGCCGACGGGATCGGCTACATGCTCGATCACGAAGTGGCTCATCGCGGCGTCGAAGAAGCCTTTCCAGCTCTCGGGTGCGTTGTAGATGGCCTGCGCGTCAGCTGGCACCCAACCTTGCCAGGCGGCCTGGTAGTCAGCGCTAACGTCAAAGACGTGCGCCTTTAGATCCGGACGCACTACGGTCATCTTGCGGAGTGTATCGGCCTTTGCCGCCCCGTAATCCAGCAGCGTTGCGCCCGCAGGCAGGTCAAGCAACCGCAGCGAGATATCTGTCTGGTGATCGGTTCGGTAGATGACGGAGCCATCGGGCTTCACCGCGAAAATCTGGTCGTGATTGTCGCTGTTCAGCGAGATGCGGTAGCCGGTGTCGTAGAATGCCTGGATATCCGGAATGTCGTCGCATTGTGCGTGGCCGCAGCCGTCGCATATGAAGACGCGCGTCGGAATATCCAGAAACGTCATGATGGATGTGAGAGCTGGCGCCGGCGTTTCATAGGCCGGCGTCGCGATCACTCCACCGCAAACGCGGCAGTTTTTCATGCAGCTTCCTCGCGCGTCGCAACGAGCTCAGGCAGAACGACCTTGAAGTCGACGCCTGCCATGAAGGAGCCCTGCCAACCGATGCGGATGCCGAGCGGGTCCGCATAGTTGAAGAAGCGGAACTGGATGCTCCAGCGCGGCATCTTGGAAACATTATGGCCCGACTGATGCAGCGTGAGGAAATCCATGAGGACGAGATCGCCGGGATTCGTCAGCGGCGCGACATGCTTATAACGGGCGAGCCTCTCTTCGGCACGGTCGAGATGCAATGCATATGCACCGGTCTTGCTGGCGCCTGCGTCGTCGGAATAGACCGGAACGAGGCCTTCGGCATGCGAACCTTCGGCGATCTGAACCGGGCCCATGTCCTCGCTCATCGGCAGAAGCGGCGTCCAGAAGACGATGCCATCGACGCTGCGAAGTTGCGAAGGAAATTCCTGGTGCCACTGTGCGCGGAATTTTTCTTCGCCGGGATTGTCGATGCGCATGCCGTAGCCAGTGGTGGTGATGCCCGGCACGCTGCCAGGACGAAGCCGCTGGAAGATGTCTTCGTTACCTGCGTCGGAGACCAGACGCAGGAAAGCCGGAATATGCTTGATGGCGTCGTAGATTTCGCCGCCCCAGGCGCGGTTCTGAGCAATGACCTGCGGATAGGCGATGGTCATGGCATCGAAGGCGGTGTCGGTCGGTGCATCGATATTGTACTTCTTGCAGACGAACTCGACGATCTTGCGGATGCCTTCATGAATCGGCGCGATGAAAGTTGCCGGGTCGTAAAATTGCTTGAGAAGGATATAACCTTTCGAAGCGAATTCCTCTGCTGCATTGTCGGGCACGTTTTTATTGATCATTGTCATGATGTTACCGTTTCCTCCTTCAGGAAGTCTTGCCACGCGACGGTGGCCGGGATGAGACAGTTACGCGCCTCTGGACCCATTCGTGCGATAAGGTCTAGGATCGACACATAAGGTGTTGACGCACCTCCCGGCTGGGGCCATGTCGTCCGGCTGTAGTTCATGTATTTGACCTGCACGCCTTCAGCGTCGAATACGTTGTGGTCGAGATAGTTGGCTGCTCCGTGGCCCGTCAGATATGCATCACCACCGGCGTGCAGGACGATATCGAGAACGCGCCGCCAGGATGTGCCGGGAATTTCCATATCGCTTGTCCTGGAAATCTTGCGATTGGGGCCGATGCCCATGTAGCGGGCTGGCTCTTCGATGCTGGCGATCAAAAGATCGATCAGCGAAGACTGGTTGTAGGCCGTATCAAATATGGACAGTGCATCATTGATATAGGGGGCTCCCAGCAGGGATTGGCGCAGAAGTTCGCGATGGCTTTTTTTCCAGTCGTCGCCAACTGCCTGCAGTTCGGAGATTTTTTGAAACGTACCCTTCCCCGCAAGAGGAACTGTCATCCAGCAGCGGTCGCTACCGCGCAGAAGCTGTATCCGGTTGGTAAAGCTACCCTTCGAGAACTGGATGTCGTCGAGATAAATATAGCTGTCAGCCAGCATCAACTGCTCGAAGAAACCCGGCCAGGGAAAGAGCATCGGTTGGGTGATGACGACGGTTGTCATGTCATTCCCCACCTAGTACGCATTCGAGCAGGAACACGTTGTATAACTTGCCCTTGCTGTCGGTAAAATGGTTCTCAAGCGTCCCGACAAGGCGATAACCGACAGACAGGTGGGCACGGAGTGCAGCGAAGTTGTCGGCCCGCACCTCAGACAGCAGTTTGATGAGGCCGAGTTCGTCCCCGGCAACCTTGATGAGTTCACGCAGGGCCGCTTGGCCGAGGCCCCTTTTGCGCGCTTTTGCTGCAAGGCAGATACCGCCATAGCCTGTCCGGTTCTTGCGATGGACACTGTTGACCTGGATAAACCCTACGGCCTCCCCACAGGCGGTATCGACAATAATCCGGAACATGCCGCCGATCTCAGCTTTCCGGCGCGCCACCCAAGCACGCAGCGTGGTCTCATCAAGACCGTCAGGGATTGTGAGCAACAAAGCCTGCAAAGACAGGTCGCGCCGCATTTCGAAAAGCTGCGGTAAATGCTCTTCAGCAATATCTCTGAAAGTGATCACGGGAGAAGGCGCTATAACCAAAGGTGGATTCATGGCATGAGCCCTCATTGCGAAATGACTGAGCACGTGCCGCATTTCATGCCGATTGCCGGACGCGGCTGGCGCCGCGTACTGCGGCAACAAGGACATCGGCGACACGGTCGATGTCCGCTTCGCTCATATCATGATAGCTTGGCAGATTGATCGCGCGTTCCGGAATGCTCCAGGCGTTGACATTTTCCGGTCGGTCTTCGAACATCGAAAGGCTGGAAAGCGGATGGAAGAAGACACGCGCGTCGATGTCGGCTGCGTTGAACGCAGCCTGAAGTATCTCGCGCGAGACGCCGGTTGCGGGATGAAATACGGCAGTCGGCATCCAGGCTCCATTCAGTGTACCCGTGTATTCTGGATTCATGCTGATGCCGTTCAACGCAGAAAGCCGGACCATATAGGAGGCGAGGATTTCGCGCTTTCGGGTGACAAGCTCTTCGATACGCTCCAGCTGGGCGCAGCCGATCGCGGCCTGGATGTTCGACATCTTATACTTGAAGCCAATGTTATCGGGCCAGAATTGCTTGGTCTGTCCGCGTGCGCGTCCATGATTGCTGAGCGTTAGAACTCTTTCGTAAAGTGCCGCGTCGCTGGTGACGAACATGCCGCCTTCGCCTGTCGTCAGCGTCTTGGTGCCATGGAAGGAAAATGTTCCGAATACGCCGATCGACCCGGCACGACGTCCGTGCCAGACCGAACCGATTGCTTCGGCTGCATCTTCGATGACAGGAACTCCGGTTCGCCGGCTGATGTTCATCAATGCGTCCATATCGCACAGATTGCCGTAGATATGCGTCGTGATGATTGCTTTCGTGCGTGGGGTTATGGCACGCTCGACTTCAAGCGGGTTGATACACCAGGTATCGGGCAGCACGTCGACCAGCACCGGCTTGGCGCCGAGATGCACGATCGGTGCAACTGTGGCAACCCAGTTCGTGTCGGCAAGAATGACCTCGTCGCCGGCCCCGACGCCGAGGGCCGACAGGCCCATATGCATGGCGCCGGTGCAGCTCGATGTCGCGATCGCATGTGTGCTGCTGCCGAGATAGGCCGCGAAATCGCGCTCGAACCGAATGATGTAGTCATAGCAACGCGCGCCCCAGCCATTGGCCGCGGCATCTGTCGCGTACCGTGTCTCAAGCTCGGTAATTGAGGGCTTTGTGTAGAAAATTCTGTTGCTCATGCCTGGTTCTCTGAATGTGCGCCCGAAACTCGCAACTGAGGCAGATTGGATCTGGTTTAACTAATGAAACTGGCGCGAGGCTTAGGCGCGCCGGTCTCCCCGCTTAGATGATCACGTGCTGGGTCAGGTCCTGCTCGCTGAAGATGAGATTGGGCTTGTAGCCAAGCCCCACGAACTGCTGATGGCGCGCCGCATCCGCCAGGAAGACAACCGTCTTCTTGAGCTGGTCGGGATTGTGCACCTTCGGCTCTGAGACCACTCTTATCTCGGTCGCCAGTCCGAGTTCGTAGAGCATCTCTTCCAGGGCCTTCTTGTCGGCCACGCCGCAGAGCATGAGATGTGTGATCCCCGCCGTTGAGGTGGCATGGTAGGCGAGTGTCTGCAGCGCCACCATCAGTGGCAGCTGATCCTTCAGGGCCGTCAACTCCGGATGGTTCGGCATGCCGCCGATCGACATGCGGGTGTAGAGTTCATAGGCTTTGATGAAGTCTTTGCGTTGCGCCCAGAAGCGGATCGCGACCGACATACGGTTCAGTGTGAAGGCTCTGCAAAGCTCCTCAAAGACCAAGCGCGACTCCTTGGTAAGAGATAGATTGCCCCGCTTCGCAGCGATATGGAGGAAGTATTCCAGCCCCCCGCGATACTTATCCCAGGATGTCATGACGTCGTCGTTGCCAGCCTGTTGCCGGTTCGGTGCGATCTTTGAAACCGCGACGGACCGGTAAAACGGTTTTGGAAGGAAGACGACGGAGCCCTGATCGAGGAAATGCGCAAGATAGGAGAAAGCCCAGAAGCAGAATTCCCGTGGAACCCAGGACGAGCGCAGGGCCGAAGCCCGATAGAGACCAATTTCAGGAAAGATGTGGCGCTCGCACACGAACTGGAAGACTTCCACGAAGCTGCGGCGGGCGAACTTTACTTCCTTTTGTATCGTGTAGAACTGATACAAATCCTGATCGTTGACTTCGTCGTAGAAATGCCAGGGTGCCTGACAAACGGAGACGTCGGGATTGGCATCCATGTATTTGACGGCTTCGATCAAGCCTTCGGGCGCTAGGAAGTCGTCATCCGCATGATAGATAGCATACTGGCCGACGGCATGATGGAAGGCGCAGATCGTGTTGGCAAGCGATCCGCCATTGGTCTCCCGCCGGTAGTAACTGATCGGAACACCCTTGGCGATGTACTCCTCCACGACCTGCGTCGTATTGTCGGTCGAGGCATTGTCCGAAATTACGACCTCATAAGGGAAATCGAACTTGTAGTGCGTCAGGAAACGGTCGAGCGCGCTTCGCAGATAGGGTTCGCGATTATAGGTTGGGATGCAGACGCTGAGTTTAATCTCGCTCAAAGGCTCGACTCCTGGCTATAACTCTCAAGCGCGGCGTCGCGCTCGCTGATGACGCTCGGCGTGAACGGCCAGGCGATGGAAAAGGCGGGGTCATTCCAGCGAACACCGCGGGCAAGCTCCGGTACGTAGACTTCCGACATCTGGTAGAAGAGCTCGCAGTCTTCTTCGAGCGTCAGGAAGCCGTGTGCGCATCCGGCAGGTATATAGAAGGCGTTGTGACTGATGGCATCGAGCTCGACGGAGGCCCATTTGAGATAGCTCGGCGAATCCGGCCTCAGATCGACCGCCACGTCGAAGACCCTGCCACGCGTGGCGCGCACCAGCTTGATCTCCGGTCGCGGCTCGGCCTGGTAATGCATGCCCCGCAGCGTCCCGCGCTTGTGGTTCTGCGAGACATTGCACTGCGGGTAGACGGGCACGAGACCCTGCGCCGCGAAGGTCTGCGCGTCGAAGGTTCGTGCGAACATTCCCCGGTCGTCGGAGCGTGCGTCGACTTCCACGACAAAGGCACCCGAAACCGCGGTCGGAACGAATTTCATCCGAGCACCGTCAGTTCCGGCACGGCGACCGCGAAGCGTCCCCCCCAGGCGCCGACCCTGCTGTTGGCTGCAACGACCTCATTCTTGATGTTCCAAGGGAGGATGAGCACGTAATCCGGCTGCGTCTCGTCCATCTTCTCCGGCGCGTAGATCGGCAGTTTGCTCCCCGGCAGGAAATGCCCCTGCTTGTGCGGATTGCGATCGACGACATATTCGATGAGATCCGTGCCGACGCCGCAGAAATTCAGCAAAGTGTTGCCCTTGGCGGCAGCGCCATAGGCGGCGACCTTCTTACCGCTGCGTTTGGCTTCCGCGAGGAAGGCGAGCAGGCCATCCTTGATCGGCGCCACGCGGCTCTGGAAGGCCTCGTAGGTCTCGACCTTGTCGAAGCCGGCGGCTACCTCGTCGGCGTGGACCTTGGCAAGGCCGTGGCCGGTTGCGTGAGCCGTGGATGTTGCGCGGCAGGCAAGCACGCGGAGACTCCCGCCATGGGTCGGCAGTTCTTCCACGTCGAACACTTTGAGGCCGTGCGCCGCGAAGACTTTTTCGACGGCAAGCAGTGACAGATAGTAGAAATGCTCGTGATAGACAGTGTCGAACTGGATGTTTTCCATTAGCCGCAGCAGATGCGGGAATTCGACGCTGACGACGCCGTCCGGCTTCAGTACGGCCGAAAGCCCGCCGACGAAATCGTTGATGTCAGGCACATGCGCCAATACGTTGTTGCCGATGACGATGTCTGCGGCGTGCCCGCGCGAGACGAGATCCTGAGCCGTCGCTGTGCCGAAGAACCGCGCTTCTGTCGGCACGCCGATGGCGCGCGCGACCTCGGCGACGTTTTCGGCCGGCTCGATACCGAGCACCGGCACGCCGGCTTCGACGAAATGCTTCAGCAGATAACCGTCATTGCTCGCGACTTCGATGACCTGCGATGTGGCGTCGAGGCCGAAACGCTGCCGTGCCATGATGGTGAACTGGCGCGCATGTTCCACCCAGCCGTCGCTATAGGAGGAGAAATAGGCATAGTGGCTGAAGATGTCCTCCGGCGGAACGAAGGCGTCGGCCTGCACCAGCCAGCATTCAGAGCAGACGAAGGCGCGCAGCGGATAGGATGGCTCGGGCAGTTTGAGCTGCTCCTCCGTCAGATAGGCATTGGCGAGCGGCGTCGATCCCAGGTCGACGAAACGCTGCTTCAGCGGGGCATCGCAAAAGCGGCAATTATGTGCTGTCATGATCCTGTTTCCTCATATGCCGCGATCTGGGCGAGCGTGAAGGCGCGCATGTCTGCGCCCTCGCGGTTGGCCTTGTACCAGGCGGCCGTCCAGTCGATCGTCTGTTGCAGGCTGAGCCGCGGGCGCCAGCCGATGGTGTCGAGCGCCAAAGCAGAACTCAAGGTAAGGGCAGGCGCTTCCGGCAGATGTTTTCCCGGCGCCGGCTTCCAGACGTCATTCACGCCATGGGCGAGGCCAAGTGCCTCTGCAAGTTCGGAAACCATCGCGAAGCTCTGCGGATCGGGACCGAAATTGAGAGCCTCGGGCAGTTCTCTCTCGCCGGCAGCTGTCAGCGCCTGGGCAAAAGCGAGATAACCGCTTAGCGGCTCCAGCACGTGCTGCCAGGGGCGGATTGCTTCGGGATAGCGCAGCAGGATCGGCTGGTTGCTTTCGAACGCGCGGATGAAATCCGGTATTAGCCGGTCTCTCGACCAGTCGCCGCCGCCGATGACGTTGCCGGCGCGCACGGTGGCGACCCTAATGTCGTGCCCATTGAAGAAGCTGTCCCGGTAGCTCTGGACGACGAGTTCGGTACAGGCTTTAGAGTTGGAGTAGGGGTCCTTGCCGCCGAGCATATCCGTCTCAACGAAAGGCACACCGCTGCCATTATTGGCATAGACCTTGTCGGAGGTGACGACGAGAACGGTCTTGACCGCGGGCGTTTCTCGCACCGCATCGAGCACGTTCGCCGTTCCCATCACATTGGTCGCGAAGGTTTCGCCAGGATTTTCGTATGAACGCCGCACCAAGGCCTGCGCTGCCATGTGAATAACGATTTCGGGCTCGAAAGCGATGAGCCGCTGCTTGAACGCCACCGCGTCGCGGATGTCGGCGATATGATGACCCTGCCCGTTCCAAGGCGAAAGCCGCAAATAGAGGGAAGGATTGGTTTCGGGCTCCAGCGAGACCGCCGTCACCTCTGCTCCGAGCTTTTCCAACCAGAGAGAAAGCCAGGATCCTTTGAATCCGGTATGTCCGGTCAGGAACACGCGCCTGCCCTTCCAGAAGTTCGTTAGGCCCATATTTTCCACGGCGCCTTTCCGGAGCTCCAGAGTTCTTCGAGCTGGTGGCGTTCGCGAAGCGTGTCCATCGGCTGCCAGAAACCGTCGTGACGGAAGGCTGCAAGCTGCTTGTTCGCCGCCAGCCATTCCAGCGGGCCGGCCTCCCATATCGTCTCGTCTCCGCCAATGAGATCGATGACCGAGGGGTCGAGAACGAAGAAGCCGCCGTTGATCCGCTGACCGTCGCCCTTCGGCTTCTCGATGAAGGCGGTCACCATGTCATTTTCGATGTTGGTGGCGCCGAAGCGGCCAGGCGGCGTCACCGCGCACATGGTTGCCTTCAGGCCATGATCGCGATGGAAGGCGAGTTCGGCGGCAATATCGATATCGCCGACGCCATCACCATAGGTCATGCAGAAAGGCTCGCCGGGTGTCAGGTGGTCGCGAATGCGCGCAATACGCCCGCCGGTCATCGAATGTATGCCGGTATCGACCACAGTCACGCGCCAGTTCGGCCGCGTGCCGCCGTGATAATTGATGCTGTTGGAGGCGAGGTCGACGGTGATGTCGTTGTGGTGCAGAACAAGGTTTACGAAATATTCCTTGATCATGTAGCCCTTGTAGCCGGCGCAGATGATGAAATTATCGAGCCCATGATGGGCATAGATGCTCATGATGTGCCAGAGGATCGGCATGCCGCCTATTTCGACCAGAGGCTTGGGTCGGATACTGGTCTCCTCGGCAAGACGAGAGCCAAGGCCACCGGCGAGAATTACGACTTTCATCCCAAGCGAACTCCAGAGTGTCTAGTCAGGTTTCCCGACCACCCACAGAGCCGCCCGGGCTCTTTACAGGCGGAACGGCCGTATGTTCATCCTTGCCCCGGTATCCGATTTCGTTCTTGTGCGAGGCTTGCGGGAGTGTCGGAACGGGCAGCCGCGCGTTTCGCAGGCCGTGCGTTGAGCAATGGAACAACGTGCCATTCGGGACATCCCGTTTGGCCGAAGGGCACGTCCTTCCAGTTTTGCGAGGGAGCCAAGCGGGCGCGATTGATCCGAACAGAAAGCGGCTGATCCTGATAGGAAAGCGTCAGATACTGCCGGCCGATTGCCCCCGGCAAAGGCCCGGCGCGTCGGCCCGAAGAAAAAAATCCCACTTCGGAATCCCGAAATTCCCCGCTTCGGGATTCCGAAATTCGCCGCCTTTCGCGGGGTGTCATCCTGGAGAAACATCCAATGATTTCAGGCCCGCAGCCAATTTCGGATTTCCGAAGTGCTATATAGACTATGGTGGGAGTTCGCTGCCGCCATACCTTGGCCGGATCGTGCGGCTAAGCCTCCAGACTGAGCTGGAGTGGAGTGTCGTCTGCCTCGGCGACCTTAGCCTTACGTTTTGTTGCCGCACGGCGTGGTCGTTTGGTGGTCTTCGGCAGAGTGTCGGAGCCTAGCTCGTCTGACTCGGCGCTGGGAAGCAGCGGGGAGGCAGCAAGCACCGCACCGGCAGAGGTCACCTCAACGACCGACCTGGAGGGAGGCATTTCAACGGCCGGCTCGGTAGCCGACACCTCGCGCGCCTTTGGCGGCTGGGGGTTACCGGCTGCGGACGTGGCGTATCGGATCATCGCAAGACTCCATTATGTTCGCTATATGTTCGCATTTGGGGGTGAGGGAGTCAATGGAGGCCGCTATCGAGAGCTGTGGGAATAAGCGTCCAGAAATCTGGATTTCGGAGAGTTCTTGGGAGCTATCGAGTGAACAGCCTCAAGCGCATCGTGGCTGGCCTTTGCTACAAGGCACCAATGCATAACTTAGCTGGAAAGGCTTAACTCCTTGATCTTGGTAGCGATCAAGAATGGAATGGTGCCCAGAAGAGGACTCGAACCTCCACACCCTTTCGGGTACCAGCACCTGAAGCTGGCGCGTCTACCAATTCCGCCATCTGGGCGACGGAGAGCGATGTAAGGGGGTGGCTCCTGACTGTCAACTGGGTTTTTGAAGTTTTTCTGACACTTGGCGAGAAAGCTGCCGATCACATGGGCGGGAGTGGCCCAAGGCGGGCATAGCGCTCCGGCTGGTCCGCCCTATATAGAGGAAATATCGAAAGGAATGCCTCATGCCCGCTCCTCGCACGCTATTGCTCGCCGGCCTTCTCGCCATTCTCACGCCTGCAGTCGCCGAGGCTGATTCGTTGAAGCTCGGCAAGCCGGGGGTCGGGCCGCTCAACACCGGATCGACGCTTTGCGATTTTCGCGGCTGCTTCGGTTTCGGGCCGCAGCAATGGCATCGTCCCGCCTATGTCCAGCCGAACTACCGGCCGCGCGGCGCGACGGGGCCGACTTATTACCAGCCGGGTGCTGCTGGCCGGCCGCAGCTGACCTATGATCCGCCGCCGGTGCAAAGGGTGCAGCCGAAGCCGCGCGACATGAACAGCCATGCCGCCTGGTGCAGCAACGAGTACCGTTCCTACAATCCGAGGACCGATCGTTTCCTCACTTATGAGGGCATCTACAAGACCTGCCGCTCGCCCTATCGCTGAGCCGTCAGCTTTCCAGCGAGGCGCGGTCGACATGGCCGAGATCGCGACCGGGCTCGACGATGTCGCGGACCCGCTGTTTCAGCTCCTTCGGCCCGGGAAAGCCGCCGTCGCGCTTGCGCTCCCAGATCAGATCGCCATTGACGCGGATCTCGAAATTGCCGCCGGTGGCGGGGATCAGCGCCACCTCACCGAGGCTGTCGGAAAAGGTGTGCAGCAGTTCCTGCGCCATCCAGCTGGCGCGCAGCAGCCAGTTGCACTGGGTGCAGTAGAGGATCGTGACACGGGCTTTTTCGGTCATGGTGATGTCCTTTCGTTTGCTGAGATTTAAGCCCTGTGGCGCGTCCGCGCAATCGCTTCGCACAAGCGTCTTGCGCGCCGTCCTCCGGCATGGTCTCTTCCCGTGGTCGGCCATACCAGGAAGAGCCTATGCGCGTCGCAGTCATCGAAAACATGCGGAATACCGGCCTTGGTGCACTTGCCGCGGCCCTCGACGAGGCAGGAGCAGAGATCGAGTGGTTCCGGGTGTGGCAGGACGGCATCCTGCCGCGAGACATATCCGGCCATGACGCGTTGGTCGTGCTCGGCGGCGAGCAGAGCGCGCTGGATGACGAAACGCATCCCTATCTGCCGGAGCTCGTCCGGCTCACGCGCCGCTTCGGCGATGCCGGCAAGGCCGTGCTCGGCATCTGCCTCGGCAGCCAGATCCTCGCCCGCGCCTATGGCGCCGAGAATCTCTTGGGCGCCGCCCGCGAATTCGGCTGGCACGAGATCGGCGTCACCGGTGAAGGCCGGGCCGATCCGCTGCTGTCGGCGCTTGGCGGCGAGTTCACCATCTTCGAATGGCATGCCGATACGTTCTCCCTGCCTGAGGGCGCCGTGCGTCTTGCCTCGAGCCCTGTTGCCGAGAACCAGGCCTTTCGTATCGGCCGCGCCGTTTATGGCACCCAGTTCCATTTCGAGGCCAATTCAGCGGTCGTCGAGCAATGGAAGGCCGAATTTCCCGACACGATCGCGCGCATTGCGCCGGGCTGGCTGGAGAACCATGCCGAACTGGCAGCAAGACACGCCGGTGCCGCCGATGCCGCGGGCCTTGCCATCGCGCGCGCCTGGGTCAGCCTGATCGATCGGCAAGAGGTCGAAATGCTGTCGCAGGCCTCGGCGTGAGGGGTGATGCGATGCCGGCGAGCGAACGCGAAAAGATGGCGGCAGGCGAATGGTATTGCTGTCTCGATGACGAGCTCGATCTCTTGCGCCGGCAGGCGCGTGCCGCGGTCCACGCGCATAACACGCTGCCGCCGGATGAGCGCGGCGCCGTCGCACCGACCCTGAGGGCGCTTTTTGCGCAGTCCGCACCCGATATCTTCATAGAAGCGCCGTTTCACTGCTCCTACGGCATCAATATCACTCTTGGCGAGCGCGTCTATTTCAATGCCGGCTGCACCATCCTCGATTCCGGCCGGGTGACCATCGGCGACCGCAGCATGTTCGGCCCCGGCGTGCAGATCTATTGCGCCGAGCATCACAAGGATCCGGCACTGCGCAGCACAGGCATCGAGATCGCCCGGCCGGTCACCATCGGCAGCGATGTCTGGATCGGCGGCAGCGCCATCGTCCTCGGCGGCATCACCATCGGCGACGGTGCGATCGTCGGCGCCGGTGCGGTGGTGACCAGGGATGTGCCGGCCGGCGCTACCATGGTCGGCAATCCGGCCTGCATCCGATAACGCCGGCAAGGCCGCCATTCCGCGATGACCTCGCACCTCGACAGCGACGAAAGCTCCGCTAGATCAGAAGGCAAAAACGGGAGGACATCATGAGCGAGCGAACTTTACCCATGGAAGGCGGCTGCCGTTGCGGCCGGGTGCGGCTGAAGATCAGTGCCCCGCCGCTGCTCACCATGGCCTGCCATTGCACGGGGTGCCAGAGGATGACATCAAGCGCCTATTCGCTGAGTGCGGCCATCCCCAGCGAAGGCTTTGAGGTGCTACAGGGCGAGCCGGTCATCGGCGGCCTGCATGGCGTCACGAAGCACTATTTCTGCCCGCATTGCATGAGCTGGATGTTCACCCGGCCGGAAGCCATGGACTGGTTCGTCAATCTGCGCGCGACCATGCTCGACGACCCCAGCTGGTTCACGCCCTTCATCGAGACATGGACGAGCGAGAAACTGTCATTCGCCGAGACCGGGGCGATATATAGCTACGAAGCGCTGCCTGAGATGGACGCGTATGAGGGACTGGTGAAGGAGTATATGGCGCGAAGTTGATCTCAGACGCCCTGGAAGAGAAAGCGCTTGTATGATGCATGACCCGAAACGTGTCATTCCGGACAGTAATTGCGTAGACGATTCATGTTGTGCAGGCGCAGAGAGGTTCAGTCGAAGAAGCCCACATCCTCTTCTCTGAGATATCTCCTGGCCGCTTCGGCGTCGATATCGAGGCCCAGCCCCGGCGTTTCCAGTAGGTCCACCATGCTGTCCTTCACAATCTGCGGCGGCAAGCCGATTACCAGATCCTCCCACCAGGGATCGGAGGCGCTCGGATATTCGAACGCGATGTAATTTGCCGGCAAGGTGGCGCAGACATTGATCAACGCGCCGAGGCCCAGCAGGCCGTTAGCGACGCCGTGCGGTGCCATCAGGATCGAGTGCATGTAGGCGTGCTCGGCGACCCATTTGAGCTCGGCAATGCCGCCAATATCGGCTGGATCGGGGCCGATGACGCGCACCGCCTGCGTCTCGATCAGTTCCTTGAAATTGTGCCGCAGGTAGATCTGCTCACCGGTGTGGATTGGCGTCGAGGTGGAGGTTGTCAGTTCCCGATAGGCCTGCGGATTGACCCATGGCACGTAGTCGCCAGTCAGCATGTCCTCGAGCCACATCAAATTGTACTTCTCGACCGCGCGAGCGAACTTGATCGCATCGGGCAGCATCCAGCCCGGGCCGCAGTCGAGCGCCAGGCTGACTTTGTCGCCCAGCACTTCCTTCATCGCGATCACGCAGTCGAGCATGTGATTGAAACCGCGCTCGCTGATTGCGCCCTGATCCATGGCGCCGTGATAGCCGGCCTTCTTCTGCGTCACGCCGTAGTGGAAGTCCTCGATGGTGTCCTTCATGTTGGAGTGGAAGGAGATTCCTTGCTTGACCATGAAGAAGTTCTGCGGCTGCTCCATCATCCATTTGACGTCAGCGGCGTAATCCTCCGGCCGGTCGCCCGTGCGTTTCTGGCGAATCGAGCCATTGTAGACGCGCACCTTGTCCCGCACCTTGCCGCCGAGCAGTTTATAGACGGGCACCCCCGCGGCCTTGCCGGCAATATCCCACAGCGCGTGCTCGATAGCGCTCACCGCCGCGCCGTACGGCTTGAAAGAGCCGCGTTGGCGGATCTTCAGCATCACTCTCTCGACGTCGGTCGGGTCCTCGCCGATCAGCGCTTCGCGGAAATGCAGCACAAAGGGTTTGAGGTAGGACTTGGTGAATTCGACTTCACCCAAGCCATAGAGGCCCTCGTCCGTAACGATGCGGACGATCGGGTGTTTGCCGATAACGGCGCAGCGCAGATCGGTGATCTTCATCTTCGTTCCTTTTCGCCTCAGCTCCAGGTGCGATCCCAGGAATATTCATCGTCCCAGTGATCCGTGGGCTGCCAGATGCCGGTGACACCCGGCTGCAGATGCTGCGAGATCACCTCGTCGACGACGTCGTCAATCCCCAGGCCCGGCTTGTCCGGAACAGTGATGAAGCCGTCCTTCACCAGCGGCTTGGGAAGGCCGGTGACGATATCGTCCCACCAGTCGACATCGGCGGAGTGGTATTCGAGCGCCATGAAATTTTCGGTCGCGGTCGCCACATGTGCGGCGGCCATTGCGGCGATTGGACTTTCTGCCATGTGGATAGCCATGGCGACACCATGGTCCTGGCCCATATCTCCGATCTTCTTGGTCTCGAGGATGCCCCCACTGGTGAGCAGGTCCGGGTGGATAATGGAGACGCCGCCGCTCTTGAGCAGAGGCTCGAAGCCCTCCTTGAGGTATATGTCCTCGCCGGTGCAGATCGGCACCGTGGTGGAGTCCTGCAATTGTCGGTATTGCTCGCTATATTGCCACGGGATCACGTCCTCGAGCCAGGCTGGCACGTATTTTTCAATGCGCCTGGCAAGGCGAATGCCGTTCTGCACTGAAATATGGCCGATATGGTCGATGGCGAGCGGCACATCCATGCCGATGACCTCACGAACCTCGGCAATGTATTGCTCAAGGAAGTCGAGGCCCTTGTCGGAAAAGTGCAGGCCGGTAAACGGGTGCGGGACGTTATGCAAATCGTATGCAGCGTTGCGGACGCGCCGCTCTTCAATGGTCTTCAGCGGGCCGCGGCCGGGATGGTCGCGGTACCCTTCAAGTGAGCCGGCAGGAGACACGACCGCACCGGGCACATCCGCAATCTGCATCAATCCCAAATCCATCTTGAGGAAAGTGAAGCCGAGCTCCATGCGCTGCTTGAGGCGCCTGCCGGTCTCGGTGCCGCTCGGCACGGTGGCATCAGTGTCACAGTAGACGCGCACTTTCTCCCGAAACCGGCCGCCGAGCATCTGGTAGATAGGGACGCCATAGGCCTTGCCGGCAAGATCCCACAATGCGATTTCAACCGCCGATACGCCGCCGCCTTGCCGGCCGTGCCCGCCGAACTGCTTGATCCGGCGAAACAGTCGATCGATGTTGCAAGGGTTCTCGCCAAGCAACCGGCTTTTCAGCAGCAGCGCGTAGGTGGCGCTGGCGCCGTCGCGCACCTCGCCAAGCCCGACGATGCCCTGGTTGGTGTAAATCTTGAGCAGCACCGAGGTGAACGGCGCGCCGACAATTTCGGCGACCCGCATGTCGGTAATGCGAAGGTCGGATGGCTTGGAATGCGTGTTCACCCGATTGAGCGCCTCGTCGGCTCCATCTGCCTCTGGCATGATTTATCCTCGTTCTGTCGGCGGGGTTCGTCGCCGCGCGCGGCTGCGGCGGCATAGAGCGTCGCTAATCCAGCTCTATCTCGTGGTTTTGAAGGTAGTCGCGGTTCATTTCGACGCCGAGACCAGGCTTGGGCGTAAGCTTAAGGCTGCCGTTCGAAACATCGAGTGGTCTGTCGATGAGGTGATCGTATTTGCCCAGGTTCCACTCCGACGTTTCAAGTTTGTAGAAATTAGGAACGGTCATCATCACCTGCGCTCCCGCAACCACGTTGATCGGCCCTGCGGCGTCATGCGGCGAGACCGGGATGTAGTAGGCTTCGCACAGGGCAGAAATCTTCTTGAGTTCGGTAATGCCGCCGGTCCAGGTGACATCAGGCATGATGTAGTCGGCGAGCTTGTTTTCGAGCACCGGCACGAAATCCCATTTCGTGTGGCCGCGCTCGCCCCAGGATATAGCGGCGCTGACCTTCTCACGGACCTGCTTGAGGGCGTTGAGGCTCTCAGGCGGACAGGGCTCCTCGAACCAGTCGATCTGACCGGCTTCCTCGAGGCTCCGACAGAGGCGAATGGCGGTGGGAACGTCGAACCGGCCATGCGCATCGATGAGGATATCGACATCAGAGCCCGCTGTTTCGCGGATCAGGGCGGTGAGTTCGGCGGCCTCACGCTCATCCTTGCGGGTCATGCTGCCATCGAGGTAACCATCCCGCTGCTCGCGAGCCTGTCCATCGGCGATGCGGCCCTGGTGGGGGAAAGGATCGAACTTGAGCGCAGTGTGGCCCGACTCGACGATGTCTCGAATTTCCCGGACCACAGCCTCCTTGCTGGTAAACTTGCGCTGGTCGGGATGGGTGTAGAGCGAAATTTCGTCGCGCACCGGTCCGCCCAAGAGCTCATAAATCGGCTTACCAAGGACTTTGCCACGGATGTCCCAGAGGGCTATGTCAATGGCGCTCACGCATTCGACTGCGGCGCCGCGACTGCCCATGTAGGTGAAGCTGCGGAATATCTTGTGCCACAGATACTCGATACGCGCCGGGTCCTCGCCTGTCACAGCGGCACCGATCTGCCGCAGGATCGTGCAGAGGGCGCGATTGGCGAGCCTTGTCGTGGTGGTGATCTCTCCCCAGCCGCTCACCCCCTCGTCGGTCGTCACTTCGACGAACAGAAACTCTCCCCAATAAGAAGCATCGGATCTGATGAGCCACGGCCGAACGCTGGTGATTTTCATCTCAACTGCCTTTGCTGAAGTGATCGGGATAACGATATTGCTGGCCCTGTATTCTATCCTGCCCGAGCGGCGCTGCGCGCACGCATGTGTTCGAGGATGTGCCGGCCGGAGCCCTCGACGTGGCGTGCAATGAGTTCGGCTGCCTCGTTCGCATTTCCCGCTTTTACATGCGCGATGAGCTCGCGATGCTCGCTAAGGATCGCGGCACGCCGGGCGAGCGTGAAGTTGAACCGCCGGCTCACGGCTCGAAGCACTTCGCGATGCTTCCACCAAAGCTCGGCGGCATGGCGGTTGTAGTGCTTTTGGTACATGACGGTGTGAAAGGCGGTGTCCAGCTCGCTGTGCCTCAACGTATCGGCGAAGTCGTTCTCTTCAATCAGGCCTTGGATGCGTTCGAGTTCAGCAATGTCCTCGACGGTGGCCATATTCACGAACCATCGCGTCAGTGCCGGCTCGATCAAGACTCCGATCTCGTAGATGTCGCGAACAAAATCCTGATCTATGGGCCGCACGCGCGCTCCGCGGTTGGGAACTAAGGTGACAAAGCCCTCCCCGCGCAACAGTTGCAGAGCCTCGCGTACGGGGTTGGTCGAAGTGCCGTGGCGCCGGGCGAGATCGGTGACCACAAGCCGTTCATTGGCAGCGAGCCGCCCTTCGATGATGTCTTCCCTGATCAGCTGATAAAGCGAGGCACCCTCGCTGGAGGCCCCGATAGCGTCGATTCCTTCGGGTGGCTGTGCTTTAAAATCGCTTGTTTCGGCCAAGGCTGTCCCCAATCAATACATACATTGCTCGGATATCACGCGATGTTTCGGTAAACAATGTACGATTTCGCTAGTTGACAGGCAATCCACGATCTGAAAACGTACGATAAGGTCAAAGGGATACATTGGGTGGAAAGCCCCGCGACCGGGAGGAACGACCGCTCGCCTCGACGCAGAGCGGCATGGGAGAACCTGGAGGATACCCTATGACGAGGATTTCACTCGGCGGTGCCGTCCTGCGCGGCACTGTCTCCACTGCTTTGATGGTATCGCTGATGTCCGCGTCGGCGCTGGGTGCGCCGCCGGTCGACTTGAACCAGTGGTCGCCGGAATATGTGCGCTCCATTGCCGGCACACAGGATTTTGACACGGCGGGCGATTGCGCCAAGGTCACCCCGCTCGACTACAAGGGGCGACTGACTTTCTGGTATCAGGGCGTGTTCGAGGGCGACCCCGACCTCCTGCGCCAGTATTACAAGGAGTTCTTCGAGACCTTCCGCAAAACCTATCCAAACATCCAGCTTGAGGAACAAGCCCTCACCTATAACGACCTTCTGGACAAGTTCCGGACCGCGCTCCTGGGCAATGCAGCGCCCATGGCGGTCCGCCTGCAAATCCTGGGTGGCACCGAGTTCGCCTCAAAGGGCTATCTGCAGCCGCTCAAACCCGAGGATATAGGGTATTCGACCGAGGACTTCTGGCCTGGCGCAATGAAGGCCGTGACCTGGGAGGGGGTAACCTACGGGCTTCCAACCAACAATGAAACGATGGCGTTCATCTGGAACGCCGACGTCTTCAAGCGCGCAGGTCTCGATCCGGACAAGGCTCCGGCAACCTGGGACGACGTCGTCAAGTATTCCAAGCAGATCCACGACAAGCTCGGCATTGCCGGTTACGGCCTCGTGGCTCGCAAGAATGCCGGCAACACGCCGTACCGCTTCATGCCGCAGCTGTGGGCCTATGGCGGCGGCGTCTTCGACGAAGCCACCGCGAACCCGAGCTATAAGCAGGTCGAGCTCAATAGCCCGCAGAGCAAGGCGGCGCTGCAAGCCTCGTACGATATGTATGTTCGCGACAAGTCGGTTCCGGTTTCGGCACTCACCAACCAGCAGGCAGATAACCAGCCTCTCTTCCTCGCTGGCCAGCTCGGCATGATGGTCTCGCACCCCTCCGACTACAATGTCATGCTCGACCTGCAGAAGAAGGCGACAGGCCCCGACAAGGACAAGGCGCAGACCGTCATCGACAACATGCGCTACGGTCTGATTCCGACTGGCCCCGACGGCAAGCGTGCCGTCGTGTTTGGCGGCTCGAACATTCACATCCTGAAACCCGAGTATGTCGAGGGCGGCAAGGTAGACGAGCCGGCTGCAAAGGCTATCATCTGCATGTGGACGAGCCCCGAATGGTCGCTGAAGATGGCCTATGCCGGCTCGAACCCGGGAAACCTTAACGGCTTCAAGACCAAATGGATGAAGGAGCGTCTGGACAACATCAAGTTCCTTGATGTCACGACCTCGATGCTGCCATACGGCATCCCGTTCCCGGCGCTGCCGCAGTCCCCCGAGATCATGAATATCATCGTCCCGGACATGCTGCAGAATGCCCTGACCGGAGCCATGACCGTCGACCAGGCAGCGGACGACGCGGCCAAGAAGGTCAAAGACCTGATGGACGGTGGGCTCTAGTCCAAGTCCGACGATCTGACCGGCTGCGCATCGATCGCAGCCGGTTTCGTTCCCAAGGATGAGGGCTCTGCACAGTGACGATCTTGACTGCGAAGGCCGAGGTTCCCCGACGACTGCAACCTCGTAGGTCCGGAGTGCTACGAAAGATCTGGGAGCATCGCGCTGACTACGCGTACGTGCTTCCTGCGATCGCCGTCATGCTCATCGTCATAGCCTATCCTATCTATTACACGATCGAGCTGTCGTTCTTCAATACACCGCCCGGCCTGCAGCTTCGGGACAAGATTTTCGTAGGTTTCGACAACTACACTTCCATCCTCAAAAGCCCGGTGTTCTGGACGGTTACCTCGAACACTCTTATCTGGACATTGGGATCGACCATCATCGCGTTTGTCCTGGGGTTCGGTTGCGCCCTCGCACTTCATCGTGACTTTGTCGGCCGCGGCGTCCTGCGCGCCATCCTGATCATTCCCTGGGTCATCAGCGCGGTCGCCGCGTCCTATATCTGGAAATGGATCTACCATTCGGACTTTGGGATCATCGGCGCGGTGCTGGTCGGCCTCGGATTGGCGGACCGGCCGCCGAATTTCATCGACAGCGTCAGCACAGTGCTGCCGTCGCTGATCGTCGTGAATATCTGGCGAGAGTTTCCGTTCGCCATGATCATGATGATGGCTGGCCTGCAGACGGTTCCCGACCAGTTGCTGCGCGCCGCAAAAGTCGACGGAGCCAATGCATGGCAGCGGTTCTGGCACGTCACCTTCCCGCACTTGAGAAACGTCTCGACTGTGACGATCCTTCTGCTGGCTGTGGCCAACTTCAACTCTTTCATCATCCCCTGGATCATGACCGGCGGCGGGCCGTCGAACGCATCGCATATCTGGATCACCCACATTTATGAGCTCGCCTTCGGCCGCCAGCGCTGGGGTGTGGCATCGGCCTATTCGGTGCTGCTGTTTCTGATCCTGATGTCGCTCGGCTACTTCTACGTCCGTGCGCTAAGCGGCAACGAGCGGAAGGATGGGAGCGCATGAGCACGATTGCCGAGACTGCTTCTCGAGGCCAGGCCCGTCGCCGTATGCGCATCGACGGATGGCGATGGGGCGGACGCATCTTTCTCGCGTTCATGCTGCTTTACACCGCGTTGCCGATGATCTGGATGCTGATCACCTCGATCAAGTCCGGCTTCGCGGCCTTGCAATTCCCGCCGCAATGGTGGCCTGACCAACCCACCCTTGACAGCTACCAGAAGCTGCTCGATCCGCAAAACAGCGTCGGCCAGGACTTCCTTCGTTTCTTCTGGAACAGCCTTTTCGTCTCCACGGCCACGACCATCCTTTCGGTGATCGTGGCGGTTCCTGCGGCCTACGCGTTTTCGCGTTTCACCTTCCCGGGCCGGAACTTTCTGTTCTTCGCCGTCTTGCTTCGCAATATGTTCCCGGCGGTGATCTTTCTCGTGCCGCTCTTCATCCTGATGCGGGCGATCGGGCTGGTGAACACGCATGGGTCGCTCGTTCTCACCTACCTCACATTCGGCCTGCCGCTGGCGATCTGGCTCCTCAAAGGCTTCTACGATAACATCCCGGTGCAGCTCGAGCAGGCGGCGCGCATCGACGGTGCGACGCGGTTCCAGGCCTTTCTCCTGATCGTGATGCCGCTCTCGGCGCCAGGAATCATCGCCACGGCGATCTATTCCTTCATCGGCGCGTGGAACGAGTACATCTACGCCTACACCTTCCTCTCCAAGAACGAGCAGTTGACACTGCCGGTCGGCATCCAGCGCTTCTTCTCCGAGAATACGACGGACTTTCCGGGCCTGATGGCGGCCAGCTTTATGATGAGCGTGCCCGTCGTGGTCCTGTTCCTCGTCCTGCAACGATACTTCGTACGCGCCCTTACGGAAGGCGCAGTTAAACACTAGGGAGTTGCCGGTGGCCCACGTGGTCCTCAAAGATCTTGTCAAGACCTATGGCAGCTTCAAAGCTGTCAACGATGTTTCGCTGACGGTCAATGACGGCGAATTCGTTGCGCTCGTCGGCCCTTCAGGCTGCGGCAAAACAACCACGCTCAATCTTGTAGCGGGGCTGATCCCCATCACATCGGGCGACATCGTCATCGGGGACCGGGTGGTCAACGACCTCGACCCTAAGGACCGGGACATCGCAATGGTGTTCCAGAACTACGCGCTCTATCCGCAAAAATCGGTCTATAAAAATCTGGCGTTCCCGCTGCAGATGCGCAAACTGCCAAGGGACGAGATCGACAAGAAGGTCAAGGAAGCAGCGCGCGTGCTCGACATGACGCAGCTGCTCGAGCGCAAGCCGCGCGAACTTTCGGGCGGGCAACAGCAGCGTGTGGCCCTGGGCCGCGCCCTCGTTCGCGATCCGGCGGTATTCCTGATGGATGAACCACTCTCCAACCTCGACGCGAAGCTGCGCGTGCAGATGCGCTCGGAGATCAAGCGCTTCCACCAGGACCTCAAGGCAACGATCATCTATGTGACGCACGACCAGCTCGAAGCCGTGACCATGGCCGACAGGATGGCGGTGATGAACGGCGGCTACCTGCAGCAATACGATTCACCGGCGCAGGTCTTTGCCCATCCGGTGAACATGTTCGTTGCCAGCTTCGTCGGCAGCCCGGCGATGAGCCTTGTTCCGCTGGAGGCATCAACGGCAAGCGGCAATACTGTTTTGACCAGCGCGGAGGGCTGGCGCCTCGAGCTCTCGCCAGAAAACGCCCAGAAGGTCGCGAGAGCAACCACCAAGAAAGTCGTGCTCGGCGCACGTCACTCGGCGATCAAGCTGCACAAGAGTGCGGTGCCAGGAAGCATTCCTGCCAAGGCCTATACGGTGGAGCCGACCGGAGACGTCACCTTCGTACAGGCGTTCCTGTCTGGCGCCATCGTCAACGTCAGCGTGCCGCCGACCATTGCCGTCGCACCGGACGAAAAGATTTGGCTCGAGTTCGACCAGGAGCGGATGCATCTGTTCGACGGCGAAACAGAAATGGCCCTCATGGCCAACTGACTCAAAGCCGATGCGTCTGGAACGAGGGTGTGGATGACTACGAAGCTTAAAATCACCGCTATCAAGCCCTATCCAGTATGGGTAGGAACACGCAACCAGATGCTGGTCAAGGTCGAGACCGACAACGGCATCTTCGGATGGGGCGAGAGCGGCTTGAGCGGTCGCGAGAAGGCCGTGGCCGGCGCGATCGAGCACTATCGCGAGTTTCTCATCGGCCGCGACCCGATGCAGATTGGTCGGATCTGGCAAGAAGTGTATCGCAGTCAATACTTCGAAGGCGGGCGCGTTCTGCAGGCGGCGATTTCCGCCATAGACCTTGCCCTTCACGACATCAAGGGCAAGGCACTGGGGGTGCCGGCCTACGACCTGCTGGGCGGCAAGCAGCGCGACCGCATTCCTACCTTCGCCTCGACCGGTGACGAAGCCGAAGGCGATGTTGCCATCGAACGAGCCCGCGAACTACGCGCACAGGGGTGGCAGGCGATCCGCTTCTTTCCCATCGGGCAAAACAGCAAGGACATCTTTGAGCCGCGCGAATCGATCGGCGCTTCCGCAAGCATGCTGAATAAGGCGCGTGAGGCGCTGGGCGACGAGGTCGTCCTCGGCATCGACTATCATCATCGGCTGTCGGTGGCAGAGGCGGCGAGCTTCTGTAACAAGCTCGGCCGTGGCGTGCTTGATTTCCTCGAGGAGCCGATACGAGATGAAACACCCGAGGCCTACGAATCCCTGCGCACGATGACCGACATCCCCTTCGCCATCGGCGAGGAATTTGCCAGCAAGTGGCAATTCCTGCCCTACGTCGAGCGTGGTATCCACCAGTTCAACCGGCTCGA
Source organism: Rhizobium sp. BT-226 (assembly GCF_025847085.2). NCBI lineage: Bacteria > Pseudomonadati > Pseudomonadota > Alphaproteobacteria > Hyphomicrobiales > Rhizobiaceae > Rhizobium > Rhizobium sp. BT-226. The sequence continues at coordinate 1,662,266 of NZ_JAOYTI010000002.1, read as the reverse complement.
CGTTTGCAATGTCGGCGGGCTCACCGAAGCGATGAAGGTCGCCGGTTGGAGCGAGGCGCATTATGTCGACCTGATGCCCCACAATCCCCTTGGCCCGGTCTGCACGGCCGCGACCATCCATCTCGCCGCCGCGGTACCGAATTTCGCCTGGCTCGAGACCAGGGCACCCGAAGCAAAGCTCGGCTTCGATAATTCCGACTTCTTCCCCGTGCAGCCACGGCTCGACGGCCCCGACTATCCGGTCAGCGATCTGCCGGGGCTCGGCGTCGAGGTCAACGAAGAGGCGGTCAAGGCGGAGAGCTTTCGTTTCTGGGAAGCGCCTCACCTGAAGCGCCGCGACGGTTCTGTTACGAACTGGTAGTTTCATCCACCGGAGCCTCAAATGACGCATACTCCCGACATTACGCGACCGCCCAAAGACCTGATCGACTCACTGAAGGAAATCGGCGCCGCGACGGTTTCAGGCACGCTTGGCCACATGGGCTTCCGCAATCCGCACATGGTCGGTCCCGTGGCGCAGAACCGCGGGAAGTCGATCGTCGGGCCGGCGCTGACGCTCCAGTTCATGCCGCAGCGGCCGGACCTCTTCACCGAGGGAGAATATGCCGATCCGGAGACGCAGTTGCACCGGCACGTGCTCTATCACGCGCAGGAGGGCGATGTGGTCGTGGTCGACGCGCGCGGCGACATGAGCTCGGGCGTCTTCGGCGATATGATGTCGACCTATTTCAAAGGCAGAGGCGGCGCTGGCATCGTAATCGACGGGTGCATGCGTGATCGGCCCAATGTCGAGAAGCTGGATCTCCCCCTATGGCTACGTGGCTGGACTCCCAACTACCATGTGCAGACCAGCATTTATCCCAATGCCGTCAACGTTCCGATTGCCTGCGGCGGTGTCACGGTAATCCCCGGCGACATCATCGTCGCCGACGATGACGGGGTGGTGGTGCTTCCAGTCGCAATGGCCTCGAAGGTAATCGAAGAGTCGCAAAAGCATCACGATTGGGAGGAGTTCTCGCGAGTGAAGCTTATGGAGGGCGGGTTGTTGCAGCGCTACTATCCGCTGCATGACGATGCCCGCGGAGAGTACGAAGAGTGGCGCAAAACAAACCGCCTCCGTTGAGAAGTATTATTCGTCGCCCATCTTCAACGCCGCGATGAAGGCTTCCTGGGGAATCTCCACCTTGCCGAACTGGCGCATGCGCTTCTTGCCGGCCTTCTGCTTGTCAAGCAGCTTGCGCTTGCGGGTGGCGTCGCCGCCGTAGCATTTCGCGGTCACGTCCTTGCGCAGTGCCGAGATCGTCTCGCGGGCAATGACGTTGCCGCCGATCGCCGCCTGGATCGGGATCTTGAACATGTGCTTCGGGATCAGCTCCTTGAGCTTCTCGCACATGTCGCGGCCGCGCTTTTCGGCCGCCGTCCGGTGCACCATCATCGACAGCGCGTCGACCGGTTCGCCGTTGACGAGGATCGACATCTTCACGAGGTTGCCCTCGCGGTGGTCGGTCAGCATATAGTCGAAGGAGGCATAACCCTTCGAGATCGACTTCAGCCGGTCGTAGAAATCGAAGACGACTTCGTTGAGTGGAAGGTCGTAGGTCAGCATTGCGCGCGTGCCGACATAGGTAAGCTCGATCTGGATGCCGCGCCGGTCCTGGCAGAGCTTCAGGATGCCGCCGAGATAATCGTCGGGCGTCAGGATCGTCGCGCGGATCCACGGCTCGTGGATTTCGGAGATCTTGACGACATCGGGCATGTCGGCCGGATTGTGCAGCTCGCGCTCCGTGCCGTCGGTCATGTACATCTTGTAGACGACCGAGGGTGCTGTGGCGATGAGGTCGAGGTCGAACTCGCGCTCGAGCCGTTCCTGGATGATTTCGAGATGCAGCAGGCCGAGGAAGCCGCAGCGGAAACCGAAGCCGAGGGCGGCCGACGATTCCATTTCGAAGGAGAAGGAGGCGTCGTTGAGGCGAAGCTTGCCCATTGCGGCGCGCAGATCCTCGAAATCGGCGGCATCGACCGGGAAGAGACCGCAGAACACCACCGGCTGCGCCGGCTTGAAGCCCGGCAGCGCCTGGGCCGTCGGCCGCTTGTCCTCGGTGATCGTATCGCCGACGCGGGTATCGGCCACTTCCTTGATCGAGGCGGTGATGAAACCGATCTCGCCGGGGCCGAGGCTGTCGACAGTGACCATCTTCGGCGTCAGCACGCCGACGCGCTCCACCTGGTATTTCGCATCGGTGCCCATCATCCGCACCGTCTGGCCCTTGGTCAGCACACCGTCGATGATGCGCACGAGAACCATGACCCCCAGATAGGTGTCGTACCAGCTGTCGACGAGCAGCGCCTTCAGCGGCGCCTTGTCGCCGCCCGGGCTCTTCGGCGCCGGCAGCTTGTGGACGATCGCTTCCAGCACATCGGGAATGCCGAGGCCGGTCTTGGCCGAAATCAGCACCGCCTCCGAGGCGTCGATGCCGATCACTTCCTCGATCTGTTCCTTGATGCGGTCGGGTTCGGCGGCCGGCAGGTCGATCTTGTTGAGGACGGTGACGATCTCGTGGTTGTTGTCGATCGCCTGGTAGACGTTGGCGAGCGTCTGCGCTTCGACGCCCTGGCTGGCGTCGACGACGAGCAGCGAACCTTCGCAGGCCGACAGCGACCGCGAGACTTCATAGGCGAAGTCGACATGGCCGGGCGTGTCGATCAGGTTGAGAATGTATTTCTCGCCATTGTTCGCCTGGTAATGCAGGCGCACGGTCTGGGCCTTGATGGTGATGCCGCGCTCGCGCTCGATATCCATATTGTCGAGCACCTGCTCGGACATTTCGCGCTCGGCAAGGCCGCCCGTCGTCTGGATCAGGCGGTCGGCCAGCGTCGATTTGCCGTGGTCGATATGGGCCACGATCGAAAAGTTGCGGATATGGGACAGCGGAGTGGTGGAATTGGTGCTCATGCGCGCCATATAGCAGCGCCGCCCCCTGCCGCAAAGCGGTAATTATCCCACTGTTTACGCTATTTCGTCCTGTGTCGGGTGCGTATCAGACCGGCCACGTCTCCAGCCGCCAGGCCGAATCCCAGAACATCCATTCATATTGCGAGGCGCGCACGAAGACATCGGTCATTTGCGCCCGCTCCACCGGCGATGCGGCGCGGGCGGCGATGTCGGTCAGTGCGATCACCTCGCGGGCACCGGCGGCAAATTGCGGGTCGCCATAGGTGTTGATCCAGGCCTGGAAGGCATTGCCCTCGATAACAGGCCGGTTCTTGATCGCTTCGCCGACGTGCCAGTAGATCCAGAAGCAGGGAAGGATGGAGGACAGCGCCACCGCGTAGGAGCTGTGATAGGCGGTGGCAAGCAGGAAGTTCGTATAGGCAAAGCCGGCAGGCGAGGGCTCGGCTGATGTGACATCCGCGGAGGTGATGCCGAACTGGGTGAGGAAGCCGGCATGCAAGCCCTGCTCGACAGTGATCGCCTTCTGCGCCGAACCGAGGAAGCGCAGGACCTGCGCATTGTCGGGCGCTTTGGCCGCAACGATCGCAAGGCATCGCGCATAATGCTTCAGGTAGAGCGCATCCTGCAGGATGTAATGCCGGAAAACCTCAGGCGGGAGCGTGCCGTCCGAAAGGCGCTGCAGCAATGGCAACGCCTCGATCTCGGCCATGATGGGCGCGATCCTGTCCCAGGCGGCAGCCGTGAAGCTCCCTGTCAGTTCCGTGCTCTGTGTACTGGCGTCCATCGCTCTCTCCTCGGATTACGCCGCCATATATGGACGGCGCAGCGGCGAAAGCAAGGCGCGTTTGGCCGCTTTTTGTAGTCACTTGATTCCATCATCAGATACTGTATTTCTCTTATAGTGGAATCATGGGACTGGAAAATGGAACTGGAACTCGAACAGGCGATCGGCATCCGCATCCGCACGCTGCGGCAGGAAAAGGCTCTGACGCTCGATGATCTGGCTGGGGCCTCCGGCGTCAGCCGGGCGATGATCTCGCGCATCGAACGGGCGGAGGCGAGCCCGACCGCCTCGCTCCTGGCAAGGATCTGCGCAGCACTCGGCCTGTCGCTGTCGGCCTTCTTTGCGGAAGAGGGGCAGGCCTCGCCGCTTGCCCGAAGGCAGGAACAGCAGGTCTGGCGCGATCCGGAGACCGGTTATATCAGACGGTCTGTTTCACCGCCGGGCACGGCTTCCGATGTCGATATCGTCGAGGTCGAATTCCCGGCCGGCGCCCGTGTCAGCTTTCCCCCGCATGCGAGCGCCCATGGCATGACGCAGCATATCTGGCTGTTCGACGGCGAGTTGGAGATGACGGCGGCTGAGACCATCTACCGGCTGCGCCGGGGCGATTGCCTCTTCATGCCGGTCGGCGAGGGTCACGTCTTCCACAATCCGGGCAACGCGCCGGCGCGCTATTGCGTCGTGCTCGATCGCGGCGGCCGATAGAAGTATTCAATTCAGGAGAACAGCATGCCTGCTATTCGTACCCTTTCCGCCGAGGAGGCCCGCGCCGCCATTCCGGCACTTTCGGAGGTGCTTGCCGATTGCGTCGCGGGCGGCGCCTCCGTCGGCTTCATGCAGCCCTATGGGCCTGAAGATGCCGAGCCCTATTGGCGTGATGTCGCCGATGCCGTTGCCACCGGCGGCAATCTGCTGCTGGTCGCTGAACTCGACGGCAGGATCGTCGGCACGGTGCAGGTGGGGGCCGCGCAGATGCCGAACCAGCCTCATCGCGGCGACCTGAAGAAGCTGCTGGTGCACCGCTCCGCCCGCGGCAAGGGGCTCGCCCGGCTGCTGATGGACGCCGCCGAGCGCGAGGCGGCGAGCCGCGGCAAGACCCTGCTCGTGCTCGACACGGCAACCGGCAGCGATGCCGAGGCGATCTATCCGCGCCTGGGCTGGCAGCGCGTCGGCGTCATTCCGGATTATGCGCTGTGGCCGGAAGGCGGCTTCTGCGCCACCACCCTGTTCTACAAGCGGCTCAATTGATTGCGCCGGCCTCGCTCATGCCGGCCTGGCGAAGACGGGAAGCGCGCCGCCGAGCGTCGCGCCCGCCGTCCATTGCGCGGCATTCCAGCCGAACTGCCGTGCCGCTTCGATATTCGCCGCCATATCGTCGATGAAGGCGATCTCGCCGGGCAGCACGCCGGCACGCTCGGTCGCCAGCCGGAAGAAATCCGGGGAAGGCTTGCTGTGTCCGAGTGCTGCGGAATAGATGATGTCGTCGAAATGCGCGCTAAGGCCGATCTGCTCCATCAGGTAGCGTGCCCGCCTATGCTCCTGGTTGGTCGCCAGCAAGAGAGTGATGCCGCTTTGCCTGAGAGCAGCGAGTTCTTCGAGCAGATTGCGGTCGAGGCGGGAATCGTTTTCGAACCAGTAGTCGATCAGTGTTTCGGCGCCGAGGTGGGGCGCGATCTTTGCGAGAACGCCGGCGAGCCGCGGTTCCAGCGCCTCGCGGCCGATGATGATATCGCGCCACCAGTAGGTCTGGAAGAATTCCTGCTGCAGCAGATCGTGGCGCAGCCCGAGATCGCGCTCCAGATAGGCGAAGTGCGGCAACCCGTCGGTCGGACGACCATGAATGAGCACACCGTCGACATCGACCATCAGCACTTTCATGCGGGAAATTTCCTCGTTCTCAAAACACCGGCGAAGGTGGCGTCATTATTCCAGACGATCAAGGGCACGCACCGCTTTTTTGTCAGGGCCGAGCCGTGTAAATCTCCATTGTCAATCAAGGGCAGGAACTGAAATGCGCGTCATCTATTCCGAAGATCACAAGCTGCGTGATGCCAGGACCGAGCTGCATGCCGGCCAGCTGGTGACGCCTTTCGAGGCGCCGTTTCGCGTCGAATGGATCCTGGCGGCGGTCAAGGAGGCGGGCTTTACCGACGTGGTGGCGCCCGATGCGCACGGGTTGGAAACGGCGCTAAGAGTGCATGATCCCGCCTATCTGGATTTTCTTGCCACCGTGTGGGACCGCTGGGTGGCGGCCGGTTTTACGGGCGAGGCGATCGCCAATTCCTTCGCCGTTCGCCGCACCAGCCAGCGCGTGCCCGACAATATCGTCGGCGCGATCGGCCACTATGCCAATGCCGCCGACACCTCGATCACCAAAGGCTCCTACGAGGCGGCGATCGCCTCCATGCGCTGCGCGATCACGGGCGCCGACTGGCTGAATGCCGGCAATCCTTTCGCCTTCGCGCTCTGCCGCCCGCCCGGCCACCATGCCGGCATCGATCTCTTCGGCGGCTACTGCTTCATCAACAATTCGGGCGTCGCCGCGCAGCGGCTGCTCGATCATGGTGCGAGGAAAGTCGCGGTGCTGGATGTCGATTTCCATCATGGCAACGGCACGCAGGATCTATTCTATCACAGAGGCGATGTCTTCACCGCCTCGCTGCATGGCGATCCCATGCATGCCTTTCCTTATTTCCTCGGCCATGCCGACGAGGAAGGCGAGGGGGAGGGCACGGGCGCCAACCGCAACTATCCGATGCCGCCGGGTACGCCTTGGGATGTCTGGTCTTCGGCCCTTGCCGATGCGCTGGCCCGCATCAAGACCTTCGGCGCCGAGGCGATCGTCGTGGCACTCGGCGTCGATACTTTCGAGCGCGACCCGATCTCCTCCTTCAGCCTCACCTCGGACGATTTCACCCGCATGGGCGCGATGATATCAGCCGCCAGCCTGCCGGTGCTCGCCTGCATGGAGGGTGGTTACGGCGTGCCGGAGATCGGCCTCAACGTCGCCAATGTCCTCAAAGGTCTGGAAGCCTGATCACTGCCGATGACCGACGAGACCGTTCCATCCGACATTCCGACATCCCGCATGCTGAGTTGGGCGCGCAACTCCGCTATCTATCGCCTCGAGCGGCGGATGATGACGGAAAAGCAGCTGTTTGACGCCATCACCCGTAAGGCCAAGGAGAAATTCGAGGGTATCAGCGCGGCACAGCTGAAGGCCGTCGCCGATTTCGCTGTCAAATTTGCCTATGACAACAAGGTGCTCGACGATCACGCCTATGCGGAGATCAGCACGCGCTCTGCCGTCCGCGGCGGTAAATCGAAGCGGGCGATCGCCCAGAAGCTTGCTGCCAAGGGCGTCTCCAGCGACAAGGTCGAAGTGGCACTTGAGGAGGCTGACGATCTCTATGCCGCCGCGATTTTTGCCCGCAAACGCGCCTTCGGCCCCTTTCGACGGGTCGAACTCGACGAAAAGCGAAAGGCGAAAGAGCTTTCGGCTTTCGCCCGCAAGGGCTTCAGCTTCGACATCGGCAGGAAGGTCTTCGACATGAGCTTCGAAGACGCCGAAGAGGTCATCCTCGCGGGCCGTCGCTGATATTGCATACGAGCTTTTGCTTGGCCGGTTCTCGCCGATGGCTGCCCCTCACCCTAACCTGCCGGGGTCGAGCCACTCGTCTCGACCCGTCCTTCGGACCCCCGTAAAAAACGGGGAGAGGGGACGTGCCCTGCGAGAGGCGGGAGAGGAACGGGAAGGTTGCGGCGATCCCCCTTCGCCCCGCGAGCGGGGAGAAGGTGCCGGCAGGCGGATGAGGGGCTCGCCGGCCGTTCCTTGGCGCCTCAGCATCAGCGCTCTTGATCCCGGCATGAAAAGTTTGAATTTGGTTCTCACGCGTCTTCGGCCTAGAACCGCGCCAGGATCGGGGGCCACATGGACATCAAGAACATCGAGAGGGGGACGGACGGCGCAGCCTTGATTGCGCAGCCGGGCGTATCGCCGACTTCGGGCGGTTTGGCGGCCGGTGTCGCCATGTGCCTGATGTCGATGTCGTCGATCCAGGTCGGCGCGGCACTGTCTTCGTCAGCCATTGCGACCTATGGCGTTGCCGGCGCCACCTGGCTGCGGCTTGCTTTCGCGGCGATCATCCTTGCCGCCGTCGTCAGGCCTTCTCTGCTGCGTTATACCGGCGCCCAATGGCGGGCGACATTGCTGCTCGGCACGACGACGGCTGCCATGACATTCTGCTTCTTCGCGGCGATCCAGCGGCTGCCGCTCGGCCTGGCGATCGCCATCGATTTCCTCGGGCCGCTCTCGGTCGCCGTCTTCGGCTATGGCCTGAGCTGGCGGCTTACCTGGCCGTTGATAGCTGCGGCCGGCATTCTCTTCCTCGCCCATGACGGCGAAGGCTGGGTCGGCAATCTCCCTGGTGTCCTCTTTGCCCTCGGCTCGGCTGTGGGATGGGCGGTCTATATCCTGCTGACGAAGAAGGTCGGTGCTGCCTTCAAGGGGCTGGAAGGTCTCTCCATGTCGCTGATCGTTGCCGGCCTCGTCGCAACCCCTTTTGGCCTTGCCGAGACAGGGGGCGCCTTCACGGTGGAGGGACTGGCGGAGGTTCTCGGCCTTGCTATCCTCGTGCCGCTCCTGCCCTATACGCTGGAGATGGTGGCGCTGCGGCGCATGCCGTCGGCATCCTTCGGCATTCTGATGAGCCTCGAACCGGCGCTCGGCGCGCTCGCCGGCTTTCTGATCCTCGCCCAGCCGATGACCGCGCTGCAGATGCTGGGTACGGCGCTCGTCGTGGCGGCCAGTGCTGGCGCCACCGCCTCGGCGGAAAAGGCCTGAGATTTCTTAGGCGGGTTTGCGCGCGGGATCGTCGAGCGCCGGATTGTAGAACAGCGACAGTGTCAGGCTTTTGGCGATCCGCTCCGCCGTTGCCATAAACCAGGCCTTGGCCTCCGGTGACGGGGCGATATCGTCGAGTGTTGCGGCAAACAGCGACAGCCACTTCGGAAAGAGATCGGGTGTTAGGTTCTTGACACCCGTATGCGCCTGCACCGGCTTGCCGCCATACGCGCCGCTGCGGAAGGCAACGGCCGACCAGAAGCTCTTCATTTTCGCCATATGCTCCGGCCAGCGCCCGGATAGCCTGGCGTCGAACACCGGGCCGAGATCGGGATGCGTTAGCACGCGCCCGTAAAAGGTCTCGACCAGCCTGTCGATGAAGGCCGCGTCGACGCCCATCGCCTGCATCTCGGCCTCCGCCCTTTCGCGGATCGCCGCGACATGCCCAGGGCGGCCCTGAATGTCATTGTCCATTCCAAAACCCCGGCGCCGCGTGATGCGGCACCCTCTCATATAGGTGTTTATGGCAGCGCGCCAAAGTCGTCCGTGCCGCTTGCGGCAATCTGTCAGCCAGCTTGCTCGCGCACTTGACCGTCATCACTGCGTTCTTTAGATTTAGAATAATTCTAAAAATTGGAGAGAATCATGCTGACTCGATTTTTCAGATCCTCGAAACGATCTTTCGAGTCGCTGTCCGAGCAGGAGATTCTTGCCCTTGGGATTGCCTCCGAGGAAGACGATGCCCGCATCTATCTTGCCTATGCCGACAGGCTGCGCCGCGAATTTCCGGCCTCGGCCAAAGTCTTCGAGGACATGGCCGAAGTCGAGGATACCCATCGCAAGTCGTTGATCGAGATCCATCGCCAGCGTTTCGGCGAGCGCATCCCGTTGATCCGGCGCGAGCATGTGCAGGGTTTTTACGAGCGCAAGCCCGACTGGCTCAGGGCAAACCTTTCGCTGGATGCGATGCGGCAGGAAACCGAGGCAATGGAGGAACAGGCCTACCGCTTCTATGTCGAGGCGGCCAAGCGCACTTCGGACGCCTCGACGCGCGAGCTTCTCGGCGATCTCGCCCTCGCCGAACAGGGGCATGAGGATATCGCCCGCATGCTGGGCGACAAACATACGCCCGCAGACGTCAAGCACGACGAGGACGCGACGGTGCATCGGCAATTCGTGCTGACCTATGTGCAGCCGGGTCTTGCCGGACTGATGGACGGCTCGGTCTCGACGCTGGCGCCGATCTTCGCCGCCGCCTTCGCCACGCAGGATACCTGGCAGACCTTTCTCGTCGGTCTTTCGGCCTCTGTCGGCGCCGGCATTTCGATGGGCTTCACCGAAGCCGCTCATGACGACGGCAAGATCTCCGGCAGAGGCTCGCCGGTCAAACGCGGCCTCGCCTGCGGCATCATGACCGCACTCGGCGGCCTCGGCCACGCGCTGCCTTACCTGATCCCGCACTTCTGGACCGCGACGATCACTGCCGCCATCGTCGTGTTCTTCGAACTCTGGGCAATCGCCTTCATCCAGAACCGCTACATGGAAACCCCCTTCCTGCGCGCCGCCTTCCAGGTGGTGCTGGGCGGCGGCCTGGTGCTCGGCGCGGGGATATTGATTGGGAATGGGTGAGTTGCGGTCGGGCATAGCCCGAGCAATCGATCCAGTGAATCGATTGCAGCAACGAACGCCCTGAGCCCAAAGCGAAGGGCCGGGAGACGGTGCGTCATATTCGGCATCAAAAGCGGTTCGTGCCCTTCGCTTGCGCTCAGTGCATTCGCGGCTTCGCCGCTCACCCCCTCATCTGCCTGCCGGCATCTTCTCCCGCTGGGGAGAAGGGATGTATGGCGACGTCTCGCCCTTCTTGAGACCTTTGCTATCGAAACGACGACAGTACGTCTTGCTCCCCCTTCTCCCCAGCGGGGAGAAGATGCCCGTCAGGGCAGATGAGGGGGTGAGGAGCGGTAGCGACGAACGCCTTGAGCGTAAGCGAAAGGCAGCCCTTCCTGTATAAAGAACCACCCGGCAAAAACAAAAAAGGCCGGCAAAACCGCCGGCCTTTTCCCGATTCTCTATTGCAAACCTTACCGCAGCGCGCCGACCAGGACGTCGCGGCCGTTTTCGATGGTGACCCAGCGGCCAGCGTTGTAGCTCGACTGGCGCTTGACGAAGGAATAGGGCGTGCCGAACCACGGCTTGACCTCGGCGGCGAGGTTGTCGAGCACGAAATCGCCCTCGGCGGTGCGCAGCGTCAGCACCGCATGGCCTTCACCATCCGGCTTGCGCACGACGGTCATCAGTAGATCGGCAGCCGGAAAGCCGCGCTGGATCAGCATGCGGCGCTTCAACAGCGCGAAATCCTCGCAGTCGCCGGCGGTGGTCGGATAGGCCCAGACCTCATCCTTGCCGTAGATTTCCTTGTCGGTCATCGGCGTGATCGTGCGATTGACCGTGGCGTTGATCGAACGCACGAGCGACCATTTCCCCAGGGTCATGGCAACGGGGCCGGCGTTGCGGTTTGCGCCGCATTCAATGCGGTGAATCTGACAGAAATCATAGTGCCCGATCGGCTGTGAGGTGGCATTGCCTGTCACCATGGAAGCATTTCTGCTGGGGGCTGGTATGGCGGCCGTCGCCATCGCAAACATGGCCATCATGGCCACAAAGATACCCTTGATCCGCACGCCCGCTCTTTCCTTGCATCGCCCTTATTTATTAACAAAGTGTTAATGGAGAGGGCCCAAAAGAGTCAATCGTTACTTCTTGGGAGGACCTTACGACCCGCCGATATGGTTAAAATGCAACGGGTTGGGGGACTTGCATCAGGCGAATTTATCCGCCTCTGCCGCTCGAACGGGCATCTGCCTATTTGTTGATGAACGGATGATGCCTTTGACGGCACTCAGGAGAAGCGCGATATCGCCGGGGCGGGAAAGGCGGTGGTCGCCATCGCGAACGAAGGTCAGCACCACGTCGTCGGCGGGAAGATGTTCGACCAGTTTCATCGCATGCGCATGCGGCACGTCGGCGTCTTTCATGCCCTGGAGAATGTGCACCGGGCAGCCGGTTTCGATGATGCCGTCGAGCACCCGGTTCTTTCGGCCGTCCTCGATCAGCGCCCGCGTATAGATGCTGGGTTCCGGGCTGTATTGCGAACGCTCTTCGAAATAGCCGCGCTCGGCAAGCGACTTGCGCTCCTTGGCCTTCAGGTTCGGCTCGATCAGCTCGGAGGTGAAATCGGGGGCTGGCGCAATCAGCACCATCCCTGCGAGCTTCGGGCCTTCGAGCGTCACGCCGCCCTGCCGTGCAAGTTCCTGCGCCAGCCTGAGCGCGATCCAGCCGCCCATCGACGAGCCGACGAGGATGATCCGATCGGGCGCGACATGGCGGATGACGGCCAGAGCCTCCTCCAGCCAGCGCGAGATCGTGCCGTCGCCGAAGCTGCCGCCGGAAAGCCCGTGGCCGGAATAATCGAGGCGGATGCAGGCGAGCCCGAGTTCCGCCGCCAGCCCATCGAGTTCCACCGCCTTGGTGCCGCTCATGTCGGAGCGGTAGCCGGACAGCCAGACGAGCGCCGGTGCGTCATTGCCGGCCTGCGCCGGGCGGACAAGCATGGCGATCTCACGCGCCGCCTCGCCCTCGCCGACCGTCAGGAACTGCGGTTGGGCATTGGACAACTGATCGGGCATCGGCGAAACTCCTGTTGTTTTGGCCTATAAAACAGATTCTTGGCAGGCTGACAGCGGGTGATTTTTCCGCTAAAGGATGATATTGACTCCGTTGCAGCGATGACGCGACACGTTTGTGCACCCCTGATTGGGAGCGCGATGCTGCAACGTTCCGAAACAACGCGAGGAGAATACGACCATTCGCAGACCTTTTAAAACCGACGCACCCGTGAAGGACGGACCGCGCTCGAACCGTGAAATCCGCATTCCCAAAGTTCAGCTGATCGGGGCTGACGGTGAGAATATGGGCGTCGTGCCTACCGACCAGGCCTTGAGAATGGCGGAAGAAGCCGGCCTCGATCTCGTCGAAATTTCCCCCAATGTCGAACCGCCGGTGTGTAAGATCCTCGATCTGGGCAAGCTGAAATATGCCAACCAGAAGAAGGCTGCCGAGGCGCGCAAGAAGCAGAAGATCGTCGAAGTCAAAGAAATCAAGATGCGCCCGAACATCGACACCCATGATTATGAGGTGAAGATGAAGGCGATGGGCCGCTTCTTCGACGAAGGCGACAAGGTCAAGGTGACGCTGAAGTTCCGCGGCCGTGAAATGGCCCACCAGGAACTCGGCATGAAGCTTCTGCAGCAGGTCAAGGCCGATACGATCGAGTTCGCCAAGGTCGAAGCCGAACCCAAGCTCGAAGGCCGCCAGATGATGATGGTGCTGGCGCCGAAATAAGCGCCAGGCAGTTTTTCGCCCAAGGCCGTCCGCAAGGGCGGCTTTTGTGCTTTCTGCCACTGTATTCTGGGAGGCGCGAAGATTCCTCCGCCGCCCCGTTGCACTTTCATGACGCTGCGGTTATAAGCGCGCGTCCGAACTGACCGGCAGGGCATGCCGTGGCAGTTTCGAATGCTTGCGGAACGGTTCGTCGCCGATGCCGCGGATCAACAACAAACGCTCCCGCACCTGGTTGCGACGGCCGGAGAACCGGACTTCGCGAAAAGGGCTTTTTTGATAAAGCGCGCAGGGAGGACAGAAGGAGTAGCAAAATGCCCAAGATGAAGACGAAGTCCTCTGCCAAGAAGCGGTTCAAGATCACCGCAACCGGCAAGGTCAAGGCTGCCGCTGCCGGCAAGCGCCATGGCATGATCAAGCGTTCCAACAAGTTCATTCGCGATGCACGTGGCACCATGGTTCTCGCAGAACCGGATGGCCGCAAGGTTATCAAGAATTACCTGCCGAACGGTCTCTGAGACTCGTCCGCGAACGCTAGATTTAAGGAGATCATGATATGGCACGTGTAAAAAGAGGCGTCACCTCTCACGCCAAGCACAAGAAGGTTCTGAAGGCCGCAAAGGGCTTTTACGGCCGCCGCAAGAACACCATCCGTACCGCCAAGGCTGCTGTCGATCGTTCGAAGCAGTACGCCTACCGCGACCGCAAGGTCAACAAGCGCAACTTCCGTGCGCTTTGGATCCAGCGCATCAACGCCGCTGTGCGTGAATTCGGCCTGACTTATGGCCGCTTCATCGACGGCCTGAACAAGGCTGGCATCGAAGTCGACCGCAAGGTTCTCTCCGACATGGCGATCCACGAGCCGGAAGCATTCGGCGCGCTGGTCAGCGCTGCCAAGAAGGCTCTTGAATACCTCAAGGAAGCCGGTACGACGAACGAGTTTGAAGGCGCGGTCAAGTAACCAGCGCTTCCCAAGCTTTTGAATTTATGATTTTGGGAAACCCGCGCTGGTTTGGGCTAGCGCGGGTTTTTCTTTCTTTATATTCCTGGCGCCGGCCGGCGCCGCCTGCCTCCCGATCGCCCGCCTGATACTGGACGGAAAGAAGTGACAATGTCAGATATCGACCAGCTCAATGCATCGCTGCTCGCCGAAATCGCCGCCGCCGATGACGAAACGGCGCTCGAAGCCGTGCGCGTTTCCGCCCTCGGCAAGAAGGGCTCCGTCTCCGAACTGTTGAAGACGCTCGGCGCCATGACGCCGGAAGAGCGCCAAAGCAAGGGCGCTGCGATCAACGTTCTGAAGACCGCCGTGACCGAGGCGCTTACTGCCCGCAAGACGACGCTCCGGCAAGCGGCGATCGATGCGCGGCTGAAGGCCGAGACGGTCGACGTCAGCCTGCCGGTGCGCTCTTCGCCGGCCGAGCGCGGCCGTATCCATCCGATCAGCCAGATCGTCGACGAGATCACCGCGATCTTCGCCGACATGGGCTTCTCGATCGCCGAAGGTCCCGACATCGAGACCGATTATTACAATTTCACCGCGCTGAATTTCCCCGAAGGCCATCCGGCCCGCGAGATGCACGACACCTTCTTCTTCAACCCGGATGAGAATGGCGAGCGCAAGGTCCTGCGCACCCACACCTCGCCGGTGCAGGTGCGCACCATGGAGGCGCAGACACCGCCGATCCGCATCATCATTCCCGGCAAGACCTACCGCCAGGACTCGGACGCCACCCATTCGCCGATGTTCCATCAGGTCGAGGGCCTCGTCGTCGACAAGAAGGCCAATGTCGCCAACCTCCGCTGGGTGCTGGAAGAATTCTGCAAGACCTTCTTCGAGGTCGACAGCGTGACGATGCGTTTCCGCCCGTCCTTCTTCCCCTTCACCGAGCCCTCTTTCGAGGTCGACATCCAGTGCGACCGCTCCGGCCCGATCGTCAAGTTCGGCGAGGGTACCGACTGGATGGAAATCCTCGGCTGCGGCATGGTCCACCCGAACGTGCTGCGTTACGGCGGGCTCGATCCGGACGAATATCAGGGTTTTGCCTGGGGCATGGGCCTCGATCGCATCGCCATGCTGAAATACGGCATGCCCGACCTGCGCGACTTCTTCAACGCCGACGTCCGCTGGATGACGCATTACGGCTTCCGCCCGCTCGACATGCCGACGCTGTTCGGCGGCCTCAGCGCTTGAACGGAGAATTGGGACGATGAAATTCACGCTCTCCTGGCTGAAAGAGCATCTGGAAACGGATGCCGGCCTCGATGAAATCTGCACGCGCCTCACCGAGATCGGACTGGAGGTCGAGGACGTCGACGACAAGGCGGCATTCAAGCCCTTCGTTATCGCCAGGGTCGTCTCGGCCGAAAAACATCCGCAGGCCGATCGCCTGAAGGTGCTGATGGTCGATACCGGATCCGGCGCGCCGGTCCAGGTCGTCTGCGGCGCCCCGAATGCGCGCGCCGGCCTCGTCGGCGCCTTCGCAGCGCCCGGAACCTATGTTCCCGGCATCGACGTGACGCTCGCCGTCGGCAATATCCGCGGCGTCGAAAGCCATGGCATGATGTGCTCCGAAAAGGAGCTGCAGATCTCCGACAGTCACGACGGCATCATCGATCTACCCGAGGATGCGCCGGTCGGCCAGAGTTATGCCGCCTATGCGCATCTCGACGACCCGATAATCGAGATCAACCTGACGCCCAACCGGCCGGATTGCACCTCGATCCACGGCATCGCCCGCGATCTCGCTGCCTCCGGCCTCGGCACGTTGAAGACGCGGCCCGCGCCGTCCTTCGCCGTCGAAGGCGAGACGCCGGTGAAGCTGACGCTCGATCTCGACGATCCGAAGCTTTGCCCGGGTTTTGCGCTGCGCCTCGTGCGCGGCGTCAGGAACGGCCCGAGCCCGCGCTGGATGCAGCAGCGGCTGATCGCCATCGGCCTGCGCCCCATCAACGCGCTTGTTGATGTCACCAATTACATGACCTTCGATCAGGGGCGGCCGATCCACGTCTTCGACGCTGCCAAGATCAAGGGCAACCTGACCGTCCGCCGCGCCGTCGAGGGCGAGACGGTGCTGGCGCTCGACCAGCGCGAATACAAGCTCTCGCCGAACAACGTCGTCATCGCCGATGAGGATGGCATCGAATCGATCGGCGGCATCATGGGCGGCGAACATTCCGGCTGCGATGAGAGCACTGTCGACGTTTTGATCGAATCCGCCCTCTGGGACCCGATGAACATCGCCAAGTCAGGCCGCAGCCTCGGCATCATCACCGATGCCCGCTACCGCTTCGAACGCGGCGTCGATCCGGAATATATGGTCCCCGGTCTCGAACGCACGACGGAACTGGTGGTGGAACTTTGCGGTGGCAAGCCCGCCAGAGCAGAGGTCGTCGGCTACAAGGGTTACCAGCCGAAGATCGTCGATTTCCCCTATTCGGAGGTCAAGCGCTTGACGGGCCTCGACGTCTCGAATGAGGAAAGCAACACGATCCTGACGCGCCTTGGCTTCAAGGTCTCCGGTTCCGGCGAGCGGGTCTCCGTCGCCGTTCCCTCTTGGCGTCCCGATGTCGACGGCAAGGCAGATCTCGTGGAAGAAGTCATGCGCATCCACGGCGTCGACAATATCAAGCCGGCGCCGCTCGAAAGTCACGCGGCCGTCAACGGCAAGATCCTGACGACGCTGCAGATCCGCAGCCGCCTCGCCAAGCGGGCGCTGGCTTCGCGCGGCATGCTCGAAGCCGTCACCTGGTCCTTCATTCCGGAAGACCAGGCAAAGCTCTTCGGCGGCGGCTCGCCCGCCCTCAAGCTCGCCAACCCGATCGCCGCCGAAATGTCGGATATGCGCCCCTCGCTGCTGCCGGGCCTGCTGACCGCAGCCCAGCGCAATGCCGACAAGGGTTACGGCGACGTCGCGCTTTTTGAGGTCTCCGGCACTTACGAGAACGACAGGGCGGACGGTCAGCGCCGCGTGGCCGGCGGCATTCGCCGCGGCACGGCCTCGCTTGCCGGCGCCGGTCGCGCCTGGTCGAACGCCGCCAAGGGCGGCGGCAAGCCGGTCGACGTCTTCGACGCCAAGGCCGACGCGCTCGCCGTCATCGAAGCCTGCGGCCTGCCGATGGGCAATATCCAGATCGAGCAGGGCGGACCGGAATGGTATCATCCCGGCCGCTCCGGCACGATCAAGATGGGGCCGAAGGTCGTGCTCGGCTATTTCGGCGAATTCCATCCGCTGACGCTGGAATCGCTCGACGTCTCCGGCGCGCTCTGCGGCTTCGAGGTCTATGTCGACGCCATGCCGGAGCCCAAGCGCAAGGCGACGCGCACCAAGCCGGCGCTCGAGCTGTCGCCCTTCCAACTGGTGCGGCGCGACTTCGCCTTCGTCGTCGACAAGACGGTGGAAGCCGGCGCCATCGTCAAGGCCGCGACCGGCGCCGACCGCAAGCTGGTGACCGGCGTCAATGTCTTCGATATCTTCGAGGGTGCATCGGTTGGCGACGGCAAGAAGTCGGTGGCGATCGAGGTTCAGATCCAGCCGGTCGAGCGCACGCTGACGGACGAGGATTTCGAGGCGCTGACGCAGAAGATCGTCGCCAGCGTCGCCAAATTCACCGGCGGCGTCCTCAGAAGCTGAGCTTCACCCAACGTTGTCAAATAGTGGACCGGTCGCGAATGGCGGCCGGTCCTTTCACCTATGCAGATGGAAGAGTTTGCTGACGATCGTCCAGCGGCCGTCGATCTTCAGCAGCGAGAGATAATCGGTAAAGCGCATTCCGGCAAAGTCGTCGGTCACCTTGACGCTTGCCGCTTCGCCCTCGACATCGACGCTCTGAATGTCCATGTAGGGCTGCGTGCCGGGTGGCGCCGGCTCTTCTGCCAGGATCGCGGCGATGAACTCGTCCCGCGTCAGCCATTCGACCGCATTTTCGTAATGGCCGATGATCGAGCTTTGCGGGTGAAAGGCCTTTTTCAAGGCTGCCTCATTGGCGAAGGCCATGCCTTCGACATAGAGATGAACCGTCTGTTCGACTGCCTGCCTGTCCGACATATTGTCATCCCGTTCTTCGAGATGGCCTTAGATAGTTTCGCCAGCCCCGAAGGCAAGCCCGGCCGGTTGTTTGCCGACCGGGCTTTCGCTCTTTGTTTCGGTAGGGGTTCAGATATTCGTCATGGCAAGCGAGGCGTCCGAATAGCGCTTGCCGGCCACCTGTCCGGCGGGGATCGCTTCGCTGAGCTGCTCGAGTTCCGCCGGGCTCAGCACGATATCGGCAGCGGCCGCATTCTGTTCGAGATGGTGAAGCTTGCGGGCGCCGGGGATCGGCACGATGTCGTCGCCCTGGTTCAACACCCAGGCCAGCGCCAGCTGCGCCGCCGTCACGCCTTTCTCGGCGGCAAGCCGCTCGAGAGTCGCGACAAGGGCGGCATTAGCGTCGAAATTTTCCGCCTGGAACCGCGGCACTTGCCGACGGAAATCGTCGGCAGCGAGATCCTCCACTTTGCGGATCGACCCGGTCAGGAAGCCGCGTCCAAGCGGGCTATAAGGTACGAAGCCGATGCCGAGTTCGCGGCATGTCGCAAGCACCTCCTCTTCAGGATCGCGCGTCCAGAGCGAATACTCACTCTGCAGGGCTGCGATCGGATGGACTTCATGGGCGCGGCGAATGGTTGCGCTGCCGGCTTCCGAAAGCCCGAGCGCCCGGACTTTGCCTTCCTTCACCAGTTCCGCCATGACGCCGACGGTCTCCTCGATCGGCACATTGGGATCGACCCGGTGCTGATAAAAGAGGTCGATGGTGTCGATGCCGAGGCGTTTCAGCGAAGCCTCGGCGACCGCGCGCACATGCTTGGGGCGGCTGTCGACGCCGGCGATGGCGGCAGCACCCGGCTTGTTGGCATCGATCTTGAAGCCGAATTTGGTAGCGATCACCACGCGGTCCCGGAATGGCTTCAGCGCTTTGCCGAGCAGAACCTCGTTGGTGAAGGGACCATAGACTTCGGCGGTGTCGAAGAAAGTGACGCCGAGATCGATGGCGCGATGCAGTGTCTTGATCGATTCCGCATCGTCGCTGGCGCCATAGGCAAAACTCATGCCCATGCAGCCAAGGCCGACGGCAGAGACGGTCAGATCGTTTCCGAGTTTCCGGGTTTTCATGGTGCGCTCCTTTGTGAGCGGTTTTGAACCGCGTGATCGGTTGTTGCGGTACGGGCAGACCATATCGCTGCGGCATCGATCAGAAAATACATGCGGTTTCAAACAGGTTGTTCTATCATTTCGATCAATGAACAGAACCCAGCTCTCGCAACTCGCCGTTCTCGCCGCCGTCTCGGAGCATCGCAGCTTCCGGGCCGCGGCGAAGGAACTCCTCGTCGCGCCTTCGGCTGTCAGCCATGCGATATCGAGCCTCGAGGAAAGTCTGGGGGTGCGGCTTCTGGCGCGCACCACCCGCAGCGTCGCGCCGACGGAGGAGGGCCGGCTGCTGCTTGAAAGACTTCGTCCCGCACTCGAGGAGATCGATATTGCCTTGGAGGCCGTCCGCGATACGCGCGCCAAGCCGGCCGGAAACCTGCGCATCACCGCGCCGCGCTTCGCCTCCGATCTGCTGCTCGCTCCGCGGCTCGGCGACTTTCTCAACCTCTATCCCGATATCACCCTGGAAATCGCCAATGAGGACGGCTTCACCGATATCGTCAAGGAGGGTTTCGATGCCGGTATCCGGCTGGAGGAGAGCCTGGAAGCCGATATGATCGCCGTCAGGGTCTCGCCCAATCTGACGACGGTGATTGCTGCTTCGCCCAACTATTTCGAGCACCATCCGAAGCCCGAGCATCCGCGCGATCTCGTCAATCACCGCTGCATCAAGCGGCGCTTCACCAACGGCTCGATCTATCGCTGGGAATTTGAAAAGGACGGGCAGGAACTTGTCGTTTCGGTCGATGGGCCGCTGATCGTCAGCGAGGATCGGCTGGCCCTGCTTGCGGCGCTGAACGGCGCCGGACTTGCTTATCTGTTCGATATGCGGGTCGATGACGAACTGGCGAGCGGCAAGCTTGTGCGGGTATTGGAGGATTGGTGCGCACCCTATGCCGGGCCGTTTCTCTACTACCCCAGCCGGCGGCAGATGCGGCCGGCACTGCGCGCCTTCATCGATTTCTTCAGATATGCAGAGAAGGATGCGGGCGGCCGATAAATACTGAAGCAGCCGCCCGTTCCCATCATTTCATCAGGCAGCCTTTGCCTTCTGGTTGGCCGCCGTGGTGGCGAGCTGGGAGAGGGTCTTGTCGGTGGCCGTTTCCTCCTGCAGCGTCTGATCGAGCAGGCGGACGGCATCCTTGAGGCCGAGCGTCGCAGCCCAGGTCTTCAGCGTGCCGTAGCGGGCGATTTCATAATGCTCGACGGCCTGGGCAGCCGAAATCAGGCCGGCATCGAGAGCCACCGTGCCCTTGAATTCCTCCATGATTTCCTCGCCCTCGGCGATAATGCCCTGGATCGCCTCGCAGGTCTTGCCCTGGGCGCGTTTGCCGATCAGCTCGAAAACCTGCTGCAGGCGTTCGACCTGAGCTTCGGTTTCCTCGCGGTGTTTTTCGAAGCCCTTCTTCAGTTCGGGGGATTGGGCGGCGCGCGCCATCTTCGGCAGGGCGCGCAATATCTGCCGTTCGGCAAAGTAGATGTCCTTGAGCGTGTCGTGGAATAGATCTTCCAACGTCTTTTCCTTGGCCATTTTCTCGATCCTTGTTCTGGGGAAAACCGCGAATGCGGCGACACATTAAGAAGCGAAGATCGCGCTAATTGTTCCCGATCGATTTCGGGTGGACTGGAAATCGGTGCCGGGCGATGATTCCTGCCGTGGATATGGGAGGAAGATAAAGTCATGCGAAAGCCGAATTCGATGAAGGGTCTGGAGGATCTCGGCCGCGTAAGGCTGTCGCAAAACTTCTTCCTTCGCGATTTCCTGCATTCCGAAATCGCCGATTTCCATCGCATCCCCAATATCCCCGAGGATCCCGATCTGGCGATCGAGGTGGGCAAGAGGCTCTGCGAGGAATTGCTCGAGCCGCTGGAGGCGACGTTCGGGCGCCTGCATATCCGTTCCGGCTATCGTTCGCCGGCGGTCAACAGGTTCGGCAATGAGAACAAACTGAACTGCTCGACCAATGCCGCCACGTCAGCGCATCACATCTGGGATATGAGGGACTTTGACGGCTGCATGGGTGCAGCCGTCTGTATTGCCGTGCCATGGATGGTCGACCACTACCACGATGAAAGCGACTGGCAGCGGCTTGCCTGGTGGATTCACGACCACCTGCCTTATGCCTCGCTCTGCTTCTTCCCGAAGCTCTGGGCCTTCAATATCCAGTGGCACGAACGGCCGAAACGGCTGATCCAGAGCTATATCAGTCCGCGCGGCATCCTGACCAAGGCGGGTATGGCGAACTGGCAGGGTGATCATTCCGAATGGTATGAGGGATTTCCCAAGTTCAGAAGCTGATCCGATAGCGGATATGGCCGTCGCTTTCGACATAGCTGTCATAGAGCGCTCGCGCCGTTCTGTTCTGCTCGCTCGTATGCCAGTAGAGCCGCGACCAGCCCTGGGCTTTGCAAGTCGATACGAGATCGTCCATCAGCGCCCGCCCGACGCCTTTGCCGCGCGCATCGGCATCGACGAACAGGTCTTCGAGATAGCAGTCCCTGCCGCGGATCCACGTGCCTTCATGGGTGAGATAGAGCGCAAAGCCCATGATCCGGCCATCGATTTCGGCGACGCGCATCGCGATCGCCGACGCCGGATCGAAGACCCGGCGCCATGTGGAATCGGTGATATCGGCATCGACCGTGACGTCGTAAAAGGCGAGGTAAGCCGCCCAAAGTTCGCGCCAGCGGTCTTCGTCCTCGGGGCGGGCATCGCGTATCGTCACCGTCATGGCATCTCTTCTTTCAGGCGCCGGCTTCGTCAAGCAGCGCCATCGCGTCATCGGAAAGCGCCAGTGTCGCCGATTTTGCCAGGCTTTCAAGCTGCGAAAGGGTGGTCGCGCTGGCGATCGGCGCCGTCACGCCCTTCTTGCGCAGCAGCCAGGCGAGCGAAATTTCCGCCGGCTTGGCCCCGGTCTCGGCCGAAACTTTGTCGAGCGCGGCCAGGATGCGCAGGCCTTTGTCGTCGAGATATTTCGAAACCCGGCCTTCGCGTGCGCGACCTTGCGTATCGGACTTGCTGCGGTATTTGCCGGTGAGGAAGCCGGCGGCGAGGCTGAAATAGGTGATGACGCCGATGTCTTCTTTGACGCAGAGATCGGCAAGCGGCCCCTCGAAGCTCGAACGTTCATAGAGATTATATTCCGGTTGCAGCACATCGTAACGCGGCAGGCCGGCCTTTTCGGCAGCGTCGAAGGAAGCCTGGAGCAGTTTCGCATCATAGTTCGAGCAGCCGATGGCGCGGATCTTGCCCTGCTGCTTCAGCTTGGCATAGGCGCCGAGCGTTTCTTCGTGCGGCGTATCTTCATCCGGCCAGTGCGAGAGATAGACGTCGATATAATCCGTCTGCAGCCGGCGCAGCGAATCCTCGACCGCCTTCAGGATATAGGTCTCCTTCAGCGTCTTTCCCTGTCCCATGTCGGAGCCGACCTTGGTGACGATGACAGCCTTGTCGCGGGAGACCTTGGCTTGGCTTAGCCAGCGCCCGATGATTTCCTCGGAATCGCCGCCCTTGTTGCCGGGAACCCACGAGGAATAGACATCGGCCGTATCGATCGTATTCAGGCCCGCGCCGAAGAAGGCGTCAAGAATGGCGAAGGATGTTTTCTCGTCGGCCGTCCAGCCGAAGACATTGCCGCCGATGACGATCGGCGCGACCGATAGACCTGTTTTTCCAAGCCGGCGCATTTCCATGACGCTCTCCAGAAGTGTGAAGCAATTGAAATCGCGGATACGGCAGAACGCCGCCCTGACCAACTTAGTGCGATCCGCGCATCCGGGAAGGCAAACTTCCGTGATTTCAGGTCGCGCCATTGCGCCGCAGCTAAGGCCTGAATATGGTTCGCGGAAATCAGTTTGGGAGACTTGGATCATGCTGCGTTTCGGTATCATTTCAACGGCGAAGATCGGCCGCGACAACGTCGTTCCGGCGATCCAGGATGCGGAGAATTGCGTCGTCACGGCGATTGCCAGCCGTGATCTGGCGCGCGCAAGTGAGATGGCCGACCGCTTCTCGGTGCCGCATGCCTTCGGCTCCTACGAGGAGATGCTGGCCTCCGACCTCATTGACGCCGTCTACATCCCGCTGCCGACCTCGCAGCATATCGAATGGTCGATCAAAGCAGCCGATGCCGGCAAACACGTGCTCTGCGAAAAGCCCTTGGCGCTCAAGGCCGGCGATATCGATGATCTGATCGCCGCCCGTGACCGCAACCGGGTGGTGGTCACCGAAGCCTATATGATCACCTATTCCCCGGTCTGGCAGAAGGTGCGCTCGTTGATCGACGAGGGCGCCATCGGTTCGCTCCGGCATGTGCAGGGCGCCTTCACCTATTTCAATCGCGACCCCGCCAACATGCGCAATATCCCCGAGCTCGGCGGCGGCGGCCTTCCTGATATTGGCGTCTATCCCGTCATGGGCACGCGTTTTTCCACCGGCAAGGAGCCGCTCTGGATCCAGGCGATCACCGAGCGCGATGCGGATTTCGGCACGGATATCTATTCGAGCGTCAAGGCCGATTTCGGCGATTTCGAGCTGAGCTTCTATATCTCGACGCAGATGGCCAACCGCCAGGTCATGGTCTTCCACGGCACCGAAGGTTATATCGAGGTCAAATCGCCGTTCAACGCCAATCGCTGGGGACCGGAAGAGATCGAGCTTGCCGACCGCAGCCACAATGAATCGCGCATCTTCCGCTTCCAGGACAGCCGCCAGTACAAGCGGCAGGTCGAGGCCTTTGCCCGGGCGGTGACGAACGGCAAGGAAGAGATCGTCACGCTCGAAAATTCGAAGCTGAACCAGAAGGTGATCGACGCGATCTACCGGGCCAGCGAGAAGGATGGCTGGGAAGCAGTCTAGCGCATAACCCCGAAAATCGGAATCGATTTTCGGGGTTATGCACCACTTCAGGGGGTTAGAGCGTCCTTAGCGCGTCCTATTGGACGCGCGGTGCTCTAACTATTCCGCGCGGAAGACGAAGCGCGAATAGCCGAAGAAGCTGAAGATCATCGAGGCGATGCTGGCGATCACCATGGCTGCCAGCGGCTGAAGCGCCGGCAGCGACAGCAGAAGCGCGGAATAGAGGCCGTAATTGACGAGCGCTGCCGTCACCCCGACCGAGCCGTAGCGGAAGCCTTCGGCGGCAAGCGAACGGCCGGAGCGATCGAAGGTGAAGCGCCGGTTGAAAGCCCAGGTCGCGGCCATCGCGAAGGCGATCGCCACGAGCCGCGCCAGAAACGGCCCGAGCGGCGTGAGATGGAGCAGCGCCGACAGGATGCCGGCATCGACGAGGAAGCCGATGCCGCCGGCGATGGTGAAGCGGACGAGCTTCCTCATGCCGCATCCGCCTTGCCGGGACGCGCGCGCGACGAGACCGGCCCTGCGTCGCCGAGCGGCGCCTTCAACGCGCTTGGCCTTTCCAGGCCCATATAATGGATACGAAGCTGTTCGGCGCGGGCACGCGCAACCGAATCCAGGATGACCCCGGCGGTGAACAGCATGAAGGAAATCATCATCAGCGCCGTCGACAGCACCCAGGTCGGCATGCGGCTGACGAGACCCGTTTCGAAATATTCCGCCAGCACCGGCGCCATGAAGCCGAGGCTCGTCAGCATGAAAGTGGCGCTGATCACGCTGAAAAAGGCGAAGGGCCGGGTTTCCTTCATCAGCATCGCGAACATCCAGAGGATCTTGGCGCCGTCGCGGAATGTCGAAAGCTTGGAATGCGAGCCTTCCGGCCGGCGGCCATAGTCGAGCTCCAGCTCGCTGACCGGCAGCTTCAGCCGGGAGGCATGCACGGACATCTCGGTTTCGATCTCGAAGCCGCCTGATACTGCCGGGAAACTCTTGACGAAACGGCGCGAAAACGCGCGGTAGCCGGAAAAGATATCGGTGAAGTCGGGGCCGAAGATCATCCGGTAAAGCAGGTTGAAAAGCCGGTTGCCGAGCGCATGGCCCTGACGACCGGCATCGGCGTGCACACCGCGCCTGGTGCCGACCACCATGTCGGCGCGCTCGGTCAGAAGCGTGCGGACCAGTTCCTCGGCATCCTCCGGCGCATAGGTGCCGTCGCCGTCGGCGATGATGTAGATGTCGGCGTCGATATCGGCGAACATGCGGCGAACGACATGGCCCTTGCCCTGACGCCGCTCGCGCACGACATGCGCGCCGGCAAGCATGGCCTGCAGCGCGGTGCCGTCGGTGGAATTATTGTCATAGACGTGGATCGCAGCATCGGGCAGCGTTGCCCGGAAACCCCGCACGACAGCGCCGATTGTCGCGGCTTCATT
Organism: Rhizobium sp. BT-226; assembly: GCF_025847085.2. Lineage (NCBI taxonomy): Bacteria > Pseudomonadati > Pseudomonadota > Alphaproteobacteria > Hyphomicrobiales > Rhizobiaceae > Rhizobium > Rhizobium sp. BT-226. The sequence continues at coordinate 1,636,812 of NZ_JAOYTI010000002.1, read as the reverse complement.
ATAGCAGGGGAGCAGGACGGCAATATTCAGATTATCGGTACGCGATCGGGCCATGACTCTACTCGTTACACTTGAAAGCCGCGCTCAGCCTAAATCATGCGCCGTTAATAAGACCCTATGACGCAGGCAAAATCGGCAGCTGCCACAAACGGCTTTACACTTTCTTGATCGGCGGCGGCTAAAGTTCGGGTATCGAAACGAACCGCTAACCACGATGAACGCTGTGCAGCCGATCCCCCATGCATCCTCCGCGATCGACGCTCCCAGGGGCGGGTTGCGCGACCTGCTGACGCGTCTCTGGCCAACCGTCATCGCCTATAGCGTCGTCCTTGCTGTCGCCATCCTTATCACCAAGCTTTCCGGTGCCACCGACTACGTCGGCCCCGACAATGATGACGGAATGCGTCTCGTCGAGGTTCGCGATTTCCTGGCCGGGCAGGGCTGGTTCGATCTGATGCAATACCGTCTCGGCCTCGACGGCGGCACGCTGATGCATTGGTCGCGGCTGATCGATCTGCCGATCGCCTCGCTGATCTGGTTCTTTGGCCTGTTTGCGCCCCGCGAGACGGCCGAAGCGCTGGCGCTCGCCGTCTGGCCGGTATCGCTCATCCTGCCCGCCATGCTCGCCATGGCGGTTGCCGGCCGGCGCATCGGCGGTATTGCCGCCATGCATATCAGTCTCGGCTTGACCGGTCTCGCGATCTACACCGGAAACCGTTTCGCGCCGGGCGCCATCGATCATCACAATGCGCAGCTGGCGCTGGTCGCGCCGATGATCGCGATGCTGCTGGATCCAGAGCGTCGCGCCTGGAGCTATGCAGTCGCCGGTATCGCGGCAGCCGTTGCCATCGCCATTGGCGCCGAGACAACCCCCTTCGTCGCCGCCGTCTGCCTGACCATCGCCCTGCTCTGGGCATGGGAGGGCGAAAATTTTGCCGCCGCCGCCAAGGCCTTCGGGCTGGCGCTGGCGATTGCGATCAGCATCCTTTTCTTCGCAACGGTGCCGCCCCGGCTTTATTCGACGGTCACCTGCGACAATCTCTCGCTCGGCTACTACAGCCTGGCGGCGATCGGCGGCGGGTTACTGTTGTTTTCGGCGGTCTTTGCCAGCCGCTTGCGCCGGCCCTTGCGCTTTGCCGCACTCGCCGTCGTCGGCGCCGGTGTTTTCGGTTCGGCGATCGTTATCGCACCGCAATGCCTGAGCGATCCGCTGGCCAGTCTCGACCCGATGCTCGTCGAGCTCTGGCTGAGAAATGTTTCGGAAGCGCAGTCGATTTTCGCTCTCGCACGCACCGATCTCTTCTCGATCGGGGGCTTCTATGCCGCCGGCCTGTTCGGCATCGCCGTCTGCATCTTCCGCGTCCTCCAGCGTGACCGCGTGCAAATCCACCTGGTCCTGCTCTTCCTGCTGATGACGAGCTGGGCAATCGCGCTGGTCCAGGTGCGCGGTTCGACGTTCTCGAACCTGATCTCCATCCTGCCGCTTGCCCTGTTGATTATAGATGTCCGCCGCATCTCCAACGGCGACAGCGAGAACGTCGCAGCCGCCTTCGTCTATATCGTGACCGTGCTCGCCAGTGCTCCGGCCGCCTGGGCCGTCGGTGGCGGGTTTATCTCGTTGCAGATGCAGAATGCCGCGCAGAAGAAGGCGGCAGAGCCGGCAAAGAAGATTTCCTGCACATCGCAAGCGGCGCTGGCGCCGCTCGCCGGGCTGCCGGCCGGATTGGTCTCGGCGCCGTCGGAAATGGGCGTGCCCATCCTCCGCTTCACCGCGAACCGGGTTCTTTCTGCGCCTTATCATCGCAATCAGGGCGGCATGCTGACGGAGCTGCATATCGGCATGGCCGAGCCGCAGGAGGCGGAAGCCTTCCTGAAGGGGACCGGCGTGACGGTGCTTGCCTTCTGCCCCGGCGACCTGCAGACGCGCGAGATCGCTAAACTGAAGCCGGATGGGCTCTATGCTGAGCTCGGCAAGGGCAATATCCCGCCCTATCTGGAACCGCTTCCGAAGGCGGCGGACGTGGGCGTTCAGTTCTTTCGCTATCGGCCGGCGACGAACTAACGCCGGCAATCTTCAGGATGGGAAAAAGCATGTCGCGATAACGACATGCGTAAAAACCAAACAAGCGCGGGAGCCAATCTGAAAAATCGCGACGCGCTTATCAGTGTGAAAACGCGCTGTCAGTGCGAAACGCGCATGGCGCGGCGAAGGCGCTGATTGGCATAGAGCCCGAGCACGAAGAGCATGAGGCCGCCATTATAGCCGAGCACGGCATAGACGAATGCGAGAATAGACACCGGCCCGGGCGAGGTTATCGCCGCCAACGCGAATGTCATTCCGATCAGCGCGGCGACCAGCGCGATCACGCCAGCCGAACGCGTCTGCCCGGCGCTGACGCCCAATGCTGCTGCTGTGAGAATAATCATTTCAGCACCTTCCCAGAGAGAACGAGGGGAAGCATAGGAAGCGCCAACTAACAAAGATTTACCGACGGTCCTCGCCAAAAAGCCTTTGTATTGCGGTGGTTAGCAATCCCTTTCGGGTAAAACGCATATTCTAACTATCCGTTCCGCAGCAAAACAAATTTACACGATTTTGTTGTTTGTCCACCTGGATACAACGAGTGCATGTGCAGGATGCGTTGAGACGAGCGCTTTTGATGCAATGGCGACGAACTCCTCCCACAACGATTTCAACGGCCGGGAAAACAGGTTCCTGCACCAAGGCCGAGCTTCCTGTTTATCGCTGATCGACATACAAAGAGGGATGAGCAACGTCTTCGACGGCGATTCGCCGACCAACCTTGCCGAATATTCGGTTTCGGAACTTTCCGGCTCGATCAAACGCACCGTTGAAACCGCCTTCGACCAGGTTCGTGTGCGCGGCGAGATTTCCGGCTATCGTGGGCCGCACTCCTCGGGCCATGCCTATTTCGCGCTGAAGGACGACCGCGCCCGCATCGACGCCGTCATCTGGAAGGGCACCTTCTCGCGGCTGAAGTTCCGCCCGGAAGAGGGCATGGAAGTCATCGCCACCGGCAAGGTCACCACCTTTCCGGGCTCCTCGAAATATCAGATCGTCATCGAGACGCTGGAGCCTGCCGGCGCCGGAGCGCTGATGGCGCTGATCGAAGAGCGCAAGCGCAAGCTCGGTGCCGAGGGCCTGTTCGATGCCGCCCGCAAGAAGCGGTTGCCCTTCATGCCCGGCGTGATCGGCGTCGTCACCTCGCCGACCGGCGCCGTGATCCGCGATATCCTTCACCGCATCTCCGATCGTTTTCCCGTGCATGTCCTCGTCTGGCCGGTGAAGGTCCAGGGCGAGGGCTCCGGCGATGAGGTGGCGAACGCCATCCGCGGCTTCAACGCGCTGGAACCTTCAGGCGCCATCCCGCGCCCGGATGTGCTGATCGTCGCGCGCGGCGGCGGTAGTCTGGAAGACCTCTGGAGCTTCAACGACGAAATCGTCGTACGTGCCGCGGCTGAAAGCCGGATACCGCTGATCTCGGCCGTCGGCCATGAGACAGACTGGACGCTGATCGACTATGCCGCCGATGTCCGCGCGCCGACGCCGACCGGGGCAGCGGAAATGGCGGTGCCGGTCAAGGCCGAGCTTGAGGCGCAGGCCGCCGCTCTTGCCGCGCGGCTGCAGGGCTGCATGAACCGGCAGATGGATCAGCGCCGCCAGTCGGTGCGTGCTCTGATGCGGGCATTGCCCTCGCTCGATCAGCTTCTCGCCTTGCCGCGCCGCCGTTTCGACGAGGCGGCAACCGGCCTCGGCCGCGGGCTGGAGCTCAACACCATCAACAAGCGCCGCGGCTTCGAGCGTGTCGCCGCGCATCTGCGTCCTGATGTACTGTCCAATCGCATCGCCGAGCGCCGCCAGACGCTGAACGAGCGCATGGCCCGGGCCGAGCGCATGGTCGAGCGGCTGATCGACCGCTCGAAATCGCGCGTCGATCGCGCCGAAACCATCCTCGCCTCACTGCCGGCCCGGCTGAAGAGCCAGACCGACCGCGGTCGCGAACGCCTTGGCAATCTTTCGCGCCATGCCGATACGGCGGTCCGCTACCAGCTGACCCGTGCGCGCGCCGAGCTTTCCGCGCAGGACCGCGTGCTGCAGTCGCTCTCCTATAAGAATGTGCTGAAGCGCGGCTACGCCGTCATTCGCGATGAGGATAACAGGCCGGTCTCGCAAGCTGCTCAGCTCTCCGCCGGCATGGGCATCGCCATCGAATTCGCCGACGGCCGTGTCGGCGCCATGACCACGGAAGGCGGTACACCGCCGGCCGGTGCCAAGAAGCGCAGCACAAGACCCGCAGATCCGCCGAAGCAGGGAAGCCTGTTCTGACGATGCGGATCCTGCTGGTGCTTGCCCATCCGTTGGAGGACAGTTTCGCCGCCTCGGTGGCGCGCACGGCCCGCGAAGCACTGGAAGCCTCCGGCCATGTCGTCGATCTACTCGATCTCTATGCCGAAAATTTCGATCCGCGCCTTTCGAAGGCTGAGCGCGGCAGCTATTTCGACATTCCCTACGATACCTCAGCCGTTGCCGATATCGTTGCCCGCCTGAAGGCTGCCGACGGCCTGATCTTCGTCTTTCCGCAGTGGTGGTTCAATTTTCCCGCCGTCCTGAAGGGTTTCTTCGACCGTGTTTTCGCCCCCGGCGTTGCCTTCAGCCATGATGCCGCCGGCGGCCGTATCGTGCCGCAGCTGACCCATATCAGGCTGCTCTATGCGCTGACGACGACAGGCTCGCCCTGGTGGCTGGTGCGTCTCTATATGGGTGATCCGGTACGCCGGCTCTTGAAGCGCGGCATCGCCGCCTTCTGCTCGAAGGGATTGAATTTCCGCATGCTCAGCCTGCACGACATGGACCGGGCCTCGGATGCAAAGCGCAGGGTGCATCTCGATCGTGTGCGCAAGCTGCTATCGGCAATTCGATAGCCGCTATTCAAAGTCCGCAAGAAACTTGCGCAGCAGCCTGTCGAGTTCCGCCTTGTCGGCCGCGCTCAGATTTTTCGACAGCCGGTGCTGATTGACGACATGCGCATCGACGGCGGTCTCCACCGTCGCAAGCCCTTTTTCCGTCAGCGCGATGAGCACGCTCCTGCGATCCTCCGGATTGAGGATACGTTCGACGTAGCCCGCCTTCTCCAGCTGGTCGATGCGGTTCGTCATCGTGCCGGAGCTGACCATGGTCATCTCCAGAAGCTCCCCCGGCGAAAGCCGGTGGGGGGCGCCGGCGCGGCGCAGCGTCGCCAGCACGTCAAAGGCGGAGGACGAAAGCCCCTGCTTCATGAGCACGGCCTCCACTTCGCGGCCGAGATGGGTACTCAGGCGTTTCAGACGGCCGAGGATGCCCATCGGTTCAACGTCGAGATCGGGCCGCTCCCGTCGCCATTGCGCTAGGATCTTGTCGACATGGTCCATCTTGCCGTCTTCGCTCATGCTCCATCGATACCATTCATTATCTTGACGTCAAGATAAGAAGGTGTAGGATGAATTTATCTTGAAATAGAGATTCTTGATATGAAGACAGATTCACGCTATGTCGCCGATCTTATGGCAACCGCGCTCGCACCCGCAATCTGGGGAAGCACCTATATCGTCACCACCGCTTTCCTGCCGGCCGGATATCCGCTGACGGTTGCGATGCTGCGTGCATTGCCGGCCGGCCTGCTGCTTCTCTTCCTGGTCAGAAAGCTGCCTTTCGGCATCTGGTGGGGAAGGGCTTTCGTTCTCGGCGCGCTGAATTTCTCGTTCTTTTGGGCGATGCTCTTCGTCTCGGCCTACAGGCTGCCGGGCGGCGTCGCCGCAACGGTCGGCGCCGTGCAGCCGCTGATCGTCATCGCTTTGTCGGGGCTCTTTCTCGCCAACCCGATCCGGCTGCTTGCCGTGCTGGCCGGTCTCGTCGGCATGGCCGGCGTCGGACTGCTGGTGCTGACACCGAAGGCGGGGCTCGATCCGATAGGTGTCGCTGCTGGTCTCGCCGGCGCGGTCTCGATGGCCTTCGGCACGGTGCTGACGCGCCGCTGGGCGCCGCCGGTCTCAAACCTCACCTTCACCGCCTGGCAATTGACGGCGGGCGGCATGCTGCTGGTGCCGTTCGCCTTTATCTTGGAACCGGCGCTGCCGAAGCCGACCGCCGCAAACATTGCCGGCATAGCCTATCTCGGGCTGATCGGCGCAGCCTTCACCTATCTGCTCTGGTTCCGCGGCCTGTCGCGCATCGAGCCCTCGGCGGTTGCCTCGCTTGGCTTCCTTAGTCCGCTGGTCGCGACCCTGCTCGGCTGGCTGGCGCTCGGCCAGAGCCTGACGCCGGTGCAGATCGGCGGTTTCGCTATGGTGCTTGCCAGCGTCTGGCTCAGTCAGCGCACGATGATGCCGCTCAGGCCCATTCGCCCTGCCGCATCACCGGAACCCGTGAACCATCCGGCTTGATGCCGTCAATATCGACCTTGTCGGAGCCGATCATCCAGTCGATATGGATCAGGCTGGAATTGCCGCCCTGTGCCTTGATCTGCTCCTGGCTGAGCGTCGCGCCATCGAGGAAACATTTGGAATAGCACTGGCCGAGCGCGATGTGGCACGAGGCGTTTTCGTCGAACAGCGTGTTGTAGAACAGGATGCCGCTCGCCGAGATCGGCGAGGAATGCGGCACCAGCGCCACTTCGCCGAGCCGGCGCGCGCCCTCATCGGTATCGAGCACCTTGTTCAAGACCTCTTCGCCGCGCGAGGCTTTGGCCTCGACGATGCGCCCGCCCTCGAAACGCACCTGGATATTGTCGATCAGCGTGCCCTGGTGCGAGAGCGGCTTGGTGCTCGACACATGGCCTTCGACGCGCAGCGCATGCGGCGTGGTGAAGACTTCCTCGGTCGGGATGTTCGGATTGCAGGTGATGCCGTTCTTGGCAGTGGAAGCGCCGCCATGCCATTCATGCCCGTCGGCAAGCCCGACCGTCAGGTCGGTGCCCGGTCCCCGGAAATGCAGCGAGGCGAAGCGTTCTCCGTTCAGCCAGGCGGAGCGCTTGCCAAGGTTGGCATTGTGCTCGGCCCAAGCGGCGACCGGATCGCTGACATCGACGCGCGAGGCGGCAAAGATCGCCTTGGCGAGCTTGGCGATCGCGATCGGTTCCGGATCGTCGGGGAAGACCACCTTGGCCCAGGACGGGTTCGGATAGGAGACGATGTTCCAGTTGATGTCGAAATTCGAGATCTTTTCCAGCGCCGGCTTGTAGGCGGTGGAGTTGGCGCGATTGGCGCGGCCGACCTTGCCGGCATCCTGCTCGGACAGCAGCATCGGATTGTCGCCGGCGACCGCGAGACGGGCCGCCCCATTGGCATAGGCCTTGGCCATGCCCTCGTAGAGCCAGCCGGAGGCGCGGTCGAAGCTCTCGTCGCTGCCATACTGATAGCGCGCCAGCGTCGTCTCCTCGTCGGAATAGAAGGCGGAGACCAGCCCGGCGCCGGCCTGATAGGCGTGCTTGGTGATCAGGCGGACGAGCGGCAGCGCCACGACAGGCGCAGTGATCACCAGATCCTGACCTTTCTGCAGTTGCAGCCCGACCTTGATGGCGACTTCCGCAAGCTTTTCCAGCTTGACGGGATCAATTGTGTTCTGGCTCTGGGGCATGAAAGTCATGGTGCAACCTGCCTTCTGTCATCGACGGTGAGAGGCCGAAGACTTAGACCCGTTTGCGGCGAAAATGAAGCGCGCCGCTGCCGAATTGCAGCGGCCGGACTATATGTCCGGCCGCTCGCGGGGCTTAAGCTGCAGCAGGCAGCCTGAGCAGGATCGAGTTATGCTTTTCGAGGAATTCCATCAGCCGCCGCGGGTAGTCCGCGCCGACGGCGGCCTTGACGCTCGCCCGTTCGGAAAGCGCCTTGCGCCACAGCTTCACCCGTTCAAGCCCTTCGAAGATGCCGCTGTCGCCGAGCGTATCGAACAGATCGAAATACCGAAAGACCGGCGCGAAGACGGCGTCGACCAGGCTGAAGTCGTTGCCGGCGAAATAGGGGCCAACCGTCAACACGTTCTCGACAGTCGCGAATTTGGAGATGAGCGCCGTGCGCTTGGCTTCCAACTGCGCGGCATCCTCAGCCGTCTCGTAACCCCAGAGATCGGAAAGCACGGAGGAACCGAATTCCATCCAGCCGCGGTGGCGGGCACGCGTCACCGCGTCTTTCGGATGCAGCGCCACACCCGGCTGCGTCTCCTCCAGATATTCGCAGATGACGCTGCTTTCGAACAGCACGGCCTGACTGCCATCCTCCTCCTCGATCCGCAGCAGCGGCACCTTGCCGAGCGGCGAGATCTTCAGGAACCAGTCCGGCTTGTTGGCAAGATCGATGTTGATGCGCTCGAAAGGCACGCCCTTTTCGAGCAGCGCGATCGCGGCGCGCTGCACATAGGGGCAGAGATGATGGCTGACGAGGGTAAGCTTTCTCATGAGGGCCTCCTTGGCAATGAGAATAGATGTAACTGCATCTAATATCGCTTGCGGCGGAATTCAAGATAGATGTAACTGCATTTATGTCTGGAAAACCGTCGAATCCAAGCGAAGCGGTCACCTCCGCCTGGACGAGTATCATGCGCGCCCGCGAGCGGCTGCTCGCTGCCATCGAAGCCGACCTGAAGGCGGCTGGCATGCCGCCGCTTGCCTGGTACGACGTGTTGTGGGAATTGGCGCGCTCGCAAGACGGCAAGCTGCGCCCCTACGAGATCGAAGAGCGGACATTGCTGGCCCAGTATAATCTTTCTCGCCTGCTCGACCGGCTGGAAAGAGAGGGGCTGGTGCGGCGCGAGGTCTTCGCTGAGGATGGACGCGGCCGCTGGGTGGTGCTGTCAGATGCCGGCCGAAAGCTTCGCGAGCGCATGTGGATCGTCTATGCCAGATCGATCGAGACCCATATCGGTTCCAAGCTTGCCGAAAACGAGGCGAAGACGATCGCCGGCCTGCTCGAACGCTTCCTCTAGATTCAATAGTAAGAGCATGATGTCGTCCGAAAACCGCTTACACTTTTCGGCATCATGCTCCGATCAGGCAATCAGCGGCGCGGCGACAGCTTTCAGCGCCTTCAACGCATGCTTCGGATCGAGCCGCACCTGCAGCCCGCGCTGCCCGCCATTGATATAGACCAGCGGTTCGCCAAGCGCGGCCTCCTCGATCGCCGTCGGCACGGTCTTCTTCTGGCCGAACGGGCTGATGCCGCCGACATAGTAGCCCGTCAGCCGCTCGGCATCGGCAGGCTTCATCATATGGGCCGATTTACCGTGAAAGGCGCTGGCAAGCTTCTTCATGCTGACTTCGCGGTCCGACGGCACGACGACGCAGACCGGTTTGCCGTCCACCTCCGCCATCAGCGTCTTCAGCACCCTATGCGGCGCCTCGCCGAGTGCTTCGGCCGCCTGCAGCCCGACGCGCTCGGCATTGGGGTCGTAGTCATAGGAGTGAACGGTGAAGGCGACGCCCGCCTGCGAAAGAACCTGTGTCGCGCGCGTGGTCTTGGACATCTCTTTCCCTCGTGAGTTCACCCGGCCGCCTGTCAGCTTCCGAATGTTCCGGCGTAAATCTCCGGCTTGAAGCCGACCAGCAATTTCCCCTCCGCCTCCAGCACCGGCCGCTTGATCATCGACGGCTGCTCGAGCATCAGTTGGAGCGCCTTCTCCCGGGTGAGGTTCTCGCGCTCCGCATCCGGCAGTTTGCGAAAAGTGGTGCCGGCGCGGTTGAGCACGGTATCGAGGCCGGCCTGGTCGATCCAGGTTTCGAGATGGGCGCGGTCGATACCGAGCGCCTTGTAGTCGTGAAACTCATAGGCGACGCTGTGTTCTTCCAGCCAGCTGCGGGCCTTCTTCATCGTGTCGCAATTCTTGATGCCATAGATGGTGACGGCCATGCCCGATCGATCTCCCTGTGATGGCAGCGAGATAACATGCACGAAGGCCGGCGCAAACGCTGCGCGACGTTTTATCCCCGAGCGCGTCGATAATCGCAGCAGGACAAACCGGCCCCGCTCAATTCTCCAGCGTGCCGGCCTTGCGGGAAGCCTTGCTGGGTTCGTCGCAGGCGATCTTCATCAGGTCGCCGCGCCGCCGCACCAGCCGGTCGGAGGTCCGGGTCAGGATCAGCCCGTCCTGCGGCGCGGTGAGCTCGATGCTGCCGCCCGGCTGCCCCGGCCGGGTGACGATCGTCACTAGGCGGTCGCCTTCGGCAACCCTCTCGCCGATATCGCGATGGAAAAGCACGGCGCCGCCTTCTGGCGTGCGGATGATCTCGACATTGTCGAGCGGCACGGCCGGACCGGAAAATGCCGTTGCCGCCGGTTTTTCGTCGCCAACGATCCCGCGTGCCGCGAGGAAGCGCCAGAGCCCGTCCGCATCCGATTTCGCCAGTACCGGATCGACGTCGCGCTTGCCGCGCAGCTCGACGGTGACGGAGAGTTTGCCGGGCAGCCGGGGGCGGCGTTCGCCGGGCACTTCATATTTCCAGGCAAAACCGACGGCCTCCTCGAAGGCCGAGCTTTCGCCATCCGAAAGCAGCACGGCCTCCATGTCGAGCGCGGCGGCGAGATCGGCCGCCTCCGGCCAGAAGGCCTCGTCGATATAGGCATATTGCAGGGATTCGTCGTCGCAATGCAGGTCGAGCACGAGATCGGCCCCAAGCGCCATATGCAGCAGCTGCCGCTTCAGTCTGTCGGTAGCCGGGTAATCATCGAGATCCTCGATCAGCGTCGCGCGATCGACAATGGAGATCAGCGGAAAATCCCGGTTGAAATTGGTGCGTGAGCCCAAGTCGAAACGACCCTGCAGCTCGCCGAAATGCGATTGCGCCGCACCGATCGGATTGGCCTGCGGCACGATGGTGATGTCACCGGCGATCCCACCTTGGCTTTCCGCCTCCCGCAGCCTTTCGCAGAGGAAATGCAGCAGCACCGTTCCCGGCAGCTCGCCGGCATGCAGTGCCGCCTGGATATAGGTCTTCGGCGCTTTCGGATCGCGGCCTTTAAAGCCCAGCACCGGCAGTCGCCACTCCGTTCCCGGCGTATCTCCAGGGATGATGATCTCTGAAACGTCCATGCTGATTTCGCTCCCCGTTTGCACCGATGCCGGAACAGGCTTCGAAGCTTTATGCGCGGAAATCAGGCAAGCGCAAGCCGAGATCCGCGAACTCGCTGTCCTCAGCCGAGCAACGGCCAGCGATCGATGATCCGATGTTCGGATTTTCCGAGAACACTGTGGATGAGCAGGAATTCGGACGCCGTCCATGAAACGGGTGTGTCGAGGGTCGCCGGCGGCACGGTCTTGCGGTCGTAGAGCAGTGTCATGTGCGGCTTGAAATTGCGGCCGATATTGTGCGGAAATCCGGCATTGTGCATGCTGACGCCGAGTTGGACGCGCAGTCGGGTGAGCGGTTTCCGTCCGCCTTCGCCGCAAAGCACAAGCGCTCGGGCCTGCGGGAATCGCATGACCCGATCGAAGCTCATTGCGATCGGGGCACTCTCGACTGTGGCGCCGGCCTGTAGCGCTGCGAAGACCACATCCTCCGGCAGCCTCGCATAGTCGCCGACCCAGATGATCGTTACATGCAATGTCGTCAGCCGCGGCAAGGGAGAAGGCTCGACAATAGTCATGGGCGATCGACGCCGCCTGCTGCTCGATGGCGTCAGGAGGATAGAGGGCGAAGAAAAGTCGATGTTCAGCATCGTGATTCTTGCCCGGCCGTCCGCGCCCTTTTTTGTCGTCTCCGAAGTCGAGGAGCATCTGGTTCATAGAATTTCAGGCGTCATGACCCACCTCGTCGTCTCCAAAAAGCAAAGCAGGCTATTGCCGAAAGAACGAAAAAGCAAGAACAAAAAGAGAACATAATCCCCCAATATGCTGGCCGTCGAAGTAATCAGATCCATCACCTCCGGGTCCGGATGGAGTGTATGTTTCCTGGGGACCGCGATCTTTCCCGAAAGCCCGGCGCGCGCAAGAAACGGGTTGAAACAGCGGCCGTCCCATACGATTTTGGTGGTAATCGAAAACGCGGAGGCTGTGTCATGGGCCAGACCATAGACCACTATCTCATCTTCGAAACCGCGGGCGGTTTCTGCGGCATCGCCTGGAGCGATGCCGGCATCACCCGCTTCCAACTGCCGACCAAATCAGCGGAAGCGACCGAACGGCTGCTGCTGCGCCGCCTGCCGGATGCCGAAGCCGGCGCGCCGACGCCTGCTGTGCTGGAAACGGTCGCGGCCGTGAAGCGCTACTTCCAGGGCGAGGAGACGGATTTTTCCGGCGTCGAACTCGATCTTGCCGGCCAGGATACCTTCTTCCGGGATATTTATGCAGCGGCAAGGCGTGTCGGCTGGGGCCGCACCACCACTTACGGCGCGCTGGCCAAGGAGCTCGGGGTCGGGCCGGAAGCCGCTCGCGACGTCGGCCAGGCGATGGCGAAAAACCCGGTCGCTTTGATCATTCCCTGCCACCGGGTGCTTGCGGCCGGCGGCAAGATCGGCGGTTTCTCCGCTCCCGGCGGTTCGTCATCGAAGGCCCGCATGCTGGAGCTCGAAGGCGTCAACCTTGCACCGCCGCCGTCTGCCCAGCAGTCGCTGGGTTTTTAGGCGGCGGAGGCTTTTCGTTTTCCGCAATTCCGGACGCAAAAACGCTCTACACTTTTGCTGGAATTGCGTTGGCAAAGTCTCAGCCACTCAATGCGGGCTGGCTGTCGGCCGGATGATGATCTCGCTGACATCGACGTCATCAGGCTGGCTGACGGCGTAGAGGATCGAATTGGCGATGGCCTCGGGGCTGATCGTGATCGCCCTGAAAGCCTTCATGGCATCGCGCGCCGTCGGATCGGTGATGGTGTCGGCCAGTTCCGATGTCGTCGTGCCGGGAGAGATGACGGTCACGCGGATACGATCGGTCTCCTGCCGCAATCCGTCCGAGATCGCACGCACCGCAAATTTCGTCGCGCAATAGACGGCCGCCGTCGGCGAGACGCTGTGGCCACCGATCGAAGACAGGTTGATGATCTGCCCTGATCCCTGTGCCTTCATGATCGGAAGCGCTGCCGCGATGCCGTAGAGAACGCCCTTGATGTTGACGTCGACCATCCGGTCCCACTCGTCGACCTTGAGAGCCTCGAGCGGCGAGAGCGGCATGACGCCGGCATTGTTGACGATGACATCCAGCCGGCCGAATTCCGACCTGGCAAAGCCCGCGAAAGCCTCCACCTGGGAACGGTCGGTGACGTCAAGCTGTCGCAGGCGCACCGTCCCGCCCTTTGCGGCGATTTCGCCGGCGAGTTCCTCCAGGCGCTCGGTGCGGCGTGCGCCGATCACGATATGGGCGCCTGCGGCAGCCAGTACCTTTGCCGCAGCCTCTCCGATGCCGCTGCTGGCTCCGGTGATGGCAATGACTTTTCCTTTGATATCAGACATTTCAAGCTCCATTTGCACGCCGCTCGCCTGGCGATGCGGCTGAGGGTTTTTGGTGGTCAGGTGGGAAAATCGGCGCTGAGCGTCGTCTCCGCCCAGGCATCGAAGTTTGCGCGCAGCGCATCGAGCCGTTCGCGGGCGATCTTCAGGGCGGGTGCGCCGAGCAGCAGGCGCAGCGGCGGCGCGTCCGCTTCGAACGCCGAGATGATCGCGGTGGCCGCGCGCGTGGGATCGCCCGGCTGGTTGCCGGAGATCGAGCGGGTGGCCTGGCGCCGCTTGCCGGATGTTTCGGCATAGTCTTCGATGATCGTGCTGGATTCGACCATCGACCGGCCGGCCCAATCCGTGCGGAAGGCGCCGGGTTCGAGGATCGTCACATCGATGCCGAGCGGTTTGACCTCATGCGAAAGCGATTCCGACAAGGCTTCGACCGCGAACTTGGTGGCGTGGTAGTAGCCGGTTGCGGCAAAAGCGACGAGCCCGCCGAGCGAGGAGACGTTGAAGATATGCCCTTGCCGGCGTCGGCGCATGCCCGGCAGGACCCGCTTGGTGACGGCGATCAATCCGAAGACATTGGTCTCGAACTGAGCGCGTATCTCCGCATCGTCGCCCTCTTCGATCGCCGAGAGGTAGCCGTAGCCGGCATTGTTAACGAGGACATCGATCGCGCCGAAATGGGTTTCGGCATCATGAACGGCGCGGGCGACGGAGTTGCTGTCCGTCACATCGAGTGCAAGGGCGAGAGCGCGGTCGCCATGCTCTGCCGTGAGATCTGCCAGGCTCTCGGGTCTGCGCGCCGTCATGGCGGCGCGCCAGCCACGCGCCAGGACGGCTTCGGCGAGCGCCCGGCCGAGGCCGGACGATGCGCCGGTGATAAACCAGATGGGTGTTGGGGAAGACATGATCGTCATCCTTTCCGGCCGGCAAACGCGGCCTTCTCCCGTGGGGTATTGCCTTTCAGGCGGCGCGTCATTTGCGCCGAAGCACCATGCCGCCATGATGGAGGGTGTTACCGTCGACGAAATCGCCGTCGGCCGTAAAGCCCGTATCATCCCAATATTCGATGTGGCTTCCGGTGACTTCGTAGCGTCCCCGGTAGGCGCTTTCCCGGTTGCCGCGGGCTTCGTCGTAGCGGCCAGTGGGCAGAAGTTCGTGGCGGACGCGGCCATCATCCGTAACCCACATCCCGACATAGGGATGTTGCTGCATTGTGTTCTCGCTTGTTTGTTGCTGCTGAGTTTCTCGGTCGTTCACAGTATCGGCGGCGGACGAACCGGTCGCCGCGCCAGCCAAGGTGACCGCCGTTAAAAACTGCAGGACGGGGTTTTTGAATCCTTCGAATTGCCTTGCCTTTCGAAGCCTTCATGACCTCGACTGAAAGATAAGACGGAGAAGCCGAGCGATTAAGTTGCCAATCCAGGATGACGTGGTTAGAAATGCTAACCAATGGTCGACGATCTTGAAGGCATTTCAGTTTTTCTTGCTGTGGCGGAGGCGCGCAACTTCCGGCTCGCCGGCGAGCGGCTTGGCGTCACCCGCTCCGCCGTCAGCCAGGCCCTGCAACGCCTGGAAGATCGGGTCGGCGTCGCCCTGGTCCAGCGCACGACGCGCAGCGTCAGCCTGACCGAAGCCGGCGAAGTGTTCTTCGAGGCGGTTCGTCCATCGGTCCGCCAGGTCAAGGATGCGATGCAGACGGTGCGGGAAATGCAGGCGCGCCCAAGCGGCTGGCTCAGGATCACGGTTTCCTCGATCGCCGAGAACTTCCTCTCCGGCACCTTGCTGGCCGGCTTCTTGGAAGCCTGCCCCGACGTCAAACTCGATATCACCATCACCGATGACGAATTCGATATCGTCGAGGCCGGGTTCGACGCGGGTGTCCGGCTGGGCGAAGTGATCGAACAGGACATGATTGCGATTTCAGTCTCCGAAGAGCAGCGACAATGCGCGGCCGCATCCCCCGCCTATCTCGAGCGCCGCGGCCATCCCCACCATCCGCGCGAACTGCAGGACCACGCCTGCATCGGATGGCGGCCACGCCCGGATACGGCGCCCTATCGCTGGGAGTTCACCGAGAACGATCGCGACTTCGACGTCTCCGTCGATCCCGCCGTCACGACCAACGACATGGGCATGATGATCCGCATGGCCTGCGCCGGAGCCGGGATCACCTTCGGCATGGTGGAAACCTTCCAGCCCTATATCGACCGCGGGGAACTCATGCCGCTGCTGGAGGATTTCTGTCCGCCCTTCCCTGGCTTCTATCTCTACTACCCCGGGCGCCAGAGGCAGCCGCTGAAGCTGCGCGCGCTGGTCGATTATGTCGGCAGGTCCCGTAGAAGGTAGACATGGTCTCGGGATCCCCGGCTCAATGTTGCCGCTGCCACACGGTTTTGGTATTCCCGAGCCTCGCGGATCAGCGGTCGTCTTCATGCCAGCTCTGCCGGTCGCCGCTCTATCCCATTGCCGGAGAACATATGCTCGACGACGCCTTTCCCGTTCCGACCAGGGCCTTGATCCGCCAAGGCGGGCGCGCTTGTTTTTATCGTCTCGTCAATACCAGCCCCCTGTTGATCCAGGTGCAATCGGGCACGAAGATCGTCATGGCGGATGATAGGGCTTTGCGCCTCGAAGCGGGCGCCTTTGGCTTGCTGCCCGACTATCGTCCCTTGACGATGGAGAATATTCCCAAGGCGCCGCAGAAGTATCAGACCCTGGCGCTGCCTGTTCCACGCCAGCTCTTCGAGGAAGCCTATAGCAGGATGGGATCGATTGCCGTTCCGGCGAGGCCCGTCCCGGTAGGCGCCTCGAAGCTGCCGGAGGAAGCCGCGGCGTTGTTTGACTATTGCTGTAAGCCCGGCAATCTGACGAAGCTTCCCGGCGCCATTGCCAAGGCTCGTTTGATGGAACTGATCACCTGGTTTGCGCTCTGCGGAGCAGTGTTGGGCCAATGCCAAAGTCCTCGGCTCGAGGATCGCTGCGGCAGATGATTGAAGGTGATACGGCCTTTGATTGGACGCTGGGGCAGGCGGCGCGCGCGTTCAACATGAGCGAAGCGACGTTGAGGCGGAAGCTCGCCGCTGAGAATACCGGCTTCAGTGAGATCTTGAGCGATACAAGGATGAATCGCGCCCTGGGCCTCATTCAAACCACAACCCTGCCGATGGCGCAGGTTGCCCTTGAGGTCGGTTACGATTCACCATCTCAATTCGCGGCGCGATTCAAGGAGCGGTTTGGCGTCAATCCACGCCATGTGCGGGGCGGCTTCGAGCGTTTTGAGCGAATCGGGGCAGAAGTTGAGCAGACCGGGGCAGATATGCTCCAGCGCTGACGATAGTTCTGCTGCATCATCAACCGCAGGAAAACAGATGCGTTTCATCACAGCAGCACTTCTCGCCGCGTCCGTCTTCGGCGCTACGGCCGCACAGGCCGAAATGAAGCTCACCTCGAAGGATCTGGCCGCCGGCAAGGCGATGGCCGATGCGCAGGTCTTCAACAGCTTCGGCTGCTCGGGCAAGAACATCTCGCCGGAATTGACCTGGTCGGGTGCTCCCGAGGGAACCAAGAGCTTCGCCATCATGGCCTACGATCCGGATGCGCCGACCGGCTCGGGCTGGTGGCATTGGTCGGTGTTCAACATTCCCGCAGATACCGCGGAGATCGCCACCGGCGCCAGCGGGGACAAAAAGCTTCCCGCAGGCACTGTCGAAGGTCGCACGGACTTTGGTACATCCGGCTATGGCGGCGCATGCCCGCCGGCCGGCGATCAGCCGCATCACTACCAGTTCACCGTTTATGCGCTCTCGGTCGACAAGCTCCCGCTTCCCGATACGGCGCCGGCCGCCATGGTCGGCTTCTATGTCAGGGCAAACACGCTCGACAAAGCCTCCGTCGAGGTCACCTACGGCCGCTGAAGCCGGCTCAGGATCGCGGTCGTTAATCTCTCCATGACAATGGCCGGCCGAGGTGACGGAACCTCGGCCGCTTTCGTCCGCGTTCTGATGATTGTCTGAGAGACGAGCGGCGCATCCCGTGTCAGATTCGAGATGCAAAACATCGCAACGCTTCAATGAGGTCGGAAACGAAGGGGTTCCGTCGGTCTTCACAATGACTCGGTGGCGCCGTATTTTGCCGGCCAGGCAAGTCGCAGCCAAATACACTCCCTTCTGCCGTGCCGATGCATAACCATCATCCAGGAGGCTACCAACATGAAAGACGTCGTCGCTTTGGTAACCGGCGGAAGCCGCGGTGTCGGCCGCGGGATTGCGCTTGCTCTGCTTGCTGAAGGAGCCACAGTACATGTTACGGGCAGAACGCGTTCCGAGGCAGAGGCAGGCCTAGGAGGTAAGCGCGTGGGTTCGCTGGAGGGGCTTCAGCTTGAAGCTGCGAAATTGCCTGGACGAGTGGTCATTCATCATTGTGACCACAGCAACGACACTGAGACCGAGCGGGTGGCCGAAGAGATTCGAGCCGGCAACAGGCTGGACATTCTGGTGAACAATGCATGGCCCGGCTATGAAAACATGGTAGAGGATGGCGAATTTACCTGGCCTCGAGCTTTCTGGGATCAGCCTGCGTGGCGATGGGATGCAATGATCGGCACGGCGCTGAGGGCGGCTTTCATGATGTCGCGCGCAGTAGCGCCAATGATGATCTCGACGCAGCGCGGTCTCATCGTCAACATTTCGTTCTGGGCGGCTCAACTCTACGAGGGGAACGCGATCTATGGTGTCGCCAAAGCTGCAGCCAATAAGATGGCTGCAGACTTCGCACATGATCTGCGTCCACATAATGTTGCGGCCGTCTCGCTCTATCCGGGTCTCGTCCGCACCGAAGCCGTCTTGCAGAACGCTGAATATTTCGACTTGTCCAATTCCGAATCCCCCGAATTCATCGGCCACGTCATTGCCGGACTTTGGCGAGACCCTGCACTGATGTCAAAATCCGGGCACGTCTTGGTCGCGGCAGAGCTGGCTGCGGAATACGACATTGCTGACGTCGACGGATACAGACCTGTTCCCCTCACAGCCGCGGACTTTGCGAACGGTTGAATACTCCCCTGTTGGCGCGAGTGGGATCAGCGGGCCTCTCCCGCGTGCTAGGGACGCCGTGGCACTTCGATTACCGGGCAGGAGGCCATCTATCAATGCACCCGGCGAGATCCCTGGCGGACGCTGCGCGGTGCTTCGTGTCGTCTGCAACACCGACAATCTGGAGCTCGCCGCGCTCTACCTTTATCGCGACTGGCTTCCGTCCAGCGGCGAGGAAGCTCGCGACTTCCCGATCTATTGCCAGCGGCTGAGCTTCTTCCCGGAGGTGCCGGAGCATGAGGCGGTGGCGGAACTGTTCCTGCCGCTGAGATACCGCCGTGTGATGACGGCCTGTCCATTCTGATCGCCGGAAGCGGACAGGCCGCTGTCCACGCCAGGCCGGCCGGGGGCCTGAGCGCTAGGCAATTCTATAATCCCCGCAAGCCGTCTGCCGACTACTATCGGCTCTCAGCGTACCATTCCAAGCCTGAGGTCCGAACCGCGAACGCGCCAGAAAGTACCGTCCGCCTTCGAACACCTGAGAGATACGCAACAGCAAAGGTCCGGAGTGCATCAGATATCCTTGACCTGTGTCAAACTGCGCTTGTGCATATTATCGTCTCGATAAGATTTCGGCGACTTACCGGCTACCCGCTTGAACGCGTTACTAAATGCGCTCTCCGACGTGTAGCCGACGGAGCGCGCGATCAATGCCACCGATTTTCCTGCCTCGTCCCGCAGTGCTTGCTCAGCCAGCCGCATGCGCCACTGTGTCAGGTAGGCCAGGGGCGCGACGCCGGCGACGGTGCGGAACCGGTCGGCGAACGTCGTCCGCGACATGGAGCAGGCAGCGGCGAGATCTTCAAGGTGCCATGCCCGCGCTGGATCCTCGTGCATCAAACGCAGGGCCGGCGCGATACGCGGATCGCTTAGCGCCCTTAGCCAGCCGCTGCCTTCGCAGTGTGCTCCGGCCAGATGGGCCCGCAGGATCTGGATGAAAAGCAGCTGCGCCAGTTGAGCGGATGCGAGTTCAGCGCCTGGTAAATCGGATCTTCGCTCCTCGACGAGCCGGTCGAGCAGCCAGCGGAACGTCGTGGCTGCGGGCAGACTCGCCCGCACGTGGATCCAGGGCGGCAGCACGTCCGCCAACAGGCGGCCGCTCACGGGATCAAGCAGGACATGTCCGCCGACATGCGCGAAGTCGTCACCGTCGCCGAGTTGAGCCGTCGTTCGCCCGACTCCGGAAAACAACGTCATCGCGTCGACAGGAGAGACATCCGGATCACTGGCGAGCACGAATGCTCGTGGCGCCGAGAGCAGCCCGACATCACCAGTTGCAAACCGGATAGGCGCTTCGCCGTCGAGCGTCACCCAGCAGCCTCCCTTTACGACGGCGAAGAACTTGATCGTCTTCGGCACGGGGAAACGGATCGCCCAAGGGCCACCAGCGGTGAATCCACCCGTGACCAGCGTTTCCGCCCGCGCAAGCTTGAGAATGTCGGAGAAGGGATCAGTGGTCATTTCGTATTCTCGCGCAAGTATTGCGTATTCTCAAGCATTCAACGTCCGCTTTGCCGCATCTATGTTCATTGCCACACAAACACAAACGCCAGAACGACGAGGCCAATGACAATGATATTGAGCAAACGGCAACTTGGACATCAGGGCCTCAAGGTCGGCGCGATTGGCCTGGGCTGTATGGGCATGAGCCAGTCCTACGGACCGGCCAACGAGGCCGAATCGATCGCCACCCTGCATCGCGCCATCGAGCTCGGCTGCGACTTCTTCGATACGGCGGAAGGCTACGGCCCGTACACCAACGAAGAGCTTCTCGGCCGCGCCTTCCGCGACCGTCGGGAGAAAGTGGTCCTCGCCACCAAGTTCGGCTTCCGATTCGAGAATGGTCGCCAACTCGGCACCGAGACCGACAGCAGCCCCGCCGCGATCCGCCAGACGGTCGAGGGCTCGCTGCGCCGGCTGCAAACCGACCATATCGACTTGCTCTATCAGCACCGCATCGATCGCAAGGTACCGATCGAAGATGTGGCGGGTACGGTCGGCGAGCTGGTGAAGGAAGGCAAGGTCCGCTTCTTCGGCCTGTCCGAGGTAGGTGCCGCCACGCTGCGCCGCGCGCATGCCACCCATCCGGTCTCGGCGCTGCAGAGCGAATATTCGCTGTGGGAACGCAATCTCGAAGCCGACGTGATCCCGGTCTTGCGCGACCTGGGCATCGGTCTTGTGCCGTTTTGTCCGCTCGGACGCGGCTTCCTGGCCGGCGGGGTGAAACGCGCGGAAGACTATCCTGAAGGCGATACCCGCCGCATCGACGAACGGTATCAGGGCGAGAATTACAGCGCCAACCTGCGGGCCGCGCGGGCAGTGTTCGACATCGCTGAAGCCAACGGTGTAAAGCCTGCGCAGATCGCGCTCGCCTGGCTGCTGCACAAGGGCGATTTTATCGTGCCGATCCCCGGCACCAAGCGTAGCGCCTACCTCGAGCAAAATGTTGCGGCAGACGCTGTCCGGCTGACGCCTGCTGAGATGCAGACGCTCGACAACGCACTGGCGACCGGCACGGTCTCCGGCAATCGCTATCCCGACTGGGTCATGGCGGGGATCGACCGCTGATGCGCAACAAGCAAGTCTGGAGATCGTTATGAGTGGCGAACTGGTGCTCGTGACCGGCGGAAGCGGGTTCATCGCGCAGCATTGCATCCTGGCGCTGTTGCGGGCGGGCTATCGCGTGCGGACCACGCTCAGGTCACTGTCGCGAGAGGCGGAGGCTCTCAGCAACCTTAGGACCGGCGGTGCAGAGCCGGGCGACCGCCTTTCGTTTATCGCCGCTGACCTTACCGCCGACGACGGCTGGGCGGAGGCTGCCGCAAGCTGTACCTATGTGATCCACGGCGCCTCGCCGACGCCGTCCGGCGATCAGCTGCGCGAGGAAGATTGGGTCGGGCCTGCGGTCGACGGCAATCTGCGCGTGCTCCGCGCGGCACGCGATGCGGGCGTGAAGCGGGTGGTGCTCACCTCGGCCTTCGGTGCGATCGGCGTCGGCCACAAACCGCGAAGTCGTCCCTTCGTCGAGACCGATTGGAGTGACCTGAACGGGCATGTGGCGCCCTATCAGAGATCGAAGACGCTGGCCGAGCGCGCGTCGTGGGATTTCATTGCCCGCGAGGGCGGCGGGCTCGAGCTTGCGAGCGTCAACCCCACGACCGTGCTCGGGCCCGCGCTCGGCCCCGATTATTCCCACTCGATCCGTCTCATCAAGAACTTGCTGGACGGTCAGCCGGCCTGTCCCAAGATTAACACCTGTGTTGTCGACGTGCGCGACGTCGCCGACTTGCATCTACGCGCGATGACCGATCCCGTCGCAAGGGGCGAGCGCTTCCTCGCCGCGTCGGGCGAAAGCCTGTGGATGGTCGAGATCGCCAGGCTGCTGAAGCAAAGTCTGGGGAAAGGCGCGAGCAGGGTGTCGACGCGCGTTTTGCCCAACGGGTTCGTCCGCGTCGTCGCATTGTTCAATCCGGCGATGAAGGGGATCGTGCCGCATCTCGGCGTCAATATGAACGCAAGCAGCGAGAAGGCCCAACGCCTGCTTGGTTGGGAGCCCCGCTCGCGCGAAGAGGCAATCGGCGCCACGGCCGAGAGCCTGATCCGCCTCGGCCTGGTCAACACGACGGATTAGAAATTGGAGACAGCCATGAAGATCGACGGCGGTTGCCCTACGGCAACGAGCGCCGCCTGCCGATATGGCATGGACACGGGGGTGGCGAGCATAAAAACCAATTGCGATATAAAACCAGTTGAACTAACGTACAACCGATTGCATAATGCAATCAGGCCTGCGCGCGGATATGCCGTTTAAGGAAAGGAAGTGAGCATGGCTAAGCTCGTGTTCGGAATGAACCAGTCCCTGGACGGCTACGTCGATCATATGGCGTTTGGGCCAAGCCCCACGCTCTTCCGCCACTTCATCGACGAGGCTCAGCGGCAGGCGGGCAGTGTGTACGGTCGCCAGATGTATGAGGTCATGCGTTACTGGGACGACGAACATCCTGAATGGGACGCAGAGCGACAGGCCTTCGCGGCGGCGTGGCGGAACCAGCCGAAATGGGTCGTCTCGCGCTCGTTGAAGTCGGTCGGTCCCAACGCCAGGCTTGTTGGGGAAGATCTTGCGGCCGCGATCCGCGAGCTGAAGGCAGAACGCGACGGGGAGATAGAAGTTGCCGGCCCCAATTTGGCGCAAAGCCTCACCGAACTGGGCCTGATCGATGAGTATCGAATCTACCTGCACCCCGTCGTGCTCGGTCACGGCAAGCCATATTTCGCCGGACCCCGGCCGCCGCTCCGCCTGATGGCGCATGACCGGATTGGCGAGGATGTGATCAGGTTGACCTACGTTCCGGCTTGATCTCGCGACTCGCCAGATGAAAATCGCAGAGCGGCTTCCGACCGGATGACGGCAAGCGTCGCCGGCGACCTGCCGGGCGTCAGTCGCGCGATATGGACAGGCCCGCGAGAAGCGGAGCGTACCCGGCGAGCCTGCGGGATACGAACTCCGTGAAGAGCCGCACGCGCTTCGTCTTGCGTGCCTCCCCCTGCGTGAGAAGCCAGAGCGTCCCATGCATGGGCAGGTCGGTGCCCGGCACCCTCACCAATAGAGCGTCGGCATCGCCGACGAAGCACGGCAGTTTCGTCATCCCGATCCCTTGCTGTACTGCAACGATCTGCGTCTCGGCGTCCGGGGTCCTGAACGGAACTCCCGTGGTGTGAACCTCTCCCTCGCGCGCCCAGACCGGGAGTCCATGATTGTCTATGACGATCCACCGAATGGGATCAGGCGCGCCCGCACGCCACGCGGCCAGTCGATCGCGAGACATGTAGACGCCGCTGAACAGCTCCGGTCCCTTCAGGCCGTGAAGATTGAGCGGCAGGGTCTTGCGGTCGGCGACAATGCGGATCGCGACGTCGGCCTCTCGGTTGGTCAGATTCGCCACCTCGCCGGTCGACAAGATTTCCATCTCGATGTCCGGATGGAGACGCGCGAAGTCGGCGAGATCCGGCATCAGCAGGTGTGTGGCGAGGAATGGTGGAAGCGTCACCCGCAAAAGCCCGCGCGCGCTCTGGTCGCGACCGAAGACGCGCGTCTCCAGCTGGTGCGACGACGCTTCCATCTGGTTCGCGAGCTCGAGGACCTCCTCGCCCGCAGCCGTCAGGCGGTAGCCCGAAGGCAGCTTTTCGAACATCTGCGCCCCCAGGCGTTCCTCGAGCTGCGCGATGCGTCGCAGCACGGTCGAGTGATACACCCCGAGGCCCTCGGCGGCAGCCCGCACAGAGCCCCCGCGCGCCACGGCAAGAAAGTAGCGAATGTCATCCCAGTCAATCATGGTGCCAGTCGATCATGGTGCAATCCGGCACCGCACGGTGCGCCTTCCAAAGCCCGTATCCAACCCATCCGTACAGCAGTACGGGCTGTCATTATAGCTTATGTTGACGAGCGCGGCGCAATTCCGAACGGCGGACACCGATCGTCGCGGCTGGCGTCAGTCGCCCAACCGGATCGATTTTGCACCACCGATGTGCACGCTTCCGCACTCAATGCCTGTCGCCGGCGAACCTATGTTGAGGTTCTCGGGGCGTCCCCGAACGATGAAAGACAGAGTCTGACAGGAGAAGTTATGGGAAAGCTTGAAAGTAAGGTTGCAGTCATCACGGGCGGATCGAGCGGCATGGCGCTGGCGAGCGCCAAGCGGTTCGTTGAAGAAGGCGCCTATGTTTTCATCACGGGCCGGAGACAGGAGGCGCTCGACGAGGCCGTCAAGCTGATTGGCCGGAACGTGACCGGCGTGCGCGGCGACGCGGCCAATCTCGACGACCTTGACCGCCTATTCGATACAGTCAAGCGGGAAAAGGGCAAGATCGACGTCCTCTACGCGAGCGCCGGCACGGGCGAAGCCGTCCCACTGGGCGAGATTACCGAGCAGCATTTCGATGCGACCTTCGGCCTGAATACGCGCGGCACGCTGTTCACGGTGCAAAAGGCGTTGCCGCTGTTCAACGATGGCGGATCGATCTTCATGACCGGATCAGTTGCTGTGAAAGGTTTTCCTGGTTACAGCGTGTATGCGGCGAGCAAGGCGGCGTTGCACGCATTCGCACGCGGGTGGCTCAACGAGCTGAAGGGCAGGAATATCCGGGTGAACGTGCTGCACCCGGGGCCGATCGCCACACCGATGCAGGACCAAGTCCTCACCGAGGAGGCGAAGCGGATGTTCGAATCCCTGATCCCGCGGGGAAAGATGGGTCGTCCTGAGGAAATTGCGGCGGCCGCGCTGTTTCTTGCCTCAGACGATTCGAGCTTCGTGAATGGGGTGGAGTTGTCTGTCGACGGCGGCTTCTCGGCCATCTGAAATCGCGTTGGATCACCGGAGGTGGCTGACCGTCCGGCCGCGCTGAAGTCATTCACGGCAGGAGGTCTACGAGTCAATTCAAGAATTCGAACCGCTGACGCGCATCGCTTGCGGTGGCGGTTCGAAGATCTCGCGAAGTCGCCATGCAGCGAAACGGATAACCCAGCGCCGTTGAAGGCCGGGGAATGAATATCAACACAAATCGGAGAAGTATTATGAGCTATGCGATTGTAGGATTCGGCAAGATAGGCCAGGCCCTCGCCCACGCCTTTGCCCGTAAAAACATCGAGGTGACCGTCGCGAGCCGCCGGCCGCCCGAGGCATTGGCGCCGCAGGCTCGGGCGATTGGCCCCACGGTCGTCGCCAAGTCGCTGCGGGATGCACTCGAGGCCGACACGATCATCCTGGCAGTCCCGTTCGGGGAACACCGCGAGGTTGCGAAGGCCCTGCAGAGCTGGGAAGGCAAGACAGTCATCGACACGACGAACGCATTTCCCGCCCCTGAAGAGCTGGACGGCCTCCCGTCCTCTGCCTTCGTCGCCAAGGCGTTCACCCGCGCCAAGCTCGTCAAAGGGTTCAATCATCTGATTGCCGCCACCCTGGCTGCCGATCCGGTCGTCGAGGGCGGCCACCGGGTCGTCTTTCTGTCGAGCGACGACGAGGACGCGATCGCTCCCGTGGCAGCCTTGGCCAAACAACTCGGGTTCGCACCCGTCACGCTGGGAAAACTCAACGAGGGTGGCGCGCTGGTGCACGCACGCGGCCGCACTTGGGGCCAGCTCATCTTCCAGGATTTGTTCAAGAAGGAGCAGTAATCGATCGACGACCGTGTGATCGACGCCGAGAACTGGTCGCGCGTGCTAGTGAAAACGAAAAGGTTAGAGCGGTTCCACGCTTCCGTGAAAAGCTGAACCGCTCTAACGTCTTCGAGCAGCGCGCGACCGATTCTTTGAAGGTCACAAAGGTCGCGAAGGTTGGGGTGGGCCTGACGGCGTATGGGCGCCCTTCGAAGAGCGGGAAGACACCCGACCTGCGGCAGATACCGGGTCATCCCGGAGTTTGAGGCCGCCGCGTGGATTGCCGTCGATATGGCGGTATGAAGCCGGCGCGCCTGGACTTTCTGGCCGCCAATCCGCGCTACACGGAGCACGGCCCGCGTTTCGAAAGGAACAACACAACGAGATTGACGAGTTCTGCTCTAAGCATGGGCGACGCCAGCGTGTCTTGCCGCGCAGCCTCGTGAACAGCTCCGGCGACAGCGCCCGCGAGCACCTGCGCACCGACGCGAACATCCGTCTCACGACGCGAATTTACCTTGAAAAGCGCCTCATACCCCTTCCGGCATGCCGTTTCGAAAACATCGCAGGTTTTGCGCGAGTCCGCGCCGCGTGGGCTCTCTTCGAGGAGAACTCGGTGAGCCGCCGGATACCGGCTGTGGATCGTGATCATGCCATCAACAAGCGCCGCAATACGACGTTGGCGGGATGTCTTTTCGTCCGCTGCAGCGCGCAATACGGCCAGCACATCATCGAAGTGCCTCCGCCGCACAGCCTCGATCAGGGCGAGCTTGTTTGGAAAATACTGATAGAGGGACCCGATGCTGACGCCTGCTACCTCGGCAACAGCATTGGTCGTGAGACCGGTCCACCCACGTTCTCCCAGAATGTGAGCGGCAGCGTCTAAGATCGCGTCCGTTGTCGCGCGCGACCGCGCCTGCCGCGGCTCTTTTCGCATCGTGGTTGGTGGTTGGGCAATGCGAGTAGCCAAAAGCGCCCTCCATGGTAGATGCTACATGAGCAATTTACTCGCATTCGTGATGTCGGTCCATGCCGGCGTCAGGATGCGAATCTTCCTGGTGGAGTGCCGATGGCAGCGAACGGACAAAGCAAAGAGTATCGCGAGCGCGATCTACCACTTTACTTGGCAGCCCGGTTTCTTTCGGAAGCCGCTGCGCTGGCACTATCTGTCGCTGTCGGCTGGACAGTTTATGACGTTTTGCACACGCCGCTGGCCCTTGGCATCGCCGGCCTCGCACAGTTCGTTCCCATGTTCCTGCTCACGCTTCCTGCTGGCGAATTGTGCGACCGGATTTCACCGCGGCAGGTCTTGATAGCCGGTCTCGCGCTCCAAGGCCTCTGCTCCATCGCTTTCCTTCTGTGGGCGACGAGTCCGTCGCCGCCGCTGTGGCCATTCTTCGCGATTGTGCCGGTGCTCGGGGTTGCGCGCGCTTTCGCCGACCCGGCCGGTCAAGCCTTGCTGCCCTTGCTCGTGCCGGACGAGCGGCTGCCCTGCGCCATCACTTGCGGATCCTCGGCATGGCAGGTTGCGGTCATTGCCGGGCCTGCACTGGGCGGCTTGGCTTTCGCTTATGGCCCAGCTGTCGCCTACGGGATCTGCGGCAGCGGGGTTCTCGCGGCGATGCTGGGTGTGGTGCAGCTTGGCGGGCGGCGGCCACCGCCGGCCGAAGGCGCTGATCTGAAGAAGCGCGTTGATCGCGTTGTCGAGGGCATTGTATTCATTTGGTCCCGTCCGGTCGTGCTTGGCGCGATTTCCCTGGACCTGTTCGCGGCTCTGCTCGGCGGCGCGACCGCCCTTCTGCCGGTATATGCACGTGATATCTTGCACGTGGGGCCGATCGGTCTAGGGCTCATGAGAAGCGCGCCTGCCGTCGGCGCATGCCTTGTCGCACTCCTACAGGTGCGCCATC
This sequence comes from Rhizobium sp. BT-226, assembly GCF_025847085.2. NCBI lineage: Bacteria > Pseudomonadati > Pseudomonadota > Alphaproteobacteria > Hyphomicrobiales > Rhizobiaceae > Rhizobium > Rhizobium sp. BT-226. Next base: position 1,609,237 of record NZ_JAOYTI010000002.1, on the reverse strand, counting down.
CACCGGAGCGGCGCGTTGGCGAGAAGCTGTTTGCCGCCGTCGCCGTCTTCGGCATCGCCACCCTGATATTCGCCTTCTCGCGCTCGCTCGTTCTATCGCTCTCAGCGCTTTTTGTTCTGGGCGCTAGCGATATGGTGAGCGTCAACATCCGCACGTCGCTGGTTCAGCTTGACACTCCCGACGCAATGCTCGGTCGAGTTTCAGCGGTGAATCTGCTGTTCATAGGCGCTTCCAGCGAACTCGGTGCGTTTGAGTCCGGTGTTGTCGCAGCCCTGATCGGGACTGTGCCGGCCGTGGCCTTCGGCGGATTCGGTACTCTGGTCGTCATGGCGGTTTGGATGAGAATATTCCCTGCACTCCGGAGAGCCGACCGCCTTAAGTCCGAGGTGCGATAAGATCGCGTCCCGTCGATTTCCTGGGATGCAAATGGCCTACGGTTGGGAAGCCGACCTTGAGCACATGCAAGATGCCAGAAATCACGCGCCGATCATCGACCCGAGGCGCACCCGGCTGGTTCTTCGGCAGATGCGGTTCGAGAGCTGTCCCCGCCTCATCGGAAAGACAGAACAAGGGCGTCGTCATAGCCTCAATCCTCCTCAACTCAATCCACAAACAAAACTACGAGCAGAATCAGACTATTGTTTGGGTCCCATCCTAGGGAAGAAGTCGCCGATCCGGGCACCCTCGCTTCGTTTGGATATGGGAGTTCACGAGGAAGGGGCCAGAGATAGGCAGGCGATGAGCGGCTCAGATCACCGCTGCCTTCGATCGCCAACGCCCTTGGCGATGAGCGATGTCAATGCCTGAACGGCTGCCGCCTGCGAGGTGCGAGAGGCCTGCACATCGCGGGCAATTGCCTCAGCGGCGCCCAGCAGCCCGACACAGAGGATGCGCAAGCTTTCGCCGGGCGGCGCGATAAAGGGGCGCAACGCGGCGCCCATGATTGCGACATACTCGTCCATCATTCTCTGCTGTTGCTTGGCCATTTCCCCACTTCCCTGGAGCGCCGCCGAAATCGCCAGAGCTTCCGGACCAAGGTCGGCAAGGCAGTTGAAATAGGACGCGCTCATGACTGCTGCGATCGCCTCAAGGTCCCGCGGCGCGGCAGCCAGCGCGTCTTTCAGCGTCCGGACATAGCTGTCCTCCAACCGCTGGTATAGAGCAATGAGAAGCCCTGCTCGCGTCGTGAAGTGCTCGTAGGCCACGGGCCTGCTGACGCCGGCCCTGAGCGCCAGATTGCCCAACGTCAACTCATCGGCGCCCCGTTCACGAACAATGCTCAGCGCGACGTCGAGAAGCTGTTCTCGACGCAGTTGCTTCTGCAGCTTCACCAACGCAACTCACCTCCTTGATTTCTACAGAATGTAAGTTACACATTGTAGGAAGACGTGCAAGCGGGAGCGGTGGAAGGAAATATCCATGAGAATCTATGTCACCAGCGTGCTGGTCGATGACCAGCAGAAGGCCTTGGACTTCTACACCAAGATACTGGGCTTCGTTCCGAAGCACGACGTGCCGATAGGCGACGATCGCTGGCTAACCGTCGTGTCAAAGGAGAATCCGGCGGGAACCGAGCTGCTGTTGGAGCCCAGTGGCCATCCCGCGGCGAAGCCCTATAAAAGCGCTCTGGTTGCGGACGGCATACCTGCCACCTCGTTTCAAGTCGATGACCTTGACGCCGAGTATCAGCGATTGCGTGATCTTGGCGTCAGGTTCACGGTAGAACCGATGGATGCGGGCACAGTTCGCATGGCTGTTTTCGACGACACCTGCGGAAATTTGATCCAGATCATTGAGATGATAGAGAAGCAGTAAGCCCTTTGGGCTTCGCGGCGCCATGCCAACAGACCGCCTGCTCCAAGAGCGTCGGTCTGGAATGCGCGCGGCCGCCGCCGCGCGGAAAAGCAAATGCGACGTGAGACGAGGCGATCGTCTTCGCCCTTTGGGGGACCGACAAGGGACGCAATCACTGCAGCCGAACGAGGCGGCGTCATCCCGCGTAAGATCCGCTGCAATTTGAGACAGCGGGAGCGGTCCTGTTCCACCGTATCGAGGCCGCAGCCGGTGACCAGACGGGGCGTGCCTGGCCATGACGGTGCAGGGTGCCCCTCTATTCAGATGCTCTCGCGAGTGTCTATCTACGCGGACCGCGTTCGACAAAGACTCGAAAGGAGTAGCCATGCTCAAGACATATACTGGCGGCTGCCATTGTGGTGCCATCCGATTCGAGGCCGATATCGACCTGGCGGCGGGCACTTGGAAATGCAATTGCACGATCTGCGCCAGGAATCGACTGTGGTCCTTCGAGGCCGGATCGCACGCCGTGCGGCTGCTGGCCGGCGCGGAATACCTGCAGGACTACAGCTTCAATGACCACGTCGCGCATCACTATTTCTGCAAGCGCTGTGGCGTCCATCCGTATGAGTTCGTCGACCTCCCAGCGGAGAACCGGCAGTACTACAACGTCAATGTGAACTGTGTGGAGGAGCTGGACATGGACGCTGTGATGGCCGCGCCCATACACCATGTCGATGGCCTCCACGACCGATGGGACCGGGCGCCGGCAGAGATACGGCACCTCTGACCTCGGAGGCGGCCCGCCTACACTATCCCCTACTCCCACTCGATTGTTCGGGGGGCACATCAACCATCTGAATTTATTACAGAAAATATTTTTCCGCCCAATTACTACCGGCCCAGGACCCGTCAGAAAGCTACACGGCTGATATCGTTGAGGAATTTTCGTCGACCTCCGCAAGCCATCTATCGGCTACTATCGGCTCTTCCTGATCCTTTCCCGCTCTGACGCCCGAACCCAGATTGCGGCGAAAAGTACCGACAGCGTTGGCACGACCCGGCACCTACGCAAACGGGCAAGGCCTGGCCTGCATCAGGAATCCTCCAATCACTGGAGGATAAAATGACCAAGAAGCCAAGCCGAGTGCGTGTCCTGATGATGCGGTATCAGGATGACGAAGTTTTCCATGCCGCTTGGTGTCATGCGGCAATCGACAGGAATAGCGGGCCATGGAGGGCAATCGGCGGTGTTTGGCGGGCCACGCCCGATGAAGATGAGCACTATATCTACGCTGTAGCGCTACGAGCACACGAATGGCCTCGACTAAGCTCGGTCGTTGGCACCGCGATTGCTAACTCGCGCTTTCGACAAAACCCGTCATCTGCAAACCTTCAGTTAGCAGGGCTACGCGCCATGTCGATCAATGCCTTAAACGCGGCCGAGGGATTGCGCCTGCTAGGATAGTAGAGACACAGGGGTGCCAGTAGCGGCGTCCAGTCGTCCAGGACCCGAACGAGACGCCCTGCCTCGATGTCTTCGCGCACATCCGACTCCATAAAGTAACCGATGCCGACGTGATCGAGGACAGTGATGCGCGCGAGGCTTGCCTCATCCAGCGTAATAGGACCTTGAACGTCGATCTGGACGGGCTGACCATCCTTTTCGAATTGCCAGCGATGCAGCGCGCCATTCGGCAACCGGATGCGGAGGCATGCGAGGCGCAGTAGGTCCGGGGGCACGCGGGGCTTGCCGTTGGCTTTGAAATATTCGGGCGATGCGACCACGGCAAAGCTGCGTGGAGGACCGACGGGAACGGCAATCATGTCGCTTGGCACCAGGTCCGCGCTCCTCAGGCCAAGATCGAACCCTTCGGCAACGATGTCCACGATCCGGCCCTCGGTCACGAGATCGATGTGAACTTGGGGATGGCGCCGCAAGAACTTCAACAGAAGCGGACCCAGCACCTCCCGCGCACCTGTCGCGAATGCATTGATCCGAAGGGTTCCGGATGGGGTCTCCTGCTGCGAGCGGGCCGCGCCCATCGCATCGTGCAGCGTCTGCACGGCAGGGCCAATCTGATCAACGAAGTTTCGTCCCGCGTCCGTGAGCGAAACGCTTCGGGTGGTGCGATTGAACAGTCGGACGCCGAGCTGGCGCTCCACCTTGCCGATGACATTGCTCAGTGCAGTGGTCGACAGGTCAAGCTCCAGCGCCGCCGCCCGGAACGATCCGCGCCGCGCAATGGCGAGAACAGCATCAAATTCGGTCAGGCCGTGTTTCGACATTGTCCCATTTTTCGCAATACCACATCCCAGTTTACCCCGATTATCGTGAGTTATGTCTGCCCCTAAATCAAGCTTCTCACGTCAAGGAGCAACAATGATCGAATTACCCAAACCCATAGCCGACTACGTAGAGGCCAACGCACAGCTCGATGTGGACGGCATGCTGAAGCCTTTCGCCGCCAATGCGGTCATCCTGGACAACGGAAAGCGTTTCGAGGGCCACGCCGAGGTGCGGACTCTGCTCGAAGAGGCGGTAGTCGGCGCGAAGGCGATCTTCACGCCGGATACTGTTCGCCATGAGAACGATCAGGTCGTGGTCGAAGGCCCTGCCCATGGCGACTTCCCAGGCAGCCCGCTTCGCTTCACCTATGGTTTCACGCTCGAAAACGATGCGATCAAAACCTTGGAGATCACGCTATGAACCTCAAGGTTGATCCGACCGAGTTCGCAGGAAAGCGGGTGCTCATCAGCGGCGGCACCAAGGGGCTGGGCCGCGCCACCGTCGACCGCTTCCTGGCTGGCGGCGCCCGGGTGATCACCTCCGCCCGCGGAACCCTTGAGCCCATAGACGGCGTCGAATACGTCCAGGCGGACCTGACGACGGCTGTGGGCGGAGAAGCCCTGGCCAAGGCGGCGCTCGAGCGTCTCGGCGGCGTCGACATCCTAGCCCATGTGATCGGCGGCTCGTCCACGCCCGGCGGCGGCTTTGTCGCCCTGACCGACAATCACTGGCTCGCCGAACTGAACCTGAACCTCCTGGCTACGGTCCGTCTCGATCGCCTCCTCGTTCCGCAGATGATCGAACGGGCCGCCGGCGCGGTGGTGCATGTCACCTCCATCCAGTCGGTCCTGCCGCTTCCCGAGGCGACCACCGCCTACGCTGCCGCCAAGGCCGCGCTCAGGACCTACAGCAAGTCCATCTCCAAGGAACTGGGGCCGAAAGGCGTGCGGGTCAACGTCGTCTCGCCCGGCTGGATCATGACCGAGTCGTCGGTCCACCTGCTGGAACGTCTTCAGGCCGCCAATGGCGGCACGATCGACGACGCGCGGCAAGTTGTCCTTGACAGCCTGGGCGGCATCCCGATCGGACGGGCGGCCGAACCCTATGAGGTCGCCGACCTGATCGCCTACCTGGCCTCCGATCGCGCCGCCGCAATCCACGGCGCCGAGTTCGTCATCGATGGCGGCACCGTTCGGACCGTCTGAAGTCCTGCCCCGACGTTTGCCCTCCGTGGCAGGCGTCGGGAAGCGGCTGCGGTTTAGAAATGGAAGTCGGTAGCCGGCCGTCCAAGGCATAGCTCAGAAATGTCGGCTTCGTCCCACAGGCCGTCTTTTCGGGACAAAGCGTAGGGGCTGCGGCTCAAAAGTTGGAAGCGGCGGCAAACGGCGGTACGTGGCGGAATGGCGGACCGGGCGGGATTCGAACGCATAGCACCGAAATAATCGGCTGGCATTCGGATGCGTCATAAGCAATGTCAGCTTTTCGAAGTTGGGCAATGCAGCTTGATGTCCGATTTGGGGCGCAAATCAGACCCGCCTTTGTGCACGCTATTCTACGCCAGAATACTCCCGCCCGCCGAAGTGTCTTTACATCCTCCAGGGAGTGCGCGCAGATCAATCCCACGGAACAACGACAGAATAGGCTTGCACAATGGCAGCGAAAGGCAGACGAGAACGGCAATTAAGTGACGACGAAAATCACCGCCGAAACTACGCTATTGCCGTCGTTTGTATCCTCACTCCCACTCGATTATTTCCTGCCCTCATAACGGATTGAAATTACTCGTCAAAAAAATTTTCACGGCTCGCTATACCGTCAGCCAATCCGTCAAAAACTCGCGCTCCTGAAAACATTGGATTTTTCGGCTGCTTTCGCGAACCGCACCTTCCGCCATCTATCGCTGAACACGTTACAGAAAGCCGACGCAACATCGATCAAGCCCGCCCCGCCGTCTGCACGCTGCGGTACGATGCGTCATCGCCCGTACCTCACTGGCTATACCGTCATCGCAGCCCAAAGCCATGACCCCGCTCAGAGATTTAGATCTCGCACGGCGACGAACGCCCGGTTCGTTTCGGCAGCACGGCGTTCCTTCGCTTCTAAAACCGCGATCAATGAGACCTTGCGCGAGAGGACCTCATAGAGGTCGAGCCCGTCAGCGCATATCAGATTGGTTTGCCGCCCACGCGAGAACGCTTCGAGCCCCTCGGTCGTGAAGCCGGAATTGCTAACGAACAGTCCACGCGACCACGACGCCTTTCCGCCGACTTTGCCCGAAAAGGTCATCAGATCGGCGAAGCCAATCTGAGGCCCGTGCCATTTCGCTTCCACCAGATACGTCTGCCCATGCAGCTTGAAACTGCCGTCGATCTGCTCGCCGACGAGACGGAACGAGCCGCGCGGCGCGAGCCCAAAGCCGGCGAACAGCTCGTTGAGGAAGCCTTCGAATCGCAGACCTCGCGTCTGGGGGTCGAGCTTGGTGATCTCAACGAGCAGCGTCGCGAGTTCCTGGGCCTTTGCCTCACTCAAGGTCGAAGACGCCTGCGGCGCAGGTTCCCCCGCCTTCGCCGAACCAAAGCTGCTGAGGAAGCTTGAATCAAGCAACTCGGGGATTTTGAATTGGACGCCGGGAAGAAGGACGTTCAGCCGATCAATTTCTTCGCGGCTCAGGGGATTTCCCTTACCGCGCCGGTAGGTCATCGCCTGTCGGACGATCGCCACGATTAGCTTGGTGAAACACGACCGGCGCTGTTCGAGCGTCGCGGTCAAGAGCTGCACGATCGCGGGCCGCTTGCTGCCTGCGACCCACAGATCGCCAACACCAGCCTGCGCAGCAGCAAGCGGAAACGCGGTCCTGTTGTTTCCGCTTCCGGGGAGAAAATCGTAGAGAAGGTCCGCCAGGTCTTCGACCGCCTGGGCTTCACGAAACGACATCATAACCTACCAGCCCTCGGTCTCCTTCATCCCCGCCTCGAGTTCATCCAGGTGCGGAAGCGCGCGCCAATACATCCCCGCCGCGGGCTGCCAACAACTCATTGCGCTGAGCTCCGACGAATGATCTGCCCCGGATCGTCATAGAATTCATGTGACGACTCTCAATCTAGCAAGATTGTAAGCTTCATGCTACACAATCCCAGGATCCGTAGCATGAAGAAGGCAGGCGAACTGCTGTTGCGGAGCCCAGCGGCCAGGACGGGCTCCTTCGGCTGATGAACCTGTGGGGGGCAAGCAGTGATCCTGACGGACAACGAAACCAAGGTCGACCTTCTCAACAACGAGGCGATCGCAGCAACCATCATCAAACTCTTGCGCGACCGGCCCGATCAACCGGTGACTGTTGGTGTCCATGGCGATTGGGGCGCCGGCAAGTCTAGTGTGCTGGAGATGATCGAGGCCGGCTTCGAGGGGGAAGAGAAGGTCCTGTGCCTCAAGTTCAATGGTTGGCGTTTTCAGGGCTTCGAAGACGCTAAAATTGCGCTTATCGAAGGCATCGTCACAGGGCTCATCGAAAAGCGACCCGCTCTCACCGCGGCGGGCGAAACAGTCAAGGACGTCTTTCGCCGGATCGACTGGCTCAAGGTGGCGAAGAAGGCTGGTGGGCTCGCGTTCACCGCCTTCACCGGAATTCCGACTCCCGATCAGATTCAGACCATCGTCGGCACCTTGGAAGGCTTCCTCGCCGATCCGGCAAAGCTCGCGACCAAGGACAATCTCGAAGCCGCCGTCGAAGGCGTGAAAGGCCTGTTGAAGCCGAAGGGTGAAGGCGACTCGACCAACGTTCCCGAGGAGATCAACGCATTCCGGAAAGCCTTCGACGATCTTCTCGACAAGGCCGGTGTCGCGCAACTCGTCGTCCTGATCGATGACCTCGATCGCTGCTTGCCCGACACCGCGATCGAGACCTTGGAGGCCGTCCGTCTCTTCGTCTTCACGTCGCGCACCGCCTTTGTCGTCGCCGCCGACGAGGCGATGATCGAATATGCCGTGCGCAAACACTTTCCCGATCTGCCGGACAGCACCGGTCCGCAGACATATGCCCGGAACTACCTTGAAAAGCTCATCCAGGTACCCTTCCGAATCCCTGCGCTGGGGGACACGGAAACGCGCATCTATGTCACTCTCCTCCTTGTCGGCGCCGAACTCGGCGACAACGACCCGGCGTTCAATGACCTGATCAAGGTCGCTCGTGAACGGCTTAAGCGCCCGTGGACCTCCGGTACGCTCGATGCTGCCACCGTCAGAACCGCTCTCGGGGACAAGGCTTCGCGCGCCAACAATGCGTTGGCGCTCAGCGATCAGATCGGACCGATCCTCGCCAACGGAACCAAGGGCAATCCACGTCAGATCAAGCGATTCCTGAACACGCTTGTCTTGCGGCAGCGCATCGCCGAGGCGAGAGGGTTCGGGGATGACGTCAAGCTGCCGGTGCTCGCAAAACTCATGCTCGCGGAGCGGTTCCTGCCCCGCCTCTTCGATCAGATCGCCGCAGCGGCCGCGGCAGCAGCAAATGGCAAATACCCGGACCTGTCAGCACTCGAAGCGGCGGCGACCGCCAAGGATGACGCGAAAACTGCGGCCAAGCCGGAGAAGGCCGCTGCCAAAGGCGATGACGTCGTGAAGTCGACGCCCAAACTGGAAGCCGTGAAGTCGACTGAGAGCGCGCTTTTGAGCGAATGGCTATCCTCGCCTGCGATCAAAGCCTGGGCGGCGGTGCCGACTGCGATCGGTGGCGAAGATCTTCGCCCCTACCTCTTCGTCGCAAAGGACAGGAAGGATTATTTCGGCGCCGCCTCAGTGCTCGGCCACCTTGCTGCCGTGGTCGAACAGCTCTTCGGCGCGAAATTCGCGGTGCAGGGCCTCGAAGCCGATCTCAAGCGCCTGGCCCCACCCGAAGCGGCGCAGATCTTCGAAGCGGTGCGCGGCCGCATCGTCGGTGGGGACAGCTTTGACACTGAGCCGCCTGGCGCGGCCGGCTTGGTGGTTCTCGTAAAGGCTCATCCGACCCTGCAGGCCAATCTCGTCGATTTCCTCGAAGCGCTCCCGCGAGATCGTCTCGGTCCATGGGTCTGCGGCGGCTGGGAAGGTGTTCTCAAGGACGGCGATGCGACCCAACGCTTCGACCGCCTCCTTCAGACCTGGGGCAAAGAAGGTGGCGCGATGCTCAAGGTGGCGGCCACGGGTGTTCTTCGCACCCGCCAAGGAGCCCGCTGATGGGCACCTCCAGTGCATTCGGCGGCCAGGGCGGCGGGACGCCCCTCGTCCCGAGTTGGCTAGGCGATGACGGCGCACCGCCTGCCGCTCCAGACGGAGCCCCACCTGATGGTGGACCACCAGACGGTCCGCCCGCGGATGCGCCAGCAGACGGTGCTCCACCAGCCGCTCCCCCGGCGCCGCCGGCTCGCCCGCCCATACCGCCGGTAGCCGATCCCGCGCGCTTCTCAGCGGCTCGCAACAACTTCTCGCGTTTCGCTGGTTCGGGCGGCAGCGACCGCAAGAGTCTCGGCCGAGCCGTCTCGCACTATGTGGGCTCATCGGCAGGTGGGGCGCGCACGGCGGCCGCAAGGATGGGATCGGCGCGCGGCGCAGGCAGCCGCTTGCTTGGCTTCCTGTCGGACGCCGTCGCACGCGGCGCGACCGAAGCGCTTCGCGCGCTCAACCTCGGCGCTCTCGCAGGCCGCCCTATCGAAGAAATCTTTCTCGGCCTGGCGGACTATGTGTGTCCTGACGGCGGTTCGATCGACGAAGGCATCGCACGCGAAGCATTCATCGAAACCATCACGGACCTCGCCGGTGCAGGCATTGCCGACCTCGATGGCCTCACCGCCGATCAGATGCAGACCGTGTTCGAGCTGTATGCGACCAACGCGATCGAAGCACGGCTCTGCAACGACATCGGCGCGAAGACGATCACCCTGCCGTCGGATAGTCGCGAAGCCGCGCGCGTGCAGGCGCAATTGAACGACTTCATCCGGCGCGGGGTGGCCGATGCGCTCACGGTCGCCCGCGCCACGGCTGCAGCGCTGACGCCCGATCGCGTGCTCCAGTTCGTCGGGCGCATCTACGAGCAAGCGTTCGGGATCTTGCAGATCATGGGCGATGCGGAGGCGGAAGGCGCATGAGGAGACACGTCATCATAGGCCGATACGGCCCTGGCGACCGCAGCCGCTTTCCACTTGGCGATGGAGAAGTCGAAACGCGCCTTGACCTGGTTGTCGGCGAGCGAACCCTCGATCACGGTATCGGCCGCGCGATCGGCGATCTGTCGCGGCTTGGCGTTCATCCTTCAGAGATCGGCGTCGACATCCTGGTTCTGGCCGCCCACGTCCACGCTGCTGACACACGCATTTCGCGGGCGAGTGAATCGCAGGATGGCTGGACCCGCGAAATCCGGCTGATCGTCCCGGTTTCCGATCCCGATCGATGGACAGCCGTCGCGCCGACCTTCGTGCGGATGCTGAACTTTCTCACCGGCGACCGCTGGTCGATCGCGTTTCGCGCCCGACCACGCCGTTTCGTCAGGGTCGCTCCCGAACGGCCTGCTCGGCTCATTGGTCCTCCCTTCGACGATCTCGCCCTCTTCTCGGGCGGCCTCGACAGTCTCATCGGTGCGATCGACGCCCTCGAGAATAGCCGTACACCGCTTCTCATTAGTCACGCTGGCGAAGGTGCGACCAGCGATGCGCAGTCCACCATCTTCGACACGTTGAAGACTCACTATCGAGGCCGCGCCTTCGATCGCTTGCGCCTCTGGATGGCATACCCGGATGGCTTCGTCCGGGGTTCAGGCGGAGAGAATACGACCCGCGGCAGGTCGTTCCTGTTTTTCGCCCTCGGCGTCTTCGCTGGAAGCGGACTTGAGGGGGCGTTCACCTTGAAAGTGCCCGAGAACGGCCTCATCGCCGTCAACGTGCCGCTCGATCCATTGCGCCTCGGCGCACTGAGCACGCGCACGACCCATCCGTTTTACATCGCCCGTTGGAATGACGCCCTCCATGGGCTCGGCCTGAACGGCAGGATCGAAAATCCCTATTGGGATAGGACAAAGGGCGAGATGGTCGCAGCCTGCACCAACGGCGCGTTGTTACGTCGCCTCGTCCCATCATCGCTATCCTGCGCGGCTCCAACCAAGGGACGCTGGCAGGGTCTCGGCACTCAGCATTGCGGCTATTGCCTGCCATGTCTCATCAGACGGGCAGCACTCGTTGCCGGCTTACGCCCCGATCCAGATCCCACCGTCTACACGGTCGATGACCTCACCGCCCGCGCGCTCGACACACGCCAATCGGAAGGCGTCCAGATTCGGTCTTTCCAGCTTGCGATCGAGCGGCTTCGCGCCCGGCCGGCGCTGGCGCCGATTCTCATCCACAAGCCGGGGCCGCTCTTCGATGAATCGCCAGCTCGGCAAGCTGCCCTCGCTGGCGTCTACCGGCGCGGCCTTGAAGAGGTTGGAGCTCTCCTGGCAGGTGTAAGGACGCGGCCGGGATGACCGAGAATGCTCAAGCCGTCGGTGTCGATTTCCACTGCCATCTCGACCTCTATCCCGACCATGAGGCCGCGATCGCGAGGGCAGAAGCCGCTCGGATCTACACGCTGACCGTCACGACGACGCCAAAGGCCTGGGCGCGCAATCATGAACTCACGCGTCATACCCGCTTCGTGCGCGCTGCGCTCGGCCTGCATCCGCAGCTTGTCGCGGAGCGCGCCGGCGAGCTCCCGCTATGGGAGCGTCACCTGCCTGAGACACGCTACGTCGGTGAAGTCGGTCTTGATGCCGGCCCGCGCTTCTACAAATCGCTGGATACTCAAAAGCATGTGTTCCGTGGCGTCCTTGAGCGATGCGCAGAAGCCGGTGGCAAGATTCTCACTGTCCACAGTGTGAGGAGCGTTCCAGCGGTGCTCGAGATGATCGAACAATATCTCCCGCAGGATCGCGGCACCGTCGTGCTTCACTGGTTCACCGGAAGCAAAAGCGAGGCTCGACGTGCGGCGACGCTCGGCTGCTATTTCTCCGTCAATGCCGAGATGACCCGCTCGGATCGCGGCCGCTCCCTCGTCTGCGAATTGCCCATCGATCGGATCCTGACGGAGACAGACGGCCCCTTCACTCAGGTTGACGGTCGTCCCAGCGAGCCCGCCGACGTGAAAACCACGGTCGCCGCGATCGCCGACGTTCGGAGGGTCCCGGTCGATGCCGTCACGACGGCGGTAAGATCGAACCTTCGCTCTCTACTGGGGTGACGCCCTCAAGGGTCTAGCAAGATTGTAATCTTCGTGCTACATATTCGGTCGATCTGTAGTGCGAAGGTGCCAAAATGCCCACTCCACACAACCCTCCTGCTGCGGTGCGGCGCGCGCTGCGCAAGCTTGGGGCGGACATTCATGATGCCCGTCGACGCCGACGGCTGCCGATGGCGGTCGTAGCCGAGCGCGCCTTCACGTCTCGCTCGACACTGCAAAGGGTCGAAGCCGGGGACACCAACGTCAGCGTCGGCATTTATGCCGGCGTCCTGCAGGCGCTCGGCCTGCTCGACGGCCTGAGCCAGGTCGCCGACATCAGCAACGACAGTGTCGGTCAGGCTCTCGCCAGCGCCGACCTGCCTAAGCATGTCCACCTCAAGCGGCCAACCGGATCGTCCCGCGATGGCTGACTTCGAGGTCCATATCGATTTGGACGGCCGCACACGCCCGATCGGACTGGCGAGGAACAATCGCGTCCGGGGCACCGAGACCATCCTCTTCGAATATGACGGCGCATGGCTTGAGGACCCGGACCGCTTCTCGCTGGAGCCAGCTCTTGCTCTGACCCGCGGCGCCTTCGCCCCTCCTGCCGGTCTTGCAACTTTCGGCTCCATCGGTGACTCAGCGCCGGATACCTGGGGCCGGCGTCTCATGCAGCGCGCCGAACGCCGTCTCGCCGACCGGGAAGGCCGCGCGGTTCGCACGCTTGTAGAAAGCGACTACCTGCTCGGTGTCGCCGACGAGACCCGGCTTGGCGCGCTCCGCTTCCGCTGGGTCGGCGAAGAGATTTTCCAAGCGCCGATCCGTGCGGGCGTTCCTGCCCTGATCGAGCTTGGCCGGCTGCTCCAGATCACCGAACGGATCCTCCGGGATGAGGAAACGGATGAAGACCTGCAGCTCATCTTTGCCCCAGGCTCCTCCCTTGGCGGTGCCCGACCGAAGGCGTCGGTCATCGACCAACATGGTCACCTCTCCATAGCGAAATTCCCGAAGGAGACCGACGACTACAGTATGGAGGCCTGGGAAGAGATCGCGCTGCGGCTAGCCGGCCAGGCAGGTATTGCCACGCCTCAACACGAGCTGATCGACGTCGCCGGCAAGGCGGTCATGTTGTCGCGGCGCTTCGATCGCGACGGTGCGATCCGCATCCCGTTCCTGTCGGCGATGGCGATGATGGGCGCCAAGGACGGCGAGCGCGGCAGCTATCCGGAGATCGTCGATGCCCTTGCTCAACACGGCGCTCAGGGGAAGACGGACGCCCATGCCCTCTATCGGCGTGTCGTCTTCAATGTGCTGATTTCCAATGTCGACGACCACCTCCGCAATCACGGTTTCCTGTGGCTGGGAAAGGCGGGTTGGTCTCTCTCGCCGGCATACGATCTAAATCCCGTTCCGACCGATCTCAAGGCGCGGGTGCTGACCACGAACATCGATCTCGACGAGGGCACCTGTTCGCTCGATCTGCTGGAGGCGGCGTCCGAGTTTTTCGCACTCACACTGCCCCAGGCCCGCGCGATTATCAAAGAGGTCGCGACCGTGACCGCGACCTGGCGCGATACAGCCAAGGCGGTCGGCGCTCGATCGGCGGAGATCAGCCGCATGGCCAGTGCTTTCGAGCATGACGATCTCAAGCGGGCGCTGGCGCTATGACAAGGACCTTCCTGCACAATTTCGATCCGCCAGCATCCAACCCTGTTACGGGCGCGACCGTCGACCTCGACGTCTCGGAGATCGAGGACGCCGGGATTCGCGAAGTGTTGCAGACGCCAGGGGCTGCATATGGCGCGTGGTCCATCTTGGACGCGCTGTTGACGCCAACCGGCGCGGGGACGCCCTTCATCTTCCGGGAACCGCTTGGACAGGCCCGCGAGGTGAAGGTCGCGCTATCTGGCCTGTTCGGCCGCTTCGTTGCCCGCGCCTATCTGGAACGCTACTTCAACCTGTCGATCTTCGCGCATCTCGGCAGCCGCATAATCGACCTCGATCGCCGCCGGCAGGTCAAAGTCACGCGCTTGTCCCGTGGCGACCTGCCCGACTGGATCGCCTGCGCGTCCGACCTGTCCTCCTTGACCGTGGCCGAAGCGAAGGGTTGCCATGATAATGGCGGCCCGGCCAAAGCATTGAACCGCGCCTGGGCTCAGGCCGGACGGATAGATATCACCGCCGGAGGCCGCAAGGTCACAGTGAAGCGCATCGCCATCGCGACCCGCTGGGGGATGGCGGCGCCAAATCCGACCGACGCCCACCTCTCGGTCCGCGATCCGGTCGATGAAGGCGAGCCGATCAAGCCGGAGGAGAAAGACGCGCTCTTCATCGGGCTTCTCCGCCTCCATATCGCCAATCTCATCAAGTCGCTCGGGCACGCTGAGCTAGCCAGTGCGCTCCGCGGCCTCACCCACCAGCCCTTCGCGCGAAGACTCCAAGGGGACCTCCAACGCGCCCGAGCGCTGCTGGATGCCACGCCCGTGAGAGAGGTTGAAAAGGCCACGGCCATGGGCGGACTGATCGGAGGGATCGTCACCCGTGCCGGGCCCGTCGCTGACACTGACGTTGCGCCCGCCGATCAGGAGGCGCTCGCTCGCCTCAACCTCCGGCCGGTCTTCGTCGGCATCGAGCGCGATCTCATCCGTGCTGCTATCGACGCGGAACTGCAAACCGTTCGTATCCGCCTGACGCAGATAGTGGGTCCGGATGAATTTGCTCGGCCGGATCGCGCCGGCGGCTGGATCATCCCGATCGGTGAGGAGCGACGCATCAGAGGGGGCACCTGATCCGGTGAACACCAAACATAAGCATCACGGGGAAACGGCCAGCCACATCAGACACGGCACGATTAGGGGGCAGAAAGATGGAAACGCAGGAGACCGATCTCTCGAATGAGGCAGCGGCGCTGGCCGACATCCTCAAATGGTCGGCGGACCTGCCGGCCTGGCAGCGCGATGCGCTGCGCCGGCTGTGTAGTCAGTCCAAGCTAGAAAGCGATGACATCACGGCCCTCGTCGCTGTCTGTAAGGCGATCGACCAAGCCGCGCCCCTCGACGCAAGCCATATCCGGGACCCGGCAGCTAGCCACGCCGTCGTCAGCCTCGGCGCGCTCCATGGTCTGTCGAACGTCAATGCCCTCGCACCGGGCGAAAGGCTATCCTTCGGCAAGACCGGTCTCACGGTCATCTATGGCGACAACGGCGCCGGCAAATCCGGCTACGCCCGCGTCCTGAAGCAACTCTGCCGAGCACGCTCGCCGAAGGGCGACGCGATCCTTCCCAACATCTATGCGGCTGGTTCCGGCACCCCGACCGCCAGCGTCGACTTCTTCATCGGCGGACAGAAGCGAAGCGCGTCCTGGATCCAAGGAAGCGCGCCCGACCCAATGCTCTCGGCCGTCAGTGTCTTCGACTCGCGCACTGCCAATGTGCATGTTGAGAACACCAACGATCTCGCCTATACGCCGCTGCCGCTCCGGATCCTCGCCGGTCTCGCGCAAGCATGCCAGGATGTGAAGGCCAAACTGGCGGCCGAGATAAAAGCGCTCCAAGAGCAAACACCCGCCATCCTGTCGAAGCCCGAATGCAAACCGGACACGCCAGTCGGCAAGCTGATCGCTGGCCTGTCGGGCAAGACGACAGAGGAAGGCGTCGAGAAGCTAGCGGGCCTGACGGCGGAAGAAGAAACCCGGCTGCAAACGCTCAACACAGACCTAACCAGCGACCCTGCGCGCACGGTTCGCCAACTCCAGAGCCAGGAAGCCCGCATTAAGTCGGCGATCGAGCAGCTCGAGCGGCTGGTAGCCGCCGCCACGGACAAAACCCGAGCAGCACTACGCGATGCCCATACGCACCTTGCGACGGCGCGCTCCGCCGCCGCGGCCGCCTCCGCCAACCTGTTCGCTGATGAGCCGCTGCCCGACATCGGTTCGGACGTCTGGAAGGTCTTGTGGGAGGCGGCCCGGGATTATTCCCGCACATCCGCCTATCTCGTCCAGCCGTTCCCTGTGACCGGGATTGGAGCCCATTGCGTTCTCTGCCAGCAGCCGCTCAGCGAGGAAGCCTCGAAGCGGCTTGGCAGCTTCGAGGCTTTCGTACAGGACGAGAGCAAGCGCCGTGAGAAGGAAGCCGCGGACGCGTATGACAAGAAGCTCGAAGAGGTCTCATCACAAGCCATCTCGATGAAGGATCTCGCTGCGATCGTCGCGACGATCCGCGATGATATCGGCCAGGAGGAGGTCGCAGGCACCCTTCGCCACGGGATCCTGCACCTGGCTTGGCGGCTGCGCTCCATTCAGCGAACCCATAGTCTCGCGACTCTGCCCGATCTTCCGCCCGCAGCCACCATCTCGCTCGATCCGCTCCGCACGGCCCTCAGCGGTATCGCCACGCGTATCGAAGGCTTGCAGTCGGAGGCCAGCTCCCCGCAGCGCGCCGCGCTCATCGCCGAGCGCGACGGCCTTGCGGACCGCAAATGGGTCGGCCTGGTGAAAGCCGATGTGCTTGCCCAGATCGAGCGCCTCAAGGCCGTCGAGGCGATCGAGAAAGCCAACAAGGACACAGCCACAAACAAGATCACGACCCAGAGCGCGCGTATCGCCCAAGCGCTCGTCACCAATCGCCTGCGCGGGAGGTTCGCGATCGAGGTGGACAAGCTCGGCGTCGCGGGTCTCGCCATCGAGCTTCAGCAGGCCAAGACCACCGCCGGCGTCCCTTTCTTCCAGGTCCGGCTGATCAACAAGCCGAACGAGCCGGTCGGCAAGGTCCTCAGCGAAGGCGAGCATCGTTGCGTCGCGCTGGCCGCCTTTCTCGCCGAGCTGTCAACCATCGATGCGCAGTCAGCGATCGTGTTCGACGACCCCGTCTCCTCGCTCGACCATTTGCATCGCGACAGGGTCGCCGCTCGATTGGCCGAGGCCGGCCAGACACGCCAAGTGATCGTTTTCACCCACGATATGGCGTTCTTGCTTCTCCTTGATGAAGCCTGCCGGGCGACCAAGGACCGGGAAGCGACGCCGGTCGCATACCGCCTGATCAGCCGTGGCCCGGAAAATGCCGGCTATTGCCATCAAGACCCGCCCGCCAATGTGATGCCGCTCGACAAGGTGATCGACGGGATGAAGGCCCACCTCGCCAACGTGAAAATCCATCACGAACGCGGCGATCAGGCGAAATGGCTGCGCGAAGTAACGTCCTTCCAGGACCAACTCCGCACGACCTGGGAGCGCGCCGTCGAGGAGGTAGTCGGGCCGGTGATCCGCCGCCTGTCCCGTAAGGTGGACACAACGGGCCTCATCAAGCTCACCGTCCTCACCGATGCCGATTGCACCGCCATGCGTGCAGCGTTCGGGCGTTGCTCGGCGCTCCTTCACAGTCAGCCCGGTGAGATCAATCCGCGGCTGCTAGCACCATCGGCGATCGAGGCGGAAATCGACGCGCTGGAGAAGTGGATCGCCGATATCCGATCGCGGCAGGAGAAGGCCGCATGATGATGAAGCTTCAGGCCACGCGGCCTCGCGTCGGAGGCGCCCCTTCATGGTGAAATGGTCCGAGCTGAAACGGGCGTCCGATGTCGTCCTGGCCGTCTGGCCCCACTATCGTCCCTTGTTCGAGCGTTGGTTCATGCAAGAGCTCATCGACAAGGGCGAGCTAGCGCCGATTTGGCGAGAGCGCATGGTGCCGGGGGATAACGACACGGTCTTTGCCGACCATTATCCCGATCGCCAAGCTGCTATCGCGGCCGCCAATGCGCTCAATCCAACCTTGCTGCAGGCGCTTTCCGCGCGCGCCTTGGACCCCATCGTCAAGCGATCGCTCGAACTCAAGATCGACAAGGCCCTGCAGGCCAAACAGCGTCTGCAAGACGAAGAAGCGCTGATGCTCGCGGAAGCCTTGCGCCGTCACGCCGATGACGAACGGCCGGACGCCGCCGCCCTGAAGCTCGCGCCGGACTCCGAGCGCTACCGTCAGGATCTCGCTGAGCAACTGGCCGAAATGCCGTATCTGAGGGTGGCCAAGGTGGGTCGCTCGAACAACCGATGGACCCACGCCCTCCTGTACCTGGGCCCGGATGGCGTTTGGTCGAAGCCCTATCACGCCGGCGAGAAGGCCGCGCAGACCGCAGAACGCGCGAAGATCGCCAATGGATTCGATCTGAGCGCCAGCACCCATTGGGGAAAGGCAAAGGCCAAGATCCGACAGATCCTTCTGCCCCGCGCCAATCAATTGCTCCAACTCGCGAGCGTTCAGCGGATGCTCGCCGAAGCTCTTGCGCGGGGCGAACGTGTGCTCGTCTCAAATGGCATCGTCTTCTGGTACGAGCCGGATGGTGGTGTCGGCTGGCAGGTCAAGGAGACATCGTCGACGCGCGAGTCCGAAGGCGCGACGATCTGGAAGGAAGGGACGATCCTCTCCACCAATCACGGCCGCCTCGTTGTACTGCCCTACATCAAGGAAGGTGGAGAGCACGTTCGCGGCCACACCAAGAACGGCCCGAACGATGGCCGCGCGCTACCTCGCCATCGCGACCACTATGTCGAGATTCCGTTCTCGCTCTACGACGGTGATCTCATGATCGGGCTGTTCGGGGAGCTTCCATACGAATGAAGAAGACGTGGGACCGCTGTTCTGTTGGTGGTTGGCGGCAGTCGGAGCGCTCTCGACCCTCGCGCCGTCTCAAAAGCGGATTTTCGAAGACCTTGGAATCCTGAAATCCGCAAGGAAGGAAAATCGCACATGACCGCATGGACGTTGGACGATCTTCGCCGACTCGATCTGAAATACGCGGAGGAAGGCATCCACGTCCATCAGCGGCCATTCCGTGCCGCAATGGAGCTTCTCGGTTCCAACTTCGTCATGGGGGTCGGCGGAAACCCCGAAGTCAAACGGATCATGGACACCTATACCGCCATGGCGCCCGAGGTCAGCACAAGCTGGCCAGGTGCTGGGATCGGTTTCGCTGCGTCCGTCGATCAGGTCCGCAAGCTCACCTTCCCGGTCGTGTTCGGCCAGGTGTCGCTCCAGCCCTGGCAGATAGCAGGGTTCTCTAGCGCCGAGGAATGGTGGAACTGGTGTAGGCAGGATCGGGCAATTGCCGGCGAAGTTTCTCTCGCGGTCGCCGATCTCCACGATCTCACCAATGGTTTGAATGAAGTCGAACAAGGGAATCCAGCGGCGACCACGCTCTGGCACATGGCGCGGTCCAATCTCGAAGATGTGGCGAACACCCTACCGACGACGTTCAGCCATGACTCGGTTATCCAGCCGATCTGTATGGTGGCCGAACTTTCGATGAAGGCGGCCCTTGTCCGGGACGGTGTCGATCCGGAGTCCTTCAGAAAGGGCAAGGACGGCCACAATCTGTCGTCGCTTGCCCGCCGTATGGCGGACGGGCGCCCGCACCGCGATGATCGACGCGTCCAGGCCGTCGTTGGTGCCCTGCCGCCGTATGTCGAAAGCCGATACAAGCCGGCAGGATTGAAGCGGCTGCAGGTGGTCAAGCTCGCTTTGGGGGTGCAGTTCATCGCCGCATCGAGCCTGCGGCGCATCGCCAGCGCTGATCTCGCGCTCCAGATGGAAAACGACGAGTGGCCCGGCCCACGCCAACCATTCCTCATTTAAAGCGCGCGACACAAGCCGGGGAGAACCGAGCAATGACGAAGCACCCGCCACGATGGCAAACGCACGCGACGAAAGACTATGACGCCGCCATGTCCGCGCGCTGCGGACAGCTATTGACCGAGATCGTTGAAGATCCCCATCGGCGACAGGCTATCTTGGCTGATCCGCTCGACCTGCATCGGGAATTGTTTGCGCCGTTCGCACCGTCCGATCACCCCGAATATGCAGGCACCTATCGCGGCACGCCCGGCACCGCGCTCTTCGACCGGAGGATTTCTTCCGAGAGCCAACTCGAGCCGGGTAACGACTACGAATTCTGCCTGCCCGGCGAAGTGGTGTCGCGCATGGCCGAGTTGCTGAAGAACTCCCGAGACTTGCTTGCGGACACCAACGCAGACGACTTCGGCAGGCTGATCGCCTTGACCTACACCTTCTGCTGGTTTGGGAAAATTCACCCCTTCCTTGACGGCAATGGCCATGTTCAACGTGCCATCTTCGCGGCCATGGCGACGGATTTCGGCTACCCGCTCTCCTCGCGTTTCGCCATTCATCCGCGCCCCTATGACCGGCTGCTCGCTACGGCGCTGGAAATCTTCACCCGGGCTCCGATCGGCAAAGAAAACGAAGAATTGGGCCTGGTGGCCGAGTATCTCGCCTTCTTCCTCAATGGGCCGTTTGACGCTCCCCGCAAGCATGTTGGAAGCACCTCCCCCTACACATCGTGAACGAGCGAGAGCGAATTCGACCAATGTCCTGAAGGGGAAAGCCTTCCCCTGCGGCCGAGCCTCACGTCTCGTCCGACCCCTTCTGCGGGGAGACCCCGCAACGCCCCCTGAGAGTGAGAGTGCGGACGGGATTCCGTGACGGGTGAAAGCTGGGAGAGAGGCTCCCGCGCCCGTCATGGAGATTGGTCCCATGAACATGCAGGTCCTCGATGCGCGCCGTGATCAGAGCGGCGGTTACAAGGTGGACGTCACCCGTGGCGAACGCGTCGGCCGCGTCTCGTCGGAGTGGTTCTCGCGCCCAGCCGACGAGCGCTATCTGTCGCTGTCCGAGCTGGCGCGGTCGGTGCGCGACCGCGCCGACCGCAGCCGAACCCGTGTTGTGGAAAGCGCCCTCATCCATGTGGAGGCGAACCGCAGCGATGCCGAGCGTTTGGCGCTGGTCCTGCCCGGAACCGACGTGCCGATCGCCCCGACGCACTGGTCCTTCGGCCAGCTCGCCAGCCTGGTCGGAGCCCCAGCCGCCTATCTGCGCCAGCTCCCGGCCGCGCTCGCCGGCATCAACCTGCAATATGGCCTGTCATCCAATCGGGCGGAGCAGATCAAGACGCTGGAAACCGACAACGGCCGCGTCGAGCTCCGTGCCGTCACCGGGCCGGACTATGGCCGCATCTTCGATCATGAACTCGTGGAGGCCGTGCAGCGCATCGCCGGCAATGGCACGGGAGATACCCGCTGGAAGGTGCCCGGCGTGCTCGACTGGGCCACCGGGATCTACAATCCCCGCGTCGACATCACCAAGGACACGACGACGCTCTATGCTTCAGACCGTGACGTTTTCCTGTTCCTGGTCGACGACCTGAATCCGATTGAGGCGGGCCACCTGCCGGATGGCTCGCCCGACCTCTACTTCCGCGGCTTCTACTGCTGGAACTCCGAGGTCGGGGCCAAGACGCTCGGCATGGCGAGCTTCTATCTCCGCGCCGTCTGCCAGAATCGCAATCTGTGGGGCGTGGAGGATTTTGAGGAAATCACCATCCGCCACTCCAAATATGCCGCCAGCCGCTTCGCGCATGAGGCGGCGCCGGCGCTACTGAACTTCGCGAACTCCTCACCCCTGCCCTTCGTCAATGGCATCAAGACGGCCCGCGAGCGGATCGTCGCCCGAAACGACGAGGACCGCACCGACTTCCTACGCCGCCGTGGTTTCTCGAAGGCAGAGGCCGGCAAGATCATAGACACGGTGCTGGCGGAGGAAGGCCGCCCGCCCGAGTCCATTTTCGATTTCGTGCAGGGCATCACCGCCGTCGCGCGCGACAAGCCGCATCAGGACGCCCGCCTCGACATGGAGGCCAAGGCGAAGAGGCTGCTCGATCGAGTCGCCTGACATCCGCAAAGCCGGAGATGCGCTTTTCCGTGTCTCCGGCTTTGCGCTTCCGCGTGCTCCCAACTCCGTTCCGTGGCGCTGCCCCCTTTAGAGGAAGAGGGCGGCGCTTCGCTTCGTGACGGGTTGGAGGTCGAGAGAGAGTCTCTCGGCGCCCGTCGCGGAGTACATTTCCATGGCTACTACTGCGAAGAAAATCACCCTGTCGTCGTCGCGCGACATCCCCTTCAACCAGCTCGTCATCTCCCAGGCGAACGTCCGGCGGATCAAGGCCGGTGTGTCGATCGAGGAGCTGGCGGAGGACATCGCCCGGCGAACTCTCCTCCAAAGCATCACCGTGCGGCCCGTGCGCGATGCGGACGGCAACGAGACCGGCATGTTCGAGATCCCTGCCGGCGGGCGTCGCTATCGCGCGCTCGAACTGCTGGTGAAGCAGAAGCGCCTCGCCAAGAACGCGCCAGTCCCCTGCGTCGTCCGCGAGGGCGGCATGGCCGAGGAGGATTCGCTGGCCGAAAACATCCAGCGGGCGCCGCTGCATCCGCTGGACCAGTTCCGCGCCTTCCTGGCCTTCCGCGAGAAGGGCATGTCCGAAGAGGAGATCGCCGCCAACCAGTTCGTCTCGGTCTCGGTCGTGAAGCAGCGCCTGCGTCTGGCGTCGGTCTCGCCCAAGCTCCTCGACGTCTATGCCGCCGAAGGCATGACGCTCGATCAGTTGATGGCGTTCACCGTCAACGGCGATCATGAGCGGCAGGAGCAGGTCTTCGAGCGCCTCGCACAGGGCTACAGCAAGGAACCGCATCTCATCCGCCGGATGCTCACCGAGGGCGCGGTCCGCGCCGCCGACAAGCGTGCACAGTTCGTCGGGCTGGAAGCCTACGCCGAAGCCGGCGGCGTCATCATGCACGACCTGTTCCAGGGTGACGACGGCGGCTGGCTGCAGGATGTCGGTCTTCTCGACATGTTGGTGGCCGAGAAGCTGCGTGAGAAGTCCGAGGCGATCTCCGCCGAAGGTTGGAAGTGGATCGATGTCGCGCCGGACCTCCCCTACGGCCACACCTACGGCTTGCGCCACCTCCGTGGCGAGCAGCTCCCTCTCACCGAGCAGGAACAGGCCACGCGCGACGCCCTTCAGGCCGAATTAGACGGACTGGAGGAAACCTATGCCGATGCCGAGGATCTGCCCGACGAGGTGGACGAGCGGCTCGGGGAGATCGAGACCGCGATCAGCGCGCTCGACGATCGGCCGATGGTCTTCGATCCCGAGGAGATCGCGCGCGCCGGCGCCTTCGTCAGCATCGACGGATCGGGCAACCTGCGGGTCGAGCGCGGCTATGTCCGCCCCGAGGACGAACGCCCGATCGAGCCGGAAGGCGATCTCGAGATCGCGAACGACGTGAGCACCATCTCGGCCCGCCCAGACAATGACGACGATCACCTGACTGCGGATATCGAAACGACGGCGGACCCCGAGGAAGACGATGGTCTGAAGCCGATCCCCGACCGATTGATGACCGAACTGACTGCCCATCGCACGCTGGCTCTGCGCCACGCGCTCGGTGAGCACCCCGATGTCGCCTTCCTCGCCGCGCTCCATGCGCTCACGCTTCGGGCCTTCTATCACTATGGCTCGGACACCTGCCTGGAGCTCGACCTGAAGAATATCAGTTTCGGCGCGCAGGCGCCGGGTCTGAATGACAGCCGCCTGGCCTCGGCTGTCGACGGCCGCCATCAGGCGTGGCTGGCGGCGCTTCCCAAGGAGCCCGGCGAGCTGTGGGAGGCGCTGCAGGCTTTCGACAGCGACAGCCGCCACTCCCTGTTTGCGCATTGCGTGTCGCTGTCGGTCAACGCGATTTACGAGGCCTACAACCGTCGGCCTCGTGCGCTCGCCCACGCCGACCAGCTCGCCCAGGCGGTCGATCTCGACATGGTGGCGGCCGGATGGGAGCCCACGATCGACACCTATCTCGGCCGTGTCACCAAGGCCCGCATCCTCGCGTCGGTGCGCGAGGCGAAGGGTACGCGCGCTGGTGATCGCATCGAGCATCTGAAGAAGGGCGACATGGCCGAGAAGGCGCAGGAACTGCTCGCCGGGTCCGGCTGGTTGCCGGAGCCGTTGCGTACGCCCGGCCACCCGGTCACCGCAGTCGACGACACCTCGTCTACCGAGACTGGCCAGTCCGGCGATCGTGAGATCGAAGACACGGCGGAAGACGGCGGTGAAACGGCCATGGCGGAAACCGAGCCGGAGATCGAAGATGAGTCGGCCGAGATCGGCATACATGTGATCGCGGCCGAATAGCCGAAGCAGCAACACGTCCCCCGAGGGCCCGCCGGCGACGGCGGGCCCATTTTTTGTTTCGGAGCCCGTAATGCAACCTGCCACAGATCTCGCGCGACGGTTGGCGGCTCAGGCCGAGGCCGTTTGTCGCCACTATCTTTCCAACGGTCACCGCGAAGGCCGCTACTGGCTCGTTGGCGACGCGCGCAACACGCCTGGCCGATCGATGTTCGTGCGGCTGAAGGGCGGCGATAGCGGCAAGGGTGCCGCCGGCAAATGGACCGATGCCGCGACCGGAGAACATGGCGACCTTCTCGACGTCATCCGCGAGAGCTACGGACTGATCAACTTCAAGGACGTCGCCGATGAAGCCAGAGCCTTCCTCAGCATGTTACCACCCGAGCAGGAGCCGCGATTTCAGGAGCGCCGACGCCCCATACCAAGCGGCTCGCCGGAAGCAGCGCGGCGTCTGATCGGCATGTCGCAGCCGATAACGGGCACAATCGTGCAAGCGTATTTACGCGAACGCGGCATTACGGATTTACGCGGAACCGGGAATCTTCGCTTCCATCCACGCTGCTATTATCGGCCCGACGAGCATGCCCCGACCGAGACCTGGCCAGCGATGATCGCTGCTGTCACCGATCTCGACGGCAAGATCACAGGCGCGCACCGAACCTGGCTCGATCCCCTATCGCGGGACAAGGCACCGATTGACACGCCGAGGCGAGCGATGGGCGACTTGCTCGGCAACGCGGTGCGCTTCGGCATTGGCGGTGAGGTCACGGCGGCCGGCGAAGGCATCGAGACCGTCCTGTCGCTCCGACAGGTGCTTCCCGACATGCCGATGCTCGCGGCGCTCTCCGCGGCACATCTCGCCGCCATCCTGTTCCCGGATACGCTGCGACGGCTCTATATCGCGCGCGACAATGATCCGGCCGGTGACGGCGCGCGTGACAGCCTCATCGAACGGGCCAACGCCGTCGGGATCGAGGCGATCGTCATCTCGCCGGCGCTCGGTGACTTCAACGAGGATCTCCGCACCCTGGGCATGGAGCATCTCCGGCAGCAGTCGCGGATGCAGATCGCACCTCAGGACGTCGCAAGGTTCATGGCGCTGGCGGCATAGCCCGGCACGCGAGAGCAACAGGTGCGGTGTGTCGTTGTGCTCGCGCGGATGCACCAACCATCGGAGGGGGACCGCGCCTCGGCCTTCGAGAGGGCGATCGGCCAGCAAGCGGGCCGGCCCGACAATGGCAGCGGCCGACGATTTTCCGGCGGCGCGTGCCGCGCCTTTCCATCGCGAGGCAAAATCGCCGGCCTTCGCCATCCTCCGCTGACGCTCCGGCCCTGCGCTGCGCTCCGGGTGCAGGGCTGGCCCGCCCGCCGGCTTCCGTCGCCATGAAGGCCGCGACGGTCGCGGTCCAACCGACGGAGCATCCCATGAGCGAGCACGACGACTTCGAACCGCATCACGCCTCATCATCGACCGACCATGTCCTCAGCGAGCTTCAGCTCCACGGCTACCGTCCCTTCGAGGATGAACCCGACCAGCGACTTCTTCCCGACGGCAATGCGGTTGCGGGCGCCATCGCCGACATCTTCGACGCCCTGATCGGGACGCTGGAGGACACTCGCCTCGAACCAGACCTCGACGATCTCCTCTGGTCGACGGTCAACGTCTTTCACCGCGCCACCGACCGGATCGCGCGCGAACTCGACGACAACGAGCAGGCGCAACGCCGCGGGCAGCGTGAACAGGACGGCAGCGAGGTGAAGGCGGTGGAACTCGAGTGCCACATCGCCGAGGGCCAGACTCTGATCGAACGTCAGAACGCCTTCGAGCTGATGCGCGACCAGGCAGCCGAACATTACGAACGCCACGTCGGCAAGACCTGGCTTCCGCGCAGCGGGTCAAAGGTCAACCACCGCAATCTCACCTCGGCGATGATCGACAGCCGCGACTTCCTTGCAGCGAAGCGGCGCGCCGAGCAGACGATCCTCCTTCCGCCTGGTCCGAAGATCCTCGTCACCGGCGGTCTGGACTTCAACGACCACCTGCTGATCTGGGCGAAGCTCGATCAGGTGCACGAGAAGCACCCGGACATGGTGCTGATGCACGGCAAGTCGCCGAAAGGCGCCGAAAAGATCGCCTCGCTGTGGGCGACGAACCGGAACGTGCCGCAGATCGGATTCGCTCCCGACTGGACGAAGCACGGCCGAGCAGCGCCCTTCAAACGTAACGACGAGATGCTGGAAGTCCTGCCCAAGGGCGTGATGCACTTCCCCGGCACCGGCATCAACGACAACCTCGCCGACAAGGCCAAGAAGCTCGGCATTCCGGTGTGGAGGTTCGGCGGCGCGTGAGCGCCGCCCTCAACAGCTACGTCAAGAACTGGTGCATGGCGGCCCGGTAGCTTTCCGTCGCGATCCGATTTCGGCCGTTCATTCAGGTGAAGCACATCAGCAGCTACGCGCCCCAAATGCAGTCATTCTATGCGTCCGCATTTTCGTTCGTGAACGACATTCGCGCTCGCATTTTCCCGTCAAAATCCGGTAAGCTGATCGGCATGGAGTATTCGTTAAGCGAGAAATTGGAGCGCATTTATAAATGCGCGCAGAATCCGGCATCGTACGGAATAGAACGTAGCTTACTCCACGCCTACATTGCTTGCCTAACTTTCGACGAACTCTGCGAGGCGATTTGCAGCACACTGGAAGCTGAAGCGCCCTTGCGAATGGCCCTTCGCGGAAGACTGTTACGGCTGCTACGCCTGTCTGATGGCGAACTTGCGGAGCGACTTTCGCTTCTAGCTGAGAAAGCGCAATCGCTCCATGAGGGTAATCATGTCTTGCGAACACGCGTGGACGCGCTTCTCTCTGCCGTCTATTCGTGGTTGCCCCTTCCAATTCGGCACGCGGTGCTCGAACGTTGGATTGATCGCGGGACGAGCGGCGCCGCGGGTAGATGGCTCAAAGCCATGGCTTCCGACGCGCCGTTATTCGACGCCAAGGCAATATTCGAATATTGGCTGGAGTCGCGCAATACGCGCGCGGCGAAGATATTAGCCTATCAGGCTGAGCCTACTTTTCTAGACGGTATCCTTGCTGAGCTTGCAGCTGGATGCGCGGAAGGATGGATCATCAGCAAAGCCGCTTTGAGATCGACTTCGATACCCGATGACATCTGGCATCTTCTTCGAGACAAACATCCGGCCAGCTATGCCTATCTCTGTGCGATGGCGGGACGAAAGCTGACCGACGAGGAAGCGCTCGCGCTGATTGAAGAGGCACCGTCCAGCATCCTTGATGATGGGCGGGGACTCGTGATCTGGTCCATCGGCCAAATGGGCCTGATATCCGCGCTAGATCGTCTCGGCGCAAATCGAGAGACCTATGACGCGCAAAGGGTAGCGGCCATCTTAGGATCGAGACAGCCAACGCGAGAGGCGGATTAGCTAGTGTCTGAAGACATTGAATATCTCGCGAATTACAAGGCGAACCAGCTCTATACACATCCCGGTAAGGCGGGAGCGTACGCTACGATCGTTGGCGAGAGCGAACAGGTCCTGGGTGAAATCGATGTTACCGATAGATGCAAGCTGGCCGTCTCAACATTCTACGTGAGCGACAAGGCAAATTTCGGAACCTTTAAGATAACGAAGTTGCGCTTTCACAAAACATACGGATGGCAGCAAGACGGTCATATCCAAATCAACAACTTCCAACTTGCTCAGATAAACGAGTTCCTAGCGATCATATCGAACTTAGATTTCAGTGATGCGCAGAAAACCAGAATATCTCTGGATAATCTGAATTTAGGTGCCCTAAACGCCCTATTGAGTAGCTCGAAGGGTGCACAGCTAATCCACGAACTCGCCGAATCTCCCGATCTGCATCACGACATCTATGCCGTCGCCGCCAAGCGCGAAGCGTTGAGCGAGTTCGAAGCCAAGCTCGGATCGGGGCTATCGGAACCCGAGTGGCAGAGCTTTTTCGAAAGCAACCCGTGGATTTTTGGGCACGGCTTAAACTACGTGTTTCTAGATAAGGCAGCGGTCGCTCTCGAAAGCCGTACGACGGGAAACACCTTCGATAAGCCTGGCAAAACCGTTGACGCACTGCTGCGAACCCGCGCGGAAATCAGCCAATATGTGCTTGTCGAAATCAAGAAGGATCAAACCGATCTGTTACGATCGGGCAAGCCCTATCGCGCTGGGTGCTGGGGCGTGTCCGACGAAGTGTCTAACGCCGTGACGCAGATTCAAAAAACGGCGTTCGAATTTGGCCGCACCCGTTTCAGGGAAGCGCTCAAGGATGGTGACGGCACCGACATCGGAGAGAGCGCCTATTCGATCGAGCCGCGAAGCTATTTGGTCGTTGGCAATCTGTCGGAGCTTATCGGAAATGACGATAAGATCGCCTGCTTCGAGCTCTACCGCCGAAACATTCGCGCGCCGGAAATTCTGACTTTCGACGAGTTGTTTCATCGAGCGAAGTTCATCGTCGCCAACATCAGTCGCGAAGTGATGGAAGAGGCAGAGGTCCCATTTTAGCCGACTGGCGGCGGATTGCGTCTGCACGAGCGAAAGATAACCGGCTCCGACCCGGAAGCACCACCCCCGCTTATCTGCGCTGATCCTTGGTCAGACTGATCGCCTGACGCCATCAACCCGTAAAGGGTCGGCTATGCGAGCATGCCGCCGCTTCGGCTGCGCCTGCGCGGTGATTGCAGCGTTCAGTCCGACACTTCGGGCGCCTGTCAGCGGGGGATGGCCCTCCGCTCAAACAGGAGCCGGATCGATGTCCCTCAACGACGCGCACGCCTTCGCCTTCAGCCTCGCCACCACCCTGATGGCCGCCATCATCATTTTCCAGGCCGGCGACGGCACCCTCTCGGTGACGCCCGCCAGCGAATACGACGGCGACATGGCCGCGATCGTCCATGAGATCGATCCCTTCGCCCCATAACCGGGGCGAACGGACGTCGCCGCGCGGAAGTCGCCCGCGATTTCCGCGCCCGGCGCAGCCGATTTTCAGCTATAGTTCGAGCGCGCCGTGGTGGTGGTGGAGGCGCGACCGTCAGACTTTTTCTCACGGAGGCCACCACCATGATCATCCTCGCAATACTCGCATCCCTTGCAGCCATCGGCCTGCTTTGCTGGCTGCTGTTCACGCTGGCCGTCTTCGCGCTGCCGGCGTTCGTCGGCGTGACCGCGGGCGCCTGGGCGCACGGCACCGGCGCCGGCATCCCTGGCGCAATCCTCGTCGGGGCGGTCGCCGCCGCCCTCACGCTAGCGACCGGTCACCTGCTGATCACCTTCGTCCGCCCGATGTGGCTGAAGCTGACCGTGGCCATCGCCTTTGTCGCGCCGGCAGCCATTGCTGGATTCCACGCCACACATGGGATTGTGAAGCACCTCATGCCGTCCGAGGGATGGCAAATCACCTTCTCCGTCATCGGTGCAGCCGCGGTTGGTATCACCGCTTTCGTGCGGGTCGCTGGAATGGCGGCGGTCCCAGGACCGTCCGGCCGAGACCTCGCGCGGGCGTGATCGTCGGCATCGCCGTTGCGAGGACGAGACCAGCGATCGGCGACGACCGCCCACGTCCTCTTAGGCCGTTGGGATTGAAGCGTGGGGTCCGGATAGACGCTAGGCCGCGGGAAGCGGCCTCGTTGGAGCGGGTGTCGTGGCAGGACCGCGCCTCGGCGCACCGAAGATCCGGCGCGGCGATCTCTTAGTTGGCGGTCGAGGGTCAGGATGCAGCACCAATGCCCTGCCGGGAGGAGACGAAGCCGGTGAGCATTGCTGTCCCGCCGGTTTGCCGATGCGGGGTGGCCACCATCACCTCCGTTATCTGACCGTGCCTCAACCGCTCCAAACGGCCTCTTCAATGGCCTGATCTGGCCGAAGGCCGGCTTCGCCTCGATCACCTATGACGCAACAGCCGCGTCAAACTTTCTTCCCCTGCCGGCTACGCCGCCATTCCTCGCGAGACAAGAAAGCCCTCCTTAGCTGTCAGGCCCCTTCGGGGTGCGCCGTCGATCGCCTCCGGCCTGCCGATCGCCATCGAGGCCGCAATGGTGCGGGCTCGGGAACGGAAAACGGAGACTTACAATGGCGACCATCGGCACCTTCAAGAAGACCGGCTCGAACGACTTCACCGGCGAAATCGTCACCCTCAGTGTCCAGGCCAAGAACGTGCGCATTGTCCCCGACCAGCGCGCCAGCGGCGAGAACGCCCCCAGCCACCGGGTCCTGGTCGGCCGCGCCGAGATCGGCGCCGCCTGGTCCAAGCGCTCCAACGAGGGCCGCGACTATCTGGGCCTCAAGCTCGACGATCCGAGCTTCAACGCCCCGATCTACGCCAACCTCTTCGACGACGAGGAAGGTGACACCTTCTCCCTCATCTGGTCCCGCCCCAACGGGCGCCGGGGCGACTGAGCCCCCGCGCGAGGCCCCGGCCGGAAGGCCGGGGCCTCGGCTCTACGGCGACCGAATCAGTCATCGCCTTTCTCGGCTGCTGAGAGCCCAAGCAGCCACTTCTGGCTAGAAAACCCGGCCTAGAACGACTATTATAGTCGTAGTCTTGGCGTGCGCGTAGGTCCGTGTGGGAGGTGATCATGCATGATCACCGCCCGACAATTTCGGGCCGCACGCGCGTTGCTGGGTTGGACACAGGAGACGCTCGCTGACAAGGCCCGGGTCTCACTGACCGCGCTTAAGCGCCTCGAATCCACCAGTGGCCTCGAGGTCTTTGAGAGTACGCGCGATGAGGTGAGAAGGGCTTTCGAGCGCGCGGGCATCGTCTTCCTGAACTCCGATCAGGGCAAGGGAGTGCTGCTCGTCGATGCACATAAGGAAACCTGACGTTCGACAGGTCGCGGCGTTGCCACATCTTCCCGCATCAGGCCCTTGCGTCATTTTTCCGATGAAATCATCGTTAACAATTGCCTCCAGTTTGGATACATCTCGCGATCGGGGGATGTTGTGACCAAAGATGATTTTCTTGATCAACCGCCGGCCAGCGCGGCTTTGACCGCCTACGACGAGGCGCATCTGAAGCTCTATGTTCGGCTGCTCGATGCAGACGCGGAAAGCGCCGATTGGCGTGAGGTCGTCGAAGTCCTCTTCGGTATCGACGCAAAGGCCGATCCGGAGCGCGCTCTGCGCATCTACACCAGCCATCTCGACCGCGCGAAATGGATGACCACCAGCGGCTTCTGTCAGCTGCTCCAAGGTCGCCTGCACTGAGGTGATGCGCAAACCGCATCACGTTGCGGCCACTTCGTTCTTCCCGCACGTTATTCAACCGGGAATCGTATCCATTGCAAAACTCGCGTTGCAGACCTTGCGCGGAGACGGTGGAGATGTCCGAAGATGACAGTTGGCGGTCCGAAGCCGCTTATGACTATATCGACAAGTTGACCCCCGGCGATCTTGCCTGGGAGTTCCTGCGTCGTAATCCAGAATACAGAAAATCCTATCAGGAATTGGTGTCCATCGGCCGGCTGACCGAGGACATTGCACGCGAATTCGCCGAGCAATGGGGGTTGCGATTTCGTCGCCGACCCTCGCAACTCCGGGCTCGTCCAACCGATCTTCTGGACCCCACAAGCCGATCCGGCGACGCTTCCGTTCACGGCTGGGCCGAGCCCGGCGGGAGATCTCAGCGTCCGCGTTGACGATCTGCAGGCCCATGCCATTATCGAGCACGAAGCCCCTTTGATCCGGCTTGCGCTACGCGGTGAGCCCTACGACGTCGTCCTCACCGATGCCGATGATGGTCGTCCCCTCGGCGCGTTCGTCATGTTCGACGAGCTGACGCTGGATCGACTGATCGCCATCGAGCGTCTCTGGCACGCTATGTTCGGTAAGCGTGTGCCGCCCGACCCACGCCTCACACCGCAGCGCCGTCACCGGGCCCGCCTGATGCTCCGCGTCTTCGACGCTCGTGTAGCCGGCGCGAGCTATCGAAAGATTGCCGAACAGATCTTTCCCAAACTCAAACATGATGCCGCGACGTGGGACGAAAACCCGGTTCGGGTAACGATCGCCCGGCTTGCGCGCGACGGCATGTCTTACGTGCGCGGCGGCTACCGCACGCTGCTCCGCCGTCCGCGCCGCTCCCGCTGACCTCGCCTCTGTGTCGAAAATAACTTCCTAACTTCGTTCCTGCCCGAGGCGCCGTCGCCACGCCACCGTGCTCGCAACCCGCCGCTTGTTCGCAGCGGCCACCCGCGAGACCACGGAGGTTCGATCATGGCCGAAAAAGCCGCCAATCTACCGCCACGCTATCTGAGGACGCAGGAAGCGGCGCGCTTCCTCGGCCTCTCCGAGCGCACCCTAGAGAAGCACCGGACCTACGGAACCGGCCCGACTTACCGCAAGCTCGGTGGCCGCGTCGTTTATTCCGTCGACGACCTTCAGGCGTGGGCGGATCGCGGTCTCGTCACCTCGACCTCCGATCCGCGCGGCGGCACCGTGCTCCCAGCCAAGCGCCAGGCCACCGCATCCTCCGCGACTGCCGGCGGCCGCTTCGCGCGCTGAGGTGGCCGGCCGTGTCGTCCCGCCACACCCATCTCCATGAACGCGCGCAGCTCGATCTGTTCCGGGCGCTGCCCGGCGATCTCGCGCCGCGCGACGCGCAGGACCTCATGGCCTACCCGTTCTTCTCGCTCGCCAAGTCGAAGCGCCTGGCGCCGATCGACTTCAAGGCCGGCTCGGTGAAGATCCGCGTCGAAGCCGTTCCCGAGCATGGCATGGCTACGATCTGGGACGCGGACGTCCTCATCTGGGCGGCCTCGCAGATCGTCGAAGCGCGCGATGTCGGCTTGCGCCCCTCTCGCCTGATGGCGACCACCCCCTATGAAATTCTGAACTTCATCGGCCGCGGCGTGTCGCTGCGCGACTACGACCGCCTCAAGGCCGCCCTGGATCGGCTGCAATCGACAACGGTCGCGACCTCCATCCGCCAGCCGACCGAGCGGCGGATGCACCGGTTCTCCTGGATCAACGAATGGAAGGAACGCGCCGATCACCGCGGCCGTCCCCTCGGCCTCGAGCTGATCGTTCCCGACTGGTTTTACGGCGCCGTCCTCGACGACGCACTCGTGCTGACGATCGACCGCAAATACTTCGATCTCACCGGCGGCCTGGAGCGCTGGCTCTACCGCCTGGTGCGCAAGCACGGCGGTCGCCAAGAGTTCGGCTGGAGCTTCGATTTCCCGCACCTCCACGCGAAGTCCGGCAGCCTCTCGCCGCTCAAGCACTTCGCCTACGACCTGCGCGACATCGTCCGCCGCCAGCCGCTGCCGGGCTACCGGCTCAACATCGAGCAATGCCCCGGCGGTCCCGAAATCCTGTCCTTCGCACCCACCGATCTCGACGCGCTCGGCATCCCGCGCCGCCGTCGCCGCTCGACAACTCGCCCTGGGGATAAGCTGTGAATCATGTCGTGCTATCAGGGACCGGCACCATCGTGCCATCGGGGACCGGACTCTCGTGCTATCGGGGACCGAAATCGCCGATTCATCGCGCTGAATCAGCAGCTTGCGAGCCCCGTAACTTATCTAACCTAGATTCCTACGGAATCTTTCTAACGGAACCCGCTTTTTCGCGCCGTGTGGACGAGTCCCCTTTTCCCGGGAGACCGTCATGATCGTCGCGCTCCTCAACCAGAAGGGCGGCGTCGGCAAGACGACGCTGGCGCTACATCTCGCCGGCGAATGGGCTCGGCATGGGCAGCGCGTCACGTTGATCGACGCCGACCCACAGGGCTCGGCGCTCGACTGGTCGCAGCAGCGCAGCCGGGAGGGATTGCAGCGGCTCTTCGGTGTCGTCGGCCTGGCGCGCGACACTCTGCATCGCGAGGCGCCCGAGCTGGCCCGTGACGCCGACCATGTCGTCATCGATGGGCCGCCACGCGTCGCCGGCCTGATGCGCTCGGCGCTGCTTGCAGCCGATCTCGTATTGATCCCTGTGCAGCCGTCGCCGCTCGATGGCTGGGCGTCGGCCGAGATGCTGTCGCTGCTGCGCGAGGCGCGCATCTACCGCCCGCAGCTCGCCGCTCGCTTCGTGCTGAACCGCTGCGCGGCGCGCACCGTACTCGCCCGCGAAACCGCCGAGACGCTTGCCGACCACGACCCGCCATTGCTCGCCACTACCATCGGTCAGCGCATCGTCTTCGCCGACGTCATGCAGACCGGACGGATCGCCGCCGAGCAGGACGAAGCTTGTCCAGGCGCGCGCGAGATCGCCGCGCTCGCGGCCGAGGTGACGAGGATCGGCGCATGAGCGAACGATCCCCCAAGCGCGGCTTCGCATCCCGGCCGGGCGATCCGGAGAGCTGGATCAAGGCGCCCGACCGCCAAACCCAACGCGCTCAGGCCGCCGATGACTTCTCGGCCAGGCTGACCATCGATGTCACCGCCGACATGCGTGGCCGGATCAAGATCGCGGCCTTCCAGCGCGGCCAGACGGTCGCCGACATGCTGCGCGCGCTGTTCGAGCGCGAATTCCCACCAGCCCAAGGAGACGCCCAATGACCGGCCTTGTCGCCGCATCCGCGCGCGCTGGCCGCGCCACCGGATTGACGCTCGACGATCTCACCCAGATCGAACTCGTCTGGATCGAGAAGAAGATCGAGCACTGGATCCGCTTCGGTCGCGAGGTGCGCGAACAGGTGCTCGACCGGCGCCGCCGCATCCTCTTCTTCCCTCCCGGCGCGGCCTTCGCGCTGGTGCGCTGGGCCGCGAACGAGCACGGCACCGTGCTCTCCCGGCTCGACATTTTGCGCGCCGTCGCTCCCGGCGAAGCCTGCCAGACGCTCCCGACCGTGACGCCCGGCGGCGACATCCTGCTGCGCGTCGACGGCTGGCCGAAGGTAGAGCGCATGCTCCAGCGCATCGACGCGATCGAGGCGGTCGGCATCGATCCGGCCGAGGTCGCGCCCGATCACTGGCGGCACGTTCACAATCGCCTGGCCGCGGGCGAGGAGCCGCGCGCCTACACGCCGCAGCGCCATCGCGCCTTCCTCTTGGCGCGGGAGATCGGCGCATGACCCGGCTCGGCTACGCCATCACTACAACGGCCGCTGTGTCGTTGCTGGGCACTCTGTCGCTCGTTTCCTTCGCGCCCAAGCTAATCTGGAACGCCTCGGCCAGCACGCCGATCGGACTCTACGCGATTGAGCCCGATCCGTCCCCGGAAGTCACCGATCTGGTCGCCGTGCGCGCGCCCGAACCGCTCGCGAGCTTCCTTGCCGACGGCGGTTATCTGCCGCGCGGCGTGCCGCTGATGAAGCGCGTCGTGGCGCTTCCCGGCCAGCGGGTTTGCAGGACGGGCCTCGCGATCACCGTCGACGCCGTGCCGATGGGCGATGCGCTGGATCGGGACCGCCGCGGCAATCCGCTGCCCATCTGGCAGGGCTGCCGCGTCGTCGGCGAGGGCGAACTGTTCCTGATGAACTGGGAAGTCCGCCACAGCCTCGACGGTCGCTACTTCGGACCGCTGCCCGCCTCCGCCGTGATCGGCCGGGCCATCCCCCTCTACACCGACGAGGACGGCAACGGCCGCTTCGTCTGGCGCGCGCCGACGCGGTGACGGCGTGCCCAATCCCAACCTCACCGCACACCCACGGAGGCAATCATGTCCCTGATAGGTCAGTTCACCCGCGACGATGGCGGCTTCATCGGCCACTTGGAAACGCTCCTGCTGCATCAGGACATCATCATCATTCCGGCCGAGCCGTCCGACGCTGAGAATGCGCCAGATTTCCGCGTCCACGTTTTCGACGGGATGAATAACGAACCCCGCGCCGAGCTCGGCGCGGGTTGGAAGCGCACCGGTGAGAAGGCCGGCGAGTACGTCGCGCTGCAGCTCGACGATCCATGCTTTCCGCAGCCGATCCGCGCCAATCTGTTTCAGTCGGCCGACGACAAGTCAGCCTGGGGTCTGTACTGGAACCGCCCGCCCAGGCGCGGCGAGCGGGATTGAGCGATGCCGGCCCGCCGCCATCGCGCTGTCGTCGGACGGTTTCCCACCGTCCGACGCACAGCCTTCCTTCTCCTTTCCGGCCTCCTTACCGCCCTGCCGCCGGCGGCCCCGGCTGTCGCACAGGACGCGCCGGTGGAACGCGCAACACCCAGCGATCCCTATGCCGGTTATATCGCCGACGCCGCCCGCCGGTTCGGCATTCCGGAAGGTTGGATTCGCGCGGTCATGCGCGTCGAGAGTCGCGGTGATGTGCGCGCGATCTCGCCCAAGGGCGCGATGGGTCTGATGCAGATCATGCCCGCGACCTGGACGGATTTGCGCGCTCGACATGGTCTCGGCGGCGATCCCTACGACCCGCGCGACAACATCATGGCGGGCGCTGCTTATCTGCGCGAGATGCACGGTCGCTACGGTTCGCCCGGCTTTCTGGCGGCCTACAACGCCGGTCCCGGGCGCTATGAGGAGTATCGCGCGACGGGTCGCCCATTGCCGGCCGAAACGCGCGCCTATGTCGCCGCTCTCGCACCGATCATCGGCGGCGGCGATCTCGCCGCCCCCGTCACGGTGGCGAGCGCCGATCCGCTCGCCTGGACCCGTGCGCCGCTCTTCATCGTGCAGGTCGATAGCAGGCCGCGTGCAGATCGGCCGCAGCCCGACGGCGATCCCGCTGCACCACCTGCGCAGGAGTCTGGGCGCGATCCGGCGATGCCTGCACCGCGATCGGACGGCCTGTTCGTGGCGCGAACCGATGGTGCGGGGCCGCGATGATGGGCTTCGCACTCCCTGCGGCGGCTCTGGCGTGGAATTGGCGTCAGAGGCGGGAAGAGCAGTCACTACAACCGCACGATGGCAGGATAAAGGGCCGCGATGTGCGGCCTTGTGCGGTTGTGGTTTTTCAAGGGGTTATGGCGCCTTTGCGCGATGCGCGCCTGATCGGCGCAGCCTGCGCGCGCGGCGCTTTCCTAACGATTTCCTCAGCTTTGCGCGATGTGCGGGGCTGCGGCCATGAGCGCCGAGGACGATTTCCGCATCCGGCCAGGCCGCATCCGCTCGACTCGCGCCCAGCAAGTCAGGCCCTTCATCGCGCAGGCGCTTGCGGCCGCGCAGAAGGCCGGCGGCGCAGTGTCCCGGCAAGGAAGGATCGGGCCGGGCAACCGCTCGCGCTTCGGCCGCGGCCAGCGCGCGGCGGTGCAGGCCAACCGGCTGCTGACCGCCCGCTCGCGCGGCGCTGTCGTCAAGGCGCGGGTCGTGCGCCAGGGTGGACGCAACGCGCCGCTCGGCACCCACCTCAATTATCTGCGCCGCGAGGGCGTGACCCGGGATGGAGAGAAGGCCCGGCTATTCGGCCCCGGCGGGGATGACGCCGATCCCAAGGCGTTCGCGGAGCGGTGCGAGGATGACCGCCACCATTTCCGTTTCATCGTCTCTCCCGACGACGCGGTGGAGATGGCCGACCTCAAGGGCTTCACCCGCGAGCTGGTCGGGCAGATGGAGAAGGATCTCGGCACCCGGCTCGATTGGGTCGCTGTCAATCACTGGAACACCGAGCATCCCCATGTCCATCTGATTGTGCGCGGCGTTCGCGACGACGGCGAGAACCTCGTCATCTCGCGCGACTACATCAAGGAGGGCATGCGCGACCGCGCGCGGGATCTGATCACGCAGGAGCTGGGGCCGCGTACCGATCAGGACATCCGTCGCACCATCGAGCGCCAGATCGAGTCCGAGCGCTGGACCAATCTCGATCGTCAGCTCGCGCGCGACGCCTACAGGACCGGCGTCGTCGACCTCGCCCCGCATCCCGATCGACAGCCCGATGAATTCCACGCCCTCAAAGTCGGGCGGCTGCGCAAGCTCGAAGGCCTCGGCCTCGCCGACGAGATCGGTCCCGGCCAATGGACGATCTCGGAGAAGGCGGAGGCGACGCTGCGCGAGCTCGGCGAGCGCGGCGACATCATCAAGCGCATGCACCGCGCGCTGACCGATCGCGGCATCGAGCGCGGCGCAGCAAGCTATGTCATCGCCGGGGAAAGCCTGAACGACCCCGTCGTCGGTCGGCTGGTGACGCGAGGCCTCGACGACGAGCTCAAGGGCACGGCCTACGCCGTGGTCGACGGGGTCGACGGCCGCACGCACCACATCAAGCTTCCCGACCTCGAGGCCGCCGGTGACAGCGCGCCGGGTTCGATCGTCGAGCTGCGCAAGTTCGACGATGCGCGGGGGCAGCGGCGCGTCGCGCTTGCCGTCCGCTCGGATCTCGACATCTCCGCACAGGTTACCGCGACCGGCGCGACCTGGCTCGACCGGCAGGCGATCGCCCGCGAGCCGGTTGCGCTTGGCGGTGGCGGGTTCGGCGCTGAAGTGCGCGACGCGATGGACCGCCGCGCGGAACATCTGATTGAGCAGCGCCTGGCTGAGCGCCACGGCCGCAGCGTCATCTTCTCCCGCAATCTCATCGACACGCTGGGCCAGCGTGAGGTCGAAGCGCTCGGCGCGAAGCTCGCGGCCGAGACCGGACGCCCGTTCGCCAAGGCGGGGACCGGGGAATATGTCGCCGGCGCCTATCGGCAGCGCATCGCCCTCGCGTCAGGCCGCTTTGCCATGATCGACGACGGCCTCGGCTTCCAGCTCGTGCCCTGGTCGCCGTCTCTCGAAAAGCACCTTGGCCAGCAAGTCTCTGGCGTCGCCCGTGGCGATGGCGGCGTCGACTGGAGCTTCGGCCGCAAGCGCGGTCTCGGCCTCTAATCTCGTAGAAAGGACCCTTGCATGTCGGCGACGAAAATCCTCTGGGGCCAGATCCTCACCGTCTTCATGATCGTACTCTTCACGACCTGGGCGGCCACGCAATGGACCGCGTGGCGTCTCGGCTTTCAGGCGCAGCTCGGGCCCGCATGGTTCGATCTGGCCGGATGGCCGATCTACTATCCGTGGTCCTTCTTCCCGTGGTGGTATTTCTATGACGCCTATGCGCCGCCGATCTTCGTGGAGGGCGCCTATATCGCCGCATCGGGCGGTTTCATCTCGATCGCAGTCGCCATCAGCATGTCGGTCTGGCGCGCGCGTGAAGCGAAGAATGTCGAGACCTATGGTTCAGCACGATGGGCGCGTGATGAGGAAGTGAAAGCAGCCGGCCTGCTCGGGCCGGACGGCGTCGTGCTCGGCAAGCTCGACCGCGACTATCTTCGCCATGACGGCCCCGAGCATGTGCTGTGCTTCGCGCCGACCCGCTCCGGCAAGGGCGTGGGCCTCGTCGTGCCCTCGCTGCTGACCTGGCCGGGCTCCGCGATCGTCCATGACATCAAGGGCGAGAACTGGACGCTGACGGCAGGCTTCCGATCACGACACGGGCGCGTGCTGCTGTTCGATCCGACCAATCCGAAGTCGGCCGCCTACAATCCGCTGCTCGAGGTGCGCCGCGGCGAATGGGAGGTCCGCGACGTTCAGAACATCGCCGACATCCTGGTCGATCCGGAAGGATCCCTCGAGAAGCGGAACCACTGGGAAAAGACCAGCCACGCCTTGCTGGTCGGCGCGATCCTCCATGTCCTCTATGCGGAGGCCGACAAGACGCTCGCCGGCGTCGCGGCCTTCCTCTCCGATCCCAAGCGGCCAATCGAGTCGACGCTGGCGGCGATGATGAAGACCGCGCATCTCGGCGAAGCTGGTCCGCATCCCGTCATCGCCAGCGCCGCGCGCGAGCTACTGAACAAATCGGACAACGAGCGCAGTGGCGTGCTCTCGACTGCGATGTCGTTCCTCGGTCTCTATCGCGATCCTGTCGTCGCAGAGGTGACCCGGCGCTGCGACTGGCGCATCGCCGATATCGTCGGGGGCAAGCGGCCGTCCACGCTTTACCTCGTGGTACCGCCCTCGGACATCAACCGGACGAAGCCGCTGATCCGCCTGATCCTCAATCAGGTCGGCCGGCGTCTCACCGAGGACCTGCAGGCGAAGGGCGGCCGGCATCGGCTGCTGCTCATGCTGGACGAGTTTCCGGCGCTCGGCCGGCTCGACTTCTTCGAAAGCGCGCTGGCGTTCATGGCCGGTTACGGCCTCAAAAGTTTCCTGATCGCCCAGTCGCTCAATCAGATCGAGAAGGCTTACGGGCCGAACAATTCGATCCTCGACAACTGCCATGTCCGCGTCAGCTTCGCGACCAATGACGAGCGGACCGCCAAGCGCGTGTCGGACGCACTCGGCACCGCGACCGAGATGCGGGCGATGAAGAACTATGCCGGCCACCGGCTTTCGCCCTGGCTCGGTCACATGATGGTGTCGCGCTCGGAAACCGCCAGGCAGTTGCTCACGCCCGGCGAGATCATGCAGCTTCCGCCCTCCGACGAAATCGTCATGGTCGCCGGGACGCCGCCGATCCGGGCCAAGAAGGCGCGCTATTACGAAGATCGTCGGTTTCAGGAACGGGTGCTGCGGCCGCCCACCATGACGAAGCCGGATGTAGTCTCGACCGACGACTGGAGCAAACTGGCATTGCCGCCCTCGCCAGAGATCCTGACAGCGGCGACGGGAGCTAACCCGGACGAGGAGGACACGACCGATTCCGAGCGCCGCCGCCAGCCCGAGCTGAGCCGCGTGCGGCCGATCGCCAAGGTGACGCCGATCGAGAATGAGTTCGAGATCGACCCGGCCGACGATGCCGATGACGAAGCGGCGCGCCTCAGCCGCATGAATCAGAACATGCGGCAAGTCGCGCGCCAGGCTTCGCTCGACCCGGGCGACGGCATTGAGCTTTAGGAGAGCCGCAATGATGAAAGCCCCGAAGAAGCAGCGGCTCTCCGTCTATCTCGAACCCGAGGTCATGAAAGCCCTCGCAGCGCACGCGGCCCGGCGTGGCCACTCGCTGTCACTGGTCGCAGAGGCCGGCATTGCATCCTTCCTGTCGCCCGATGCGGCGGAACGCCAGGAGGCAGCGATCACCAAGCGGCTCGACCAGATCGACCGGCGCATGACCCGCGTGGAGCGTGACGTCGGTATCTCCGTCGAGACGCTGGCGATATTTGTCCGCTTCTGGCTGACCACGACGCCTGCGCTTCCCGAGCCTGCCGCTCAGGCCGCTCGCGCCAAAGCCGGCGAGCGGTACGAGGCATTCATCGCGGCTCTGGGGCGCCGACTCGCAACTGGGCCGAAGCTCAGACAGGAGATTTCGGAAGACATCGATCCCGCGCGCGACGCGGAATAATCGTCGGCAAGGGTATCGCAAGTGTAGAGTGGTTCCGCCGTTTCCCTGTCTTTGTACGCCACAGTACGACAACCACATTTCGGCTGTTGTCATGCCCTGATTTCTGCCTCTTCTACTCATCCCCGATCCAGGGCCGCACTTCGCGGGCGCGCACAAAAACGGGGACGACGTGGCGGCCACTCACCAGAAATCGGAGGCAATCCTTCGCGGCGCACGCATGCTGCGCACGGCCCTCGGGCCGGCGATCGCCCAATTTCTGGAAGATCCCGCGATCGTCGAGGTGATGCTCAACCCCGATGGGCGGCTCTGGATCGACCGCTTGTCCGAGGGACTCTCCGACACGGGTGAGAGGCTGTCTCCGGCAGATGGCGAGCGCATCGTTCGCCTGGTCGCGCACCATGTCGGCGCCGAGGTTCATCCAGGCAGTCCGCGGGTCTCCGCCGAATTGCCGGAAACGGGGGAGCGGTTCGAGGGCCTTCTGCCCCCCGTCGTCGCCGCGCCGGCCTTCGCGATCCGCAAACCTGCGGTCGCCGTCTTCACTCTCGACGACTATGTCGCGGCCGGCATCATGGCCGCCGAACAGGCTGAGGCGCTACGCGTCGCCGTCGCCGAGCGCCGCAATATCCTGGTCGCCGGCGGCACCTCGACCGGCAAGACCACGCTCACCAACGCGCTGCTCGCCGAGGTGTCAAAGACGTCCGACCGCGTGGTGCTTATCGAGGACACGCGCGAGCTCCAATGCGCCGCCCCGAACCTCGTCGCCATGCGCACGAAGGACGGCGTCGTCTCGCTCTCCGATCTCGTCCGATCCTCGCTGCGTCTGCGCCCTGATCGCATCCCGATCGGCGAGGTGCGCGGCGCTGAGGCGCTTGATCTGCTCAAGGCCTGGGGCACCGGCCACCCCGGCGGCATCGGCACCATTCATGCGGGCACCGCGATCGGCGCGCTCCGCCGCCTCGAGCAGCTCATCCAGGAAGCTGTCGTCACCGTTCCGCGCGCTCTGATCGCCGAGACGATCGATCTGGTTGCCGTGCTCTCCGGCCGCGGCGCCTCGCGCCGGCTCGCCGAACTCGCTCGCGTCGAAGGGCTCGGCCCCGACGGCGATTACCGCGTCACACCCGCTTGTCCGCACCCCACAGGAGATCCGTCATGATCCAGCATGCCATGCGTGTCCGCCGTCATATCGCAACGGCGGCCTCCGTCACCTTCCTCACCTTGGCGCTCGCGCCCGCCGCCCACGCGTCCGGTTCGTCGATGCCGTGGGAGGCGCCGCTGCAGTCCATCCTCGAATCCATCGAGGGGCCTGTCGCCAAGATCGTCGCGGTGATCATCATCATCGTGACTGGCCTCACGCTCGCCTTCGGCGACACCTCGGGCGGCTTCCGGCGCCTGATCCAGATCGTCTTCGGCCTGTCGATCGCGTTCGCCGCGTCCAGCTTCTTCCTCTCGTTCTTCTCGTTCGGCGGCGGAGCGCTGGTCTGATGGCGACGTCGGCGGAGACGGCAGGCGAAGTGCCGGGCTTTTCGGTCCCGGTCCATCGCGCGCTGACCGAGCACATTCTGCTCGGCGGCGCGCCGCGCTCGATCGCCATCCTGAACGGGACGCTGGCGGCCGCGCTTGGCCTCGGCCTGCGCCTCTGGCTGGTCGGCCTCGGTCTTTGGGCGATCGGCCACTTCGCCGCCGTCTGGGCCGCCAAGCGCGATCCGCAGTTCGTCGACGTCGTGCGCAGACATCTGCGCATCCCCGGTCATCTGTCGGTTTGAGGGGGCGCGGCCATGATGAACCTTGCCGAATATCGCAACCGCAACACCCGGCTTGCCGACTTCCTCCCCTGGGTCGCGCTGGTCGGCGAAGGCGTCGTGCTCAACAAGGACGGAAGTCTGCAGCGCACCGCGCGGTTTCGTGGCCCCGATCTCGACAGCGCCGTGCCGGCCGAGCTGATCGCGGTCGCCGGACGGCT
Organism: Rhizobium sp. BT-226; assembly: GCF_025847085.2. NCBI lineage: Bacteria > Pseudomonadati > Pseudomonadota > Alphaproteobacteria > Hyphomicrobiales > Rhizobiaceae > Rhizobium > Rhizobium sp. BT-226. The sequence goes on along the minus strand of NZ_JAOYTI010000002.1, from coordinate 1,565,771 downwards.
CAACAACGCCTTCCGGCGCCTCGGCTCCGGCTGGGCGATCTTCGTCGAGGCACAGCGGCACGGCGCCGCTACCTATCCCGCCAGCATGTTCGCCGACAGCGCGTCCGCGCTCGTAGACGCCGAACGCAAAGCGGATTTTGAGGAAGCCGGAGCGCACTTCGAGTCCAGCTACTTCCTAACTTTCCTCTATCTGCCGCCGGCCGAGGATGCCGCACGCGCCGAAACCTGGCTCTACGAAGGGCGCGATCACGCCGGCGTCGATGCCCACGAAGTCTTGCGCGGCTTCACCGATCGCACCGATCGCATCCTACAACTCATCGACGCCTTCATGCCGGAATGCGACTGGCTCGATGACGCCGAGACGTTGACCTTCCTGCACTCGACGGTTTCCACGAAGCGCCACCGCGTCCGTGTGCCCGAGACGCCGATCTATCTCGACGCGCTACTTGCGGATCAGCCGCTCACCGGCGGGCTCGAGCCGCGCCTCGGCGACACGCATCTGCGCATCCTCACCATTGTCGGATTTCCGACCGCGACCACGCCCGGCATTCTCGACGAGCTGAACCGGCTGGCCTTTCCCTACCGTTGGTCGACACGGGCCGTTCTCCTCGACAAGACCGACGCCACCAAGCTCCTCACCAAGATCCGGCGGCAATGGTTCGCAAAGCGCAAGTCGATCGCGGCCATCCTCAAGGAGGTGATGACCAACGAGGCTTCGGCGCTGGTCGATACCGACGCCGCGAATAAGGCGGCCGATGCCGACATGGCGCTGCAGGAGCTCGGCGCGGACTATGCCGGCCAAGCCTATGTGACGGCGACGATCACGGTCTGGGACGACGATCCGCGCATCGCCGCCGAGAAGCTGCGCCTCGTCGAGAAGGTCATCCAGGGGCGCGACTTCACCGCCATGCCCGAGACGATCAACGCGGTGGACGCCTGGCTCGGCAGCCTGCCTGGGCACGCCTACGCCAATGTCCGGCAACCGCCCATCAACACGCTCAATCTCGCCCACATGATCCCGCTGTCAGCGGTATGGGCGGGACCGGAACGGGACGAGCACTTCGCAGCACCCCCACTGCTGTTCGGCAAGACCGAAGGCTCGACCCCGTTCCGGCTTTCCATCCACGTCGGCGACGTCGGTCACACGCTGATCGTCGGACCGACCGGCGCCGGCAAGTCGGTGCTGCTCGCGCTGATGGCGCTTCAGTTTCGCCGTTACGCACGATCTCAGGTGTTCGCCTTCGATTTCGGCGGCTCGATCCGGGCCGCGGCACTCGCCATGCGTGGCGATTGGCACGACCTCGGCGGCCGTCTCACCGAAGGCGCCGAGGACAGCGTGTCGCTCCAGCCGCTTGCCCAGATTGACGATGTCGCGGAACGGGCCTGGGCGGCGGACTGGCTCACTGCCATTCTGGGACGCGAGAGCGTTTCGATCACGCCCGAGGTCAAGGAGCATCTCTGGTCGGCGCTCTCGTCGCTCGCCTCCGCGCCGATCGGCGAGCGCACGCTGACGGGCCTCTCGGTCCTGCTCCAGTCAAACGACCTCAAGCAGGCGCTGCGGCCGTTCTGCGTCGGAGGCCCCTATGGACGCTTGCTCGATGCCGAAGCCGAACATCTTGGACAGGCCTCGGTCCAGGCGTTCGAGACTGAAGGACTAATCGGCACGGGCGCCGCCGCCGCCGTGCTCGCCTATCTCTTCCATCGCATCGAGGATCGTCTCGACGGCCGGCCGACGCTGCTGATCGTTGACGAAGGCTGGCTCGCCCTCGATGACGAGGGCTTCGCGGGTCAGCTTCGCGAATGGCTAAAGACGCTGCGCAAGAAGAACGCCAGCGTCATCTTCGCCACCCAGTCGCTCTCAGACATCGACGGCTCGGCGATCGCACCGGCCATCATCGAGAGCTGCCAGACCCGTATCCTGCTCCCGAACGAACGGGCCATCGAACCGCAAATCACCGCGATCTATCGCCGCTTTGGGTTGAACGATCGCCAAATCGAGATCCTCGCCCGGGCCATGCCCAAGCGCGACTACTACTGCCAGTCACGGCGCGGCAATCGCCTGTTCGAGCTCGGCCTGTCGGATGTGGCGCTGGCCCTCTGTGCAACATCCTCAAAGACCGATCAGGCCGCCATCGCGCAGACTATCGCAGCTCACGGCCGGGAGGATTTCCTAGCGGCCTGGTTGCGCCAGCGCGGCCTCGACTGGGCCGCCGATCTCATCCCCAACCTCAACAACATGGAGACGTCCTCATGAACCCGCGCCGTTCGCGCGGCGTGCGCCTTGCCGCAGCGCTGCTCACCGCTTCCACCGCGTTGTCACCGATCTTCTGGGCGCCGCCAGCGGCGGCACAGTTGATCGTGAAGGATCCCACGAACTACGTGCAGAACGTGCTTCAGGCGGCCAGGTCGCTGGAGCAGATCAACAACCAGATCAGCTCCCTTCAGAACGAGGCGACGATGCTGATCAATCAGGCCCGCAATCTTGCGAGCTTGCCGTACTCATCTATCCAACAACTCCAGCAGTCAGTCCAACGCACCCAGCAGCTGCTGCAACAGGCGCAGCGGATTGCCTATGATGTCCAAAACATCGATCAGGCATTCCAGACCACCTATGGCAACGCCTCGATGTCGGCTTCCGATCAGGCGCTCGTCGCGGGTGCCCGCGAGCGCTGGCAGAACACCGTCGGCGGACTGCAAGACGCCATGCGCGTGCAGGCCGGTGTCGTCGGCAACATCGACACCAACCGGTCCGAGATGTCGTCTCTGATCGGCCGCAGCCAAGGGGCGACCGGCGCGCTGCAGGCGACGCAAGCCGGTAATCAGCTCCTCGCGCTTCAGGCGCAGCAGCTCGCGGATCTCACGGCCGTCGTCGCTGCCAACGGTCGCGCACAGGCGCTCTCAGAGGCAGAGCGCGCAGCGGCCGTCGAGCAGGGCCGTGAGCAGCGCCGCCGCTTCCTCACGCCGGGTTCCGGCTACCAGGCGGGAAACGCCCGCATGTTCCCCAACAGCGGCAACTGAGGGCGCGGCCATGGACGGCAAGATGCTCGCCCGACTTGGCGCGGTGGTATTCGTCGCGGTGGCCGTCACCGCGACGGCGATCGAGTTAAGCCGGGATGAGGAGCCGGCGGAGAGCTGGGCTTCGTCGCGACCGAGCACGGCCCCGTCCGACCCACTGCGCGAGGAGCTGTTCCGGTGCCAGGCGCTCGGCGAAGCCGGGCCGCGTGATCCTGCCTGCCTGCGGGCCTGGGCGGAGAACCGCAACCGCTTCCTCGCGCCGGGTGCTCGACCGGCCGAGCGGCTGCCGGAAGCCGCGCCAGCTCCACACCCGCCAGCGGACGCGGATGTCTCGGCCCAGCCGGTGCCGGTGTCGCCACCGACCGAGACGCGGTAGCGTCATGGGCAACACCGGCGTCATAGACCACTTCCTCGAAGTCTTCACCCGCTACATCGATTCAGGCTTCGGCTTGTTAAGCGGTGAAGTGGCGTTCATCGCCACGACCCTGATCGTGATCGACGTGACGCTGGCAGCGTTGTTCTGGTCATGGGGCGGCGACGACGACATCTTCGCCCGGCTCGTGAAGAAGACGCTGTTCGTCGGCGTGTTCGCCTACATCATCGGCAACTGGAACAACCTCGCGCGCATCGTCTTCGAGAGCTTCGCGGGCTTGGGCCTGAAGGCCAGCGGCACAGGCTTCACGACCGCCGATCTGCTGCGGCCCGGCAAGGTGGCCCAGACTGGCCTCGATGCCGGGCGGCCGCTTCTGGAATCCATCTCCGGCCTGATGGGCTATTGGTCGTTCTTCGAGAACTTCATCCAGATCGCCTGCATGTTCCTTGCCTGGGCGCTGGTGTTGCTCGCCTTCTTCATCCTAGCCATCCAGCTTTTCGTCACGCTGATCGAATTCAAGCTGACGACGCTCGCCGGCTTCGTCCTCATTCCATTCGGCCTGTTCGGCAAGTCCGCCTTCATGGCCGAACGGGTGCTCGGGAATGTCATCTCCTCCGGCATCAAGGTGCTGGTGCTAGCCGTCATCATCGGCATCGGCTCGACGCTGTTCTCCGAGTTCACCGCAGGCTTTGGCGGCGCCACGCCCTCGATCGACGAGGCCATGGCCATCGTCTTGGCCGCGCTGTCGCTCCTCGGCCTCGGCATCTTCGGCCCCGGCATCGCCAGCGGCATCGTCTCTGGCGGCCCGCAGCTCAGCGCCGGCGCAGCGGTGGGTACGGGCCTCGCGGCCGGCGGCATGATCGCCGCCGGCGCCGGCGCGGTCGGTGCCGTCGCATCCGGCGGCGCGGCCCTTGCCGGAGGCGCAGCCGCCGCGGCACGGGGCGGCGCCGCGATCGCTGGCGGAGCATCCACGGCCTACAGTCTCGGCGCAGCCGGCCAGTCCGGTGTCAGCGGCGTCGCGTCGGGCCTTGGCGGTGTCGCCCGCGCTGGCGGCAGCGCGGCCGTCTCGCCGCTGCGCCGTGCCGCCTCACGCGCCGCCGAGAGCATGCGCTCCAGCTTCAATGCCGGCGGTAAAGCCGCGTTCGAAGCGACTGGCGGCTCCTCAACGATGGGATCGGTCGGCGGCGATGCAGCCGGCGACGGCGGCGGCTCGGCTGCTCCGGCAACCGCCGGCGGACCGCCCGCATGGGCACAGCGCATGCGACGATCGCAACGCATGACCCACGCCGTCCAGGCGACCGCCCATGCCGTGCGCTCGGGCGACGCCCATGGCGGCGGCTCTTCCGTCAATCTTTCCGAAGGCGACCGCTGATGTTCAAACGACCCTCTACCCACTACGGCAAAGCCCCCGAACCCGAGACACCCTACCAGCGCGCCGCACAGGTATGGGACGAGCGGATCGGCTCCTCGCGCGTCCAGGCGAGGAACTGGCGGCTGATGGCCTTCGGCTCGCTGATCCTCTCCGCCGGCCTCGCAACTGCGCTGGTCTGGCAATCGGCGCGCGGCACGATCGTCCCCTGGGTGGTGCAGGTCGACCGGCTCGGCCAGGCCCAGGCCGTAGCCCCCGCCGTAGCCGACTATCGTCCGACCGACCCCCAGATCGCCTTCCACCTGGCGCGATTCATCGAGCAGGTCCGCTCGATCCCGGCCGACGCCATCATCGTGCGGCAGAACTGGCTGCGCGCCTACGACTTCACGACCGACCGCGGGGCAGCGGCGCTCAACGACTACGCGCGGGCCAACGACCCGTTCACCAAGGTCGGCCGACAGCAAATCGCCGTCGAAGTCTCGAGCGTCATCCGCGCGTCTCCGGACAGCTTCCGTGTCGCGTGGGTCGAGCGCCGTTACGAGAACGGCCAGCTCGCCACGACCGAGCGCTGGACCGCCATCCTGACGATCGTCGTGCAGGTCCCTCGAAACGCCGATCGGCTCAGGGCGAACCCGCTCGGCATCCATGTCAACGCCATCAACTGGTCACGGGAGCTTGGGCAATGAAACCGTATTTCCGTAAAGCCGGAAACCCGGCTTCACACATTTCCGCAGTCCCGGCTTTGCGCCGAGGCGCATTGCCGATCCTGATGCTGGCGACGTCCGCGCTTGCCGGCTGCGCCACCAGCACTCCGCCGCCCGAAATCTCCTACGACGCTGCTGCGCCAGCGGTGCAAACCGTCGATCCGCCCGCGCCGGTCACCGTCGTCGAGATCCCACGGCCGCTTCCGCTGCCGGGGCAGATGCAGCGCGTCGAGCCGTCCCGATCGACGCCGGAGCCGACCGACCCCACGGCGCGCGTGAACCAGGCCAACGCCGCGGCGCGCATCCAGCCGGTGCGTAACGGCTTCATCAACTCGATGCAGGTCTACCCATTCACCCAAGGCGCGCTCTATCAGGTCTACACCGCCGTCGGGCAGATCACCGACATTGCGTTGCAGCCGGGTGAGCAGTTGGTCGGATCGGGCCCGGTCGCCGCCGGCGACACAGTCCGCTGGATCATCGGCGACACGCAGAGTGGCGCCGGAGCGACGCTGCAGGTCCATATCCTGGTGAAGCCGACCCGGCCGGACCTGATGACCAATCTCGTCATCAACACCAACCTGCGCACCTATCACATGGAGCTGCGCTCGACCGAGCGGACCTATATGGCCTCGGTCTCCTGGCAGTATCCGCAAGACCAACTCATCGCGCTGCGCCGCCAGAACCAACAGGCTGAGGCCGCGCAGCCGGTCGCATCCGGCGTCGACCTCGCCAACGTCAACTTCCGCTACGCGGTCGATGGCGACCGCGCGCCATGGCGGCCGCTACGCGCCTTCGACGACGGCCGCCAGGTCTTCATCGAATTCCCACGCGGCATTGGCCAGGGCGAGATGCCGCCGCTGTTCGTTGTCGGCCCGGAGGGCAACACCTCGGAACTGGTGAACTACCGGGTTCGCGGTCATCACATGATCGTCGATCGGCTCTTCGCCGCCGCCGAGTTGCGATACGGCTCCGGCGATCGCCAGAAGCGCGTTCGCATCGTGCGTACCGATGGGAGGCCGGCGTCATGAGCGAGGCCAATCCCCGGAAAGAGGAAGGGCCGGACGAGGAGGCTCGGTCGTTGACCGGCGAGCCCGTGGGTCTCGCGCAGATGCGGCTGCGCGCCGAACCGCCGCGCGTCACTCGACTGTCGCGAAAAGTGCTGGCCGGTCTCGGCCTGGTCGCGAGCGTTGGGATCGGCGGTGCGCTCATCTATGCGCTTCAAACCCGCGATGGCGGTCGGCCGAACGAGGAACTTTACTCGACCGAGAACCGCCCGGCCGCCGACGGCATCGGCGGCCTACCGCGCGATTATAGCGGTGTGCCTCAGCTTGGCCCGCCGCTTCCGGGCGACCTCGGCCGCCCCATCCTTGGCGCACAGAATCGCGGCCAAATCGTACCGACGCCCGGCGTCGCCCCGCCCAACCCTGGTCTCAGTCCGGAAGAGCAGCGCCGCATTCAGGAGCTTGAATCGGCACGCACGGCGCGCTTGTTCGCCTCCACCGACACCCGGACGGCGGCAGCAACCCCATCCCATACAACGCCCGGCGCACAACCGACGCCCGATCTCACCAATCTCGGGCTGGCCCCGCCGCCGGCGACGCCAACGGCGCAGGATCGGCAGAATGCCTTCTTGAATGCAGCCGCAGATCGACGAACGGTCGCGGCTGATCGCGTCGCCGCGCCAGCCTCACCAAACGTGCTGCAGGCGGGCGCCGTGATCTCTGCCGCACTGATCACCGGGATTCGATCGGATCTCCCGGGACAGATCACGGCTCAGGTGACCGAAAATATCTATGACAGCCCGACCGGCCGCATCCTGCTTGTGCCCCAGGGGACGCGCGTCATTGGCCAATACGACAACAACGTCCAGTTCGGACAAAGCCGCGTGCTGTTGGTATGGAACAGGCTGATCTTCCCGAACGGACGGTCGATCGTTCTCGAGCGCCAGCCGGGCGCAGACGCCGAGGGCTACGCCGGCCTACAGGATGGCGTCGACTACCACTGGTGGGACCTCGCCAAAGCCGCGGGCCTCTCAACCCTGCTCAGCGTCGGCGCCGAACTCGCCGTGGACAATGACGATCGACTAATCCAGGCGATCCGCAACGGCGGTCAGGACACGATTAATGATGCGGGCCAACAGATCGTCCGGCGCCAGCTCAATATCGCTCCGACGCTCACGATTCGGCCCGGCTTCCCGGTGCGCGTCATCGTCACGCGAGACCTGGTTCTAGAACCTTATGGAGGCTCGTGATGCCCAAGCTCAAACTCGGCCCTTTGATTGACGAAAAGCCAGTCAAGATCACGGTGGAACTACCCGCTTCGTTGCATCGAGATCTGGTTGCATACGGAGATGCCATGGGCCGCGAGCACGGACAAGGGGCGATCGAGCCTTACAAGCTCGTTGTTCCGATGTTGGAGCGCTTCATCGCGACGGATCGCGGCTTCACAAAGCTCCGCCGGGCTCAAACCGCCGGTTAATGCTCACCGCGAAGTCTTAGGCGCTCCGTCAAATGTCTCAGCGCCGGGTTCGCGCATTGAGCGGGCCAAACCGCGGTCCATTGCAGGTGATCTGCGGACTGAACAGGCAAGATGCGCAAGTCGGGGGCGTTCGGGCCGATCATGGACTTCACTGCGAGCGTCAGTCCGAACCCCTCTCGCACCAGGTATATGAGATTGTCTCTACCGACTTGCTGCAAAGATAGTTGCGGTCTGCTGCCGAGGCGTCGCAGATGCCGCCCCAGAATCTCCGTGACCTTGAGCCCAAAGGCGTCCGAACTGACAAGGATTGTCTCTTCGGTGAGGTCGCTCCATCCGACAGTCGCTAGCCGCGCAAGAGGATGTTCGGCCGACGTAACGACGACGAGCGGCTCTTTCCAAACAGGCAACGCGTCACACCCCTCGATCTGCGGCTCTCCGATGACAAAGGCGACATCGAGCCGCCCTCGCGATACGCCCGCGAGGGTGTCATCGAACGAAGCTTCCTCCACTCGGATCTTCACCTTCGGATATTTTCGTCGATAGGTTCTCAGGAGTTCCGGCAAGGGGCCTTGAGTAAGCGTTCCCATCAGGCCGATCCGCAAGTGCCCGTGTTGCCCGGTGTGGGACGACGCCAATTCCTTGACCGCCCTGTGGAGATGCTCCGCTCCAACACGCGCTTCCTGAAGGAAATGGCTACCAATGGGAGTCAGGACGACCCCAGTACGGCGGCGCTCGAACAGAGCGACGCCGAGCCGCCGCTCGAGAAGCTGTACTCGGCGTGTGAGCGTAGACTGGTTGACCCCGATGGATAGTGCCGCGCGACGGAACGATCCGTACTCCGCGGCAAGATGGGCATAACGAAGGTATCGCAGGTCAAGCGAGAGATCGGGCACTCTCGGCCCTCCGCTCCGACCTCCGCATGGACGGCGTGAGCTTGTAGTTCATCCGACGCGATCGCCAGCCTGGGCCGCAGGTAGCCATCCAAAACCAACCTGCCGACGAGATCCATCTATCCCCGAACCTCCTTCGGAAGCTCTCTTCCATTCCTCTAAACTCCGCATTATAACCCTTAAAAACCACTATATGCGATTGGTTCTCCTATACAGGGAATTTAGAGGAACTTAAAGCCTGCCAGGGGTAACAAAATGTCGGAAGAGTTCTATACGGTCGAGTTCGCCGCGGAGCAGTTGAAGCTGCATCCAAAGACCGTCCTCAAGTTCATTCGTCAGGGTCAATTGCGCGCCACCAAGGTTGGCCGCCAGTATCGCATCTTGCGCTCAGACCTTGCCGCCTTGGTTGGTGATCATCGTTCGGCTCGGGGCACGTCGCGCGAGGTTAGGTCGACCACGATCGTCGATATCTCCAACGCGGATGCCGAGTTCGCACGGAGGATGGCGGCACTTCTGACCGGCGCCCGCAAGGCAAACGGCCGGTCTGCCGAGCCCATGAGCGTGGACGTCACACACGATCCGGCGAACAAGCAGGTCAAGATCATCATCGTCGCCCGGCCATCGGATGCTGCCGAGCTCCTGCAACTCTCCGAAGTCCTGCTGGAGGGGCGTACATGAGTTCCGCCTTCCGAACGCCAGAAGGCGCGAAGGCGGTCCGCGAGAGCTATGAGCACCTTCTGGAGCATTGGCCCTCGCCAAGCCGTCGCCATCTTGTGCCGACCTCAGCGGGCGAAACGTTTGTGATTGAAAGCGGCCCGCTCGATGCATCGGCCGTCGTCCTGTTGCATGGCACTGCCGCGAATTCCGCTATGTGGCTGAGCGACGTCGTCGCGTGGACCCAGCGATTCCGCGTGTTTGCTGTCGACATCATCGGCGATGCTGGTCTCAGCGCCTTCAACCGCCCCGCGCTCGATACCGACGCGCATGCGCGATGGCTAGACGAGGTCCTCGCCGCTCTTTCGATCCAACCCGCGTCGCTGGTCGGCATCTCCATGGGCGGCTGGCTCTCGCTCGACTACGCGACGCGCCGTCCTGAGCGCGTGCAGAAACTCGTCGTCATCAACCCTGCCGGTGTCGGGCAGCCTCGGAACGTCCTCATCTGGGCGCTGCCGCTCTTGATGCTTGGCCGGTGGGGCCGCCGCAAGATGATTGAGCGGATCGCCGGAGGTCCGAGCGGTGCGCCGTCCCCGGATCAAGCGGCAGTGGCAACCTTCCTAGAACTGATCTTCAGTCACTTCCGGCCGCGCACAGCGGCGCTCCCCCGGTTCGAGGATGCTGCGTTAGATCGGCTATCGATGCCTGTCCTGGCGATCATCGGTGGTAAGGACGTCTTTATCGACGCGCCCGGCACCCGCGCGCGTCTCGAGGCGCACGTTCATGACCTGACGATGTCGTTCCTTCCAGACGCCCATCACTTCGTACCCGGTCAGACTTCGAAGATCGAAGCATTCCTGGCGGCCAAACCGACAGCGTCAGCATAGGAGCGTCGCTTTGAAGGAGAAGATCGATATCAACCTCGTCAAAGCCCTTCGGAAGCGCACCGCGGCCGGAGTGATGAGTTGCAGAGACGCACTGATCGACACAGGTGGCGACCTCGATTCGGCAGTGAAACTCCTGCATGAACGGCATCTATTACCCGCCGCGACCGAGCGACGACCTACTGCCGAGGGGCTGCTTGCTTTCCTCGTTGATGGTCGTTGCGGCGTCATCGTTGAGCTCGCTGCAGAGACAGACTTCACTGCCCGCAATCCGCTGTTTCAACAAGCAGCGCAAGCTATCGCGCGTGCCACGTTCACGGTTGGAGGCGAATTAGCCGATACGCTCGCAGCGCCGTCGCCCGATGGTCAGGGAGACATCGCAGGCTATGTGCGACGACTGGCTGCAACGTTCGGCGAGAACATTCATGTCCGGAGGGCAAGCATCCTCAGGACCGAGAATGGGTTGATCGGCGCATACGCGCACAATCCGCCGGTGCCGGGCCTTGCGAGAATGGTGGCGCTGGTGGCAATCAGCGGACATGCCCCCGGTTCGTCTCGCAATTTAGTTGCCAAGAAGCTGGCCATGCACGTCGTCGGCGCCGCGCCGCTGTGGTCGAGCGTCGATCATGTTCCGCCGTCGATTCGCGATCAGAAGCGGTTGAGAATCGACGACGACCGTGAGCATAGCCCAGACGAACGCGACGTCAGTTCCGCCATCGAAGCACGGCTGGAGCGGTTCTACGATCAGACCGTCCTTCCTCGACAACGCTACCTGCTCGACCCCTCGATGACCGTCGCCGAGTTTCTGGCTGCCGAGGCCGGGTCCGATGCTCACATCGAGGGTTTCGTCTGTTTCCGCATTGGAGAGGACGCCGCGCACGACGCGCGTGTTGCCGAAGCTGCGGAGTTCGAATGGACCTTCGGCAACGATTGGTCTGACGAGCGCCCTTCGAAACTGACCGCCATCGGCAATGAGCGGGTCTTTGAGATCTCGCCTCGTGGACCGAAGCTGCGGGACGATCGTGACGCCGTCGATCTTATCAATGCGGCATGGTCGGGCGGAGCGACCATCATCGCCCTGCCTGTGGAGCGTCTGTCGACGGACTTCTTCCCCCTCAGCACAAGGAAGGCCGGGACGATTCTGCAGAAGTTCTCGAACTTCGGCACACGCGTCGCCATTGTCGGCGACATTTCCTCCGAACTCAGCGCGAGTTCGGCGCTGCGCGACTTCGTCTACGAATCCAACCACCGCGGTCAGGTCGTGTTCGTTCCCGACCTGAAAGCACTGACACAAGGATTGCGGAGATCACAGCACGACAACGGGGATACCGCACGAAAAGTCTAAGCGTCGCGATCGTCTACCATAGTGGGTACGGTCACACCGAACGCCTTGCGAAGGCCGTCGCCACTGACGCTGCCTCGATCGACGGCGTCGAGGTGGTAAGCCTCGACGTCGAGGCGGCAGCCAAGGCATGGGATACGCTGGAGCAAGCCGACGCGATGATTTTCGGAGCTCCGACCTACGTTGCAGGCGCCTCGGCTGCCCTTAAGGCGTTCCAAGAAGCGAGTTCGACGGCGTTGGCCACTTCGTCGCGTGCAACGCGTCGAAGCGGTTCAACCCGGCTGTGATCGACTTTATCAACGACCAGGAACGGCTCCGAGCCGTCGCGTGATGAGGGAGCTTTGACTCCGGCGAACGCATCCGCACTACGAAAAAGGCCATGCGAACCGCCGCAAAGACGCTTCTGACTCTGTCCCGAGGAGGAGAAAACCCCGCCGATGTGCACGCTATTGCCCGATATCACCGCACACGTTCACGCGGGGGCTTCAATGCGGAACATCTATCGCCTTCTATCTCCACAAGAGCAAAGAAGTGGAGATACGGTATGAGCGCCGCGCAGCATGTCGCCCGCAGGACAATTCGCCGGCAGCAGCTACGAGAGATCGTGCCGCTTGCCGACAGCACGATCTACGACATGGAGCAGCGAGGAGAATTCCCGCAGCGCTTCTATCTCACCGCGCGCTGCGTCGTCTGGGACTTGGCGGAGGTCGAAGCCTGGCTCGAGGCTCGGCGTCACGCCTCTCGGGCTAATGCTGTTAAGCGCGCTCCAAGCCCCGACGTGAGATTGCGCCGTTCGCGGCCCGTCAAACACTAGGCTCCAGCTCAAGCAGTTCCATCGTGGCCGGCAGAAGCGTCGGAACATACTTTCGCCCCACGACCCACGCGTCCACCAGATTGGACCACTCTTGCATCATATGCCGGCGTTGATGCTCGTACTCCGCCTTGTTGTAGACACCACGCGAGGATCGGCCGTCCTCGTGCGCGAGGCACTTCTCGATCCAGTCACTGTTGAAGCCGAGCTCATTCAACAGGGTCGAGCCTGTGCGTCGAAGATCGTGAACAGTGAAGGGTTCGAGCGGAAGCCCCTCCTTTTTCGCCCTGACAACGACCGCGGTCGTGATTCGGTTGAACGTCGCCCGCGACATCGGCGCGTCAGCGTCATATCGCGACGGAAGGACATAGCGCGAATTGCCTGCGCAGGTTCTTAGCGCGATGAAAATGTCGACAGCCTGCTGTGACAGATAGACGTTGTGTGCCTTCGACCGCTTCATTCGCTCCTTGGGTATCGACCAGACGGCATTCTCGAAATCGACTTCATCCCACGTCGCGTCTTGCAGCTCGCTTTTCCTGACCATCGTTAGGAGGAAGAGCTTCATTCCCAGCCGTATAGTCGGCAACGTCGGCACATGCTCGAGCTGACCGAGCATGACGCGGATCTCCGCAGGAGACAGCGAACGGTCTTTAGGAACGAACGTCGCAATAGATGCGGGCCCAACTTCGTCCGCCGGATTCGCGACCTTCTCGCCATGCAAGATTCCGAACGCGAAGATCAGCTTCACGATATCCCGCACATGGACGGCCGTGGCTGGAGCCCCGCGCTCTTTCACTTTCCCGCACATCATGCGGAGATCGTCAGGCGTGATCTCTGTCAGAAGCCTGTTTCGGAACGTTGGCAAGATGTCGCGCTCGTAGATCGAGCGCCGCATGGCGCGCGTGCTGTCCGCCATACGCGACTCCTGGAACCACTTCTCGCCAAACTCGCCGAACCGCTTCGCCTCCTTCAGTCGCCGCTTGTCGTGCTGCTTCTCTTGAGCAGGCGACCGGCCCTCAGAAATGGCCCGCTTCGCATCGATCAGCTTCTCGCGAGCCCTGGCAAGTGAAAGGCCATCTGGGCCGTATCGGCCGAGCGTCAGCGTCTCGCGACGCCCGTTGAGGCGGTAGTCGTACCGGAACACGATGGCCCCCGACGGCTGCACCACGACGTACATACCGTCACGATCGCTAACCTTGTACAGTTTCTTCTGTGATCTCAGCGCCTTAATCGCAGTATCAGTAAGCATGGGAGCCTCCAAAACCGTCCTAAAAACAGCAGAGAGGCACCCATTATACCGTCAGGCCAAAACAGGGGGCGCTGGAAGCGGAATTCCCTTTTCTATTCAGCCTGTTATTTCCAAAAACGATACCGTCAGCAGCTCTCTTAGCCTTGACGGTATAGCGAAATCCTCGATTGAACAAGTTCCCCCATACCGTCTTCCATACCGTCAAATCGGAGCGCTGCCCCTCGATAGACGACGATAGATTCTGCGATAGTTATCTTTATATTTCAATCGGTTACGTCGTACTGGGGCGTACAAATGGATACTGCGGGAGGGGCCTAAATCATTCCCACTCGATCGTACCAGGCGGCTTCGAGGTGACGTCGTAGACCACCCGGTTGATGCCGCGCACTTCGTTGATGATGCGGGTCGCGGCGCGGCCGAGGAATTCCATGTCGTAGTGGTAGAAGTCCGCCGTCATGCCGTCGACCGAGGTGACGGCGCGCAGCGCGCAGACGAATTCGTAGGTGCGGCCATCACCCATGACGCCGACGGTCTGAACGGGCAGCAGCACGGCGAAGGCCTGCCAGATGGCGTCGTAAAGGCCGGCCTTGCGGATTTCGTCGAGATAGATCGCATCGGCCTCGCGCAGGATCTCCAGCTTTTCGCGGGTGATACCGCCGGGGCAGCGGATCGCCAGGCCGGGGCCTGGGAAGGGGTGGCGGCCGATAAAACTGTCGGGCAGGCCGAGTTCGCGGCCGAGCGCGCGCACCTCGTCCTTGAAGAGCTCGCGCAGCGGCTCGACGAGCTGCATCTTCATGCGCTCCGGCAGGCCGCCGACATTGTGATGCGATTTGATCGTCACCGACGGGCCGCCGGTGAAGGAAACGCTCTCGATCACGTCGGGATAGAGTGTGCCCTGGCCGAGGAAATCGGCACCGCCAAGCTTCTTTGCCTCTTCCTCGAAGGTCTCGATGAACAGCCGGCCGATGATCTTGCGCTTGGTTTCCGGGTCGCTGACGCCTTCGAGTTCGCCGATGAAGCGATCGGCGGCATCGACGTGCAGCAGATGCAAATTGTAGTGCTCGCGGAACATGGCGACGACGCCGGCCGCCTCGTCCTTACGCATCAGCCCGTGGTCGACGAGGATGCAGGTCAGCTGGTCGCCGACGGCCTCGTGGATCAGGAGGGCCGCGACGGAACTGTCGACGCCGCCCGAAAGCGCGCAGATGACGCGCTTGTCGCCCACCTGCGCGCGGATCTGCTCGACCGCCTTCTGGCGATAGGCCGACATCGACCAGTCGCCCTTGATGCCGGCAACGTTATGAATGAAATTGCCGATCAGCTTGGCGCCGTCAGGCGTATGCACGACTTCCGGGTGGAACTGCACGCCGTAATATTTACGCTTCTCGTCGGCGATGAAGGCGTAGGGCGCGTTGGAGGAGGTGGCGACCACTTCGAAACCATCCGGCAGCGCGGTGACGCGGTCGCCATGGCTCATCCAGACCTGGTGGCGCGAGCCGGAGGACCAGAGGCCCTCGAACAGCTGGCAGTCCCTGTCGACCTCGAGGAAGGCACGGCCGAATTCGCGGTGGTGGCCGCTCTCTACCTTGCCGCCGAGCTGCATGCACATCGTCTGCTGGCCATAGCAGATGCCGAAGACCGGCAGACCGCTGTCGAAGATCATCTGGGGCGCTCGCGGCGATCCCTCGTCCACCGTGGAAGCCGGGCTGCCGGACAGGATCACGGCCTTCGGCTGCAGGCGGTTGAAGCCTTCTTCGGCCGATTGGAAGGGAACGATCTCGCAATAGACGCCGGCCTCGCGCACGCGCCGTGCAATGAGCTGGGTCACCTGGCTGCCGAAATCGACGATGAGAACGGAGTCGGGATGTGCTGTCTGGGTCATGGCGAGGCTTTAATGAAAAGCGCTTCGCCTGGCAATCCGGGAAATCGGCGGGATCAGGTTTTTATTGTTCCGATTGTCCCCCGCGCGTCTGACAAGGCGCGCGGCGCTTCAAGGGCTCAGAACCAGAAAACCCCGTCCTCCAGCGCCGTGAACAGGCTGTCGACGCCATAGGAGAGCTTGCGGTCGACGATGTGCAGATATTCGGTCCAGCCGGAGATATGCTGTAGCTCGACGGCGCCGTCGGAAATGCCGCGAAGGCCGATCAGCGGCAGCTTGTAGCCCTGGCAGGCCCGCAGCACCGCATAGGTCTCCATGTCGACCATGTCGGCGTCGATGCCTGTATAGGCGGCGCCCGAGATGATGTTGCCGCCGGTGGAAAGGCTTGCTTCGGCAATGCCGGGAATGCGCAGCGGCAGCTCAAGCGTTGCGGGCAAGTCGAGAAAGGGTGTCTTGCCCTTTTCGAAGCCGAGCGGCGAGGCGTCCATGTCGCGGTAGGAAACCGAGGTCACCTGATAGATTTCGGTCTGCTCCAGTTTCGCGGAGCCGGCCGAGCCGAGGGAGACGACGAGATCGGGCAGGTCGTCGACGGCATCCAGCCGCGCCAATGTCTTGCTCAGCGCGATGGCTGCCTCGACCGGACCGACGCCGGTCATCAAAGGTTCGATGCGCGAACGCAGGAAGGGACCGTATTCGGCCTCCGCCGCCATGACGAAAAGGATGGATTTCCCGGCGACCGATTTCAGTTCAAACTTCATCCCGTAATGCCCTCTCTACCGCGGATCACCATCATCGTTCCGGTCATGGAGGCGATGAGTTTCGCCGGCCCGTCGCTGATCGCGTAGCCTCGTCCGTCGGCAACGATGATGGTGGAGCCGGGTTTGGTGATTTCCCCGCGAAACAGGAAACGATCGCCACGCCCCGGCGACATGAGATTGACCTTGAACTCGATCGTCAGGATCGAGGCTTCCGGGTCGATGACGCTGTAGGCCGCAAAGCCGCAAGCCGAATCGAGCGCCGCGGAAATGATGCCCGCATGCAGGATGCCGTGCTGCTGTGTCAGTTTGACGTCGAAAGGAAGCTCGATCTCGACGACGCCGTGCTCGACGCGCGTCAGCTCTGCGCCGATCGTTTCCATCGCCGCCTGACGCGCAAAATTGCGGCGGATTCGCGCGCGGAAATCGCCCCTGTCAGTCTCGCTCATGTCTGCCCCTCTTGCAGCCGCGAAAGTGGCATGGCGCGCCGCATTCGACAAGCTGGACATTGCTGAATTCGGTCCGGGCGGCGATGGAAACCCGGGACCGTGTCGCCGGGGCAACCCTTCACCTTTCCGCCGCCGTGCAAGCCGGTACAGCTGGCCGGTACCGCTGGCCAATACCGCTGGATCTTGGCGATCCGATGCGAAGACGATTGCAGCTTCGCGCGGTGCGCGTATTCTCCGCATCGGGTCGCGAAATGATGGAGCGCCAGCATGACGACGATATCGCAATCGGTGCGGAATTTCGAGACCTGGCTGGCCGGCGAACTCGGTGACGATCTCGTCAAGGACGATCTGCGGGAGAAGCACGAGAAGATGCGAGGCGACGATTTCGTCTTCCTGCGCGCCACCTATTGGCGCTGGTGCGAGATCGTCCTCGATATCTGCCCGGAACTCGGCCGCGCTCCCGAGGTATTGGCAATCGGCGATACGCATCTGGAGAATTTCGGCACCTGGCGCGATGTCGAGGGCCGGCTCGTCTGGGGCGTCAATGATTTCGACGACGCGGCGGTGATGCCCTATGCGCTGGATCTCGTTCGCCTTGCTGCAAGCGCCGTCCTGGCCCGCGGCGGCGACGGTCCCTCGGTTCGCATGATCGGCCAATTGATCTTGAGCGGCTATCGCCGCGGCCTCGAAAATCCGCTGCCCGTCATCCTCGAGCGCGACCACAAATGGCTGCGCAAGGCGCTGCTGCTGCCGAATTCCGAACGCCGGGAATTCTGGGAGAAATATGAAATGTTGCAGCCCGGCAAGAAGCCGGCACCATCAGCCTATGTCAAGGCGCTTGCAGACGCGCTGCCGTTGGGATCAGGACCTTTCGTGGCGAAGCCGCGCAGCGGCGGCACCGGCAGCCTCGGCCGGCCGCGTTTCGTCGCCTATGCCGAATGGCAAGGTGGACCGGTGCTGCGCGAGGCAAAGGCGCTGGTGCCGTCCGCCTGGTCGCTTCGCCACAGGCCGCAGGATGTGGCGATCCATGCAAGCGAGATCGCCAATGGGCGGGCGCGCTCAGCCGATCCTCACTACCGGGTCTCCGGCCGCATCCTCGTGCGCCGGCTCTCGCCGAACAGCTGCAAGATCGAAATCGACCGGCATCCGGAGATCCTGCTTTCGCCGACGATGCTCGAACTGATGGGCTTCGAGATCGCCAATTGCCATTCCGACGATGCGGCGGCGATTGCGTCGATCTCGAAGGATTTGGCAGCGCGGGGAAACGACTGGCTGCATGAGGCGGCAAGGGCCGCGGCATCGAGCGTCAGCGCCGAGCAGAAAGCCTATTCGCGTAGCGGCTAAAACTCTGCTTCCGTGATTAGATCCGCACGATGTGCTGATCCCAGGCGACGTCGCTACGGGTCGACAGGAAATCGCCGTCATAGGAAGAAACGGCAAAGCCGCTTCTTGCCGGCGCGATGCCCGCTGCATCCCGAACGGAAGTCTCGGCCAGCATCCTGCCCGTCCTAGCGTCGATGGTCACCGAGGCGCCGCCCTTCGGCGAGGTGATGCCGACGAGACCTTCGCTGCGATTGACGGCGATCGCCCCGACGTAATTGGCAAGCCTGCGCGTCGTCTCCTCCGGCAGGTCGATGAAGGTAAGATTCTCGCCCTTGGCGAAATGGCCGACAAGCGGCGGCAAATCCTTGCGGTGGCCTTCATACTGGCAGGCGAACCAGATGCGACCCTCGCCGTCGAGATCGACATGGCGGGTGGAGAGTTCTGCCCATTCTGCCGGCAGCACATGTTTTTCGACCAGCGCCCCGGTTGCCGCATCGATCAGCGCCAGCGACGGCTGCATCTCTCCGAGATTGAGCTTGGTGCGGCCGAAATCCGGATGCGTCTCGATGCCGCCATTGGCGACGATGAGCAGGCGTCCGTCGTCGGACACCGTCATGTCGTGCGGACCGATGCCGTAGGTCTCGAATTCGCCGATGCGGGCGAAGCGGTTGGTGGCGTCGTAGAGGCCGATCATGCCCCGATTGCCGTCGAAGTCGTTCTCGCTGGCGTAGAGCAAGCGGCCGTCAGGAGAGAAGGCGCCGTGGCCGTAGAAATGCCGGTCCTCCCTGGAGCTGATGACGATCGGCTCGCTTTTGTTCCAGGGATCGAAGATCATCGCATAGGTGCCGGGCCGGCGCGCGAAGGCGACCGTCTTGCCGGTACTGGCGCTGAAGGCCATGCCGTGGGCGCGGGCGGGAAGCGCCACCTGATCGACGATCTCGCCGCGCTCGGTCACGGTCGCAATGGCAAAGGAGCCGTCGGCTGCCCGAATGCCCGAGGCATAGACCGCATCGGTCCGCTCGAGTGCCATCAGCGACCTCGGCGCCAAAGAAGCAAGGAAGCCAAGGCCGGCCGCCTTGACGAAGTTGCGTCGGTCGATTGCGGCACTTTGCATCATCGTCTCAGTCTCCGTCCGAAAAGGAAAAGCCGGCCGAAAGGCCGATGGCTGCGCCATATTCGTCGCTGATCCGGGTGATCAGGTCGCGGCTTTCGGCAAGCAGCGTATCGAGCTTGGCCTTCTCCGCATCGCTTGTGGCGACGTCGATGTCGGGATTGAGCTTCGGTACGCTGTCGAGCAGCGATTTGAAGTCCTCGTCGATCGCGGCGGCAATCGGCTGCTTGTCCGGCGGCAGAAGTTCGGCCATGCCGGCCTTCTGCCAGAGCGTGCGCAGGCCCTCCAGATTGGCGGCCATCGATTTCCAGGTATTCTTGGAGCGCCAGTAGATCGCCATGCGCGGCCGTGGCGTGGTGTCCTTGCCCTTGTAGAACTGCTCCAGCCGCTGGTCGCGGACCTTCTCCGCGCCATGGACGAGAATGCCGAGCAACGCCGTCACCGCTTCCTTGTTGTCCATGAAATCATTGCTCTGCGGTCCTGGATGTTTCCAGCTCGCCTGCACGCCGTCGGGCTTTTCCCAGGCGGCGACGACTTCGCCGGCCTCACGCTGGATATTGCCGGCGACCGCCTGGCCGTAAAGGCAGCGGAAACTGCCCTTCTGCCCGACGAGATCGTCGGAGCCATTGCCGTAAAGCACGTATTCCAGCGCCGTCAGCCCTTGCAACGCAACACTCTTGCCGGCGATCGCATCAACGGTCGCATCGTTCGGATCGGCCTTGGCGATCAGCGCCTGCACCTGCTTGAGGCCGACGCCCTTGCGGTCGGGATAAAACAGGATGTGCTCGAAGAGATTGTCCTGGATAACAGGCCCGGTCTGGACGATCTCGATGATCGACCAATAGCGGATCGTGTCGTCGAAGGTGGACTTCGCTTTGTCGAGCGTCTGCTGCGTGCCGTCGGCGCAAAGATCCTTCATCGCCGTCGTCAGCCGGGCGGCCGATTGCTGCATGTTGCGATAGCCGGGACGGATCACCTCGTCGACGGCGCGCTGCATGACGGCGGGAACGGCATCCTCGTTCAGCCCTGCCGGGGGAGTGGCCGTCTGGGCGGCCGCGGATGTCGCGAGACCGATCACAGGAAGGCAGAGCAGGGGGTGCCAAAGGCGCATCAAAGTGACTCCAGGAATGTAATCAGGGCCGCCCTGTCGTCTTTCGGCAGGGCGGAGAAAGCGTTGCGGGCCTTTTCAGCTTCGCCGCCATGCCAGAGGATCGCTTCGGTGAGGCTCCGCGCACGGCCGTCATGCAGGAAAAAGCTGTGTCCGCTGACAGTCCGGGTCAGTCCTATACCCCATAGCGGCGGCGTGCGCCATTCACGTCCGCTTGCAAGGCCGACCTGCTGCCCGTCGGCAAGCCCGTCGCCCATGTCGTGCAGAAGAAAGTCGGAATAGGGCCAGATCAGCTGGAAGGACTGCGCTTTGTCGGGCGCATCCCGCCGGGTGACGAATTTCGGCACATGGCAGGAAATGCAGCCGCTTTCGTAGAAGATCCGCTTGCCCTGCAGCGTCTCGGCGAAACTCGCCTTGCGGCGCGCCGGAACGGCAAGATTTCCGGAATAGAAGGTGACGAGGTCGAGAATGGGAGCTGGCGCTTCTTCTGCGCCCAGCCTTTTCTGCACGCCGGTCGGCATATCAAGGCATTTCTCTTCCGCCTTGGTGCAATCGCCCTGCGCATCCGGGTGATCGGGCGTCGAGATGCCGATATCATTGGCAAAGGCATCGGCACTCTGGTCGCGCACCGTGGCGTTCTGCGCCTTCCAGCCGAAGCGGCCGAGCGCGATCTTGCCGCTGCGATGGTCGCGCACGATCGCCGCCTTCCCCGAAATGCCGTCGCCGTCGGCATCGTCCGGATCGGCATGGGCAAGGATATCGGCTTCGGGAATGGCCTCGATCAGTCCGAGGCCGATCATCGCCGAGGCGACACGCGGCGAAATCGTCGTCGCGGGGTCGAGCGGCCCATAGCCAAGGTTCGTCACCGCATAACTCGGCCGGCGCAGCGACACGGTCTCGCCGTCGCCGAGCGTCACCCTCTCTTCGCGGTAGCTGATCGCCATCTTCCCTTCGGCGGCAAGGCCGGGAACGGCGAGATCCTGCAGCTGGTGGCCGTAGACCGGATCGGGAAAATTGACGACATCAGCCTGCGCGATGGCCTTTTCGTCCTCCGGCGTCGTGGCGGCGCGGGAAAGCCGCAGGAACATCGAGGTGGCGCTCGGACCTCCCTCCGGCGGTTTGCCGCGGCCGTCATTGACATGGCAGCTCATGCAGGAGCGGGCGTTGAACAGCGGCCCGAGACCATCGGAAGCCTGCGTCGAGGAGGGAGCGGACACCCAGAGCTTGCGGAAGAGCGCATTGCCGAGTTTGAAATTCTGCTCTTCCTCGAAGGGGATGTTGGCCGAAATATGCGAGAAGCTGTCCTCGGTGACAGGGTCGATCGAGGTCGTCGCCCCTGCCTGCATCGCTTCGTATTGTTCGGCTTTGGAAAAATCCGCTGTCGGCCGGGTGACGTCGGCGACGCGTTGCAGATCGGATTCGGAAAGGTCGGTGCGTTTCGTCGGCAGGTCGAAACCGGCGGCTATGCTGACGGGCGCGGCTGCAAGAGCCGCGAAGGCGGCGATGCGAATGGATAGGCGACGTTTTGATAAGAGGCGATGATCCCGAGCGGCAAACTCAACGGTGCCCGCGCGCGCTTCCCCCTCTGCTCCCTCATTCCTGTGCTCGTCACAGGAATCCAGTGCGCCCAAGTCTTTGGGCGCGGAAGACTCCCCTTTGACCGAGTCATTCACGGCGCCGACGCGCCGTGGCTGGATTCCTGTGACGAGCACAGGAATGAGGGAGGCAATAGATGGCATTTCAGGGTCCGGGCCGCTCCGGCTGTCGAAGCGGCCCGCCTTTTTGCTTATTTGAAGACGGCGTTAGGATTATCCAAGCTGTCGGAACCTTCAAGCTGAACCGTGCCGAGATCGAGTGCGGCAATAACGCGCTGCACCGATTTCGTCTGGTCGATCAGCCCGTCGATGGCGGCCTGGACGACGGCGTTGCCTTCCTTGTTGCCTTCGCCGATCATCTGGTCGTACTTCTCGACGGTCTCGCCGCGCTTTGCCATGGCATTCATCGCATCGAGTGTCTTGTTGAGCTTGCCTTCCACTTCGGCATCGAGCGCCTTGTCCTTGGCGGCTACCAGATCGTGCAGCGATGGGCCGCTGAGCTTGCTGCCGTCGACGCGGGTATAGTTGCCGGTATAGGCGGCAGCGATGCCGATCGCGTCGTTGAGATGCGAGTTGTAGGTATTGTCCGAGAAGCAATCATGCTCTTCTTCCGGATCGTGCAGCAGCAGGCCGAGCTTCATGCGCTCGCCGGCAAGCTCGCCGTAGGAAAGCGAACCCATGCCGGTCAGGATCGCCACGAGGCCGGCCTTCGGATCGGTTTCGACGTTCTTCGTCGCTGCACCATCCGGCTTCCAGTTGTCGGTCATTTCCTGCAGATCGGAAACGAGCAGGGTGGAGGCGGACTTCAGATATTCGGCGCGGCGGTCGCAATTGCCGTGCGTGCAGTTCTTGAGGTCGTAATCGGTTGCCGGGCGGTCGCCGGCGCCGGGACCCGTGCCGTTCAGATCCTGACCCCAAAGCAGGAATTCGATGGCGTGATAGCCGGTCGCGACATTGGCTTCGATGCCGCCGGCCTCGGCGAGCGTGCCGGAGAGGAATTCCGGTGTCAGCTTGGAGGCGTCGACATCCTTGCCGTCGATCTTGATCGTCTTGTTGGCGATGACATTGGCCACATAGAGAGAATTCTCGTCGCTCTCGGTGCCGTAGGAAGCATCGACATAGTCGATCAGGCCTTCATCGAGCGGCCACGCATTGACCTTGCCTTCCCAGTCGTCGACGATCGGATTGCCGAAGCGATAGACTTCCGTCTGCTGGTAGGGGACACGCGCCTTGATCCAGGCCTCCCTGGCGGCCTTGAGCGTCGCATCGGTCGGCGCCTTCAGGAAGGCGTCGATCGCGGCGTCGAGCGCCTTGGCCGTCGTCAGCGAGTCCTCGTATTTCGCATGCGCCACGTCGGCATAGTGTTTCACCACGGCGGCAGCATTGGTCTCGGCATGCGCGGGAAGGGCGAGCAGGGCTGCGGGGGCGATCGCCAGCACGGCTGCGCGGAATTTGCGGTTGAGCTTCATGATCCTCTCCTGTGACGGGATTTTCCGTCTAATCGGGCTCCGTCTCTTCGCGCAAAAGCAAACTGGTGTCAAACACTCTAGTTTGGAATGATTTTAAGAATGGACAGGCGCGGCTAACCGGTCATTTTTGAACGGTATCTGCTTGAAAAATTCGCAGCAACCGCGCCATTTCGCTGCGGCATCGCTATCCGTCACAGGCCTCCGCGGAAACCGCCTCAGCCCTTCCGCTGCATACGGCAGAAGAAGAAGCCGTCCGTGTCGGTGGAGGCGGGCGTCAGCGTCACCGTCAGTCCGTCGGAAGAATGCGGACGCGGGGCGTCCTTTCCGAAGAGCTGATCCCAAGCAGGCAGGGCGCTGACGATCTGAAAATCAGGATTGGCGGCCGTGAAGCGGCGCGCCTGTTCCTCGTTCTCCTGGGGCAGCACCGAGCAGGTCACGTAGATCAGTTCGCCGCTAGGCTTGACGAAGTCGCTCGCCTGCGCCAGCGCTTCCTGCTGCTGGGCGGTGCGTTCGTCGAGGTTCTTCGCCGTCAGCCGCCACTTCGTATCGGGGCGGCGGCGCCACGTGCCGGTGCCGGTGCAGGGCGCGTCGACCAGCACCTTGTCGCAGCGTCCGGCAAGGGCGGAGAGCGCCCTGGCGTCGTCATGCACCTGGACATTGCGTGTGCCTGCCCGCTTCAGCCGCTCGATGATCGGCGCCAGCCGTTTGCGGTCGGCGTCATAGGCGTGAACCTGTCCCTTGTTCTGCATGGCCGCCGCCATGGCGAGCGTCTTGCCGCCACCGCCGGCGCAATAGTCGAGAACCTGTTCGCCATCATGGGCGAGGACCAGGTCGGCGACGATCTGCGATCCCTCGTCCTGAACTTCGAACCAGCCTTTCTGGAACGAAAGCTCGGCTGTCACGTTGGGAAGACGCGAGGCGCCTTCGCCGGCGGCAATCCGGATGCCGTGGCGGGCGATCTTCGCGGCATGCGCGCCAGCTCTTTCGAGCGCCTTGACGACCTTGTCGCGGGAGGCTTTGAGCAGGTTGGCGCGCAGATCGAGCGTCGGGCGGGCGGCGAGCGCCTGTGCCTCGGCGAGCCAGCCGGCGCCAAAGGCCTGTTCGAAGGAGGATTGGACCCATTCGGGAATATCGCCGCGGATATGCGGCGGCGCATCGTCGAGCGAGCGGCTTTGAAAGGCCGCAACAGCGTCGGCCGAAAGCGGCGCCGGCGCAAACTTGTCATCCGCCAGCTCACTGGCAAGGCTATCCGGGGTGAAACCCCATTGGCGGAACATGACGGCATGGGCAATGGCCGCGGCACTGTCGTCATCCATCAGCCAGGCATGGGAAAGCCGCATGCGCAGTGCGTCATAGACGATGTTGCCGATCGCAGCACGATCGCCGGAGCCGGCGAAGCGGTGCGCGAGGCCCCAGTCCTTCAGCGCGTCGGCGACGGGCCGCGTGCGGGCATCGATGTCCGCGAGCACAGAAATCGCCCCTTCGAGGCGGCCGCCCAGACGCATTCACATGTCTCCTGTTGCCATGGCATGTGAACGATCAGCGCAAACGCGATGGTCACGCAGTGGATTGTTCACAAGTCTCAACCGGGTGGTAACCGCGATTGACGGCAAGAGCAAGCGCCGCTTCCGGCGCAGTCAGTGGTGGCCTCAGCTGATGACCTGGTAGCAGACCTTCGCAGTGCCGGAGCTCACCATGCCGATATTCTGGGCGGCGGCGCGCGACAAGTCGATCACACGACCTCGGATGAACGGACCACGATCGTTGATGCGAACGACGACGGTGCGGCCATTGTTGCGGTTGGTGACCTTCACCTTGGTGCCGAAAGCAAGCGAACGATGTGCGGCAGTCAAGATGGCAGGGTTCATACGTTCCCCGGAAGCAGTTTTGGAGCGAAGTGCGTACCATGAAGCACCGCCACAGCCATTTGCAGCAAAACCTTCCGCCGGAAGCATGGAAGAACAGGCGGCAATAGTTGCGGCAACGATAATAGAACGACGTATTTTCTTCAAAACAGAGTATCCCTCAACTATTGAACTCACGCCCTTGCAGGCGGCGGGGCTTAAATCTGTGAAAAAGTGGCGAAAAAGTGCCGGGCAAGTTCACGGAATATTACAAACTGTAACATTCGTGAGGGCGGTGATGGAATCTCAGGAATCCATGCCACCGCCAAATGTGGAAAAAACCTAATAAAATCAGCTAAAATCCGAACGAATTTTCCGAAGGGATAGTTAACGCCTTAGCGTTCACGAAAATCGCGAAAATATTTTTCCGATTTCGCCATATTTGCTGCCACATTTGGGCAAATTTAAAGGCCGTTAACCATAAGATGCGGCGAAAATTGTCCGACCAAAGCGGGAAAGTTGGAATTTCCTACTCATTTTGGGTGAGCGCATTGCGTCGCAAACAGGACTGCGTTCTAACCACGCCAGCGCCCGTCCTGCCACAATTGCGCAAGCGACATCGGATAGTTCGGGAAGGAGAATTCGAAGCCGGTGGCCTTGAGTTTCGCATTCGAGATGCGTTTGTTCTCGCCATAGAAGGAGCGTGCCATCGGCGTCAGTTCGGCGGTCTCGAACGCCTGCTCGGGTGGCGGTTCGACGCCCATCAGGCGGGCTGCCTCGACGATCACATCCTGCGGCGGGCCGGGCCGGTCGTCGGTGACATTATAGATGCCGCCGAGACCGCGCTCCGACAGGAAGCGTGTCGCCGTACCGATATCCTCGACGCGGATGCGGTTGAACACCTGGTCCTTCTTGATCAGCCGTCGCGCCGTGCCCTTGTCCAGATTGCAGAAGGCGTTGCGGCCCGGCCCATAGATGCCGGAAAGGCGCAGCACCGCCGCCGGCACGCCGCGTTCCCGGCCCATTGCCAGCCAGCCGTCTTCCGCCTCGAGCCGCTCCTTCGATCGCCCGGAAACGGGCACGCACGGCGTTTCCTCACTCACCCAGGCGCCCTTGTGATCGCCATAGACGCCGACGGTGGAGAGATAACCGATCCATTCGAGCTTTGGCAGCAGGCGTGCGCTGTCTTTATCAAGCAGCCGCAGCAGCGGGTCGGCCTTTCCAGGGGCGATCGACTGCACCAGATGAGTAACGCCGTCCAAAGCCTGGCGCAGCCCGTCTTCCATGCTCTCGCCGTCGAAAAGGAATGCCTCTATGCCGTTCCGGCTAAGCGCTTCCATCTTGTCTGGCGAGCGCGTCGTGCCGGAAACGCACACGCCGTCGCCGGCAAAGGCCTTGGCGATTGCCGTGCCGGAATAACCGCAGCCAAAGATCATCACATGCATCAGCCCACTCCCGCCAATCGCCATTCGTTCAGGACGTCGTCATCTCTCTCATCCGCCCTTTGTGCGGCAAAGACTGAGAATTCGCCAGCCTCCATCAGCCGCGAAAGCGCCCAGACCGCCATGCCGCGTACCACGGGTGAGGGATCGCCCGAAAGCATTCGACATTGCCCGATGAGCCCTTTCTCGCCGGAATTGCCGGCGGCGATCAGCACGTTGCGGACGAAGCGGTCGCGGCCGATCCGCTTCACCGGCGAGCCGCTGAAAAAGGCACGGAAGGCGGCATCGTCGAGTGTCAGCAGAAAGGCGATCGACGGCTCCTTCAGATCTTCCCGCGCCTTGAGCTTCATCTCGGAGGCGGAACTTGCGAACTTGTTCCAGGGACAGGCGGCAAGACAGTCGTCGCAGCCATAGACGCGGTTGCCGATCAGCGCGCGCAAATCGGCATCGATCGGTCCCTTGTGCTCGATGGTGAGATAGGAGATGCAGCGCCGCGCGTCGATCTGATAAGGCGCCGGGAAGGCCGCCGTCGGACAGATGTCGAGGCAGGCGCGGCAGGAGCCGCAATGATCGCTCTCCGGCGCATCGATGGCAAGATCGGCGGTGGTGAACATCGTGCCGAGAAACAGCCAGGAACCGTGCGTGCGGCTGACGAGATTGGTGTGTTTGCCCTGCCAGCCGAGTCCGGCTGCCGCCGCCAGCGGTTTCTCCATGACCGGCGCCGTATCGACGAAGACCTTCACATCGGCGCCCGCTCGCGCCGCAAAGCGCGTGGCGATCTCCTTCAGCCGGCCCTTGATGACGTCGTGATAATCGCGGTTGCGGGCATAGACCGAAATCGCTGCCTTGTCCGGCTTGTCGAGAATGCCGCGGGGATCTTCTTCCGGGGCGTAATTCAGGCCGAAGACGACGACGGAGCGCACCTCGCTCCAGAGTGTCAGCGGATCGCCGCGCCGGTCGCTCGTCTCCGCCATCCAGTCCATGGTCCCGTGGCGCCCGGCATCGATGAACTGGCCGAGGCGCTCCTTGGCTTCGGGGATCGCGTCCGGGCGCGTGATGCGGCAGAGATCGAAGCCCTTGGCGGCAGATTCCGACCGGACGAACTCGGTCAAATTGTCGCGGCGGCGGCGCTCTTTGTCGTCATTGTCAGGTTCGGGCATGAAGAGCCCTCGTCAGAAATCCAGATCGGCATAGTGTGAAACCGGTGTCAGGCCGCGCACGCGCTCGGTCAGCATCGGCCGGAAGGATGGACGCGACTTCAGCCGCTGGTACCAGTCCTTGACGACGGGCGAATCCGCCCACTCGATCTCGCCGAGATAATCGAGGATCGAGATCGAGGCCGCGGCGGCAAGGTCGGCATAGCTCATCCGCTCGCCCGCCAGCCACTGGCGCGAGCCGGCAAGCCAGGTGAGATAGCGCATATGCTGGCGGATATTCGCGCGGGCCGTGCGCAGAACCTTCGAATCCGGCGCTCCGCCGCCCTGATCGGCGGTCATTTGCAACTTATAGACACGCTCGCGGGCGAGCGGCTTGGTCACGTCATTTTCCATCTTCTGCATGAACCATTCGGTCAGCCGGCGGATTTCCGCCCGCTGGAAAGGGTCTTCGGCGAGCAGCCGCCGGTCGCGCTTCAAGACGCCGTGCGTCTCGTCCAGATATTCGGAAATAACGCTCGCGCCGCAAAGCGCGCGCATGCTGTCGTCAACATAGACAGGCAGCGTGCCGGCCGGATTGAGCGCCAGGAAATCCCGGCGCTTCTCCCATGTCTGCTCCTCGATCAGATCCGCCTGATAGCCGTATTCCGCCAGGATCAGCCGGACGAAGCGAGATGCGGATGACATGGGATGATGATAAAGCGTGGGCATCGATACTCGAGCTTTGTGATTGCTGTTACAGGACTGTGTGGCAGCTCAATTATAGCGCCCTAGTCATGACTCATTGGTTGAAGCTATAGGAGCTTGGCCCCGCCAATACAAGCGAATCGGATTTTACCCCATCTGACGATGGCGAAACACGGTCTAATGAACGAATGGAAGCGGCGACCTGATCGACCCAAGCGCTCAGGCCCGGCCGAACTTTAAACCGGAGACAATGTATGGATTATATCAGTGCTATCATTCTCGGTATCATAGAGGGGATCACCGAGTTTCTGCCGATCTCGAGCACCGGCCACCTGATCATTGCGGAACAATGGCTCGGCCACCGGTCGGACATGTTCAATATCGTCATTCAGGCGGGCGCCATCCTCGCCGTCACCATCATTTACTGGCGTCGTCTGGTGGATCTGGTGCTTGGCTGGCGCGACCCTGCCAACCGCGATTATGCGGCCAAGCTGATCGTCGCCTTTCTCATCACCGCCATTCTCGGACTGGTCGTCAAGAAGCTCGGCTTTGAACTGCCGGAGACCGCGACACCGATCGCCTGGGCGCTCATCATCGGCGGTATCTGGATGATCTTTGCCGAGTGGGCCGCTGCGCGCAGGCCGCCCCATAAAGAGATCACCTGGCTTGTCGCCATCCTAGTCGGCATCGCCCAGATCGTTGCCGGCGTCTTCCCGGGAACGTCGCGCTCTGGCGCCACGATCTTCGTCGCCATGCTGGCAGGCACGGGCAACCGCGCCGCGGCGACCGAATTCGCCTTTCTCGTCGGCATACCCACAATGTACGCCGCAAGCGGCTATGAATTGCTGAAGACGTTCAGGGATGGCGGAGCGGCGGGCGAAGACTGGACGGCGCTCGGCATCGCCTTCGTCGTGTCCACGATCGTCGCTTTCATCGCCGTCAAATGGCTGCTGGCCTATATCAGAAGCAACCGGTTTACGCTGTTTGCCATCTACCGCATCATTCTCGGTGTTTTGCTGCTCGGCATGGCCGCGACCGGCTTCATTGCCTGAGACATCCGTCCCGCATTGCATTCGCGCAACTCCTGGCGCGAATGCAAATGCCCCGTCGGACTCCGCGAACAGACACTCTGTTGCCGGCAGAAGCCGCCAATCTTTCAGATAGGCGATATTGAGAGGATAAGCGTCCGCCGCCGCTTGAAGCAGGCGTGGCTGACGTTCATTGTGGAGCGCGCTGTTTAAGGCGTTCCGATCGACTGCTTGCTTGGAGCAGGATGCCGGCGCAGGG
Organism: Rhizobium sp. BT-226; assembly: GCF_025847085.2. Classification (NCBI taxonomy): domain Bacteria; kingdom Pseudomonadati; phylum Pseudomonadota; class Alphaproteobacteria; order Hyphomicrobiales; family Rhizobiaceae; genus Rhizobium; species Rhizobium sp. BT-226. Next base: position 1,535,899 of record NZ_JAOYTI010000002.1, on the reverse strand, counting down.
CCGGCCTTTTCGTCAATGGATGATCGAAGCCGTAGAGCAAGGATCGACGCCGTAGGCCGGCGAGCAATCGCCCTTTACCGCCGCGACCGAACCGGGCGCAACGAAAGAGCCTGCAAGGATAACCAGCGCCGCACACGCAAACAGGAGCGCGATTGACTTGCCCATCGAGAAATGCCTTTCACAGTGATTGCCGCACGCTTTTCGCAGGCGTTGAGTCCGTTGGAAGACGCGCGGGTTTGGTAGTCAGTGGAATGACAAATAGCAATAAACGTTCCTGCTAAATTTGGCGTTAATTCCACAAAAATTCCGATGCGTCTTTTATGCAACGCTACTGAATATGCCGAGCACCAGAACACTTCAAACTTGCGCCGGGCTTTGCGGGACACGGCAACGTCAAAAGGCCGCCCGCGACATCCGCAGACGGCCAAGTTTCATCATGTGGAAAAGATGGTCAGGCGGCCTTGCCGGTGCCGGTGTATTGGCCGTGCGGACGATAGTGCACGAGATAGGAGCCGAGCACCGATGCCACCATGGTGGGCGCGATGCCGAGGCCCTTCAGCGTGCGGCCTTCCGCCTCAGCTTCCCGGGAGACGATGTTGTCGCGCTTCAGCAGGCGCACCTGATCCGGCGTGATCGGCGGCGTTATGAAGGGGACCAGCGAGGCGATGCTGCCGATCATCGAAGCGATGCTGAAGGGCAGGGATACCAGCGGGTTCTTGCGGCACGTCACCTTCAGCATCGTTTCGAGACATTCGCGGAAGCTCAGCACCTCAGGCCCGCCAAGCTCATAGACCTTGCCGCCGGCAACCTTGCCGTCGACGGCGCGGGCGACGGCCTCGGCGACATCCTCGACATAGACAGGCTGGAATTTCGTCTTGCCACCGCCGACGAGCGGCAGGATCGGCGATATGCGCGCCATCTCGGCAAACTTGTTGAAGAAGCTGTCTTCCGGTCCGAAGACGATCGACGGACGGAAGATCACCGCATCGGGCTTGATTGAGAGGATGGCCGTTTCGGCGCGACCCTTGGTGCGGCCATAGTCGGAATCGGATTTCGCGTCGGCGCCGATCGCCGAAATATGCGTCAGCGTCGCACCTGCGCCGCGCGTCGCTTCGGCAATCGCACGAGCGCCGAATTCCTGCACGGCGTCGAAAGTGTTGCGGCCGGTCTCATGCAGAATGCCGACGCAGTTGACGACGTGGCTCGCACCGTCGACGGCGCGGTCGATCGAGCTGCGGTAGCGCAGGTTCGCCTGCACGAAGGAGATCTGGCCGACATTGCCGAGCGGCTGCAGGAAGCCGGCGAGATCGGGACGGCGCACTGCGACGCGGATGTTATAGCCGCGCTTGGCCAGCGCCCGAACCACGTGCCTGCCCACGAAGCCGGACCCTCCGAACACGGTGACGAGCGGCGGCAGGTTGGCAAGGGTCATGGCAGGCTCCTCGAAAGGCTTTGCGGGATGCTGAATTGGCTCTCGTCTTAGCCGAATCCCGACGCGACGGGAAGGCCCATCACGCCGTCAGTTTTTTAAGATGTGACGTCGATCAGACGCCCTCGACGACGACCATTTCCGCATCCGCGACTTCCTGGCGGATTTTCGCGGCGACCTGGTATTCCGGCGAATTATAGCAGTCGACGGCATGCTGCATCGAGGGGAATTCGATCACCACGTTGCGGACGCGCGCCTTGCCCTCGAGTTCGGTAAAGGCGCCACCGCGCGCCAGGAAATTGGCGCCATATTTTTCGAAGGCCGGCTTGGCCGCCGCCACGTAATCCTTGTAGCGCTCGGCATCGCGAACGTCGACGCGGGCGATCCAGTATCCTTTGGCCATGGTCTTCTCCCTTTAATTTAGCGGTTTGCCGGCCAGAGCGCGCTCACCATTTCGCTGAGGATCGCGCGGGCGGCATCGCGGGGATCCGGCGCCTTGACGACAGGCCGGCCGACGACAAGATGCGTCGCTCCTGCCTTCAGCGCGTCGAAAGGCGTCATCACCCGCTTCTGGTCGCCTTTGTCGCTACCATCAGGGCGAATGCCGGGGGTGACGATTGCCATGTCGGGTCCGACGATCTCGCGCACCGCAGCCGCTTCCTCCGCCGAGCAGACGATACCGCCCATGCCGGCGGCGCGCGCCTGTTCGGCGCGGCGCAGCACCAGGCTGTGCGGATCCTGGCTGTAGCCGGCATCGGCAAGGTCATCGGCATCCATCGAGGTCAGCACGGTCACGCCGAGCAGGCAGAGGCCGGAGCCGGACGCGGCCTCGACCGCCGCCTTCATCGCTTTCGGATAGGCGTGCAGCGTCAGCATCGACATGCCCATCTTGACGATGTTCTCGACGCCGGAGGCAACGGTGTTGTCGATGTCGAGCAGCTTCATGTCGAGAAAGATCTTCTTGCCGCTTGCGGCAAGATCGCGGGCGAATTCCAGGCCGCCGGCAAAGACCAGCTGATAGCCGATCTTATAGAAGAGAATGTCGTCGCCGAGCGTGGAAACCAGTCTTTCCGCCTCGCCGATCGTTGGAACATCCAGGCCGACGATCAACCGCTCGCGTGCGTCCATCTGAAGTCACCCCTGCCAGTCTTCGATGGGTGTCCAGTCGCATGATAAGCGCCGATCCGCAAGACCGAAAGCATAGAGATTGCCGCCGCCGCCAGGCTGGTCGCGGTCGCGGCCAATCGGCCTGCCCGCCAGATGGCATTTGAGCAGCGTGCCGACGCCGCCATGGCCGACGAAGGCGATCGGTGCTGCCGCATCATGCGTGGCCAGAACGGTGTTGACGGCCGCGACGATGCGGGCCTGCGCATCGGCGGCCCGCTCCCAGCCCCTGAAGCTCTCCTGCGGGTGAGCGAAGAACCAGTTGGCTGCCTCTTCGAACTTGTCCGGCGGCAGAAAGCCCGTGGCAGAGCGATCGTTCTCATGCGTGCCATGCACGATCTCGATTGTCACGCCCGCGGCTTCGGCCAGGATTTCCGCGGTTTCGATCGCTTTCGTCTCGTCGCTGGAGATGATGCGGGTCAGCCGTTTCGCCCAATTGCTCGACGCAGCCTTACGGGCACGCTCAGCGCCGATGTCGGAGAGACCCCACTTGGGAACGGGAACCTGTGGGTCGATTTTGACCTGGGGGTGGGTGATATAGAGTCCGAACACTTATCCTCGCCGATAGATCCAGAGTTGAGCTGGAGGAATATTGCGCACGACGAAATCAAAATGATGAATGCTGTAACGATCGGCGTTGGCAGCGATCGGCGAGATCGCGCCGTAGGAAATCTGCACCACCGGCCGCCCGGCAGGCAGGCGATCGAGCAGGTTTTCGAGCAGCGAGACCCGCATTGCCATCGGGAAGTTCAGCAGCGGAATGCACGAGATGACGCAATCGAATGTCCGGTCGCCGTAATCGCCGAGCGTGGTCTTGAGATCGAAAGCGTCGCCGTTGATGAAGTGCACGCCGGGATAGGTCCGCAGCAGATGTTGGTGGAAATCCGTCGAATATTCGATCGCGACCAGATTTTCCGGCCTCACGCCGCGGCCGAGAATGGCCTTGGTGATGGCGCCGGTGCCCGGTCCGAGTTCGAGCACCGGCAGGCCGGAATTGGTGTCGATGACGCTTGCCATGCGCTTCGCCGTGATCGAGGAGGTCGGTACGATCGAGCCCACCGTCTTCGGCCCCTGCATCATGCCTCGGAAGAAGCGGATCTCGTCGTCGAACTTCTTGCCCAGCCGTTCCTTCACCTTGACCCGTAAGCGCATTCTCCACCCATCTGCATGTTGATCGAATGCCTTAATATGCCGCTTGTCGCTTAAGGGACAAGGATTTTCGCAACAAGAACATCGGCGTCAACAGTTCATGCAGCTTTCGGCGCTGAACCCGGCATGAGATCGGCGAGCTTTTCGCTCAAGTGATCGGCGTCGACTGGAGCACGCAGCTTCACGTCGGTATTGTCGAAATAGAGATAGACGTCGCGGCCCTTGTTGCACGCCGGTAGAGGCGCCAGCACCCGCGTCGCATTCTCGGGTTCTCCGCCCGTGGCCCAGGCGCGGATGCGTTGCGCCCAGATGTCGAGTGCTTCGTCCTCATAGCCGCTGACATAGAGCTTTTCGGAGCCATGCAGGCGGCAATAGACGAAATCGGCGGTGATATCCATCAGCAGCGGCCATTTCACCGTATCGGCACAGACAAGCGCGACCTTGTGACGCCTGAGCATCTCGATGAAAGCCGGCGAGCGGAAACTCTCGTGGCGGATTTCGAGCGCGTGGCGGATCGGCTGGTGCCCGTCGCTTTCAAGCCAGGCTCGCCCCTTGACGTGTCCGTCGTGCCGCCGGGCCAGGTCTGCCGCCGTTTCCCCATTATGCGGCAACAACGCCAGGAAATTCTCGAAAAGATCAGGATCGAAGGCCATGTTCGGCGGGAATTGCCAGAGGATCGGCCCGAGCTTGGGGCCAAGCCGCAGCAGGCCGGAGGCGAGGAAATTGGCGAGCGCCGTCTCGATATCGCGCAGCCGCAGCATATGGGTGATGAAGCGCGGTCCCTTGACCGCGAAGACGAAATCATCCGGCGTTTCATCCCGCCAGCGGCCGAAGCTTTCGGGCCGCTGCAAGCTGTAGAATGTGCCGTTGATTTCGATCGACCGGAAGTGCTGGGCGGCGTAGGAAAGCTCCTGCTTCTGCGGCAAGTCCTCCGGGTAGAATTGGCCGCGCCAGGGCGCATAGGTCCAGCCGGATATGCCGATACGCACCGCTCCCGTCTTTTTGGCCATGAGATCCTCCGTTTTGACAGGAGGAAAAACGGCAGCGGGCGGCCTTCGTTCCGGTCAGACGCGCATCGGCATCAGCACGTAGAGCGCATCGTCGCCAGCCGTGTCGCGGATCAGTGTCGGCGAGCCGGCATCGGCAAGCAGGAAGATCGCTTCCTCGCCGGAAAGCTGGGCGGTGATGTCGAGCAAATATTTGGCGTTGAAGCCGATTTCCATCGCATCCGTGTCGTAGCCGACGGCGACTTCCTCAGTCGCGCTGCCGGAGTCTGGATTGTTGACGGTCAGCATCAACTGCCCCTCGGAAAGCGCCAGCTTGACGGCGCGTCCACGCTCGGAGGAGATTGTCGAGACACGGTCGACGGCCTGTGCGAAGCTCGTGCAGTCGACGCGCATTTCCTTGTCGTTGCCGGTCGGGATGACGCGCTGATAATCCGGGAAGGTGCCGTCGATCAGTTTCGAGGTCATGACGATCGAGCCGATCGTCAGCCGGATCTTGGCGTCGGAAACCTCGACGGTCACCGTCGTTTCGGGATTGTCGACCAGCTTCTGCAACTCGCCGACCGTCTTGCGCGGAATGATGATGCCGGGCATGCCCTCGGAGCCGGAGGGCGCATCGACATCGGCGCGCGCCAGCCGGTGGCCGTCGGTCGCAACCGCCCTGAGTTTCAGCTGGCCATTGCTCTCGATCGTGTGGAAGAAGATGCCGTTGAGATAATAACGCGTCTCTTCCGTCGAAATCGCGAACTGCGTGCGGTCGATCAGCATCTTCAGATCGGTCGCCTTCAGCTTGAAGGAATGCGTGAAGGTGCCGGCTGTGAGATCAGGGAAGTCCGATTCCGGCAGGCACTGCAGCGAGAATTTCGAGCGGCCGGACTGCACGGTCATCGCGCCGCCATCGGGGCTGGTGGCAAGCAGCACTTCCGAGCCGTCGGAAAGCTTGCGCACGATGTCGTAGAGAAGATGGGCCGGAACGGTGGTTGCGCCGGGCTGCTCGACGCTTGCTGGTGTCGCCTCGGTGATTTCGAGGTCGAGGTCGGTCGCCTTCATGTCGAGCTTCTGGCCGTCGGCCTTGAGCAATACGTTGGACAGGATCGGGATCGTGTTGCGACGTTCGACCACGCGGTGGACGTGGTTCAGCGATTTCAACAGGTTTGACCGCTCAATAGTAATACGCATGGGATGCTACCGCTTTCGACCGTGACTGTCCGGGCGCGTCGAGCACCCGAAGAATGCTGTCCCGGCTTGCGGCCGGGGGAGTGGACGGGCAAAATGGCAGACTTCAGCATTGCTTTGCAAGAGGCATGGACGCCGGCACCCCTGCATTTGCGGTTTTCCAGAGCAATGCTCACAGAAATCCAAACCCTTGCCGAAGCGGTGCGGCTCGCCCATAAGGGTTCGATGCCGGCGACGAGCCGGCGGGACGAAAGCAAATGGCATGAATGAGGAAACGACAGCGGACGCCGCCAGCTGGCGAAGCTTCCGCCTGCACAATGCAACGGTGCCGGCACGGCCGCTGGAGTCGGCGCTCTATCTCGTCGCCACCCCCATCGGCAATCTCGGCGACATCACCCTGCGGGCGCTCGAAACGCTGGCCGGCGCCGACGTGCTTGCCTGCGAAGATACGCGCGTCACCCGCGTGCTGCTTGACCGCTACGGCATCCAGAACCGCCCCTTCGCCTATCACGAGCACAATGCCGACGAGGCCGGTCCCAGGCTGCTGCAGGCGCTCGAAGCCGGGCGTTCGGTGGCGCTGGTTTCCGATGCCGGCACGCCGCTGGTCTCCGATCCTGGCTATCGGCTGGCGCAGCAGGCGATAGTGGCAGGTTACCGCGTCATTCCCATTCCCGGCGCCTCCGCCCCGCTCGCAGCGCTTGTCGGCTCCGGCCTGCCGAACGATGCTTTCTTTTTCGCCGGTTTCCTGCCGGCCAAGGACAAGGCCCGCCGCGACCGTCTCGGTGAACTTGCCGCAGTACCCGCGACGCTGATCTTCTTTGAATCGCCGCATCGCATCGGCGCAACGCTTCTGGCTGCCGCCGATGTGCTCGGGCCCACGCGGCCCGCCTCCGTCTGCCGCGAGCTGACCAAGACATTTGAGGAGTTCCGCCGCGGCACGCTTGCGGAGCTTGCGGCGCATTATCAGCAGGTGGAAAACGTCAAGGGCGAGATCGTCCTCGTGATCGGTCCGCCGGAGCCGGTCGAGACGGATGAGGCCGATGTCGACGCCATGCTGGCCGACCTGTCGAAGACCATGCCGACGGCAGGCGCCGCGACCGAGGCGGCCCGCCTCACCGGCCTGCCGCGCAAGGTCCTCTATCAGCGCCTGCTGGAGATCAAGAACGCCGATGGGCGATAGTGATCTCACCGCGATCAGAAGGAAGGCGCTGCGCCGGGGCCGCATGTCGGAATATGTCGCGGCCGCCTTCCTGATGCTGAAGGGTTACCGCATCCTGGCGCTGCGCCACCGCACCAGGCTCGGCGAGATCGACATCATCGCCCGCAAGGGCGATCTCGCCGTCTTCGTCGAGGTCAAGGCCCGCCATGGCGAGGCCGCGGCGGTCGATGCCGTCTCTGTCGCCTCGCAGAAGCGGATACGGGCGGCAAGCGATCTCTGGCTCGCCCGCCAGGCGGATCAGGCCCGCCTTTCCCAGCGCTATGATATCGTCGCGATCATGCCCGGCCGGCTGCCGCGGCACTTTCCGGATGCCTTCTGACCTCTTTCGACCCATCGGATTTCCGGATCGTTAAAATTTTAGCTCCCGCTTGAACCAGGTCCTTACGACTCTCTGCTATCGCGGTCTTGGTAGGGATAACAATTGGGGGTTGTTTCATGGCCTGGAAGCTGATGCTTGCAAGTGCGGTCGCCATGGCCGCGCGCTCGGTGCCGTATGCGGTGGCGAAGCCGGCCGGAAAATCCTTCGTGGCGCATGCGAGCGATCTGCTGCCGCTTAAATCCACGCCCATCAATCCGGACTGGATCGTCAGCGGCAATCCGCAGGCCCGCACCGCCGAACATTCGCGCGGCCATGACGAGGCCTCGCTGACGGCGATCTGGGATTGCACGGCGGGCGAATTCCGCTGGTATTTCGGCTGGGACGAGACGGTGATGATCCTCGAAGGCGAGGTCCATATCACTGCCGAGGACGGCACCGAACGAACGCTCTGCGCCGGCGACGTCGCCTTTTTCGCCGGTGGAACCTGGGCGAGCTGGCGGGTCGACAATTACGTCCGCAAGGTCGCCTTCCTGCGCAAGCCCTTCCCGAAGCCCTTGGCGATCGCCTACCGCCTCCGCAACATGCTGCGCAACAACGGCAACCAGGGCATCGCTGCCTGAAAACTGCGACCGGAAGCCCTTGATTGCCCGTTGCGTTTGATATCTGGCCGACCTACATCTGTCCGGCATTCAGCGAGGGATGGAAATGGCCAAGATCACCAATGTAGCGGTCCAGATGGACCATGTCGCCGGCATCAATATCGCAGGCGATTCCACCTTCGCCATGAGCCTGGAAGCCCAAGTGCGCGGCTACAAGCTCTTCCACTATACCCCCGAGCGCCTGAGCTTTCGCGACGGCAAGCTCTATGCCAGCGTCGAGCCGATGCTGCTGCGCGACGTCAAGGGCGATCACTTTGAGCTTGGCACGCCCGAGCGCGTCGATCTCTCGACCATGGACGTCGTGCTGCTGCGCCAGGACCCGCCCTTCGACATGGCCTATATAACCTCGACGCATCTGCTCGAGCGCATCCATCCGAAGACGCTCGTCGTCAACGATCCGGCCTGGGTGCGCAATTCGCCGGAAAAAATCTTCGTCACCGAATTCTCCGACCTGATGCCGAAGACTTTGATCACCAAGGATGCCGCCGAGATCCGCCGCTTCCGCGACGAGATGGGCGACATCATCCTGAAACCGCTCTACGGCAATGGCGGCGCCGGCGTCTTCCATTCGACCCGCGACGACCGCAACCTCTCTTCGTTGCTGGAAATGTTCGGCCAGCTTTTCCGCGAGCCCTTCATCGCCCAGCAATATCTGCCCGACGTGCGCAAGGGCGACAAACGCATCATCCTGGTCGACGGCGAATTCGCGGGCGCCATCAACCGCGTGCCGGCCGAACACGACAGCCGCTCCAACATGCATGTCGGCGGCCGCGCCGAGGCGACCGAACTGACGCCGCGCGAACAGGAAATCTGCACCCGCATCGGCCCGGCGCTGAGGGAGCGCGGCTTCCTGCTCGTCGGCATCGATGTGATCGGCGATTACATGACCGAGATCAACGTCACCTCGCCCACAGGCATCCGCGAGGTCAAGAAGTTCGGCGGCGCCGATATAGCAGCGCTGCTTTGGGATGCGATCGAGCGCAAGCGCGGCTGAGCGAGCCGCCCATGACCGTTGTGGTCCCGCGACCGAGCACAACCAAGGTCACAGCGGATGCCTGACTATGTTCTTTGATTGTTCTTGTTTTATTCCAGCTTCCATGCCAGATTGCAACCGCTGGCCCTGAACGGCCGGGGGCGGTATAAGAGTTTGCGGGACAAGGGATGGGCATATGGTCGCGCGTGTCAGTACGGTGGCATTTCAGGGCATCGAAGGTGTGCCGGTCGAGGTCCAGGTCATGGTCGCTCCCGGCAAGGTCGGCATGCAGATCGTCGGTCTGCCCGACAAGGCGGTTGCCGAAAGCCGCGAGCGCGTGCAGGCGGCCCTCCACGCCTCCGGCCTGGCGCTGCCGGCCAAGCGCGTGACGGTCAATCTGGCGCCTGCCGACCTGCCGAAGGAAGGGGTGCCAAAGCCACATTAGTTTTTTTGTATGGAGGCGAACCGCCTGCGGCGTAGGGCTATTCACCGATATTCGTCTCCATACAAAATAATGAGACATACGGAGCAACTGCCGAAAGACTCCTGTGAAAGCTGGTGCTCTTTCCAGAAACTTGGCAGGCATTTCGGGCATCTGAGGCAACAACCTCGGGGGCGGCCTTCGGCTGCCTAACGTAAAGTTGCCTCTGCTGTCGACCCAGCGAACGTAAGTGGGTCCTCAAGACGGGTTTCACGAATGTGCGCAATCTCCCCGCCCCACCCGACACCCGACCAACGCGGAAGATCCTTCTGTGGCATCCGCAAAGACGGCACTGGGGTCACCTCTACCTCCAGAGAGATAGCGCGTGGCAACCTATAGAAAAATCATTGTCTTTTCGCGTATATCTGTATTTATGTGATCGTCGCGGGGCGATTCGGAGGTATTGATAAGGAGCTGACCGCGTGATTTGTCGTAGTGATGATGAACGTATTGAATGCGAGATTATCGTTGTGTGATTTAATACGTGAAAGGATTCGTTTCTATACATTCAAGGATTCGATCTCTTCTAAGATTGATTCAGGATGGTGGATTTCAAGGACTGGATCCTTGATTAGACATTGTTTGGAGGAGCTCATGGATTCGCCTCCGTGCGGTCGGTGATGGATTTGCCTCCCTGTGAAAGGATTCAGAGATCAACGTGAACGAGACGTTCGTCTTTCAGATTCAAGGTCACCCGACTCGGTACCACCTCACGCCCCTTCTTCTGCTCTACGGATCGGATTTTTGTACGAGTTTCGCGAGGGTGTGGCGCACTATCTATGGGTCCTCGGAATATTCCCCTGCAACGAGTTACGCTTACTTCAAGCGAATGGTGAGATTTTTTCTCGTTATAGGAGAAAAAGGAATAGTAAATCCACAAAGTGCTGAAGGCAGGATACATCGTTGCTACAGTTTATTCCGAGGGAAAATTCCAGAGACGGAAGACTTAGAGCAGTGTTTGTCAAATACCTTTGACGCGTTGTGCGACGGAAATGACACTTCGTTTGGTGCAATAAGCAGTCCAAGTTCGATAAATTCAGAAATAGATACTATAAAATCTGTCCTGGGTGCCTTTTCCAGGGTTGGCTTCGCTCCAAAGTTTACATTCAGTGCTGGACTTCCCGAAGACAAGGAGGCGCGGACGCCGACTCTGGCAACTCTCGCTAGAGAAGCAGGGAGGTTCTCCACGACCCATCTCGGGCGCCTTCAAGCAGCGGAAGCGTTCGTCAAGCATAATGCCGATATGTTGATGGAGCTCCGGCGATGCCTCTGCGAGGAGTTTAGCATTGAGTACGACCGCTTCCTTCGGGGCAAAAGACTTCAGGAAGATCCCCGGCTTCCGGATGAAGCAGCGATCATCTCCCTATTAGGCGAGTGCAACCAGGCCAAAGGGGACGTCAGAGAGTGGTTCCGGAGTAGGCTCGGCATTGACGATGATCTATACGAAGGCCTCGTGTTTAAGCTGGTTTCGGCTACCCTTCACCGGGGGCTGGTGGTGAAGAGTCGGAAGTTGGCGACGCTGATGAAGAGCGTCGGGGATCCATTATGGATCCAAGGCCATATCCAGGCGACTGCCGTGGCATTGAATGCAGCGTTCCATATTGTGATCATCGATTCGGCGTTCAACAGTCAGCCATGCAAAGACCTGAAGATCAACGCTATCTCGGGAAGGGAGAGGCGCGGCCGATTTGAGCTCGTCACAGCGACGAGCACCAAAAACCGCAAAAATGGTGCCCGGAACAGTAAACAGAATGAGGTCGACGCTCCTCTCGTGGATGAAGGAGGTTGGCTGCCAAAAAAAGTTGGCGAGCAAATCTCCGCAAAGCGAGTTATCGAGCAGTGGCTGGAGATGACGAGCATGCTGCGTTCCAGCCCACAGATCAGAAAGACTGATCGCGATAGGCTATGGATCTTTCAGCGCCCCTTGGAGCCCACGATAAGATCACGCCTCCAATCGATTGACTCTGAATGGTGGCCGGCCTTCCTACAGCGTCAGGCGAAGAACGCCCTGATTGGAGGATTGCGTATAACCAGGATGGTTATTCGGCGGACCGCACTAAACCGAAGTGCTGAAATGGACGATTTCGGGCTGGCGATGAACCAGGAGCTAGGGAACCACTCCGACGGGTTCATGCCGTTCTTCTATCTCGACAAGAACGGAGCCAAGGCGGTCCTAGAGGAAATGATCAGGAAATTTGCGGATAAATGGGAAGCGATTGCACTTTACGGAATCCCTCATGCCGCGAAAGTCCTGGGGATCAACGAGCAGGAGCTGCATCGGCGAAAGCTACTCGGATTGGAGTCTGGTCTGCAGTTTGCGCAGGTCGACCGCAAGTCGCCGCGGACGTCTCCGTCCGAAGAGAAGGACACTGAGGAACTGCCTCTCATCGACAAGAACGCGAGGGTGCTGCGTATCTCCGATAAATCCATGGCTGAGCTCTATTTGGCGAAGCTGGGACTGGAACGGCGTGCAGAGCGCATGCTGTCAACAAACCCCTCCCGCTTCTTACGGGTGTGGCTTCCCTGGACAGCTATTGTCGACAGTTACATCCTCAAGATTCAGGAGAGCAGGTTCTGGAGCGCTTTTGAGCGAATATGCAGTGATATCGATGCGAAACTCTCAGAAGGCAAGGCGACGGTACCATGTCTTTGGTGATTTGATGTCCAGGCTAGCCACCCCTCGTCACAACGGCCTTCATGCTGGTCAACGGCATTATGAGGCGATCTCAGTTCTTCCACACCGGCGCTGGCTCAAGAGCGGCTCGTTCCTGGAGAACAAATGGATTATCGAAACCGAAGATCCCGAGACGAAGCGCTTTACAGAAGAAGAGATCGATTTCGATGTTCCCCTAACGGGCTGGCCTGACCAGTTGCTCCTCACGGACCCGGTGCTGGAGCACGATCTGATCACAGCCAAAAGATTTGTGTTCTTTGTGCAAGAGCCGAAGCCACTGGGCTGGGCCCGAGTGGCTGCCTCCGCTGAACGCGAATACCAACACTTGGTGCAGTTCACCCGCTGGCGGCTGGCCCGCGGTATAATGTTCAATGCCGATCTGACAAAGGAATGGCATGCAGAGTACGTGGACTCGTTGAAGGAAGGGGGCAGTGAAGGTCTTTTACAGATGGAGCCTCAGGCCAGCCGACTGGTTCAGGCTTTCCGGCAGAATGCACTTCAGGTCCCACTCAACGAAAATGGCCGTGTTGATGGCCTCCGTCTCGCTCGCTTGATGGGAGTTTCACACGGCAACTCGATAACCCCCGAGGCCCGCAGCGTTCTGGACGCCTACTTCAACGACGTGGGATTGTTGCGTACAAGGCACGGGCGCCGCGGTCTACAAATGCCGCGGGCTGAGGGAAACGAGGATCCTAACGAGAACACCGTTTACAAGAAGGTAGCTGTTTGGCATCACCTTTGGTATTTCAGGGAAAAGCTGAATCACGATCCCATAGGCTGCAAAATCTATCATAATAAAAAGGAGGTTGCTGCAGCGATAAAGGGATGGACAAGGCGAAGCGAAGTCACCGATGATCCTCCCGCATATCAAACTAGCTGGCTCATCAATGCCGCGCTCACTCTAGTCTTAGATGAGTGCGCTTCAGACATCATCGAAATTGCCAACGCCGGATTGTCTGAGCGTGGAGTTCCGCATGCTCTTATCGCAGCGAATAGCGTAGCCGGTAAGCTTCAGGCTCTTGGTTTTCCGGACCTGAAGCTAGCGTTTAGGGAGCCGCGACGCAGCCCGGAAGATGAAGGCATCGATCTCAGAACGCTGACATACGAGATCCTTCCCGCCGCATGTGCGATCATCATAACCGCCTTTTCCGCGCGACGAGCAGAAGAAGCAATGTCTTTGAAGCCCGACTGTATCGAGGCTGATGAAAACGGAAATCTATGGCTTAAGACCCTTATCGAAAAGGGGCGGGGTCAGGTGGACCGGGTTCCCGTTCCACGCTCTGTCAAAGCTGCTGTCGACGTCCTAAGGAAACTGAGAGCGATTCGTCCTTCGCCACCAGGAGATTTTCTATTCGATTTCCAATGTGGTTTTTCTGGTCGCAGTTACAGCTTTGATCTCGCTACTGGACTAAAGAAATTCAGCGCCTGGGCTCGCGTCCCAGAGGTAAAGGGCGAGGGCTTCTGGGCGTTCGCCCCACACCAACTTCGCAAATTTTTCGGCGTCACATATTTCTGGAGATATTCGTTCCCGTCTCTCATCGCCTTGAGTCTCCAGTACCGTCACTTCAATCCTGAGACGACAATGGGCTACATCACGACCAAGGCCAAGGACATGCTGCGGATCTGGGATGAGAGCAATGCCGAAAATTCACGGAAGAGCCCAGCGGCGAAAGCGGCGATCGATCGCCTGGCTACCATTGAAAGCGGTCGCCTGGCATTCGTGAGAGATGTTTTGCGTAGGGTGGCATCTGGAGAGACGATGGCTGGCCCCATGGGAAAGCTGATCACTGCGCAGGTCAAGGAGATACAGAACCGGTTCAACTCCTCGCTACAGCTTTCCCAGGCAGAGAGGGGGGCGGAGGGTTTTGAAGTAGCTCTCAATGCCCTCGCGGCCTCAGTCCGGCTGAAGGCTCACCCAGAGGGTCACGGTCTATGCGGTTTGGAGGGGAACTTGCAGGACGTCCGCAATGCGAATTGCCTTCTGCTGAAGCAGCGCCTCACAGGAGCTGCACCCCAGGCGGCGACCGGACCGGCATTCGATTTTGCGGATGATATTGGCTGCTTGCAGTGTCCGCACCAAGCTCGACTCCCGGAGTTCCAGAACTATTGGGACGATGCTCTAGGTGAGGTGGACGCGGCGATGGAGTTTGCCAGCGCTGGCCAGCAGGAACTATTGCGGGAACGGCAGCGGCTTATAGTCATTCACACAGGAAAATATGATGCCTGAAGATCCGCCATCAGCTCGAGCGAAACGTCTGCCGCGTGAGGAGAAGCGGCCTTTCATTGAAAAGACCTTGGCAGCCAAGATTGCTCGCATGGAAGAGATTCTTGCGACCTGGAAGCGCCTCCGACGGAAGACAGATGATTTCTGGCCTAAGACAAGGAAAGAACTCCGCAATTGGGATGATCCCGCCCGGAGCATCTTCAAGTTTTCGGACCCTGGGATAACGTCCCCCAAAAAAAACGACCCTCTACAAAAGCCGCTAGTAGATTTGATGATACAGTTCGAATCTGTGAGGGACAGACTAAAGAATTTCAAAGAGGCCGGAGATCCAGAAATTATCAAAAAGGCGAACAAGGATTTGAAGCATTTGAATTTTGAGTTAATGTCTCAAATATCGAGATTACAACTTATTGCAACTGAATTCAGAAAAGAGATAAAGAGAAAAATACCTGATAGCAAGTATCTCCGTCGAGAGTGGGATATCTTATAGTAATGAATAATTTTGTTGAAACTAAAGTTGGATTTATCGAATCAATATCCAAAGGTAATTCTACTGTTAGGAAGCAAGCTGTCTGCTATAATCCCCGCGAAGGCTTGATACTTCCTGTAAATGCCTTTCTACTCGATAGGCGTTTCAACCGAGGTAAATCCTGGCGCACGGTCGAAGCAGACGGGCGGTCGCTGTGTCAGTGGTGGGACTTTCTCTATCTGAAACGCGTGGATTATCGCGGGGCCGATGTCGACGACCTGAGAGATTTCATCATCTCTGGAGGAACACGATACGGCAATGTGGTTCGATTTCCTGGCACCGACCCACAAACAAATTTCGATGAAACGACCGCAGCCAAGGCGGACACTATTCTATCGTTCTATAAGTTCCTAAAGGACGAATATGATGTGTGCTTGGAGGGCGGGCCGGGAGAAACACTCGGCGACGTCCGCAGGAGGGCGCTGGGCAGAGTTCGCTATCGTGAGCAGGAAGGGCAAGACGAAAAGCAGCCGGCCTTCGCCTATCCACGTTCGGAGAATCCTAGGCTTCGCCATCTCAGGCCGACGCCCACACCGGAAGAGGCGACGGAAATAATCAAAGCCACCGCCAAGGCCCATCGCTCCTTTCATGTTCACTCGTATTACTTAATAGCTTCGCTGTTCAGGTTCGGTGGATTGCGGGCTGGAGGATGTGAGTCGCTCACCCTGAGTGGCTTTTTCGGCGCCATGGCTGTGGAAACGGCTTTCATGAAAGCCGGTCTGGCCTCGGCCCTTAGAAAGGGGCACCGTCTAAATGATTCTCAATTCGAAATTGTCGAATGCTTGAACAAGATGCTGCAACTGGGACGAACATACCTGTTCGTGCCGGTCATTGAGAAAGGCTCGATACAGCGCCTTGCGCCCATCCCCATTAAAATCGCGATCGAATTAGTGGATTACATCCTCAACGAACGCAGGCGCTTCATCGAGCAAAAAAGGCAGAAATATTCCTACGACCCTCCAGACAACGTGTTCCTGTCAAACAAAATAACTGGCTCCAAATTCCTTACCGCCGATGCGATCAGCAACAAGATCGCGCTGATATTCCGGGATTGCAAAATCGCAGGAAGCGGACACCGTCTTCGAGCAACGTTTTGCGAAAGCGTCGTGCGAGATTTGTATCTCAGAGACAGGGGCGCCAACGGTAGAGCTTGGCAGCCTAATGTTATCATTGCCATTGCTCGCAAGTACCTTGGTCATATGAGTGACGAGGCGATCAATAGCTACCTCAACAACATCGCGTCCAATGAGTATGCCTGGGCGGGGGAGCCCGTCTTGGTTCGTGATTCAGACGATGCGGCCGTCATGAGAGGCCTTTCAGATGCTCTGGAAGGCACCAACGGGAGGGACGTCGCAAGGGAGCTCCGTCAGTGGGCGGATCGAATGTCGATCCCATCCCGAGCGGAACCGAATCTTTTCAACGCCGTCAAAACTTTGGAGAACGGCTAGCGAGGAAGAGCCCGGATGTCGTGCGCTTGGTAATCGCTGTCTAGCCTCCGTTGCCCTGCCAATGCACCGTCATCGCGTACCGGAAGGATCTAACAACCGAGATCGAAAAGACCTAGCGGTGGCAGGCGACCAGCGCTGGCGGAAACGCAGTCGGTTAGAGGCGAGGAAGGGCCATCGTCAGCTTTGCCTGCCCATTCGACCTGGTCGCGACACCACCACGGCGGCCTCGACTCCCTTTATTCTCGCGAGGCCGGACTGCAGTTCGTGGTGCTGTTCTGAATGAGCCGAGTCGTCCCACACGAACGCAACGATCTTGTCGAATGCCTTCGTGGTGCTGAGATAGAGAGAGGCGTCGGCGGCGACTTCATCGATGACTTTCGCAAAATCGGACTGCGCGCCTCCGCGCATGTACTTCACTTCGATCAGAGTCCTGATCGAGGGAACCGCTAGATCTACCCTGGGCCGCTTATGCCCGACCGAAGGGAGGTTCTCCTCGTCTTCGAGGTCCGGAAAGATCGGTGCGAGGATCGTCCAAAGAAGCGCCTGTACATGGTACTCGTTCTCGACGTGCCAGACGGCGATCTCTGATCGCGGAGTCCGCGGCTTCGTTTCGAATGCCCAGTGTTTCATTGCCCGAGGAACACCCCGAAGAGCCAGCAGCAGATCATCGAACCCGGGGCCGACAATCCGTACATGAGAGCTTCTTGCGACGACGCCGTCAAACGCTGAGAG
Organism: Rhizobium sp. BT-226; assembly: GCF_025847085.2. Taxonomy (NCBI): domain Bacteria; kingdom Pseudomonadati; phylum Pseudomonadota; class Alphaproteobacteria; order Hyphomicrobiales; family Rhizobiaceae; genus Rhizobium; species Rhizobium sp. BT-226. Next base: position 1,518,719 of record NZ_JAOYTI010000002.1, on the reverse strand, counting down.
ACGAACCGAGAGCATGTCGAGGCCGAGGTTGGGACTTGACGGAAGCTGTGAAGCAATCTGCCAGGCGCTTGTCGCCAAACCATCGTTTGCGCTTCCGATTCCACGGAGCGCCAGTGCGAATGCAAGATCGGCCGGATCCTGCGGCGCCGGTCCGGTTCCAATGAGATATCTTGCCGCCGAGACGAGTCCCAGCGCCCAGGCGTTGTCGCCAACCTCCTTGGCCGAGCGGGACAGCAGGTCGCTCAACCAGGTCCGGTCGAGGAACTCCCTGACCACGAGCGCCATACCGAGCAGCGCAATCCCATCGATTTCGACACGCAGTGGCCTGCCTGTGCTGAAGAACTTCCGCCCGGAGAACTGCTGGATCTCGTTCAAAAGAAGGTTGTTCTGGGCATCGGACAGGAGACCGCACGTCTTGCCGTAGCCAAAAGCAGCGACTTGCTCGGGGAGCATATTGTTTTCCGAGGCAGCTAACGCGCGCGAAACCTCCTGTGACAGCCGGTCAACGTCACCGTGAATCCAAGCACTGAATGCCCGCACATGTATCGCCGCGTCGGTGGCGGCGACGGCGCGTACAAGTTCCTGACGTATCGTGCTGAGATCGATCATTGTTAGAGGAACCACGGCTTATGACCAATGGCTCCGAAGGTCACGGCATCCGGATCCCAGCCTTTCACCGAAGCCAGACCTGCAAGCCGCTCGGCAATGAGATCGGAGTAGCGAATTGTTATGGGGAATGGCTCTGGTGAGAGCATTCGCCAGGAGTGGGCGGAGAATGCAAATGCCTGGCGGGAGAGATAGGTCATGTCCTTGAACGTCGACCTTGGATGGAGCTTAACGAGGGCAGGCCGCGGCATCCCGTCAGTCACCTGCTTCAGTTCGGATGCTCCCGCGAACACAACCAGGGACTCATAGTCGCTGAGACGGATATGAAGCTGTCGCGCGGGGCCGAGGACACCCTTCTTCCCGCCTCTCGCCGCGATGCCCTTCTGAGCGTGATCGAACACCAGAAATGGGTGGTCCGGGGCAATATGCAGGTATGCCGCCTTGACATCGCCCAGCCCCAGTTCGCCCGTCAGAGCCTCGATCGCCTCCACCTCCGAATCCTTGAAGGGTTTGAACGAGTGAAAAACGAGCCTGACCTTGTCAGTGCTCCGCCAGTTGTCTTCGATCCGGACGGCTTCGATCGTCCGCTTCAAGGTCTTGCGCAGTTCCCCGGGATAGCGGTCATAAGGGACCGCGGAGGTCCGGTCGCTGAGCAGATAGCTGCCATCGCTGGAAAACACGGTAGTGATGCCGACATGCCTCATATGGGGGCCAAGCCTGCTTTCAGAACTGGCGCTCGACCCCAAGCCGATGACAAGCTCGTGGGCGACCGTCTGACTGGAAGCAAGCAGCCATGGCGTGCCCCCGAGCTTTGCATACGTCGCCAGGCTCAGATGGTTCATCGGAAACACGAGATCATTATCCGGGAACGACATCGTCTCAAGACGAACGCTTTGAACGGGCACGTCACGCCTGAGGAAGATGGATTTGGTGGTGTAGTAGGGGTTCGAACCATCGGCGAGCGACTTGAATTCCTCTTCGATCTGGACAATCGCAAGATCCCACTCGAAGCCGCCGTCGCGAGCCTTGTCCAGCGCCTCGCGACTGGCGACCGCATAGGCTTCGTCCGACGTGCCATCGGCGAGGAAATAGTGCACGGTAGGCTTGTTCAGGCGGAAACGCTTGATGAAGCCGTCTCCGTAGCGCGCGAAGCTCCTCCCCTGCTGAAGAACCTTCGGCATTCCATGCAGGAATTTCGCCACGAACTCGTCAACGCGCCCTTCGAGGCGCGCCTGACAGACGACCGCGATATTCAGACCCTTCGGACTGAAGACCTGCTCATCGTACGGGCCATGATCCTTCAACCCCCGTTCCGCCCAGTCGTCCTTCCGGCTGCCGCTCGGATCGAACAGCAGGAAAGGCTTCTCGATGATTTCCCGTGGTGGGAACAGACGTCCCTTGGTAATCAGTGGGGCATCGATGGCAAAATTGGCCCCAGGAACTGCGGCGGGCTTCTTATCCCTCAGGTACTTTACGATGCTGTCGATGTGCTCCAGCTTGCCCGGGCCGGACGCGAGGTGCTGCGAGGCCCGCTGGGACTGCTCAAGCACGCGCTCGGCATCGCGCCCGAGAACCTTGCGCACACATTCCTCGAAGTTTTCCTTACGCGGTTCCAGGAAGGCCAGTTTCGCTGCGACTTTGTCGTAACCCGGCTCGCAATCCTCCAGAAGGAGCTCCTCGCCGTTGATGCTGCGGACCCGGCCGACAAGCTTCCGCTTGGGCATGATCCGGTCATCGACCGGAGGCAGCTCGACCTGGATGTATCGGCCGACGATGTGCACCCCGGCATGGATGAGCACGTCGCAAGTCGCGGAAATGAAGGACTTTGCTCGGACATCGCATACGACGCTATGGATCCTCCTGCGGCCGACGGTGATATGTCGGGTATGGATCTCGGTGACCGACAGCCGCTGGAGCCAGTCCGGCAGATTGGCATGTTCGATCAGCGGAACGCGCGCACCGAGGAACTTCAAGGGATTGTTCGACAGGATAGGCCGCTTGCCCAGAAGCTGGATAAGCGATTCCTGCAACAGCATCGGCCAGAAGATCTGGTGCTGTCTCAGATCAATCGTTTCTTGGACATGTCCAAGCGGGACTGCGCCCGGCGCGATCGGAATGTCGATGATGCTTTCAGCTCCGTCGCGCCGGAAGACATGAGTATCCCTGAAGTCGGCGCGCAGCTCAGCAAGGCGTTCCTTGTCGTAGTTCTGACGTCCGACAAGAACGCTACAATTACCTTCCAAGGAGATCGGCGCGAAATTAATCGTCAAATCCATTGAAGTCGCCAACAGAATCAGGTTCGTGTGATTTGAGTCTATAGTGGCGGTAAGTCTCCGCAACCAGAAGTGTTGGATTTTTAAAGTAAATCGGCGAGTGAAATGCCTCTATGCACAGCTATTCGGCTGCAGTCGAGGACATCGTCACGATCCAGACGGGTCTCGGAAAAATCTAGGAAGAACGCGCACGGCTGGGCTCCCGATGGAGCCGCAGCAATGTTGTAGAGCGCGGACGCAGATCGAGCATTTTCACGCTCGATGCTCCCGGTCGCCATTGCAGACTGGGACGTGGGCTTGGCCGACAGGCGAACGATGTGGGGCCAGAAGAGCTGGTCTGCGGAATAAGGCGGCGAAATGGACGTGTCCCTCGACAACTACGGTCGCGACGACTTGAAATGATCGAACGTCGTCTCGAACTTGCCGATGAGCCGTGCCTCGATCCTTGCATTCAGGGGAGTGAGACCCAGCTCGTGGTTCTTCCGATGGGCGGCGAACAAGGTTTTTACGCTCGGGGATTCCGCAGTTCCGACGAAGTAGCGGTCTCCTTTGTAGACGTCGTTCAGCAGCCCAAGGAACGAGCGTCCCAAGCCGATCCCGATCCCGGAGTTCAAGTAATACTTGCACTCAGCGGCGAGCACGAGCTTGCTGCTCCGAGGTTCGACGTTCGACGCGCGGCAAATGTCGGCCTCGCTCTTGTAGAGCACGGCGACATCGCACTCGTGTGCGATCTGGGAGCGACCTGCGACATAGATGCCAACGTGAGCTTCCAATGTGGGCCGCCCGGGAAAGTCGATCTCGGCGTGGCAGTAGTCGTGAGCTGGCGAGAAGATGTTGGAGGGAGACGTTCTGAACCAGAAGCTTGCCGGACGATTACCGTGCCTGTTTCGGAACCTTATCGTTGCGCCCTCATTGCGTGCGGCTTTCAAGACGAGGGCCCAGATGTAGGCCTCATAGAGGTCGTACCCGGCTGACGCGCTATTCAGATTGGCTTTAGGAAGACCCGCAAGCGCGGCGTCGATCTCGGTCAATAGGTTGGGACGGAGTGGCATTAAATTGTGGCCTCGCGTGGTTTGGCCAGGCCCGTTCGGATCTCGTTGATGAGCGACTCCAACGTCGATGCTTCGATCAAGGTCGTGACCAGCTCTGCAGGGGTTACCGTTCGTGTCGGAGTGCTTACAACATCATTTCCGAACCGCAGAACGCCATCGAACTCGTTGACGTCCAGCCCCTCCAGGGACTTGTTGATCTCGGCCGCCATCCGGGCAGGGGCGACGACGGACATCTCGACGCCGCGAAGCAAAATCTCAATCTTCTCTCGGCCGGAGAAATCCTGCCTTTGAATGAATTCCGCACTCGATGAGCTTCCTATTCGACGGCCAGCAACAGGATCGACGATTTCCCGCTCGCCAGGCACCTTGAGCTTGATTGGAACAGCCTTTCCAGCTTCAATTTCAGCCAATATCGGTGTCAAATAGTCGTCGCGACCCTGAAGCTCATCTACATCTCTTCGCGATGTCAGGATCGTAACCAAATGAGTGTATAGGGCTTCCACTTCGTCTTCGTCCATTGTCACACCGTCCGCCCGTGGCGAGTTGCATTACCGGTAGCATTTCTATCTCGACGCGCGAAAACCTCAAGCGGCTTCGACGATCGTTTCCACAGGAGTTGGCGCTTCAAGATTGTCGTTTACCCGGCATGGATCAGTAGGTCGCCGGTGGATCGCGTGGGTTTTAGAGCAAAGGGCGGGATAGGTTATGCCGACTGGGCTCGACATCGAGGAATGCCTTGATCATTGGGAGACCCAGATGACATGGGTGTTGCTCCCTGCACAGCAATCGCCACCAAAGACGCCGCCGCAGTCTATTGAACATTCCTGACCACATTCTTGAAGATTTGCGATCATGAATGCCTTCAGGCACTACCGAGGCTCAAAGACGCGCGCTTCCGGAGTTCGTCCGGAAACCTGATCGGTGTTGGCATTGCGACGCCAGAACTGGAACAAGTCCATGCCCTCGCCGAGCATTTCGGTGTGCAACAACTGATCAGTCGTCTCCTCGTCGTACGGCGCCGCCAATCCGGAGAGCTCGCTCGTGTCGCCTAGCGCGACATGATCGATGAGCTTCAATGCGCCTCTGTCGCATCCGACCGCATCCTTGCCGAGCACGAGCCTGGCCCCGGGCGTGACCCCGACGCGGTAAATTTCCGGGCTGACGATCTCGTACCAGGCAGGCTCCAGCATAATCGAATGATGGAAATAGAGGTGAGGGGCGGCCAGGATGTCGACCGGGACGTATCGGGCCACCGCGCTCGTGCGGCCTTTCGTGCTTCCTCTGTAAACATCAAGCGTGAGCTTTGCCTCTGTCTCCCGGAAGGATGTGGTCTGAAAGCTGATCTGTCCATTTGAGGCCATTGCTATCCTGTGGAGATCGTCCTCGCCGCCGATTTTGTCGAGACTGGTGAAGTCTGCGGCACCGGGGTTCGATACCTGATGCAGCCGCCATCATCGATGCGGCGAGCGTCAGAGTCGGCTCACCGGTCGACATCGTCGCCGTCGATACCAAGATGACGGCTACCTCAACGTCGCCAGCGATACTGGGGACAAGGCCGTGTAATGCACGCCGAGGAGTTCAAGGCCGAGGTCAGCGACATCATGAGACAGACTTGGGATGCCGCCCGCTTCTGGGTTGTCCACGAGCGCCGTGAAGACCGAAGAGATCCTGAAGCGAGCGATTTCCGAAACGCAGCCTCTCGCCTGACGCGAGGGTACAGCGGAGTGGTCGTCGTCAACGCTCAGCCTCCTCGGGAGACGCGACAGCGCCAATGACTTGGAACTCGTCTTCGTTTGCTTCGAGCAGGACTTCCACAGGCGGAATTTTCGTGCGCTACGCAGGAGAAGGCTATCTCCCCAAGACGACTGACGTCGTTCGGCGGCGTGTTGAACATGCGTTCAGCCTGCCTTACGTTCGGCTTGATGGTGAGAGCAGGGGTTTTTCTTGAAAGGCATTTTCGATACCAAGCGGGACTCCGGTTACAATGACGAAATCGCGTTCCGGTACCATTTCCCGAAACAATACCGCGGCATCGCCGAGACATTGGTAGGCGATCGTATCGTCTATCGAGAGCCGCAGAGGAATGGCGGTCGCAGGGCATATGTGGCGACGGCGAAGGTCATCGCCATCGAGGACGATCCCATCAAGCCCGGCCACGCCTACGCCGTCATGGCGGAATATCAGGAGTTCGATGAACCCGTGCCCTTCGTCCGCGATGGCCGCTACTGGGAGACGTCGCTGCTGTCAGTAGCAGACCCCACGCGCGTTGGAGCATTCATCCAAGGGAAATCCATTCGCGTCATTCCCGAGACCGATTTCGCGGCCATAGTCCGAGCGGGGCTTTCCGAGACACTCGCGGCCGACAACGCCATCCGGTTGGAACTGGATCCGAAGCACGTCGATAGCCCCACACAGGAGCTTCTCGATCTCCCGCTCATTGAGCAGGAGCGCCGTATCGAGCAGATCCTGATGAACCGAAAGATCCGGGGAGCCAGCTTCCGGCGCAAGGTCTGCGACGCCTACGACAGCCGTTGCGCGATCACCGGGCTGCGGATCGTCAACGGCGGCGGCAAATCCGAGGCTCAGGCGGCCCATATATGGTCGGTCGCCGAGGGCGGACCGGATGTCGTTCAGAACGGCATCGCGCTGTCGGCAACCGTGCACTGGCTCTTTGACAGGCATCTGATCTCGTTGACCCACGATTACCGGATCCTTGTTTCACACAACAAGGTGCCATCGGAGTTGCGGACGCTGTTTGCGAAGCAGATGGATCGGATACATTTGCCTGCAGATGAGCGGCTGTGGCCGCACCCGGCGTACGTAGCGAAGCATAGAGAGAAATTCAGCGGGATTGTGTAGGGCGCGATTGGACACCCCACGAGAAGTGGAAGCAAGAATCCGCTGCATTCATTTCCGCCCAACCCAATTGAATTGCTCGCCTGTTGTGCTTCGCGACGCCGAGGCGAGGATCTCGAGCTGCAAGCCGCTGTCGCCGTTAGGAGCCCTGAACCAAGACTTCGCCAATTTGCGAATGACTGGATTTGATCAGGTCTTCTACCTTCAGCGGTATTGCGGTCTATCGTGGGTATATGTCGGATCCAGACCGCGGCCGGTGGCAAATCGCTCTCGCGAGAAAGTCGCCAATTCTTTACTCGGGTCTATGCACGCGCTCGGCAATCTCCTACCAGAGAGGGCGGCGCCGACACCCATCGTGGGCACGATGACTACGACAAGAGTTCGCTACGTCAGTTTGCAGCGCCGTTAAGCATCTTTGATCGAGGATCTTTGCGATGCTGCAAATCTGTGTCGGGACAGTACTCCCGGCGCGATTCGTTAGTCTAGTGCGCAAACACGTATAAATTTAATCCGGTAACTTAAATTGCTATCGCAGAATGCAGTTGGTCTTGATAGTGTACCGCGAGAATTCTGGGGGAATCATGCAGACTGCTATCGATCTCTATTCCGGCTGCGGCGGCATGTCGGTTGGTGCGGCCATTGCAATCCCCGGTCTGGAAGTGAAATGGGCGCTCGACATTGACAAGAACGCGACCGCGACCTTCAAGAAGGCTCATCCGAAAGCGCTAGTCGATTGCTGCGATGTCTCGCTGGTATCCGCGACCGACGTGATAGAGCGCGCGGGAATTGAGAACATCGACTGGTTTTTCGCGGGTCCGACATGCCAGGCCGTAAGCACGATGGGCGTCTTCCATCTCGATGATCCCCGCAACGCGCTCTTCGTACATTTCATCCGCTTGCTGGACGGTTTTACAGCGGCTGGACGGCGTCCGCGGCGCGTCATCATGGAAAACGTTCCGGGCGTCGTTTACGGCAAGAACCTCGTCATAGTGAAGGAGCTATTCACCCTTTTCGAGGATCGCGGTTACCATGTTTTCGCCGACGTCGTGAATATGGCCGATTACGGCCTTCCGCAGCTCCGCAATAGGTTCATCCTTGTTGCATCGGTGGATCCGATTCCATCCACCTTTCCGAAGCCGACGCATTCTGTCGATGGCAGCCATGGTCTATCCTCTTACGTTACGGTTTCGGAAGCTATCGGTGACCTGGTAGCCCCGACCAGCAGAGACGGGAAAGCTTCAACCAAGTTACCGTCTGCGCCAACTGCGTTTCAACGTTTCGTCGCGAATTCCGATGGTGAGCTTGCGAACCACTGGTGCAACGTTCTCACCGACCTCAATCGAAACCGGATCTCCAAGGTGCCGCAGGGCGGTTCTTGGAAAGACATCCCGCCGGAACTGCTCCCTGACCGTTTTCGCCGCGTGCGCCTGACCGACTACGCGACACTCTATGGTCGGCTGCACGAGGCTTCGCCTGCCTACACCATTTCTGCCGGCTTCGGGAACGTTACTTCTGGCTGCTTCACGCATCCGCTGCATGATAGACCCCTCTCGGTCAGAGAAGGCGCGCGTCTTCAGGGTTTCCCGGACAGCTTCGAATTCACGGGGCCGCGCGGGAAGCAATACAAGCAGGTTGGCAACGCTGTCCCGCCGTTCTTCATGGCCAAGCTCATTCCGCACCTGCTGCATGGCGCCGAAGGGGTGAAGGCGAGGATTGATAAAGACGCGCTGGCTCAGGGCAAGAAGCTACCTAAGATGGTCAAGCGCTTCATGGGCAAGAAGAACGAGTCTGAGCGTGCCCGAGACGGCTACGGCGCCGGAACGTACTGGCCAGTTGGCTGGGGCGAGCCGATTGCGGCCGACGCTGTCGCTGCCAATGGATATCGATTGAGCGAGATGCCGCTACGGTTTCGTCGCGATGAATGGCGCGCTTCGCGCGACAAGTTCGCCGATCAGGATCTTGTTGCCGTATTCGAGGAGCAGCAGCGCCGCGGCATCGTACCCGCCGGTGTGGTTGCGTTGCCCCTGACTCGGGAAGGCGCTGTTGACGCTATCGATCGGGCCATCGTCCAGCTTCTCGCCATCGTCGGATCGAAGCCGGGGCAGATCGAACTAGACATTCCCGTCCGCTATCTCCGGGCCCGCCTGAAGCTTCTACACGACCAGCTTTCCGAACGGCGCGTCTCGAGCCTTCCGCCGCTGGCAATGCCGGAGGTTGGCGCTGCCGTTCTCCTTGGAAGCGACGAGGGGACGTTCCGCCTTGCGCGGCTGACCTTCGAGGACACGGACATGTCGGATGCGTCGCTCAGGGCTCCGCATCTTGTGCTCCACCCCGAGCCGCCACGCCAGAAGGCCAGGGGCAAGTCTGCGGAGGACGAACTGCGCTACCGATAGGGTATCGGGGCAGGCTTCGGTTGGGGATCTGAAGGTGGGGGCGAAAGAAGATTGAGAAGTTTCGAGGCGGAATGCATCGAAAGGTATTTTCTGGCTCCGGGCAGCACCGGTCCGATCGGCAGCGTCTACGTCGCCGATGACGATCTCCTTGACATCTTCGGGGTGACCGATCTCGATGTGGCTCGCAAGCGGCTCATTCAAAACCTTCCGCACATCGACATCCTCAAGGCTCGCTTTTCCGGCGAAATGGCACCCCTGAAGGGCAAAGCGCCGGACTATGTGAGGATCCTGGTATTCCTCTGCTGGATGCAGACGACCAGGATGAGGCATGAGGAGGATCGAGATTTCCGCGACGACCTTCTTGCAAAGCAGCTTAACGAGCACTTCACCGGGTTCCCGATGAACGGCCTCGACCTGATGTGGTTTCACCTGAAGGAGTTCCTCTGGCGGGAACACCACATTGATCTTGCTCTGCCCGAACACGTTCCCAGCCACATCAGCCGGATTGGTCGCACGCTTCAGATGGCCTTTCCAACTTGGCGGCACAAGAATGAATTGCGAAGGGTAAGGGATCTCATTCCTCCGGGGAATCTTCTCGATCCCCTCACCGTTGCCAACAGGTTTCAGACATCGAAGATGCGCGGCGAGACGATGCAGTCGTTCGTGTACAACTTCGCGAAATTCGATGAGGCGCGGAAACGCGGCGTGCGCGAATATGTGGGAACACCCTTCTGGCAGGCCTGGTACTCGATCGTGGCCGACCTGGCTGCGCTCGAGCACATCGAGGTTGCAGAGGGCGATTTCGGGGAACATGAGCTTTTCAGGGTCTCGCCGCTCGGTGTCCGCGTGGCGATTTCAACCCCGGAGGAGGCGCTTACTTTCATTCCCAAGGCTGTTGAAAAGCTCGTCCGGAGCGGGATCGTTTTCCTGGAAAATCTAGGCTTCGGTAGATACCGGGCAGGAAAAGCGGAATCCAACTTCCTCCTGATGAAGAGATCGAAGCTCTCTGAATGCGACTCCGATGCCATCCGATCCGTTGCCGGACTGAACGCCGACTGGGTTGTGGCGAGCTTCAAAAACCAGCTCGGAGGCGGGGTCCAGGCGGCAGGCGCGCCGAGGGAGTTCGGCTGGCGGGACGGCATCAGCGTTGGCGGGGTTGGCGGCGCCTACCTTGGACGCACACCTTTGGCTCCGATTATCTCAGGCCCGGTTCCGGCGGCCATCCGGGTCGAGAAGAACGGCAAGACGATCGACATGGCTCGGCGCGATGACGGCCTGTCGTTCAAGGACGGGATCCACTCGGGGCTGTTCGTTGCCCGCAGCCACCGGGAAAGCCGCGAAATCCTGCTCGTCCCGAGGGCGAACGAGGTCGGCGAAATCCGCCGTCTTTCCTTCGACTTCTCAAGGGAGATCTCCGAGGACGAGTTCCACCACGACACGGTGCCATCGACTGTCTCCACCGTCGAGGAGTGGAGCGGCAACCGTGTCCCCCCCTGCGATGCGCTGGTGACGATCGGCGAAGCGCTCTACGAACGGTCGGCACGGGGGCTTGCGGTCTCCGAAGCCATCGAAATCATCCTGAGAGGCATGCCGGAGGACGACCGTCCGTCCGAATGGGATCTCCTTCGCTCCTTCTCCGATGCCGGCTGGCTGGAGATGACCCTTCTGCGCCATTTCCCCGTGCGCCGGATACTTCAGAACCCGCTTATGGCCGAGAGCGTGGGGTCGGACCTCGTCAGGATCAGTGGCCCCACGCCGATCGCTGTGCTCGAACGACTCCATGCCGCAGGGGGAGCGGCCGGGGCCAAAGTCGAGACATGGAACGGCCTGTCGAAATGGTCGCTGCCCCGATATGCCGTCAGATGTCCGAACGAGCGCGTGCGCCGCGATTTCATCGAAAGGATGGCCATCGCTGAAAAGCCCACACCCAAATTGGCTGTCGCCGATGTAGGCGACCCCGACGGAGTGCACGGCTACGAGGTGATCGGCAGGCTGGACGAGGAACGCGGCTTCTTCGCTGTCCGCTATGACGACAAGGTTGAAGATGGTCTCTACCGACTCGAGAGGAAGGAATCGCGCAACCCCTTTCTCTACCGCTCTGTCATCGTCGGAAAGCCTGTGAAGACCTACGTCTCCCCGTCCGTGGCGATACTGTCCCACCATCTGCGCGCCGGCGGCCCATTGTTCTTCCAACCAGACGGCATCCTGCAGGCAAGGAGGCCCCGCGTCCTCCTGCCGTCGAGCTGGGCGAGATGGGCATCGGACAGGGTCCTGTGCAACGCCGCTCCAGGGACTTCCAAAGATGGGTGGCGATACCAGTATGCCATCGGGGCCTCCTCTCTTTCGGCTCTCTGCCGCCTCGTGTCCGTCACGGACAAAGAGCAGGACGACGGGGAAGAGGAAGCGCACGGCATCAGGTGGATCGACAGGTTTCTCGCATCGGCCTCCAACAGGGGTCGTGCGATCCATGACAGCAGAACACGGACGACGCGGATCGCACGCGTGATGGCCGAAAAGAGATAGAAGATGTCAGTATCAGGCAAGACGGTCTACAGGGTGAAGCAGGTGCTCGCGCACGACGTCGCGATCATCGTTGAAGTGAAGAATGGAGAAGCTCAAAGTGGCAAGCTGAAAGAAACCCGCGACAGCAGGATAGTGCTGCGCGGCGTAGGTTCCTTCTGGCTGGTCACGGGCGAGAAGGAACAGAAACTGATCGTGCAGAAGGACGATGTCTCCGTTCCGGCGTTCGCAGGCGGCATATCGACCATGGCGTCCAGAATCCGCGGCTCCGTCTTCGAGCTTCCGAAGCTCGGCAATGACATTTCAGGCCCGGGGAAGCTCGATGCCGTGGCGTTCGCGACCGTTACGAAGCTCGATGTCGGCTACAGCCCGCACGACGGCAGCTTTGGGGAAATGGTTTCCGCTCTTTCGGAAGGCTCGCTTCAGGTTCCGCTAGGCTCGTCTGTTTCAGCGATTGAGGTGCAGTCCGGGCGCTGGCTGACATCGGGGTTCGAAGCACACCACGCCTCGGGGCGCTACAAACTGGGCCAGCAGTCCTTGCGGTCGGTTGCCACGTCCGCGCTCAGGAACAGCCCCGAAACCATGAAGCTTGGGAACGGTCTTGTCGTGTTCGTCTCCCCACCCAAATGGTCGGAGCCGATGGACACGGATCTGCGGTCGGAGGAGGAGATCCGCGAGGCTGTGGAGCGTTGGCTCTCCAGGTCGAAGGAAGCGCTGAGCCTTCCCGGCGGCGCGGGTTCGATGCAGCCTGCAGAACTTCTCCGCCTGCTGGCCGCCAGAGCCATCAGCGATGAGGAGAAGGGTGATCTGGCATCGATAGCGGCGCGTCTGTCTGAGCGCAGCGAGCTCGCCGACATCCTGCCTGAAATCCTGGGACGCGATCCCGCGTACTTGAACAGGCTCGCAGGCTTCGAGCAGACGGAGAAGGCGCGCCTGCGATCCGAGCTGGAAGAGCGGATCCGCAAGGAGACGGAGGTGGAGAGCGCAAAGCTGGCGGCTCTTCGAATCGAAGTGTCGGACGCGGAATCGAAGCTGGCCACGTTCTCCCACCGGGAGGCGCTGCTCAGGGCCGAGACCGAGAAGCACGAGGAAACGCTGCGAAGCCTGCTCGCGAGCGCAGCGGAAGAAATAAGAAGCGAATCCTCCCGCGAAACTGCAGCCATCCGCGACGAAGTCACGCGCCTGCGGGATGACATAAGACATATCACTACCGCCGCTCCCGCGTCCGCAGAGCCAGTTGCCCCTGTGTCTGTTGTGGTCGAACAGACCAAGGAGGCGGTTCCGGCAGCCCCTCGGCTGCTGCCTCTCGCCTCGGAAGAGGAGAGGAAAGAAATCCTGTACGAGCTTGCAGTCGCAACAGGGCTGACGCTTGCCGATGTTGCCGCCGTCGTCGCGACATGCACAGATGTTGTCCCAGTGCTGCTCGGTCCCGATTCTGCTGCGGGTGCGGTCGACATTGCAACGGCTCTTGCCGGAGACGACGCCGCCATCGTCTTTTGCGACCCCACCAAGATCTCCCTGGCCGATCTCCTGAACGACGAGCATTCCGGTCTCAGGACGACCATCGAGAAGGCGAGGGAGCGTCCCGCGGTGCTGTTTGCCGCGGCCTTGTGCAGCATTACTAGCGGTCCATGCGAATACTGGCTTCCCCAGATGATCGAAATGAGGAGGGTCGGGCGTCTTCCGCGCAACCTTGCGTTCGTTGCAAGCGCGGGCGCCGACGGCCTCCGGGTTCCGATCCCTGATTCCACGTTGCGGCACCTGTTCCCGCTGAAGCCCTCGAAGACACCCCGTTCCGGATCCGCGAAGTTCCAGGGTTTCTGGCCGGTGACGAATCTGGATCAGGAGAGGGTCCGCCAAGCGGTTGCGATTCTCGTAGACCGCGAGGTGAAGAGTTCTGCCATGCAAACCGTGGCGCGGGCGCTCGCACGGACCCCGTCGTGGATCAAGGGAACCGAGGCAATCGACGTCTTCCTGAAGCAGGTGGACTGGCTCGCAGCGACTGCCGCGGGCAGCGAGCACGAATACGACGAATATTTCATAAATATGGAGGGCTGAAGAATGTTTGATCCGATTGGCGGCTTTAACCGAATGATCGACCAATTCCTAGCGTACCTGGACACGGCGTACCGGATCGATGATCCGCGCATGTCGGCGATGAGGAGGGAGCTTCTTTCCACGCCGGGCCAGCTCGCCCTCGACCCGATCTTCGAGGCCGTCGCACGCTACAAGCCCGTCAGCTATGGGCTGGAAGGGCTGATCGACGATCCTGAAGGCCGCCTGCCTCATTTCTCGCGGAAGGAGCGGCAGGCCTTCGCCGAACTCGCGCTCTCCGGCCTCTTTGATCGGAAGGATAAATCGAGCACCGAGTTCAAGGGCGCGTACGCTCCCTATCTCCATCAGGTGCAGATGCTGGAAAAAGGCGCAAGAGACGGAACGCCCGGCATCGTCACATCGGGAACGGGTTCCGGCAAGACGGAATCGTTCATGCTCCCAATCCTCGCCCAGCTCGCGAAGGAGGCGACGAAATGGCCCGCCCCGCTGCAGCCTGTCGATGACACCTGGCTGGACGAGGGCCAGAAGTTCCGGCTTCATCGCAGGAACGAGCATCCCGACAGGCCGAAGGCGGTCCGCGCGCTCATCCTGTATCCGCTGAACGCCCTCGTCGAGGATCAGATGGTGCGTCTCCGAAAAGCGCTCGATTCCGACGATGCGCAAGACGTGATGGCGCGCCACTTCAACGGGAACCGCATCTTCTTCGGAAGATACACGGGCAAGTCCCCAGCCAAGGGTTTCCTCGAGCATCCTCGCAAGAGCAAGGATCCGTCCTGGAAGGCGCGAAACAATCGCGAGCGGAAAGAACTGCGTACCGGTCTTCGGCGCTATCAGTCGATCCAGAACCGATTGGCTACTGATGTCGATCCGGATCTGCGTTACATCTTCCCCACGACTGACGGGGCCGAACTGATATCCCGCTGGGACATGCAGGATACCCCGCCGGACATCCTCGTCACCAACCAGTCGATCCTCAATGCGATGCTGGTTCGCGAATTCGACGATCCGATCCTGACCGACACGCGCGCGTGGCTGATGGAAAACGAAGACGCGCGCTTCTATCTCGTGCTCGACGAGCTGCACCTCATACGCGGATCCGCAGGTGCTGAAATGGCAGGAATGCTCAAGATCCTTCTCGAGCGGCTCGGCCTGACCGACCCGGTCCACGCCTACAAGCTTCGGGTTCTTGCATCTTCCGCATCGCTCCCGATGGACAAGGAGAACGCCGAAGCCAGCATCGCCTATCTCAAGAACATGTTCGGCGACGCGGGGACTGCGGGGACCGACGATCTCGACGCGGCCTGGAAAAACAGCGTCGTCACGGGCGAACCGATCGAGGTCAAGCGTCCCGAGAACATGCCTACCCGCGATAGCCTCTCTACCTTGGCACGCGCGTTGGACGCCGTCGACTACCGCCGCAATCCCCGCGATCTTGTCGACCACTTCCTCTCCGCTGCAGCGAGCATTCCCGGATCGGCCGGGAAGACCCCTGCGGCCATGCTGGAAGCGGCAACAGTCTGCGCTGCGGCGATGCTGGACTATGCGCTCCAGGATCCCGCCAAACTCGGCTCCAAACGCCCGCGCACGGTCGATGACATCGGAAATGTTCTGTTTGAGGCTGCGGATAGAGACGCGGTTCGAGGACTGTTGGCTCTCAGGGCCATCCCGGATCTTCCAGGGCCCGATCACAAAACCCCGGTTCTGTCAGCCGAACTCGTGCCCGACCCAGCCATCGTCGCATCGCTGCCGGGCTTCAGGATGCACTGCTTCGTCCGCAACATCGAAGGGCTGTTTGCATCGATTCACCGGGAGGATGACGGCACTGTCGTATGGGGAACCCCCAGCATCGAACGCGGACAAACCTATGACGGAGAAAGCGACGACGAGGGGCGCAAGCGTCTCTTCGAGTTGCTCTACTGCGAAGCATGCGGCGACCTATATCTGGGCGGCAAGCGGGGGGAACGCGTTCCCGGCTCATCGAGCAGAGTTTCGCTGCTTCCGGCGCCGCAGGAACTTGAAAAGCTCCCGGAGAGTGCTTCATCGCTCCGCTTCGAGGATGCCAGCTTTCTCGAATTCGCCCTGTTCTGGCCGAGTCTCGGTCAGCCTGAGACGGAAATCCGCACGGGGAGAACACCCTACGGATGGGCGAAGGGCTACCTCAACCCCCGGACCGGGGTGGTGAGCCAGAACGAGGAGCCGGGCGACGTTCCCGGATATCTCATGCTGTGGTCCGGCACCGACGGCTTCCATCAGCGCAAGATCGAGGACGACGGCACCGCGGTTCCGTTCTGCTGCGCCAAGTGCGGCACGGACTATTCCGGCCGATACCGACAGGCGAACTCAACGAGGCGCGAAGGCCGCCTGTCGCCGATCCGAAGCTTCAGAACAGGTTTTGCGAAGACCTCCCAGCTCCTCGCAACCGAACTGGTTGCGTCCCTGAAGGCTCAGGGTGGCGACGGCAAGCTGGTCGCCTTCTCAGACAGCCGCGAGGATGCGGCTAACCTCGCACTCGAGGTCGAGGTCCAGCATCAGCGCGATCTGCGGCGCGAGATCCTTATTGCCGCTGCGACGCGCATCGCCGCCGACCATACGTTCACTCCGGACGATGAAGCCGAGTACAAGCGGCTCAAGCAGGAAATCATCGAGCTGACGATGGCCGACAAGGAGACCGAGCATCTCCAGCAGCGCTACAAGGCTCTTCAGAAAAGGCAGGCCTCCGCCGGACAGCCGCCGAGCGTCCCGCTGACAGAACTCTTCGAGTTCGAGCGCTCCAAGGCGGGGAACCTCACGCGACCAATCCTGACCCAGCTTATGAAGCTCGGATCCACGCCCGTCGAGGGAGCGGACACCAAGCTCTCGCGCATCAACAAGCGCCACGCGTGGTACGAGTTCTTCGAAAGGGATGGAAGCGATCAGATATCGTGGAAGCACGATGTTCCTGAAGAACAGCTCAAGCTCATCCGCAAGGCGCGAGAAAAGGTTCAGGACGAGCAGCCACCGGATGCCACGGACCTGCTTTTCAGCAAGACCTACTTCGCGCTTGAGGAGACCGGACTTGGATGGCCGAGCTTCTACGGCCCCGAGGAATATACGCCTGAGAAGTCGCGCGACGATGCCATGCTCCGGATATTCGCCGATGCCTACCGGATTACGCCGAACAGATTTCAGGAGGATCCGCGCAACGCCTGGAGGAACGCCTTCGACATGCTCGGACGTGGCGACAACAAGCTCCGGCGACTGATGTCGCGACTCACGCAGCATCCGGAAAAGGAATGCGACGACTTCCTCGAAAAGCTCCGCACGACGCTGCGCCAGCCACGCGGCGACGGTTCGATCGACATCAGCATGCTCTATTTCCGTGCTGCCGATCCGGCCGCTGCCGCCTGGCGCTGCGTCCTCTGCGGGCGTGTACACCTTCATACGGGGTTCGGCAGATGCACGCGATGCGGAACGGCGCTGACCCGGCCCGAAGACCTGACCGCAGGCAAAATCGCCGGGGAGAACTTCCTCGGCCGCCGTGTGCAGCGTGCGATCACGAACGGCGAGGATCATTTCAGGCTCAAATGCGAGGAGCTGACGGGCCAGACAAGCGATCCGGCCGAACGCTTGCAGCAGTTCAAGGGCGTCTTCGTCAAGGAGGACGACGAGAGTGACGAGGACTTCCGCTGGCGAAAGCTTTTTGAAACTTCCGACCTCCTCTCCGTCACGACGACAATGGAAGTGGGCGTGGACATCGGTTCTCTGCAGGCGGTCTATCAGGGCAACATGCCGCCACAGCGCTTCAACTACCAGCAGCGCGTGGGCCGCGCCGGCCGCCGCGGGCAGGCGTTCTCGACCGTCCTGACCGTCTGCCGCAGCAAGAGCCACGACATCCACTATTTCCACAATCCGATCGAGATCACAGGATCGGCTCCGCCGCCGCCATTCATCACGACGGGTCTGAAGGACATCCCGTCGCGGCTTCTCCGCAAGTTCTGGCTGGTCGAGGCGTTCCGTCTGCTCTGCAGGGAGGCTGGGAACACATGGGCTGGCGACGATGTCGTTCCCGGCGACATTCACGGTGAATTCCTGTACTGCCGCGAATATTTCCGAGACGACATGGACTGGCGAGATCGGCTGGCTGACGCACTCCAACGGACCGAAGATCGGCGCACCCGTCTGGCAACGATCCTTGCAGACGCTTCCAAATGCAAGGTGGACGAGATCCTGAATGCGGTGTCAGTGCATACCGTCCTCGAGGACATCGAGAGCCTCCGGGAGGAGTTCAGCCAGCAGGCAGTGGGAATCGCGGCGGCGCTCGCAGAACGCGGGCTGGTTCCACTCTACGGGATGCCCACGAGGTCGCGAAATCTTTACGTGGAACTGAAAAAGGCCGGAAAGGGGAACTTCGAGGCCGAGTGGGACACAATCGACCGCGACCAGGACATGGCGATCTTCGACTTCGCCCCTGGAAGCGTCCGCACGCGTGAGAAGCTGCGCCACCTGTGCGTCGGATTCACAGGAAGCCTGCTTCCTCCAGACCAGTTCGCCTCCGATCTCACCGGCCCCGTAAGTCCGCTCTCCGACTGGAGGAAGGATGACTTCGACCTCAGGTTCTGCGGAAAATGCGGCGCATGGAGCAGGGGAACCGCACACACCACAAACTGCCCGTCATGCGACGAAGTTCTGTCCGACACTCCCATTCATTGCATCACGCCTGCGGCGTATCGGACCGTACTCGAGCCATCCGCCGAAAGCCTCAGGTCGAAGGTTGGCCAGCGCATGACCCTCGCCAGCCTGGGCAAGCCTGACGCGCAGAAGACGGATGCCAACCTCAGTGTCAACTTCGCTGAACAGTCCGAGATCTTCCTCGTCAACCCCGGCTTCCGGGACGACAACAACTTCACTGGGTTCGAAGTACAGGAGGCCATCGACAACGATGCCCAGCGCATATGGTGGTGGAGAGACAAGCCAATGCTGAAGTTGGCTGGACAGGCTATCGCAACGGATGTCCTCGCGGCCGACCAGGGAGGCCGCTACAGGGCCGTCGACGAGCCTCCGGTCAGCGCGTGGCTAGCCTCCACCAAGGTCACCAACTCGCTTCAGATCGGGCCCGTCAAGCTCAATCCGAACCTGCGCCTGCTCGACATGGACATCGGCCTGTCGATGAAGCGGCGCGAACCCAGTCGCACGAGCGTCCGTGCCGCTGCGATCTCCGCGACGGAGATACTCGTCCAGCGCGCCGCCCTGGACCTCGACATCGCCCCCGAGGAGTTCGACGCGCTCGCGCCGAACATCATGGTCTCGCCGAGCGGGGAACGCCTGCCGTATCTTCAGATATCGGACGCGCTTCCGAATGGCTCCGGCTTCTGCCGACACCTTCTGGGCGATAGCACTATCCCAGTCTCCGCCCTCATTCACAGCATCCTCGATAAGGAAGGAGAATGGCCGAGAACGGATGTCGCCGACGCAGAGCACATGAAGCGGTGCGGCTCCTCCTGCTATAGGTGCCTGCAACGGTACAACAACAGGAACTTCCACGGTCTGCTCGACTGGAGGCTTGGGCTTTCCTACCTGCGGGCGATGGTCGATCCCTGCTACGAGTGCGGGATCGACGGGGACTATGGCCACTTCGAACTCAGCGATTGGTCGGCGATGGCCATGGACCTTGCGCGGCAGACCAAGACGTTCATCCCTGGCAACACTGTATCGAGTGTCAAGGGGAGGCCGGACATTCCAATCTTCTCCCTCAATGAGCAAAACAGCCGATGGGGCGTTGTCATTCACCCCTTATGGAACAGGGAGCGGTTGTTCAACCTGCTGGGCCTCGACCAAAACCATGTTCCCGTCGACAGCTTCGAACTGTCGCGACGTCCGCTGTACGCCCTCGAGCGTGCCCGCGCCTAGGCGTGGTGACAGTTTCGTTGTTTATACTCTTCGATGGTCGAAACGATCTTCCTCACTATCGCTTCGACCGCCTCATGCTCCCAGAATCGAAGAATTGTCCAGCCGATCTCGGCAAGGTGCTCGCGCACCCGCCTGTCACGCGCGCGGTTGCGTTCGATCTTCTCCATCCAGAAGGCGGTGTTCTTCTTCACCGATGGCGGATGGATATCGCACCCGTGCCAGAAGCAGCCATCGAGAAAGACGGCGATTTTTAGTTTAGGCAGGGCGATGTCGCATGTGATACGCTTCATTCCGGGAACGGGATGATGAACTCGATAGCGAATCCCTTTCGCGTAGAGCTGCGATCTGATCGAAACCTCGAATAGATTGTCCCGCCCTCGCGTGCGCTGCATGCGTCGACGGACAGATGGCGTTGCCTCGAGATCCATGCGTTATCCATAGCCAATCTCGGTGGCGGGATGATGGCGGGGCGCGTGCGCGGAACACCGGCCACGTTGGACGCCGTCGTATGTCCATGGCGCAGTGCGTGCGCCTTCGGCAAGCGGACGAGAGACTGTGGCGCAGATACGCGGCGATTTGGGTGCCAACGCTGGCGTACGCGAATAGATTCCCGAGATCGCGCGAGTGATCGCGCGTGGAGTCCTTTGTGGTTGTTGCGCCACCCGAATCTTCGGACATGCTTCCCTAGGGTGCAGCGTGCGCCAGTCCCATCGGAGCAAGTGTCCGGCTCCTCCCCGCTCGACTGAGGACACTTACCTTTGCACGCGTTGTCGCGGGCACAAGGATAGCGACACTCCTCTCGCAAACACCCTCCGAAGCGCTACTTGTCCTCGTTGTCGAAAACCCGCCTTTTCAGCGCCTCCCTGCGTTTTCCCTGGGACACGACCTTGCGTCCGACCTGAGCCGGTTCGTAGCCAGCCCTTGAGAGCGCCTCGCCAAACGTTTCGTTGTAGTCGGCCGTATCTCTCAACCTCCCGTGGTCGCAGGGTTTGGCCGTCTCGTCCTTACCACCGCGTGGCATGTCTGCCCCCTTTCAAACAGTAGCTAACGAGTGAACAATCTTTTGCCTAGAGCTGGCGGTGCGGCGGGCGAGCGGCTGGGGGCGCGTAGCCCGGGATGAGCAGGCGGTCGCCTCCAGCAAGAGGTGCATGTAACCTCACACGGCCTTCGGAAGATTCATTGTCGCCGCCTCGTACGTTCGCGCGCCTCCCGCAATTCTTCGACAAGACGTTCCAACCTCCGGATCGAACCACCCGTCCAAAAGTTCGCCAAGGCGTCCAACTCGAATCCTTCAAGGGGAGTCGCCCAGCGCGGATCGTGACCCGTCTCGATGTACCGCCGCTGCAGGATTCGCGGAGCGATCAGTGGTAAATGATCGGCTCCTGGAAGGGGAAAACTAAGGATTCTGCACCTGTCCCGCAAAGCCGCCGGAATCGGCTCCAGCGAGTTCGCCGTCATCAGCCAAGACACGTGCGACAGATCGCAGTGGGCCTGAAGGTAGGGATCATGCCAGCGGCGCGATGTCTCAGGTTCGAACAGTCCGATCAGCACGTCGTGCACGTTCCCATTGCGGCGGCCTGTACCGATCTTCTCGATCTCATCGAGAATGACGACTGGTCCGGCGCATTCGTGTCGACACACGGCCATCACCGCAAGGCTAGGTTCGCCCGAGGACCATCTCCGGGCCGTTCCGCCGATGGCGCTATCGCTCAAGCCTCCACAAGAAATAAGTTCATAGGGCACGCCAAGTTCCTCCGTCAATCTCCTGGCGAATCGTGTCTTGCCACTTCCGGGTGCTCCGAGCAGGATGATCGGCCTCAGGTGCACATTTGGCCGACTACTGCTGAGGCCCTCAAGCACAGCGTCAACAACCGTCACCGCATAGGGGAATTCTGCGATCAGTCGCCTCCGAACAACGGGGAGCTCGGGCATACGGCGCAGTGGCAACGGGCGTTGTTTGAATTTCGCAAATTCCTTCGCCACTCTCTTTCCATCGACCGTCGTGTCATTACCGATGCCGCGGATAATGACCACCCCATCAGTCGCTTGCGTTTCGTGCCCTAGTGGCTCTTCCTCCCACGTTTCTACCGCAAGGCCTATCGGTGACGAATCCTTAACTTCCGGCTCATCGACCATTGATGACGTGATCAAATTTTTAAAGTGCAGTTCGTAGGCCTGAACTTCCGGCTCGAACCACTTCGCTGACCTTTGAACAGAGAGGCCTGCTCGTCGGCGCCAGTCGAGTACATGGGATTGTGCCGCCCAACCAAGCGAACGCCAAAGGAGGCCTCGGCTCTCCGCAGGAGATCGATCCCTAGAAGCGAGATGCGCGATTTCACCGGAGATTAGAGCTGTTGCTTGGCCGTCGCCAAAGAAGGCCCGATAGAACCGGCATCGCAGGCGGCACTCTTCGACCGGTAAACCTTGGGTATCATCGATGAGATCGAGAGCAGCCTCCACGGCAAGCACGCTGTCCTCACTCGGCTCTACGGCTAACTCATCCAGGCTAGTGGCGAGCAATGCGAGACCAGTCCGCTTGCGTTTTTTAACTCGACCTGCCAGTCGGCCGGAATATTCCCGGATGTCTTCAGTCAGGTCCTCGCGGAAGAACGCCATCCCTCGAAGCAGTTCCTCGGCGGTCGGCAAATGCAACCCGGCGATTGCCGCCTTTTGTCGGCGCTGAAAATGGCGGTCTACTGATGGCGGTTCATCTGTCACGGGACACCCTCTCGAACCTGGTCGTCGAGCACTGAGAAGCAGTTGCTGTGCTGCATGGAAGTGTCGTGCGGTGGAACATCCGATCGCGAGAAGGTTCCTTGCAGGCACTCTCTCTCGGATCGACGTCGCCGGTGTTGGAAATAATCGAAAACTGAGGGCTGTCGGTTGTCCCGTTCATACTCGTCCAGTTCCGGCCGGATGCCCAAGGCGATACCAACGGTTGACCGTACGCGCGATGCCGGCCTCTGTGTCCATATACATAAGCTGACTGGTCATGATTTCACGACCGTCGCCCTGAGAAGGATGGCCGAAGACGTACCCGGAGAGGCAGGCGGTCCTGCGCGAATACATTTGATGAGCTTCGAGGATGGGAGCGATGTGAAGGGCGAGTGCCCCGACCGACCCAGCTTCAACCGCACGTAGATCAGCGGAAAGCCTCTGCGCATCTTCCGCGCTTAAGTACGTGAACTTCATCGGAATCACTTCCTCCTGCGATTCGTGGCCTTAAACAGGCCGAGAGATTCTATCGATCCCATCGCTATTACTGGCGATGCAATCGCGTTTTTTTGCGATTCGCTCGCTATTGTCAACATTTATTTGCGAAGCGAAGCTTTTGGTGACACCAAGGCGGAATGAGGCCGCCGTCACGAATCCTTGCTGTCGCACGACTTATGCTCGGGCAAACTCAGTCCGAGGTGGCGGAGCATTCCGGTATAAGTCCTCGCACGATCTATATGATCGAAAAGGGTTCCGCCGGCATCGCGAGCGTCGAAAAGCTGGTTCGCCACTACGGGAAATGCGGCGTCGCGTTTCTTCAGCCGACTGGGGCAGAAGGATGGGGTATCCGAGCAAGCTTTGTGATCGGATCTTATGATGATGAGCGACCTGAGTAACTGACACTGCTGAGACCGCGAGTCTCAAAGCCCCTTCCTCCGGTCGGGGTCCAGAGCGGCTTCGCCGGAAATGACGGCCTGTCGGCCGACTTCTTTTGTCACTTTGACGACAAGACCTCGTCCGCTGCGAAGTAGGCTCCGCTCCTCGGCCTTGTCTTCTAAGCGGAATGCGTGCTGTTCGATCGCCTAGGGGCGATCGGCACGCATACTTCATTTAAATGGGGATTGACTGTCGACCTCTTCCTATCCTTTGAGCGAATTCGCCCGCCCTCCTGCATACAAAATCACAAACGTGGCATTTGCTCGCATTTCGACCTGCCGATCGCCCTTGCCCTGATGGCCGCCCTCGGCGCCATTCCCGCCGATGCGCTGTCGGATTTTGTCGTCGTCGGCGAGCTCAATCTCGACGGCACGATCGCCGCCATATCAGGCGCGCTGCCGGCTGCGATCGGCGCCAATGCGCTCGGCAAGGGGCTGATCTGCCCGGCCGAAAGCGGCGCCGAAGCCGCCTGGGCGGGCGCCGAAGTCGATATTCTCGCCCCGCGCAGCCTGATCGCCCTCGCCAATCATTTCCGCGGCACGCAGGTCCTGTCTCGGCCGGAAGCGTCGATCCGCGCCAATGCCGCAAACCTGCCGGATCTTGCCGAGATCAAGGGCCAGGAAAGCGCCAAGCGGGCGCTCGAGGTGGCCGCGGCCGGCGGTCATAATCTGCTGATGGTCGGTCCTCCGGGCTCCGGCAAGTCGATGCTGGCGGCAAGACTGCCGTCGATCCTGCCGCCGCTTTCGGCCGCCGAGCTGCTGGAGGTGTCGATGGTCCATTCGATCGCCGGCCAGCTCTCCGGCGGCAAGCTTTCCGATCGTAGGCCCTTCCGCACCCCGCATCATTCCGCCACCATGGCCGCCCTCGTCGGCGGCGGCCTGCGCGCCCGTCCGGGCGAAGCCTCGCTTGCCCATCACGGCGTGCTCTTTCTCGACGAGTTTCCCGAATTCACGCCGCAGGCGCTCGATGCGCTGCGCCAGCCGCTCGAAGGCGGCGAATGCGTCATTGCGCGCGCCAATCACCGCGTCTCCTATCCGGCGAAATTCCAGCTGATCGCGGCGATGAACCCCTGCCGCTGCGGCATGGCCGGCGAGCCCGGCCATACCTGTGCCCGCGGCCCGCGCTGCATGAGCGATTACCAGGCCCGCATCTCCGGCCCGTTGATGGATCGCATCGATATCCGCATCGACGTGCCGGCCGTCTCCGCTGCCGATCTGATCCGGCCGATGGCCGCCGAAACCAGCGCCGACGTCGCCCGCCGCGTCGCCCGCGCCCGCGAAATCCAACAGGAGCGCTTCGAAAGCACTGGCGCAAAGGGCATCGGCACGAATGCCCGCTGCTCCACCGCGATGATCGAGAAACTGGCCGAGCCCGATGCTAGCGGCCTGCAGCTGCTGCGCGACGCCGCCGAGAAGATGAAATTCTCCGCCCGCGGTTACCACCGCGTGCTGAAGGTCGCCCGCACACTGGCCGACCTCGACGGCAAGTCGACCGTCGGCCGCATCCATCTCGCGGAAGCGATCTCTTACAGGATCGCGGGTGAGAGGTTGACGGCGGCTGCGTAAAAAAAGGGGCAATTGTCGGATTGTTTGACAAGGCGGTTGCCAAAAGCCGCGAGCGCGTGCAGGCCGCCCTCGGCGCCATTCCCGCCGATGCCCTGTCGGACTTTGTCGTCGTCGGCGAACTCAACCTCGACGGAACGATCGCCGCCATCTCAGGCGCGCTGCCGGCTGCGATCGGCGCCAATGCGCTCGGCAAGGGGCTGATCTGCCCGGCCGAAAGCGGCGCCGAAGCCGCCTGGGCGGGTTCGGACGGCGATATCCTGGCACCCCGCAGCCTGATCGCCCTTGCCAATCATTTCCGCGGCACGCGGGTCCTATCTCGGCCGGAGGCGTCGATCCGCGCCAATGCCACAAACCTGCCGGATCTTGCCGAGATCAAGGGCCAGGAAAGCGCCAAGCGGGCGCTCGAGGTGGCGGCCGCCGGCGGCCATAACCTCTTAAGATCGGGGTCGATTAATTTGACTCTCAGCCGAGGGGTCCCCCCTGCTTGCCCTCTAAAACCCTCTACGCATCAAAATCCAATTTATATGAATTTGAGATTTTCATTTGGGAAGATCATGCCTGTGGTCCCATAGATCCAGTCTAAGGTGTTTGCCAGTTGCCTCGTAATGTCTCCAATCTTTCAGACGTTCAATACCTTCGCCTCGGGTCACACCATTCCGCGCCAGAAACGCCTCGACCTCATCCGGTGAGGGAGTGGAGCCGATGTCTACGTTAGGAAATTCGGAGATAAAACTGGTGTACGCAACTACCTCATTCTGAGTTGGATCAACCGTTAGCGCCTGTGCGACCCAGTGATAATAGTCGAAGATGTCGAAATCCCGTTGAGTGGAGAGAACGCTCTTGACCCGTTCATCAGAGACACCAATTGCCCTTAATTCCTGCTCGATGCTGGTGATGAATTCGCGCTTCTGTCTCGACGACAATCCAAGCATGCGGTTACTCATCGAAATCTGTTCTACGCCGATCCGACCAAATAGCTCGGCTATCCGTTGCAACTGAGTTACCGTAGCCTCGGCTTCGCGCAGTTTCTTTTCAAGAGCCGCCTGAACGCCGGTAGCGCCGAAAGTCAGGTTTGTTATGTCATCGAGCCTTGTGGCGAGAACCGTGAACACAAAGATCACTGCCACCGTGATAAACCGGCCCTCGTCTGCGCCTGTAAAAACGAGATACAGGAAGAATACAAAGAGGACCGCCGACGCAATAATGCTCCGGCTCGAACGGCGTCTTTCATCGCTCACCTTCAAATCGAATCAACATAATCACGGCAGTCTAGCGGGCATCGCCATCCACTTGATACGGTTCTACAACTTTTCTGTGCAATACTCTGTTTAACAAATGGAGATTCATATGAAGATCGTTGTGCTCGCGTTACTCGGTGTAGTTGCCGGTGGAACGTCCGACGCCTTTGCTGGCGATGTATTTGCGTGCCGGAAGATTGCTGACGGGAAAGACCGGCTCTACTGCTACGACGAACTATTTGGAGCGCCCTCGGGTTCTGCAAAGCAAAGTGCGGAAGGTGCCGAGATTTCGTGGACTGATCTTCAAGTCGATTACAACGAAATGAAGGGGAAAACCGTCACCACGAGCGGAAAATTCTTGTTCATGGGAGAGCAGGGACTGCTCTACGACCGTCAAATGGGAATGACAGCATTCTTCGTGAATGTGCAAAAACTTCCGCGCGATCAGCGTAGCCTTCTGTATTCGAACTGCGGAACTGGGTGTGACGTCCGCCTCACCGGAAAAGTTGAGGAGATCATGATGCAACGAAACCGCGACCAGGGTCACTCTCGACTGACGACGGCCGAATCGAGATCGACAACAACCGCGTGGAACGAACTGATCTACCACGGAACTTCTCATCCGACTGCGATTAGAGGCTCTGCGGTTTTGGATACACGTCACGGCGTAAAAAGAAGGGGCGCCGAAAGCGCCCCGATGCTCTGCAAGATAAATAACCGGAAAGTGACCCGCCAAAAGCCCTGCCTCAGCTCCCCAACCCCTCGAACAGCGCTGTCGAGAGATAGCGTTCGGCGAAGGAGGGGATGATGATGACGATGTTCTTGCCGGTGTTCTCGGGACGGATGCCGACCTTGATGGCGGCCGTTAGTGCCGCACCCGAGGAGATGCCGACCGGCACGCCTTCGAGCCGGGCGACCAGGCGCGCCTGTTCGAAAGCCTCGTCGTTGGTCACCGTGACGACCTCGTCATAGATGCCGGTATCGAGGATTTTTGGCGCGAAGCCGGCGCCGATGCCCTGGATCTTGTGCGGGCCGGGATTGCCGCCGGAGAGGATCGGCGAATCGGCCGGCTCGACGGCGATGATCTTGATCTCGGGCTTACGGCTTTTCAGCACCTGTCCGACGCCGGTGATCGTGCCGCCGGTGCCGATGCCGGAGACGACGATATCGACCGTGCCGTCGGTATCGTTCCAGATTTCCTCGGCCGTCGTCTTGCGGTGGATCTCGGGATTGGCAGGGTTTTCGAACTGCTGTGGAATGACGGCATCGGGAAGCGACGCCGCCAGTTCCTCGGCCTTGGCGATGGCGCCCTTCATGCCCTTTGGCCCCTCGGTCAGCACCAGCTCGGCGCCGAGCAGCGCCAGCATCTTGCGGCGCTCGACCGACATCGTCTCCGGCATGGTGAGGATCAGCCGATAGCCCTTGGCGGCGGCGGCAAAGGCGAGCGCGATGCCGGTATTGCCGGAGGTCGGCTCGATCAGCACCGTCTTGCCGGGGGTGATCTTGCCTTGCGCTTCGAGGCCCTCGATCATCGCGACGCCGATACGGTCCTTCACGGATGCGATCGGGTTGAAGAATTCGAGCTTGCCGATCAGGTTCGCCACGACGCCTTTTTCCCGCGCCAGCTTGTCGAAGCGCACGAGCGGCGTGTCGCCGATGGTCTCGGTGATCGAGGAATAGATGCGGCCGCGGCCGGGCTTGTGCGACATGGGTGCTCTCCCTTTGAAATCCTGCTCCTGAAATCGAGGGGGAGAATAGGGTCAAAGGCCCGTCTAGGCCAGACCGCGTTCGACTTGGAGAGGCGATCAGGAGAGAAAAAAACCTTTGAAAACCGTTTCTTGCCGAATGTTTATTTCAGGCCGCCCGCGTAGCGATGAAGGCGGCCGTGCCGGCGAGGATGCCGGCGGCAACCCGGTTCAGCGCCTGCAAGGCCCGCGGCTGCTTCAGCATCGTGCGAGCCCGCGAGGCAAGCAGCATATAGGGCACGAGCACGACGATCAGCACCACAAAGGTGGTGGTCAGCAGGAGCGCATAGTCGCGCAGGCCGATATTGCCGATATCGATCAGCGTCGGCACCAAGGCGACATAGAAGAGCATCGTCTTCGGATTGCCGAGCGTCACCAGCAGGCCGGAGAGGAAGGACATGCCGATATTGGTGGATTTCCGCGCCGCGATATCCTGCGGCAACAGCCCTGCCGTCCAGAGTTTCCACGCGATGTAGCCGAGATAGAGGACGCCGGCGATCTTGATGGCGATGAACACCTCGGTGAAGGTTTGCGCCACGAAGGCAAGGCCGAGAATGACCGCTGTCAGATAGGCCATGTCGCCGAGCACCAGGCCGAGGCCCATGAAGAAGGTCTCGCGGAAATTCGAGCCGAGCGCGCGTGCGACAATCGCAGTGATCCCCGGTCCCGGAATGGCTGCGGCGATGAACAGTGCTCCGGCATAGGTCAGCAAGGCGGCAAGGCTCATGATGCGCTCCCTTCTTTTTCCTCGCTGTTTTATATCCGGTGCCTGCAACCATCAATCCGCCGGCGTTGATGGATGAATCACCGGCAGAAATGCGTGGCCGTATCGGAAAGAATGCCCGGCCGCCGGCTGCCCATGACCTTGAAGAACCGCGAGCCTCCCGTATCTGTTGCGGGGAAGATCTTAGACGGGCACCCATCGTCACCTCGTCTTCATCAAAATGTCGTCGCCGCCGCCCTATCAGGTCCCCAATATCGCTTCGTCACCCCAAGGAGAAAACGGATGTCCCCCACACAGGCCGAGAAGACCAGACTTGCGCCCCTGAAGACCCCTTCGAATCTGCCGACCAATGCCATCACCGATATTTCGGCAGCACTCACCGCGCTGCTCGCCGATGTCTTCGCGCTCTATCTCAAGACCAAGAATTTCCACTGGCACATGTCCGGCCCGCATTTTCGCGATTATCATCTGTTGCTCGACGAACAGGCAGAGCAGATCTTCGCTATGACCGACGACATTGCCGAGCGTGCCCGTAAGATCGGCGGCACGACGCTGCGCTCCATCGGCCAGATCGCCCGCCAGCAGCGCATTTCGGACAATGACGCGGATTTCGTCACGCCCGAGGACATGTTGTCGGAACTGCGCGAGGACAATGCTCAGCTCGTTTCGCTGCTGCGCGAGGTGCATGACCTCTGCGACGAGCATAATGATGTCGCGAGCGCCAGCCTGATCGAGAACTGGATCGATGAGGCCGAGCGCCGCACCTGGTTCCTGTTCGAAACGACGCGCGGGCAGAAATAATATCGGCATCTCCCGGGCGTGCTTGCCATGCCCGGGACATGCCCGGTTCTCAGCTCTCCAGCGCCCGCGGCCGCAGCCACCGCGGCGTCCAGCCGAGATTCATGCCCGCTGCGGCAAGGAGAATGATCGCCGCACCTAATATCTGCATCGGCTGCAGCGCATGGCCGAAGGCCAGCCGGTCGACGAGGATCGCCGCGATCGGATAGATGAAGGAGAGGGCGCCGGTCAAATGCGTCGGCAGCCTCTGGATCGCGCCGTAAAGCAGCACATACATCAGCCCGGTATGGACGACGCCGACGGTCACCAGGATCGCCCAGGACCCAATATCGCCGGGCGGATGGGAAAGGTCCGTCATCGGCGCCAGCATCAGCATGCCGGTTGCGACCTGGATGAGCGCGATCAGATGCGGCGGCGTGCCTTTCAGCCATTTCGCGGCAAGGGCGGCGAGCGCGTAGAAGAAGGCCGCACCGAGCGCCATCAGGATGCCGAGGCCGTAGCTATCGAACGCAGCACCGCCCGCACCGGGTTTCGCCTGGACGATCGCCGTCATGCCGGCGAAGGCGAGCGCCAGCCAGAACAGCTTGGTGGCGGTGATCTTCTCGCCGAGAAAGAGCGCGCCGAGCACGAGCAGCATGAAAGGCTGGGTATTGTAGACCGTCGTCGCGATCGAGATCGTCGCATGCGAATAGGAGGCAAAGAGCAGCAGCCAGTTCAAGACGATGGCGATGCCGCCTAAAATGGCGATGCCGAAGGCGCGCAGCGTGATGATGCCGGGCCGCAGCAGCCCGAGCGCGCCGCAGATGACAAGCAAAGTGAGCGCGCCGAACAGGCAGCGCCAGAAGACCACGCCGCTGACAGGCTGGCCCGACATGACGACGAACCAGCCGATCGTCCCCGAGATCAGCATCGCTGCCGTCATTTCCACCGTGCCTCTTTTGATGTCGCTGCCCATGATTGTCCTCCATTTCGATGGCATAAGAATATTGCGACGAGGGGCGGTTTTATATAAGGATAAAAAGGAAGGTGGCCGATATCGCCTAATCATACGAGGAGAATGACTCGCTGTGGCTAATGATATGCAATCGCTCGACGAAATCGATCAGGCCATTCTGGAGGCGCTGGCCGGCAATGCGCGGATCTCGCTGAAAGAGCTGGCGCAGCAGGTCGGCCTCTCTTCGCCGAGTGCCGCCGAGCGCTTGCGCCGGCTGGAGGAGCGCGGCGTCATCAAGGCCTTCACCATCGATCTCGATCCCGCCGCCGTCGGTTATCCCCTGCAGGCGATCGTGCGCGTGCGTCCGCTGCCGGGGCAGCTGCATATCGTCGAGCGTATCATCCAGGAAATTCCGGAAATCATCGAATGCGACAAGGTGACGGGCGAGGATTGCTTCATTGCCCGCCTGGTCATCCGCTCCATGGCCGACCTCGACGGCATCCTCGACCGGGTCGCCGAAAGAGCGGAGACCAACACCGCGATGATCAAAGCCTCGCCCGTCAAGCGCCGCCTGCCACCGCTGTCACGCCGGAAATAGGAAGATCTAGAATTCCGCCATCGGCGACAGCATCGCCGGAAAATCCGGGGTGGCATCGCCGAGCCCGCGCAGCATCAGCCTCGTGCCGCTTTCCAACGATTTTGGAACACCCTCCCAGCCGAGCCTGTCGGGACGGAAAAGCACCTCGACGAAGGCGGGGGTGATTTCCAGTCCGGCGAGGATCGCGGCAAGCGACGGTATCTCCGCCGCCACGACGTCGAGAAGGCTGAAGCGGCCCGCCTCATCGATCTTCCAGGCGATCACCGCCTGTTTGTCTTCGAGGAAGCTGACACGGATATCGGGATCGAGCTGGGTATTGATCAGAAACATCGCCGCATTGCCTGTGACTGCCAGCGAGGTTGAAACCGGGCTGCGTCCTTTCAGCAGCGATTGCAGCAGGACAAGATCATCCGCATTCGTCGGCAATAGCGACCGGGCGGGTGCGGCGGAAGACGAAGGAGCCGGTGCCGCCCCCTCGTATCGGTGCTGCGGTATCGCGTGAAACCCATAGGGTTCGTAGAGCGACGGCTTGTCGGTATAGAGGATGACGGCTTCAAAGCCCTGCCGTTCGCACCAGTCGAGCGCTTTTACCGTGACGTCGCGATAGAGCCCGCGGCTGCGCCATGGTGGCCGCACTGCACCGGATTGCAGCCCGGCGGCATGGACGAGCCTGCCGTTGAGGACGAAGGGCAGCGCGAAAACTGAGATATTGGCCGCAAGTTCGCCCTCGGCATCGAACCAGCCGAAGGGCATGCTTGTGGGGTCGGGTCCGCCAAGCTGTTGCAGCGGCCCGATATCGATGCCGAAAATATCGTTGAGCAGGCGGACCAGCGCCGCCCAGCCGGCAGGGTCACCGAAATAGTCCTGCCGGAAGGTCAGGCCAGCGCTGTCGAGGCGCTCTGCCATCAGACGCCGGTGGAGCCGAAGCCGCCTGCGCCGCGCATCGTTTCGCTGGCCTCGGTGATCTCCGCCACCCGCGCCTGGGTTACCGGCGCGATCACCATCTGGGCGATGCGCATGCCGCGCGAAATGACGAAGGCTTCCTCGCCGAGATTGACGAGCAGCACCTTCACCTCGCCGCGATAGTCGCTGTCGACGGTGCCCGGCGAATTCAGGCAGGTGATGCCGTTTTTAAAGGCCAGGCCGGAGCGCGGCCGCACCTGTCCCTCGAAACCTTCGGGGATCTCGAAGATGAAGCCGGTCGGCACCAGCGCCCGCTTGCCGGGCAGAAGCGTCAGCGGCGCTGCCTCGTCGACAGCGGCACGCAGGTCCATGCCGGCCGCTCCCTTGCTTTCATAGGCGGGCAGGTCGAGGCCTTCGCCATTGGCTAAGCGGATGAGGTTCAGCATCGGGCGCGTATCGTGATGAATGATCATGGCCCATTACTTTGCGCCCTAAGGCCCGAGGTCAATTGCATTGCCGGGCTTTAATCGCT
Source organism: Rhizobium sp. BT-226 (assembly GCF_025847085.2). Lineage (NCBI taxonomy): Bacteria > Pseudomonadati > Pseudomonadota > Alphaproteobacteria > Hyphomicrobiales > Rhizobiaceae > Rhizobium > Rhizobium sp. BT-226. The sequence goes on along the minus strand of NZ_JAOYTI010000002.1, from coordinate 1,486,390 downwards.
AGATACGCGGCAATTCCACAGGATTTACAAGTATGGCCGAAAGTCTCGCCGAGGCGGTCTCCCGCCGCCGCACATTCGCTATTATCGCCCACCCGGACGCGGGTAAGACGACGCTCACCGAAAAGCTGCTGCTGTTCGGCGGCGCCATTCAGCTTGCCGGCGAAGTCAAGGCGAAGAAGGATCGCATGCAGACGCGCTCCGACTGGATGAAGATCGAGCGCGAACGCGGCATCTCCGTCGTCACCTCGGTGATGACCTTCGAATATAACGACAATGTCTTCAACATCCTCGACACGCCGGGGCACGAGGATTTCGCCGACGACACCTATCGCACGCTGACCGCCGTCGATGCCGCCGTCATGGTCATCGATGCCGCCAAGGGTATCGAGCCGCGCACGCTGAAGCTTTTCGAAGTCTGCCGCATGCGCGATATCCCGATCATCACCTTCATCAACAAGATGGACCGCGAAAGCCGCGATCCCTTCGAGATCCTCGACGAGGTCGAAGAGAAGCTGGCGCTGGATACGGCGCCGATCACCTGGCCGATCGGCCGCTCGAAGACCTTTTGCGGCTCCTACAATATCGCCGCCAACACGGTGCGCGGTTCGGATACCGAAATCGAGGGAACGCCGGTCAATGGCCCGCAAAGCGTGGCCGGCAGGCTGCCGGAAAACGAGCGCCATGTCTTCATCGAGGAGACGGAGCTGGCGATCGAGGCCTGCCGTCCCTTCGACCGCCAAGCCTTCCTGGAAGGCCATATGACGCCGGTTTTCTTCGGCTCGGCGCTGCGCAATTACGGTGTTCGCGATCTCATCAACGCGCTCGGCGATTTTGCGCCGCCGCCGCGCGACCAGGTCGCCGATACCAGGACCGTGCACGCGACCGACGACAAAATGACGGCCTTCGTCTTCAAGATCCAGGCCAACATGGATCCCAACCACCGCGACCGCATCGCCTTTGCCCGCATCTGCTCCGGCAAGCTCGAGCGCGGCATGAAGGCAAGGCTTGCCCGCACCGGCAAGCAGCTCGGCCTGACGGCGCCGCAATTCTTCTTCGCCTCGCAGCGCCAGCTCGCCGACACCGCCTATGCCGGTGACGTCGTCGGCATTCCGAACCACGGGACGCTCCGGATCGGCGATACGCTGACCGAAGGTGAATCGCTGGTCTTCCAGGGTGTGCCGAACTTCTCGCCGGAAATCCTGCGCCGCGTGCGCCTGGAAGATGCGATGAAGGCGAAGAAGCTGAAGGAAGCCCTGCAGCAGATGGCCGAGGAAGGCGTCGTCCAGCTGTTTTCGCCGGAAGACGGCTCGCCGGCGATCGTCGGCGTCGTCGGCGCCCTGCAGCTCGACGTGTTGAAGGAGCGGCTGATGGCCGAATACGGCCTGCCGGTCTCCTTCGAAATGTCGCGTTTCTCCGTCTGCCGCTGGATCTCGGCCGATCAGCCGGCCGATCTGGAAAAATTCCTCACCGTCAAGCGCGGCGATATCGCCCGCGATCTCGATGGCGACCCGGTCTTCCTCGCCCAGGACGGTTTCTCGCTGCGTTACGAATCCGAGCGCCATCCGGCGATCAAGATGGTCGCGATCAAGGAATATCACGCCGCCAAGGCGGCGTGATCGCTAACCGCCAAGCCGCTCGGCCAGGAAGTCGACGACGGCGCGCACCGCCGGCAGCTGGCCGCGGCGGTGCGGCATCAGGATGGTCGTTTCGATGCTGCCGGCCGTCCATTCCGGCAGCACCCGCACCAGCCGCCCGTCTGCCAGCGCCTTGCGGCAGACGGATGTCGGCAGGCAGGTAATGCCGAGCCCCGACATGGCCATTTCCATCAAGACATAAGGCTCATCCGCAGCCATGACGGATTGTAGCGCAACGAGAACCTCGTCGCCGCCTGAATAAAGCCGCCACTGGTCCTCCGTCAGGCTGGTCATGATCGTCGCATGCTGTGCCAGTTCCTCCGGCCGGCGCGGTTCGCCATGGGCATTCACATAATCCGGCGAGGCGAGAATGTAGAAGGGATGGCTGGCGAGCTTCCGCTGGACCAGCGCCGAATCCGGCAGCGGCCCACGGTGGCTGCGCAGCGCGATGTCGAAACCTTCCTGGACGATATCAACGAAACGGTCCGTCACATGCACGGAGAGCCGGAGCTTCGGATAACGCGCCGCCAGCGCCGGCAGATGCTCCGTCAAGGTAAACTGCGCCGTCGGCACCGAGGCGGTGAGGCGAACGCTGCCGGCGGGTTCGGCCAGATGCCGCCGCACGATGCCTTCGGCCATCTCCGCCTCGATGATCGAGGCCTGGGCATGCTGAAAGAATTCCCGGCCGAGTTCGGTCAGCGCGAAGCTTCGCGACGTGCGCTGGATCAGCCGGACGCCAAGCCGTGCCTCCAGCTCCGCAACCCGCTTGCTCACCGTCGATTTCGGAATGCCGAGATGCCTTGCGGCGGCGGTAAAGCTGCCGCTGTCGACGGCCTGCACGAAAAGATGGAGGTCATTGAGGTTGAAAAGCGCCATCGTCAGCTTCCAGATATGTAGACATTGCGATGCATTTATAGCCTCTACCGCAAGATCGTCCACATCCTCACATTGATCGTGTCCAAACGGGTTCAATTCTGAAAGGAACGATTGATGTCCCCCATATTGTTTTACGGCGTTCCGGAAGGCTGCTCCTTCGGCTCGATCGTCGCGCTGGAATGGTCTGGCCTGCCTTATCGGCTCTGCCGCGTCGAGATGCCGGAAATAGTCTCCAGCGAAGAATACAAGCGGATCAACAGGGTTGGCGAAACGCCGTCGTTGCTGCTCGAAGATGGCAGGGCGATCAGCGAAAGCATGGCGATCTTGCACCATATCGGCGCCCGCGCGATCGGCAGCGGTCTGGGCTTTGCGCAGGGCTCGGCGGATTTCGATCGGCTGAACCAGATGCTCGCCTTTCTCAACACCACCTTCTTCCAGGCCTTCGGCCCACTCTGGTATGCGATCGAGCATCCGCTGGAGCCGCAGAAGCAGGCCCTCACGGCCTACGGCATCGCCGCGGTTGAAAAGGCGCATCATACGCTGGAGCGTCTGCTCGACGGCCGCGAATGGCTTCTCGGCAATGGGCCAAGCCTGGCGGACGCCTATTTCGTCGGCATCGCCCGCTGGAACGACTTCCACAAGGTCGTCGACCGCCGGCAGTTTCCCGGCCTGCATCGCCTCTATGAGCGCATGCAGCAGCAGCCGGCCGTGCGTTTTGCCCATGCGATCGAGCATCGGCAGGACGCGAAAAGCAGCGGCGGTTTCCGCGGTGAGGTCGATCTGGCCGAGGCGCTCGGCCTGTTGAAACAGGCGGCCTGATCGCCGCGGCCGTCGCGCCCCTGCGGTGCGACGGCCGATCTGCCGTCAGCCGGCGGCGATGATCTCGATCTCGACGAGCCAGTCGTCGCGCAGCGTTTCGACGATGATCGCCGTGGTCGGCACGGCGCGGCCGCCAAGCGCCCGAAGACGGGCATTCTGGTTCGCTTCCATAAAGGCGCCGTCGCTGAGATAGCTTGTCAGCCGCACGATATTGTCCACCGTCATATCGGCGGAGGTGAGGATGGCGCGCAGATTGGACCAGATGAGTTCCAATTGCCCTTCCAGATCGGCCGCCGCCATTCCCTGTTGATCGAGACCCATGGTGCCGCTGACGAAGAGCAGCCGGGATGGATGCCTGACCTCCAGCGCATGGATGTAATCAGGGCTCGCTGCATAGATCCCGTTTGCCGGATTGCGCGCGATCATCTCCATGAGTTCTTTCTCCTCCGAATATCCTATTGAAGAATGCCAGTATCGGCGAATATCCTTCGGCAGAAAGGGGAGTTTGCGGAATGGCGAAAAATACAGACGATCTTCGGCAGGGAGGCAGGCAGCAGGCTGTCATCGATGCATTCGACCGAAAAATATTAGCCGCGCTCGCCGCCGACAGCAGCCAGAGCTATGCCAGGCTTGGCGAGGCGGTCGGCCTCTCGGCGCCGGCAGTGCATGAGCGTGTGCGCCGCCTCAAACTATCCGGCGCCATCAAGGGCGTGCATGCCGCGCTGGACGGCGCAGCCCTCGGCAAACCGTTGCTTGCCTTCGTGCATGTGGAGGCGGCCGGCTGGGGCAAGAGCGAGCGGCTGATGCAGGTCCTGCAGTTTCCCGAGGTGGAGGAGATGCATTCGGTCGCGGGCGACGCCAGCGTTCTCTTCAAGGTCCGCACCGCCAGCCCGCAGGCCTTGGAAGCTTTTCTCGCCCAGATCCATGCCGTTCCCGGTGTCACCGGCACCCGCAGCTATATCGCCCTATCCACCTATCTGGAGCGTCCGGTACAGGCCGGCGTCACCGACAGCTGGCCTGATATGCCGCGGGATGTTGAGCCGGCCCCAGCCTAATCCTCGCCTTCGAAGCGCGGAAGCGGTTCGATATTCTCCACCCCGGGCAGGGCCGAGCGGCACCATATCTGCCTTTTCGGCGCCAGCTCCCGCCGCTGGTCGATGCCGCCAACGCGGATGCCGATCGCGCTGCCGTCGCCGTCCGTGCGGTAGAGCGGCGATCCGCAGTTCGGGCAGAAGAATTGCCGGCTGAGACCACCGCTGTCGCCATATTTTGCGTAGCCTCTTGGCTCGCCTGACGTGAGCGTGAAACGTCCCGGCCGCGCCGGCGCTGTGATGCGATAGGCCGAGCCCGTCAGCCGCTGGCAATCGGTGCAATGGCAGATCGACACCCGCTCCGGATCGATCTCCGCCTGATAGCGGATCGCGCCGCAGTGGCATCCTCCGGTAATATGCATCGGCAAATCCCCAAGCATGTCGCGCAAACTGTAGAGCGGTTTAGCGACAAAGACATCGCCACGCTTTAGTCCGCCGGCTGAGCGGCCAAATGTGTGGCGTAGAAGGCCTTTGCATCGGCCGTGAAGGCGGCCCGCTGATCAGCTCTTGTATAGAACATATGCCCGCCGCGATAGAGCTTCAGTCCGACACGACCTCCGGCGAGCGAGAGCGGCAGATGGTCGACCACGTAGCGGCTGACGCCATAAGGCGTCACCAGATCGCTGTAGCCATGTGCGATCAGCAGATGGAAGGCCGGATTCGCGGCGAGCAGCTGCCTGATGTCGTCAGTGGCGCTGGCCTGGAAGCGCGATCCGCCGCCGCGCCCGCCGCCCCATTCCCAGCGCCGGCTGATATCGCCGTCGAGCAGCGAATAGGTCATCTCGGTTCTGAAGCCGAGTTCGTTGCGGGCATAGTCGGCAAAGGCGCCGCCATAGGCGCGGGTGAAACCGTCGAGGATGGCGTCGTCGCCGCGATCGTAATCCGATTCCGGATAGGGATCGGGTGCTGCAAAGGAGGCGTCGTAAGAGCTCATCACCTCGCCGCTGCCCTCATCTGAATGTTTGACGAAGGAACTGCCGAGGAAGCCGCGGTTGCGGGTAACGATATCCTCGGGAATTCCGGTCAATGCGGCGATCCTGCCATAGAAGGCGGCGGCCTCCGCGCCCGTCGGCGGCGGCCCGGCGAGCGTCGTCAGATAGTCACCGAGCGCGAAGGTCTCGGCTGCCTTCTGCTTCTCTTCGTCAAAGGCGTTATGCCGGTCGAGTTCGGCGGCGGCCAGCGACGGCAGCTCCAGCGCTGCGCCGAGCGCGAACTGGTCGGCATTGAACATCAACTGGCCCTCGAGCAAGGGGGAAAGCATCACCGCACCGGCGACGATGATGCCCTGGCTTTCCTGCAGCGCCGAGGCGACCTTGGCGGCGCGAAAGCCGCCATAACTTTCACCGAGAAGATACTTCGGCGAGTTGGAGCGGTTGTTGTGTGCGATATAGAGTGCAATCGCCTTGGCAATGCTCTGGGCGTCGGCACTGACGTTATAATAATTGGAGGCGTCGTCCGCCTTTGCCGTTCGGCTCCAGCCGGTGCCGATCGGATCGATCAACACCAGATCGGTAAAATCGAGCCAGCTTTGCGGGTTGTCGACGAGTTTCGCATTGGCGCCGTCGCGTCCATCCGGCCCGAAATCGAGCACCTTCGGCCCGACCAGCCCGAGATGCAGGAAGGCGGAAGCGGCACCCGGCCCGCCGTTAAAGGCAAAGGTCAGAGGCCGGCTCGCCCCGCTATCCCTTGCCACATAGGCGGTGTAGAAGATCGCGCCGGTCTGCGCTCCGTCCTGGCCGAAGAGATCCAGCGTGCCCGCGGTGGCGGTATAGGCGATCTTCCGGCCACCGATCGTCAGCGCGTGCTCTGTGATGGAATCGGCCGGCAGCAGCTTCAGCACGCCGTCGCGTGCGCCGCTCTGGACATTCGCCCTCGGTGGATCGCTTTCCTGCGCATGGGAAAGGGCAGGCGCCAGCGACGCCATAAATGCGGTGAGCAGAAACAGGGTTCGTATGCGCAAGATGTCTCCTCCGGCGGTCGGGAATGAGAGGCTGAGATAGCGTAACATCCGCGGCCGACGACCGGCATCAAGAGATGGTGATGGACAGGTGAGCGAACGGCTCAGCCGTCCTTTTCGACCGCATGGACATTGATCTCCACCGCCCGGCCGGCCTTCCAGCCATTGATCGCCGCGCCCAGTCCGAGCGCAACGAAGAGGGCGGCGCACCAGGAAAAGCTGCCGGTCCAGCCACGGATGAGGCCGACGATGAGCGGGCCGATGGCGGCGAGCAGGTAACCGACGCATTGCGCCATGCCGGAAAGATGGGCGGCGACATCGGGATCGCACGAGCGCAGCACGATCGTCGTCATGGCCGCCGCGATCAGTCCGCCCTGACCGATGCCCTGCAGCACTGCCCACAGCCAGACGGTCGAGAGCGGCGCGAAGAGCAGACCGAGCAGGGCGATGACGGCGACACCGCAGAGGCTCGCATTGATCAGCCGCTGGTCCCGGCCACGCACCGCGATATGCGGCACGATCAGGCAGGATGCCGCCTGCACCATCACCGACAGCGAAACGATTGCTCCGGCGGTGACGCCGTCGAGCCCGCGTTCGCGCAAGATCGGAACCAGCCAGCCGAAGACGCAATAGGCAAGGGCCGATTGCAGCCCCATGAACAGCGTCACCTGCCAGGCGAGCCGGTCGCGCCAGAGGCCTTCGACGCGAAAGCCGTTCCGTCTTGCCTGTCTGCCGCTGCGAAGAACCTCAGGCAGCCAGAGCAGGCTGACGATCAGGGCGGGCAGCGCCCAGATGGCGAGGGCGCCCTCTAGAGAGCCGCCCAGCCCATGCTCGATCGGCAGCGTCAGCCCGGCGGCACTTGCTGCCCCGGCGCAGAGCGCCATCGTATAGAAGCCGGTCATCAGCGCGGCGCGCCCGGCGAAATCCCGCTTCACCAGCCCCGGCAGCAGCACGTTGCCGACGGCAATGCAGGCGCCGGCAAGGGCCGTGCCGATGAAGAGCAACGGCACGGAGGAAAGCCCGCGCAATGCGGTGCCGAGGGCTAGAAGCAGGAGAACGCCGAGCAGCGTGCGTTCAGTACCGAGGCGCTGGGCAAGACGAGGCGCAAGCGGCGAGAAGGCTCCAAGGCAGACGACCGGAAGCGTCGTCAGCAAGCTGGCGCCAAGGGCGCTCAGGCCGAGCTCCGAGCGGATTTCCGGCAGCAGCGCCGAGGTGCTTGAGAAGACCGGGCGCAGGTTGAAGGCGATCAGCACCAGGCTTGCGCCGAGCAGAAAGCGATCCGCAACTCCCCGCGTCGGCGTTGCCTGCGGCGGCGGAAGGCTGCCGGCCTCGGCGTCGATCAGCAGTTGGTCGGCCGCCTCAAGCGTGCTGACGGCATGGCTGGCAGGCGTGTTCATGACAGGATCATCCGGTCGAGTGCGGCAAGAACCGGTGCCATGAAGCGGCGCACCGCCGCATCCGCCCTGTCGGGATCGCCGGTTTCGATGGCGTCGACGATATCGGCATGCGCCTGCATATCCGGCTCGGGAATGTCCTTGCCGAGCGTCGCCGCGATGGTATCGGCGATCGAGGCCGAGAAGAAATCATAGATCTCGATCATCGCCCGGTTGCCCGAAGCGGCGATGATGGCCTTGTGAAAGGCGAGGTCGCGTTCGATGAAGGCGGCCTGGCTGCCGCCGTCGTAATTGCCGCGTTCGGCAAGCAGCCGGCGAAGCCCGGCAACCGTCTCTGGCGTCTTGCGGATCGCCGTCAGCCGGGCGGCCTCGACGTCGAGCGCTAAACGCGCCTCGAACTGGTCACGCAGGCTGGCGCGCCGCGCCATCGTCAGCGGCCGGCCGGCATCGCTGGTGGCGCGGACATAGGTTCCCGAACCCTGCCTTGTTTCGAGATAACCCTGGGAGACGAGAACACGCACCGCCTCGCGCACCGTGCCGCGGCTGACGGAAAGCATGGCCGAGAGCGAGGCTTCATTCGGCAATTTTTCGCCGACCGCCCAACGTTTGCCGAGAATGTCGCCGCGGATCGCCTCGATCGCCTCATCGGCGAGATTGGTCTTGCTGAGCGCTCTCATCCCACTACTCATAAAGTCATCTGATGACTTTATGAGTAGTGGGATTTCGCTCTTCCGTCAACGCTTGGCGTCAAGACAATACAGCCACAGAGACAATAAAAAAGGGCCGCCTCAGCGACCCTTTCCATGAGTTTGGCCTCAAACTGGCCTGGACTGTCTATGCAGCCCCAGGAAGGCGGGGATTAGAGCGAGGGCTGCCTCGCCTTCGTCACCTCTTCCATGCCCGTTACGAGGTCCGAAATCTCATTAGACATTGGATCACCTTCCTTTCGTTCTGTTGCTGATGACTTAAAGTTAGGCTGATTCTTTCGAGATGCAAGCAAAAATGCACGCATGCCTGCTTTGGGGAACACGGGTGTTCACGAGAGAACACAGTGTTTTGCCGAATTTGAAGAGGCTATACGTCAAGAAACCGTCATGTTTGGCTTGCAAACCGGCCGCGCGTTAAGTTGTTATTAGCTGCGTCGTTCGACAATTTCAGCATTCCCGCCGATGCGGCGGCGGGTTCCGGAGCAAAGAGCCATGTGTCGCTGGGCAGCCTATCGCGGAGACCCTCTCTATCTCGAGGAGCTGGTATCCTCGCCCGCCCACTCGCTGATCGAGCAGTCGCATTGCGCCACCCGCGCCAAGACGGCGACGAATGGCGATGGCTTCGGCATCGCCTGGTATGGCGACAGGCCCGAGCCCGGCCGTTACCGCGATATCCTGCCGGCCTGGTCGGATTGCAATCTGAAGAGCCTAGCACGGCAGATCCGTTCGCCGCTCTTCCTCGCCCATGTCCGCGCTGCCACAGGCGGCGGCACGCGCCGCGACAACTGCCACCCCTTTACCCATGGCACCTGGTCCTTCATGCACAACGGCCAGATCGCAGGTTTCGAACGCCTGCGCCGGCCGATGGAGGCGATGCTCGACGACGAGCTGTTCAATGCCCGCGGCGGCACGACCGATTCCGAGCTGATGTTCCTGCTGGCGCTGCAGTTCGGCCTGCGCGAGGCGCCGGTCGCCGCGATGGCGGAAATGATCGGTGTGATCGAGGACCTGGCCGAAAGCGTCATCGGCTCGATCCTGCTGCGCTTTACCGCCGCCTTCTCCGACGGCAAGACGCTCTATGCGATCCGTTATGCCACAGATCGCAAGGCGCCGACGCTCTACGCCTCACCTGTCGGCGCCGGTTATTGCCTCGTCTCCGAGCCGCTGAACGACGATGGCGATGCCTGGGCGGAAATTCCGGATGGCAGCGCCGTCACTGTCGGCAAAGATGGCATCGACGTCGCCGACTTCCGGCCGGAAAAGCGAAGTGCCGGCAAGCCGCAGCGCCTGGCTATTCCTGCCTGAGCCGCTCGATCAGTGGAGCTGCTTGGCGATCAGCGCCGCGAGCCTTTCGGCAACCTCTTCCTTCGTCAGGTCAGGCCATTGCTCGACGCCGTCGCGGCGAATGAGTTTGACCCTGTTGCGGGTGCCGCCCATGATCCCGGTCGCAGGAGAGACGTCATTGGCGACGATCAGGTCGGCGCCTTTCCGCTCTAGTTTCGCCTTCGCATTGCTTTCCACGTCCTGCGTCTCGGCGGCAAAGCCGATCACCAGCTTCGGCCGCATCGTGTGATGGCCGACGGTTTTCAGGATGTCCGGATTCTCGGTCAGCGCCAGCGTCGGAATGGATTCGCCCGGATGTTTCTTCAGCTTCTGGTCGGCGGCCGAGGCGACGCGCCAGTCCGCCACCGCCGCGACCATCACGGCAATGTCGGCCGGCAGCGCCGCAAGCACGGCGTCGCGCATTTCCTCGGCCCGCTCGACGTGCACGACGGTCACGCCGACGGGATCGGCGATCGTCACCGGCCCGGATACCAGCGTCACCTCCGCCCCGAGCTTTGCCAGGGCTGCGGCGATCGCATGCCCCTGCCGGCCGGAGGAGCGGTTGGCGATGTAGCGTACCGGATCGATCGGCTCATGCGTCGGTCCTGACGTGACAATCGCCTTGCGTCCCTTGAGCGGCTTTTCTCCGTCGTCGAGCATGGTTTCGGCAGCAGCGACGATCTCCAGCGGCTCCGCCATCCGGCCAAGCCCGGCCTCCCGGCTTTCCGCCATCTCGCCGGCCATCGGCCCGACGAAGCGGATGCCGTCGGCTCTGAGCATCGCGGCATTCCGCCGCGTTGCCGGATGCGCCCACATGGCGGGGTTCATCGCCGGTGCGGCCAGCACCGGCCTGTTGGTCGCTAGAAGCAGGGTCGAGGCAAGATCGTCGGCAAGCCCGTTCGCCATCTTCGCCATCAGGTCGGCGGTGGCAGGGGCGATCAGCACGAGGTCGCAGTCGCGCGCCAGCCGGATATGGCCGATATCCTGTTCGTCCTGGCGCGAAAACAGATCGAGGTAGACATGGTCCGCTGCCAGCGCACCGACGGCAAGCGGCGTGACGAATTCCTGGGCGCCTTTGGTCATCACAGGGCGCACGCTCGCGCCGCGCTCGCGCAGCCGGCGGACCAGATCCAGGCTCTTATAGGCTGCGATGCCGCCGGAGATGATGAGGAGGATGCGTTTGCCGCTGAGAGCCATGGCCTTCTACCCGTTGCCTTTTCTGACCGCCCTCGACCCTAAGCCTTTGGCGGAGAACATGCAATCACGCGGGTGACAGGCATCGAAGCTGCTCTAGTCTCCGCCGCACTCGTGGGTCAGAGGTTGCTCATCCCGCCGTCGATGATGAGTTCGCTGCCGACGATATAGGCCGCCTCATCGGAGGCGAGGAAAACGATCGTCTTGGCGACTTCGCCGGGGGTTCCGAAACGGCCGACGGGAATCTGGGACTGGATCTGCGCAGTCATCGCCTCGGATTGGGCTTGCGAAGCGCCGAGCTTGCTGTAGAGCGGCGTGGCGATCGGACCCGGGCTGACGGCGTTGACGCGGATGCCGCGGCCGATGAGTTCGCCCGACAGGGTCTTGGCGAGCGTCAGCAATGCACCCTTCGTCAGCGAGTAGACGCTCGAGTTCGGCATGCCGATATGGGCGTTGATCGAGGTGTTGAGCACGATCGCGGCCTGCTTCGAAAAAATCGGCAGCAGCGACTGAATCAGGAAGAACGGGCCTTTGACGTTGATATCAACCGACTTGTCGAAAGCGGCTTCGCTCCACTGTTCCAGCGGCCCAAATTCGGCGACCCCGGCGTTGACGAAGAGGATGTCGAGCGTCCCGAAAGCCTCTCTCACGCTATCGGCGACGGCCTTCTGGCCGACCGCATTGCCGGCATCGGCCTGGATGACGGTGGCTTTGCCGCCAAGTTCGGCGCGGGCCGCCTCGACGCTTGCCGCGCTGCTGCCGGTAACGACGACGCAGGCGCCCTCGGCGATGAATTGGCGGGCGGTCTCGAGACCGATGCCGCTGGTGCCGCCGGTGATGAGGGCTGTCTTGTTTTGCAGGCGTGACATGAGGACGTTCCTTTGATCGAATTTTGGGCCGCGGCCCGTTGTTGGTGTTGGATGGGAGAATGCTCTGAAAAAAGCGGCGCGATAAGCCGGCGTGTTGAAGGATCGTCAACCCGCAGCGGATAATCGCACCGCGCCGCCTCAGGTGCGGGTGATCGAAGCGCCGCCGTCGACCAGCGCGGCCGTGCCGGTGACGAAGCTCGCATCGTCGGAGGCGAGATAGAGAACCGAGCGGGCGAGTTCTTCGGGTGTTGCGACACGCTTCAGCGCATGCAGATTGGTGATGAAGGCCTGCTTCTCAGGCGTATCGTTCATGTCCCGATACATGTCGGTATCAACCGCACCCGGCAGGATGGCATTGACGCGCATGCCTTGCTGGCCGAATTCGGCGGCAAGCGCCTGCGTCAGGCCGATCAGGCCGGATTTGCTGGCGGCATAGGCGGCAACGCCCGGAAAGGCGAAGCTGTAGCCGACGAAGGTGGAGGTGAAGATCACCGAGCCGCCGCCATTGTCCACCATCGCGCCGATCTGGTGCTTGGCGGCGAGGAAGGAGGCCGTCAGATTGATCGCCAGCGCCTCGCTGAAACCTGCTTCCGAAACGGCGGTGCTCGGACCGGCTTCGCCGAGCGTGCCGGCATTGTTGAAGGCGATGTCGAGCTTGTCGTAATTCGTCACGGCGGCGGCGACCAGCGCCTTGTGATAGTCTTCCGAGCGCACGTCTCCGGCAATGGCGATGGCGTCGCCGCCCTCTGCCTTGATCTCTGCGAGGAGGCTGTCGAGTTCGACCTGGCGGCGGGCGCCGACGACGACCTTGGCGCCCTCGGCAGCGAAGAGCTTTGCCGTGGCCCGGCCGATGCCGGAGCTTGCGCCGGTGACGATCGCAACCTTGTTGTTCAAGCGGTTCATGGTTCCATCTCCTGGACTTGAGGTGAGGCGGCCCCTGCCGCCCCTTTCGTTGAATGGAAGATGGCATTTTCCTTTCGTTCGGATTAGCCTCCAGATCGGGGAACTCGAATTCGGAAAAGCCGAACGATGATCAGGATAGAAGGTATTGCGGCTTTCGTCGCCGTGGTCGAGGCGGGCTCGGTCAGCGAGGCGGCCCGGCGCCTGCGGCTGTCCAAATCCGTCGTCAGCGAAAGGCTGGCGGAACTGGAGAAGTCGCTGGGCGGCATGCTGCTGCACCGAACGACGCGCAAGCTCACTTTGACGGAGGATGGCACGGTCTTCCTGGAGCGCGCCGCGCGCATCGTGCGTGAGATCGAGGAGGCGGCGGCCGATATGGCCGAGCGGCGCGGAACACTATCAGGCCCAATCCGCATCGCCGCCCCCGTCACCTTCGGGCGCATGCATCTCGGCCCGGCGCTCTATCCTTTTCTTGCCGAACATCCCGAGATCGAACTGACCCTCGATATCGATGACCGGCGCGTCGATGCCGCCTCGGACGGTTATGATGCCATCATCCGCAACGGCCCGATCGCCGATAGCCGGCTGGTCGCCTGGAAACTCGGGCGCAGCCGCCGCCTTCTCTGCGCCTCGCCGGATTATCTCGCCCGCCAGGGAATTCCGTCCTCGCTGGCTGATCTCAACAGTCATCGCGGCATCTTCTATACCAATCGCGGCGTTGCCGACTGGCGCTTCCAGACGCCCGACGGTGCGATCGTCGTGCGCGCGAAACTGGCGCTCGGCATCAACAATGGCGATATGCTCCGCGACGCCGCGATTGCCGGGCTCGGCATCGCGCTGCTGCCTGCCTTCATCGCCGGCCCGGCCATCCGCGAGGGCCGGCTTGCCGAAATCGATGTCGGCCACAAGCCGGAGACCGAATTCATCTATATGGCCCATCCCGAGGGGCGAAATCCCTCCGCCAAGCTTCGCGCCATCGCCGATCACCTGAAGAAGAGCTTCGGCGATCCGCCTTATTGGGATCCGGTGGGCTAATTCACGAGTTCAGCAGGCTCATCAGGTTCTCGGTAACCGGCGAGCGGTGTGTTTTCGGGATTGCCAACGCCAGGCGCGCCACGGCCGGCGGTCCCTCGATCGGCCGGTAGACCACACCTTCGAGCTTGATCTGTGAAATCGAGGCCGGCACGATCGAGACGCCGAGATCGGCCGCTACCAGATTGACGACCGAGGAAATCTGCGGCGCCTCCTGCGCCACGGTCAGCTCGAATCCCGCCTTGCGGCAGGCGAGCACGACATCGTCGTAGAGACTCAAGCCCACGAGCCGGGGAAAGAGGATGAAGGGTTCGTCTGCCAGCGCCGCAAGCGGTAGCTTGCTGCGCCGTGCCAAGGGATGGCTGGCGGGCAGGGCAATCACCATCGGCTCATCCGGCAGCCGCCGCAGCCGGATACCGGCGGGATCGTCGAGGCTGGGGCGCATGAAAGTGGTGTCGAGCTCGCCTCCTTCCAGCTTCTGCATCAGCGCCAGCGTATTCATTTCCGTCAGCGACAGCCGCACCTCCGGCCAGCGCGCGCGAAAGCGGCGGATCGTCGTGCTGACCACGGGGTTGAAGGCGGAGGAGGCTGTGAAGCCGAGCGACAGCCAGCCGGTCTCGCCGCGATTGGCGCTTTGCGCCGCAAGCTTCGCCTTTTCCGCCGCTGCCAGCGATGCCTTCGCCTCACCGAGGAAGGCCACGCCCGCCGCCGTCAATTCGGCCCCGTGCGGGACGCGATGAAACAGCGCCGCGCCCACTTCCCTTTCCAGGTCGCGGATCTGCTGGCTGAGCGGCGGCTGCCCGATGCCGAGCTTGCCGGCGGCACGGGTGAAATTGCCTTCTTCCGCCACTGCCAGGAAATATCTCAGGTGCCGCAACTCCATCGCCATCTCCAAAACATATCGAAATCGCCAGTGTCATATATTGGACAAATGGAGCGGCGTTGACTAGATCGGAGGTCGGAAGGATGAACACATGCCGACGTCAGCGCATGCCGCGAATACCGCCGAGACAACCGCGATCCCAGGGCAAAAACACTACCTGATCCGTGGCACCGGCGCCTATCGCCGCGCCAGCCTGGCGCTCTTCCTGTCCGGCTTCTCCACCTTCTCGCTGCTCTATTGCGTGCAGCCGCTGCTGCCGATCTTCTCGCAGCAATTCTCCGTCAGTCCGGCCGAAAGCTCGCTGTCCCTCTCGCTCTCCACCGGTTTCCTCGCGGTCGCGATCGTCTGTGCCGCCGCCGTCTCGGAAGGCCTTGGCCGCCGCAGCCTGATGTCGATATCGCTGGTCGGCGCGGCATTGCTGACCATCGCCACGGCCTTTGCCCCGAACTGGCACCTTCTGCTCGTCATCCGCGCCCTGCAGGGTCTCGTTCTCGGCGGCGTGCCGGCTGTCGCCATGGCCTATCTCGCCGAGGAAATCGATCCGCGCGGCCTTGGCGCCACCATGGGCCTCTATGTCGGCGGCACGGCCTTCGGCGGCATGTCCGGCCGCGTGCTGACCGGTATCTTCGCCGAATATCTCACCTGGCGTCCGGCGCTTTTTCTCATCGGCGCCATCGGTCTTGCCGCCGCGATCGGCTTCATCGCCCTCCTGCCGCCGTCAAGCAATTTCGTCCGCCGGCCGGGCTTCGATCCGCGCTTTCATGCAAAAGCCTGGCTCGGCCATCTCAGCAATCCGGCGCTGCCCTTCATCTTCGCCATCGCTTTCCTGGCGATGGGCTCCTTCGTGACGATCTACAATTATGCCGGTTTCCGCCTCATGGCGCCGCCTTACGACCTCAACCAGACCGAACTCGGACTGATCTTCACCGTCTATCTCTTCGGCATCGGCGCCTCTTCGATCGGCGGTCTGCTCGGAGACCGGATCGGGCACTTTTCCGTGCTTCTCTTCGGTCTGGTACTCACCGCCGCCGGCAGCGCGCTGACGCTCGCAGCCTCTCTCCCGATCATCATCCTCGGTATAACAGTGCTGACGACCGGCTTCTTCATGAGCCATTCCATCGCCAGCGGCCTTGTCGGCAGACTGGCCCATGGCACCAAAGGCCACGCCTCGTCGCTCTATATGCTCGCCTATTATGTCGGCTCCAGCCTCATGGGTTCGGCGGGCGGCTGGTTCTTCGCTGTTGAAGGCTGGGCCGCCGTCGTTATCTTCACGCTTGCCATGCTGGCGCTGGCCTTTGCTTCCGCCTGTTTTGCCCAGCACCTCGCGAGGAGAAAAGCATGATCCGCATAGACCGCCTCGACCATCTCGTGCTGACCGTCGCCGATATCGCCATCACCTGCGATTTCTATTCCCGCATCCTCGGCATGTCGGTCGAAACCTTTGCAGAGGGCCGCAAGGCGCTGAAATTCGGCGGCCAGAAGATCAACCTGCACCAGGCCGGTCACGAATACGATCCCAAGGCGAGACATCCCACATCCGGCTCCGGCGACCTCTGCTTCATCGCCGAGACACCGCTTGCCGACGTCTTCGCTGATCTACAGGCCGCGGGCGTTGCGATCGAAGAGGGTCCCGTCGAGCGCACCGGTGCGACCGGACGTCTGCGCTCGGTCTATTTCAGAGACCCCGACGGCAACCTCCTCGAAGTCTCCAATCTGATCGCCTGACGCGCTGCTCGGCTCCAGCCGATCCGTCGAAGATTTGCGGGTGTTTGCCCAGTTTTGCGACGAGACGATCGTTGCCCTTCATCATTTGGAATGACGGCACTCGCGTCAACCGGCTACTTCATTTGAAGAAGCCCAGTTTGGATCACTCCTGCCCAGCAGGCTGTTCTTCCACCGCTGTTGCAAAATCGGCATCGACCGGACCGGCCAGGTCGGCAAGCCAGTCCCAATCATCGGAAATCGGCTCGAGAATGATCGCACGCCCCTGCCGTCGAATGGCGACGCTGTCGCCGTCGAAACGGAATTCCTTGGGGAGCAGGACGGCTTGAGAACACCCCGACCAGAAGATCTTTGCTGTTTCCATGTCATGACTCCCGATGAGATGTGACAACGATATACAGCAATTTTTGATCAACCAAGCCGGATATAGGGCACGTCCTTCTTCGCCACCTCGTCCAGCGCCTCCTCATAACCGGCATCGGCGTAACGCATGACGCCAAGCGCCGTATCGTTGGTCAACGCATGGTCGAGCCGTTCGTCGGCGGCATCCGTGCCGTCGGCGATGACGGTGACGCCGCAGCTCGTCATATAGCCCGCATAACCGCCGCCGCCGGAATGGATGACGACCAGATCGGCCATCGACGAGCAGAGCATCATCGCATCGATCAGCGGCCAGTCGGCGATCGCATCCGAGCCGTCCTTCATCCCCTCAGTCATGATATTCGGATGCGCCATGGCGCCGGCGTCGAGATGGTCGCGGGAGAAGGCGACCGGGCCTTTGAGTTCGCCGCTCGCAACCAGCGCGTTGACGCGCCTTGCGAGTGCCGTGCGTTCGCCGTGGCCGAGCCAGGCGATGCGGGCCGGCAGCCCTTCGAAGGGCACATGCTCGCGCGCCAGCCGGATCCAGTTGGTTATGATCTTGTTGTCGGGGAACATCTCGAGCAGCAGGTCGTCAATCCGGGCGATATCGCTCTCCTCGCCCGATAGCGCCATCCAGCGGAATGGGCCGATCGCCCGGGCAAACAGCGGCCTGAGATAGGCTTCGGTGAAGATCGGAATGTCGAAGGCATTGGCGACGCCGCCCTCTTTCGCCTGTGTGCGGATCAGGTTGCCGTTGTCGAAGACTTCCGAGCCGCGCTTCTGGAATTCCAGCATCGCCGTCACATGGTCTACGATCGAGGCGCGGCTTGCCGCCATCAATTGCCCCTGGCCGTCGTCACGCAGGCCCTTGACCTGGTCGAGGCTCATGCCCTTCGGCACGTAACCGTAGACGAGGTCATGCGCCGAGGTCTGGTCGGTGACGATATCGGGCACGATGCCGCGCCGGGCGATCTCGGGATAGACTTCCGCCGCATTGCCGACGAGCCCGACGGAAAGCGCCCGCTTATCCTTCACCGCCGCATCGATCATCTGAAGGGCGGTGTCGAGATCGGGCGCGATTTCCTGGAGATAACCGATCTGCTGGCGCTTGCGGGCCCGCTCCGGATCGATGTCGACACAGAGGATCGCAGCCCCCGCCATGCGGCCGGCGAGCGGCTGCGCTCCGCCCATGCCGCCAAGACCGGCCGTTAGCACGAACCGGCCGAGGAGATCGCCGCCGAAGCGCCGCTCGGCAATGCGCATGAAGATCTCGTACGTGCCCTGGATGACGCCTTGGCTGCCGATATATTGCCAGGCGCCGGCCGTCAGCCCGCCCCAGCAGATCAGTCCCTTGCGCTGCAGCTCGTAGAACACTTCGGCCTTTGCCCATTGCCCGACGATATTGCAGTTCGCCATGATGACGAGCGGCGCCTTGGCATGCGTTCGAACGAGCCCGATCGGCTTGCCGGACTGGATGAGCAGCGTCTGGTTCTCTTCCATCTCGGTCAGCGCCTTGACGATGCCTCTGTGCGCCGCCCAGTTGCGGGCCGCCTTGCCGAGCGCGGCATAGACGATCAGATTGTCGGGATCCTCACCGACGGAGAGCACGTTTTCGAGCAGCCGCAGCAGCGCCTCCTGCCGCCAGCCTTTGGCCCGCAGTTCCGGCCCGCCGGGAATCGGAAATTTCGGATGACGTGGATTGGCCTTCGGCATCGTGGGTTCCTCGTTTTTCTATTTGCTCGGCAGCGATTCCACATAGGCAAGTGCTGCATCGAGCAGACGCCGTCTCAGAGCATCGTCGCCGTAAACTTCGGCATTGCCGCGCACCCAGCCATGCATCACCCGCTCGCCCGACAGCATCTGGATCACGCCCGGCAGAGCCAGCGCCCAGCCGTCATCGCCCTTGCCGAGGCGGATCAGCATGCCGTCATGGCGCGCGCAGCAGAGAAGATTGCCATTCAGCATGAAGGCCCAGCCGCCGAACATGGATTTTTCGGCAAGGCCCGGCCGATCGCCGAGTTCCTCACGCATCAGTTCTTCGAGGCCGGGATCGCGCGCCACGGGCTCAGGCCTTCGTCGCCAGTGCATAACGTGCGATCTCGATCCCCATCGCCGTTTCGACGACGGGATAGACGGTCGGATCGAGCACGCTTGCCGACAGCGGAATGATCTCCATCGGCACATGCAGGATGAAGACATGCATGCCCTCCTGTAGCTGGCCGACGCTAAGCGGCTCGCCCTCCGGTGAAAGCGTGGTGATGACGGCGGGGAAAGTCGCTAGCCGCCCGCCACCCGCGTCGTCCACCGCCATATATTCGTTCATCACATGCAGCGTCACCGATGTTCCGCCCGAGCCGACGATGATCGTGCCAATGTCGAAGGCTTCCTTGGTGTAGACGACGTCCTTGCGGGTGATGACGCCTTCGGCAAGGATATGGCCACCCGTCGTCTTGCAGATCGCGTCGATGACGGCAGATCCGCCGCGCTTCTCCGCCGCGATGATCGCTTCGCCGAGCGCAAGCGCCATCGAGATGCCGCCGAGTGCCGCATGGGTGCGGACATAGGAGGCTCGGAGCGGATTACGGCAGCTGGCAATGAAGCCGCCGGATTGGTCGGCCGCAGCCCGCAGCACCGGCGAGATCTTCGCCGTCGCACCCTTCACCACCAGTTCGATATAACGGTTTTCGGCCCGATTGCCGCCGACAGCGGTCTGGATCATCGGCTCGGGCGATCCGGCCATGCCGATCGAGCCCATGTCGCCCGTCGGATGTGCGCGGATATCGCCGACGGCGTCGACCACCTTGGTGCCGAGGATCGCCGATGGCAGCCAGCCGTTCAGCGTCGAGGACTTGCCGTTCTGGCCGATGATCAGCCCGGACAGCCTTTCGCCCAGCGTCTCCTGCAGCAATTGCACCGCCTTCACATAGTCGATGCCCTGCATTTCCCAGGGGGTGGTGGAGGCCGGTGCGCCGATCGCGGCCGCGGTTGCGATCCACTCCTCGTCCTTCAGCTCGTCGATCGAGACCAGCTCCGGCTTGCCGACATTGACAGCGGCAAGCCCGAGCATCCGGCCGTGATCGGCCCAGCCGCCGCCGCCGGATGCATAGACGGAGCCGCCCTTGACGGCAGCTTCCACGTCCTTCTCAACGAGTATGCGTCCCATTCGCCCTCTCCTGATTCAAGCCCTTGTCCATTTCGCGCACCGCTTCGAAAAGCACGGCGGCGCCAAGCGCGATATCGTCATTGTCAGCCCATTCGTCGGCCGAATGGCTGCGGCCTTCCCGGCAAGGCACGAAGATCATCGCCGCCGGCGCCACCTTGGCGATCCAGGCCGTGTCGTGCCCTGCGCCGGAGGCCATGCGCTGGTGTTTCGCGCCGACCCGCTCGCAGGCAGCCTCCAACGTCGACAGCAGCCCGGCATCGCCAGGCGTCGGTAGATTGTCGGATACCCGGTTCGGCGTCTTGATCGTCACGCTGTAGGCGCCTGCCAGCTTTTCGACATGGCCGTCGAGCCAGCGGCAGAAAGCCTCCATGTCGGCGCGGATTTCCGCGCGCCCATCGATCAGCAGCGCCACCTTCGACGGCACGACATTGGCGGCATTCGGCTCGATGCGGAATTCGCCAACCGTTGCTGCAAAATGGCCCGGTGTTTTGGCAAGCTCTGCGGCGGCGTTGCGGATGTCGAGCACCAGCTGCGATGCCGCCACCAGCGCATCCGCCCGCCGGTCCATCGGCGTCGTGCCGGCATGGTCGGCCCGCCCTTCGACGGTGATCTCGATGCGGGTGATGCCCGAGATCGCGGTGACGATGCCGATATCCTCTTTTTCAGCTTCGAGCACCGGGCCTTGTTCGATATGAAGCTCCAGAAAGCCCGCTATGTCGGGCCTGTTCTGCTGCATCAGCACATCGGGTCTGCCGCCGACCTGGGCGATGCCTTCGGCCAGGTCGCGCCCGTCGCTGACGCGCGAAAGCCAGGCCTCCGGCAACTGGCCGGTCATGCCGCGGCTGCCGATGCAGGACACGCCGAAGATGCTGACCTCCTCGGCGAGGAAATCGACGATTTCGAGATCGTGATCGAGCTCGATATTCTGGTCAACAAGCGCCCGCGCCACCTCCAGCGCCGAGATGACGCCGGCAATACCGTCGAAGCGGCCGCCATCCGGCACCGTGTCGGAATGCGAGCCGACCATGATCGTGCCGAGCCACGGTTTCCGGCCTGTCCGCCGGCCGATCAGATTGCCGGCGGCATCGATCCGCGTTTCCAGCCCCGCCGCCTTCATCCGCGCTTCGATATAGGCCCGCCCGTCGAGAAAGAGCGGCGAGAAGGCCCGTCGCGTCCAGGGATGCCCCGGCTCGGTGATCCCGGCCAGCGTATCGATATCGTCAGCGATCCGGCCGGCATTGACGGGAAGATTGCGGCTCATGTTTCAGCTCCCGCAATGACCTGGCGCGGCAGCGGCCGTACGAAGCGGCCGTTGCCGGGCTCGGCCAGCACTTTTCCGCCCTCGGCGATCTTTTCGCCCCTGAGATAGGTGGCGGAAACCGTCCAGGGCAGGCGGATGCCGTTATAGGGGCTCCAGCCGACGACGTTGTTGCCGCTCGCTGCGGCATCATAGACGCTGTCGCGCGGCTCGAGCACGGTGATATCCGCATCCTTGCCCGGGGTCAGCGCGCCCTTGATATGGTCGAGCCGGAAATGCTTCGCCGGGTTTTCCGCCATCAGCCTGGCTGCCCATGTCAAAGGAATGCCGCGTTCTGTAGCGCCTTTGACGAAAAGCGGCACCATCACCTCGAGACCGGGAACGCCGGAGGCGTTGGCGAGCATGTCGGGATTGGTCTTGCGGTTTTCCGACCAGCTGACGTGATCGGTCGAGACCAGCCAGACATCGCCGTCGGCTACCTTCCGCCAGAGCGTCTCCACCTCGGCGCGCGGCCGCACGGGTGGATTGATCTTCGCCTTGCCGCCGAGGCGCTTCACGTCGTCTTCCTCGTCGAGCGTCAGGTAGTGGATGCAGCATTCCACCGTCGCCGCAAAGCCGTCGCGGCGATAGGCGCGCGCAATATCGTAGCCGCGCCCGAGCGAGCAGTGCACCACATGCGCCGGGCAGCCGGTATGAGCACCCGTCTCGAAGATCGTATGCATCGCCAGCAGCTCGGTGATCGGCGGCCGCGACAGGCCGTGCGCCCGCCAATCAGAGATGCCGCTCGCCTTCACCTGCTCCATGTAAGTTCGCACCGCCTCGTCGTCTTCATTGTGCACGCCCGCCGTCAGTCCCGTCGGGGCGATCGCCGCAAAGCAGGCGTCGAGCAGGGCCGGCGGAATGCGCGGAAAGCGCTTGGGGTCGGTGCCGAAGGTCGAAAACTTGAAGGCTGCGACGCCTGCCTCCACCATTTCACGGATCCGCGCCGGGCCTTCTTCCGGATCGATGGTGCCATAAAGCGCGAAATCGACCCGCGCCTGCGGACCGGCATGATCGATCTTCCGCTTCACCGCCGCTGCCGAGCAGACGAGATTGCCCTCGTCATAGGGCATGTCGACGATTGTTGTCACCCCGCCGGCCGCTGCCGATCGTGTCGACCAGAGGAAATCCTCCTGGTCTTTCTGGGAAAGCGAATGCACCTGCGCGTCGATCGCACCGGGCAGGATCAGCGCTTTTCCGAGCAGGTGCCGTTCGCGGCCCGCAGGCGGCACGCCGAGGCCGACTTCGGCGATTTTGCCGTCGCGCACGGCGACATAGCCCTCTTCGACAATGCGGTCCGGCAGCACCACTGTGCCCTGCAGAACGAGATCGAAGTCCATGCTGCTTCCTCCGTAACTGGAAATCAGACTGCTGCCGGCTCGTGATGGGTCAGCCGTTCCTCGATGCGCTCCAGCGAGCCGAGGGCGAAGAAATCGTCGAAGGAGGCGATCGGAACCTGCTCGGTCAGCTTCGTAACGAATTCGTCCGAACCAAGTTCCTCCTCGATCGCCTCCACTTCAGCCGAAAGCGGCCGGTCGACCGTATAGAAATCCGCATGTTTGCGCACGACCGCGTAGAGCATGGCGGCGACACCCTTTGGTTCATCGCCGAGAATATCGATCGCCTGGGCCGACAGCAGCGCCTCGAGTGCTGCGAGGCGCTTCAGCGCCCGCATCTGCCGGTCGAAGCGTTCGATGACGAGCGGCAGGAAGGCCGCCTCATCCTCGAGCCCGGCTGCGACGACCAGCGACTGGGCCGACACGGGATTGGACATCGACAGGACGCGCGAGAAGATCTCGCCGGCAAGTTTGATGATCGGCCCGAAACCGGTGGCAATCCGCCCCGGCGGCACCAGATTGACCGGCAGGTCGCGCCGCTGGCCATTGCCGAGAATGACGCAGCGGTTGAAGGCGTTGCGCGCCGCATGCGCCATGCACAGCGCTGCCGATTCGAGCAGGATCGTCACATCGAGCGGCAGCGAGCCGCCTGACGTCATCACCCGGCCTTCGACCACGACGGGATTGTCGTCCGAGCGCCCGGTGGCGGCAAGGATCTTGTGGCCGGTCGATAAGAGGTTTTCGATCACCGCGCCGAACACCTGGGCGATCATGCGCAGGCTGAGCGGATCCTGCACATGCGTGGCCACAGGCCAGTTCCATTCGTCGGAGGCATTGCAGAGCCAGGCGCCGATCAGCGCTTCGCGCGCCGTTCCGACATGCCGGACCGCCTTCCAGGGATCGCGGGAAGCGCCAAGCGCGCCGGCTGCCATCATCGCCGTCGCCAGCAGGACGCGGATCGAGGCCGCGGCGTTGCGCGTCGTTTCCGCTGCCGAGGCAAAACTCACCGCATTGATGCTGAGCGAAGCGAGGCTGTCGCGCGGCGCCATCCGCATCGGTTCCAGCCCGGCCGCCTGGAAAGCCTCGGCCGCCTGCATCCGGTTGCCGCGATAGATCGCTTCGCCGACGCCGGTCAGCACTGCGCCGATCTGTCCCATCAGGCCGATATCCGCACAGCCGATCGAGCCGGTACGGCGCACGACCGGGATGAGATCAGCTTCGAGCATCCTGATATAGGCTTGGATCAGCTCCGGCGTGCAACCGACCTGGCCAGTCAGCGCCGTATTGATACGGATCGCCATGGCATTGCGCACGATATTGCAGGAAAAGGGGGTGCCTGTGCCGAAATGATGGGCGCGCACCAGGCCGAGATTGAAGGTGTCGAGTTCGTCGGCCGACCACTCCACATCCTTCATGGCGCCGACGCCTGTCGTCGAGCCGTAGACCGGCATGCCGGAGGCAATGGCATCCTCGACGATCTCGCGGGCGATCGCTATGCGGGCCATGCCTGTCGCCGAAGCGGAAATCGCAGCCTTGCCCGCACCAATCGTTACCATCTCGGCAAAACCGAGCGGTCGTCCGGAAAGTTCGATGCCAAGGCGTTCGTGCTTCATGTGCCTATCTCCTTAAAAGTGAGACTAAGCGAGCCCTCCGTCATATGGGATATCCCAAATGCCGAACACAGCATGTTTTTGGCAGGCGGTCAGCTCAGCATCCAGGCAATATAGAGAAGCGTCAATGCGATGACCCACAAAGCAATCTTGGCCGAGCGGTTGTGCCGCGCTTCGGCCTTGCCGATCGCATCCGCCGTCTCAGCATCGAAACGCAAACCGTGCTCGCTCATGTGCAGAAGCTGGTGGTGGAATTTTTCGGTTTTTGCCGCGATTTCCGGTACGGCCTCGGCGAGCTTGACCGCCGCCTTCAGGCCGTCCTTGATATCGGTGGCGATCCGCTTCGGCCCGAGATTGGTACGGATCCAGTCACCGACGACAGGCTCGGAGGCTTTCCACATGTTGAAGCGCGGATTGAGCATGCGCGACACGCCTTCGACCACGACCATGGTCTTCTGCAGCATCACCAGCTCCGGCCGCGTCGCCATGTCGAAGAGTTCGGTCACTTCGAACAGCAGCGTCAGCAGCTTGCCCATCGAGATCGTCTCGGCCGGCTGCCCATGGATCGGCTCGCCGATCGCCCGGATCGCCTGGGCGAAGCTCTCGACATTGTGGTGGCCGGGCACATAGCCGGCCTCGAAATGCACCTCGGCGACGCGGATATAGTCGCGGGTGATGAAGCCATAGAGGATTTCGGCGAGGAACCGCCGCTCCTTCTTGCCCAGCCGCCCGACGATGCCCATGTCGACGGCGACGATCATGCCGCCCGCATCGACGAAGAGATTGCCCGGATGCATGTCGGCATGGAAGAAGCCGTCGCGCAGAGTGTGGCGCAGGAACGACTGGATCAGCGTATCGGCAAGCAGGTTGAGATCGTGGCCCGCAGCGCGCAGGCCCTCGACGTCGGACATCCGCGTGCCGTCGATCCACTCCATGGTGATGACGTCGCGCCCGGTGCGCTCCCAGTCGACCTTCGGCACGCGGAAACCCGGGTCCTTTTCGGTATTTTCGGCGATCTCGGAAAGAGCGGCCGCTTCCAGGCGAAGATCCATCTCCACCTTCGTCGTCTGCTCCAGCGTCTTCGTCACCTCGACCGGCCGCAGCCGCCGGCTGGATGGCAGGAAACGCTCCTGCAGATGGGCAACGAGATACATTGCCTCGATGTCATGGGCAAAGCGCTGGCGCACGCCGGGCCGCACGATCTTGACGGCGACCTTCTTCCGGCCTTCGGCGCTATCGACCTCGGCCGGATGCACCTGCGCGATCGAGGCGGCGGCGATCGGATCGCCGAAGCTCGCATAGAGCTCGCTGATCGGCCGTCCGAGCGAGCCTTCGATATTGGCCTTGGCGGCTGCCGAGGGAAAGAAGGCCATCCGGTCCTGAAGCTGCGACAGGTCATTGGCGAATTCGACGCCGACGACATCCGGCCGCGTCGCCAGGAACTGCCCGATCTTGACATAGGAGGGACCGAGCCGCTCGACCGCCTGGGCCAAACGGTCGCTGCGCTTTTGATGCCGCGCCTTGCTTCGCTCGAAAATCGTGACGAAGGATTTGGCGAGCGCGACCGGAGGCGGCAACCCTTCGGAAGGAAGGGCTGACACGACACCCTCACGCACGAGCACCCAGCCGACGCGCCAAAGGCGGAAATATGCGCCGAAAGTACTCATGTTCTGCTTGATTCTCGCGCGACGCTATTCGAAAACCGCTCTACACTTTTCGGCGTCATGCGTCAGAGCTTCCAGCCGGAATGGAGTGCGGCGATGCCGCCGGTATAATTGGTGAAGGTGACGCGCGAAAAGCCGGCCTGGCGGATCATTGCCGCGAAATTCTCCTGGTTCGGGAACTTGCGGATCGATTCCACCAGATATTGGTAGGGTTCGGCATCGCCGGTGATCGCCTTGCCGAACTGCGGAATGGCGTTGAACGACCAGGCGTCGTAGATCTTGTCGAGAAGCGGCATATCGACTTCGGAAAATTCCAGCACCAGCAACCGTCCGCCGCGCTTCAAGACGCGATAGGCCTCAGACAGCGCCGCATCGATCCTCGGCACGTTGCGAATGCCGAAGGCGATCGTATAGGCGTCGAAGCTGCCTGCCTCGAAAGGCAGTTCCTCGGCATTCGCCTCGACGAAGGTGAGATTGCCGGAAAGCTTCTTCTTTTCCGCCCGCTCGGCGCCGACGCCGAGCATCGAACCGTTGATGTCGAGCACCGTGGCATGCGCCTGTCTGCCCGACGCCTCGACGATGCGGAAGGCGATATCACCAGTGCCGCCGGCAACGTCGAGCACCTTGTAGCCAGCCTCCTTGCGCGGGTTCAGCGCCGAGATCATCGCATCCTTCCAGACGCGGTGCATGCCCATCGACATGACGTCGTTCATGATGTCGTAGCGCTTGGCGACCTTGTGGAACACCTGGTTGACCAGGCCCTGCTTCTGGCCGTCAGGCACCTCGCGGAAGCCGTAGGAGGTCTCCATACCGCCATCGGCGGAAGTGCGGCTTTCTGACATCAGACTGCTCCGTTCCTGAAGATTCGGGCGCGACGGCCATAGCGAAAGACCGCGCGCGACGTTATCTATGGGCCGCGTTTTCCGCGGCACACTGGCGCTATAGCGCACATCGTCGTCGGTTGAAACACGTTAGAGATAGATGGGTTAAGATGCCGGAATTGCCAGAAGTCGAAACGGTGAAACGCGGCCTGACGCCGGCGATGGAGGGCACGCGCGTCACCAGGCTGGAGCTGCGCCGCGGCGATCTGCGCTTCCCCTTTCCCGATGCTTTCGCGGACAGGGTTTCCGGCCGCACCATCGTCAGCCTTGGCCGTCGCGCCAAATATCTGCTGGTCGATCTCGACGACGGCAACACGCTGATTTCGCATCTCGGCATGTCCGGTTCCTTCCGAATTGAGGAGGGCCACATCGAGGAGGGGGCTGCCTCCGGCATGCCGGGCGAATTCCACCATGCCCGCTCGAAGGACGAGAAGCACGATCACGTCGTCTTCCATCTGCAAGCGGCCAGCGGCCCCCGCCGCGTCGTCTATAACGATCCGCGCCGTTTCGGCTTCATGGATATGGTGGGACGCGCCGATCTCGCCGCCCATCCCTTTTTCCGCGATCTCGGCCCGGAGCCGACGGGAAACGAGCTCAGCGCCGCCTATCTGGCCGAACGCTTTCGGGACAAGGCGCAGCCGCTGAAGAGCGCGCTGCTTGACCAGAAGAATATTGCCGGCCTCGGCAATATATATGTCTGCGAAGCGCTTTGGCGCTCGCATCTTTCGCCGATCCGCGCCGCCGGCACGCTGGTGACGGCGACTGGCCGGCCGAAGGCGCAGCTCGAGCTGCTCGTCGCCTCGATCCGCGACGTCATCGCCGATGCGATCGCCGCCGGCGGATCGTCGCTGCGCGACCATATCCAGACCGACGGATCGCTCGGCTATTTCCAGCATTCCTTCTCCGTCTATGATTGCGAAAGTCAGGCTTGCCGCACGCCCGGCTGCGGCGGTACGGTCGGCCGCATCGTCCAGGCGGGTCGCTCCACCTTCTATTGCGCCACCTGCCAGAAGTAAGCCTGCCAGAAGCAAGAGTGAGAAACCGGGAGAACAGCATGGCCTATGAGACCCTGATTGTCGAAACCCGAGGCAATGTCGGCCTCGTCACGCTGAACCGCCCGCAGGCGCTGAACGCGCTGAACTCCACCGTCCTGAAGGAGCTGAGAGAGGCCTATGCCGCCTTCCACGCCGACGAGACGGTCGGGGCGATCGTGCTGACCGGTTCCGAGCGCGCCTTTGCCGCCGGCGCCGATATCAAGGAGATGAAGCCGCTTGAGTTCGCCGATATCTATAAGAGTGATTTCATCAGCGGCTGGGATGAGGTCGCTAAGGCCCGCAAGCCGGTGATCGCTGCCGTCAGCGGCTTTGCGCTCGGCGGCGGCTGCGAGCTCGCCATGATGTGCGATTTCATCATCGCCTCGGAGACGGCGAAGTTCGGCCAGCCGGAAATCACCCTCGGCGTCATTCCCGGCATGGGCGGCTCGCAGCGGCTGACGCACGCCGTCGGCAAGGCGAAGGCGATGGATCTCATCCTGACCGGCCGGATGATGGATGCGGCGGAAGCCGAACGATCGGGACTCGTTTCGCGTGTGGTGGCGCCCGATCGCCTGCTCGACGAGGCTTTTGCCGCAGCCGAAAAGATCGCTTCGCTTTCGCGCCCCTCGGTGATGATGGCCAAGGAGGCGGTCAACCGCGCATTCGAGACGACGCTGGAGGAGGGATTGCGTTTCGAGCGCCGCCTGTTTCACAGTCTCTTTGCCACGGAAGACCAGAAAGAAGGCATGGCGGCCTTCGTCGAGAAGCGCAAACCTGCTTTTACGCACCGTTGAATGCTTTTAGGCGCTTGCCGGTAGTAAAGCTTGAAAATCCGCGTTGACGTGGGCCGGCTTTAGAGTTATATGCCCGCCCACGGTTCGGAAAGCCGGTTTGGTTTTCCGCGATTGCTCCCGCATTGCTGGATTTTGTGGCCGCAGGGCCCGCGGTAATGGCGGAGTTTGTTCGAATTCTTGAGAGAGGCATCCATGGCCAATACAACTTCGGCGAAAAAAGCGACCCGCAAGATCGCCCGCCGTACCGACGTCAATAAGGCTCGTCGCTCGCGCGTTCGTACTTTCGTTCGCCAGGTCGAAGAGGCCATCGCATCCGGTGACGCCGCCAAGGCGAAGGAAGCTTTCCTGGCGGCTCAGCCCGAGCTTGCCCGCGCCGCCAGCAAGGGCGTGCTGCATTCCAACACGGCATCGCGCAAGGTCTCGCGCCTGGCCGCTCGTGTGAAGGCTCTTTCGGTCACCACGACCGCGTAATCTTCCGTTAAGGACTTCTTCTTTATGATTAGCCCGGTAATTTTACCGGGCTTTTTCGATTCAACCGATCAGCCCCTGCATGGTTAATCTCACGACTGTTTCGTGTCAGCGCCATGACAGGAAAAAGCGTTTTGAAACAATGGCTTGCGCAAGGATGCTTTTACACTGCGCGACTCTGCCCCCAGCTTCCGGGACCATAGGCGAGTCAAGAGGATTTTATTTTTTTTTCTTTCAATGCGTGTCAAAATAGCCCGAACGGGGAATCTCTTTGATTCAACTGCGATTCTTTTTTGACGCTGGTGTGACGCCCGAAAAGGGCAGCCGGAGTCAATGGCCGCTTGTTAATTTTGCGTAAAATTCATCGTTGATATTGCCTTTTGATCCTGCCTAAATGGCTTTCAACAGAGGGCGCGGACATCACCTGCAGAGGCTCGGTTTTAACTGCCACGTCGGCAGGGCGATGAGTTTGTGCCTTTTGTTACGGAGCCCTGCGCTTCCGTTTTTTCAAGCACTCGACGGATTTGGGCCGTAACGTGGCTGTTACGGAGCGGGGATGTTTTGTGCCTTCAGTGGCCACACGTTTAAGGCGAGGCCGCCGGAGAAGGTTAAAGTAATATTGCGTTCGGGCTGGTTGGCCGAAAACGAGGTTCGACTGCCAGCCTGACACGGAAAGCCGATGAAGGTTGCCGCATGATTGCGGCCCCTGCAACGGAGTTCTGCGTCGGTCCCATTGAGGGACCAGTGTTTTGAGTGAACCGGCAGGCGAGCGGCTCATGAGGATCCGTCAGCCCGCCAAAGCGGGGAATGATCGGGCGGCTGTTTTAGCGGATGCCGCCCGGTGGAATTGAAAGGCGGCATTATGCAGATGAATACGATGACGACGGGCGGGCTCGACAATGGGGATGCGGCACCGCAAGCGTTCGGCTCCATTCGCCTCGAAGCGGGCGAAGCAAAGGCGGAAATGAAGCAGAGCGTTTTGTTTGAGCGCGTTAGCGCGCGCTTGAAGGCCCAGGTCGGTCCTGACGTCTATGCCAGCTGGTTTGCCAGGCTGAAGCTGCATTCGGTATCGAAGAGCGTGGTTCGCCTTTCGGTTCCTACGACCTTCCTGAAGTCGTGGATCAACAATCGTTATCTCGATCTCATCACCGGTCTGTTCCAGGCCGAGGATCCGGAAATTCTGAAAATCGAAGTCCTGGTGCGCACGGCAACGCGCCACGGCACCAAGGCGCTCGATGAGGCGGTCGCGCCGGAACCAGCCGCCCCCGCGCAGATGCGCCGCCCGACAAGCGCGCAGCCGGCCGGTCAGGCCGTCCAGCAGGCGGTTTCGGCTGTTGCCGCCGCAAGGCCAGCAAGCTTTGGCTCGCCGCTCTTCGGTTCGCCGCTCGATAGCCGCTTCACCTTCGACACCTTCGTCGAAGGCAGCTCGAACCGGGTCGCACTTGCGGCTGCAAAGACGATTGCGGAAGCTGGTCAGGGCGCCGTGCGCTTCAACCCGCTCTTCATCCATTCGTCCGTCGGCCTCGGCAAGACCCACCTGCTGCAGGCGGTCGCCAATGCAGCAGTGCAGAACCCCAGGGCTCTGCGCGTCGTCTATCTGACGGCCGAATATTTCATGTGGCGTTTCGCCACCGCGATCCGCGACAATGATGCGCTGACACTGAAGGATTCGCTGCGCAACATCGATCTCTTGATCATCGACGACATGCAGTTCCTGCAGGGCAAGATGATCCAGCATGAATTCTGCCATCTCCTGAACATGCTGCTCGACAGCGCCAAGCAGGTCGTCGTTGCCGCCGACCGTGCGCCCTGGGAGCTGGAGTCGCTCGACCCCCGCGTTCGCTCGCGCCTGCAGGGCGGTGTGGCGATCGAATTCGACGCGCCGGATTACGAGATGCGTCTCGAAATCCTCAAGCGTCGCCTGGCTGTCGCCCGGCTCGAAGATCCGTCGCTCGAAATTCCGGCCGAACTGCTCCAGCATGTCGCCCGCAACGTCACGGCCAGCGGCCGCGAACTCGAAGGCGCCTTCAACCAGCTGGTCTTCCGCCGCTCCTTCGAGCCGAACCTGTCGATCGAACGCGTCGACGAACTGCTCGCCCATCTGGTCGGCTCCGGCGAGCCGCGCCGTGTGCGCATCGAGGATATCCAGCGCATCGTCGCAAGGCACTACAACGTTTCGCGCCAGGAACTGGTGTCGAACCGCCGCACCCGCGTCATCGTCAAGCCGCGCCAGATCGCCATGTATCTGTCGAAGACGCTGACGCCGCGCTCCTTCCCGGAGATCGGCCGCCGGTTCGGCGGACGCGATCACACGACCGTGCTGCATGCGGTGCGCAAGATCGAGGAGCTGATTTCGGGAGACACCAAGCTTTCGCACGAAGTCGAGCTTCTGAAGCGCCTGATCAACGAATAATCGACTAAAGCGCGTCGCGATCTTTCAGATTCGCTTGTCGCGCTTTAGGTCTTTGTTTTTACGCATGTCGTTGTCGCAAAACCGCTGCACACTTTTGCGCGACATGCTTTAGTTTTTCCGAAAAATCCACGGCCGGAAGCGATTCCGGCCGTTTTCCTTTATAAGTTTTTTATTCTATATCTCCCGCGCATGACGTGCATGTCAAAGACTGAAGGGCCAAAACGGCGCATGGGAGGAATGAATGAGTTTTGAAAAGATCGCCGTTCTCGGCCTGGGCAAGGTCGGACGGCTGGCGGCGACGCTGTTGCATGAAGGCGGCTTCGAGGTCATCGGGGTCGACGCGCAATTGCCGCTGAGCGACGTCCCCTTCAAGTGCCGCACCGGCGATATCTCCGACCCGCAGGTGATCGGCGAATTGCTCTCGAGTGTCGAGGCGGTGCTCTCCTGTCTGCCCTATCATTTGAACATCGAATTGGCGCGCGCCGCCCACCTTGCCGGCATCCATTATTTCGATCTGACCGAAGACGTTCCCACAACCAATTTCATCATCGAGCTGTCGAAGACCGCCCGCGGCCTGATGGCGCCGCAATGCGGCCTGGCGCCGGGTTTCGTCGGCATCGTCGGCGCAAGCCTGGCCGACGGCTTCGATCGCTGCCGGTCGATCCGCATGCGCGTCGGCGCCTTGCCGCAGCATCCGACCGGGCTGCTCGGCTATGCCTTCAACTGGTCGCCTGAGGGCGTCGTCAACGAATATCTGAACGACTGCGAGGTCATTGAGGGCGGTGTGCGCAAGCTCGTCTCGCCGATGGAATGGCACGAGACCGTCTATGTCGGCGGTGTGAAGCTCGAAGCCTTCACGACGTCGGGCGGACTTGGCACCATGTGCGATACCATGCTCGGCAAGATCGACAATCTCGATTACAAGACCATGCGTTATCCCGGCCATATGGAGTTGATGAACTTCTTCTTCCACGAGCTTTTGATGCGCGACAAGCGCAAGCTCGCCGGCGAGATCCTGACCAATGCCAAGCCGCCGGTTGAAGACGATGTCGTCTATGTCCATGTCGCCGCCGAAGGCACCGAGAATGGCAGCCTGCGCCGCAAGGAGTTCGTGCGCGCCTATTACCCGATCGAGATTGCCGGGGCGCGCCGCACGGCGATCGCCTGGACGACGTCAGCCTCCGTCGTCGCCGTCATCGAGATGGTCCGCGACGGCCTGCTGCCGGCGACCGGCTTCCTGCACCAGGAGCATATTCCGCTGGAGATGTTTTTGAAGACACCGACCGGCAGCCTCTTCAAGGCGGGTGCCACCAGCCACGGCTGAGACATGCCTTCTTGCGCGGCGGTGATGTTCAATGTCGCCGCGCTGCAAATCCACGCACCGTATGGGTGTCAGCAGGCGAGATCGGCGACGACGGAATCGAGGATCAGCATGCCGGACGGCGTGCAGCGCAGGCGTGAATTGCCGATCCGCTCGATGAATTTGTGTTCGAGCAGGAATTCCTCGCGTTTCGGGTCGAGGTCGCGGCCCGAAAGCTGCTGCCAGCGGGCAAGATCGACGCCTTCTCTGAGCCGCAGCCCCATCAGCAGCAATTCGTCGGACTGTTCCTCGAAGCCGAGCCGCTCCTCGTCGAGAATGCCGTGCCCGTCGCGCTCGACCATGTCGAGCCAGGCTTCCGGCTTGCGCTCGGTCGCCGTCGCGAGCTTTTCCGGGCCACGCGTCAGCCGGCCGTGGGCGCCCGGGCCGATGCCGGCATAATCGCCGTAGCGCCAGTAGGTCAGGTTATGCCGGCTTTCAGCACCCGGCCGGGCATGATTGGAAACCTCGTAGGCCGGCATGCCCTCGCGTGCGGTGATCTCCTGCGTCGCCTCGTAGAGCAGCGCCGATTGCTCGCCATCCGGCACGATCAGCTTGCCGGCCTTGTGCAGACCGTAGAAGGGCGTGCCTTCCTCGATGGTCAGCTGATAGAGCGAAAGATGGTCGACTGCATAGGAGATCGCCTCTTTCAGTTCCTTTTCCCATTCCTCGACCGTCTGCTCCGGCCGGGCATAGATCAGGTCGAAGGACATGCGCGGAAAAATGTCGCGCGCCAGCCGGATCGCCTTCAGCGCGTCGGCGACATCATGCAGCCGGCCGAGGAATTTCAGATCCCGGTCGTTCAGCGCCTGCACGCCGAGCGAGACGCGATTGACGCCGGCCGCCCGGTAGCCGCGGAAGCGTTCGGCCTCGACGCTCGAAGGGTTGGCCTCCATGGTGATCTCGATGCCGGCAGGCACATGCCAGTGCCGTGCAATGCCGTCGAGAATGGCCGAGACCGTTTCTGGCTTCATCAGCGAGGGCGTGCCGCCGCCGAGGAATATGCTCGTCACCGTCTTCGGCCCGCTGATCGCCCGGACTGCAGCCATCTCCGTCAGGAAGGCGGCCGTAAAGCGCTCCTGATCCACAGGCTGGTGGCGCACATGGCTGTTGAAGTCGCAATAGGGACACTTGGCCGCGCAGAAGGGCCAATGCACATAGACGCCGAAGCCCGGCTCACCGGTATCGGGCAAAAGTGCTGCATCGCGCAGCAGGCTTGGCGTGTCTGATGTGCCCACGGACAGACCTTATGCCTCCAGGCAGGTTTCGACAAAGAGTTTGAAAGCGCGGGCCCGGTGCGACAGCGCTTGCGGCTTGCCGACGGTCCAGCCGTGTTTTTCCTCGCCGCTCATTTCGCCGAAGGTGATGTCGTAGCCCTTGGGCTGGAAGACCGGATCGTAGCCGAAGCCCAGTGTGCCGCGCGGCGGCCAGACGACGCTGCCTTCCACCTCGCCACGGAACAGTTCCGTGTGCCCATCCGGCCAGGCAAGGCAGAGCACGCTGATGAAACGCGCCGTGCGCTGTTCCGGCGTTGTCGCGCCGGCATCCTGCAGCGCCTTTTCCACCTTGGCCATCGCCATGTCGAAATCGCGCGTGCCGTCGGCCCTCTCCGCCCAGTTGGCGGTGTAGACGCCGGGATCGCCACCAAGCGCATCGACCACCAGTCCGGAATCGTCTGAAAGCGCCGGCATGCCGGCGGCATTGGCCGAGGCGACCGCCTTGATCGTCGCATTCTCCTCGAAGCTCGTGCCGGTCTCATCCGGTTCGACGAAATTCAACTCCGCCGCCGATTTGGCAGTGAAGCCGAGCGGCCCGATCAGTTCCTGGATCTCGCGGATCTTGCCGGCATTGTGGCTGGCGACGACGATGGTCTTGGTTTCAAGCTTGCGCATTCAGATATCCTGTTCGATGCCCCAGATTTTAGCCTCTGCGCATTCCAGGCTGTTGCCGGCCGGATCGCGGAAATAGATCGAGCGGCCGCCGTTCGGCCAGTGCACCTCGGATTCGATCGCCACACCCGCCGCCGCCAGCTTCTCGGCCATGGCGTCGATATTGCTGCCGGACACCCGGAAACAGGCATGGCCCTGGCCGGTCGTGCCGTGCGGCGGCACCTGCAGTGCTTCCGGCGCCGGCGGCTTCACCGTTTCCTCCGGGTTGAAGATTAGCAGAACGCCAGGCCCGCAGCGGAAGAAGACATGCCGGTTGGCGGCGCGGGCGATCTTTTCCAGTCCGAGAACGTCTTCGTAAAACGCCTCCGCCTGGTCGAGATCCCGCGCATAGAGCGCCGTTTCCAACATGCCTTCCAGCATGGGGTTCATCCTTCGACGGCTTGCTTCTGCAGCGCCACCAGTTCGCCGATGCCGTTTCTGGCAAGCTGCATCAGCGAGGTGAATTCGCCCTCGCTGAACGGCGTGCCTTCGGCCGTGCCCTGGATCTCGACGATCCCGCCGGTGCCCGTCATGACGAAGTTCGCATCGGTCTCGGCCGAGGAATCCTCGAGGTAATCGAGATCGATCACCGGCTGGCTGGCGAAGATACCGCAGGAAATGGCGGCGACATGATCCTTCAGGACCCGATCGACCTTGATCATGTTGCGGCTTTCCATCCATTTCAGGCAGTCGTAAAGCGCGATCCAGCCGCCGGTGATCGACGCTGTCCGCGTGCCGCCATCGGCCTGGATGACATCGCAATCGAGCGTGATCTGCCGTTCGCCGAGCGCCTGCAGGTCGACGACGGCGCGCAACGACCGACCGATCAGCCGCTGGATTTCCTGGGTACGGCCGCCCTGCTTGCCGGCGGCGGCTTCGCGCTTCATACGTTCGCCGGTCGCCCGCGGCAGCATGCCGTATTCGGCCGTGACCCAGCCCTTGCCGGTATTGCGCAGCCATGGCGGCGTCTTTTCTTCGAGGCTCGCCGTGCAGAGCACATGCGTATCGCCGAACTTCACCAGGCAGGAGCCTTCCGCATGCTTGGAAAAATTGCGCTCGAACGAGACCTTGCGCATCTGGTCGATTTTTCTGCCTGAAGGCCGCATTCTTATCTCCTGGGGTTTATTTGACCGCTTCTACGATTGGCGGCGCTCATTTGCAAATTCCCTTTTGCCACGGGTGTTAGTTTGACTATATTTTCGGGAAGTATCATCAGCGCGGGTTCGAAAGCTTCATGGGCATCAGGTCGACGTCGGTTTCGGATGCCGTAGCTGCGCTGGACGAGCGCTCCCGGGAAATTTTTCGTCGCATCGTCGAAGGTTATCTGGAAAGCGGCGAGCCGCTCGGTTCGCGCAACCTGTCCCGAATCCTGCCGATGTCGCTGTCGCCGGCCTCGGTGCGCAACGTCATGAGCGATCTCGAAGAGCTCGGCCTGATCTATTCGCCGCATGTCAGCGCCGGCCGGTTGCCGACCCAGATCGGCCTGCGCTTCTTCGTCGATGCCTTCATGCAGGTCGGCGATCTCTCCGCCGAGGAACGCGCCAACATCGACCGTCAGGTGCGTGCCGAAAGCGGCGGCAATCCCGTCGAATCGATGATGAACGAGGCAAGCCGCATGTTATCCGGCATTTCGCGCGGCGCCGGCCTCGTCATCACCTCGAAAAGCGATCCGGTGCTGAAACATGTCGAGTTCATCCGGCTCGAACCGACAAAGGCGCTGGCCGTGCTCGTCGGCGATCACGATCAGGTGGAAAACCGCATCATCGAGCTGCCGGCGGGCGTCACTTCCTCACAGCTGACGGAGGCGGCGAATTTCCTCAATGCCCATATGTCCGGCCAGACCCTGCCGGAGCTCCGCAAACAACTAAGCCGGCTGAAGGACGACGTCCGCCACGAGCTCGATGCCCTGTCGCGCGATCTGGTCGAGCGCGGCATTGCTGTCTGGGCCGGCAGCCCGGACGAGGGAAAGCCGACGCAGCTGATCATCCGCGGCCGCGCCAACCTGCTCGAAGGCCTCGCCGGCGCCGAGGATCTCGACCGGCTGCGCCTGCTGTTCGACGATCTCGAGAAGAAGGACAGCCTGATCGAGATCCTCAATCTCGCCGAAAGCGGTTCGGGTGTGCGCATCTTCATCGGCTCGGAAAACAAGCTCTTCTCGCTGTCCGGCTCGTCGCTGATCGTCGCGCCCTATCGTGACGACGACGATCGCATCGTCGGTGCCGTCGGCGTCATCGGCCCGACGCGGCTCAATTATTCCCGCATCGTGCCGATGGTGGACTATACGGCCCAGCTCGTCTCCCGCCTTTCGCGCAATCAGCTTTGACGCAACTGCCAGGCACGCGGAATTTTCGCTTCTTTGTCACGCAGACTTGATTTTTTTCGGTCAAACCTCGATATCGGGCGCATCTGAAGACACCAACCGGAGACCGTCATGACCGATGACACGACGAAAAACGGACCTGACGCAACTGCGGCCGATGCCGCAGCCGACGCTGCCGCCTACGTCGAGAACGAAACTGCGCAGCAAGAGCCCGCCCAGCCGGACCCGATCGAGCTTTTGAAAGCCGAAAACGGCGAGCTGCGCGACCGCTATTTGCGCCTTGCTGCCGAGATGGACAATCTGCGCCGGCGCACCGAGCGCGAGGTAAAGGATGCCAAGTCCTATTCCGTCGCGGGTTTTGCCCGCGATATGCTCGCCGTGTCCGACAATCTGCGCCGCGCGCTTGATGCCATCCCTCCGGAGACAAAGGCTGCAGCAGACGCCGGCCTGAGCACGCTGATCGAGGGTGTCGAGATGACCGAGCGTGCCATGCTGTCGGCTCTCGAGCGCCACGGCGTTCGCAAACTGGAGCCGGTTGGCCAGAAGTTCGATCCAAATTTCCATCAGGCGATGTTCGAGGTGCCGAACCCGGACGTGCCGAACAACACGGTCGTGCAGGTCGTGCAGGCCGGTTTCACCATCGGCGAGCGCGTGCTGCGCCCGGCCATGGTCGGCGTCGCCAAGGGCGGCCCCAAGCCGGCCGAAGCCGAAACCAATTCCGTCTTCGACGAAAAGGACGCCTGAGATCGTTTCCTTCCTCCTCGCGAGGAAGGGAAACCGAAGTTTTAGATGCGGGCGAAGCGTTCGACCAGCAGATCGAAGAAGCCGTCCGCATCGACATGGCGCATGACCCTGGCATTGCGCGTGCGCTCGGTCACGTGCCACCAGTCGACGACGGTCATACCGACGGTAAGTTCGGACTGGACCTCGATCTCGACATTGCAGTCCCGGCCGTTGAAAAGCTCCGGCTTCAGCAGGTAGGCGACGACGGTCGGGTCGTGCAGCGGCCCGCCGTCGGAGCCGTATTTCTCGATGTCGAAGCGTTCGAAGAATTCCAGCATCTCGACCATGGCCTTTGCCGGCGCCGTGCCGATCTCGGCCATGCGCTTCACCCGGTCCTTGCGGGTCAGCAATTGATGCGTCACGTCGAGCGGCATCATCACGATTGGAACGCCTGAGCGGAAGACGATATCGGCGGCCTCGGGGTCGACATAGATGTTGAACTCGGCCGCCGGCGTGATGTTGCCGCCCTCGAAGAAGCCGCCGCCCATCATCACCAGTTCGCGGATGCGGGGGACGATGTCGGGCGCCTTCTGGAAGGCCATGCCGATATTGGTGAGCGGCCCGAGCGTGCACAGCGTCACCGTGCCTTCCGGCTCGCGGCGCAGCGTCTCGATGATGAAGTCGACGGCATGGCCGGGCTGCAGCGCCATCGTCGGCTCACTGAGATCAGGACCGTCAAGGCCGGTCTTGCCGTGCACATGTTCGGCGGTCACCAGCTTGCGGGCGATCGGCGCGTCGGCGCCGGCGAAAACCTTCGTCTCAGTCCGGCCGCAGAGCTCGCAGACGATGCGCGCATTGCGGCTGGTGAGCGAAAGCGGCACATTGCCGGCAACTGTGGTGATTCCAAGCACCTCCAGCTCATCAGGGCTGCCGAAGGCAAGCATGATGGCGGCCGCGTCGTCCTGACCGGGATCCGTGTCGATGATGATCTTTCTTGCGCTTGCCATTCCGATCGTTCCATCCTCGCACTGCGTGTTATCGGGCATGCACCGATTTCTTCACGTCCCGTCACAAATCAGCACAATCCGCGCGGGCATGTTTTGATGCGAGGCAGCAGGCGCTTTGTCAAGGAAAGAGCCTGACGCCATCGCCTTAAAATCAGAGGTGACGCCGGCGCGGCGCGTCCGATGCCTTGCAGCGCCGGGCTCCTCTCCCCATATTAGCGCCATCCGGATGCTGCCGTTAAGGTCCGGGATGGTCGCTTGCATCAAGGACTTGAAAAGAGATGAGCCGCATTACCCCTTTC
Organism: Rhizobium sp. BT-226; assembly: GCF_025847085.2. Taxonomy (NCBI): domain Bacteria; kingdom Pseudomonadati; phylum Pseudomonadota; class Alphaproteobacteria; order Hyphomicrobiales; family Rhizobiaceae; genus Rhizobium; species Rhizobium sp. BT-226. The sequence continues at coordinate 1,447,334 of NZ_JAOYTI010000002.1, read as the reverse complement.
GCCAGTCCGCTGCTTCTGGGCTTCGATGCCATGGAAAAGACGCTGGAGCGCATTTCCAAGGCGAGCGACGGATATCCGCCCTATAATATCGAACGTATCGCCGCCGACAGCGGCGCGCCGGAACGTCTGCGCATCACCCTTGCCGTGGCCGGCTTCAGCGAGGAGGAACTCGACGTCTCCACCGAGGAGAACCAGTTGGTGATCCGCGGGCGCCAAGTGGAACAGGGCGAGCGGGACTATCTCTATCGCGGCATCGCCGCCCGTCAGTTCCAGCGGACTTTCGTTCTTGCGGACGGCATGCAGGTGCTGGGTGCGGCCCTGAAGAACGGCCTGCTCTCCGTCGATCTAATTCGTCCGGAACCCGCGCGCATGGTCAAGAAAATTAACATTTCGGTCTCACAGTAGCACAACGGTTTGTCGAACCGTTGGTCCCTTCTCCCGGAGGAACAGGAATGTTGATGAAAGAAGCCACGTCTCACTTGACCAAATCCGAGCTTGCCCACATCGGCAACGGCGAGGTCGCCTATATCAGAAAAATGCGGACCGATGAGGTCGCCAAGTGCTTTCCCGAAGCGCCGGATATCGATCCGAACGTCGATCTCTGGGCACTCTTCGGCGCCGACGGCACGCCGATCCTTTTGACGGACAACCGCTCCAGCACCTTTTTCAAGGCTGCCGAGGACGAATTGAAGACGGTCAGCCTGCACTGACCGTCAAGACCGTCTGTCGCGTTTCACTGCTTGCGGTGCACGGTCGCTCTATTCGATTTCGCTGCGGTCGGGACGGATGTCGCGACATATGCGCGTAGCTCTTTCGACGCCTTATGCGCGATGACGTTGAAAATTCCAGGATTCGGCAGCATCTGCACCAGCCTTATAGAGCTATGGCAACTATGCAGTCTTTGCTGCCGTTGCATCCATTCTGCTTACCGCGTCGCCAGCATTGGTAAGATCAAACCCCATCCGGTCTGTTGGGGTGGTCCAGACGGTTCGAACCCCAACTTCTTGTAGACGGCTATCGCCCGTTCATTGTCTGGATGCGGATCGGTCGCGATCACAGGTGCGCCCTCATCGAAAAGAGCCTGCATCCTCATTCCGATAAACGCTGAACCATGTCCAACGCCGACCCTTTCGGGGTCTCCGATATATTGATCAATTCCCCGCGACCCTTTGGGAAGGCCGGCAAAATGGTGATCTTCCCATCCGTGGACCGTGTAGTCCTGCAAGAACGCAAATGGCCGTTCGTTAATTGAAATGATCCAGCGAGCCACCCGAGGATCAACCAGTTCTGCTTCACCATACGGCTCACCAGAACCCCACCATTCCAGGACATGCGGGTTCGACCGCCAGGCCTTCAGTAAAGCGAGATCATCCAGGGTTGCTCTGCGAAACTCGTACGGATTGGTCGCGAACATTAGATCACTCTAGCAGATTGTGCGACGGTGAGTCTGGGCCGAAAGCCGTCAGGTAGGCCACTCGAGGCTTGATTGAGATCTCCCGCGCGCGACGGGCTCTCTTACGCGAACCGAACCGCCGATCTCGCGCGGGCCTTTGCCGCTACCTCTTCGCGATCACGAGGAGGTTGAGACGTTTCCAGCGAATCGAGCAACTCACGGGCGCATGCCGCGATCGAATTGACCGCGCGCTCGAATGCGACCTCATTGCGCTTCGACGCTTTCGTCGTTCCGCTCACCTTGCGCACGAACTGGAGCGCGGCATCATGGACCTCGTCGTCCGTCGCTGGCGGATCGAAATTGAACAGGGGTTTTATATTTCGGCACATGACTTGCTCCCGGTCATTGTCTCTCCATCTGAGAGGAGGGTGGCCAGCACAGAAAATAGTCGCGTGAGCGCTAATGGCAACCGGTCCATCGGCGGAACTCTGCGCGCCGCAAGTGAGGGCGCAGCTCGTTCAGTCCGGTCTGTTGTCGGCTTTAGCTATTCTAGATCCGGATGCCGGAAATTCATCAGGCAAGCGTCCCACGCGATTGTTCGCAGCGATGAACATCACGGCGTGTTCGCCGACTTGCCGCCAGCCTCAGATCTTCCTGAAAGTCAGATAGGCCGAAGACCGGCCCTCGCGGCGGGCCTTGGCCTCGTAACGTGTGCTCGGCCAGCCCTCATAGGGGGTCAGCCAATCGGCTGCATTGTCGGCGATCCAGTCGAAACCGCCATGGTCGCGGCATTTGATCAGCGTCCAGTTTACATAGGTGTCGATGTCGGAGGCGAAGCAGAATAGGCCGCCGGGCTTCAGCGCGCGATGAAAGCGGTCGAGATTGGTTTTCGAGACGAAACGCCGCTTCCAGTGCTTCCGCTTCGGCCAGGGATCGGGATAGAGCAGATCGATCTGATCGAGTGAGCCGTCCGGCAGCCAGTCGAGCAGCTGCGTCGCGTCGTCATTGTAAACGCGGATATTGGAGGCACCCGTCTCGCCTATGCGCGACAGCAGCTTCTGCAGGGAATTGACGAAGGGTTCGACGCCGATGAAGCCGGTCGAAGGCCTCTCCAGCGCGCGGTGGATCAGATGCTCGCCGCCGCCGAAACCGATTTCCAGCCGTAATCTTTCGACGGGAACCGGGAAGAGGGATGTCAGCGGCTCCGGGGGAGCCGCTGAGAGATTGATCAGGAATGCCGGCAAGAGACTGTTCAGCGTCTCGGCCTGCTGTTCGCGCAGGGCCTTGCCCTTGCGGCGACCGAAGAAGGCTTCGGTCGCCCGGCCGCGGCGTTCCATATCCGTCATGCTTTATCTCAGGCCTTCACGCTTTCCTTGAGCGCCTTCACGAGGTCGGTGCGCTCCCAGGAGAACGAGCCGTCGCGGCCGGCCTTGCGGCCGAAATGGCCATAAGCAGAGGTCTTGGCATAGATCGGCTTGTTGAGGTCGAGATGGCGGCGGATGCCGGTCGGCGAAAGGTCCATGTTCTTGCGGATCGCTGCCTCGATCTGATCCTCCGTAACCTTGCCGGTGCCGTGCAGGTCAACATAGATCGACAGCGGCTGGGCGACGCCGATCGCGTAGGAGATCTGGATCGTGCAGCGGTCGGCAAGGCCGGCGGCGACGACGTTCTTGGCAAGATAGCGGGCGGCATAGGCGGCCGAACGGTCGACCTTCGTCGTGTCCTTGCCGGAGAATGCACCGCCGCCATGCGGAGCGGCACCGCCGTAGGTGTCGACGATGATCTTGCGGCCGGTGAGGCCCGCATCGCCGTCCGGTCCGCCGATGACGAACTTGCCGGTCGGGTTGATGTACCATTTGCAATCGTCAGCGATCTTCAGCTCGCCGAGCGCTTCGCGGATATAGGGCTCGACGACGGCGCGGACCTTCTTCGAATCCCAGCTCTCGTCGAGATGCTGGGTCGAAAGCACGATCGAGGTTACTTCCGACGGCTTGCCGTCGACGTAACGCACGGTCACCTGGCTCTTGGCGTCGGGGCCGAGCTTGGCGACTTCGCCGTCGCCCTTCTTGCGGGCAACTGCGAGCAGCTGCAGGATCTTGTGGGAATAATAGATCGGGGCCGGCATCAGGTCCGGCGTTTCGCGGCAGGCATAACCGAACATGATGCCCTGGTCGCCGGCGCCCTCGTCACCCTGCTGGTCGGCGGCGCTATCGACGCCCTGCGCGATGTCGGCCGACTGCGAGTGCAAGAGCACGTCGATCTTGGCCTTCTTCCAGTGGAAGCCGTCCTGCTCGTAGCCGATATCCTTGATGGCGCGGCGGGCGGCGGCCTTGAACTTCGACGGGTTGATGACGTCCTTGCCGTCCTTGTCCTTCTTCATCAGGCTCGGCGGCAGGCGGACCTCGCCGGCGATGACGACGCGGTTGGTCGTCGCCAGCGTTTCGCAGGCAATGCGCACGCCCCATGGATTGACGCCGGTCTTGGCCGCTTCGCGGTAGACCAGATCGACGATCTCGTCGGAGATGCGGTCACAGACCTTGTCCGGATGACCTTCGGCAACAGACTCGCTGGTAAAGAGATAATTCGCGCGCATTTCGGGATTCCCCTCAAAGAATAAAAGCCAGCTAGTAGGTACTCAGTTCGAGGGCCGATGACAAGCGCAGAAGGACATAAATATATCTTTATATCTGCGGCAAAGTGACAAATTTTGCCCTAAAAACGCAAAAAAGGCGGCCTTTCGACCGCCTTTCGAATTCTGCGCTTGTCTTGGTTCAGTCGGCGTCGGCTTCAGCGGCCAACGCCTTCACCAGCTCCACGACCTTGCGGCGAACCTTGGGATCGGAAATCTTGACGAAGGCGCGGTTGAGCTGCAGTCCTTCCGAGGACGACAGGAAATCGACGACGTAATTCGAGCTGGAAGCTTCCATGCCGCCGCCGGCAGTGGAATGTTCGCCGGGCGCGTCCTCGAAGAAAAACGACACCGGAACATTGAGGATGTTCGAGATGTTCTGCAGACGGCTTGCGCCGACGCGGTTGGTGCCCTTTTCGTATTTCTGGATCTGCTGGAAGGTGATGCCAAGGCTTTCGCCAAGCTTTTCCTGGCTCATGCCCAGCATTGTACGGCGGAGGCGAATACGGCTGCCAACATGGATGTCGATCGGGTTAGGCTTCTTCTTGTTTTCAATCATGGTCGTGCCCTAGCTAAGAATTTCAACCTGTTTCTAACCGGCATGCCCCTGATCCATCCCAAAACGCCACGTTGCAAGCGGTGAGGAACCCACCTTCAAACATACGTTAAGAACGCCGATTGACATCACTATGCAATTTTAGGGGTTTTTGGTCAATTCAACCCGGAAATAAAACCTCTGCGAGAAATTAGCGCAATCAAAAACAGCAGCGCCTCGGTCAACCAGAAGTATGTTTGCCGGGGGAATGTCGTTCCGACTCCAGTGCTGATACTATCGAGCGTTGCATCGACGAAGCCGGTTGCTCCAAGATCGAGGCCCGCAATAATTTCCCCATGCGCATTCACCAGCGCTGAAATGCCGCTATTGGCGTCGCGAATCAGCGGCAGGCCGGTTTCAACAGCCCGCACGCGGGCCTGCTGGAAATGCTGGTAGGGGCCGGGCGTCGTGCCGAACCAGGCATCGTTGGTGATATTGAGGATCGCGTTGGCGTCTTTTATGTCACCGGTCATTTCGCCGGGAAAAATGATCTCGTAGCAGATCAGCGGATAGAGATTGAGCCCGCCGGGCAGTGCCAGCAGATGCCGGCTTGCCGCGGCCGAAAAGCCGCCCGGGATTTCGACGACATTCTGGATGCCGAATTCGGTGAGCACGTCCTCGAAGGGCAGATATTCGCCGAAGGGCACCAGATGCACCTTGTCGGACGCGGCGATGATCTGTCCGCGGCCATCGATCACGTAGATGGAATTATAGTAGCGCGGCGGCGTGCCTGGTCCCATCTCCTCGGCGCGAACGGCGCCGGCGATCAGGATCTGATTGTCGTCGAGCGTATCGGCAATCCGCGTCAGCGCATCCTGATTGTCGGTCAGGATGAAGGGGATCGCAGTTTCCGGCCAGATGATGATATCGGGCTTGCGCCCGCCATTCTTCGGCGCTTCAGCCGAGAGTTTCAGATGCGTCTCGAAGATCGCGGCGCGGTCGACGTCGTTATCCATTTTCTCTGTCTGGTCGATCGCCGGCTGCACCAGCCGCACCACCGGCCGCTTGTCCTCAGGCAATGTGTCCGGCCGCGGCGCGAGATGGAGAGCATAGGCGCCATAACCGAGATGGGCAGCAAATAGCAGGGCGGCGAGCGCGATGCCCGTCCGCGCCCCTTGCCGTGTTCCGGCAAGGGCAGGCGCAGAAAAGACGAAGACGGCAAGGGCCGTCACGCCCATTGCCCCGATCACATGCGCCGACTGCATCATCAGCGGAACCGGCATGATGCCGTAGCCGATGGCGTTCCAGGGAAAGCCGGTGAAGATCACGCTTCGAAGCCATTCCATCAGCCCGAAGCCTGCCGCAAGCGCGGCGATCCGCCCCATGCCATCAGACCAGACGATGCGCGCAAGAGCGGCCGCCAGGCCGTAGAAGATCGCAAGACAGGCCGGCAGCCCGAGGATTGCCAGCGGCAGCGCCCAGGCGAATTCTTCCTGATCGACCAACAGCGCATGGCCGAGCCACCAGAGGCCGGCGACGAAATAGCCGAAGCCGAACAGCCAGCCGGTGGCAAACGCCGGCCACAGCCTGCCGATCAGGCCGCTTTCAGGCGAAGCCGCCGCCCCGTCGATCAGCCAGACGAGCAGCGTGAAGGACACGAACATCGCCGCGAAAAAGCCGATGGGCGGCAGCGCCAGGACCGCGAATGCCCCGGCGGCCATAGCCAGCAGCGACCGTTTGAAACCCCAGACGAGGATAACCCTGTCCGCAAGCCGCTCCATGCGCACTCCCATCAAACCGCGAATCAACCCATTCGCAGTCTTTCAAAAAAGCGGCTCTTTGTCCCGTCAGTTGGGTCCAGTCAGTTGGCGGCCGATTCCGCCGGCCGGTCGTCGCCGGCCTCGGAGCCGGGAGCGGCGTCGCCATCCGCCTTGGCGCGGCGGCGAACCGCGTGGCGCTTGCGGGTGATGCGCAGCCGCTTGATGCGGCGCGGATCGGCGTCGAGGATGTGGAATTCGAAGCCCGGCAGCGCCTGGACGACCTCGCCGCGCACCGGAATGCGGCCGAGTGCGGAGAAGATCAGGCCGCCCAGCGTATCGACCTCGTCGACTTGCTCGCTGATGTCGAAATCCGGCCCGATCGCTTGGGCGATCTCTTCCAGCTCGACGCGGGCGTCGGCGATGAACATGTCCTCGGCGACGCGCTTGAACATCACCTCTTCGTCGTCATGTTCGTCATCGATGTCGCCGACCACCATTTCGACGATGTCTTCATGCGAGGCAAGCCCATCGGTGCCGCCATATTCGTCGATGACGAGCGCCATCTGCGTGCGGTTCACCTGCATCCGGCGCAACAGGTCGGACGCCAGCATCGACGGCGGCACGAACAGGATCTTGCGGATGATGCCGGCCTCGGCCAGCGTCTTTTGCAGGTCGACGCGGGCGAGATCGAAATTCTGCTTGGCAGAACGCGTGGTCTTCTGAATGTTCTCGGGCGCAACCTCGATCGCCGGCACGACAGCGGCCGGTTTCGTCGGGCCACGGCGCTTGTTGCGCGCCTGCTTGGCGACATAGGAGAGCAGGTCGCGGATATGCACCATGCCGCGCGGATCGTCGAGCGTATCGGCGTAGACAGGCATGCGTGAGCGGCCGGATTCCTCGAAGAGGATCATCAACTCGCCGATGGTGATGTTCTGATCGACCGCCTCGATATCGGCGCGCGGCACCATCACGTCGGCGACGCGAACCTCGCGAAAGCGCAGGATGTTGTTGAGCATCGCCCGTTCGTCGGGCGAAAAGGCGTCGTCGCCGGCCGCATCGGTCATCAGCGCGTCGGCGAGATCCTCGCGCAGTCGCGAGCCCTGCTGCGGGCGAAGGATGCGCGCGGCGCGCGACCAGAAGGATTGTGATCGGCCGGATGGCCGACTACTACTGCCTGCCTCGTCCGAAGAGGAGGATGGCTCGGAGTCCTTGGCGTCTGCCGCCGGCTTCGTCGTAAAGTCGCTCATGGTTCCATTTTAAGGTCTTGACCCTCGTAGGGATCAGATAGGCCGAGCTGCGCCAAAATGCGAGTCTCCAACCCCTCCATAATTTCGGCTTCGGCACTATTCATATGGTCGTAGCCGAGAAGATGCAAGAAACCGTGCACCAGAAGATGGGTCAGGTGGTCGTCGAAACTCTTTTCGAGCTCGGCCGCTTCCCGCTCCAGCGTCTCCCGGGCGATGATGATGTCGCCGAGCATCGGGCCGGGCATCTTGCCGGGCTGAACCGGAAAGGCCGGAAAGGAGAGCACGTTGGTCGCCTTGTCCTTGCCGCGCCATTCGGCGTTGATGTCCTGGATCGAGGCATCGTCGGTGAAAACGAGCGAAACCTCGGGCGGCAACGTCGGGAAGGGCTGCTTCTCGCTGTCGCTGAGATAGACCACTGCTGCGCCGAGCACGCGTTCGCAAAACGACAGCAGCGTCTCCTCGCCGGGCCAGCCGATGTCCTCGACGCTGATCTGGATGTCGAGTTCGGCCATTAGCCCTGCCGGCTGACGTCTTCGGCGACGGCATAGGTGGAATCATAGGCCCTGACGATGCGCCCGACCAGCGGGTGGCGGACGACGTCAGCATCCGTGAAGCGCACGATCGAGATGCCCTCGACGCCGTTCAGAAGCTGCAAGGCCTCGACGAGGCCGGATTTGACGCCGCGCGGCAGATCGATCTGGCTCGGGTCGCCGGTGACGATCATGCGGGCATTCTCGCCGAGACGCGTCAGGAACATCTTCATCTGCATCGACGTCGTGTTCTGCGCTTCGTCGAGGATGATGGCGGCGTTGGCGAGCGTGCGGCCGCGCATGAAGGCGAGCGGCGCGATTTCGATGACACCGGCAGTGATCGCCCGGTCGACCTTGTCGGCAGGGATCATGTCATAGAGCGCATCATAGAGCGGGCGAAGATAGGGATCGACCTTTTCCTTCATGTCCCCGGGCAGGAAGCCGAGACGCTCGCCGGCCTCGACGGCCGGGCGCGACAGGATGATCTTTTCGACAGCGCCGCGCTCCAAGAGCTGGGCGGCATGGGCGACGGCGAGATAGGTCTTGCCGGTGCCGGCCGGGCCGACGCCGAAGACAAGCTCGGCGCGTTCCAGCGCCCTGATATAGGCGTCCTGGGTTGGCGTGCGGGCGATGATCGTCTTCTTGCGCGTGGACACCTGCGCCATCGTCAGCTTGGCCTTGCGCTCCATGGTCGGCAGGCTGAGCTGATCGTCGGCGGCGACCGCCATGCGGATTGCACCCTCGACGTCGGATCGTTCCACGCTGCCGCCTTTCTGAAGTTTTTCATAGAGATAGTCGAGCGTGCGCCGCGCCTGATTGGTGGTCACGATATCGCCGGTGATGACGACCGAATTGCCGCGTGCCCGCGCATCGATGTTCAGCCGTTGCTCGAGCAGCTTGAGGTTCTGGTCGAATTGACCGAAGAGCTCGCTGGCGAACCGGTTGTTCTCGAACGTCAGGACGAAGTGATTGGTATCGCTCGGCGTGCGGGGGTGGCGCGGTGAAGAAGAAACCAATTCTTGTCCGTTCAAGCGGTCGGGCTCCTTGGGTTAAACCGCAGCCTCTGCGCGTTCCGCAAACAGGCTGTTTGTTCCGGTTCCTGTGATTCGCACTTTAATAATGTCACCGATTTGCGATGCTTTTGCATCAACATTCACGGATTGAAGCCAGGGAGAGCGTCCGATTAGTTGTTCCGGCATGCGACCGGGCTTTTCGAGCAACAGGTCGATCTCTTTGCCGATGCAGGATTCGGCAAATTCCTGCTGCTGCTTCAGGAGAAGCATTTGCAGGCGTTCCAGCCGTTCTGCCTTGATCTCTTCCGGCACCTGGTCCTTCAGTTCCGCGCCGGGTGTGCCCGGCCGTGTCGAGTATTTGAACGAGAAGGCCTGTGCATAACGGACCTCCTCCACAAGTCTCAATGTATCCTTAAAATCCTCATCTGTCTCCCCCGGAAAGCCGGTGATGAAATCGCCCGACAGCGCGATGTCGGGCCGCACCGTGCGGATGCGCTCGATCAGCGTGAGATATTCGGCCGCCGTGTGACGCCTGTTCATCGCTTTCAGGATGCGGTCCGAGCCCGACTGCACCGGCAGGTGCAGATAGGGCATCAGTGCGCTGAGGTCGCGATGGGCATTGATCAGCCGGTCGTCCATATCGCGCGGATGGCTTGTGGTATAGCGCAGCCGCGCCAGGCCGGGGATCTCGGCCAGCCGGTAGAGCAGGTCGCCGAGGCTCCATGCCTCGCCCTGGCTCCCGGCGCCGTGCCAGGCGTTGACGTTCTGCCCGAGCAGGGTGATCTCGCGCACCCCGCTGTCGACAAGCTTTTCAGCTTCCTCGACGATCTGGGAAACCGGCCGCGACACTTCCGAGCCGCGTGTATAGGGCACGACACAGAAGGTGCAGAATTTGTCGCAGCCCTCCTGCACCGTCAGGAAGGCGGTGACGCCGCGGGCGCGGATCCTTCGGCTCTCGGCGATCGGCAGATGCTCGAACTTGTCCTCGATCGCATATTCGGTGTCGACGACGCGCTGGCCTTGCTTGGCCAGGCGTAGCGCCTCCGGCAGGCGATGATAGGTCTGCGGGCCGATGACGACGTCGACGGCGGGCGCGCGGCGCAGGATCTCTTCGCCTTCGGCCTGGGCGACGCAGCCGGCAACGCCGATCATCATCTCCCGTCCGTCCGCCGCCTTCTTCTTTTTCATATCGCGCAGCCGCCCGAGCGCCGAATAGACCTTCTCGGCCGCCTTCTCGCGGATGTGGCAGGTATTGAGGAGAACGAGGTCCGCCTCTTCCATATCTTCAGTCGGCTCATAGCCGTCGCGGGCGAGCGCATCGCTCATGCGCGTCGAATCGTAGACGTTCATCTGGCAGCCATAGGTCTTGATGAAGACCTTGCGGCTGTTGCTGCCGTCGCGGAGAAACGGCTCCGGGGCCTGGAGAAGGGCGCTGTCCTGTGTCATGGCGCGCTATTTAGTGGTTTTTGCCGCCCGAGAAAATCGAAATCTTCTTTCAGGAGATTTCTCGCCCGCGCAACCGGCTGTTCAGGAGGTTGCGGATGCGCAAGGCGATCGTCGCGCTCACCTCCTTGCGGCTGGTCTCGGCGCGGTAATCCACCGCCTCGCCGAAGGAAACCTCGGCGTCGATCGCGCCGCAGCGCACGATGTCGAGGAGGTGCGGCAGCAGCTCGATATCACCCGGCCACGCCGCGAGCGGCCGGTGATAGCGCCCCATGGCGATGCCGTGCACCCTGGTATAGGCAACCGCCACCGGCTGCACCACGACGGTCCCGGTCGGCGAATAGGGCACCGCCATCGCCGCGGCGCCGAACAGCGAGGACTTGACCTCGAGCAGCCGGTTGCCGTCCGAGGTCGTGCCTTCCGGGAAGAGCACGACGATCTCGCCGTCTGCCATGCGCCCGGCGATCTCGTTTGCCTGGTGACCGGTCTTGCGCCTCTCCTCGCGCACGACGAAGACGCTCTTCTGCAGCTTGGCAAGCGTGCCGAAGATCGGCCATTTGCTGACCTCGATCTTGGCGATGAAGGCGACGTCGGCAATGGCCGACAGCACCATGATATCCAGCCAGGAGGAATGGTTGGAACAGAGCATCAGCGGTCGGCGGTCTTCGAGCTTGCCCATCACACGGACGCGGATGCCGAGGCAATAGCATACGATTCGGTGCCAGACGCGCGGCAGCCTGCGCCGCAGCCGCCAGTCGAAGCGCAGCGCCAGCAGCTGCAGCGGCATGAGCACGATGCTGACCGCAAGGATGACAATCGCGGCGAAGGCGATGCGCAGCCAGGCGATCAAATGCTGGTCTCCCGGGCTGCCATTGCTTCAGAGATCTTCTTTCTTCAGCGGAACGCCGTAGAGCTCCAGCCGGTGGTCGACCAGCCGGAAGCCGTGCTCGCGGGCAATGCGCTCCTGCAGCGCCTCGATTTCCGGCGAGCGGAATTCGATGACCGTGCCGGTCTTCAGGTCGATCAGGTGGTCGTGATGCTCTTCCGGCACCGTTTCGTAGCGCGAGCGTCCGTCACGGAAATCGTGGCGGGCGATGATGCCGGCATCCTCGAACAGCTTTACGGTGCGGTAGACGGTCGAGATCGAGATCTTCGCGTCGACCTTCACCGAGCGGCGGTAGAGTTCTTCGACGTCGGGATGGTCTTCCGAGTCTTCCAGGATGCGCGCGATCACGCGGCGCTGCTCGGTCATGCGCATGCCGCGTTCGGTGCAAAGCTCCTCGAGGGTCTTGGCTACATCAGTCATCGCCGGCCTATAGAGATATTCGTGTTTCGACAACGCCGCTGGGGCATTTGCGCCAGCCTGCATGTCATCTCGCTGGCAGGAACTACCGAAGAACGCGCTTCATGACAAGCGCCGTGGAGAGGGCGCCGTTTTCCTGTCTGTAGTAACCCTGACGTTCGCCGACCTTTTCGAAGCCGAGCTTGCGGTAGAGGCCAAGCGCTGCCGTATTGCCGTTGTCGACCTCGAGAAACATGCTCTCGCCGCCGCGCGAGCGCGCTTCCCGCATCGCCGCCTGCATCAGCCGCCAGCCAAGTCCGGCACGGGCGACCTTCGCCTGCACGGCAATGGTCAGGATCTCCGCTTCGCCGGCGACATGGCGGGCGAGAATGAACCCCGGAAGCGGCTTTTTCAGGATGGCATTGGTCTGGCGCGCGACGAAGCCGAAGACGGTATCCTGCATCAGCAGGCCGTGAAATTCACCGTCGCCCCAGGGCCGGGCGAAGCGCTCGCCGTGCAGGATGGCGACATCGCGGCAATCCTCGCGCTCCATGGCGATGATCTCGAATTCCGGTTTCAGCGTCAGATAGGCTTCCAGCATCGTCATACTCGTCGGGCAATCGCATACCCGGCCTGCGGCTTGGCATCGGGTCCGCGCAGATAAAGGGGCTTCGGCTTTCCGGCATCGGGGGAGGCGGCAGCGCCCAGGCGCGCCACGACGGAGATCGGGAATCTGTTGGTGTGATCGCTGCCGGCGTCGGCCTTCAGGAGGGGCGTCGCCGAACCGGTGATCTCGCCGTCGAAGCCGGCAGCATATGCCTGCGCTTCTGCAACGCTGACTGACCTTGGCGCGTCGAGGGGCGAACCGTCGGCTGCGAAGGACTGGAGGTAGATTTCGTCCCGCTTGGCATCCATCGCCGCCAGCACGGCGCGATGAGGCGTCTTGTCGCGCTGGGCCGATGCCATGACTTCGAGGGTGGTGACGCCGACGGCCGGCACATTGAGGGAAAGCGCAAAACCGCGGGCTGCGGCAACACCGACGCGGATACCGGTAAAGGAGCCGGGACCGATGGTAACGGCAAGGCGGTCGACATCCGAAAGGGCCAGTCCCGCCTGATCGAGTGCGCGATCGACGATACCCATCAGATGTTCAGCATGCCCCTTGCCGATCATGTCCGATGCCTCCCCCAGCACCGTACTCCTGCCGCTGTCATAGACAGCGGCAGCGCAGTCCACACCCGCCGTGTCGAGCGCCAGAATGATCATGCCATCAATTTCCGAATAAACCAGTGTCGCCTATCGATAAATCCGTTCGACCGAACCTGAGATGAACGGCCGGACGAATTCAGGATTTTTATGCGGCGATCACTTCCTGCACTTCCGGAACGAAATGGCGCAGCAGGTTCTGGACGCCGTGCTTCAGCGTTGCCGTCGAAGACGGGCAGCCGGCGCAGGAACCCTTCATGTTCAGATAGACCTTGCCATCCTTGAAGCCGCGGAAGGTGATGTCGCCGCCGTCCTGGGCAACGGCCGGGCGCACGCGGGTCTCCAGAAGCTCCTTGATGGTCAGCACGATCGATTCATCGCCTTCGTCGAAGAATTCGTCGCCGGCATCGGCGTCTTCGGACAGGATGGAGGCATCGCCCATGACCGGCTTGCCGGACATGAAGTGCTCCATGATCGAGCCTAATATAGCCGGCTTAAGATGCTGCCAGTCGGCATTATCCTTGGAGACGGAAATGAAATCATAGCCGAAATAGACGCCGGTGACGCCCGATATTTCGAACAGGCGGGCAGCGAGCGGCGACGCTTGAGCCTCTTCAGTGCTGCGGAACTCGGCAGTGCCGTTTTCCATCACCACCTTGCCCGGTAGGAACTTCTGCGTGGCGGGGTTCGGCGTGGCTTCGGTCTGAATGAACATCTGATTCTCCATGCGGCCGGCCCATGGTCTCGGCCGTCTTTAGAATTCTTCAAAAGAAGATAAGCCGATTGACGGCTCTAATCAAGAGACTTGTACTCAAGAAATGCTACAGTTAGAGCATGATGTCGTCCGAAAACCGCTCACAGTTTTCGGGATCACGCTCTAGCAGAGAGCGTCGATTTCCTCGTTGGTCAGCGTATCCGGCAGCACGGTGACCGGGATCGGAAACGCCGCCGCGCGACCGGCGACCGAGGAGACCAGCGGCCCGGGACCTTCCTTTGCCGAACCGGCGGCCAGAACCAGGATCGCCACATCGCGGTCTTCCTCGATCACGGCGTTGATCTGTTCGGCAGCACCGCCCTCGCGGATGACGACCTCAGGCTCGATGCCGATGGTCTCGCGCACGATCTGGGCGATCTTGGCAACCACCGCCTCGGCCTCCTCACGCGCTTCGGCCCGCATGATTTCTTCGACGCCGAGCCATTGCTGGAAATCCCCATCCGGGATCACGTAGAGCAGCACCAGCCCGCCATTGGAATTCTTCGCGCGCCGGCCGGCATAATGAACGGCGCGTTGGCATTCGGGTGTACCGTCGATTACCGCCATGAATTTGCGGCGGTGACCTTCGAGCCGTGAGAGTCGCTTCGATACCATGGCGCGGACTCTGACACCCGAAGCGGAAAATTTGCAAGCCCAGTTTTTGCCCTGATGCCCGAGAAGAAATCCCCTTCTCCCCAGGGGAAGGTCCCCTTCTCCCCTGGAGGGAAAAAGGGGAGATCTATCTCAATAGAGGAAGCCGATGACGTCGCGCACTTGTTGCATCGTCACCTCGGCGCGGGCCCTTGCGCGTTCGCCGCCCTTGCGCAGGATAGCGTCGATATGGCTGGTATCGTCCATCAGCCGGCGCATTTCGCCGGTGATCGGCGCCAGCACGTTGATTGCCAGGTCGACCAGCGCCGGCTTGAAGACGGAGAATTGCTGGCCGCCGAATTCGGCAAGCACGTCCGCCTTCGATTTGTCGGCGAGTGCGGCATAGATCGCCACCAGATTGTCGGCTTCCGGACGGCCCTGCAGCCCGTCGATCTCGCTCGGCAAGCCGTCAGGATCGGTCTTGGCCTTGCGGATCTTCTTCGAGATCGCGTCCTCGTCATCCATCAGGTTGATGCGCGAGAGATCGGAGGGGTCCGACTTCGACATTTTCTTGGTGCCGTCGCGCAGCGACATGACGCGCGGCGCCGGCCCGCCGATCAACGGCTCGACCATCGGGAAATAGGCATGCACCGGCTCGTTGCCGACGGTGATGTCGACGCCGTAACCGGTCCTGCTGATATGCTCGGCATAGTCGAGGTTGAACTTCATCGCGATGTCGCGGGCAAGCTCCAGATGCTGCTTCTGGTCCTCACCAACAGGCACATGGGTGGCGCGATAGACGAGAATGTCGGCGGCCATCAGGCTCGGATAGGCATAGAGCCCGAGCGAGGCCTGCTCGCGGTCCTTGCCGGCCTTGTCCTTGAACTGGGTCATCCGGTTCATCCAGCCGATGCGGGCGACGCAGTTGAAGATCCAGGCGAGTTCGGCATGCTGCGGCACGGCCGACTGATTGAAGACGATATGCTTTTCCGGATCGATGCCCGCGGCGATGAAGGCGGCGGCGATCGAGCGCGTCTGGCTCGGCATGTCCTCATGCACGAGCTGAGCGGTGAGCGCATGCATGTCGACGACGCAGTAGATGCAGTCATTGCCTTCCTGCAGCGCCACGAACCGGCGGATCGCGCCGAGATAGTTGCCGAGATGCAGATTGCCGGTTGGCTGCACGCCGGAGAATACGAGTTTCTTGAATTCGCTCATGTCGTCCTCAATAGGCTGGTGGAGGGCCCACGCTGTCACATTTAAATTGCTGCAGAATGCAGCAGGGCTTTGCGCCCGTGTTGCTAACGCCGCGGCTTATGCACGGGCAACCGGTCGCAATCAAGGGGTTCAGGCAGCCGTGTGCTGGATCAGATCGAAAGTGTTGCCGTAGGGATCCGCAAACACCGCCACCGTGCCGTAAACCTCGTGACGCGGCTCTTCCAGAAAGCGCACGCCGACTGCCAGCATCGCGGCATGGTCGCGGGCGAAGTCGTCGGTCTTCAGAAAGAAGCCGACACGCCCGCCGGTCTGATTGCCGATGGCCGCGCGCTGCGTCTCGTCTGCCGCCTGCGCCAGCAGAAAGGCGGCTCCATCCCCACCCCTCGGCTTCACCACCACCCAGCGCTTGCCCTCCGGCTGCAGCTCGTCCTGCAGGCAATCGAAACCGAGACCATCGCAATAGAAAGCCTTGGCGCGGTCGTAGTCGTCGACAACGAGGGTGACGAGGAAAAGAGACTGGATGGTCATGTGCTGCCTCGCGTTTGAGATGTTTATTCCACTTTTGAGCCGCAATTCCCCGGATTTTAAGCCGAATTGATCAACTGCCTTACTCATAATTGAGTATAAAATTTCACAAAAAAGCTTTTTTTGAACCGAAAATCCTGCGCCTGGTGCTGGCGCCGTTGGGGTCGCTGGATAGCCGATCGGAGCGACCATGCAGAACGCAATTTTGCTCGCCATGGCAGGCCTTTTCGCCTTTCAATCAGCAACGGGTGCCGTCGGTCAAGACATGAAAAGGCATGGAGTTCATCTTGCAAAACATCAGGCACGTCTAGCCTACACGGTCCAGACCGTCAGCGTTCGTGCCGGCTGCTTTCCAGGGCGACTGCGAGCTGTCCTGTCGCATATTGCTGCGAAGACCGGCCGCCGCCCTGTGATAACCTCGGGCCACAGGCCGCATCCCCGCCGCCACGGGTCCCTGCACGGGAAATGTCTGGCGGCCGATTTCAGGATGCCCGGCCTGTCGGAGCGCACGATCATTGCTGCCGCAAGAAGCGCGCCGGGCATCGGCGGCATCGGCAGCTATTGCAACGGCATCATCCATGTCGACGTCGGACCGCAGCGACGATGGGTGGATTGCTGAGGAATCATCCGGTCCGCCTTTTCCCGTTCCGGTTCAGGGTCGCCGATTCAGCGGCGGCGAAAGGACCTGCCGCGACCACCTCTATTGGCCACTCCGGGGCGTCACCGCCACCCGCAGGAGGCGCATGAATAGTTTTGTATCGTCGTCGAGGCTGGAACCATTCCATTGCGCGTGTTTGATCCCATCCATTGCAGCCATCATGATATTGGCCAGTTGAAGAGGCGAGGCTTGCAGCGGTTTGAGATCGATTTCCCTGGTTTCCGCGGCGGCATTCAGCGTCTGCGTCAGCATCGTCAATAGCCGTGTCCGCGCGTCGAGCGTGATATCCGCAGCCAAGGCCATATTGGCGGCAAACAGTTCTTCTGCATCGGAACTGCCGCCAAAAGGGGCGATTAGCTCCCGCTGAAACACGGCTATGGCCATTTCCATGCGGTCAAACGCGTTTCCCTGTCCTGCCAGAGCCGCTCCCACCTCCTCCAGTGCGCGAGTATGCGCTCGCATGGAACCGGCTCGGAAAAGCTCTTCCTTACTGTTGAAGCTCAGATAGAGCGATGCTCGCGAAATTCCTGCGGCGCGCGCAATGTCGGCCATGGAAGTCTTGCGAAAGCCGAAACGCACGAACACCGGCAGGGCAGCATCCAGGATTTGGGTGATTTTCCGATCATTCTGCATCATTTGGACAGACTGACATTTCATGACCACTCTGTCAAAAGACGAGTAGACAACTAATGTTTATCTGTCTAAGTCGATGAAGGCGCATCGATGCGCAGTCAGGAGATACCCGTGAGTATCACGTCAGATAATTCTAACGATGCCACCGTACTGGTGACCGGCATTGGCGGATTTCTCGCAGGCCACATTGCCTTGCAATTGCTCAAGCGGGGGTATCGGGTCAGAGGAAGCCTGCGCCGCATCGGTACAAGCGCGGCGATAGTCGGTCAGCTTGGAGCGCACACCGACGGGCAACTGCAAAAACTCAGTTTGGTGCAGGCCGATCTTGACAGCGATGGCGGTTGGGCTGCGGCTGTCGAGGCATGCGACTATGTCATTCACACCGCATCGCCTTTCCCTCCGGGATATCCCGAAAATGAGAATGCGCTGATCCGGACAGCCCGCGATGGTGCGTTGCGCGTGCTTCGTGAGGCACATCGGGCACGGGTCAAACGTGTGGTTCTGACATCCTCCATAGCTGCCACCAACCATGGCGACGGACAGGCGCCCTTTACCGAAGAGAATTGGACCGACCCGGAAAGCCCGCGGGCGACGCCTTATTACAAATCCAAGACGCTGACCGAGCGGGCTGCGTGGGCTTTTGCTCACGAAGTCGGGCTCGATCTGGCCGTGATCAATCCAAGCGTCATCCTCGGGCCGTTGCTCGGCACAAACTTCGGGACGTCTGTTGGATTGATCCACCAGTTGATGACGGGACGATTCAACGGTATCCCGCGCTTTGGGTTCTCGGTCGTGGATGTGCGCGATACCGCCGATGCCCACATTCGAGCGATGACCGATCCTGCTGCCGGCGGCCAACGGTTCATCATCGGTGGCCGGTTTTTTTGGCTCAAGGACCTTGTGGCCATTCTTGCCCATTCCTTTCCCGACCATGCGTCCCGGCTGCCGTCCGGGGAAGTCCCTGATGAGATCGTTAGGGTCATGGCGCAATCCGACCCCAATGCACGAACCATTGTTCATGAGCTCAATCGCGATCTCAGCGTCAGTGCGGCAAAAGCCCACTGCGTCCTCGGGTGGAGCACACGCCCAGAAGAGGAATGCATCCGCGCCAGCGCCCAGAGCCTCATCGACTTGGGATTGGTGCCGGCCCAGCACGATGCGTAGATTCAAATAGCTTTTGCTTTCAATTGGAGAACGGACATGACAATCCCGACCGTCGACGCATCCTCGCCGGCCAGTGAGGCCAACCTTCTTCGCGAAACGGAGCACGCGAGGCTGCGCGCCCTGGTCAAAGCCGATATTGTTGGGGCACAACAGCTTCACGCTCCGGACTTCCAGCTGATCACGCCAATCGGTGCCGCGCTTTCAAAGGAAGAATATCTAGGTGCGATCGCCTCCGGGCAGATCAAATACCTGACCTGGCAGCCGGCCGATATTGCCGTGCGCCTTTATGACGGGGTCGCCGTTCTTCGATATCGCGCTCAGCTGGAGGTTGTCTTCGGCGGTCACAAGGTCGCTCTCAACGATTACTGGCACACTGACATGTATGAGCGCCATGACGAACGTTGGATGGTTGTCTGGTCGCAAGCCACAGCCATCAACTAGCCAGAGTCACGGTAGTTACGACTGGCCTCACCCGTCCTTAGCTGGCGCCGGCTTGCGGTTCAGATTGCGTCGGATCATGCCGAGATTTGCCCCGCCGACCAGGAAGGCGGCGGCGAAATAGATCAGCATGGCGATTGCAATCAGCAGCCCAAGGGTGCCGATCTTGGTGAGAAGCGGCGCGTCGGAAGCAAGCCACGGCGCCCAATATTGCTTGAGGAAGACGATGGCCGCACCCATGACCGCCGCGGCGACGATCAAAAGGGCGGTGCGCTTTGCCAGCGCCCATTCCCATGTCAGGTGACCGCGGCGCAAAAGTGTGGCGAACAGCAGCACGGTGCTGATCCAGCCGGCGGTGGCTTCGGCAACGGCGATGCCAGGCGCGCCCATATAGGGGAAGAGCGTCAGCGCCGTGGCGCAGTTGGTCGCAACCGCGATGGCCGAAAAGCGCATCGGCGTCTTGGTGTCCTCGCGGGCATAGAAGCCGGGCTGCAGCGCCTTGATCAGCACGAAGGCCGGCAGGCCGATGCCGTAAATCGCCAGGATCGACCCGACGACGGCAGTGTTTTCCTGATGGAAGGCGCCGCGCTCGTAGAGCACGCGGATAATCTCGTCAGACAGGATCCAGAGCGCGAAAGCGGCGGGGATCGTCAGGAACAGCACGAATTCGATCGAGCGGTTCTGCAGGTTTCCGGCCTCGCGCAGGTTGCCGCCCTTCAGCGCCCGGGCCAGTTCCGGCAGAAGCACCACGCCGACGGCGACTCCGACGACGCCGAGCGGCAGCTGATAGATGCGGTCGGCATATTGCAGCGCTGCGATCGCGCCGTCGCGGGACGACGCAATCGCCTGGCCGATCAACTGGTTGATCTGGGTGATGCCGCCGGTCACCGCAGCCGGCACTGCCAGGATCAGCAGCCGCTTGACGTTCGGCGTCATCTTCGGGAAACGGAAGCCGATGCTCATGCCGGCCGCAAGCACGCCGACATAGACGACGGCAAGCTGCAGGCCGCCGGCGGCAAGAACGCCCCAAGAGAGATACCAGGCGGTCGCTAGCGGATCGGCGCCGGTGTAAAGCGCATAAAACAGCGCCCCGATCATCACCACGTTGAGGAAGACGGGTGCGATGGCGGCGGCGAAGAAATGATGCAGCGAATTCAGCATGCCGCTCATCATCGCCGTCAGCGACATGCACATCAGATAGGGAAACATCACGGCCGCCATGCGGATCGTGATCGAGAACTTTTCAGGATCGTCGGCAAAGCCTGGCGCGATGACGAAGCGCACCAGCAGCGGCATGGCAAGCTCCATCACGATGGTGATGAGGAGCAGCACCGAAAACAGCACGCCGAAGACTTCTTCCGAAAAGCGCTTGGCGCCATCCGTGCCGTTCGCCTCGATCTCTTTGGCAAAGAGCGGCACGAAGGCGGCGTTGAAGGCGCCCTCGGCAAACAGCCGGCGGAAGAGATTCGGAAAGCGAAAGGCGGCGTAGAACACGTCGGCCATCGGTCCGGTGCCGAGGGCCGCAGCCATCAGCGTTTCACGGGCGAAGCCGAAGATGCGGCTGCCGAGGGTGGCGCCGCCGACGGTCGCGAATTTCTTGACCAGGCTCATGCGTTTGGGCTCATGCGTGGGGACTCATGCTTTCAAGCTCATATGGGGGAACCGGCCTTCTTGTCGGCGGCAGGCGGGGTCCGGGCGGTGGCGGCGGGTGCGATGATGCCGGAGGGCATGCGCTCGCGCAGCTCGTCTTCTTCCTCGGCCATGACGGCCTTCATCCGGGCGGTGATGTTGGCGCGCTTGCTGTCGCCTGATATTTTCTGGCCGACCAGATCGGTGACGTAGAAGGTGTCGATCACCTTCTCGCCGAAGGTGGTGATGCGGGCCGATTGGATGTCGAGCGACAGATCGGAAAGTACGGCGGTGATCTCCGACAGCAGCCCCGGCCGGTCGAGGCATTCGACTTCGATGACCGTGAACTTGTTCGACAGGCTGTTGGTGATGTTGACCGATGGCGGAATGACGAAGGCCTTGCTTTTCTTGCGGTTGCGCGCGCGTGTCGCGATGACCTCGGGCAGCCGCTTGCGGCCGGACAGCACGTCCTCGATCATCCGGCCGATCGTCGCGGCCCGGCGCAATTCGTCGGCATCGTCGGTGAATTCGCGGCTGACATGGATCGTGTCGAGCGCCCGCCCGTCCGATGTCGTGAAGATCTGCGCGTCGACGATGTTGGCCCCGGCCGCGGCACAGGCGCCGGCGATGACGGCGAGCAACCGCGGATGGTCGGGCGACAGCACGGTGATCTCGGTGATCGCGTGGAAACTGTCGGTGCGCACCGTGGTGGCGAGCGCCTGGCCCGCCTTATCCGCCTGGCGGATGAAATCAGCGTGGCGGATCTGGTCTTCCAGCGGCACGGAGAGCAGATAGGGCTGGTAGTGCAGCTTGGTATAGGTGTTGCGGTCCTTCTGGCTCCAGTCGGCGAGTGCTGAATGCAGCGCCTCGGCGGCGGCATTGGCGCGTTCCTTGCGGGAGACCTCCGAAAAGCCGCCGGCGAGCAGCAGCTCGGTTTCGTAATAGAGCGTGCGCAGCAACTGGCCCTTCCAGCCGTTCCACACACCCGGACCGACGGCGCGGATATCGCAGATCGTCAGGATCAACAGCATCTTCAGCCGATCGAGCGACTGCACGCGGTCGGCGAAATCGGTGATGGTCTTGCGGTCGGTGAGGTCGCGGGTCTGCGCCACCATCGACATGGTCAGATGTTCTTCGATCAGCCAGACGACGATTTCCGTCTGCTTCTGCGACAGGCCGAAGCGGGCGCAGAGCTTGCGGGCGACGCGGGCGCCGGCGATCGAATGATCCTCCTGGCGGCCTTTGGCGATGTCGTGGAGGAGAACGGCGACATAAAGCGCCTCGCGATCCTCGATGCCGGGCATCAGCTTGTTGGCGAGCGGATGCAGATCCTCGGCGCGTCCCTTGTCGATCTCGGAGAGAATGTCGACGGTGCGGATCAGATGTTCGTCGACCGTATAGTGGTGATACATGTTGAACTGCATCATCGCGACAATCTTGCCGAATTCGGGGATGAAGCGGCCAAGCACGCCGGCCTCGTTCATGCGGCGCAGGATGAGCGCGGGATCCCGCTTCGACGTCAGGATCGACATGAACAGCCGGTTGGCCTCGTCGTTTTCCCGCAGGCTGTTGTCAATCAAGGCGAGGGAACGGGTAACGCGTTTCAGCGCGTCCGGATGGAATTCCAGCCCGTTGATGTCGGCGACGTGGAAGAGCCGGATGATGTTGACCGGATCACGCTTGAATACTTCGGGGTCGGCCAGCGCAATGCGGCCGCGGTCTTCGACGAATTCGACGCTGCCGGCAATCTTGCGGTTGCGATGGGTGAAGCGGCTGATGACGCCGGTGAGGCCGGGGATCGACTTCGCCTGCTGGTCTTCAAGTGCGGCACAGAGGATGCGCGTGAGATCGCCGACATCCTTGGCGACGAGGAAATAGTGCTTCATGAAGCGCTCGACGGCCGAAAGGCCCGGGCGGGTGTGATAACCGAAGGCTTCGGCGATCTCGCGCTGGATGTCGAAAGACAGGCGCTCCTCGGCCTTGCCGGTCAGGAAGTGCATATGGCAGCGCACCGCCCAGAGAAAATCGTCGGCTTTCTCAAGCAGACGGTATTCGTGCTTGGACAGCACGCCGAGCTTGACCAGCTCCGCCTGGTCGCGCACGTGATAATAATATTTCGAGATCCAGAACAGCGTATGCAGGTCGCGAAGCCCGCCCTTGCCTTCCTTGACGTTCGGTTCGACGAGATAACGCGTGTCGCCCGCCTTGCGGTGGCGCTCGTCGCGCTCGGCAAGCTTGGCGGCGATGAATTCGGGACCGGTGCCGGTGACGATCTCCTTGTCGAAGCGAGTCTCGAGTTCCGTTTCCAGCCGCTGCAGGCCGCAGATATAGCGCATCTCCAGGATGGCGGTGCGGATCGTCATGTCAGACTTGGAAAGCGCAATGCATTCCTCCACCGTGCGGGTGGCATGGCCGACCTTGAAGCCCATGTCCCAGAGCACGTAGAGCATGAATTCGACCGCCTTGTGCGTCTCTTCGGCCGGCCTCGGCAGGAACAGGAAGAGCAGGTCGATATCGGAGCCCGGCGCCAGCGTGTCGCGGCCGTAGCCGCCGACGGCGGTGACCGCGAACTTGTCCTTCTGCTGCGGAAAGATGTGGGCGGTGGCGAAATTGTAGAGGACGGTGGTGATCTGGTCCTGCAGCCAGGAAATCCGGTAGGCACAATTCAGCCCGCCGCCGTCGGCCATCAGTGCCTCGCGCGCCTTCTGCCGGCCTTCGGTGCTCGCCTTCTTCAGTACCGCCAGAAGATCGGCGCGCAGGACGTCGGGCCGGTTCCGGTTGGCCTCGGCAACGGCGTCACACTGCTTCTGCAAGAGCTCGACGTCGAGGATATTGGAGAAATCGAGGTCGCGCATCGCTATCGCCGGGGCGGTTTCCTGTTCATGCCGGACTGCCGGTTCACGGCCTGCCGCTTGTTTCGTCTGCATGCGCTATAGCCCCTTTGCCCGGCGATTGACACGGGCCTTCATACTGCAAGAACCTTTAAATTTGGCGAAATGGTGTTGGTTCGCCGCAAGAGGCGACGGCGCTTTGACACAAGACGCCGGCTTTCCCGAAAATCGTCAGCCGGCGGCCCGCGCATTCAGCAAATGCAGCACCTGCCGTGTCTCGCGCATGATCTCCTCGAGCGCCTGCCTGTCGCATTCGCGATAGCCGGCCTTGGCAATCGACGTGCCGAGCTCTGAGATCACG
The DNA here is from genome assembly GCF_025847085.2 of Rhizobium sp. BT-226. Taxonomy (NCBI): domain Bacteria; kingdom Pseudomonadati; phylum Pseudomonadota; class Alphaproteobacteria; order Hyphomicrobiales; family Rhizobiaceae; genus Rhizobium; species Rhizobium sp. BT-226. The sequence goes on along the minus strand of NZ_JAOYTI010000002.1, from coordinate 1,423,494 downwards.
GCGCAGCAGCGGGTGATTTTCAGCATGCCAATCGGCGACGTCCAGCCGCGGGCATTGCGGTCCTTATCGGCGCGCCGCATCGTATCGAGCATGGAGCAGATCAGCGAGAGGCGCTCGGTTTCGCGAACCAGTTTTTCCATGAACATGGCGCGCCGCTCCTATTTCAGCTTTTTCTTGAGGTCGTAAAGCGCATCCATTGCCTCGCGCGGCGTCATGTCGTCAAGGCTCATCGCCTTCAGCGCCTCCTCGACCTTGGAGGTCCCGCGGGCCGTTTCCTCGCGGCGCACCGCCACCTGGAAAAGCGGCAGGTCGTCGATCAGCTGGCTCGCCGGGTTCTTGCGGTCGGCATCTTCCAGACGGGTAAGCACGTCGCGGGCGCGTGCCACGACCGAGGCCGGAAGTCCGGCAAGGCGCGCGACCTGGATGCCGTAGGAGCGGTCCGCCGCACCCGGCCCGACCTCGTGCAGGAAAATCACGTCGCCGTCCCATTCCTTGACGCGCATCGTCGCGTTCGATAGCCGGCCAAGCTTTTCCGAAAGAACGGTCAGCTCGTGGAAATGCGTGGCGAAGAGCCCACGGCAGCGATTGGCCTCATGCAGGTGCTCGACGGCGGCCCAGGCGATCGATAGGCCGTCGAACGTAGCGGTGCCGCGGCCGATCTCATCGAGGATGACGAGCGAACGGTCGCTCGCCTGGTTGAGGATCGCCGCCGTTTCCACCATCTCGACCATGAAGGTCGAGCGTCCGCGCGCCAGATCATCGGAGGCGCCGACGCGCGAGAAAAGCCGGTCGACGATGCCGATATGGGCCGATGTCGCCGGCACGAAGGAGCCCATCTGCGCCAGGATTGATATCAGCGCGTTCTGGCGCAGGAAGGTCGACTTGCCGCCCATGTTCGGGCCGGTCAGCAGCCAGATCGCCCCGTCCCGGTCGCCGGTCCTGGGCGACAGATCGCAATGATTGGCGACGAAGGGGCCGCCCGCCTGCCGCCGCAGCGCCTGCTCGACGACCGGATGGCGCCCGCCCTCGATGGCAAACATCTTCGAGCCGTCGACCTGCGGGCGGCAATAAGCCTGCTCCTCGGCGAGAAGCGCCAAGCCTGCGGCGACGTCGATGACGGCGAGCGCCCGGGCGCCCGACTTGATCGCCTCGGCTTCCGCAACGACGGCCGCTGTCATTCTGTCGAAGGCTTCGAGTTCGATTGTCAGCGCCTGGTCGGCGGCATTGGCGATGCGGCTTTCGAGGTCGGCAAGTTCGGTCGTGGTGAAGCGCATGGCGTTCGCCATGGTCTGGCGGTGGATGAAGCGGGCCTTCGCCTCCGCCGTCTCCGTCATCGGCGAGGCGTTGCCGGCGGTGACTTCGATGAAATAACCGAGGACGTTATTGTGCTTGATCTTCAGCGACCGGATGCCGGTCTCCTCGGCATATTGCAATTGCAGGCCGGCGATGACGCGACGCGACTGGTCGCGCAGTGCCCGGACCTCGTCGAGCTCGGCGCTGGCGCCGTCGCGCAGGAAGCCGCCATCGCGTTTCAACAGCGGCAATTCGTCGGCGAGCGTTTCGGCAAGCAGCTTTTCCAGTGCCGCGGGAAGGGCCTGCAGGCCGGATAGCGCCTGGCCGAGCTCTTCGGGCAGCATCGCCTTGCCGAGCATGGCCGCAACTCCGCCCGCCGCGTCAAGGCCCTGGCGGATCGCCCAGAGATCGCGCGGGCCGCCGCGGTCGAGCGCCAGGCGCGACAGGGCGCGCGGCATGTCGGGCACATGTTTCAGCGTGTCGCGCAGATTGCCGCAGAGCAGGGGTTCGTCGATCAGGAAGCCGATCGAATCGAGCCGCGCATTGATGCGGGCGGGGTCGGTCAGCGGCGACATCAGCCGCTCGGCAAGAAGCCTGGCGCCGCCGCCGGTGACAGTGCGGTCGATCGCCTTCAAGAGCGAACCGTTGCGATCGCCCGAAAGCGTGCGGGCAAGCTCGAGATTGGCGCGGGTGGCGGGGTCGATGAACAGCGTCGAGGCCGCACTTTCCCGCTCCGGCTTTCCAAGCGGCGGCCGCTCGGCAATCTGCGTCTTCTCGACATAGGCGACGGCGGCGGCGGCCGCCGCCAGCTCGGCGCGTGAGAAGGTGCCGAAGCCGTCGAGCGTCGCGACGCCGAAATACCGCGCGATCCGGCCTTCAGCACTGGCGCTGTCGAAGAGCACGGCCGGCTGCGGCACGGCTGTCCGGCCGAGCACGTCGAAGACTAGCTTGAGTTCGGGATCGTGGAAGATCGTATCGGGCAGGATGAGTTCGCGCGGATCGATGCGCAGAATATCGGCAAGCAAGCGCGAGGCTTCGGTCTCGGCAAGCCGGAAGACGCCTGTGGAAATATCGATCCAGGCAAGCGCCAGCAGGGCCTCGCCGCTGGCGCGAATGCGGGTCAGCGCCATCAGATAGTTGGATTCCGAGGGCGAAAGCAGCTTTTCCTCAGTGATCGTGCCGGGTGTGACCAGGCGGACGACGTCACGCTTGACGACGGATTTCCCGCCGCGTTTCTTCGCTTCGGCCGGATCCTCGATCTGCTCGCAGACGGCGACGCGGAAGCCGAGCGAAATCAGCTTCTGCAGATAATCGTCGGCCGCATGCACCGGAACGCCGCACATCGGGATATCCTGGCCCATGTGCTGGCCGCGCTTGGTCAGCGTGATACCGAGCGCGCGTGAGGCTTCCAGCGCATCCTCGAAGAACAGCTCGTAGAAATCGCCCATGCGATAGAACAGAAGCGAACCGGGATTGTTCGCCTTGATCTCGATATATTGCTCCATCATCGGCGTCGCCGAGGCACGGCTTTCCGCCGTGGCGAGCTCGGCAGCCGAAAAGGCCTCATTCCCTGTGTCTATTCGTGCGTTCACGGAGGTGGAGTTTTTCCCAAAAAAACAGGTGCCAACCCTATCCGCGCGCCGCTATAGATGACAACAGCATTTGAGGAAGAGCAAAGCGTCGCCCACAGGACGTTGGAGGATTTATGCCCGATATTGATAAGAAGGACCGGCCGGTGACCTCGGTTACCGACCAGGAGGCGCTCGAATTTCACGCAATGGGCCGGCCCGGCAAGCTGGAGATCAACCCGACCAAGCCGATGGCGACGCAGCGCGATCTCTCTCTCGCCTATTCGCCGGGTGTTGCGGTGCCCGTCAAGGCAATCGCCGCCGATCCGCAGACGGCCTACGATTATACGGCGCGGGGCAATATGGTTGCCGTCATTTCCAACGGCACGGCGATCCTCGGCCTCGGCAATCTCGGCGCACTGGCGTCCAAGCCCGTCATGGAAGGCAAGGCGGTGCTGTTCAAACGCTTCGCCGATGTCGATTCCATCGACCTCGAGATCGATACGGAAAATGTCGATGAGTTCATCAACTGCGTACGTTTCCTCGGTCCTTCCTTCGGCGGTATCAACCTCGAGGATATCAAGGCGCCGGATTGTTTCGTCATCGAAAGCCGGCTGCGCGAGCTGATGGACATTCCGGTGTTCCATGACGACCAGCATGGAACGGCGATCATCGCCGCCGCCGGCCTGATCAACGCGCTTGAGCTGACCGGCCGCGACCTGAAAACGACGAAACTCGTCTGCAACGGTGCCGGTGCTGCGGCGATCGCCTGCGTCGAACTCATCAAGGCGATGGGTTTTGCGCCTGAGAACGTCATCCTCTGCGATACCAAGGGCGTCATCTACCAGGGCCGCACCGAGGGCATGAACCAGTGGAAATCCGCGCATGCGGCAAAGACCGACATGCGCACGCTGGAAGAGGCGATGAAGGGCGCGGACGTCGTTTTCGGCCTGTCGCAGAAGGGCGCGTTTTCGGCCAAGATGATCCGCTCGATGGCGGAGCGGCCGATCATCTTCGCGATGGCCAATCCCGATCCCGAGATTACACCGGAAGAGGTGGCCCGCATCCGCGACGACGCCATCATGGCGACCGGTCGTTCGGACTATCCGAACCAGGTCAACAACGTCCTCGGCTTTCCCTATATCTTCCGCGGCGCTCTCGATGTCCGTGCCTCCACAATCAACGACGCGATGAAAATTGCCGCCGTCAACGCGCTGGCAAACCTGGCCCGCGAGGACGTTCCGGATGACGTGGTGGCCGCCTATCAGGGCAACCGGCCGCGTTTCGGGGCGCAATACATCATCCCCGTTCCCTTCGATCCCAGGCTGATCTCGGCGATCCCGGTCGCGGTCGCGCAGGCCGCGATCGAAAGCGGCGTCGCCCGCAAGGTCATCACCGACATGGCCGGTTATGCCCGCGAGCTTTCGGCGCGCCGCGATCCGATCGCCTCGACGCTTGCCAGCCTTTATGAGCGTGTCCGTCGCCGCCCGAAGCGGATCGTCTTTGCCGAGGCCGAGGAGGAACAGGTCCTGCGTGCGGCGATGTCCTATGCCAACCAGCAGCTCGGCACCGCCATCCTGCTCGGCCGCGAGGACCTGATTCGGGCGACGGCGGAACGTGCCGGCATCGATCTCAACCGGCCGGGCCTCGAAATCGTCAATGCCCGGCTTTCGACCCGGGTCGAGGCCTATATCGACTATCTCTATGCGCGGCTGCAGCGGCACGGTTATCTCCACCGCGACGCCCAGCGGCTGATCCATAACGACCGCAACCACTTCGCCGCCACCATGGTGGCGCTCGGCGACGCCGACGGCATGGTGACGGGCATCACCCGAAACTATTCGACGGCGCTCGAAGATGTGCGCCGCTGCATCGACGAGAAGCCCGGCCACCGCGTCATCGGCGTATCCCTGGCGCTCTGCCGCGGCCGCACGGTCTTCGTCGCCGATACGGCAGTGCACGACATGCCGACGGCCGAGCAGCTTGCCGACATCGCCGAGGAAGCTGCAGGTCTCGCAAGGCGCATGGGTTATCCGCCGCGTGTCGCCATGCTGGCCTATTCCACCTTCGGCCATCCCTCGGGCGAACGCTCCGAGCGGGTGCGCGAGGCGGTAAAGATCCTCGACAAGCGCCGCGTCGATTTCGAATATGATGGCGAGATGGCGGCCGATGTCGCTCTGAACCGCAAGGTGATGGAGCAATATCCGTTCTGCCGCCTCTCCGGGCCGGCCAACGTGCTGGTCATGCCGGCTTTCCACTCGGCCTCGATCTCGACGAAGATGCTGCAGGAACTCGGCGGCTCGACGGTGATCGGCCCGATCCTCGTCGGCCTCGACAAGCCGGTGCAGATCACCTCGATGGGCGCCAAGGATTCCGACATCGTCAACATGGCGGCGATCGCCGCCTACGGCGGTTCGTAAACTCCTCCGCGCATATGAGATGGCATTCCGTGCCCGGCCGACCGCCCGTCGGCCGGGCACAGCGTTTTTGTGGATTGTCCTTACCCGGCTTCGCATAGGCTGCGATTTACGCTAAGCTGCCGATTGAACTGATTCGAGGGGGATTTTGCTTCTTGCGAAATCCAGATCCTTAAACTAAGTTGATTGAACTAAGTTTATGGATGCCGAAGCGACATGCGAATCATCAACATCCATGAGGCAAAGACTCATCTGTCGCGGCTCGTCGAAAACGCCGCGAACGGTGAGGTCTTCGTGATCGCCAAGGCCGGCAAGCCGCTGGTCAAGGTGGTGCCGCTCGATGCCGGCGGTGCGCAGCAGATCCGGCGTGTGGGTTTCCTGAAGGGGCGGATCTCTGTGCCGGATGATTTCGACCGCATGGATCTGCAGGATGTCGCAAGGTTTTCAGAGCCGCGATGAAGCTCCTGCTCGACACGCTGCTGCTGATCTGGCTTGCGGAGGATTCGTCGAAACTGCCGACTGCTGCGAAGGAGCTGGTCGCCGATCCCCTCAACCAGCTGTTCTTCAGTCCCGCAAGCTTTGGTGAACTCAGCGCCAAGCGCGCCGTCGGCCGCGACGATTTCAATCTCGATCCGCCGCTCTTCTACCGTGCCCTCATCGACAACGACTATTGCGAATTGCCGATCACCGTCATGCATACGCTGGCGGTGCATCGATTGCCGGCAATCCACGCCGACCCCTTCGACCGGATCCTCATCGCGCAGTCGATCGTCGAGGGCATTCAGTTGCTGACGACGGATGAGACCGTCGCGCTCTATCCCGGCCCGATCCGGCTCTTCCGTTAGCGCTCGTCCAGTCCGGCCGGACGACGGCGCTCAGCTGACGAAGGCGATCAGATTGCCGTCGGGATCGCGAACAATGAAAGTCTGGGCACCCCATGGCTCGATTCTCAAGCCCTGATGGAACGGGACCTCAGCTCTCGTATATTCCAGGAACAGTGCTTTGGCGTCGTCAAGCGTGATGGTTGCCGAAAGCGCGTCTTCCTCATGAAGCCGGAAATCCGGATGGAGAAAAGGCATGTCGACTGAGCGAAGATTGAGCCGCGCCGCACCCCGGAAGACCTGAGCATAGAAGGCGGGCTCGCCATAGGCGAAGGCAAGCTCAAAGCCGAGCTTGCCGATATAGAATTCGCAGGAGCTGCCGATATCCCGGACGAAGAGTTGCGGTTGCGCGTCGATGAATGTCGGTGTCGAAACTTTTGATTGTTGAGGCGTGTTCATCAAGGTCAGTCCCTGTTTCAGCGCCGTCCAGCTTTCGAAACCTTCCTTTGCCGCAACGAGCTCCTGCGCATCGGCGAGCTTGAACGCGCAGTCGAGAATCTGCCGATCGTCCAGGCCGCTGTAACGGGGGAGCCACCGCCGGATTTCGGCGGCGACAGGATGATACCTGTTCTGATGCCAACGTTTATAGAGCTTGGCTCTCTTGCGGAGGTTTTCAAAATTCGACATGGCGCATGGTTGAGATGTGTGGGCGGGCATAGCCCAGCCGGCACAATGCCGATGCGCCCCACGGAAAACGCGATGTCAGGATGAAGGGATGGCGGGGGATCGTCAAGCCTTACAACGCCGCGCCTTTTTTTCAGACGCGCAAAGGACGCTGCAACACTTTGAATTGCCGCCGGTCCTTGGCGTTTAGCTCGCGAAGCGGCCGGCGTCGGCGCCGTAATAATTCAGGTAGCGGTCCGAAATGCTGGAGATCGGCAGCACGATCAGCACGTCGGTCGTGTTGAAGGCATGATCGACGACCGCGTGGGAGCCGACCATCGCACCGAGGCGCAGATAGCCCTTAATCAGCGGCGGCAGGGCCATCAGCGCCCGCTTCGGGTTGATGGCCTCGATCGGCATCAGGTCCATGTTGCGGGCCAGATGCGGAAGGGCGCCGACGGCCCATTCGTTCTTCGCCAGCACATTGTGGTAGAGGAAGGACAGCGCCAGCGCGTGGCTTTCGAGATAGACGCCGGGGAAAGAGGCGCAGCCGAACATGGCGCTGACGCCATGCTTCAGGGCGTAGGCCCAGTTGCCCTGCCACAGGAGTTCGACGGTGCGCTTGGTGCGGTATTCCGGCAGCACGCAGGAGCGGCCGAGCTCCATGAAGCGCTTGTCCGGATGTTTGGCGATAAGGCCCTCGATTTCGAATTCGGAAGCCGAGTAAAAACCGCCATTGGCGATGGCGACATCCTGGCGCAACAGCCTGTAGGTGCCGACGATCTGGTCTTCGGGATCGCCCTCGATCGAGCGGTCGAGAACGAGAAGATGATCGCAGACGGCGTCGTAGGCGTCGACATCGCGCTGGCGGCGCATGGCGTCCAGCGGCAGCTGCGCTTTCATTTCGTCGACGAAGACCCGGTAGCGCACGGCCTGGGCGGCATCGATCTCGCGTGCCGTGCGGGCAAGGCGGGTCTCCAGATTGCCGATGCGGCCGAGGATATCGCCGTCCTTCTGTACAGCAGCCGTCGAGGGCCGTGCTGCCTCCGCGGTGGTGTCACGATTCAGGATGTCGATGGCGGACATGACGATTCTCCCGTTGCCGGCTTATCGACGCCATAAAACACTTCTCTACGACAGGAAAGTGACATTTTGAATTTCCAAGCGCAAGAAGCGTGCCGGTTTCCGAGGCGCTCAGCGCGCCTCTGCCCGACGGGCGGAAAGGGCGGCGACTGCCTGAACTTCGGTCAGCAGCCGAACCGGATCAACCGGCTTTATCATGACGCGGTTGGCGCCGTTGAGCAAGACTTGGCGGCGCGATTCGTCGCTCTTGTCGGCAGTCAGCACGATCACCGGCACAGAGGCGAGATCGAGCCGCCGCTCGTGGCCGCGCAGGCGTCCCAGCATGTCGATGCCGTTGCCGCCAGGCATCGAGAGATCGCTGATGATGATATCGGGCCGGGCATTGGCCTCGCAGAGCGCGCAGTCGAGCAGCGCCTCGAAATCTTCGACATGGCGCACCTTATGCCCGCCCTTTTCCAGAACGACACGCACCAGCATGGCATTGATCGGATCGTCTTCGCCGAGCAGGATGCTGAGCCCACTGGCGGCAACCAGCGTCTCCGCCACTGAAAGGCCGAAGCCCGGCTGGTTGTCGTTCAACGCGTCGCGCTTCTCCATGCCGCGCATGCGCCCGCGCAGCACGTCGATCAGCGACTGTTCGCGCAGCGGCCGGATGAGCCAGGCATCGAAGAGGTCGAGCGGATGGGCGCTGCGCTCTTCCGGATTGACGAGCAGGACCTTGCGCAAGCCAAGTGCGGCGATTTCGGCGCGATCGGCAAGATGGGCGGAAAATTCCTCCGACATGCGATGGTCGATGATAATATCGGTCGGCCGCTTTCCGCCTTTTGCCAAGCCGAGCAGCGTTGCCCGCGCGCTTTCGCCGTCGGCGACGAGATGGCAGAGGCCGCCGAGCGCGGTGATCGTCTCGGCGATGGCGGCGCGCGCCGCACCTGCCGGCGCCAAAAGCACGACGCTGTTGCCGGCAAGCAGCGTGTTTCGCCGGTCGGGGCGCTCGCTGCCGATATCGATGGGGAAGCGAATGGTGAATTCGCTTCCTCTGCCCTTTTCGCTGGCAACCGTCAGCGCGCCGTTGAATTCGCGCATGATGCGGGCGGAGATCGCAAGGCCGAGCCCGGTCCCGCTGCTCTTGTCGGCAACGCTCCCGCCCTGCTCGAACTCGCCGAAGACGCGCGCCTGCTCCTCCGCCGTCATGCCGGGACCGCTATCCGTGACGGTGATCGATAGGTCGTCCGCGTCGAGCGACACGCGGATGAAGACGCCGCCAACCTGGGTGAACTTCACGGCGTTGCCGATAACGTTGAACAGAACCTGGCGCAGCCGCGCCGGGTCGAAGCTCATATTTTCGGGCACGTCGGATGACACGGTGGCGCCGATCTCGATACCCTTTTCATGCGCCCGGTGGGCGAGCATCTCGACGACGCTTTCCAAGAGCTTGCGCAGCGATTCCGAGCGCGGATGCAGCGCGAAACGGCCGACCTCGATCGTGGAGAAATCGAGCAGGTCCTCGACCAGCTGCGTCAGTGCGTGGCCGGATTGGCGGATATTCGCCAGATAGTCCTGCTGCTCCTGCGTCAGCCGCGTCTCGGCGAGCAAGTGTGTCATGCCGAGGATGCCGGAAAGCGGCGTGCGCACCTCGTGGCTGACGGTGGCAAGCAGCCTCGATTTGGCGGCGCTGTTATATTCGGCCTTCTGGCGGGCCTCCTCGCGGCCCTGCGCGATCAGCCGCTCGTCGGTCACGTCGCGGGCAACGCTCTGCAGCAGCAGACGGCCGTTCGCCGGGTCGCGGGTGACGACGTCGCGCCAGAGGAAGATACGCTGGCCCTCCGGCGTCGAGATCTCGACATCGTAGCAATGCGGTATCGGACCGGGGCGGAAGGCAAGCCCGATCTCCTCGCAGGTGCGTCCTTCCGGACGCAACCGCCCGGTCAGGCGGCGAAAAGTATCGTTGGCGGAGATGATGCGCCGGTCCATGGTGCGGCCGACCGTAATATCGCCGAGCACGTCGTGCACGTCGGCGAACAGCTTTGCGCCGACGTTCCAATCCGGCATGGGTTGACCGGGGCGCTGTCCGGCCCCGCGCGAGCGAACCATCAGCAAGGCATAACTGGCGATGACGGCAAGGCCAAGAACGACGAGACCGCCCGAAAGCAGCAGCGGATCGCCGGCATGGGCAAGCAGCATCAGGATCGTTGCGGCAAGAAGGCCGGCGCCGCCAAGCCAGTAGAACAGCAGGCGCCGTGTCGGTGCAGGCCCGCCCTGGCGGTCATCGGCACCCCGGGGTGCCGCTGCGTTCGGCCGTGAGAAGACCGCCTCCATCCGCTTTTCATGCGGCTTGGCGGCGGGTCCACCGAAGGCGGCGGACAATCTTTCGTGCAACTGTCCCAGGTTCTGCATGCTATCTGGCTAACATGAGGCCCGTTCCGAATGCCTTCAGGATTTCGATAAGATTTTAGCGGCCGGCCTTTTTCGGCAACAGCAGCTCGTCGAGAATGACGCAGCCGGCCCCGATGGTGATGAAACTGTCGGCGAGATTGAAGACCGCGAAGGACCAGCTCTCGGTGTAGAAAAGAATGTAATCGATCACATGCCCATAGGCGAAGCGGTCGACGAGATTGCCGATCGCGCCTGCGATGATCAGCGCATAACCGAGATGGGCGATCCAGCGATCCTTCGCCGTGCGGTACCACAGCCAGATGACGAAGGCGACGATGACGAGCCGCATGCCGACGATGAACCAGCCGTCCATGCCGGACAGCATCGAAAAGGCGACGCCGAGATTGTAGGTCCGGTAGAGCGCCAGCATCGGAACGACGGGCACCGCCTCCTGCAGCGGCAAGTAATGATCAACAGTGATCTTGACGGCCTGGTCGATCAGAACGGCGACGACGATGAAGAAGAGGATCGGTGCCGGGCGCGAAAACAGCGCCGGGCGTGCATGCGTCTGTTCGGTCATTTGCCCTCGGCAAGTGAGAGGAGATGGCGGCGTGCCTCGAAAAGCATGACGGCGGTGGCGACGGCGAGGTTCAGTGAATCGGCGCGGCCCTGCTGCGGAATGCGGGCAAGCGCGTCGGCCTCTTTCGCCAGTTGCTCCGGCAGGCCGGATTGCTCGTTGCCCATCAACAGCACGACGGGCTTTTTCCGGTAGTCGATCGTCCGGTAATCGACCGCGCCGGCAAGATGCGTCGCGACGACGGAAACGCCGGCCGATTTCCGCCAGGCGATGAATTCCTCAGGCGTCGCCCGCGCGACCGGAACGGCAAAGACCGAGCCCATGGTGGCGCGTACCGTTTCGAGCGAGAAGGGATCGGTCGTCTCGCCGAGGAGAATGATGCCGGAAGCGCCGGCCGCATCGGCGGTACGGATGATGGTGCCGAGATTGCCGGGGTCGCGCACCCGGTCGAGCGCCACCCAGGTCTCGCCATCCATCGGCCGGATATCCCGGAGCGGCTTCCAGCGCTGCTCGAAGATGCCGACGACCATCTGCGGATTGTCGCGGCGGGTGATCGAGGCGATCACCTTTTCGCTGACCTCGAGCACCAGTCCGCCCGAGGCGACGGTCCTTGCCGCCATCTGCTCGACCAGCGGCTTGCCCTTGGCGGCCTTGGCATAGACGAGCGTGCGGATCGCCCAGCCGAGTTCGATCGCATCGATGACGAGCTTCAGTCCTTCGGCCAGGAACGTCCCGCTTTCCTCGCGCGATTTCTTGTTCGTCAGCGCCTTGATGTCCTTGATGATCGGGTTGGCGAGCGAGGTCACTTCCTTCACCTGCCCGACCCTGCGCGGTCCCTGATCGTGGAAGTCCTTGCTCATTTCGGCACCCAGCGGGAAAAGAGGGAGGTGGAAAGCGCGCGGCCCTGCGTTTTGCCGTCGGTGCCGGCTTCGCGAATCACCAGCTCGCCGGATTCGACCACGCCGCCGGCGCCCCGCATCGTCTCGCGCATCAGCTCGTGGATCGAATAGAAGCTGGCGCGGATCGAATAGGCCGTCAGCACCAGGCCCACTGCCTTCGGCGACAGGATCTCGCGGCAGACATCGAGCATCAACGGCAGATGCTCGAAAAGATGCCAGACTTCGCCATTTGGGCCGCGGCCGAATTTTGGCGGATCGGTGAGGATGATATCGTACTGGCTGCCGCGGCGCTCCTCGCGCAGGATGAATTTCATCGCATCCTCGCAGATCCAGCGGATCGGCAGCTTCTCCATGCGCCCGAGCGCCTGGTTTTCCCGCGCCCAGCCGATCGCCTTCTTCGAGGCATCGACATGGGTGACCTCGGCGCCGGCTGCGGCGGCAACCAGCGAGGCGACGCCGGTATAAGCGAAGAGGTTCAGCACTTTCAGCGGTCGGCCGGCCCTTTCGACCTGCTCTTTCATCCAGCTCCAGTGCACGATCTGTTCGGGGAAGACGCCGACATGGCGGAAGGAGGTGAAGCGGCCGAGGAAATCGACGCCGAGCAGATTGAGCGGCCAGGTCTCGCCGAGCGCCTCCTTCGGAAAGCGCCAGCGGCCGGTGCCTTCCTCGTCGGTATCGCCAGTGAAGGCGGCATCGACCTTTTCCCAAACGTGCGCGGGCAGCGAAGGCCGCCACAGCGCCTGGGCCTCCGGGCGGATGATGCGATAGGGGCCGTATTGCTCGAGCTTTTCGCCGTTGCCGCTGTCGATCAGGTGGAAGTCGCCGGCGCCGAGCGATTCGAGGATGACAGGCACGCGCTCAGCCGGACGCTCGCCGCTGCGCGTCATCAGAGGGCGCACGACGGCGGCAGGCGCAGCAGCCTCGCGGCTCGCCGCAGGCCGCGCGAGCGGCTTCGGCGGCCGCCCTGTCCGATCGTCCCTGCGGCTTTCACCGGAAGGACCTGATGTTTTCTTCTGGCCCGGCCGGCCTTCTCTCTGTTTCAACGTGTTCTTCCGCGTCTCTGTCGGGGTGTCTTATCGGCTTTGCGTCCGCTCCAGCGTCGCGCGTCTTGAAACGCGCAAATCGCACTGCGGCACTTTGAATATGCAGTAGCCCAGAAAAGCGGGGCGGATCAACTGCGCCGCCGGCCAAGCCCGGGCAAGAGGAGGGGATCTCCCCGATGCGGCGTCTATTTCAAGCCCTCGGAGGCCTGCGTGCGAAGCCAGCTTTCCGCCGCATAGAGGGCTGCGACATGCATAGACTGCATGATGACGGCGCCGGACTGCAGTTCGCCGAGGATGGCAGCAAGATCCGCAAACAGCAGCTCGACCTTCTCTCCGGGGTCGAAAGACGGTTCGCCGACCCGGCTGAGACCAAGCGCCAGCCAGCTCGTCACCAAATTGCTGTGGCTGGCGGCATTCGGATAGGAGGTGAGCAGCTTGACGAAGGTCGAGGCTTCATAGCCGGTCTCTTCCCGGAGTTCGCGCTGGGCCGCCGTCATCGCCGGATCGCCGGTCTTGCTGTCGCCGGGTTCGAGGCTGCCGGCGACCAGACCGAGCACGATCTCGCCGCGGCCGTGCCGATATTCCCGTGTCAGCAGCACGCGCCCGTCGGGCATGACTGGGATAACGTTGATCCAGTCGGGATAGTCCAGCACATGGAAGGGCGCGACGACGGTTCCATCGGCGGTGACGCAATCGTCGCTCCGGATCCGGATCCATCGATCCTCATAGGTGATGCGGCTTGCCGTCACGCTCCAGGGCTTCAGTTCGTCGTTCATCGGCCCCATCCCTTATGTGCCAGATCGCAACCGGCAGATAACATTCCGTGCCGCCTTGGCAAAGCGCTTTCCCGCTGGGATAAGATGAGCGAATCGAAGATGGGGTCGTCAAATGGATTTCACCGGCGAAGAACGCATCGCCGCGCCGCGGGACATCGTCTGGGCAGCACTCAACGATCCCGAGATCATGCGCGACTGCATTCCAGGCTGCGAAGGCATCGAGCGGCTGTCGCCTGATGTCTTCGAGGCGACGATCAAGGTCAGGTTCAGCCTGCTGTCAGCCACCTTCCACGGGCTGCTGACGCTTTCCAATGTCGATGCGCCGAAGAGTTACACGTTGTCGGCCGAAGGCAAGGGCGGTCTTGCCGGCTTCGCCAGGGGGAGTGCCGATATCGTGCTTGAGGAAAGGGGTGCCGAGACGATCCTGCACTACCGGTCGAAGGCCGAACTCGGCGGCAGGCTCGCCCAGCTCGGCGCGCGTCTGCTCGATTCGACCTCGCAGAGGCTCGCCGAAGGTTTCTTCTCGGATTTCAATGCTGCCGTCGTCGCCAAAATGGCGGCCGGTTAGGCTTGGCGCAGATTGAGGCTTCGTTTAAATCGGAATTATGACGTGGACCATCAGGCCGCCGCGGGCGGAAGATCAGGAAATGCTCGCGGAGATTTATCTTTCCGTGCGCCGCGAAACATTCGTCTGGGTCGATCCGGGCAAATTCCACCGCGAGGATTTCGCCGCCCATACCAATGGCGAGACGGTCTTCGTCTGCGCGCATGAAAGCGGCAGCGTCGCCGGCTTCCTGTCGCTCTGGCCGGAGGACGATTTCATCCACATGCTCTACCTAAAACCGGAATTCCAGGGCCAGGGTGCAGGCACGGCGCTGCTGCGCGCCCTGCCGGAATGGCCGCAACACCGGTACCGGCTGAAATGCCTGGTGAAGAACCGGCGGGCGAAGGCATTCTATCTCGCCCACGGTTTCCAGGTAACCGGCAACGGCGCCTCGCCCGAGGGCGACTATGAGGAATTGAGCTATTTTCCGGTTTGACGGGCCGCAGAAATACCGAGCCTGTCGAATATTGACCCGTTTTACCGCGCCGGCAGCTGTCCGGCGATTTCCTCGGCACGGTTCTTGTGGCGATCGGCCTCACTCTGCCAGCGGATGGCTTCCTTGGCCTCGGTACGGGCACGCTTGCGGTGTTTGCCCTGGCTGAACCAGGTGGCGGCCGCGCCGATCAGCATGCCTGTGATCAGCGAGACGACCAGGAAGACGAAGAAGGGCGCGGAAATCGCAAGCACCTGGTCTTCCGGCCGGAACGGATTGAAGGCGAGCGTGACGCTCTGCCGGTTGGCGACGCAGAAGACGATGAGGATGACGCCGAGCGGCAGCAAAATCAACAGGTTGACGATCTTCTTGGCCATTTGAGGTCTCCACGCGGCAGATTGCGCCGGTCTTTTTGAAGGGCGCGTTTCATGCTTGCAGCGCTATGCGTCCTTGTAAGACGCATAAAGCACGATGCGTTACCAAGAATAGGAAAACGGGCATCGAGTTCAAGTGCGGTTTCGCCGCAGGCAGCGACGGCTCAATCCTCTTCGTCGGCCTGACCGGGATTAAGCCGCTCGCGCAGCTCCTTGCCGGTCTTGAAGAAGGGAACCCACTTCTCCTCGACGAAGACGGTATCGCCGGTCCGCGGGTTGCGGCCGGAGCGCGAAGGGCGGTTCTTGACCGAAAAGGCGCCAAAGCCGCGCAATTCGACTCGGTTACCCGCAGCCAGTGCATCCGTGATCTCGTCGAGAACCGCGTTGACGATATTCTCGACGTCGCGATGATAGAGATGCGGGTTGCGTGCCGCAACAATCTGCACCAATTCGGACTTGATCACATTCGCCCCCTTAAATTATTGATTTCTTATCAATCGCGGCCAACCTGCCAAACTGAAAGCAGCCCGTCAAGAAGCAACTTTGGGGGCAGGATTCCATTGATATCCTGGGTTTTCACGAGATCATCATAACCGAAGATCGCAATCAACCGAGAAACAGCCCCAGCGAGCAGAAAGGGCGTATTGCTCTTCCTGTCCCAGTCCACCATCGGCAGATCGGCGTTAACGCCGCGTGACGTCAGATAGGCGCGGATCTCAGCCTCGCCGCCGATCGCATCGACGAGTTTCACCTTCAGCGCCTGGCGGCCGGTATAGATCGTGCCGTCGGCCAGTTTCAGCACCTCGTCACGCGGCAGCTTGCGCCGGTCGGCGACCAGGTCGACGAACCAGTTGTAGCTGTCGACCACCATGTTGCGGATCATCGCCTTGGCGTCCTCGCTCGCCTCGTGAAAGGGTGAGGGCTCGGCCTTCAGCGGCGAGGACTTGATCTCCTGCAGCGAGACGCCGATTTTGTCGAGCAGCGGCTGGATCTGCGGATACTGAAAGATGACGCCGATCGAACCGGTGATCGAGCTGTCGCCGGCAATAATCGTATCGCCGGCGGTGGCGATCATGTAGCCGGCGGAAGCGGCAAGCGTGCGCACGTCGGAGACGACGGGCTTCTTGGCAGATATCGCCCGGATCGCCTTGAAGACTTTCTCGCCGCCATAGGTCGTGCCGCCGGGCGAGGAGATCGAAATCACCGCTGCCTTCACCTGATCGCTGGTCTCGACCTTCTTCAGCCGCTCCAGAAGCTCGTCGTCGTCGACGATCAGCCCGGATATCGTCACATGGGCGATATGTGGGCGCTGCGTCCCCGCCTCGCCGAGGGCAAAGCGGTAGAAGGCGAAACCAAGTGCCACGATGAGGGCCACCGCGATGAGGCGCCAGAAGCCCAGCTTGCGACGCAGCCGCCGGCGATCCGTGATGATCGAACTGTCCATAGAAACCTCCAGCGCTGGCACCGGCGTCGGCATGGCGCCGATCGATCCGGTGAAATAGGGTGGCAGCGGCCCGTACGAATGCCACTTTTCAATGTTTTTCCGTTTTGTTGCTTGTTGCAGAAAAAATTCCATATTGGCAAGCCAATGTAATAATGCGAAACGAACTGTGATTGGCGGCCGGCTTTGTTATCGAGGCGCGGCGATCACCGCACATGGACGAGGCCTATGCTCGATACCCTGAAGAACAACGGACATGCCGCCTATTCAGGGTCCGGCAACAGTGCCTATGGCGATGCGTTGTTCCATTCCGCCCGCGTGCGGCGGCTGAAGATATTGCTGCCGGTGGCGGCCCTCATCGTCGCGGCGAGCCTCACCGCGGTGGCGTTGGTCAGCATCTATCTGCCCGAAAACATCAAGATGGAAGGCGCCAAGATCGAGAATGGCAAGGTCGTGATGGAAAAGCCGGCGATATCAGGTCGCAATTCCGACGGTATCAATTATTCGATGCTGGCCGAAAGAGCGCTGCAGGATATCCGCAATCCCGATCTCATCACCCTCGAGACCATCAAGGCCGCCGTGCCGATGAATGACGGTCTGATCGCCCGCGTCGTCGCCTCGACCGCCGATTACAACCGCGCCACCGACAACCTGCATATGACGGCCCCTTTCACCCTGGTGCTGAGCAGCGGCCTCAATGCGAATTTCCAGTCCGCGCAGCTCGACATCAAGGGCGGAAACATGCGGAGCGACGACCCCGTCACCATCACCAAGGACAATGCCTCCATTGTTGCGAAGACGCTTCAGATAACCGATAAGGGGCGGGTGATCACATTCGAGGGGAATGTTCGCATGAATGTCGATCCTTCCACCATCCATAAACAGGGCACTTAACCAGCCGGGTCATCCATGACAAAAGATTGTCGCATTTCCACTTGCAAGACAGGCATGGCATTCATTGCCGGCGCATTTGCCCTTATTCTGACGGCCACGGGCGCCGGCGCGCAGCAGGCTACGGCGACGATGCCGGGCATGAAGCTGTCCAACGACCAGCCGATCCAGATCGAAAGCGACAAGCTGGAGATCCACGACCAGGAACACACCGCGCTCTTCACCGGCAACGTCAAGGTCGTCCAGGGGACGACGACGATGCAGTCCGGCAAGATGACCGTTTATTACAAGGACAAGGCGGCAAAGCCGGCCGCTGACGGCGCGCAGCCCGCAGCGCAGCCGCAGCAGTCGGCCTCGCTTGCATCGGGAAGTGCCGATATCGACAAGATCCTGGTGACGGACAAGGTCTTTTTGACCTCGGGCACGCAGACGGCGACCGCCGATGACGGCAATTTCGACATGGCCTCGCAGACATTCATCCTCACCGGCAAGCAGGTCGTGCTGTCGGACGGACCGAACGTCTTCAAAGGCTGCAAACTGACGGTTCACATGCAGACTGGCCAGGCGGAGCTTGAAAGCTGCGGCGGGCGTGTCCAGATTCAGCTCGATCCGAAATCGCAGCCGAATGCGCAGCAGCAGAAGCAGAACTGAGAAGCCGGCCTCCCACGTGAAATTATCATCGCTATCCACCATGTTCGGCAAGCCCGGGCCACAAGCTGCGGGCGCTGCCGACAAGAGCCGCTATCAGGGAACGCTGATCGCACGGGGTCTGACCAAGACCTATGCGACGCGGCGCGTCGTCAACGGCGTCTCGCTGGTGGTGCGCCGTGGCGAGGCTGTCGGCCTGCTCGGCCCGAACGGCGCCGGCAAGACCACCTGTTTTTACATGATCACCGGCCTGGTGCCGGTCGATGAAGGCACGATCGAGATCGATGGCAACGACGTCACGACCATGCCGATGTACCGCCGCTCGCGCCTCGGCGTCGGTTACCTGCCGCAGGAAGCCTCGATTTTCCGTGGGCTGACGGTGGAAGAGAATATCCGCGCCGTCCTCGAAGTGCATGTGAAGGACAAGGCCGAGCGCGAGCAGAAGCTGAACGAGCTGCTGGAGGAATTCCATATCCAGAAGCTGCGCAAGAGTGCCGCCGTCGCCCTGTCCGGCGGTGAGCGCCGCCGCCTCGAAATCGCGCGTGCGCTTGCGACCGACCCGACCTTCATGCTGCTCGACGAACCCTTTGCCGGCGTCGACCCGATCTCGGTCGCCGATATCCAGAATCTCGTTCACCACTTGACGGCGCGCGGCATCGGCGTTCTCATCACCGACCACAATGTGCGCGAGACGCTGGGTCTCATCGACCGCGCCTACATCATCCATGCCGGTGAGGTGCTGACCCATGGCCGGGCCAACGACATCGTCAACAATCCGGAAGTGCGCCGGCTCTACCTCGGTGACAATTTCAGCCTGTAACGCCGGATGTCGCAGAAATTCACCGTGCCGTCATACTTCCGCTTGACCAAATACAATAAAAAAGCAATTTTTGGGCCAACTTGGATTTCCGTGGCCTGAAGCCTTGATCGGACGCGGTTTCCCGGAGGAATCGAGGGGAGTTTCGCGTCCGTCATGGCACTGTCCGCCAATCTTTTCCTGCGCCAGACCCAGTCTTTGGTGATGACACCGCAACTGATGCAATCCATCCAGTTGCTGCAGATGACGCATTTCGAACTCAACCAGTTCATCGCCCAGGAAGTGGAGAAGAACCCGCTGCTCGAATTTCCGTCGAACGACGGCGAGGCGGGCGGCGAACGCGGTGAAGCCGAAGATGGAGAATATGCTCATCAGCCGGAGGATGCCGGGTCGGACGACGGCTACGACAACCGCACCGAGGCGCTCTCCAGCGATTGGTATGACAATGGCGGCAGCGCCAGCACCAGTCGGCTGAACGACGAACTCGACGCCAATTACACCAATGTCTTTCCTGATGATGGTGCCCCGCAGCGCCTCGATGCGCCGGAGCTCGTCAGCCAGTGGAAGTCGATGCCGGGCAGCGGCGAGGGCGCCGACTACGATCTCGACGATTTCGTCGCCGGCCAGGTGTCGCTGCGCGATCATCTCGCCCAGCAGATCCCCTTCGTCCTGCCTGACATGGCCGACCGGCTGATCGCGCAGAATTTCGTCGACCAACTCGACGACTGCGGTTATCTGCAGGCCGATATCGTCGAGGCCGGCGAGAGGCTGGGCACGAGCCTCGCACAGGCCGAGCGCGTGCTCGCCACCCTCCAGAGCCTTGATCCGCCGGGTGTTTTCGCCCGCAGCCTCGCCGAATGCCTGGCGATCCAGCTCAGGCAGAAGGACCGATACGACCCGGCCATGCAGGCTCTGGTCGAAAACCTTGAACTGCTTGCTCGGCGCGATTTTGCCACGCTGAAGCGCCTCTGCGGCGTCGACGAGGAAGATCTTCTCGACATGCTCGGCGAGATCCGCCAGCTCAATCCCAAGCCCGGCAGCGGGTTCGAGGCGGGCGTTTCCGAAGCGATCATGCCCGACGTGGTCGTCAGAGCCTCTTCGGACGGCGGCTGGCTGGTCGAGCTCAATCCGGATACGCTGCCGCGCGTGCTGGTCAACCAGTCCTATTTTTCCCGCGTGACCCGCAATGGAGAGGATCACGCCTTCCTCTCCGATTGCCTGCAGAGCGCCAACTGGCTGACACGCAGCCTCGATCAGCGGGCAAAAACCATCATGAAGGTGGCAAGCGAAATCGTTCGTCAGCAGGACGCCTTCCTGCTGCACGGCGTCGATCACCTGCGCCCGCTGAACCTGAAAACGGTCGCCGAGGCGATCAAGATGCATGAATCCACCGTCAGCCGCGTCACGTCGAACAAATATATGCTGACGCCGCGCGGCCTGTTCGAACTCAAATATTTCTTCACCGTCTCGATCAGCGCCGTCGCCGGCGGCGACAGCCATTCGGCCGAGGCGGTGCGTCACAAGATCCGTGCGCTGATCCTGCAGGAGAGCCCGGAGGCGGTGCTTTCCGATGACGATATCGTCGACATGCTGAAGAAGGGCGGTGTCGATCTCGCCCGCCGCACCGTTGCGAAATACAGGGAGGCAATGAACATTGCCTCTTCGGTCCAGCGCCGCCGCGAGAAGCGGGCGCTCGCCAAGGTCGCGGGCTTCTGACGCAGCAATGCTTCGACCTCGATCGAAGCATCCGGCCTGCAAATCCCATTATTCCTCTCCAGCGCCCAGCGTCTTTTCAGACGCGCAACGGCTGCAACCCTTTGAATTGTCTTCAACGAAGATCGAAATGCCGACGATGACGCCGCAAAATCCGAACCTTACCAGGGAGCTTTTCCTGCTGCTGGTGCTGGCGACCCTCTGGGGTTCCTCCTACAGCTTCATCAAGATCGGCGTCGAGACGATCCCGCCGATAACGTTGATCGCCGCCCGCACGCTGATTGCCGGCGGCATTCTGCTGGCCGTCCTGCGCCACCGGCGTGTCCGTCTGCCGCGCGATCGTGCGACCTGGCGGCGGTTTTTCGTTCAGGCCTGTCTGAACAGCGTCGTCCCCTTCACGCTGATCGCCTGGGCGGAGCAGTCCGTCGATGCCGGACTGGCGGTCATCCTGAATTCGGCAACGCCGATCTTCACCTTCCTGCTGGCCGTGCTGATCACCCGCCATGAGCAGGTGACGCTGCGAAGGCTCTTCGGCGTTATGGCCGGGCTTGCCGGCATCTGCCTCGTCATCGGCGTCGAAGCGCTCGGCGGTCTCGGTGAAAACCTGATGGCGCAGCTTGCCATCATCCTGGCGACAATCTGTTATGCAGGTGCCGCGATTTTCAGCAAGAACTTCAAGGGGCTTGATCCCGCAGTGCCGGCGGCCGGTTCGTTGACCTCAGGCGCGGTCATTCTCTTGCCGATAAGTCTCGTCGTCGATCGGCCGTGGGAACTCGATCCTTCGGCGGCATCGATGCTGGCGCTGCTGGCCCTCTCTGCCTTTTCGACGGCGCTCGCCTTTGTGATCTATTTCCGTCTCGTTCAGACGCTGGGTTCGGTCGGAACCACCGCGCAAGCCTATCTCAGGGTGCCGATCGGTGTTGCGATCGGCATCGTCTTCCTCAGCGAGAGGCTGAGCCCGACGGCTTGGATCGGACTCGTCTGCGTCATATCGGGTGTCGCCGCCATGACGATCCCCGCAAGAAGGGACGCAACGCAAGCGCGAAACGCGTAAGATGTATTGGGTGGCGATCGGCGGCATGCCCTGCCAGGCAAGGTATCCGCCACCCGTTGACCGTGTGCCGCCGAGGGTGATTCGGCGCCCTATTGACTTTTCGGCAAGCTCTGGCTAGAAGCCCGCCGCAATCGATGCCGCGAACGGCGTCTGGAGTTATCCCCAGCATCAGAAGGGCACCAAGGACCCGCAGGCCTAAGCCGATCTTGCTTGAGATTGTGCGAAGTGCTTGGATGAACCTGAGGCTTGGCGTAAACTGATACCCGCAAACGACCATAAGAAGGGAAACTCCATGAGTGTGCGTGTATCCGGGAAACATATGGAAATTGGTGAATCCTTCCGTCAAAAGATCGAGGACCAAATTGGTATGGCCATCACGAAATACTTCGACGGGGGATATTCCGGCCAGGTGACCGTGGAAAAGGCGAGTTCTCGTTACTCGGCGGATTGCAAGCTGCATCTCGACAGCGGCGTGGTGTTGCATGCGGCCGGCGAGGCGACCGACCCGCAATTGGCTTTCGACGCCGCCTCCCAGCGGATCGAAAAACGGCTGCGGCGTTACAAGCGCAAGCTGAAGGACCATCACGCCGGAAACCATCTGAATGGTTTTGCAGAGGTTTCCTACACGGTCATGGATTCCGTTCCTGATCACGATGATGAAATCGCCGACGATTTCGCTCCGGCGATCGTCGCAGAAAGCACGAAGCAGTTGAAGACCATGTCGGTCGCCACCGCAGTGATGGCGCTCGACATGACCGACGAGCCGCTTCTCCTGTTCCGCAGCCCCGGCAAGGAACATCTGAACATCGTTTACCGTCGGCACGACGGAAATATTGGCTGGATCGATTCAGCCAGTATCAAAGGCTGAGATCAGCGTGGTGAGCGGCGGCATTGCCGCCGCTCCTTGCATTTGATCCCGGCGACAGAAGGAAAAAGAAATGGCATTGGCAGATTTGCTCCATCAGGATGCGATCATTCCCGCCCTCAGAGTAAATTCCAAGAAACAGTTGCTTCAGGAATTGGCTGCAAGAGCCTCCAGGATCACCGGGCTTTCCGAACGGGAGATCTTCGACGTCATCCTGCAGCGGGAACGCCTGGGCTCGACCGGAGTCGGCAACGGCATCGCCATTCCCCACGGCAAGCTGGGAAACATCCATTCGATCGTCGGCATCTTCGCCCGGCTGGAGCAGCCGGTCGATTTCGAGGCGCTGGACGACCAGCCGGTCGACCTCGTGTTCCTGCTGCTTGCACCGGAAGGCGCGGGCGCCGATCATCTCAAGGCTCTGTCGCGTATCGCCCGCGTGCTGCGCGATCACGATCTGGTCGCCAAGCTGCGCGCCACCGATTCCGCCTCGGCGATCTACGCCTTCCTCAACGAAGAGCAGACGTCGAACGCTGCCTGAGCTGCATTAATCCCCGAATGTGAAAAGGCGCCGGGTCTCCCAGGCGCCTTTTGCATTATGAGGGGCTGAACGATCAGAACTCTTCCCAGTTGTCCTGTGCCACGGTAGCGGATCCGCGCGACGGGGCAGTCGCGCGACGGACCGCCGGGGCGCTGGCGCGAGGCGAAGGGGCTGAAGTCGCCGGTGCCCGCATCTTTTGCGCGACAGAGGCAAGGGCTGCGGCGTTGCCCGAACCCGAGACATTGAAGCGGGTGGCGAGCGCCTTCAGCGTTCGTGCCTCGTCGTTGAGTGCGACGCTGGCCGCGGTCGCTTCCTCTACCATCGCCGCATTCTGCTGCGTCACCTGGTCCATCTGGTTCATGGCCTGATTGATTTCCTTCAGGCCGACAGCCTGTTCGCTGGCCGATGCCGAAATCTGCCGGATGAGGTCGTTGATGCCCATCACCTGTTCGGCGATCTTGTGCAGCGTGCTGCCGGCGCGCCCGACGAGATCGACGCCCTCCTTGACCTGGACGGCCGAACTGTTGATCAGCGTCTTGATTTCCTTGGCGGCATTGGCAGAACGCTGTGCAAGTTCGCGCACCTCCTGGGCGACGACGGCAAAACCCTTGCCGGCTTCCCCGGCACGCGCCGCCTCGACACCGGCGTTCAGGGCGAGCAGGTTGGTCTGGAAGGCGATCTCGTCGATGACGCCGATGATCCGCGAAACCTCCGTCGAAGATTGTTCGATCCCTTGCATCGAGGCGATTGCCTTCTGCACCACTTCACCGGACTTTTCGGCATCCTGGCAGGCGAGGTTGACGTTGTCGGCTGCCGTGCGCGCATTTTCGGCGCTGGAATCGACCTGCGCGGTGAGCTCGTTGAGCGCGGCCGCCGTCTCTTCCAGGCTGGCTGCCTGCTGCTCGGTGCGCTTGGCGAGATCGGAAGCGCTGTTGCTGATTTCACCGGTGCCGGAGCCGATATTGGCGACGCTGAGGTTCATCGTGTTGATGGTCTCTTCGAGGCTCGCGAGCGCGGCGTTGAAATCCTGTTTCAGCTTGCCGTATTCGCCGGGGAACTCGTCGGTGATGCGGTAGCCGAGATTGCCCTGCGACAGCGCGGAAAGGCCGGCGCCGACGATTGAGACGATATGGCGCTGCAGCGACACCGATTCCTGGCGTTCCGATTCCGAGCGGCTGCGCTCGGTCTCGGCGGCTTGCCGCTGGTCGGCGGCCTCGTCTTCGAGGCGGCGGCTGTCGGCGAGCGTGAAGCGAAAGCCTTCCAGCGCCTTGGCGACCGAACCGACCTCGTCGCTGCGGTCCTGGGCAGCGACCGGTTCGTCATATTGGCCGTCGCTCAGCGCCCTGACGCTGGCGACAAGCCCGCCGAGCGGCCGCTGCACGAAAGAGCGGACGGCGAAATAGAGCGCCAGCATGACGGCGCCAAGCACGATCAGCCCGTTGATGATCATCATGTAGGTCTGGTCTCGCACCGGCGCGTTGATCGCCGTGTGCGGCACGTCGACGAGCACGACCCAGGTGGCGTTGACGCCGGGAACCGAGAAGGGATAGACGACGCGATCGAAGGGATCGAGGCCGTCATAGGTGAGGTTCCTGACGAGGCCGGGCTGTTTGCTCGACAGCGCCGACTTGACGATGTCGGCACCTTCGCCGTCATATTCCTTGGTCATCAGGTCGGGGATCGGCGCGACGATCCAGTTGCCGGCCTGCGACAGCAGCGTGACGCGGCCCGAACCGAAGGGATGCAGCGCCTGCAGCTTGTCGGTCAGCGACTTCAGCGAAATGTCGACGCCGCCGACGCCGATCATCTTACCATCAGACATGACCGGATAGGCAATCGAGGTCAGCAGCGTTGGCACGTCGGTTCCTTCGGCCATATAGGGCGTGGTGATCGCGCCCTTGCCGCTGTCGGCGGCGAGCTTCCACCATGCGGCGGTATAATCATTGTCGAAGGTCGAATATTGGATGCCGCCGTCCTTGGTCTTCGACCAGTAAGGCGTGAAGGCGCCATTCTTGTTCGTGCCTTCGTCATTGTTGTTGGCGATCTCGGTGCTCTTGCCGTCAAGCGCGCCGAGCTGCTCGCAGAACCAGCTGCCGAAGGCGAAGGCATTCTGCTCGAGATTGGCCTTCAGCACATTGATCATGCCCTTGCGATCGAGCGACTTACCTTCATGGCCGCGGCCGATGACGCCCGACATGGTGCGCGCGGCGCTGGCAAGCTCGCCGACATTGGCGGCGATTTCATTGGCGATCGATTTTGCTTCGAGGTTGGCCTGATCCATGGTCAGCGTCTGGACGCGATCCCGGGTCTGCCCGATGAGGAAAAAGTTCGAAACGATGAGAACAAGTGCGATGGCGATGCCGGTGATGACGATGAGTTTCGCGGCAAGCGATTTCATGCGAAAAATGAACATGGGGTCCTCGGGCAAGGATGCGCCGAACGGGCATTCTCCGGCGCAGGAGCAAAGGCTTCGCCCCGTCATGGAGCCGCCGCCTACAGCGCCGCGCGTCTTTTCAGACGCGCAAAGGACGCTGTAGCACTTTGAAACGCTGCATAATTTTATCCTTAAATCGATTCCGATTTAAGGAATTATGCAGTGACGGCCGGATTCCAGAAGGAGGGAGGCGCCGGCGGCCATGAGGAACATCGCCGGAAATCTCTTAAATTTGAATGAAACTCTATCGAACGGGGCCAAGAAAATCGCCGGAACGCCCTGAATTACAGGGAGTTTTGCCGGCGGCTTCGCAAAGAGACGCGGACTATATCCTGTCTGCGACTTCCTCGCTCAAAGGGATCGAAGGTTGCGCCCCGGCCTTGAGGCATGCGAGCGAACCGGCAACCGCCGCACGGCGTAGCGCCGAGACAAAATCGAGGCCGTCGTCGAGGCTGGCGGCGAAATAGCCGCAGAAAGTGTCTCCGGCGCCAACCGTATCGACAGGTTCGATCTTGAGACCCTGCGCTCGTGAAATTGCACCGTCGCGGATGGCGATGACCCCGTCGGCGCCGAGCGTCACGATCAGCGTCTGGCCCGTCTCCGCATGCAGGCGCACAAGGGCGGCCTCGCGCGCTGCGGCGTCCATGCCCTCCTGCCCGGCGAGCCGCTCGAACTCGGTCTCGTTGGCGATGACGATATCGGCGAGCCGGCCGAGGCGGGCCGCATCGGGGATCAGCGGCGCGAGGTTGAGGATGCTGGTGACGCCCTTGGCGCGGGCGGCCGACAGCGCGCGTTCGACGGCGGCAGCCGGCACTTCGAGCTGCAGCATCAGGATATCGCCTTCGTTCATGCGGCCGATCGCCGTCTCGGCATCGGCGGGCGCGACGAAGCCATTGGCGCCGGGAACGACGGCAATCATGTTTTCGCCGTCGCCGCCGACAAGGATCAGCGCCGTACCTGTGGGACCGTCGACATGTTTGATCAGAGAAAGGTCGGTGCCTGCATCATCGAGCAGGGCAAGCGCCTCCGCAGCGAAGGCATCCTTGCCGACGGCGCCGGCCATATGCACGTAACGTCCGGCGCGGCGCGCTGCCAGCGCCTGGTTGGCGCCCTTGCCGCCGGCGGCCGTGGCAAAGCCGTTGCCGGCCACCGTCTCGCCGGGCTTCGGCAGGCGCTCGGTCGTGGCGATGAGATCCATGTTGATGGACCCGAAAACTGTGATCATGAATGTGTCCCGTCTTCTAGAGCATGATGCCGAAAAGTGTGATCGGTTTTCGCACGACATCATGCTCCTAGTGCTTCATGCGGGCGAGACACTGCCCGAAGCGGTCACTCCTCGTCAACCACCCGGAGCTTGAGAAGGCCGGTGCGGCTTTCGACCGATTTGACCGCGGCTTCGCCGTCGCGGGCGGTTTTTGCATCGCCGCCCCCCGCCTCGAATTCCAGCGCTTCGATCCTGGCGCCGCGCTTGGTGAGCTTGTCGGCTGACGTGACCACCATGTCGATATCCTTCTGCGCCATGGCGAAATGGCCCTGCAGTTTGCGCACCCGCTCATCGAGGCGGCTGAGATCGTCCATCAGGATCGCCACTTCGCCCTGGATTAGATGCGCCTGCGCCCGCATGCGCTGGTCCTTAAGCACGGCCTGGATGACCTGGATCGACAGCATCAGCAGCGACGGCGAGACGATGACGATGCGTGCGCGATGCGCCTTCTGCACCACCGGCTCGAAGTGCTCGTGGATCTCGGCGAAGATCGATTCTGACGGCACGAAGAGAAAGGCCGTATCCTGGGTTTCGCCCTGGATCAGATATTTCTCGGAAATGTCCCTTATGTGGACCTCCATGTCGCGGCGGAACTGCTGGCCGGCGATCTTGCCGGCCTCGGGACTGCCGGCGTCGCGGATCGCGTTCCAGGCTTCGAGCGGAAATTTCGCGTCGATCACCAGCGGCGGCGCGCCGTTCGGCATGCGGATCGTGCAGTCCGGCCTCGAACCGTTGGACAGCGTCTGCTGGAAGGCGTAGGCGCCCATCGGCAGACCGTCGGCGACGATCGTTTCCATCCTGGACTGGCCGAAGGCGCCGCGCGTCTGCTTGTTGGACAAAATGGCCTGCAGCCCGACGACATCCTTGGCGAGCGTCTGGATATTGTTCTGCGCGGCATCGATGACCGCCAGCCGCTCCTGCAGCCGCTGCAGGTTCTCATGCGTCGATTTCGTCTGCTCGGTGATCGTCGAGCTGACGCGCTGCGACATGCCGTCGAGGCGTTGGCTGATCGTCTGGTTGAGTTCGCTCTGCCGTGCGCCGAAGACCTCGGTCATCGCCGCGATGCGGCCCTGCATCTCCGCCTGGATCTTCAAAAGCTCGGCCATCCGCGCTTCGTTTTCCTGAGCACGAAAGCTCGCTTCCTCCGCCTGCTCGCGGCGAAGGCTGGCGCCGCGCAGCAGAAGCACGATCACCAGCAGGGCGAGGGCGGCGAGAACGGCGCCGATAAGCGCCAGCATGGCCGGGCTGATCGAGGCAAGGGCAAGAGAGAGCGATTCGGAATGGATGGTCATGCCGCAAGCATAACAGAAGAAATGGCGATATATAGATCAAAACGTGAACGGAATGGGTGGGCCTCAATATCCTCGCAAGCGACCGCTCTTCCTCGCTCGGGGCAGAAGAAATCGTCGTCCGATTTAACGATTGCTCAACCATATTGGCCAAAACCTGCGGCGCAGAAATTCCTTCCCGCGCGCGTCGCGCCAAGTACAGAGATCTCCATGACCGCCCAGCAGACCGACAGTGCCCTCAGGCAGCGCCTCGATTTCATCGAACTGGATGAGGCAGCGCGCAAGTCGATGCGGGATCTGCGCCCGGTCATATCAGAGCTGATCGGTGGCGCCCTCGATAAATTCTACGCCAAGATCGCCAAGACCCCGGCTGTCGCGGGCTTCTTCGCCGATAAGAACCATGTCGGCCACGCCAAGAAGCGCCAGCAGGACCATTGGGCCAATCTCGCCGGCGGCGCGTTCGACGAGAGCTATGTCAACGGCGTGACCGCGGTCGGCCGCACCCATGCCCGTATCGGGCTGGAGCCGCGCTGGTATATTGGCGGTTACGCCATCGTCATGTCCGAACTAGTCAAGGGCATCATGGAGAAGCAATGGCCGTCGATCTTCGCGCGCCGAGAGGGCAAGGCATTGGCCGAGGAGCTGTCGGCCGTCATCAAGGCCGGCATGCTCGACATGGATTATTCCATCTCGGTCTATCTCGAGACGCTCGAAGCCAAGCGTCAGGCACTGGAGGAGGAACGCGCTCAGGCCGAATCCGACCAGGCGATCGCGCTGGAGCAGCTGCGCCGCGGCCTGGAAGCGCTGTCGAACGGCGATCTCGAGGCCACCCTGCCGTCCGATCTGCCGGGCAATTTCCGGCAGATGGCCGAGGATTACAACCGCGCCGTCAGGGCGCTAAGCCAGTCCTTTGCCTCCGTGCGTGAGACCTCAGGCCATATCATGAGCGGCGCCGACGTCATTTCCAAGGCAACCAACGATCTGGCGCTGCGCACTGCGCAGCAGGCGGCAGGCGTCGAGGAGAGCTCGGCCGCCCTGCAGCAGCTTTCTGTCAGCGTCGGCCAGACGGCCGCCAATGCCGAGAAGGCGTCGGACGCCGTGCGCGAGACGCAAGAGAAGGCGAAGAACTCCGGCGAACTCGTCACCAGCGCCGTCTCGGCGATGGCCGGCATCGAGAAATCCTCGACCGGGATCTCCAAGATCATCGGCGTCATCGATGAGATCGCCTTCCAAACCAATCTGCTGGCGCTGAACGCCGGCGTTGAGGCGGCCCGTGCCGGCGATGCCGGCAAGGGTTTTGCCGTCGTCGCCCAGGAAGTCCGCCAGCTCGCCCAGCGCACCGCGGAAGCGGCCAAGGAGATCAAGAACCTGATCTCGCAGAGCTCGACACAGGTCAATCAGGGCGTCGGCATCGTCTCCAGCACCGGCGAGGCGCTGAACGACATGATTAGCCGCATCGACATCATCAACCGTTTCGTCGCCGATATCGCCGCCGCCGCCCGCGATCAGGCGACCGGCGTCAACGAGGTCAGCATCGCCGTCCGCAACATGGGTGCGATCACCCAGCAGAATTCGGACATGGTCGAGCACTCTTCAGCGGAAACCCGCCGCCTCAAGGATGAGGTGGAGACCCTGATCGAGCTGCTGCGGCGCTTCCGCGCCCGGCCGGAGGGCCGTTCAGCCGGTGCGGCCCTCCGGGCAGCCTGAGGGGAATATGGCGAAATTCCGGGCGGGGATGCAAAAAAGCGTATTCCCCGCCTGCCGGATAATTCCATAGTCGGAAAAGATGGGTTATGGGAACGCCATGACCATCAAGCCACTCATCATTCTTCCCGATCCCGTTCTCCGCCAGCTGTCCAAGCCGATCGAGCGGGTGGACTCCGACCTGCAGCGTCTTGCCGACGATATGCTGGAAACCAT
The DNA here is from genome assembly GCF_025847085.2 of Rhizobium sp. BT-226. Classification (NCBI taxonomy): domain Bacteria; kingdom Pseudomonadati; phylum Pseudomonadota; class Alphaproteobacteria; order Hyphomicrobiales; family Rhizobiaceae; genus Rhizobium; species Rhizobium sp. BT-226. The sequence goes on along the minus strand of NZ_JAOYTI010000002.1, from coordinate 1,393,696 downwards.
GTACGACGCGCCGGGCATCGGCCTTGCGGCGATCCAGATCGGCGTGCCGCGCCGCATGCTCGTTATCGACATCTCGCGCGAAGGCGAGGAAAAGCAGCCGCAGGTCTTCATCAATCCGGAGATCGTCAAATCCTCCGACGAGCGCTCCGTCTATGAGGAAGGCTGTCTTTCGATTCCGGACTATTATGCCGAGGTCGAGCGCCCGGCTGTCGTCTCGGTCAAATATCTCGACCGAAACGGCAAGGAACAGACCGTGGAAGCCGACGGCCTGCTCGCCACCTGCCTGCAGCACGAGATCGACCACCTGAACGGCGTGCTCTTCATCGACTATATTTCGCGGCTGAAGCGGGAGATGGTGATCAAGAAATTCACCAAGGCGGCGAAGTCGAAGGCGCTCTGACGCGGCGTTGAAAATTCATTGGCGAGACACTATGATATCATTGATATCATAGTGAGGTGCCGAATGGGTGATTTTCTGATCAGAAACATTTCCGAAGCATTGAAGCGAGACATTGCGCAATCGGCCCAGCGCAGCGGAAACAGTCTTTCTGACGAGGCCAAGGAGCTTTTGCGCGAAGCACTGAAAAGAAAAGCCGAAGCAAAGCCCGAGACTTTGTCGGCGTATGACGCGATACGTGCCGCTTTCGTCAGCGAAAACGCGGTAGACGATGAATTTGCTGCAATCATGGACGAAATCGAGGCCGCGCGGAAAAAGGATTTCGGCCGTCCGTTCGAGGATTTCGAATGATTGTTCTCGATACGAATGTGATTTCCGAGTTCGCCAGGCCTTTGCCGAATGAAAAGGTGAAGGCCTGGATATTGCGGCAGGATGGCTCGAGAATCTGGCTTTGCACGGTCGGCTTGATGGAACAGATTTACGGCGCCGAAAGGGTTTTCTTGAAGACAGGATCGGACCGCTTCTTTCGCGCGATCGAGAATTTGGTAAAAGGCCAGTTTCGCGATCGTATCGTCGGCTGGGATTTGGAAACGGCTATGGCAACCGGTCGCTTGCGGGCGAAACGCGAAAGCATGGGGCGGCCGATTTCGGTCCAGGATGCTATGATTGCCGCCATCTGCCTTGTCAACGGCGCGACGCTTGCGACCCGCAATACCCGAGATTTCGAGGGGTTTGATCTCAAGCTCGTAAACCCGTTTGAAGACGGTTGATCCTCAATTGGCGAGATAAAATGTCTCTTCGCATCATCTTCATGGGAACCCCGGAGTTCTCGGTTCCGACCCTGCGCCTGCTCGTCGATGCTGGGCACAGGATTGTTGCGGTCTATACGCAGCCGCCGCGGCCGGGTGGGCGGCGCGGCCTCGATCTACAGAAATCGCCAGTGCATCAGGCGGCCGAACTGCTCGGCCTGCCGGTCTTCACCCCGGTCAATTTCAAGGACCCCGAAGAGCGCGAGAGGTTTCGTGGCTTGAATGCCGATGTCGGCGTCGTCGTCGCTTACGGGTTGTTACTGCCGGAAGCGATTTTGAACGGCACCCGCGATGGCTGCTACAACGGTCATGCCTCGCTGCTGCCGCGCTGGCGGGGTGCGGCACCGATCCAGCGGGCGATCATGGCCGGCGACGCAAAGACCGGCATGATGGTTATGAAGATGGACAAGGGTCTGGATACCGGCGCCGTGGCACTCACCCGCGAGGTCGAGATCGGCCCGAACATGACGGCTGGCGAGCTGCACGACCGGCTGATGCTGGTCGGCGCCAAGGCGATGGCGGAAGCCATGGTGAAACTCGAAATGAACGACTTGCCGCTGACGCCGCAGCCGGAAGACGGCGTGCTCTATGCCGCCAAGATCGACAAGGCCGAGACGCGCATCGATTTTTCCAGGGACGCCGGGGACGTGCACAATCACATCCGCGGCCTGGCGCCGTTTCCGGGTGCCTGGTTCGAGCTCGAAATCGCAGGCAAGCCGGAGCGGGTGAAGGTGCTGGCGTCCGAACTGGCTGAAGGGCAGGGTGCTGCCGGGCAATTGCTGACGGACGATCTCGTGGTCGCCTGCGGCTCGGGCGCGGTACGGCTGACCAGGCTGCAGAAGGCCGGCGGCAAACCGCTGGCGGCGGCCGATTTCCTCAGGGGCACGCCGCTTGCGGCGGGCACGAGGCTTTCCTGATGCCGCGTTTCCGCATGACCGTCGAATATGACGGCGGCCCTTATGTCGGCTGGCAGCGGCAGGAGAACGGCCCTTCGGTGCAGGGCGCGATCGAGGCGGCGGTGCTGTCGCTGACCGGTGAGACGGTGTCGGTGCGCGGCGCCGGACGCACTGATTCCGGCGTACATGCCATGGGGCAGGTGATCCATGCCGATCTTTCGAAGGACTGGTCGCCCTACCAGCTGCAGAATGCCTTGAACGCGCATCTGAGGCTTGCCGGCGAGCGGGTCTCCATTCTCGATGTCGAGGCGGCTGCCGAATTTTTCGATGCGCGCTTTTCGGCGCTGCGGCGCCATTACCTCTATCGCATCGTCAGCCGCCGGGCGCCGCTGGCGCTCGAAGCTGGCAAGGCCTGGTGGGTGCCGAAGGTGCTCGATCACGAGGTCATGCATGCCGCCGCCCAGAGGCTGGTCGGCCGGCACGATTTCTCCACCTTCCGCGCCGCCCATTGCCAGGCAAACAGCCCGGTCCGCACGCTCGACCGGCTGGATGTGACGCGCAATGGCGAGTTGATCGAGATCCGCGCCACGGCGCAGAGTTTTCTCCACAACCAGATCCGTTCCTTCGCCGGCACGCTGAAGCTCGCCGGCGAAGGCAAGTGGACGCCTGATGATGTCGAGGCGGCGCTCGAGGCACGCGACCGCAAGGCCTGCGGCCCGGTGGCGCCGCCGGACGGGCTCTATTTCATGCAGGTGGATTATCCCGACGTGATCCCCGACCGCCGAAGGGCGGTCACCGATACCAATGACGAGGATGCTGATGATCCCTCGTAAGCTTGGTCAGACGGGATAGATGCCGAGGAAGTGCTGCAGATATTCCGAAAGGATCATCGACGGCACGAGCAGCACCAGTGTCAGCGCCCCGGTCATCAGCGCATGGCCATGGCAGATCATCCGGAGAATGCGCGCCAGTACGAAGACCTGCGCCAACATGAAGGCCAGCAGCAGCAGCGAGACGAGCCCGACGGAGGCGGGCAGGAAGAACACCAGCGCCAGCAGCAGCCCGTTGATATAGGAGAGCGGCACACCGAGCCAGTTGACGCTGACGACGACGGGCGCGAAACGCTCGCCCATTCGGAAGGCAAGCAGCAGCAGCCCGGCAAAGATCAGCGGCACGAACCAGTTGGCGACCTCGACGAGGCCGAGCCTGATATAGAAGGGAAAATCGACATCGGCTTCCGGCGGCATCGCCCGCAGGAAGGTCTGTCGCCACCAGAGCCATGAAATACCCATCGGCGGCAGGCACCAGAGCATTGCCCAGAACGAACGGTTGACGCCGCGCTCGGACATATCGAGGTAGCGGAAGCCGCGCGGATCCAGCCGGATGAGCAGCCAGAGGCCGGCCAGATAATATTGAACCTCCCTAAAGCCCGGCATTGGCGAACCAGCGGGCGATGAAGGTTTCGTAGATTGCCGTCAGCGTCTCCAGATCGGCGACAGCGACGCGCTCATCGACCATGTGCATCGTCTGGCCGACAAGGCCGAACTCGACGACCGGGCAATAATCCTTGATGAAGCGCGCATCCGACGTGCCGCCGGTGGTCGAAAGCCGCGGCGACTGACCGGCAACGCTTTCGACGGCCGACGACAGCGAGGCGATCAGCGCATTGTTGCGCGTCAGGAAGACATGGCTCGGCCGGTCGGCCCAGATGATATCATAGGCCACCGGTTGGCGGCCCGGCCGCAAGGCGCCATCCCGGGCGGCGGCGTCGAGACGGCGCAGGATTTCGGCACGCAGCGTTTCGACGGTCCAGCTGTCGTTGAAGCGGATGTTGAAGCTTGCCGATGCCTTGGCCGGGATGACGTTGGTTGCCGGATTGCCGACATCGACCGTGGTCACTTCGAGGTTCGACGGCTGGAAATCGTCGGTGCCGCCGTCAAACGGCGGGTCCATCAGCGCCTGCGTCAGCTGCAGCACGCCGCGCACCGGATTGTCGGCGAGGTGCGGATAGGCGGCATGGCCCTGCACGCCGTGAACCGTGATCTTGCCCGACAGCGAACCGCGCCGGCCGATCTTGATCATGTCGCCGAGCCTGTCCGGATTGGTCGGCTCGCCGACAAGGCAGGCATCCCAGCGCTCGCCGCGTTCGGCCGCCCATTGCAGCAGCTTGATCGTGCCGTTGATCGCCGGGCCTTCTTCGTCGCCGGTGATGAGGAAGGAGATCGAGCCGGCCGGTGGCCCGTTTTTCTCGATATGGCGGGCGGCGGCGGCGACGAAACAGGCGATGCCGCCCTTCATGTCGACTGCGCCGCGACCGAAAAGCTCGCCCTTGGAAATCTCGGCGGCAAACGGTGGATGCGTCCAGGCGGCTTCGTCGCCGACCGGCACGACATCGGTATGGCCGGCAAACATCAAATGCGGACCGTCCTTGCCGAGGCGGGCATAGAGGTTTTCGATGTCGGGTGTTCCCTCTTCGCTCGCCTTCACCCTGTCGACCGCAAAGCCGAGCGGCGCAAGCATCGCCTCCAGCGCCGACAGTGCGCCGCCTTCGGCGGGCGTCACGGACGGGCAGCGAATCAGCGTCTGAAGATTAGCGACGGGGTCGGTAGCGGTCATGGGGTCGGACTATCCGGCGGGAATGGCAAAGACATGGCAAGGCGGGGCCGCCTCGCGTAAAAAGACGCCGTCTGTTTACCGGATCAACGTCCCGGTGTCATCAATCTCTGAGCAGCTCGTTGATGCCGGTCTTCGAGCGGGTCTTTTCATCGACGCGCTTGACGATGACGGCGCAGTAGAGATGCGGCGCCGGCTGGCCGTTGCCCATCGTCGCATTGCCCGACGGCATCGAGCCGGCGACGACGACGGAATAGGGCGGCACTTCGCCGTAGGTCACCTCGCCGGTGGCGCGGTCGACGATCTTGGTCGACTTGCCGATGAAGACGCCCATGCCAAGAACCGAACCTTCGCGCACGATGCAGCCTTCGACGACCTCCGAACGGGCGCCGATGAAGCAATTGTCCTCGATGATCGTCGGGCCGGCCTGCATCGGCTCCAGAACGCCGCCGATGCCGACGCCGCCGGAGAGATGCACATGTTTGCCGATCTGCGCGCAGGAGCCGACCGTCGCCCAGGTATCGACCATCGTGCCTTCGCCGACATAGGCGCCGAGATTGACGAAGGAGGGCATCAGGATCGCGTTCGGGGCGATATAGGCCGAGCGGCGCACGACGCAGTTCGGCACGGCGCGGAAGCCGGCGGCGCGGAAGTGGTTCTCGCCCCAGTTTTCGAACTTCGAAGGAACCTTGTCCCACCAGGTGGAGTTGCCCGAGCCGCCCTTCACCACGTCCATGTCGTTGAGGCGGAAGGACAGCAGCACGGCCTTCTTCAGCCATTGATTGACCGACCAGGCGCCGTCGGCGGAGCGTTCGGCGACACGGGCCTTGCCGGCATCGAGTAGATCGAGCGCTGCTTCGACCGCATCGCGAACCTCGCCCTTGGTCGACGTGTTCACATTGTCGCGATTGTCGAAGGCGGCTTCGATGATCTTTTCGAGGGATGCGAGGTCGGTGGCGCTCATGAGAATTCCTTAAACTTCGATCTTTATCGTGGAGACGGCGGGGTCTCCGGAATGCGGTTGGCGGGGTGTATCCTGCTCTACAGCATGAAGCCGTAGAACGGAATGATTTTTCCGACAAGATCATATCTGGATTCAAGGCGTTATAGCGACATATCCGGCTTCGTGGCCGGCAATACTGAAAGGCATTTCGACATGGCGAAGGGACGAAACGGCGGTTCGCGGCGCAAGGATGGTGTATGGGACCCGCTGAAGAGCAGCTCGACCGACAAGCAGCGCGCCGAAGCCGTGCCGAAAACGCCGCAGACGATGTCGCCTGCCTATCGCCTTGCCTATGTCGACGAGGATTTCCTCTGCCGTGAGGAGCTGCGGCCGATCCGCCTGCAGCTGGAACTGATGAAGCCGGAGATGATGCTGACCGAACGCGGCATCCGCTCGACCGTCGTCATGTTCGGCGGTGCCCGCATTCCCGCCCCCGGCCAGAGTGCCTGGGCGGCGCGCAACGACATCCAGCGCGCCAATCTGGAGGCGGCGTCCGTCTATTATGACGAGGCGCGCAAATTTGCCCGTCTCTGCTCGAAATATTCGGCCAGCTTCGATTTCCAGGAATATGTCATCGTCACCGGCGGCGGCCCCGGTGTCATGGAGGCCGGCAATCGCGGCGCAGCCGACGAGGGCGCTCCTTCGATCGGCCTCAACATCGTGCTACCGCATGAGCAGGCGCCGAACGCCTATGTAACGCCGGAGCTCAGCTTCAACTTCCACTATTTCGCCATCCGCAAGATGCACTTCATGGTGCGCGCCAAGGCGATCGCCGTCTTTCCCGGCGGCTTCGGCACGCTCGACGAATTCTTCGAGTGCCTGACGTTGATCCAGACCGGCCGCATGGAGCGCCTGCCGCTGATCCTTTTCGGGGAGGCGTTCTGGAGGAGCATCATCAATTTCGACGCATTGGCGGAATTCGGGACGATTGCGCCCGACGACGTCAAGCTGATCAGCTTCGTCGATACGGCCGAAGAGGCATGGAAGATCGTGCAGAATTTCTACGAACACCGCGAATAGGAGCCAGAACGCGGCGTTTCGACGAATCTCCCACTCTTTCCCCACCGGAGCAGGGAAAGAGTGGGGATATATCGGCTTGTCCGGCCTTACAGAAGTGGCCGGTCCGGCATGTCGTCGATCGAGATGACGCCGTCCTTGTTGCGGTCCATCCGAGTGAACAGCTTGTCCATGCCGGCTTCAGCTTCCTGTTTGGAAATCTGGCCGTTCTGGTCGGTGTCGACCCGGTGCATCATGATCGAGGCACGCATGATGTTGCCGCCATGGCGCATCCAGCGATGGCCGTCACGACCTTCGTGACCACCCTGAGGCGGACGGCCCTGGTCGTTATTATCAGGCGTCGCGTCTGCGGTATTCGCATCCTTGTTATTGCTGGCATCCTGCTTGCGCTGATCTCTCATCGCCTGCATCTGCGCTTTCTGGTATGCGCCGATTTCGCCTGGGGTCAGCGAGCCGTCATTGTTGGTGTCGATCGCAGCGAAGATCTTGTCGATGCCGGCGGTCGCCTCGTCCTTGGAGATCTGTCCGTCCTTGTTGGTGTCGAACTGCTTGAGCATTCTGACATAGGTGATTTCGCGGAAGGCGGCCGGTCCCGGACCGTGCACAGGACCGTGCCTGCCGGGGTGCTGACGCGGCCCGTCACCGGGTGCGGCAAAGCCTGTCCCAGCGGCGGCGCCGAAGATGAGGGTGGAGGAAAGCGCTGCCAGTATCAGCTTGTTGCGGTACATCGTGTTTGCCTTTCGTAAGATGTCCCCTCACGAAAGAAGATATGGCCGCGGACCCGGAAGACCCAGTTAAACATCGGTAAGCTTAAGTGAAAACTTCGTAATACTTCAGCCGGTAATCTTGCCGAGGAAGGCAGCGAGATCGTCGGTGACGAAATCGATATGATCCTCTTCGCCGCTGGTCTTTTCCCACCATTCGACCACCGTCTCTTCCAGATTGCGTGGCACCAGCAGCACGGTCTGCATGCCGAGCGCCTTCGGCACCGTCAGGTTGCGCGGCAGATCCTCGAACATGGCCGCCTTGGTGGTTTCGACGCGCTTCAGCGCCGTGAACTTGTCGTAGGTCGCCTGCGCCGGCTTCGGCACGTAATCGGCGGCGACGATATCGAAGATGTCGTCGAAATGCTCGAGAATGCCGAGCGCCTCCGCCGTCATTTCGGCATGCTTGACGCTGCCATTGGTGAAGATGAACTTGCGCCCCGGCAGCGCCTTGATCGCCTCGCCGAGTTCCGGCTGCGGCGTCAGCGCCGCGTAGTCGATCGCATGCGCCTTTTCGAGAAAGTCGTTCGGATCGATGCCATGGTGGATCATCAGGCCCTGCAGTGTCGTGCCATGCTCAAGGTAATATTGCTTCTGCAGCTTGCGCGCCTCTTCCCGCTCCATCTGCAGGAGTGCCGCGACATAGGCGGTCATGTTCTTGTCGATCTGCGCGAAGAGATTGACATGATGCGGATAGAGCGTGTTGTCGAGGTCGAAGACCCAGTCTGTGACGTGCTGGAAATCGGCTTTGTCAGGCGTGCGGTCGATCTTGGTCATGGCGGTCTTATGGCACGGCTGCTGCGGGAAACCAAAGGCTTTTGGCTCTCTGGTTCGCCTGCCATCGGCTTCCGCAAAAATGCCGTCAGATTTTCACAACTTTAAGAGGATTTAGGCTGAATATTGCCATTGATTGCTGGTGACTTTCTGCCTGCGTCAGACAGGGGGACCCGCAAGGGGTAAAGTCGTATGAAGATCGTTCTGATCAATCCGCCGCATACGGCGATCGGCAGTCGCATTCCCGACGATCACCTTCCACCGCTCGGCCTTCTTTCGATCGGCGGCCCGCTGATCGACGACGGTCATATCGTCAGTCTCGTCGATGCCGAATTCGGGCCGATGACGATAGCCGAGATTGTCAGCCGTGCGGTGATCGGTGACCCCGACCTGGTGTTGATCGGCCATTCGGGCTCGACCTCGGCTCATCCCACCGCCCGTGCAATCGCCGAGGCGATCAAATGCCGCGATCCGAAAATCTCCATCATCTATGGCGGTGTCTTCCCGACCTATCACTGGCGGGAGGTGCTGGCCGAGACTGCGGCATTCGATATCCTGGTGCGTGGCGAAGGCGAGGAAACGATGCGGCGCCTCGCCGAAGCCCTGGCGACACATCGCCCGCTCGCAACCATTCCCGGCATCGCCTTTCGCGATGGCGATGGCGAAGTCCTGGCAACACAGCCGGCGCAGGCGATCGCCGATCTCGATGCCTATCGCGTCGGCTGGGAGCTGATCGATCATCGCCACTACAGTTATTGGGGCGGCAAGCGCGCTGTCGTCATGCAGTTTTCACGCGGCTGTCCGCATCTTTGCAACTACTGCGGCCAGCGCGGCTTCTGGACCCGCTGGCGTCACCGCTCGCCGGAACTGTTTGCCCGCGAGATCGCCAGGCTTTATCGCGAGGAGGGTGTCGAACTTATCAATCTCGCCGACGAGAATCCGACCTCCTCGCGAAAGGCGTGGCTCGCTTTTCTAGAAGCGATGATCACCGAGAATGTGCCGGTGCAGATCGTCGGATCGACACGGGCCGATGATATCGTCCGCGATGCCGATATCCTGCATCTCTACCGCAAGGCGGGTGTCGTGCGCTGGTTGATCGGTATGGAAAACACCGACGAGGCGACCTTGACGCTGATCAAGAAGGGAGGAGCCAAGACAACCGACAGGGAGGCGATCCGCCTTCTGCGCCAACACGATATCCTGTCCATGGCGACCTGGGTCGTCGGTTTCGAGGAGGAGAAGCTGAGCCACCTCTGGCGCGGCTTCCGGCAATTGCTCTCCTATGATCCCGACCAGATCCAGGCGCTCTATGTGACGCCACATCGCTGGACACCCTTCTTCCGTATCGCCCGCGATCGACAGGTCATCGAAACCGATATCCGTAAATGGGACTACAAGCATCAGGTGCTGAAGATGCGGCATCTCAACCCGATCGTGCTGGTCGCCTGCGTTAAGCTCATCGAGGTGGCGGTCCAGGCGCGGCCGAAGGCGTTAATGCGCATCCTCTTTCATCGCGATCGCGAGCAACGCCATTCCATGCGCTGGTATACGCAAATGGGTCGTCGCGTCTGGTTTCATGAGATCCTCGAATTCCTCTTCCGCCGCCGCCATCTCAAGGATGGCCCGACGCTCGAGAATTTCTGGGGCGCCCCGCAGGATTCAGCGGAGGAATCCATGTTGCGCCCGCAACGGCATGTGAAAAGCCTCGATGCGGCGGAATAAAATAGACGCCCGATTTTCGGCGGACGGCGCAGGCACGGGATGCTAGAAAGCGGTCATGCTTTTCGAACGCCCCGATGACGATACGCTCTATGATGCCCTGATCGCGCGCAGTGCCGATTATGAGGGCCAGGCCTATGTCTGCGTGAAGACGACCGGCATCTTCTGCCGTCTGACCTGCCCGGCGCGCAAGCCGAAGCGGGAAAATACGCTCTTCTTCGACACGATCGCCGCCTGCATGCACTCGGGCTTCCGCCCGTGCCAGCGCTGCAGGCCGCTGGAGCAGCCGGGCAGGGAGCCGATCGTCGACGAGCTGCTTGCTGCACTCGACCGCGAGCCGCAGTTGCGCTGGACCGAGGATGAGCTTGTGCGCCGCGGCCACGATCCTTCGACTGTGCGCCGCGCCTTCAAACGCGGGCTCGGCATGACCTTCCACGACATCGTCCGCTATCGCCGGCTGGGTGAAGCGGCCCGGCAGCTGGCCGATGGCGCGCGCGTCATCGATGCGCAGCTCGATGCGGGATATGACTCCCCAAGTGGTTTCCGGACGGCTTTCCAGCGGCTGGTCGGCAAGGCGCCGGCGCTGTCGCAGAACCGTGAACTGCTCTTTGCCGACTGGTTCGAGACGCCGCTCGGGCCGATGGTGGCCGTCGCCGACCAGACGCATCTGCATCTTCTCGAATTCCACGACCGTAAAGCGCTGCCGACCGAGCTCGAAGCACTGCAGAAGCGCACCCGCTCCTCGGTCGCGGTCGGCCGCACCCCGGCGATCGACCAGATCGAGGCGGAGATCCGGGATTATTTCGAAGGGCGGCTCACCATCTTCAAGACGCCGTTGGCGCTCGGCGGCACGCCTTTCGAAAAACATGTCTGGGCAAAGCTCATGGAGATTCCTGTCGGCCAGACGCGCGCCTATGGCGATCTCGCAAGGGAAATGGAAAGGCCGGAAGTCGTGCGGGCCGTCGGCCGCGCCAATGGCGCCAATCAGCTTGCCATCATCGTGCCCTGCCATCGCATCCTCGGCGCGGATGGTTCGTTGACCGGCTATGGCGGCGGGCTTTGGCGCAAGCAATGGCTGCTGCGGCATGAAGAGAAGATCAGAGCACAAGCAGCTAACGTGGAGGAGACCGCATGAACCAGACTGAAAAGGCCAAGGCATTCGGAGCATTGCATCGCAAGGGCGACCCGGTTGTTCTCTACAATATCTGGGATGCCGGCACGGCGAAGGCGGTCGCCGATGCCGGCGCTAAGGCGCTTGCCACCGGAAGCTGGTCGGTGGCCGCTGCCCATGGTTATGCCGACGGCGAGAAGTTGCCGATGTCGGTGCTGGTCGAAACGGCGAAGTCCATCACCGCTGCCGTCGACCTGCCGCTTTCGGTCGATTTCGAAGGCGCCTATTCGGCTGAGCCTGACGGTGCGGCGGCCAACGTTGCCAAGGTGGTGGAGGCCGGCGCCGTCGGCATCAATTTCGAAGATCAAGTGGTCGGCGGTGGCGGGCTTTATCCGGCCGAGAGGCAGGCGGCCCGCATCCGCGCCATTCGGGCCATGGCGGAAGGTAAGGGCGTCCCCTTCTTCATCAACGCCCGTACCGATCTCTTCCTGGCCGAGAGCGATCTTTCCAAACATGCCGGTCTGGTTGACGAGGCGATCGAGCGCGGCAAGGCCTATGCGGCCGCCGGCGGCAGCGGCTTCTTCGTGCCTGGTTTGATCGATCCCGCCTTGATCGAGAAGATCTGCGCGGCATCGCCGCTGCCGGTCAACATCATGATGCGGACAGGCGCCCCGGATGTGAAGACGCTGGCAAAACTCGGCGTCGGCCGCGTCAGTTATGGTCCGGGGCCTTACCGGTCGATGATGGAAAAGCTGAAACAGGAGGCGGCGGCGATTTATAGCCTGCTCTGACGTCGAATGCCCGAGGGCCGCAGGTCTGCTGCGACAGGCTGCGGCCCGCAATGAAATCCCGTTCCGCTCAGGAACGGAAGCGCAGATTTCGCCGCGTCAGCTGGCTGACCGAGGTGCAGCCCATCAACTTCATGCCGCGCTCGATCTCGGTGCGCATCGTCTCCAGCGCCCGTTCGACGCCGGGCTGTCCGGCAGCGGCAAGCGGGAAGAGGTAGTAGCGTCCGAGCCCGACGGCCTTCGCCCCCAACGACAGCGCTTTAAGAACATGCGTTCCCCGCTGCACGCCGCCATCCATCATCACGTCGATCCGGTCGCCCACGGCGTCGACGATCTCGGCCAGCTGGTCGAATGCGCTGCGCGAGCCGTCGAGCTGGCGTCCGCCATGATTGGAAAGCACGATGCCGCTGCAGCCGATCTCGGCCGCGCGCTTGGCGTCTTCCACCGACATGATGCCCTTCAGGCAGAATGGCCCGCCCCATTCGCGCACCATTTCCGCCACGTCGTCCCACGACATCGAGGGGTCCAGCATCTCGGTGAAGTATCGGCTGATCGACAGAGCGCCGCCATCCATCTTGACGTGGTTTTCGAGCTGCGGCAGGGCGAAGCGCTCGTGCGTCAGCCAGTCGATCGCCCAGGAAGGCTTGATCGCGAACTGGGTCATGCCGGCAAGATTGAGCTTGAAGGGAATGGCAAAACCCGTGCGCTTGTCACGCTCGCGATTGCCGCCGGTGATGCTGTCGACCGTCAGCATCATCGCCTGCACGCCGGCATTTTTCGCCCGCGCCATCATCTCGCGGTTGAGGCCGCGGTCCTTGTGGAAATAGAACTGATAGACCTGCGGCCCGTTGCTGATCCGTCTCGCTTCCTCGAGGCTGATCGTGCCGAGCGAGGAGACGCCGAACATCGTGCCCTGTTTTGCCGCCGCTGCCGCGACCGCCCGCTCCCCCTGGTGGTGAAAAAGCCGCTGCAGCGCCGTCGGCGAGCAGTAGACGGGCATCGCCAGCTTCTGCCCCATGACCGTCACCGACATGTCGACCTCGGCCACACCGCGCAAAACGTCGGGCACCAGATCGCAGGCCTCGAAGGCCGCCGTATTGCGCCGGTACGTCACCTCGTCATCGGCACCGCCGTCTATATAGTCGAATATCGGCCCGGGAAGACGCCGTTTCGCCATGCGCCGGAAATCGTGAAAATTATAGCAGTCTGTCAGGCGCATTTTTTCCTCGATACCCTGTTCCGGTGTGCGGAAGATTCGCCCCTTACCGGTAAAGGGCGCAGCCTCGTTCAGGGAATGATCAGCGTTCCGATACCATGCTCGGTGAAGATCTCGAGCAGGACGGAATGGGCAGTCTTGCCGTTCAGGATGACGACACCCTGCACGCCGGCCTTGATCGCATCGATGCAGGTCTCGACCTTCGGGATCATGCCGCCGGAAATCGTGCCGTCGGCGATCAGCGCGTGCGCTTCGGCGACGGAAAGCTCCTTGATGAGCTGGCCGTTCTTGTCGAGCACGCCGGGCACATCGGTCAGGAACAGCAGCCGGGTGGCGTTCAACGCACCGGCAATGGCGCCGGCGAAGGTATCGGCATTGATATTGTAGGTGGCGCCGTCGCGGCCAGGCGCCACGGGGGCGATGACCGGGATCATCTCGGAGCGGGCAAGCAGATCGAGCAGTGTCCGGTCGACCTCGACCACTTCGCCGACGAAGCCGAGATCGAGCACGCGCTCGATGTTCGAATCCGGATCCTTGATGGTCTTGCGCGCCTTTTCGGCGAAGACCATGTTGCCGTCCTTGCCGCAAAGGCCGATCGCCCATTCGCCGGTCTGGTTGATGAGCGCGACGATTTCCTTGTTGATCGAGCCGGCGAGCACCATCTCGACGATCTCGACCGTTTTCTGGTCGGTGACGCGAAGGCCGCCCTCGAATTTCGATTCGATGCCCATCTTGCTCAGCATGGCGCCGATCTGCGGGCCGCCGCCGTGAACGACGATCGGGTTGACGCCCGATTGCTTCAACAGCGCGATGTCGCTGGCAAAGGCCTTGCCGAGCTCGGGATTGCCCATGGCGTGGCCGCCATACTTCACGACAATCGTCTTGTTCTCGTAACGCTGCATGAAGGGCAGCGCCTTGGCCAGAAGCCGTGCCTGCATTTCGCTTTCGGTTTCGTTCATGGGAACCCCGCAGAATTGTTCGCGGCCTTTTATCGCAAGTTTCTGACAGAGGGAATAATCCAGAGGGCAATAGTTTTTCGTATCTGTCGCGGAGCCGGACGTCGTTACCGTCTGGCGCACGCAAGCTTGAGATGAGGAACGGCATGCGAGGCGATGAGATCGCAGACTTGATCGGCCGCGTCGCACTCGGCGATCGCAGGGCTTTCGTGGCCCTTTACAACCAGACCGGACCGAAACTTTTCTCGATCTGCCTGCGTATCTTGAAGGATCGCACGGAAGCCGAAGAAGCCCTGCAGGAAGTCTATATCAGCATCTGGCAACGCGCTCGCAGCTTCTCCGTCGCCTCGGGTTCGTCCTCGGCATGGCTGGCCGCAATTGCCCGCAACCGCTCGATCGATGCGCTGCGGGCGCGCAAGCCCGTCGCCGACGAATTGGACACGGTCTACGATCTTGCCGATGCCGGGCCCGACCCGGAAATGCAGACGGTGACCAAGGATGAAGGAAGGCGGATTGACACCTGCATGGAAGAGTTGGAAGCTGATCGTGCGGTCGCGGTGAAACGGGCTTATGTCGAAGGGCTGAGCTATCAGGAACTGGCCGATCAGTTTGGTGTCCCGCTGAACACGATGCGGACCTGGCTCAGGCGCAGCCTCTTGAAACTGAGAGAGTGCATGGAACGATGACATCGCCCGACAAAAGCAAGGGAGACCGCTCCCGCGACGAGGTTCTCGCCGGCGAATATGTGCTTGGCGTCCTGTCGTTGCAGGATCGCCGGGTGGTGGAAGAGCGCATGCGCCACGACCGCCCCTTCGCTGCGATCGTCAGCCGCTGGGAAACCAACCTCTCCTCCTTCAACGACGAGTATGAAGGCGTTGCTCCGAACCGGCAAACCTTCAAGCAGATCGAGGCGCGGCTGTTCGGCGATGGCCAAAAGCCCCCATCCTTTTCGCAGGGGCTCTGGAATTCCGCCGTTTTCTGGCGCTCGCTGAGCTTCGCCTGCATCGTCGTCGCCGTCAGCGCCGTCATCTTCGCCTCCGGCGTGATGCCGGAGCCGCAGGGGCCTGCACCACTGGTGGCCTCGCTTTCGGGCCAGAACAGCACCATCAATCTTCTCGCCTCCTACGAGCTTCAGAGCGGTCGGCTGAAGATCGTGCCGGTGGCCGCCGGCAAGCCGGAGGAGAAGTCGCTGGAACTTTGGCTGGTACCGGGCAGCGGGATGACGAGATCGCTTGGCGTCTTCCAGCCGGGCGAAAGCGGTGAACTTGTCATTCCCGCCGAACTGCGCAGCATGATAGCCGATGGCGCAACACTTGCCGTCAGTCTCGAACCCTTCGGCGGTTCGCCGACCGGCCAGGCGACCGGTCCGGTGATCGCAAGCGGCGCCCTGCACCGACCATAAGCGCACCGGCAATGATCGTGCCCGCCGTCAATCAAATTTCTCCTGTCTGAAACTCTTCGGCGCGGCCCTCCGTAGTTCGAATTGTCCGGACGACGCTCAGGCATAAAGCCCGCGGATGGTGTCCGGTGAGGAGAAAATCATGATCAAGTCCGTATTGCGCGGCTTCGCGCTCGCCACTGCCATGTCCGCCGTCGCCTTTGCCGCCGCGAAAAACCCGACGGTCGGCGGTGCTGCGATGTTCGAAAGCAAGAACATCATCGAGAACGCCGTGAACTCCAAGGATCACACGACGCTGGTCGCAGCCGTCAAGGCAGCCGGCCTGGTCGGCACGCTCGAGGGCAAGGGCCCCTTCACCGTCTTTGCGCCGACCAACGAAGCTTTTGCCGCCCTGCCGAAGGGCACCGTCGATACGCTGCTGAAGCCGGAAAACAAGGCAACGCTGACCAAGGTTTTGACCTGCCACGTCGTTGCCGCCGATGCGATGGCCAAGACCGTTGCCAAGATGATCAAGGATGACGGTGGCGAGCACGACATCAAGACCGTCGGCGGCTGCGTGCTGAAAGCCAAGGAAAACATGGGCAAGATCAGCCTGACCGATGAAAACGGCGGCGTCTCCCATGTGACGATCGCCGATGTCAAGCAGTCGAACGGAGTCATCCACGTCGTCGACAAGGTGCTGCTGCCGAAGATGTAAGCCCGCCCGTATCGGCAGACGCATTGGGGCGCTCTTCGGGGCGCCCCAAACACAAATCGATGAGGTGGCTAGCGCATAACCCCGAAAATCGGAATCGATTTTCGGAAAGGATTACGCGCAGATTCAAAGTGATAGAGCGTCCTTAGCGCGTCTGAAAAGACGCGCGGCGCTCTATTGGGTTGCTTCGGCTCTCGGGAAGACGAGGGAGACACTCATGCCGGTGTCAGGGGAAGAGCTGACTTCAACCTCGGCGCGGGCATTCTGCTTCAGCGACTGCACGATCATCGCGCTCAGCTTTCCCGGCTGCGGCCAAGTCACATCCTGGGGAAGACCGACCCCATTGTCAGCGACAGTGATCCTGCACCCGGTATCGCCGACGACACAACGGAGCGTGATTTCGCCGCCATCGCGCCCCACGAAGGCATGCTTCAGCGTATTCGTGAGGAGTTCGTTGATGACGAGGCCGGCCGGCATGGCGACATCGACCGACACCGGCCAGGTATCGACCTTCATGTCCAGCCGGATCCCTTCCACGGCGTGTGCCGCCATCACCGAGGCGGCAATCTGGCTGACATAGGTGCCAAGATCGACTGTGGCGCCTTTCTCTTCGTCCGACAGTGAGCGATAGAGCAGGGCCAAGGCTTCAATCCGCCCGGCAAGCCGTGCAAACCTCTCGCTTTCCTCATTCTGTTGAGCATTGCGCGCCTCCATTCGGATGAGTGCCGTGATCATCTGAAGATTATTCTTCACGCGATGCTGAAGTTCCCGCAGAAGGATATCTTTCTCCGTCAGCAGTTCG
Organism: Rhizobium sp. BT-226; assembly: GCF_025847085.2. Classification (NCBI taxonomy): domain Bacteria; kingdom Pseudomonadati; phylum Pseudomonadota; class Alphaproteobacteria; order Hyphomicrobiales; family Rhizobiaceae; genus Rhizobium; species Rhizobium sp. BT-226. Next base: position 1,376,738 of record NZ_JAOYTI010000002.1, on the reverse strand, counting down.
CTGAAGCTCTCCGCGGCCGTCGCCTCATTGCGGGCAGCAAAGGCCACCAATCGGAAAAGCGGCGTGTCATCATCGTCGACGATCGTATTCGACCAGACGTCGATAATGACGGTGCTCTCGGGTTCGGCCACCAGCGAGAAGGCACCAATATACTCTTCTGCAGAGGTCACAGCGGCGGTAAGCGGCACCTCTCCGGAGACGGCGGTAGATTTCAATTCAATGTCAGGCCAGGGCTTTCCCTGGACTTGGGTTGCCTCAAGCGCCGTCAGCCGTTCGAATTCGAGATTGACATAAATCAGCGGCTCGTCGCCACCGAGTTCGGAGACAGCCACCGCGAATGGCACATGGTCGAGAAAGTGTCGAAACCGGTCATCATCAAGGGCTTCGGCAAGATGGGGCAAGTTGCCGACGCCTTCCGGCGAAATCGGCTGGTCTTTGCTATCGGTCATCAAATATTACTCGTGGACGCGGCTGCTCTCGGACAACAGGAGAACTAGGGTTGCTTTAAAAACTGCAGGGACGCAAGCGCAATCAACGCCGGTCAGTCCATGCAAGCCGTTTCTTAACTCGGCGATTATTCGTGATTTAAGCCCTGTCATAGGTAAATGACGTCAGCAGGGTCGTGACGAAATTGCTCGCCCTTTCCTTGACTAGCACTTCCGTCCACTCATCAGTCCCGCGCAGCCGCAAATCCGTGTAAATACTGTCGACGGCTGCTTCTTCGATACGCTTGATATGCGTCTTGAACGAAGCCTCGCCGCCGCCGTGATACATGTCTCTGATCACCATGCGCAGAATTTCCTGAATGGCGATCTGCCAGGCCGTATTGATCGACTGAAGTTCCTGCGGAGTCTCTGCCATTGATGCTTCCTTGATGCGAGTGAATGCCAGCACGCTTTGGGTCGTGCTGTAGCGCCCGATCTGCAAGCCCGTCATTTCAGACGCGTTTTAAATCTCGATCCTTGCCGATCGGTGCGCGATCTCAGCGGGCTCTGGCGCGTTTCGCAATGAGGGCAGAGGTTGCCGACACCCGGTTACTATGTTCCCTCGCAAGCCGGGCTTCCCGAAGCCGCAACGTCTTTGCCTGTTGCGATTGTGCGTCGGATTCGAGCTCTTCGGCCGCCTGGTTCTTTGCGAAGAACTGGGTCTGGACGTTGCCGAAGGCAATCTCCGCCCGCTGGCGAGACTTGCTGTATGTTTCTGTCATGTTGGCTCCGATACGGATGGGCTCGACGCGCGAGCGAAAAAAAAGGCCAGGCAAATCGCCTGGCCTTGGATTGATAACGTGCTTCCGGCAGTGCCAGTACATCCGTGGTCAAAGGGAAGCAGATATCGATTTAAGCGTTCTGGAGGTTGCAAGCGGACATCTTGCCCGACTTGTTGTCACGCTCGAGGTCGAAGCCGATCTTCTGGCCTTCGACGAGTTCGCGCATCCCGGCGCGCTCGACGGCAGAGATGTGAACGAAGGCGTCGTCGCCGCCATTGTCAGGCTGAATGAAGCCGAAGCCTTTGGTGGAATTGAACCATTTAACTGTGCCAGTGGCCATGATGATGAACCCTTTCATAGCAATATTGAAGAATCGCAACGCCAAGGCAGTGCGGATGGTGATAGCGATTTTTGAAAGGAAGTTCGTTCAGAGCGCGGCGCCAATCGCGCGATAACCAAGCCAGCAAGCAAAATTCGATGGTCGCTATCTAGCTCATCAAGCCTGCGACGTCAACCGCTAGTTTCTGTTAGCGATACGTTCAACTGTGGGATGCCGCGGAGACATTTACACCAAACATGACTTCGCGTCCGGGTACTCAGGCCTTCCTACTTCCAGCGGGCGATGCCGACGGTTTCGGCGATCGCTTGCCGCAACTCGTCCAGCCCGTCGCCCTTTTCGGACGAGGTGGAGAGCACGCCGGGATAGGCGGCCGGGCGCTTGCGGATCTTCTCGGCCGTTTCGGCAAGCAGCTTCGGCACACCAGCCGCCTTGATCTTGTCGGTCTTGGTCAGCACGATCTGGTAGGAGACGGCGGCTTTGTCGAGCAGATCAAGCACGTCATCGTCGTTCTTCTTGATGCCGTGGCGGCTGTCGATCAGCACATAGACGCGCTTCAGCGTCGCGCGGCCGCGCAGATAATCGAAGACGAGCTTGGTCCATTTGTCGACCTGCTCCTTCGGCGCCTGCGCATAGCCATAACCCGGCATGTCGACGATCGCCGTCGGCGGCAGGTCGCCGCCTTCGCCGGAATAGCCGTCCGGAACGAAATAGTTCAGTTCCTGCGTGCGTCCCGGCGTATTCGACGTGCGCGCCAGACCTTTCTGGCCGACCAGCGCATTGATCAGCGACGACTTGCCCACATTCGAGCGACCGGCGAAGGCCACTTCCAACGGCCCTTCCGGCGGGAGGAAATTCAGGGAGGGCACGCCGCGGATGAAAATCCATGGGTGGCCGAAGAGCGGCTTTTCGATGTCGGACATGCGGGTTCTGCAATCTCTGGGTTCGGACTTTTACCGGGCTTCGTGGTTTTGCGGGCGGATGTCAAGCTTTGACGGGCGCGTGCGCGGCATGCCTTGTTTCCTTCGTCCGCCGACCGGAAATGAAAAGCCCCGCCGGAGCGGGGCTTGGCAAGCGTCATTTCGACGGCGCTTCTTTTCGTCGGAACAGACCCTTCAAATTGTCGAAGAGTTCGACCTTGACGCCATGACGTTTCATGATCAGCCCCTGCTGTGCCACCGAGAGCGTGTTGTTCCAGGCCCAGTAGATGACCAGGCCGGCCGGGAAGCTGGCCAGCATGAACATGAACACCAGCGGCATCCAGTTGAAGATCATTGCCTGTGTCGGATCGGGCGGCGTCGGGTTCATGCGCATCTGCACGAACATGGTGACGCCCATGATCAGCGGCCAGACGCCGAGGTGCAGCAGCGTCGGCCCCTCGAAAGGCAGCAGGCCGAACAGATTGACGATCGTCGTCGGATCGGGTGCCGAAAGGTCCTTGATCCAGCCGAAGAAGGGTGCGTGCCGCATTTCGATGGTGATGTAGATCACCTTATAGAGCGAGAAGAAGATCGGGATCTGCAGCGCCACCGGCCAGCAGCCGGCGATCGGATTGATCTTCTCTTCCTTGTAGAGCTGCATCATCGCCTGCTGTAGCCCCATGCGGTCGTCGCCGAATTTCGCCTTCAGCTCCTCCATCTTCGGCTGCATGCGCTTCATGTTCGCCATCGAAGCGTACTGCTTGCTGGCAAGCGGGAAGAACAGGAGCTTGACGACGATGGTGGTGCAGAGGATCGCCACGCCGAAATTGCCGAAGTAGCGGAAGAAGAAGTCCATCAGCTTGAACATCGGCTTGGTGATGAAATAGAACCAGCCCCAGTCGATCAGGCGGTCGAACTTCGGGATCGAATAGCTGGCCTCATAACCGTCGATTACAGGCACTTCCTTGGCGCCGGCGAAGACGAGGTTCTTCAGCTCGATCGATTGGCCCGGCGCAACGGTGAAGGCATCATCCTTGTAATCGGCCTGATAGCGCGGCTGGCCATCGGCAAAGTGGGAGAAGCGCGCCTCATAGGCCGCACTTTGCGGCGGAACGATCGTCGCCGCCCAATATTTGTCGGTGATGCCAAGCCAGCCGCCGGTGGATTTCGCCGGCTTGACGGCTTCCTCCTCTACGGCGCTATATTTGGTTTCGATCAGGCCGTCGCCGATCACGCCGATGAAGCCTTCATGCAGCACGTAGACGGAGGGCGTCGTCGGCTTGTTGTAGCGCGTCACCCGGCCGTAGGAAGACAACGATGCGGGCGCCTGGCCGGTATTTTCGATCTTGTCGGCGACGGTGAACATGTAACGTTCGTCGACGGAAATGGTGCGGGTGAAGGTCAGGCCCTTGTCATTGGTGTAGGAGAGCGTCACCGGCGTCTTTTCGGTGAGCTTGGCGCCCTCGGGCGCGGTCCAGAGCGTCGCTGCGCCGGGAACGGCGCCTGTCGCGTCGCTGCCGATGTAGCCGAGTTCGGTGAAATAGCCGTCCTTGGTCTCGGCCGGGCTGAACAGCGTGATGATCGGGCTCGAGTCGTCGACGGTCTCGTGATAGCCCTTGAGCTTCAGATCGTCGAGACGGGCGCCGGCAAGGTTGATCGAGCCGGAAAGTGCCGGCGTATCGATGACGACGCGCGGGGACTTCTGCAACGCCTGCTCAAGCGTCGCTGTCGCGGCTGCCTGGCCGGAAGGTGCCGTACCGCTCGGCTGGGCCGGCGTCTCGCCGCCGGCTGCCGGCTGCTGCACCTGCTCGGTCTGTTGCTGCGCCTTCTGGGCTTCCTGCGCCTTGCGCTGGGCTTCGATGCGCGGATTCATATAGAGAAACTGCCAGCCGAGGACGATCAGCACCGAGAGAGCGATCGCAATGAAATAATTGCGGTTGTTTTCCATCATACGTTCCTGGGGCGTCCGTCTCCGGAGCGCCGGTGTTTCGGCCTGGTTTCCACGCGGGATTTCAGTTCCGCGGCCAATTCCTGGAAGGACGCGTCAAGCACGTCCCTGCGCGCGACAACCACATAGTCGTGTCCGGGCTGCATTGCAAACCCCGCATGAAGCCGCACCGCCTCTTTCAGGCGGCGGCGCATGCGGTTCCGTTCGACCGCGTTGCCATGTTTTTTGGTGACTGTAAAACCGACGCGTGCCTGGCTGTCGGGTTCCTTCCGGTCGAGGACTTCGAGAAGGAAGAGGCCGCCCCGGCGTTTTTCGCCCTCGCGCGCGGCAAGAAACTGCGGGCGGCTTTTCAGCCGCCCGACAGTGTGTTTCTTTTCACTGGTCGTCAATTCGCCCGCCATCTCTTACCGGGCAACCCGGTTTACGCCGACAGACGATTGCGGCCCTGCGCGCGGCGGGCAGCGATGACCTTGCGGCCACCCTTCGTGGACATGCGCGCACGGAAACCGTGGCGACGCTTGCGAACAAGCTTGGATGGTTGGTAGGTACGCTTCATTTATTTTAAACACCGCGGAGTGCGGCCCTTCTTGAATTTGCATAATGCAAGGAGCGTTATTTTTCGAACGGGCGGGCCATGAAGGCTTGAGTGACCGAACGTGCGCGGGCTTATAAAGGATGAAGCCCACAAAAGTCAATTATGCCGGATAATTTCACTCTACGCTGCCGGCTCTTAAAGTAATTTCGCACCATGGTGTTAAGAAATGAGGCCTGCCCCGACTGGTTGTAGTTTTCGTCGCGGCAGATCGATCGTCCCGGTTTTCAGGCGTTTACGCCTTCCGGCCGCATTCGGCATGGATCATTTCCGAAGCCATAATCGTAAATATTAGAAATCTAACTTTAATAAATTTCGCCGATATTCAACGCATCGACTGGGAATTTGCTTTCCAGGCAGTGGCGTAGCTAGGAGGCATTGCATTGAAGATCCGTGGCAAAATTAATCTGCTGGTTTGCGTGATGGGCGCGGTGGCACTTCTGATCGGTGCAACGGCATTGTCCGCCATGCACGAATACAGTCGCAACCTGACGGCTTACGAGCATGCCGCCAGCCGCGCCTATGCCGGCGAACGCCTCAACCGTTTCGTCACCGCCGTGGTCATGGAATCGCGCGGCATCTATGCCGCCAAAACGATCAAGGATACGCCGAACTTCGCCAAGGGCTTGCTTGCTGGCCTCGACGAGATCGACAAGGTGATCTCGGGCTGGGCGCCGCTCGTTCCCGAGGATGAGAAGGACGATTTTGCCAAGCTTGTCGCCCGCGCCGCGGAATTCCGCACCTTCCGCGCGGAAACGGCCCGCCTCGGCACTGAAGTCGGCCCCGAGGCCGCAAGCCAACAGGGTAACAATGAGGCCAACCGCGCCAATCGCAAGGCGTTCCAGGCGGAAATCGATGCCGTCGTCGCCATCGACAAGGCAGCGCTGGAGACCGTCAATGCCGAGATCGAGAGCTTCCGCTCCTGGGTGCTGATGCTCGTGCTCAGCATCACCGGCATCGGCATCTCGGTCGGCATCGGCATGGGCTTCTATATCGGCACCAGCCATCTCAGCCGCCCGATCAAGCGCGTCACCCATGCGATCAAGGAAGTCGCCGACGGCAATTTCGACGCCGAGGTCCCCTTTGCCGGCCGTCCGGATGAGATTGGCGAGATGGCCGCAGCGGTTGCGGTCTTCAAGGCGAACGGCCTTGCCGTCAAGCGCCTGAATGCCCAGGAGGCGGCAATGCGCGCCAAGAGCGACGACTTGCAGTCGAGCATGTCCGTCGTCGTGGCGGCGGCTGCGGCCGGCGATTTCAGCCACCGCATCAGCAAGGACTATGAGGACGACAACCTCAACCAGTTTGCCGGCAACATCAACACGCTGCTGTCGAGCGTCGATGCCGGCATCGGCGAGACCCGCCGCGTCATCGCAAGCCTTGCCGAGGGTGACCTCACCCAGACGATGAGCGGCAGCTTCCAGGGCGCCTTCGCCGAACTGCAACAGAACGTCAACAATACCTTCGTCACGCTGCAGGCGACGATGCGCGAAGTGCGCGAGACGACGGAAGCGATGAACGGCAACACCGCCGAGCTGCGCAATGCCAGCGACGACCTGTCGAAGCGCACCGAGCAGCAGGCGGCCGCCCTCGAAGAGACCTCGGCAGCGCTCGACGAGATCACCGCCGTCGTCCAGAATTCCACCGAGCGGGCGCATGAAGCCACCATCATGGTGTCCGAAGCCAAGGAGAATGCCGGCCGCTCCGGCGTCGTCGTGGGCAATGCCGTCGAGGCCATGGGTCGCATCGAGCAGGCCTCGCGCGAAATCAGCCAGATCATCAACGTCATCGATGAGATTGCCTTCCAGACCAACCTCTTGGCGCTGAATGCCGGCGTCGAGGCGGCACGCGCCGGCGATGCCGGAAAGGGCTTCGCGGTGGTGGCGCAGGAAGTGCGCGAACTCGCCCAGCGTTCGGCAACGGCTGCCAAGGACATCAAGGCGCTGATCACCAAGTCGGGCAACGAGGTGCAGGTCGGCGTCAAGCTGGTCCAGGCAACCGGCGAGGCGCTGGCCGAAATCGGCACCCGCGTCATTGCCATCAACGATCATATCCATTCGATCGCCACCGCCGCGACCGAACAGTCGACCGGCCTCAAGGAAGTCAATACCGCCGTCAACCAGATGGATCAGGTGACACAGCAGAATGCAGCGATGGTGGAAGAGACCTCCGCCGCCACGCACAGGCTTTCAGCCGAAGCCGGTGGACTGGTGCGCCTCATTGCCCGCTTCAAACTGCCGGATGATGCGCCGGCACCTGTGGCGCTTGTCCGCAACGAGCCGCAAAGACCGGTTGCCTCGCCCGCCCGCCGGGCGATCGCCAAGGTCGCCCGCGCCTTCGGCGGCAATGCGGCGCCTGCCGAACAGAGCTGGGAAGAGTTCTAAGCTTTACTGATCACGCGCCTTTTAACGCCGCCTCCGGGCGGCGTTAGTTTTTTCTCGATTCCCACTTCGTCGTTTCATCCGCTGAAAGGCTGATATTTGCTGCGCGGGCCGCCGCAAATTAGTCCCTCCCCTTGTGGGGAGGGGTTGAGGGGCCTTCCTCCTCCGGTCGGCGTTTCCTTTGTGACGACATGACGCTGCTCGCAAAGATTTGAAAGCGGAGCATCTTGGTCTAATATAGAGCTCAACGGTAAGGGCGGCCTGGGTGCTGCCGATCGGGCGAGACGAGAATGCCGATGAGAGATCAGGGCGACAATCCTTCGGCGGAAACCCCGGCGGCCGGCGAGGCCGCAAGGGCGCCGTGCCCGTCTGCCGGCTTGTTCGGCGGTCTTTCCGGCAAGCTGCTCTGGCTCACCGTCTTCTTTATCATGCTCGCCGAAATTCTCATCTTCTTCCCCTCGGTCGCCAGCATGCGCGTACGCTGGCTGCAGGACAGGCTGAATACGGCCGCTGCCGCCGCCATCGTCATCGATGGGCTGCAGCCGGTCGAACTGCCGCGCGCGCTGCAGAAGGAGACCTTGGAGGCGACCGGCACCAAAGCGATCGTGCTGCGCAAGGAGGGCACCTCGCGGCTGTTGGCGACGACCGATATGCCGACCTCCGTCGACGAATCCTACGATCTCACCGATGTGCCGCCGGTAACGGCGATACGCGACGCGCTCGACACGCTGGTCTTCGGTGGCGGCAGGATGATCCGCGTCTATGGCCCCGTCGGGGAAACCAACACCGGCGTCGAGGTGGTGATGAAGGACAGGCCGCTGCGCAGGGCGATGTTCGTCTATTCCCGCAATGTCCTGTTGTTGTCGGTGCTGATCTCGCTGTTCACGGCGACGCTGATCTTCTTTGCGATCAACCGCATCCTCATCGGCCCGATCCGCCGGCTGACCGGCAGCATGCAGCAATTCTCCTCCGATCCTGACAACCCGGCCCATATCTATATCGGCGACGGCGGCCGCGACGAACTGGCGGTCGCCGGCCGCAATCTCACCTCGATGCAGATGGAACTGCAGAAGACGCTGAAGCAGCAGAAGAACCTTGCCGCTCTCGGCCTCGCCGTCTCCAAGATCAATCACGACATGCGCAATATCCTGGCCTCTGCGCAGCTGATGTCGGACAGGCTGGTCGATGTCGACGATCCGATGGTCAAGAGCTTCGCCCCGAAGCTCTTGCGCACCATCGACCGCGCCGTCGGTTATACCACCGAGGTGCTGTCCTACGGCAAGGCGAGCGAATCGGCGCCGCGCCGCCGCCATATCCTGCTTTTGGAACTGACCCAGGAGGTCAAGGACATATTGGCGATCGATCCGCAGAGCGGCATCGAATTCGTCGAGCAGATCGGCGCCGATCTCAAGGTCGATGCCGATGGCGAGCAGCTTTTCCGCGTCATCCACAATCTCTGCCGCAACGCGTTGCAGGCGCTGACCGCGCCGGGCGAGGGCGGCCCGGGGTCTATCCGGCGCATCACCGTTTCCGCCCAGCGGGTCGGCAGCGTCGTCAGTATCACGGTAGACGATACCGGCCCCGGCATGCCGCTGAAGGCCCGCCAGAACCTCTTTGCCGCCTTCCGCGGCTCCGCCCGCTCCGGCGGCACCGGCCTCGGCCTGACCATCGCCCGCGAGCTGGTGCTCGCCCATGGCGGCACGATCGCGCTGGTGGAAAAACCGACGGTCGGCACGCAGTTCCGCATCGAGATCCCCGATCGCCCGGTTTCGCTGGAGGATTACCGCAGCCGGACGCACATCGAAAAGTGACAGGGGTTCGCAAGGCGCGGCTGCTGGCAGACAAAGAAGCGATTTTTTCAGAAATGCTCTTGCATTGTCCCGAAGGACGTTTTAGAGGATCGCCACGCAAGCGGCACCGCCGCATTTTGCACGCACCCGTAGCTCAGCTGGATAGAGCACCAGACTACGAATCTGGGGGTCAGGAGTTCGAATCTCTTCGGGTGCGCCATTTCCATACAAAGAACTGGGCACTCCTGCCGCAGCCGCTCCGCTCATCACGAAACGCTCCTGAACGTCCCGCCTTCCGTGGATGCGGATTTCGTCGTCATCGACTTCGACCTGATCGATAACGGAGCGAAGGTAGGCGCGGCGGAATGGTATCGGCCCTTGCGTTACGTTCTCCCGCATGAGGCGGGCGAACGCGTCGGTCTTCTTCTCAGTCACGCGCGTGTCGGGACGCTACGGCGAAGGCTCGCTCCAGCGCGGCCTTCGCGTGATCGCGCTCGTCCTTCAGCGAAGCGATGCGGCCCTCCTGCGAGTGACGATCGCTTGCGCGAAGAAAAGCGGGCTCTGGAATATACCACCAAAGCAGGGGCTGCCCGTGTGTATTGCCGTCGCCCTCATCGGTACGGCGACGGGACGGCTCCAGACGAAGTAGAGGCCGGCGGACCGCCAATTGACGGACCGTCTCAATATTCACGCATTTATGAGCTGTAGTGATTACCGCTTCCCGAATTGCAGGACTAGTCTGAATGATCGCCGCACACTAATTGTTAGCAGTGCCGGCCGTGTGCCAGGCCACTCCGTTGGGAGGCTGAAATGCAACGCAAGCTCGCGGCAATCATGGCCGCTGACATCGTCGACTATAGCCGGCTGATGGCCGAGGACGAGTCTTCCACCTATGCGGAGCTGCGCACCGTTTTTGACCACCTGATCGACCCCACTGTCGCCCGCCATGGCGGAACCACCTTCAAAACGATGGGTGACGGCTTCCTTGCGATGTTCCCGAGCGTCAACGAGGCCGTTGATGCGGCACTTGCCATCCAGCAAGGTTTTGACGACGGGCCTTTCAAGCTGCGTATCGGCATCAACCTCGGTGATGTCATCGAGGATAATGGCGATGTCTATGGGGATGGGGTGAACGTCGCGGCCCGGCTTGAAGCCATGGCCGAGCCCGGCCAGATATTCGTCAGCGGCGCTGTGGTGATGGCCGCCGAGCGCAACCGCGGCGATCTGTTCGCCCGGCTCGGCCGCAGGCGCGCCAAGAATATTCCCGAGCTGCTTGAAGTGTACCGCGTAAGGCGGGCGGACTCTCCCCGGTCGATCTGGCAGCAGGTGCCACATGTCCTGCGCTGCAGCGCGGCGCGCTGGTCTTATGGCGTTGCTGCCATCGCTCTCATTCTCATCGGCACCCAGATTTCACCCCTTCCGCTGGCAGCGATGGTGAGCGGCATCCCAACTGCACTCTCTCTAGACCAGACCCGTCGAGACCCCAGACCCTCGATTGCCGTCATGCCGTTCGCAACCATGAGCGGTAGCGGTGACCAGCCTTACTTTGCGGACGGACTGACCGAGGACGTGACCACGGCGCTCGCTCGTAATCCCGAGCTTCAGGTCATCGCCCGCGATTCCACTTATGCGGTGCGCGGTCAGGAAACGGATGTACGCAAGCTCGCGGCAAAGCTTGGCGTTGATTACGTGGTTGAAGGCAGCGCGCGCCGGGAAGGCGACCAGCTCCGCGTTTCGGCGCAGCTCATTGATGTAGGCACGGGGGCGCACTTGTGGTCGCGCAGCTTCGACAAGAAGGTTGCTGACGTTTTCGCCGTCCAGAGCGAGCTCACCACGGAAATCGTCGCGCAGCTCGCGCCTTATATCGGTCGAAGCGAAGCGGCAGCGGCGGCGCTGCGGCCGACGGATAATCTGCAGGCCTATGATCTCGTCTTGCAGGCCCGCAACCGTTACCGGCACGGCGCCACTGACCATAACGCTATTCTCGATGCCCGTGGCCTGTATCAGCGCGCCCTGGAAATGGACCCGGCTTATGCCGCAGCCCGCGCAGGCCTTGCGCTGACCTATATCGGCGAAGTGGCGCAAAGGCCCGGCGGTCAGGCGGCCGCGCCCGAGCTGGATCTGGGTCTCAGTGAGGCGCGGCAGGCCGTGCGGCTCGATCCCAATCTCGGTTTTGGATATCAGGTCATCAGTTTCGGACTTGCACTGCAGGCGGACTATTCCGGCGGACTGCAGGCGGCGCAGCGCGCGGTCGAACTGAACCCCAACGATCCCGACAGCATGATGGCGCTGGCAAAGGCGCAGGTTCGGTTTGGAGAGTATTCAGACGCTGTCGCCAATGCCGAGCGGGCGCGCCGACTGCACCCGATGGCACCGGAATATTATGCCTATGTGCATGGTCAGGCGCTTTATGCCGATGGCCGCCGCGAAGAGGCGGCCACGGTCATCAGCGAGTGTCTTGTCAGAGCGCCCCGCGATGCGAATTGCCTGCTCATCCAAGCCGCTTTGCAGGGTGGAAGTGGAGAGATTGAAAAGGCGCAGGCTACCATGGCGAGCCTTGTTGAAGCCCATCCGGCATTCTCGCTGGAGGCGGAAAGGGCTTATCGCCGGTTCGGCGACAAGCCCTTGATGGAAGAGTTCCTAGAGGACCTGGCAAGAGCCAAAGCGCCGGAGACGGCTTGACGTTCCTGTCAGCGTCGCGGTTTTAGAACGATCCGTTCGTCGACAGAAGGCGACGATGATCTCTGGGTCGCTGATCCGGACGCCGGCACGGTAGTGCCTCTTCCGTCTCCCAAGTCGGGCTGGCTGAAAGCGGTGACCGACCTTCGCGCGACCGGGTCAATTGTGACGAAGGGCGTCTGCGGAGGCAGCATTGTCTGGCCATTATGATGGCTGATCGCGTATAATCTCTGCGTCATCACGCTTGATGGCGGGCCGAGATGACCGCTCGCCGTCCAGCGCCAAATAGGCGCCGCACGGCGCGTCTCCTCATTCCTTGATCGGGATTCCGGCTTCGATCGCAGCGTCGATGAACGCCTGTCGCGCCTCTTCCCGGTTTCGTTTGCCCGCGGTGCCATAGGCCGTGAGGGAATTCCGATAGAGCAGGTTCATCTGATAGCTGTCGGCAAGGCCCGCAATGCCTTCCGGCAAATCGGCGCTGAGGGACCAGCGGACCCGCATGCCGTCTTCATCCCGCGACAGGACGGTCATAGTCTGGCGAAACGCGCCGCGCGCCGTCACCGGCGGGCGCCTGATTTGTCGAACCAGAATGACATATCGGTCTCGGTCGCTTTTTGAACGCGGTAGCTGCGCTCGACGCCGGTCGCTGGCGCGTAGCCGGGGATCGTGACGCCGCCGGCGGACCATGCCGGATGGGAGAGTATGAGGCAAACGCAAAACCAGACGAATCTCTTCCAGTGCAGTGATGTCACGCGGGCATGGCCTCCGAACATTGAAGGTTGTGGCGCGCCGTCCGGCTGCCGGCCGCGAGCTTATTGGCTGATGAAGAGAATGGGTAGTGCCAACGTTACAATAATCGTTTTGCGGGAAATTGCTTCAGATTTTCAAGATTGAGATCGGGAGATCAAGGTTAAGCACTTCTCATCGGCCGCTCCAATCTCTGCCCCAAGACAGCGAAGCGAAAAACTATTGAGCGGTCGGGTGGTCTCTCAAATAGTCTTCCCTTTCTTCCTTCCCGACCAAAGATGAGTAATAGCCGCTGCAAACCAGATATGAGCACTCATCCGGGTTGCCCGTTTGCCATCCCGGCTGGCAGAGTACAACGCGATGGAATTTGGCGTTGCAAAGTCCGTGGTTTGCTAAGAGCCGCGGATCGTTTCCGAAATACGCGCTTATGGCTTTCTCGCGAGTCCAGGCAGGAACGATTTTCCAATCAGCGTCACCGCCCTCATCGCTCACGTTGGCGGTCGCACAGAACGCCCAGTTAGATATCATGATCGGCTGATCGCAGGGAAAGGCTTGGACGGCACTTGCCAGTAAGATCGAAAACAATGCCGGCAATCGCCGGACGCAAACGACCACGCTCTTCTTCCCCATACCGCTTATTCGCATCGCGCTTCAACCCCGAGATTCATTGCAGCGATGCTAGCAGAAGGGACTGGATAATATAAGATCATAACTAGGAATATTTTCCTAGTTCATGGATCGTTCTTGCGCTAGGTTTGCCGCTATTGGAACCACGGACTGTTAGATGCTGAGCAAATTTTTTCTCAGGAATGAGGCGATGGCCCGGACGAGCTTTGGCCGTCACGCGCTGCATGAACGGAGTTCCCGCAACAGGCTCGGGAGGGCGGGCGGATACCGACCGACAACACCGGCGAGGGGCTGATGGCGGAATTCAACCCTCGCGACAAAAGCCGAACCAGTCAAGGAAAGACGCGGGCGATGGTGCGCAAGCATACCGCCCCGCCGAGCGGAACGGATGACGGCAGTCTTCGCTGGCAATGGTTCACCATTCAGCTGCTGGAATCTGCGGCCTTCACCACATTGAGTGCGAATGCCTGCCGCGCCTTCTTCCGCATCGTCATCGAGCACACGTCGCACGCCGGCCTGGAAAACGGCAAGCTTGTCGTGACCCATCCTCACTTCGTGTCTTACGGCGTGACCGGCGAATATGTGGCCGATGCGATCGATGAGCTCGAATATAAGGGGCTGATAAAAGTTCGCCGCGGCCTGGTGGGCAGCGGGGTCGCGCATCCCAACCGGTTCACGCTGACTTTTGTCGGTGACCATGAGGGTGCGCCGCCCACCGACGAGTGGAAGCGATGCACGGCGGAAAGATGCCGGAAATGGTCCGAGACCGACCGCAAGATTGCCGCCGACAAACGCGGGCGCGTCGGCAGGAAGAAAAAAGCCCCACTTCGGAATCCCGAATTCCCCCCGCTTCGGGATTCCGAAATTCGCCGCGCTTCGTGAGCTGTGCAGGTGAAGAAACGTTGAATGAATTCAATGCCGCAACCAATTTCGGGATTCCGAAGTGCTATATAGATCTTGGTTGGGAGTTCTGTCGAAGGCACTTTGCCACGATCAGAAACTCCGTCTCCCGACCCCCGATCTTCCCGGCCGAAACCGTGCGAAGCAGAAGGCCGAAAGCTTCATAGAGCCAATAAAGCGGGGGAATTCGGTCCTTGAGCGCATGCACCTGTGTCGACACATACTCGCCGACGAATACGACATCCATGCCGAGTTCTTTCAATGTCCCCGCAATCTCTGAATGGGATGCCTCTGCGGCATGCTCGACGCGAAAGGGGGCATAACCCGGCTTTCCGGCGTTTTTCTGCCTGAGCACGTAGCGATAGAACAAGACGTGGGTCCACCAGGGCGTCAGATCGGTGAAGATCCCCTTGGCTGAGTTCAAGATCGGGCCCTTGACGAACACCAGTCCACCGGGAGACAGGGTGTCATGGGCTCTCAACAAGGCAGAGCGCGGGCTTTCCAAATGCTCGAGAACGTCCCAGAAGACGCAGGCGTCGAAGTGACGATCTCCATAGTCGATGGTTTGAGCATCGCCGAGGATCCGCTCAGCGGCGTCCTTGTTCTTCTCGAGCTGCTCCTTGGAGATATCGACAACGGTATATCTCGCTCCTTTCAAGGGGATATGCGTGCGGGAGCCGCCTCCGACCTCGAGGATATTTGTGTCTGTCTTGCTGGAAAAAGCTGATTGTGCGTGCGACAGCGCGTCGTTTACCCACGGCGAAACCATAATCTTTCTCTCCCGAAAAGATTAGCGTCTACGACTATAAGTAAGCATTAATATAATATTTAAGCAATATTTAAACTTTCGAGGCGCTGCCGTTCTTAGCCCACATGGCTGACAAGGATGGATATGCTGCTTACCCGTCCGGCCGGAGTTGGCAGGCGAGCGGCGGCTTTTGCCTCGAAGATCGGTTTGCCTAGTTTCGCGCAACCTTGCGCATGTATCCGCAGGTCTGGTGATTCAGAGGCGCTTCAGCCGGAGGAATGCATGGCGGTGGGAATTTTTCGGGCTCTGGCTGTCCTGGCGATGATGACGACCCTTGGCGGCTGCATCGACCATGCCAATGATCCCGTGCTCCTGGCGGTCGGCGTGCCGGTCAATCCGCCTGCTGTTGCGCACGGCCTTTGCATGACCGACGGCAACGCCATGTATGACGAGGCGAGGAAGCAGTATCAGCTGCGCGCCCAGCTGACCGGCTATGCCGGGGCCGATGAGTTGGAAGCCGAAACCACGGCGCGGGCCGCCGCCCATCGCCAATATGTCGCTTGCCTCTCCGGCCAAGGTTACCGGGCATTATACGCGAATTGAGAACAGAGAATTCACGTTTCGTCGCCAGCGCCGTTCGAGCCCTTTCCTGATCGCGACTTTTCACGCTTTTCGGCGATTTAGTCACGCCGGATCGCCTGCAATCACGAGTTTTGGAATTGCGTGTGAGCCATGGAACTCCGCTCATCTGAAAGGCATTTTCCCGAGATAAATCCATAAGGAGGGTTTATCATGAAGATGTTCAGACTTGCCCCATCCACCGCCGCGCTCGGCGCCCTTCTCGCCCTCACGTCGATCATCCCCGCGCAGGCAGCACCCGTTCAGACGGCTCGGCCGCCTGCGGTCTCGGACGTAAAAATGGTGCAATATAAATCACATGCCGGGTCCTGGCATGGCTACCAGGGCTTTCGCACGGAGCGCCCCGGCACCCGCCGCCATTCCGATGGCTACTGGTATCCGCTTGCCGCCTTCGGCGTCGAGGCCGGCACCACGGGCTCTATCGCCCGCCCGCCGGTGAACAGGCCGGCAGCTGAGGAAATGTGCAACCCTACGTTTTCCGGATCGATCGGTCCCGGCAGCATGCCCTGTGATAACGGCTATTGAGCCGGCAAATGAAAAAGGCGGCGATGAGCCGCCTTTTTCTTGATCGGCCCGCCGCTCACATATCCGTGACCTCTGCTTTAGCCCCGTAGTATGTGACAGATCGCCTTCCTAACTCCGGGGCGTAAATTCCACGAATCCTCCCAAGGAGACGATTATGACCACGAGTTTCAAGAACGGCCTGATGGCCGCTGCCTTCGGCGCAATCCTCGGCCTTTCGGCCTTCTCGGCCACGGCAGCTCCCCTCCAGTCGAGCGCGACGGAGCAGGGTGCAGCCGAGCGTCCGGTTGCCCAACAACAAACCACGGTTGAGCACGACAGGCGCACGACCGGTTCGATCGGCGATCGCAGCTCGGAAACCTCAGGTCCGATGACGCCTTACATGATGAACCCGAAGAAGCCTCTCAAGATGGATTGCAAGCTCGGCTTCAACCCGGGGAGCGGCTCCAGCTGCAATTACTGACGAGACGCTTCGGCGTTCGCGATAGTGAGCGGCCCGCAATGGGCCGAAGGGGCGGCCTCAGGGTCGCCCTTTCGCATGTGGGGTGACTGGTTGCGTTGGGTCGATTGTCGCCCGCCTGAAAATGTTGCGCTGAATGCAAAAATGCAATAAGTACAAAATCGGCAAGCTGTTGACGCTGGGTGTTGCGAAAAGCCGGAGCGACGAGCGTTGACGCCTCTGCCTTGGAATTGCCATGCTCGCCGCGATGGTCCTTTTTCATAATCAATCGAATTTCAGACAGGTGGGATAGTCATGACTGCAAAGGCCGCATGCTCCGATTTCCTGCATTTTTTCCGCTCCTGGGTCAGTAACCCGCTTCGGGTCGCGGCCATCGCGCCGTCGGGGGATTCGCTTGCCAGAATTATGACCAGTGAAATTGCCGCACTCGACGGGCCGATTATCGAGCTCGGCCCGGGAACCGGCGTCTTCACCCGGGCGCTGCTGGCGCGCGGGGTGAGTGAAGCGGATCTGACCCTGATCGAGTACGGCCCGGAGTTCATCTCATCGCTGCAGGCGCGTTTTCCGACGGCGCGTGTGTTGCAGATGGATGCCGCCCATCTCGCCCATGCCGATATTTTCGAAGGCGAACCGGTCGGCGCGGTTGTTAGTGGCCTGCCGCTGCTCTCCATGTCGCCGCGCAAGATCGCCTCGATCCTGGCCGGCGCCTTCGCCTACATGCGCCCTGGCGGCGCCGTCTATCAGTTCACCTATGGTCCGCGCTGCCCGGTGCCGCGGCCGATCCTCGACCGTCTCGGTCTGAAGGCGGTGCGCATCGGCGGTACGGTCCGCAACCTGCCGCCGGCCTCGGTCTACCGGATTTCGCGCCGCAAGCCGCTGGAACTGTCGCGCGAGCGCTTCAGCTATCGTGAGAGCGGGGCCGACATCGACGATGTCGCCGCCTTTTCCAACGAAAGCCGCGGCTGAACGATGATGCCGGACCGGAATGGCTGAGGACAAGCGGACGGAAGCGACGGAAGGCAGGCGGGAACGCAAGCGGCGGCAGACGCGCGAGCGCATCGAGCAGGCGGCGATGGCTCTCTTTCTGCAGCGCGGCTTCGACGCCACGACGATCGAGGACATCACCGAGGCGGCCGATGTCTCCAAGCGCAGTTTCTTCGATTATTTCCCCTCCAAGGAAGAGGTGGTTTTTGCCTGGCAGGATGCCTTCGCCGATCGCCTGATGGCGGCAATCGCCGCAAGGCCGGCGGACGAATCCTCCGTCACCGCGGTCGAGGCGGCGATCACCGCAACCGTCATCGCGGCCGTCGACGAGCCTGGTCTGGCGCTTGGGGACCTCATCCATCGCACGCCGGCGCTGAAGGCCCGCGACCAGCTGAAATACGCCAAGCTCGAACAGAAGCTCGCCGAGGCGCTGCTTCTGCGCAAGGGAGGGGATCCGCTTGAGCGGCCCCGCATGCGCGTCCTTGCGGCAACCGTCATCGGTGCGCTGCGCGTCGGGGCTGAGCTCTGGCAGCAGCGCCCGCCAAGTGCTTCGCCGCAGGATTTCGCCCGGGAGATTTTCGCCGACCTCTGGAAGATGCTGGCGGAATTCGGCGACGAGGCAAAGACCAGGCGTTGACGTGGGGCCGCCTGAGCCTCCGTGTGTACTTTCAACGACATCAGCTCGATGTCGATGTTTCCGCTCATCCCTGTCATCAGGCCCTGTTATCGGAACCGGGCCGTCCTATATCTGCAAGCGTCGCGGCGGCCGCATTCTGATGATCCCGCGACAGGCGGATCATCACCATGCCGGGCATCGCTTTCGATCAGGGCAGACATTCGCACTCGAAGGCATCTCCGAAAGCCTCGGCATCCGTGCCGCGGCTGTTCAACCGCATCTGACCGTTCGACCGATTTCAATGATTGATTGATAAGAGAGGAAAGACCATGTCCAGTTACAACGCAGCCCCATACAACGCGGCAAAGTCAGGTACCTTCAAGATCGGCGGCGATATCGAGATCAACCGTCTCGGTTTCGGCGCCATGCGCGTCACCGGCAAGGGCATCTGGGGCGAGCCTTCCGATCATGCCGAATCCATCCGAACGCTGAAGCGCCTGCCGGAACTCGGCGTCAACTTCATCGATACGGCCGATTCCTACGGTCCCGATGTCTCCGAATGGCTGATCAAGGAGGCCCTACATCCCTATGGCGGCAAGTCTGTCATCGCCACCAAGGGCGGCCTGACCCGCCACGGCCCCGATATCTGGCTGCCCGTCGGCCGTCCGGAATATCTGATCCAGCAGGCGCATAAGAGCCTGCGCAATCTCGGCGTCGAGCAGATCGATCTCTGGCAGCTGCATCGGATCGATCAGAAGGTGCGGGCCAAGGAACAGTTCGATGCGATCAAATCGCTGCTTGATACCGGCCTCATCCGCCATGCGGGTCTGAGCGAAGTATCCGTTGCCGACATCGAGGCCGCCTCGAAGCATTTCAAGGTTGCGACCGTCCAGAACCGCTACAATCTCGTCGACCGCACCAGCGAGGACGTGCTCGATTACTGCGCCAAGCACAATATCGGCTTCATTCCGTGGTATCCGCTGGCCGCCGGCGACCTCGCCAAGCCCGGCTCGCTGCTCGATACCATCGCCAAAAAGCACAATGCAGCACCCAGCCAGATCGCGCTCGCCTGGGTGCTGAAGCGCAGCCCGGTCATGCTGCCGATCCCCGGCACCTCCAAGGTCAAGCATCTCGAGGAAAACGTCGCGGCCGTCGACATCACCCTCTCGAACGAGGAATTCTCGGCCCTCGACGCTGAGGGCAGCAAGGTCTTCAAGGCTGCTTGACGGGCAAACCCAAGGCTGTCCGGTTTGCGCTAGTCGCTGCCCCTCACCCTAACCCTCTCCCCGTTCTGACGGAGAGAGGGGACGTGCTCTGCGAGAGGTAACGGGAATCGAGAGGGCGCGGCATATCCCCTTCGCCCCGTTTACGGGGGTCCGAAGGACGGGTCGAGACCTGTGGCTCGACCCCGGTCGGTGCCGGCAGCCGGATGAGGGGCAGTTCCCCAGGCCGGGGCCACAATTTTCGGCATAATTTGACCATCCGGTCAAACATGCTGCAAAATGAGGCGGGCGTCTGTTATTTTGAGGGCAAGCATTGCGTCCAGCGCATTGCTGCATTGCGGTATTTTCGCTATTCCGAATCAAAAGAATTGGCTATTACTATCTTCGTAAGCAGCGCACTCCTCCTCCCAGCGCTCTTACATCGGACTGACAACACTCCTCCTCCCAGTTGTCAGTCAGGATCAAGAGCCCGGCGCACCTCCTCCCGCGTCGGGCTTTTTTCTTTTTTCCCAAGTCTCTATTTTCTCATGCCCAAAAAGGCTTTCACCTCTCGCGGTTTGACTCGGCAAGCCCCGTCGGACTATTTGAACAGGCGCCGCCTGTCCGGTGCGTGAACCGATTGGAGTTTGGTGATGATCGGCAAAAGAGGCGGCTTGCCCGCGGCTCTGACAGGTCTTCTGGTTGCAACGATGGCGCTCACCGGCTGCGGCGGCAGGCCGGTCGGTGTCATGCAGGCGGCCGGCACCGCGGCCCCCGGTACCTCCAAGGTCGACCTGCTCGTTGCGACGACGCGCGCTGCCGACGACAATCCCGCTGTGCTATTCTCCGGCGAACGCGGCACCGGGCTCGCCGTCAATGCCGTCGAGGTCTCGATCCCGCCGGAAGCCAATCGCAAGGCCGGCCAGGTGCAATGGCCAAGCCGCTTGCCGGCCGATCCGTTGCGCAATTTCGTCACCGTTTCGGTCGATCCCCTGGAAGGCGAGCGGGCCGGCGAGACCTGGTTGAAGACCCATATGCCGAAGAGCCGCCGCGTGCTGGTCTTCGTCCACGGCTTCAACAACCGTTATGAGGATGCCGTCTACCGCTTCGCGCAGATCGTTCATGATTCGCATGCCGACGTCGCTCCGGTCGTCTTCACCTGGCCGTCGCGCGGCAGCATCTTCGATTATAATTACGACAAGGAAAGCACCAACTATTCCCGCGACGCGCTGGAGGAACTGCTGACCCGCACCGCCGCCAATCCCGCTGTCAGCGACATCACCATCATGGCCCATTCGATGGGCACCTGGCTGACGGTCGAATCGCTCAGGCAGATGGCGATCCGCAACGGTCACGTCGCACCGAAGATCAACAATGTCATCCTTGCCTCGCCGGATCTCGATGTTGATGTCTTCGGCCGCCAGTTCGCGAGCCTCGGCAAGGAAAGGCCGCACTTCACCATCTTCGTCTCGCAGGACGATCGCGCTCTGGCGCTGTCGCGGCGCATCTCCGGCAATGTCGACCGGCTCGGCCAGATCGATCCCTCCGCCGAACCTTACCGCAGCAAGCTCGAGGCGGCCGGCATCACCGTGCTCGACCTCACCAAGCTCAAGGGCGGCGACCGGCTGAACCACGGCAAGTTCGCCGAAAGCCCCGAGGTGGTAAAGCTGATCGGCGACCGGCTGATTGCCGGCCAGACGATCACCGATTCCAATGTCGGTCTCGGCGAGGCCGTCGGCGCCGTGGCGATGGGCGCTGCCCAGACCGCCGGAAGTGCGGTCAGTGTTGCCGTCAGCACGCCGATTGCGATCTTCGATCCGCGCACGCGGCGCAACTACGACGCCCAGCTGAAGCGTCTCGGCCAGTCGGTGAACAACACCGTCGGTTCGGTCGGCGACAGCGTCGGCGCCGGCTTGCCGGAAAGCCAGTAAAGTTCCACAGAGCAATTCCAGGCAAAGTGCGAAGCGGTTTTGCCGGGAATTGCGTAAAACAATAGGTTAGAGCGATTCTGCGTTTCCATGAAAAGCTGAACCGCTCTAGGCATCACCGCCGTTGTGATATATCAGATTCATCGCGGCAATCTTGTCTGCCGTGCGATGGGTTGATTCATGGCGGATGAGACGAAGAAAAGCGTAGTCGTCGTCGGCGCGGGCGTGATCGGCGCCTCGATCGCCTTCGAGCTGCAGCGGCGTGGTTTGCAGGTGACGCTGATCGACAAGGGCGAGCCGGGACGTGGCACCTCTTTCGGCAATATGGCGAGCATTGCGCTCGATTTTGCCGCCGGTTCCGGCCCTTCGACCTGGAAGAAAATCCCCGGCTGGCTGCTCGATCCCGAAGGCCCGGTCTGGCTGCGTCCCTCCTATGCCGCCAGGATGCTGCCCTGGTTCCTGCGCTTCCTCGCTGCCGGCCGGCCGTCGCGTCTCCGAGAGATCGAGGATGCCGGCATGAGCCTGTCGAACCGGGCGCTTGGCGATTTCAGGGAGATGCTCCAGGCGATCGGCGCACCCGACTTGATGACCGAAGAAGGCTGTCTGGCGATCTATGAGACGGAGGCGGAATTCGCCGCCGATCGCGGCCACCTCGCCATGATGCAGCACTACGGCCTCGAATTCGAGGTGTTGAGCAACGGTGCCATTCAATATTACGAACCCACTTTGTCGCCGGCGATCGCCAAAGCCGTGCTGCTCCCCGACAACAAGTCGATCCGCGACCCCTATCAATTGGTGGTCACACTCACCGAAGCCGCAAAGGCTGCGGGCACGACTTTCGTCTCCGGCACTGTGCGGAATATCGAGCGCAGGGGCGATGGCACCGCCGTCGTTCTCCTCGAGGATAGCCGCCGCATCGAGGCGGGTTCGGTGGTGCTTGCCGCCGGCGTCCACACCCGTTTCCTTGCCGAAAAGCTCGGCGAGCCGATCCCGCTCGAAACCGAGCGCGGCTATCACACGCAGATCATGAAGCCCGGCATCGCGATGCGCTATTCGGTGATCTGGCCGCACCGCGCCTTCATGGTGACGCCGACGGCGGGCGGCATTCGTGTCGGCGGCAATGTCGAGCTCGCAGGTCTCGATGCCGCGCCGGATTTCCGCCGTCCGCGGGTGCTGGTGCGCCATGCCCAGCGTGCGCTGCCGGGCCTGAAGGTCGAGGAGACGACGGAATGGATGGGGCATCGTCCGGCGCTGCCCGATACGATCCCGATCATCTCGCCCTCGTCGAAGATGCCCGGCGTTTTTTATGCGACCGGCCACGGCCATCTCGGCCTGACCTTTTCGGCAACGACAGCGCTGGTGATCGCCGATATGGTGACCGGGCTCAAACCATCCCTCGATATGACCCCGTTCCGCATAGACCGATATTAGGAGGCCCCGATGTCCGATACCACTAAACCCGTAGCGCTGATCACCGGCGGCGGCCGCGGCATGGGCGAGGCGATCGCTCGCGAGCTCTCCGCCCAAGGCTATCAGCTGGCGCTGATGTCGCCTTCGGAAAGCTGCGAGAAGCTGGCGGCCGAACTTGGCGGCGTCGCCTCGCGCGGCGTGGCCGAAAAGGCCGAGGATCTCAAGGCGATCTTCGACCTGACGATGAAGACCTATGGCCGCATCGACGCCGTCGTCAACCTGAGCGGCCATCCGCCGAAGGGCGACCTGCTCGATATTTCGGATGAGAACTGGACGCTCGGTTCCGACATGATGATCCTGTCGCTGGTCCGCATGGCCCGCCTGGTGACGCCGGTCATGCTGAAACAGGGCAAGGGCGCCTTCGTCAACATCACCACCTTCGCCGCTTATGAGCCGACGCTGGTCTTCCCGGTTTCCTGCACCTACCGCGCCGCTGCCGGCGCCTTCACCAAGCTTTATTCCGATCGTTATGCGGCCGACAATATCCGCATGAACTGCATTCTGCCGGGTTATATCGATAGCTTGAACCACAAGCCCGGGACCGCCGAGACGGTCCCGATGAAGCGCATCGGCTATGTGGAGGAGATCGCCAAGACCGCGGCCTTCCTGCTCTCCGACGGCGCGGGTTATATCACCGGCCAAAATATCCGCGTCGATGGCGGCGTCACCCGTCACGTCTGATCTGGAGTTTTCGATATGAGATGGAAGCGCACGATCCAGTTGCTGGATGTCCATGCCGAAGGCGAGATCGGCCGCGTCGCGATCGGCGGCGTGCCGAAGATCCCCGGCGATACCGTGGCCGCGCAGCTGCATTGGCTGAACACCGATCCGAAGGGTGACGAGCTCCGCCGCTTTCTCTGCCTCGAGCCGCGCGGCGCCCCGATCGGCTCCGTCAACCTGCTGCTGCCGGCAAGGCATCCTGAGGCGGATGCCGCCTTCATCATTCTGCAGCCGGACCAGGCGCATGCCAGCTCCGGCTCGAATTCGATCTGCGTCACCACGGCCTTGCTCGAATCCGGCATCGTCGAGATGAAGGAGCCGGAGACGATCGTCACGCTCGAAACCGCCGCCGGCCTCGTCAAGGCGACGGCGACCTGCCGCGACGGACGCTGCGAGAAGGTGAAGCTCACCATGGTGCCCTCCTTCGTGCATGAGCTCGATGTCGGGATCGACACGCCGCATTGGGGAAAGATCAAGGCCGATATCTGCTATGGCGGCATTTTCTATGCGCTGGTTGATGTCGGCCAGATCAATCTGACGATTGAGAAGGCCAATGCCGCCGGCCTCGTTCAGGCCGGGATGATCCTCAAGGAGCTGATCAACCGCGACATCAAGGTCGTCCATCCCGAGATCCCGGCGATCTCAGGCGTCGCCTATGTCATGTTCCGCGATACCGAAGCCGACGGCACGGTGCGCACCTGCACCACCATGTGGCCGGGCCGGGCAGACCGTTCGCCCTGCGGCACCGGCAATTCCGCCAATCTCGCCACGCTCTATGCCCGCGGCAAGGCCAAGGTCGGCGACACCTTCACCTCGAAATCGATCATCGGCTCCGAATTCGAAGTGGGCCTCCAGGCGGTGACAGAGGTGGCCGGCCGCCCCGCCGTCATCCCCACCATCACCGGCCGCGGCTTCACCTTCGGCCTGACCCAGGTGGCCCTCGACCCCTTCGATCCGCATCCGGGTGGTTTTGCGCTGACGGATGTCTGGGGGCCCGCGGCGGGAGAGATTTGAGCGTTTATCGGAAACATATTGGATCTCAATGAGCTATCCCGGCCGGAGACTTCCTTTCACGGTTGAAGTTGGGAAACATGGGGAGCCTCCGCCGCTCAATGTTTCTCATCTGTCGGAGGGCCGCATCGTTCTGATTGGGGGTAGCCGGATATCGGGCACGTATGAACTTCGGCAAGAAATTACCTTTGTTGACGAAGGCAAACGTTGGGAGAACGAGGACCTGTACTCCAAGCTAGTCGATCTCAATTCGAATGGGGTTCCCTTTCAATTTCAACCAAGAGAAATGGGATCGCCTGATATGCTGATGGCCTGGTGGCAAGAGATCGGGAAGATCAAAGTGAGCTTCAAGGAGATTTTCTGGCGTAGTCCAGATGATTGGTTGCTCACGACGATTGAGCCTCCTGTCATCGGAACGCGTGGTTGGGCCGGACCCAAACCTTTCGGATGTTGAGTTTTGACCAAAGAATCTCGCTAGCGCGGCAATGCATGTGAAAAAGTTGGTCGCGGAACGCCGGGCTACGAGGATTTGAACGGGCTTCGCAATACGCTTTGGTCTTACCTTAATCACTATAAGTCGACCCTTTACGAGCACGGCATTGGTTTGCCTTTCTCTGAAGATCAACCGTTTGAATGACGTCCAAAGGCTGGCTCGCTGAGAGACTGTCGGATTGCCGCAGAGAGAAGAACATGAGCAAAGATATCGAGACCGTGACCCTATGGCGTCCGGTCGGGCCTGAGGAACTGGCGCTTATTCGCGATCTCGACATGCGCGGATTTCCTCCGCGCTTGCCCGACCAGCCGATCTTCTATCCCGTGCTGTCGGAAGATTATGCCGTGAAGATCGCGCGCGACTGGAATGTACCGAGGAGCGGGTCAGGCTTCGTGACGAAGTTTGACGTGAGAAAGGATTACCTCGACGGCTATGCGGTCCAGGAAGCGGGCGGCCGGGCGCATCTCGAATACTGGATACCTGCAGAGGAGATGGATCAGTTCAACGCAGCGATCGTCGGAACGATTGAGGTCACGAAGACGTTTCCGTAACCGTTTCCTGTTCTTCGCGAATGGTGCGCTTCGGCTTGGCCGATGCAAGCGCCGTTGCTCCCGCGGTCCCGCGAAGCTTCCGCGACCAAAAGGTGACACAGGAGCATCCGCGTAACGATATTCGAAACGCGGTCAGCCCAGCCTGCGCTCAGCATCCCCGGTTCGAGTGTCCCAACCCAGCATGGCCAGCTCGGCGACGGCCTCCAGTTCGCCGCGGGTCGCTTCGTCGCGGGCCAGGATCGACATGCCGTTCTGAACGGTCTGCACGAAGCGGGCGAGTGCGTGGACGTCGGTCGAGACTGGAATTTCGCCTGCTGATATCGCCTGGTTCAGGCGCAGCTTCAGGCGCTCGAGCGTGACGGCGCGGGCGGCTCGTACGAGTTCGCCGAGTTCCGCGTGGCCCTCGCTGCCGACCGAAGAGAGCGCCACCATGCAGCCGCGGGGAATATCCACGACACAGCCGGTCAGGGCAGCGGCCGAATCCATCAGAAACGACCTCACCGCCTCACGGGCCGTGCCTGCGGAAAAGAAGCCGGCCCAGACGAGCGCCTCGTTGTTGTCGCGATAGTGGCGCAACGCCTCGGCATAGAGCGCCTCCTTCGAGCCGAATGCCGCGTAGAGACTCGGCGATCCGATCCCCATCGCCTCGGTGAGGTCGGCGATCGATGTCGCCTCGAAGCCCTTGATCCAGAACAGGCGGGTCGCCTGCGCCAGGGCGGCTTCCCGATCGAACGCTCGCGGCCTCCCGCGACTGCGGGCAGGGGTTTCATTGACGTGCGACATCTCATCCGATTTTTGCATCGATCATTATATAAACCCATTGACACCCCATCGCAACGTGCATAGCTATTTATGTGTCGATCACTACAGAAAGAGAAGATCATGACAGAACTGGCTGGAAAGCGTGCCCTCGTCACGGGTGGCTCGCGTGGCATTGGCGCCGCCATCGCATTGGCGCTTGCAGACAAAGGCGCTGATGTCGCCATCACTTATGAGCGTTCGGCCGATCGCGCCGCCGACGTCGTGCGGGCTATCGAGCGCAAGGGCCGCAAGGCGCTTGCCATCCAGGCCGACAGCGCCGATCCGGCGGCCGTGAAGCGCTCGGTTGACGAGGCGGCCCAAGCACTTGGCGGTCTCGACATTCTCGTCAACAATGCCGCAATCGCGCTTTACGGTGCGATCGCCGATGTCAGCGTCGAGCAGATCGATGCGCTGCTGGACGTCAATGTGCGGTCGCCTCTGCTGGCTTCGCAGGCCGCCATTCCCTATCTGCAGGCGGGAGGCCGCGTCATCACGATCGGCTCGGTCGGCGCCGAACGCATCGTCGGTGACACCGGCACGGTCTATTTCATGACAAAATCCGCGCTCCACTCGTTTACCCGCGGCCTCGCGCGGGAACTCGGATCTCGCGATATCACCGTAAATCTGGTCCAGCCGGGTTCGACCGACACCGAAATGAATCCCGCCAACGGCGACTTCGCCGACTTCCAGCGTGCCCTGATCCCACTTGGCCGTTACGGCGAGCCGGAAGATGTGGCGGCGGCTGTGGCTTTCCTCGCAAGCCCCGCTGCAAGGCACATCACAGGAACCATCCTCACAGTGGATGGCGGCTTGAACACCTGAATCGGGATCTGTTGCCTCGCGCCTGCAAGACATGGGGGTCGAGAGAGAGCGGTCCCTTCGAATGCGAGCCGATCGCTATTAGTGTCTTGCCTGCGTCTCGTGCCGGATACCGGCATGAGACGCATTGTTGAGCCGCAGCCTGTGTCAGACTGGCAGCTTCATCTGCTTGCGCAGGCTCTTGTCGAATGCACTGGCGGGAACGAAGCGGCGCAGGAAGTGCAGTTGACGGGCGGCTTTGCTGGCGGGATAGCGCAGTTTCGGCGATTTCGCGGTGGCTGCCTTGACGACCGCTTCGCCAACCGCTTCGGGCGCATCGCCTGCTTTGATGGCGCTGTTCCAGACAGAATTCATCGTTTTGCGGGCTCCATCGTAGACGCCAATCATCCGGTCGGGCGGCGTTGAGTTATGGTCGAGAGCCGTGCGGGTAAATGCCGGTTCGACAAGCAAAACGCGGATCCCCAACGAGCGGACTTCATGGTCGAGGGATTCGGAGTAGCCTTCAACGGCATGTTTCGTAGCAGTATAGAGCGCGCTGAACGGGCTCGGAATAAAGCCAACGACCGAGCTGATGTTGATGATGCGGCCGCTGCGCTGGTTTCGCATGATCGGCAAAACCTCGTTCGTGACGCGAATGATACCGAAGACGTTCAGGTCGAAGAGCGCCTGAGCTTGTTCGACGGAAGACTCTTCCGCTCCGCCGATCAGCGCGCCGCCGGCATTGTTGACAAGCAGGTCGATCCGGCCAGCCTGTTTCATGATCTCGGCGATCATGCTGGCGACGGATTGACCGTCCGTCACATCGCAGGTCAACATCGTAATGCCATTGGCCGAGCCGACTGTCGCCTTGCGGCTGGTTCCGAAGACGCGGTAGCCCGCGGTTACCAAAGCCTTTGCGGTGGCGCGGCCGATACCGGCCGCTGCACCTGTGACGACGGCGACGCCCCTATTGTTGCTGCTCATTTCAATTTTCCTTTGGTACCGCCAAGAGCGATGGGTTGTGGGATATTTTGGTCGTCGTTTTCAGGTCGGATGGCGTGATGAGACCATCCGTTCGAACCCGGGTTGTTGGGGATAGAGGGTGACTTGTTCAGCAGGTGAGCGCTGGCGAAAGCCCTTTGGAAATCAGCGCCAATGCAGCGTCAGCCGCGCGCCTTTAGATGGAGCATCGGATGATGTTCATAATAGCCGGCGCCGTTTTTCACGATGGGATCTTCCGAGGTGATCGCCTCGATGTCTTGATCATCGGCAATCTGGTAAAGCGAGACACCGTAGCCGCCGGCAGGATCCATCACCGGACCATGGGCGACGATCTTTCCCTCATCGAGAAGCGCATCCAGAAAAATCCCGTGCTGCTTCAGCCATTCCTGCTCGTCGGCAGACATGGTCGCCAGAAAGTCTGTGCGCGGCGGAATGTATTTGCAGAGGTAGTATTTCATGATTTGGCTCCTCAGTTGACGTCCTAAAGACGATAGCGACGCCCATCGACTGACCCTGCCTGCATTTGGATCGTCCTTTGCGGTGGAATATCGTTCCGCATTCAGTTACTATCAATTTACAACTAAGTCACTATCAAAAAGATATCAATATGAAGAATCTTTCAAACCAGCCCTGTCTGATTGCCCGTAGCCTCGCCTTGGTGGGTGATGCTTGGAGTATGCTGATCATGCGCGATGCTCATGCCGGGTCGACCCGCTTCGACGCGTTCCGCAAGAGTCTGGGCATAGCACCGACCATGTTGACCAGTCGGCTGGCGGCTCTGACAGAGGAGGGGCTCCTGGAGAAACGGCGTTATTCTGAGCGGCCGCCCCGGGATGAGTATGTCCTGACAGAAGCGGGTCAGGATTTCCTGCCGGTGCTGTTTGCTCTCGGCGCCTGGGGCCGGAAGCACCGTGCCGGTGGCGATGTCACCCAATTTTTCGATGAAGAGACGGGAACCGAGATCGATCCGGTAACCATAGACCGTGTAACCGGCGCACCGATCGGTAGCCGCCCCATTCGCATCGTTATGCCTAAATCCGGCGCGTAGGCCTTTGAGGGTGGGGACATCTTCCCCGCCTTTAGTTTGCCTCCGTCGCGTAACACCGTGATATCAAAGTGTGAAACGGCCGGTCGGCCAGGTGGACAGCGCTTGTTCGACAACGGCCTCCAGCATCTCACGGCTGAACCCGGCTTTGGCCTGCACCGCCATGCCATGCGTGAGAGCCATCACGAAAGCTGCAA
Source organism: Rhizobium sp. BT-226 (assembly GCF_025847085.2). Lineage (NCBI taxonomy): Bacteria > Pseudomonadati > Pseudomonadota > Alphaproteobacteria > Hyphomicrobiales > Rhizobiaceae > Rhizobium > Rhizobium sp. BT-226. Next base: position 1,347,426 of record NZ_JAOYTI010000002.1, on the reverse strand, counting down.
GGGCATCGGCTTTGGCCGTCTCCGGCAAGTCGCCCTCGGCCTTTGCCCGTTCGAAGCGTTCACGAAGCTGCGCCTGACCAGCCGCACGGAAATCGATCAACGCTTGCCGCACAGGTTCGGCGTCATCCGATCCCGCCACGGCGCCATTGATGCCGAGGCATCCGGTATGGTCGGGATAACGCGTATTGAGATCGGCTGCGTTGAAGAGGATATGTGCAGCAACTTGACGCGACGTGGGCAGCTGCAGCGCCTCCGGAATATAGTGCAGGAATCGCTCGGAATAGCGATCGAGGGCCAGGCGGAAGAGGGCTTCCTTGTTGCCGAATGCAGAATAGAGGGCGGGTCTCTCGACGCCGGCAGCCTCGGTCAGGTCGGTATAGGAGGCGCCCTCGTAGCCCTTGCGCCAGAAGACGCATAAAGCGGCATCGAGCGCTTTCTCCACATCGAATTCGCGATGGCGTCCCATCAGGTCAATCCAGCTTATTTCATAATGACCGTTACTAAACCGGTTGACAGCGCATGTCAAATTTCCTACCGATTGTTATCGTAATGAATGTTATGAAATCTGAGGGGGTGCGGACCGACATGCCGGCAGAGGTGCTGGGCGAGGGTGTCCCCGAGGCGCTCATGAACCTGCACGCCATTCGACGGATTGCGACGCTTGAGGAGGTGTCTGCCCTCATCTGTCATCTGGCAGGGCCGAACGGCAGCTACATCACCGGTGGCGTGATCGACGTGGCCGGTGGCTTGGCAATCTGAACGTCGAAGACCAAGACGAAACTCTTACCCGCGCAATTGAAGGAAAAGAAATGACCGAGAAATTTGGTGCAAAGTCGACCGCCGACGAGGTGCTTGCCGGCGTCGATCTCAAGGGAAAGCGGTTTCTCATTACCGGCGTATCGTCAGGCATTGGGCTTGAAACCGCCCGCGCATTGGCGGCTCACGGCGCAAGCGTCGTCGGCGCGGTCAGGGACCTCGCCAAAGCCGAGCGGGTCACGGCATCGGTGCGTGACGCCGCGTCGCAAGGAGGTGGCAGCCTGGAGCTGATCGAGCTCGATCTGGCATCCCTGCAAAGCGTTCGCGCCTGTGCCGACAGGCTGTTGGCGGCCGGCCGGCCGTTCGATTCCATCATCGCCAATGCCGGCGTCATGGCAACCCCGTTCGCTCGGACGGCCGACGGCTTCGAACTCCAGTTCGGGACCAACCATCTCGGTCATTTCGCCTTGGTCAATCGGATCGAGCCGCTGCTTACCGATAACGGCCGCCTGGTGGTGCTGTCGTCCCAGGCGCATCGCGTCGCCGATGTCGACCTGGACGATCCGAATTTCGAGCGACAGGCCTACGATCCATGGCTCGCCTACGGCCGATCGAAGACGGCAACGTCTCTCTTCGCCGCGGAATTCGACACGCGGCATCGCGACCGCGGCATTCGAGCCGCCTCGGTGATGCCCGGCAATAGCCTCACAGATCTGCCCCGCCATCTCCGGCAGGAAGACTTGCAGGGCCTGTTCGAGGCCGTTGGCAAAGCCCGCGCCGAAGCCGGTCTTCCGCCGGCAGAGCTGAAAGACATCCCGCAGGTGGCGGCAACGTCGATCTGGGCCGCAGTCGTGGCTGATAAGGACGAAATCGGTGGACATTATCTCGAAGATTGCGCGGTCGCGCCGATCAATGACACGCCCAACCCCTTTGCCGACGGCGTCAGGTCCTATGCGCTCGACGCCGACAAGGCCAAGCGACTTTGGGCGAAAAGTGAGGAATTGATAAGTGTAACTTGAAGTCGGTAAGCTCGTATCGGCTCTCATTCAGAGCCGACATACCGCGGCCCCCATCAACCGCGTTGCAAAATTCTGGCGCTGACCTGGCCTGTGGCAAGCTCCGCGACCGGCGCTGGCCTGCCAAGCAGATACCCTTGGCCGATGTCGCAACCCAGGTCCTGAAGCCGCTGAAGCTGGCTCTCCTCTTCGATACCCTCGGCCGTTATCGTCACGCCAAGTCCCACACCGAGAGCGATGATCGCCTTGATCACCTTGTCTTGCTTGTCATTGGTCCCGAATGAGGAGACGAAACTCCTGTCGATCTTGATCTTGTCGAACCGGTAGTTGGATAATTGTGAGAGGCTGGAATAACCTGTTCCAAAGTCGTCGAGAGCAATCCTGACGCCTGCGTTCACCAGATCGTCGAGCACGATTCGTGCCGTGACGGCATCTTGGATGATGGCGCTCTCCGTCACCTCAAGCTCGATCCGATGCGCGGGCAGACCGACATCGCCCAATATCTTGAGAATTCGCAGCCCCAGTAGTCGGTCGCTCAGTTGGATCGGAGAAAGGTTGAATGACAGGACAAGCTCACTTGGCCACGAAAGCGCATCGGTGCAGGCGTGGCGAAGCAGTTGGTCGGTCAATTCGACGATCAGGCCGGCTTCCTCTGCCACAGGAATGAACTCGTTCGGTGGGATGAATTCGCCGGAGGCCGTCTTCCAGCGTGCCAGGGCCTCGAAGCCGATAATCCTATTCGTCTTCAGGTCTACGAGAGGTTGATAGTAGGGAACGATCTCAGCCTTCTTGATGGCTGCTCTCAGATCCGCTTCCACCCGAACCCGCTTCGCCAACTCGTCCTGCATCGAAGACACGAAGGGCTTCACCAGATTGCGCCCCTGCTTTTTCGCCACATACATCGCACAGTCTGAATGTCGAATGACTTGACTGAGGTCATCGCCGTTCTCCGGATAAAGCGCGAAGCCGACACTGGCGCCGAGGTCGACGGCGACGCCATTGAATGTGAACGGTTTGCCGATCACGGTCACTATGCGGTTCCCCAACGCGACAAGATCGGGATTTCCAGCGCGCCGCGCCAGAACAACGAACTCGTCTCCGCCAAGGCGGAAAACATGCTCACGCGGAAAGAGGGAAGAGAGCCGCTGGGCAACAGTCTTCAGCACCGCATCACCGTGATCGTGCCCGAGGAGATCGTTGATCTTCTTGAAGCCGTCGAGATCGATGCTGAACACGGCGTAGGTTTCTTCCCTTTGATCGGTCATCGCCTGCGCGCATACGGAATCCAGAAATCTGCGGTTGGGCAGCTCGGTCAGCGTGTCGTGACAGGCAATCCAGTCTACATTCTTTTCGGCCTGCAGCCTGCGATGAACCTCCCTCGAAAGATCCCGGATTCTCAGCGCGGAATAAATGAGCCCGAGAAACCCGGAAATATTCAGGGCGAGGAGCGCGTGATCCAGCGGATAGTCATGATGCTTCTCGATGAACCCATCCAGCTCTTCGTGCCATTGGAGCAGCCAAGATAGGCAGAAGAGAAGCAGGAAGATCGCGAGCCAGGCAACAATCTCCATCTGCGGTCTTGTTGGTTGGATGCGAGGCATATGAACAGGCTCCTGTTGTGTGAAGAGCCGTCATGGCCAGTTTGGTACGCGCGCATCACCGAATGCCGATGACGGATGGCGCAACGTCACGGCATCGGTGGTCCCAGGCCGTGATCGAAGACCGCCTCAATTCATTCGGGCGGAATTAAGATGGCCGATATCGCAGTGGCTGGTGAAGCCGCGCGGCACCGACACATCCCAAAGATCGTGCGCTTGGTAGGTTAATGGTGGGTTGCCTTTACCAACGCACGGGAGTTTCGCTGCGCACAATGGATATCTTTGCCGTAAATCGGATGAGGATTCGGTTCCTGTCCATCGGTCGCCGCAATCTCCCGTTCTTTCGAACGGTTGAAGAATCCGCCGGGGGATCGGCATCGAACCGACCGCTGTCGGACCCAATCCAGATAACAATCGCCAACGCGTTTATAGCACTGCGCCTCTTTTCGGACGTGCAGGGGACGTTGCAGCACTTTGAGTAGGCAGGAGAGAGGGAGGAAACTCCCTGGCTAATACACGAAGGGATCCCGGTCGCCGGATGGGTGCAGGGCGCATCCCGGAGCCGATCAATCTGCCAGCATCGTATCCGCCAGGCTATAGCAGTGGCTCGCCTGATAGGCGTTCCGACCTCGGTTCATGTGCGTCACATTGAAAGTCCGAATGGCGCGCAGGATGCGGCGCTCCGCGAGGAATTTACGGATCGAGGCCGAGCCTCGCACAGTGATGCCGAAAATGTCCTCGCCCCGCGGAAAAAAGTAACCGACGTCTCCGGGCGTCGCGACGCAGTTCTCGAGAAAAGGCTTGTCCACGTCGCCCTGCGCGGGTGAATGATCCGTGGTGAAATGCGAAAGATGCACCAGGAATCGTGCACGCAGGCCCTCGCCGTCGGCGTAGAGCGTGAAAAGCTCCATCCAGCTCGCATTAACGCGGATGAGCGGCTTGTCGGAGGTCGAGGGCAGACATGAAACTGACCAGTAGTGACGCTCGGTCTTGCGTGGGATGGGGATGCAGGCCTGCCCGTAAACCCCGAGAATTTCCAGAACGTCTTGCGCCTGCGGGCGATGAAGCAGCTTCTCGAACCGGGCGACGTACTTGAACCGCTGTTCCAGGGACTCCAGGCGCTCTTCGGCGTCGATCAAGTCCGCCTCGCTTTCTATCCAATCGCGCTGCTGCTCAGGATCCAGAAACTTGCGCAGACCAGTGGTGCTGCGACGAGGGGTCGTGCTCATGTCAGGTGCCATGTGAGATCCGTGTCCTCATCGTTTCACCGGCCTGATCCCGCGCGTGTCTATGCAACCGCTCGACGTCGGCTCCTGCCGGTCGTTTTAAAGTTCCGCCTCTCGCAGCAGCTCGTCCAGGCGGGTGGCCCATTCCTTGTTGCCATCTCTGAACGGACCAAGCGCATCGCCGGCAGCTTCGGGAAGGTCGCCGGCCGCCGCAGCAAAGCGGCGAGCCTGCTCACGATGTCCCACGGCCGTATGGCAGCACGCCTGAATGCGCAGAAGCGCCGGCCAGTCAGGCCGCGCCTTTAACGCCGTACGCCCCGTTTCGAGCGCGCTCTCGACGTCGCCCGAAAACAACAGTGCAAGCATCAAGAGGCTGAACCAAACCGCATTCTGCGGATCATGGGGGTTGAGTTCGAGGCCGCGAGCCAGGGGCTTGCGCGCGCCGGCCGCATCACCCCAAAAAAGACGGGCCATGCCGAGGACGAGATAGCCCAAGGCGAAACTCGAACCGAGTTCGATGGACCGTTCTGCTGCGAGGATCGCCTGGTCAGCCCTGCCTGTATAGGCCGACACAATCGCCAGCGCATAGTGCGAGTACGGGTTTCGCGCGTCGAGATAGATCGCCCGCAGGGCCGCATCCAATCCTTCCTTCCCGTCCGCGGCGGGGTTATCTGTCCAGCCGTAGGCAATGAGGCCCGCATTGACCCGTGCCCGCCAGATCTGCGCCTCTGGCAGCATGGGATCAAGCTCCGTGGCCTCACGGAAAAATCGACGTGCGACAAGGTGGGTGGACTGCGTGACCTTATGGAAATTGAATGTGCCTTGCCGTACAAGATCCCAGGCAGTGATGTTGCCGGTGTGCGGAGCGACCTGAAGCCCATGGCGCAACAGCAGCTCGGGCTCGACCGCCGCGGCAATCCGCTCGGCGATGGCGTCTTGCACCGCAAATATCTCGGCCACCTGAAGATCGTAATGTTCGGACCAGACGGTGGCGCCTTTCGCTGTGTCGGCGAGGTGCACCGATATCCGGATTTGATCGCGGGTATACCGGATAGCTCCATCCACTAGAAAATCGACGCCAAGTTCGCGCGCGATAGATTGCGGATCCCTCAAGCCATTCCTCCTTGTGAAACTCGCCCCACGTGGCGTGACGCGGAACCATCTGAACCGAACGAGCGCCATGATCAGGTCGTCGGTGATGCCGTCGGCCAGATACTGTCTTTCAGCATCGCCGCCGAGATTTTCGAGCGGCAGTACCGCAATCGCCGGGATCGAACCGGTCTGCGCATGCCATCCGCTATCGGCTGCGTCGGTCCGGCTCTCCACTGGGCCGGAGAATCTGTACCCGACCCGCGGAACGGTGACGATCCATTCGCTGCCGTCTGATGCAGGGCCGAGCAGCTTACGAAGGGCAGCAATCTGAACGGAAAGATTGCTTTCCTCGACGGCCAATCCCGGCCAAACGGCATCCATCAGGGCCGACTTGGAGACGACACCCCCCTGTGCCGAAAGCAGAACGGCAAGCAGCGAAGCACCTCGGGCGCCGATAGCGACAGGCCTATTGTCGCGAAACAGGCATCCGTTCTCGGCAATGAACTCGAAGTGGCCGAAGGCAAGGTGCTGGGTGTTCATGGCCGGGAATGATACCCCGATTTCGCAGCTTTTCGGAATTTTTCGGCTCGGCTTCAGGACTTGCGTCGGCTGAGCGCGCAGATTCTGCTTCAGTGCAACGGTTGAAGTGGTGAGAGCAATGAAGAACGAAGCAACGCAACCGAAAAATCCGCATGTATTAACCGCGAAAGTCGTACGCGGGAGCGGCAGCCATGTCGCCGAGCAGGGGTCAGTCTATCGCTCGGGCGTCTCGGCGGAAAGCGTCGGATCAACCATGCTGTGGCTCGGGACGATTTCGCTACCCGCAGGCAGAAGAACCAGGGCTCATCGCCATGAGGGACACGAGACCGCCCTTCTCATGACCGCGGGCCGGGAGATCGAGATCTGGTCGGGGTCGGAGCTCGAACAGTGCGAATTGGTCCACGCCGGCGACTATCTCTTCATTCCGGCCGGCGTTCCCCATGTGGCCGTCAATCGCAGCACCGAAAACGCCGAGTTCCTCGGTGCCCGCAATGACCCGGCAGCCAACGAGAGCGTCGTTCTGATGCCGGAGCTCGACAACATCGTACCTTGACCCATGCCGGGAGGTGCGCCATGGCCGTCATCGAACAACGTCTGGCCGAAATGGGTCTGGAATTGCCCGAACCTTTGAAAGTTCGCGAAGGGTTGCGAATGCCCTTCGTCTGGGTGCGGGTGCGCGGCAACCGCGCCTACATTTCGGGTCACGTCGCGTGCAACCGCGATGGGACATTGGCAACCCCGCTTGGTAAGGTCGGAGGGGAGGTCTCGCCAGAGCAGGGTTACGCGTCGGCCCGGCTCGTTGCCCTGGCCCATCTCGCCAGCCTCAAACGTGCTGTCGGAGACCTTGATCGTGTCACGGCTTGGTTGCGCGTCTTCGCCATGGTAAATGTTGCTCCGGGTTTCGATGAGACGCCGCTGGTCACAAACGGCTATTCCGATCTGATACTGGAGCTGTACGGGCCCAATGTTGGCGCCCACGCCCGCTCGTCCATCGGCATGGCCATCCCTTTGAATGCGCCCGTAAACTGTGAAGCGGAAGTCGAAATCGACGGGTGACCCGCTAATAGACGAACGGATCCACCTCGGCCGCCGCATGGGCGTCCGCTTCCTTGGGATAGATCACCCCCTTGCGCAGGATGATATTGGCATAGAGCCTGGGCTCGCCGGTCTGGATCACCGCATGGGCAGTCTTCACCCGTCCGTAGAAATCCTGGCCGATCAGCGGCACCACCTGCCGGTGCGGCTCGTGGCGCGCGCAGCAGTCGATCATCTCCTCATGCACGGGGTCGAGCTTGTCGCGCTCGGCCTTGACGGTCGAACGGAAGATTGCTTCCGCCACGAAATCGTCGATCGGCAACACGCTGAGCACGGCGTTGAGAACCGGGATGAGGCGGTGGCCGTCGAGCCGGATCAGCCGGCGGGCATGTTCGACGCCCGGATAATTGCCGTCGACGATGGCGATCTCGTCGCCGTGGCCCATGGCGCGAAGCGTAAAAAGCAGCTCCGGGCTCAACAGCGGATCAAGTCCTTTCAGCATGGTCTACCTCCTTGAAGAGTACGTTCTGGTCGGTGAGGTAACGCGCGAAGATCGGCAGGCTGGCGCCGCCGATGGCGCGCGCCTGGGCGCCGACTGCGCCCTCGATGATTTCGGGCATGACGACGCCCTGCAGGTCGAGCTTGGCGGCTTCGTCGATGGTGGCCTGAACCACGCGGCTGCGCACCCAATCGGGAAAGCCGCCGTCGATGACGGCCGCGCTGAAATCGACGATCGAGGCGGCGGCGACGATCGCCTGCGCCAGCGCTTTGGCGCTGTCCTGGATCCAGGCTTCCATCGGCTCGCCGAAATCCACCCAGCCGTCGGCCGAATACCAGAGCGGCTCGGGATCGATGCCGCGCTCGCGCAGCATGTTTTCGAGCACGAAGATCGAGGCGATTTCGAGCAACTGCTTGGTCTCGCCGTCCTTGCCGCGCACGGGCAGCGGCCCGATCGCGCCCGCCGTGCCGGTGCGGCCGGAAAAGATCGCCGAATTGAGGACGATGCCGCCGCCGATGAAGGAACCGATGAAGAAATAGACGAAATCCGGATAGGAAGGTCCGACGCCGAAGACGAGTTCGGCGCCGCAGGCGCTGGTCGCATCATTCTGCAGAAAGACCGGATGGGAGACGCGGGAGGCGATGTCGGCCTGCAGGTCGATCTCGCGCCAGACCTCCATGGCGCCGGCCGGCGCGCCCACCTCTTCGGCCCAGTTCCAGAGCTCGAAGGGGGCGGCGATGCCGAGGCCGGCAATGCGGCCGCGCTGCTTGTCGTCGAGCCGGTTTTCGAGTTCGCGGATGCCCGAGGTGACGAAGGCAAGGATCTCATCCGGCAGCGGATAGGAATAGGTCCGGTGCAGCTGCATGCGGATGCGGCCGACGAAATCCATCAGCACCAGGTCGGCGCTGCGCCGGCCCATCTTCAGGCCGAAGGAATAGACGGCGTCGGGATTGAGATGCATCGGGATCGAAGGCTGGCCGACACGGCCCCGCACCGGTTCCCCGCGCGACAGCAGTCCTTCCTTCTCCAGCACCCGCATAATGACGGAGACGGTCTGCGCCGACAGCCCGCTGCGGCGCGCGATATCGGCCTTCGACAGCGCGCCGTAGAGACGCACCAGCGACAGCACGAGCCGTTCGTTATAGGCCCGCACCCTGACCTGGTTCGCACCGCCGGCCGGATTCAGAATTGGTGGCGGGACCGGTATGTTTGCCGGTCCATCCAAGGACGACATGGCCGCTCCTCCCGATTGTTGGCCTATGCCCTAATTCGATCGAGCATGCCACATCGGATTAATAATTCAATTGGATTTATTTATTGACAAGGCGATTTCTTTTCGCTCTTAATTGCCGTCGTCAAGGGCACGGGACCGGTGGAGGCATTGCGATCCACGGCGAAGTGTCGTTCTGTAAATTCCGGCCCCGCACGGGCGGCGCCGGCAAACTCTGGGAGGAGTTCCATGAAGAAATCTGTTCTCGCTTTCGGCGCGCTCGCGCTTGGTGTCACCTTTTCCGCTCCTGTCATGGCGGCTGACGTGGCTGCCTGCCTCATCACCAAGACCGACACCAACCCCTTCTTCGTCAAGATGAAGGAAGGTGCGACGGCCAAGGCCAAGGAACTCGGCGTCTCGCTGAAGTCCTATGCCGGCAAGATCGACGGTGACAGCGAAAGCCAGGTCGCAGCGATCGAAAGCTGCATTGCCGATGGCGCAAAGGGCATCCTGATTGCTGCTTCCGACACCAAGGGCATCGTCTCTTCGGTCAAGAAGGCGCGTGAAGCCGGCCTGCTGGTCATCGCTCTCGATACGCCGCTCGAGCCGGCCGATGCCGCCGACGCCACCTTCGCCACCGACAACCTGCTCGCCGGCAAACTGATCGGCCAGTGGGCCAAGGAAACGATGGGCGACAAGGCCAAGGACGCCAAGGTCGGCTTCCTCGACCTGACCCCGTCGCAGCCGACGGTCGACGTTCTGCGCGACCAGGGCTTCATGATGGGCTTCGGCATCGATCCGAAGGACCCGAACAAGATCGGCGACGAGGACGACAAGCGCGTCGTCGGTCATGACGTGACCAACGGCAATGAAGAAGGCGGCCGCAAGGCCATGGAAAACCTTCTGCAGAAGGATCCGAGCATCAACGTCATCCACACGATCAACGAGCCGGCCGCTGTCGGCGCCTATCAGGCGCTGAAGGCCGTCGGCATGGAAAAGAACGTGCTGATCGTCTCGGTCGACGGCGGTTGCCCGGGCGTGAAATCGGTCAAGGAAGGCGTCATCGGCGCCACCTCGCAGCAATATCCGCTGCTGATGGCGTCGCTCGGCATCGAGGCGATCAAGAAGTTCGCCGACAGCGGTGAAAAGCCGAAGCCGACCGAAGGCAAGTCCTTTTTCGACACCGGCGTCTCGCTCGTCACCGACAAGCCGGTTTCCGGCGTCAAGTCGATCGACACCAAGGAAGGCACGGACAAGTGCTGGGGCTGAGCCCTGTCTGATTGAAAGCAGAGCGGCCGGGGCTTGATCCCCGGCCGTTTTCGACGGACGATGTGCCGTCGCCTCACGAGCCGGCTCAGCAAAGACCGGAAGGATATCGGTGACGGCTTCTGCGCGAGTTCGGCGCGCGGATGCGGAGGAGGAACCATGACCGGAACACAGGAATTCGAACGTGTCCTCGACGGCAGCGACAAGAGCGTTGCCTCCTTCGAGCACGAGAATATCTCGCTGATCAAGCGCGCCCAGCATTTTCTCCACTCGACGCCGGCCGCCGTGCCGCTGATCGTGCTGGTGCTGGCAATCATCATCTTCGGGATCACCATCGGTGGGCGGTTCTTCTCGTCCTACACGCTGACGCTGATCCTGCAGCAGATCGCCATCGTCGGTATTCTCGGCGCCGCCCAGACGCTGGTCATCCTGACGGCCGGTATCGATCTTTCGATCGGCGTCATCATGGTGATCTCGGCGGTCATCATGGGCAATGTCGCCATCACTTACGGCATACCGACACCGATTGCGGTCGCAGCCGGCATGCTTGTCGGCGGCCTGTGCGGATTGCTGAACGGCTTCCTCGTCGCCTACATGAAACTGCCGCCCTTCATCGTCACGCTCGGCACCTGGAATATCGTCATGGCGACGAATTTCATCTATTCCGCCAATGAGACGATCCGCGATACCGACGTCGACGAACAGGCGCCGCTGCTGCATCTTTTTGCCATGAGCTTCAAAGCCGGCACCGCCGTGCTCACCCTCGGCGTTATCGCCATGGTGCTGCTCGTCCTGTTGCTCTGGTATGTCCTCAATCACACCGCCTGGGGCCGGCATGTCTATGCGGTCGGCGACGATCCCGAGGCGGCCAAACTCTCCGGCATCCAGACCAAGAAGGTGCTGCTCACCGTCTACACGATATCGGGCGTCATCGCCGCCTTCGCCGCCTGGGTCTCGATCGGCCGCAACGGCTCGATCTCGCCGTCCTCCGCGGTGACCGATTTTAACCTCCAGGCGATCACCGCGACGGTGATCGGCGGCATCTCGCTCTTCGGCGGCCGCGGCTCCATTCTCGGCACGCTCTTCGGTGCCATGATCGTCGGCGTCGTCTCGATGGGCCTCAACATGCTCGGCGCCGACCCGCAATGGAAAGTCCTTTTGACTGGCGTGCTGATCATCGCCGCCGTCGCCATCGATCAGTGGATCAGAAAGGTTTCGGTGTAATCATGGCTCGCGAACCCCTTCTCACCGCCCGCGGTCTCGTCAAGCGTTATGGCCGCGTGACCGCCCTCGACAATGCCGATTTCGACCTCTATCCGGGTGAAATCCTCGCCGTCATCGGCGATAACGGCGCCGGCAAATCCTCGCTCATCAAGGCGATCTCCGGCGCCGTCACCCCGGACGAGGGGGTGATCACGCTGGAAGGCAAGCAGGTGCAGTTCCGCTCGCCGATGGAAGCGCGCGAGGCCGGCATCGAGACCGTCTATCAGAATCTTGCCTTGTCGCCGGCGCTGTCGATCGCCGACAACATGTTCCTCGGCCGCGAGATCCGCAAACCGGGCGTGCTTGGCTCGATGTTCCGCATGCTCGACCGGCCGGCCATGGAAAAGCTGGCGCGCAACAAGCTCACCGAACTCGGCCTGATGACCATCCAGAACATCAACCAGGCGGTGGAAACGCTCTCCGGCGGTCAGCGCCAGGGTGTCGCGGTCGCCCGCGCCGCCGCCTTCGGCTCGAAGGTCATCATCATGGATGAACCGACGGCAGCGCTCGGCGTCAAGGAAAGCCGCCGCGTGCTGGAGCTGATCCTCGACGTGCGCGCCCGCGGCCTGCCGATCGTGTTGATCTCCCACAACATGCCGCATGTCTTCGAAGTGGCCGACCGGATCCATATCCATCGTCTCGGCCGGCGGCTGACGGTGATCGATCCGAAGGAATACACCATGTCCGACGCCGTCGCCTTCATGACCGGCGCCAAGGCGGTGCCGACGGAGCCCGTCGCGGCATGACGGCGAGTGTAGACGAAATTGCCGGCGAGGTTCTGAACCGCGCCGGCAACTCCAGGCGTTTCCTTGTCGCCATCGCCGGGCCGCCGGGTGCCGGCAAATCGACCATGGCCGACAATCTGGCCAACGCCCTGAAGGCGAAAGGCGAGAGTGTCGCGGTGCTGCCCATGGATGGTTTCCACATGGACAATGCCATTCTCATCGAACGCGGCCTGCTGGCCCGCAAGGGCATTCCGGAAACCTTCGATGTGCGTGGCTTCCTGGATATCGTCCGCGCGGTTCGCCCCGCAGATCAGGAAGTTCTCGTCCCCGTCTTCGACCGCTCGCGCGAGCTTGCGATTGCCTCTGCCCGGCCGATTTCTCCCGAGGATCGTTTCATCATCATCGAAGGCAATTATCTGCTCTTCACGCAGGGCAAATGGGCTGAACTCGACGGCATCTTCGACTACACGATCATGCTCGCCCCACCAATCGAGGTGCTGGAAGAGCGCCTTTGGGATCGCTGGCGCGGCTATAAGCTGAGCGAGGAGGCCGCCAGCGCCAAGGTCTACGGCAACGACCTGCCAAACGGCCGGCTGATCCTCGAAAACCGCCGCCCGGCCGATGTGACGCTGGAGATCGCGCTGGCGTGATGCCGCGGCGATTGTTTTCATGTAAAAGCCAATGCATGTCGCCCGGAAGTGTGCAGCGCTTCCGGGATGACGACATACATGAAACAAAGAGCTAAAGCGCGTCGCATGAATCGATTTCAATGCGCCGCGCTTTAGTGCTATCGAGGCCGCAGACGCATCGCTTCGGAGGCCTGCCATGCAATCGATCACCATCCGCCGTCCTGATGACTGGCACCTGCATCTGCGCGACGGCGCCATGCTGGAGGGCGTGATCGCCGATACGAGCCGCACCTTCGCCCGCGCCATCATCATGCCCAATCTCGTGCCGCCGGTTGTCACCACCACTGACGCCAAGGCCTATCGCGAGCGTATCCTCAAGGCCCTGCCGGACGGCCATCGTTTCCAGCCGCTGATGACGCTTTATCTGACCGAACATACCAGCCCCGATGATGTCGAGGAGGGCGCCAGAAGTGGCCTCATCACCGCCGTCAAGCTTTATCCCGCCGGCGCCACGACCAATTCGCATGGTGGCGTCCGCGACATGGAAAAGGCGATGCCGGTGCTGGAGCGCATGGCGAAGATCGGCCTGCCGCTCTGCGTCCATGGCGAGGTGACGACGCCGGAGGTCGATATCTTCGACCGTGAGGCTGTCTTCATCGAGACCGTGCTCGATCCGCTGCGGCAGCGCCTGCCGGAGCTGAAGGTGACGATGGAGCATGTGACGACATCAGACGGCGTCGATTACATCAAGGCGGCCAAGGGCAATCTCGCCGGCTCGATCACCACCCACCATCTGATCATCAACCGCAACGCCATCCTCGTCGGCGGCATCCGCCCGCATTATTACTGCCTGCCGGTCGCCAAGCGCGAAAGCCACCGGCTGGCCCTGCGTGCGGCGGCCGTCAGCGGTGACGCCCGCTTCTTCCTCGGCACCGATTCCGCCCCGCATGTCGATCCGCTGAAGGAATGCGCCTGCGGCTGCGCCGGCATCTATACCTCGGTCAACACGATGAGCTGCCTTGCCCATGTCTTCGAACAGGAAGGCGCGCTGGAGCGGCTCGAAACCTTCGTGTCGCTGAACGGGCCGGGCTGGTACGGGCTTCCGCCGAACGAGGAACGCATCACGCTCTCGCGGCAGGCCGAGCCGGTCGTCTTTCCCGCGAGGATTGAAACCGGCGCCGGTCCGGTGACGGTGTTCGATCCGATGTTTCCCCTGCATTGGCAGGTGGTCCAGCAGGCGTAAGCTTTCAGATTTCAATTTTAAATAGATTTTTTATCCTAAATCCCGGCGTAACGTTAAACGCGTAACATTTGTATTGTGCGGTGCATCATTTGTTAACGGATGCATAAGACATTCCTCAGCACCGACCCCATGAGCTGCCGACATCATCCGGCGCGGCTGCAGTCGCGGAGGCTGAAAAGCATGATGCTTGACTATAATTCCCTCTTGCTGGCGCTCGGCGTTTCCGCGGCCTGCCTTGCCGTGACGCTCATGGGCAGCTGGTTTGTCCGCCGGGCGGAAACCGTGCTGCTCACCGCCACTATCGGCCTGGTCCTCGTCGTCAGCGGCATTTTCGTCTACAGCGCCTATGTGACGACACCGGAGAAATGGTTTGGCGTCGGCAACTTCGTGCTGTTTCATGCCGGTTTCGCCACCATATGGGGTGCGGGCAGACAGTTTCTCACTGGCCACCTGTCCATCCGAGCCATCGCGATCCGCGCGCTCGCGGCGATGATCTTTTCCGTGGTGCCGATGTTATCGGGCTATGACGGTCTGGCTTTCATCGCCGACAATCTCGCCATCGCCCTTTTGCTCTTTGCCACCGCCCGGCAATATTGGCTCGCCCGTGCCGAAGCACCGGCGCCGCTCCTCGGCATTACCGCGCTCTATACGCTGACGGCGATCTCCTTCGTGCTTTGCGCCGCCGTGCTGATAGCAGACGGTAAGCTGGTGCTGGGTCATGCCCCCAGCAACTGGGCCGAAGATCTGAGCCTTGCCGTCTGCATCGCCGGCATGACCGGGATCGGCGCGCTGTCGCTGGCGCTGCATCAATGGCGGCTTGCCGCCCGTCATCGTCTCGATGCGATCACCGATCCGCTGACCGGCCTGCTCAACCGCCGCGCCCTCTTCGACCAATACGGCACCCGCCCGATGGGAACGACCACCGCCGTCATCGTCTTCGATATCGACCATTTCAAATCCGTCAACGACCGCTTCGGCCATGCCGCCGGCGACCGCGTCCTCAATGTCTTCGCCGGTGAACTTTCGGCCCATTGCCGCAGCGGTGACACCGCTGCCCGGCTCGGCGGCGAGGAATTTGTACTGGTGCTGAAGGAGATCATGCCCGGTCGGGCGGAACTGACGGCCGAGCGCATCCGCCGGGCGTTCGAGGTGCGCGAGATCCATATTGGCGACGAAGTGCTGACATGCACGGTTAGCGCTGGCGTCGCCCCCGGCCGGTCGAAGAGCTTGGATTTCGACGCCATGCTGAGTGCCGCCGACAAGGCGCTCTATGTCGCCAAGCGCGCCGGCCGCAACCGGGTCGAGCTTGCCAGCTACCTCAAGGCGGTTCCCGTCGAGGCAACACGCACCGCGTCTTGATTCCTGACCGACGCTCTCATATTATCGCCCTCGGCCGGATGCGGCCAGCCGCCCCGCGACGCTTCTGCGTTATGGTGAATGCATCCAGATACCATCCTTCACATCCCATGCCGTTTGGCGATCGATGGCGAACGGGTCAGCAGACGCGGGCACTGATCTTCCTGTTTGGCGCCAACGGAAGGATGACATCATGCGCGATTTTCGCGATGCCAAGCTCATGGCAAAAACATTGCGGCAGGCCCTTGCCGAGCGCGACATTTCGCTGACCCACAGCGAGACGCTCGAAATCGTCGCCCGGCAGTTCGGGCTCGATCAATGGAATATCCTCTCGGCAAAGATCGATGCGGCAGCGGCGAGCCCCTCTGCCATCGGCATCGAGCCGCCAATGCCGATCTTCCGGATCTTCTCGGTCGAAAAGGCCATGGAGTTCTATTGCGGATTTCTCGGCTTTACTCTCGATTGGGAGCACCGCTTCGGCGAAAATTTTCCGCTTTATTGCCAAGTCTCGCGCGACGGCATGGCGCTGCACCTGAGCGAACATTCCGGCGACGCCAGCCCCGGCGCCAAAGCCTTCGTCCGCGTCGCCAATGTCCGAGCCTATCACGCCGAACTCTCAGGCAAGGACTACCGCTACATGAAGCCGGGCGTCGAGGAAGCCCCGTGGGGGCTGGAGATGACCGTCACCGACCCCTTCAGCAACCGCATCACCTTTTGCGAGCAGACGTAGGACTGGGGGCGGAGAAATTGCTCCGCTCCCCATTATCCTGTGGGATGCGGAGGTCGCGGCTGGGCTCCCCTCTTCTCCCCAGCGGGGAGAAGGTGGCCCGAAGGGTCGGATGAGGGGGCGGCACGGTACTCCCTATATGTTGCCCTTCGCTTACGCTCAGCGCATTCGCGGCTTTGCCGCTCACCCCCTCAACCGCCTGCCGGCACCTTCTCCCCGCTGGGGAGAAGAGACGTCTAGCAGCGCCGGATGCACCATCCGCTGCCCGCGACAAGGTTGACTGGCGTGTCGCCATACATTCCGTCATTCTCGGCCTTTAGCTATGGCTGTCTGGTCAAAAGAGGCAGTGCCGGAGCCATGAGGTCGCGGGCCTGCCTGCCGAGAGGAACAATATGAAATACCTCCCAGTCTTAGTGCTAACATTTCTGTCGATTCTGTTCGGATGGTTATTCTATGAAAGGTACTGGAAGTTCCGAGATTGCATATCGCAAGCCTTATCCAGCTGCCTCACTCCCGACGGTGACAACCTGACGCAAGGCGGTTCGCTGTGGGCTGGTTTGGCAGGGCTGTTCTTGTTGCTCGCTGTGATCTCAGCCTGGCGCGCTTTCCGAAGCCGGGATGCTGGCAAATAAGCTGGAGCGGCCAGCTCTCCCGCTTGCTTCTCAAACGATCATCAACGCCCGCACGAAGGCCACCGAGGCAAGCAGCGAGGCGAACGTCCGCACATGGTTCCACCACGTCCAGTCCCTGACATAGGTGCTCCAGAACTGAACCGCTTCCGGCCCGTTGCCGGCGACCTTTGCCAGCGCATCGTTCATCGGCACGTTGAAGATGATGGTCGAGAGGAAGGAGGCGAAAATGTAGAGGGCTGCCCCCGCCAGCATCAGCGCGGATGCCCCGCCGCGCCAGTCGATCAGGGCGAGCACGACGATGACCAGGCAGAGGATCGCCGTGGGCACGAAGAGGCCCATGAAGGGTGAGCGGACGATCGTCACGTTGATCGAGTTCATCGCCGCGATGCCTTGCTCGGCCGGGATGCGCGAGAAGGCGGTCATGATGAAGGTCGAGAAGGCGAAGAAGATGCCGGCGACGAGACCGCTGCCGATCGCCGCGGCGACGAGGGAGATGATGAGAATGATCTGCATGGTCAGCTCCATAGTCCGGTTGCCGCGGTCCGGCGGGCATATTCGCTGAAATCGGTGGCGGGACGGCCGAGAATTTCGGCCACACCGCCCATGGTGCCGGAGTTGCGCCCATCGAGCACCTGGCCGAAGAGTTCCTTCAGAAGATCGATCAGGTCCTGCGGCAGGCCGGCATCCGCAAGCCCGCCGGTGAAATCCGCCATCGACACCTGCTCATATTCGATCGGCCGGCCAGTGGCCGCGGCGATCTCGGCGACCGCCTGGCGGAATGTCAGCGCTCGCGGGCCGGTCAGTTCGTAAGTCTTGTTGCGGTGGTGCGGATCGGTCAAGGCGGCGACGGCGGCATCGGCAATGTCGTCGGCATCGATGAAAGGTTCGCTGATCTCGCCCGCCGGCAACTGCAGGCGGCCGCCCAGGATCTGCTCGACAAAGGCGCCCTCGCTGAAATTCTGGCAGAACCAGGAGGCGCGCAGGATGGTGGCGTCAATGCCGGAGGCTTTCAGCGCCGCTTCGCTGCGTTGCGCGCCCTCTTCGCCGCGGCCGGAGAGCAGCACGATATGTTCAAGGCCACATTCTAACGCGACCTCGGCGAGTGCCCCGATCGCTTCTGCCGCCCAGGCGACGGAAAGATCCGGCTGGAAGGCGACATAGGCGCTCGATGCGCCGTCAAGCGCGCCGTGCCAGGTCAACCTGTCCTCCCAGTCGAAGGGACGGGCGCTGGAGCGCGATGCGGCGCGAACGCTGTGCCCGCGCTCTTCCAGGCGCTTGATGATGCGGCCGCCGGTCTTTCCCGATCCACCGACGAGAACGATTTCGGAAGTTTGCATGTCAAAACTCCTCCCAAACATTGCAAACAAGAGAAACTCTCTCATTTGCAAAATGAGATAATCTCTCTTATTTTGTTTGTCAACGTGGAAAAGGAGAGAGCATGTCGGAACAGCCGGTCGCAACGCGCAGACGCCAGCAGGAGTCTACCGGCCAGCTGCGCCGCATTCCCAGCCAGCAGCGCGGCCGCGAGCGCTTCGAAAAGATCCTCGCGGTTGCCGCCGAGCTGATCGAAAGCCATGGCAGCGACGGCTTAAAGATGAGCGAGATTGTCGAAAAGGCTGGTCTCTCCTTCGGCGCCCTCTACCAATATTTCCCGGACAAGACCTCGATCATCCGCACATTGGCCGAGCGCTTCAACGAAGAGGGCAGGCGATGCGTCGAGGAGGAACTGGCGAAGGTGACCGACGCTGCAGCCCTGCAGGGCGCGCTCGCCAATATCGTCGACGAATATTACGCCTTCTTCCGCCGCGAGCCTGTCATGCGCGACATCTGGCATGCGACCCATACCGACAAGCTGCTGCAACAGGTCGATGCCGAGGACATGGAATTCCATGCCCAGGCATTTCTCGCGGTGCTTATCCGCCTATGGCCGGATCGCGACCGGAAGGAGCTGCTCGCGATCGCCCGGCTGACGATGCAGCTGCTTGCCGCCGGCGTGCGTTATGCCGTTTCGCTGGATGCGGAGGAGGGCGCTCAGGCAGTCGCCCTGTTCAAGAAGATGCAGATCGTTGATATCGGCCGCCTGCTGCAGCAATAGCCCGCCTTTCGTCTGGAAACGGCGGGCTCTTGCTGCTATTCCCGCAGGGATCCAAGCCGAAGGAGAGCCGCATGATCCAGACCACATTTCCCGACCGTGCCGTGATGGCCGAATTGCTGGCCAAGATGCTCTGGGAAATCAAGGCGGTCCATTTCAATGCCGATCAGCCCTATAAGCTTTCCTCCGGCATGGCGAGCCCGGTTTATATCGATTGCCGCAAGTTGCTCTCCTTCCCGCGCATCCGCTCGACGGTGATGGATTTTGCCGCCAGCACCCTGCTGCGCGACGCCGGTTTCGAGCAGTTCGATTGCATCGCCGGCGGCGAGACCGCCGGCATTCCCTTCGCCGCCCTGCTGGCCGATCGTCTCGGCCTGCCGATGATCTATGTTCGCAAGCAGCCGAAGGGCCATGGCCGCAATGCCCAGATCGAAGGCAACATGCCGGAAGGGTCGCGGGTGCTGGTCATCGAAGACCTGACGACGGCAGGCGGCAGCATGTTCAAGTTCATCGATGCCATCCGTGCCGCCGGCGGTATCGTCGATCACGGCATCGCGCTGTTCTTCTACGGCATTTTCGGCGAACAGCGCTTTGGCGACGGCAAGGTCAGGCTGCATCACATCGCCACCTGGCGGAATGTTCTGGCCGTTGCCAAGGAGCAGAAACTCTTCGACGACAAGACGCTGTCGGAGGTCGAGGCCTTCCTCGATGCGCCGCTGGCCTGGTCGGGAAGAAATGGTGGCGTTAGTGAGCTTTCGCTCTAGCCGGTTGACAAAAGCTCGCTTAATCGGTTGATGAACGTATCAGTGCTGTTGGGAGGAATACGATGATTTTGTGCTGCGGCGAAGCCTTGATCGACATGCTGCCAAGGGACACGACCCTCGGCGAAAAGGGCTTTGCGCCCTATGCCGGCGGCGCGATCTTCAACACCGCCATCGCGCTCGGCCGCCTCGGCATCCCCACCGCCTTCTTCACCGGCATTGCCGATGACATGATGGGCGAAATCCTGCTCGAAACGCTGAAGGCGAGCAACGTCGATTACAGCCCCTGCGCCATCACCCCGCGTCCCTCGACCATCGCCTTCGTCAAGCTGGTGAACGGCCAGGCGACCTATGCCTTCTACGATGAGGGCACGGCCGGCCGGATGATCACCACGGCCGACCTGCCTGATCTCGGCGACGATTGCGAAGCGCTGCATTTCGGCGCGATCAGCCTGATCCCGAGCCCCTGCGGCGAAACCTATGAAGCCCTGCTCGACCGCGAAGCCGCTCGCCGCGTCATCTCGCTCGATCCGAATATCCGTCCGGGTTTCATCAAGGACAAGCCGTCGCATATGGCCCGCATCAAGCGCATGGCTGCGAAGTCCGACATCGTCAAATTCTCCGACGAGGATCTCGAATGGTTCGGCCTGCAGGGCGACCATGATGCGCTCGCCGCCCATTGGCTGAACCACGGCGCCAAGCTCGTCGTCATCACCAAGGGCGCGGAAGGCGCTTCCGGTTATACCAAGGATCGCAAGGTGACGGTGCCGAGTGAGCGCGTCACCGTCGTCGACACGGTCGGTGCCGGCGACACCTTCGATGCCGGCATCCTGGCTTCGCTGAAGATGGATAATCTGCTCACCAAACCGCAGGTCGCCTCGCTCGACGAAAAGGCACTCCGCAACGCCCTGACCCTCGGCGCCAAAGCCGCCGCCGTCACCGTCTCCCGCGCCGGCGCCAATCCGCCCTGGGCGCGTGAAATTGGCCTTTAAGGCTCGATCAAGCGTCTGCCCCTCATCCGCCTGCCGGCACCGACCGGGGTCGAGCCACGGGTCTCGACCCGTCCTTCGGACCCCCGCTTGCGGGGCGAAGGGGATATGCCGCAACCTCTCTCGGTCCCCATTGACGTCGCTCAGGGCACGTCCCCTCGCCCCGTTTACGGGGAGAGGGTTAGGGTGAGGGGCAAATCTCGAACGCTTATTTCGCGAGCTTCGCCGGCACCAATCCGCCCCGGGTGCGGGCCTGGCTTTCCTTCTTGATCGGCCGACCGACCGGGCAGACCTCCTGCACGAAGCCATTAAGCGTGTTGACGAGATTGTTCTCGATCAGGGAATAGTGGACGAACTGGCCCTGTTTTTCTCGTCTGATCAGACCTGCAGCTTCGAGGATGGAAAGATGCTGCGAAACGGCTGGCTTGGACATGCTGAAGCGGTCGGCGATCTCGCCGGCGGTCAGGCCCGAGGCCGAGAGATAGGCGAGGATCTTTCGGCGTGGGGCACTGGAAAGCGCGTGGAATACCCGCTGGGCGGCGCTGACCGAACTGCCTTCTCCTGCGTCATCGAAAGTCTTTTCGTCCAAGTCCGGTCTCCATGCCTCTGGCATCATCACATCGATCCACTAACCAATTAAGCAATTAACGTATTGCTTAATTGTTTCCGCTCATGCAAAGTAATTAGGTAATTGCTTAATTAATGAATTGGTGGGCGATGTTCAAGTGGAGAATGCGCCCGATGGGAGGGAGTTTGTCATGAGCAGTATTTCCACTGGACGCATGATCGACGACGGAAGCGATCCCGTGAAGGGCAGGGTCGTCTGGATGCCAGCAAAGTCGATCTGGATCACCGTCATGACCTTGATCGCCATGATTGGCGGGCCATTGACCCTCACCTGGAATGCTTTTGCCGTCTTTATCCTCCTGACCGCCATCACGATCTGCCTCGGTCATTCGGTCGGCATGCACCGGCTGCTGATCCATCGCTCATTCAGCACTCATATCTGGATCGAGCACTTTCTCGTCTATCTCGGTACGCTGGTCGGCATGGCCGGCCCCTTCGGCATGATCTACGCGCACGATATTCGCGACTGGGCGCAACGGCAGCGAGACTGCCATGACCTCTATGCCCATCGGCGGCCTTTCCTCATCGATGCCTTCTGGCAGATGCATTGCATCGTGGTGCTGGAGCATCCGCCGCGTTTCGTCCTCGAGGAGTGCGAGCGGCGCGACCGCTTCTATCGTTTCCTGGAGGCGACATGGATGGCGCAGCAGATTCCCTTGGGACTCGGGCTCTTTGCGCTCGGCGGACTGCCATGGGTGGTTTGGGGAATTGCCGTGCGGATATCGGTGTCGCTGACCGGACACTGGCTGGTCGGTCATTTCGCGCATCGAGACGGCCATCAGGGCTGGAATGTCGATGATGTCGCGGTGCAGGGCTATAATCTGCCGCGTTTCGGGCTGGTGACCTTTGGCGAGAGCTTCCACGGTAACCATCACGCCTTTCCGGATTCGGCGCGGCTCGGCATCGAGCCGGGGCAGCTGGATCTC
This sequence comes from Rhizobium sp. BT-226, assembly GCF_025847085.2. Lineage (NCBI taxonomy): Bacteria > Pseudomonadati > Pseudomonadota > Alphaproteobacteria > Hyphomicrobiales > Rhizobiaceae > Rhizobium > Rhizobium sp. BT-226. The sequence goes on along the minus strand of NZ_JAOYTI010000002.1, from coordinate 1,325,218 downwards.
GGTTGGTATTTCATCCGGCTGCTGGCAAGGCTCGGTCTGGCATCGGCGATCAAGCTCCCACACATGATCGTGCCAAGGCGGGGGTTGAGACGCATCGACGCAACTGATGCGGCGGGTGACGGTCATCCGCCGCATCACGCAGCAGGTCATGCAGAATCTTGCCCGTGAATGGCTCCTCCTTGCGGCAACGTCTCGATTCCCTCTTCTTCCCTCCGGTCCGAAGGAGTGGTCGACGTCGATCGATCAGGAGGCTATCCGGGAGTCACGCTCCGGTCGAAGCTCGGGAGGAAGCACCAGGTCCCGCAAAAAGTTCTCGCACCAAAGTGAGACGTCGTGGGTTAGCAGATGCTCCATCATCATGCTCCAGCGGTCGCGGCGCTCCTCCAGCGACATGGCAAGACCCCTGGCGAGGGCATTGGCAGTGCCTTCGACATCGTAAGGATTGACCAGCAGCGCGCCCTTCAACTCTCTGGCCGCGCCGGCGAAGCGCGATAGCAACAATACGCCCGGGCGATCGGGATCCTGAGCGGCGACATATTCCTTGGCGACGAGGTTCATGCCGTCGCGCAACGGCGTGACCAGCCCGATCGTCGCCAGCCGGTAGAGGCCGGCAAGCACGTTGCGGCTGATCGATCGGTTGACATAGCGGATCGGCACCCAGTCGACCGTTCCGATGGCACCGTTCACACGGCCTGCCTGTTCGGCGACCATCTTCTGCATATGTTCGTATTCGGGAACTTCCGATCGCGACTTCGGCGTGACCTGCAGATAGGTGACCTTGTTTTGGTAGCCAGGATTGCTGGTGAGGAAGCGTTCGAACGCTTCCAGCCGCTGAATGATGCCCTTTGAATAATCGAGGCGGTCGACCCCGATGATCATGTCCCGGCCTTCAATGCTGCGCCGGGTCTTCTGTACCATGATATTGTTTGCGGCCCTCTCGGCGAACTCGGCGAAGCCCGCGGTTTCGATCCCGATCGGATAGGCACCGGCCTTGAATATCCGCCCATGGGAATCAAACAATCCATTTCCAAGGTCGTCGCCAATTCCCTCCCTCCTGAGATAACCGGCAAAATTCTGGAGGTCGTAATCGGTCTGGAAGCCGACGAGATCATAATGCGAGAGCCCGCGCATGATTTCTTCATGAACGGGCATCGTAACGAGAATGTCGGCCGGCGGCCATGGAATGTGCAGGAAGAAGCCGATCCGGTTCTTCAGCCCCATCTGGCGCAGTTCAGCCGCCAGCGGTATGAGGTGATAATCATGAACCCAGATGGTGTCGTCCGGTTCGATCATCGGCGCCAGCCGGTGAGCTAAGAAGCGGTTGACGCGGAAATATCCGGCCATTTCCTTCCGGCCATATTCGGCGAGGTCCAGTCGATAATGGCAGATGGGCCAGAGAACACGGTTTGCAAAGCCGCGATAATATTCCTCGACGTCGGTGTCGGTGAGATCGGTCAGCGCATAGGTGATGTTGCCCTTCTGCAGTTGCGACAGCGGGCCAGGTTCCCTGTCCCCGCTCGAGTCTCCCGACCATCCCATCCAGATGCCGCCACGCTCCTGCAGGGCTGCCTGCAGCGCAACGGCCAGACCGCCGGCAGCGGCGCTCCCATCTTTGGCGGGCATGGGAACACGATTGGAAACGACGATAAGACGGCTCATGAGCTTCCTTTAAAGAAGATGGGACATGTAAACGCTGCGTGACGAGCGTCTTGAGACATCTCCTGAACTTGGCAGGGACCATGCAGTAAAGGCGCCGACATCGACACAGCCGACCCGGACGCGAGCGGCCCGGTGCAGATGCCAACAAGAACAACGAACGGAGCATTTCCGCACAGATTTTGCTTGAATCTAGGGCGATTCCAACGAATTGAAAGAATTCATTCTATAATTTTTTAACTGGAAGAACGTTCATCCGGTTTCGTACCGCAGGCCGTTCTTCATCATGCCTTCTGGCAGATGCGGCCAGCACTTGGCCGAGCCACGGGTCCGACCAATCCTTCAGACCCCAATAAAAGGGTGAAGGGATATCCCGCAGCCTCTCGGTTCCCTCTTCTCCCCAGCGGGGAGAAGGTGCCCGTAGGGCGGATGAGGGGGCCGGCGAAGCCGGTCTTCACAACGTCGATACGGGCTTCGACCGCGCTCGTCTCGACCGTGTTTAGGGCGCAGGCAGGGTAGGATATGAGGTGAAGGATGTGCCGCGCGGCCCCCTCATCCGCCTGCCGGCACCTTCTCCCCAAGGGGAGAAGAGCACATGCCGCAACCTCTCCGTTTCTCACTCGCCTCTCGCAGGGCACGTCCCTTCTCCCCGTCAGAACGGGGAGAGGGTTAGGGTGAGGGGCAATCTCGATCGTTTACGTCGCAAGCTTCGCCAGCGCCGCAACCAGGCCCTGCGTCGAGGAGTCGTGCGATGCTGCACTTTCCTTGCCTTCGACGACCGGCAGCAGGCCCGTCGCCAGTTCCTTGCCGAGCTCGACGCCCCACTGGTCGAAGGAGTTGATCCGGAAGAGCACGCCTTCGACGAAGACGCGATGTTCGTAGAGCGCGATCAGTCGGCCGAGCGCATAAGGGGTCAGCTTGTCGTAGACGAAGGTGATCGACGGCCGGTTGCCGGTAAAGACCCGGTGCGGCGCGATGAAGTCGGCCTTTTTGTCGTCCATGCCCTTGTCGGTCAGCTGCTTCTTGGCTTCCGCGAAGGTGCGGCCCTTCATCAGCGCTTCCGATTGGGCGAGAACATTGGAGATCAAAAGCTGGTGCTGGTGGCGCAGCTCCGGCTCGAAGGCATTGGCGGCGATCATGAACTCGGCCGGGATGATGCTCGTGCCCTGGTGGATCAGCTGGTAGAAGGCGTGCTGGCCGTTGGTGCCGGGCTCGCCCCAGACGACCGGGCCGGAATTGCCTTCGACCGGCGTGCCGTCGATGGTGACGCCCTTGCCGTTCGATTCCATGTCGAGCTGCTGCAGATAGGCCGGGAAGCGCGACAGGCGCTGGTCGTAAGGCAGGATGGCGCGGGTGGGGTAACCCAGCACATTGCGATGGTAAAAGCCGATCAGGCCGAGCAGCATCGGCAGGTTCTCGGTAATCGGCGCCTTACGAAAATGATTGTCGACGGCATGGGCGCCGTCGAGGAATTTGCCGAAATTCTCAGGGCCGACGGCGATCATCAGCGGCAGGCCGATCGCCGACCAGATCGAGTAACGGCCGCCGACCCAGTCCCAGAAGCCGAAGACGCGGGCGCTGTCGATGCCGAAGGCGGCGACCTTGTCGAGTGCCGTCGAAACGGCGGCGAAGTGGTGCTGCACGGCCGCTTCGCCGAGCGCCTTGGCGATGAAATTGCGCGCCGTCTGTGCATTGGTCATCGTCTCAACGGTGGTGAAGGTCTTCGAGGCGACGATGAACAGCGTCGTTTCCGGCTGCACCAGCTTCAGGATATCGGCGACATGGGCGCCGTCGATGTTGGAGACGAAATGGGCGCGCGGTCCGTCATGGAAGGGGGCAAGCGCCAGCGTCGCCATCACCGGCCCGAGATCCGAGCCGCCGATGCCGATATTGATGACGTCGGTGATCGCCTTTCCGGTCGCGCCCTTCAGCGTGCCGGAGCGGACGTCGTCGGCAAACTTGCCCATGGCGGCAAGCACCGCATTGACGTCGGGCATGACGTCCTTGCCGTCGACCAGAACCGGCGTATTGGAGCGGTTGCGCAGCGCGGTGTGCAGAACGGCGCGATCCTCGGTGAAATTGATCGCCTTGCCGGAGAACATTTCCTCGCGCTTTGCCTCGACGCCGCCTTCTTCGGCGAGCTTCACCAAGAGCTTGAGGATGTCGTCATTCACCGCCGTCTTGGAAAAATCCATCAGCAGGTCGTCAAGCGCGACGGAAAAGCGCGAAAAGCGCTGCTGATCGGCGGCGAAGGCGGCACGGATATCGGTTGCCTTGGTGGCATCAGCGGTGCTTTTCAGCTGTTCGACGATGGCGTTCATGGGAGGCTCCTTTGGAGGCGGAAAGGTTGCGGAAACTATTCGCTTTCTCACCCGCAAATCAAGTTCAGCCCCCTGCCGAAATAGAAAAAAGCCACCCGCGGCAAGCGGATGGCTTTAATTTCATCAGATCGTCAAATTCAGCCGCGCAGGTCCTTGCGCAGGATCTTACCGACCGGCGACTTCGGCAGCTCGGTGCGGAATTCGATGAAGCGCGGGCGCTTGTAGTTGGTGAGGTTGGCGATGCAATGGGCTTTCACCTCGGCTTCCGTCAGGTTGGGATCCTTCCTGACCACGAAGAGCTTCACCGCCTCGCCCGAATGTCCGTCCGGCACGCCGATGGCTGCGGCCTCGAGGATGCCGGCATGCATGGCGGCGACTTCCTCTATCTCGTTCGGATAGACGTTGAAGCCCGAAACCAGGATCATGTCCTTCTTGCGGTCGACGATCTTGGTATAGCCGCGTTCGTCCATGAAACCCATGTCGCCCGAGCGGAAGTAGCCGTCGTTGGTCATCGCCCGCGCCGTCTCTTCCGGCTTCTGCCAATAGCCTGCCATCACCTGCGGCCCGCGGATGCAGATTTCGCCGACCTGGCCGAGCGGCAGCGAATTGCCCTCCTCGTCGCGGATATCGAGGTCGGTGGAGGGGAGCGGCAGGCCGATTGTGCCGGTGAACTCAGGCGAATCGAAGCGGTTGGCGGTGGCAACAGGCGATGTCTCGGAAAGGCCGTAGCCTTCCGTCACCGCCGTGCCCGTCATCTTCAGCCAGCGTTCTGCGACCGGGCGCTGGACGGCCATGCCGCCGCCGAGCGACATGATCAGCGAGGAGAAGTCGAGCTTGGCAAAATCGGCATTGTTCATCAGCGCATTGAACAGCGTGTTGAGGCCGGGGAAGATATGCACCTTCGATTTTTCGAATTCCTTGACGAGGCCGGGAATGTCGCGCGGATTGGCGATCAGGATATTATGGGCGCCAAGCGACATGCCCATCAGCGAATTCACCGTCAGCGCGAAGATGTGGTAGAGCGGCAGGGCGCAGAGGAAATTCAGCACCTCCGGCTCTTTCTTGCGCTCGAAGGCCGATCGCAGCCAGAGCGACAGCTGCAGCTTGTTGGCGAGCAGGTTTTCATGCGTCAGCACCGCGCCCTTGGCGACACCCGTCGTGCCGCCGGTATATTGCAGGAAGGCGATATCGCCACCCGCAAGCGTGACCGGCTGGAGCTCTTTTCCCGCACCTTCGCGCAGCACCTGGCCGAAGCTCTTGTGCTGTGGGATCGACCAGGAGGGAACGAGCTTCTTCACCTTGCGCACGACGAAATTGACGATTAGTCCCTTCGGCCCCAGCATTTCCCCGAGCGAGGTGACGACGACATGGCGCAGATCGGTCTTGTTGAGAACCTGCTCCACCGTGCGGGCAAAATTCTCCAGCACGAAGATCGCCTTGGCGCCGGAATCCCGCAACTGGTGTTCGAGCTCGCGCGGCGTATAGAGCGGGTTGACGTTCACGACGACGAGGCCGGCGCGCAGGATGGCGTAGGTCGCGATCGGGTTCTGCAGCACGTTCGGCATCATCACGGCGACGCGGTCGCCCTTCTGAAGGCCGGTGCTCTGCAGCCAGGCAGCGACCTTGCGCGTCTGGCTCTCCAGCTCACGGTAGCGCATCGCCTTGCCCATGCTGGAAAAGGCGGTCCGGTCGGCGTAACGGGCGCAGGATTTTTCGAGCAGTTCGGTAAGCGAAGCATATTCCAGCGGCGGAATCTCTGCCGGAACGATATCGGGATAGGCGGCAAGCCAGGGTTTGTTGGGCTTGGCTCCGTTCGGATGGACGGAAATGCTGTTCATCTTTGTCCTCTCTCCCTTGCTGCCGCCGCCGGCGCCGAGCCGGCAATCGACTAGAAGGATCCTCCATCTTCCAGTCCGGCAGCTTATGCCATTGCTTGAACGGTTCAAGCCGAATGAAGCTATACTAACCTTGACGTAAACGTCAACATTCACTCGCTGGACGATCGTCGGAAGGATTGGGAACTTTGAGTTCGCCATGACGTTGATCTTGCACACTCATCACGAGGAACACCAAAAGGAGGTGCACAATGTTGAACCAGGATACTGACGCCACCCGCCGTGACCCGAATGTCAAGGACACGCAATCACTGATCGCCAGTGACCGCGTCGAAGGCACCCGCGTCTATGGTCCGGATGGCAGGCACATCGGCTCGATCGAGCGCCTGATCATCGGAAAGCTCGACGGCCGCGTCGCTTATGCGGTGCTGAGCTTCGGCGGCTTCCTGGGCATCGGTCACGATCACTATCCGCTTCCCTGGGAAAAGCTGAACTACGACACCCAGCTGGACGGCTATCGCATTGACCTGACCAAGGAGCAGATCGAAGGCGCCCCGAGCTATTCGGACGATGACGACACCTGGTACAACGATAATGGCCGCCGGGTCTATGATTACTACGGCGTGCCGCCCTACTGGATGTAACGTCGTCCGATAGGCTGAGCTGGAAGGGCCCCGCGGATGCGGGGCCTTTTTGGTGTTTGGCGATGAGCTTCGCTCTTACCCGATCCGGCAGATGCTTGCTCACCCTCATTCCTGTGCTTGTCACAGGAATCCAGTGCGCCCAAGTCCTTGGGCGCGGAAGACTTTTCCGCTTGAGGTTTCGGGTCATTCACCGCGCGGACGCGCGGTGGCTGGATTCCTGTGACGAGCACAGGAATGAGGGAGGTAGAGACCACGGCAGCTAACAGACCACATTTTCAACCGAGTAGCCGGCACAGCCCGGATGTGAGACCTCTTTAGTCCCCTGCAACAAGATCGTTGGCCGAGCGCAATACGGTGCCGACGACAATGTCGTCTGCCACGATCGTCTCCGCTGTCCTCACCACAAAGACATGGCTCTCGCCCGGCAGCAGCGTCACCAGCATCGAATCGACGACGGCATCCGGATCCAGCCGATCCCCCATCAAGCAGAGATCCTTGAGGAAATTTTGCGCCGTCACCTTCACGGCGACCCCACCGTCGATCCCGCTGACATCGACCACCAACCGCGGCGCCGGCAAGGCAAGGTCGATATCCTCGACGAAATAATGAAAAGCCCGCCTGTCGAGCATCTCGACGACAACAACCTCGTCCTTTGGTAAGTCCGGCGTGACGATATCCCCAGGCAGCGGAAATTCCTTGGCCTCGAAGCGGTCGCAGAGCAGGCGCCAGAATTCGAATTCGGCCAGCACGGTGCCGTCGAGCTTCAGGCGTTTGCCGGCAATCTTCGCCCGCCAGAACAGGGTGCGTTCGTTGACCGCCACCGCCGCAAGGCCATCGCGGCGCGGCTGGATCGTCAGCAGGCGCGGATCATAGGCCGCCTTCAGCGCATACCAGAGCGGCTTGCGGCGCCCGGCCGAATCAAGCGCCGCCCATGAGGTGACCGGCCAGCAATCGTTAAACTGCCAGACGACGGCGCCCTTGCAGATATCCCGATGCGAGCGCATGTGCTCGACACCGAAGCGGATGGCGCGGGCCTGGTTGAGCTGGGTTGCGAAGTGCCAGTCATCCATTGTCCGCGGCTCCGGCAGATGGCCGGCGAGGCCGCGGATCAGCTTGTCGTTGCCTTGGGTGGCCTTCTGATGGTGGAAGACGCCGTTCGATTGCGGCGTCAGCGGCGCGTCATGCACGCTTTCTTCGATCGTCGCCCAGGTGGCCGGCGCCTGCCAGCCGAATTCGGAGCAGAAGCGTGGGATATAATTGCGGTAGATCTCGTAGCCGACATCGTTCCACACGTCCCAGATATGTTTGCAGCCATGTCCGTCGGCATTGGGTTCGATCTCCATCGAGCCGGAATAGGGACTGCCGGGATAATAGGGCCGGTCCGGATCGAGTTCAGCGCAGAGTTTTGGCAGCAGGTCGAGATAGTAGCCGAGCCCCCAGCTTTCGCCCGCCTTGATGATCGGCCGCCAGCCCCATTCGTCGAAGCCCCAGATGTTCTCGTTATTGCCGTTCCAGAGAACCAGCGAGGCATGCGGCATCAGCCGCACGACATTGTCACGCACCTCCGCCTCGACCTCGCTTCTGAGCGGCTCTTCCTCCGGATAGGCGGCGCAGGCAAAGAGGAAATCCTGCCAGACCAGCATGCCGGCGCGGTCGCAGGCCTCATAGAATTCGTCGGCCTCGAAGATGCCGCCGCCCCAGACGCGCAGCATATGAATATTGGCGGCCTTTGCCTCCTCGATCCGCGCGGTATAACGCTCAGCCGTAACCCGCGGCGGAAAACAATCATCCGGTATCCAGTTTGCCCCGCAGATGAAGAGCGGCACATCGTTGATGACGAAGGTGAAGGCCGAGCCATGTTCGTCGGCTGCGGTATCGAGCCGCAGCGAGCGGAAACCCAGTTCCCGCTCGAGAGCGTCAAGTACATCGTCGCCGGTTTCGTCGACCAACTTCAGCGTCATCGGGTAGAGCGGCTGCGCGCCGAGATGGTGCGGCCACCAGAGCTGTGGCGAGGGGAGAGCGAGCTCGAAGGAAACCTCGTCTTCGTCAGGCCCAACCGCCACGGTCATGGTCACGCCGCCGATTGCGGCGACGAGCCTCAACGGCGTCTTGTCGCCATGCCGCGCCAGTCTGGCATGCACCTTCACCAGCCCGTCGCCGCCGGGAAGCGTTGCCGACATCCGTGTTTCGGCAAGCCGCGCCCGATCCCAGCTTTCCAGCCGGACCGGCTTCCAGAGGCCCACTGTTACCAGCGTCGGCCCCCAGTCCCAGCCGAAATTGCAGGCCATCTTGCGCATCAGATTGCCCGGACCCGGATAGTTGTTGGGACGGTAGCCGTAATGTTTCTCCATCTCCGCGCCATAGGCGTAGGCGGAGCGGAAAGTGACCGTGAGTTCGTTGGCGCCGGCCTTCAGCAGTGCCGAAACATCGAAACGATGGGTGCGGTGCATGTTGAAGGTACGGCCGATCGCTTCGCCGTTCAGGGATATCACCGCGACCGTATCGAGCCCGTCGAAGACCAGTTCCTGCACCCTGCCATCATCAGGCATCGCCTCGAAGCTGCAGCGATAGGTCCAGTCGGTCTTGCCGATCCAGTCATTGGTGATCTCGTTGACGTCGATATAGGGATCGGGGATCAGCCGGTTGGTGAGAAGGTCGAGATGCACGCAGCCCGGCACCGTCGCCGGTACTGCAGCCGGCAGGCCCGGCCTGCCTGTATCGTTACAGGAGAGCGTCCAGCCGGAATTGAGCGCAGTCTTTTCGATCATGGCGGGCTCCTCATGCATGCCGCTTCAAGCTGTGGGATTATCTGTGGCTTGGAACGTATCGGTGGTTCGGCGTCGGATGCCTTAGAGAAAACGGCCGTGGCGCTGCAGCACTTCGATCTTGTAGCCATCGGGATCGCTGATGAAGAAGAACAGGCCGAAGAGCTTGCCGTCGCGGTTGAGCTCCACCAGTTCACCGGGCTTGAGCCCAAGCTTCGACAGCCGCTCGCGCTCGACCGCCACCTCTTCGACAGAAACGGCGAGATGGCCATAGGCATTGCCCTGATCGTAGGGCGCGGTCCGGCCCTTGTTGACGGTCAGTTCCAGCTCGAAGCCGGTCTCGGCATTGCTCATATAGATCAGCGTGAAGGTTTCGAAATCGACGCGGTCGGCGACCGAAAGGCCGAAGGCCCTGCTGTAGAAATCGACGGAGCGCGCCTCGTCGAGAACGCGGATCATGGAGTGGATCATCTTCGCCAAGGCGGCCTCCCATTGCACTACAGCGCCGCGCGTCTTTTTAGACGCGCAAAGGACGCTGTAGCACTTTGAATTACTGCAGCCTTGGTACCCGTCCTCTTACGCCGCGCGCAAGCCGATTCTTCGCGTAATCGCTCCTTCGACCAAGCCCATGGCATCATAGATCAGCACCGCCATGAGGCCGACGATCAGGCCGCCCTGCAGGATGAAGGCGGTGTTGTCGGAAATCAGCCCGGCGATGATCACCTCGCCGAGGCCCTTTGCCGCAACCGTCGAGCCGATCGTCGCCGTGCCGATATTGATGACGGTCGCCACCTTCAGCCCCTCGAGGATCAGCGGCAGGGCCAAAGGCAACTCGACGCGAAACAGCCGCTGCGTGCCGTTCATGCCCATGCCGTCGGCGGCATCGAGAATTTGCGGCGAAACCTGCTTGAGCCCGGCGACGGTGTTTTCGAAGATCGGCAGCAGGCCGTAGAGAAAGAGCGCAATCAGAGTCGGCATGGCGCCGAAGCCGGTGGCGGGAACCGCGAGCGCCAGCACCGCGACCGGCGGAAAGGTCTGTCCGGCATTGGCGATGGCGCGCGACAGCGGCAGGAAGTCAGCCCCGCTTTCCCGCGTCACGAAGATGCCGCCAACAACGGCAAGCACGGCGCTGCAGACGATCGATCCGATCACCAGCTGCAGGTGGCCGGCGGCAAGCGAGGCAAGGCTGTTCTGCGTATAGACAACAGGCGCATTGTTGCTGGTCAGCGGGGTGAGCAGGAAGGAAAGCCACTCCGTCCTGAACAGCAGGATCAGGAGCAGGGCAAACGCCGCCAGGCGGAAGAGATTGGCGACGACGAGCTTCATGCCTTGCGGCCCAGTTCGAGAAGCCGGGTCATCGAGATCGATCCAACCGGCGCCTTCTCGCCGTCCTGCACGGCCGCCTCGTCGACCCCCTGCCAGATCATTTCGGCCAGCGCATCACGCAGGCTGAGCGACTGCGGCAGGGCATAGGCGAGACCGTTCTTTGCCGGCTCCATGCTTTCCTTCAGCGGCAACAGCGACATCAGCTTCAGCGCCCGGTCGGAGGTGCCGGTCAATTGCTGCACGAAGGGATCGGCCGGTTCGGTGAGGATCTTTTCCGGCGTCGAGCATTGCAGCAATCTGCCCTGACTCATCACCGCGATCTGGTTGCCGAGATGGAAGGCCTCGTCCATGTCATGAGTGACGAGAATAACCGTCGTACCGAACTGTTTCTGGATCGCCAACAGATCGTCCTGCGCCTTGCCACGGATGACGGGATCGAGCGCCCCGAACGGTTCGTCCATCAACAGCAGTTCTGGTTCGGCCGCCAGCGCCCGGGCGACACCGACGCGCTGCTGCTGGCCGCCGGAGAGCTGATGCGGATATTTGTCGGCAAATGTTGCCGGATCGAGGTTGAAAAGCCCGAGCAGTTCCTCGACCCGTTTGGCGATACGGGCGGAATCCCAATCGAGGAGCTGCGGGACGGTGGCGATATTCTGCGCCACGGTCCGGTGCGGAAAGAGGCCGTGCCCCTGGATGGCATAGCCGATCTTGCGGCGAAGCTCGGTCACCGGCACGTCCATCACATTTTGCCCGCCGACGAAGATCTCGCCTTCGGTGATCGGCACCAGCCGGTTGATCATCCGCATCAGCGTCGATTTGCCGGAGCCCGACGTGCCGACGATGACGGTGATCTCGCCCTTCTCGACGCTCATCGAGACGTCGTCGACGACAGTGGCGGCGCCATAGCGCTTGGTGACGTTCCTGATCTCGATCATGCTCATGCGGCGGATCCCCGGATGCTGTCGATGACCGCATCGAGGATGACGGCCGATGAGAAGGCGAAGAAGACGGTCGGCACGGCGCCGAGCAGGACGAGGTCCATGGCCGTCTGGCCGAGCCCCTGGAAGATGAAGATGCCGAAGCCGCCGCCGCCGATCAGCGCCGCGATCGTCACCATACCGATCGCCTGCACCAGCACAATGCGGATGCCGGTGAGGATGACCGGGAAGGCGAGCGGCATGTCGATGCCGGTCAGGATCTGCCAGCGTGTCAGCCCCATGCCGGCCGCAGCGTCGCGCACTGAGGGGTCGACCCCCTGAAGGCCGACGACGGTGTTGGCGACGATCGGCAGCAGCGAATAGAGCACCAGCGCAATCAAGGCAGGCGCCGTGCCGATGCCGCGGATGCCTATCGCGGCGGCGAGCGGCACATGGGTGGCGAGATAGCCGAGCGGCAGCATCAGCAGGCCGAAGAGCGCCAGACTCGGGATCGTCTGAATGAGGCTGAGCCCCTGCAGCACAATGGCCCGCAGCTTCGGCACCCAGAAGCAGAGAATGCCGAGCGGCAGGCCGAGAATAATGGCGATGGCAAGCGAGCCGAAGGCCAAGAGCAGATGCGAGATCGCTTCGGTCTCGAATTGCGGGGCCCGCGTTGAGAATTCCTTCATGATCGAAAGGCTGTCGAGCAGGCCGGAGAAGAGCGAGAAGAAGAGCAGCGCCGTGTAGGCTGCAAGGGCTGCGACCCGCATCCAGGGCGCCAACCGGATCTTCACCAGCGCATCGGATATGACGAGGCCGATCACGGCAAACAGCACCCAGAAGCCGCCGCCGGGCGTCATGCGCGCCACCGTGCTGCCGGGCGGCGTTGCCGCCGTCGAGACGAGGCCGATCGCCACGATCAGCGCCGCAAGGCAGAGCGTTGCGATAACAAGCCGGGCCACCGCATTGGTGAGGAACAGCGTGGCGAAGGCGGTGAGAAGGAGAAGCACGGTCAGGATAATGACGGAAGGCTGGGGAAGAAGCTGCATCAGCAGCATCGGCTTGCCGGCGGCAATGCGGTTCGCCTTCACGTAGATGAAGGGCATCAGTGCTGTCGCCGCGATACCGCCGGCCACCAGAACCACGCCGAGCCGGTCCAGTTTGCGGACCGCTAAGGTTTCTTCCATCAAATCAACCCTGTCTGGCCAACCCTGTCAGCCCAACCCTGTCAGCAAAGGAGGCTCCGCCCTTGATGGGCGGAGCGGGCTATGACTACTTCAGGAAGCCTTTTTCCTTGAGATAGGCTTCGGCAACCGATTTAGCCGGCTCGCCGTCGACCTGGATCTTGGCGTTGAGTTTGCGCAACTCGTCGGCGGTCAGGCTCTTGAAGATCGGCGAGAGCACTTCCTCGATCTTCGGATTGGCCTTCAGCACCTCTTCGCGGATGATCGGCGTCGGGGCATAGACCTGCTGCACATTCTTGTCGTCTTCAAGAACGGTGAGTTCGGCCGCTTCGATCGCGCCGTCGGTGCCGTAGACCATGGCGGTATTGACGCCGTTCGTTTGGTCGGCGGCCGCCTTGATCGTTGCCGCCGTGTCGCCGCCGGAAAGAACGACCATCTGGTCGGGCTTCAGCTGGAAGCCGTAGGTCGTCTGGAAGGCGGGAAGCGCGCCGGCCGAATTGACGAATTCGGCGGAGGCGGCAAGCTTGGCAGCACCGCCTCCGGCAACCCATTTGCCGAAGTCCGTGAGGCTCTTCAAGTTGTTCGGCCCGGCGACGTCGCTGCGCACGGCGAGCGCCCAGGTGTTATTAGCAGGCGACGGCGTCAGCCAGACGATCTTATTGGCGTCGTAATCGAGCTTCTTCGCCAGCTCATAGCCCTGGTCGATGTTCTTCCAGGCGGCGTCATCGGCCTTGTTGAAGAAGAAGCCGGCATTGCCGGTATATTCCGGATAGATGTCGATTTCGCCGGCGGTGATTGCCTTGCGCACGACGGGTGTTGCGCCAAGCGCGATGCGGTCCTGCGTCTTGATGCCGTTCGCTTCGAGAGCGAGCGCGATGACGTTGCCGAGCAGCGTGCCTTCGGTGTCGATCTTCGACGAGACGACGACGTCCGCGGCCTGGGCCGCGCCCACTGCGAAGGCGGAGAGCGAAACGGCAAGTGCGAGTTTCTTCAGCATGGAATATCCCCTTGTTAAACACCGTTGACCTACAGCGCCACACGTCTTTCAGACGTGCAAGGACGCTGTAGCACTTTGAATTTCTGCATAATTTCTCCTGAAATCAGTTCCGATTTCAGGAATTATGCAGTGGCCCAAGCCCTTGGCGGGAGGCTTGCGCGCAGGAAAATCCGCCGGCGAGGGCGACGACGCCGCCATCATGCCGGAATTGCGTGCGTGATGGAAATAGCGTGCATGCCCGAAAAATCGATGCAAGCCCCCTCCAGTATTTGCGGTCGCGGCACGATTATGGCGGCGAATGCACCTCCGCGCGCGGAAACGCATTCCCTTTTCCAAGGCCGGCGCGATTTGTTTTTGTCCCCTTGCGTGTTTCCACGATATTCCCCGGCTCTTTCGCGGTTTCCCGCCGCCGGGATTTTTTATGACGGGAACGATAGCCAGCCTCTCCGGAGGCAGGGATATCTTTTTTCGTGAACACATCATATCGTCCGGTTTTCCCAGCGCTTTCCGGAGGTGGCCGTTTGCATCTTGGTGCCTTGTTCATTGCCAGCCATGTCCTGACCTCCGGTTCGGTCCGCGAGACCGCGCGGCGCTTCCAGCTGTCGCCCTCCACCGTCTCGACGGCAATCCATAATCTCGAGACCGAACTGGCGATGACGCTGACGGAACGCGCCTCAGGCGAGCTCGCGACGTTGATTGCGAGCGGCAGGGTGCTGGAAGGCCTGGAGCCGATCATGGCTGCGATCGCTGAGCTCGGCCAATGGGCCGGTCACGACGGCGCCGCCGCCGAGATCGACGAGGCCTGGGCATCGCGCATTCCCGTCAAGATCGTCACGATGGAGCGTTTTCTCGAAGTTGCCGACCAGGGCAGCATCAACCGGGCCGCCCGCCGCCTTCGCCTCGGTCAGCCGCAGCTTTCGCTTCAGCTTGCCAATCTTGAGAAATTTCTTAAGCACCGTCTGTTCGAGCGCCAGGCGCAGGGCTCGGTGCTGACGGAGGAGGGCAGGCGCGCCTACCAGATCTTCATGGCGATCAGCCAGGCGTGGAACGACCTGAAATCGTCGGCCGACGAGCGTTATCGGCGCACCGCCCGGTCGCTGCGCATCGGCTCGATCATCCCGACCGGATCGGAAAGCTGGGTGGCGCGCTGCCTGGGCACGCTAGTCTCGGAATGGAATCTCCGCCGCAATAACAATGCGATCTCGCTGGTCTCGATGACCGCCGACGATCTGCGCGAGGCGCTGAAGAGCGGCCGCATCGATGTCGCGATCCTGGATTCGGTCTTCGGGCTGGAAAGCTTCCGCCATCGCGAATTGCTGCAGACCGACATGGTGGTGATCGCGCCGCCTGATAGCACCGAGACCAGTGTCGCCGATCTCGTCGCCGGCCACCCGATTTGCATGCCGAGCCCGCGTACCGGCCTCGGCCATGCTGCCATGGCCTTCAGCTATGAACGCGCGCCCAACCGGCGCCTGCGCGGCCAGGATATCACCGCGGCGGATTCACTGCCTGTCATCGTCGACCTCGTCGCCAATCACGGTTACGTCTCCTTCCTCGGCCGGGTCAGCGCCATGCCGATCGCCGACAAGGTGCGTATCGTCGATCTCGACGAGCATCTGCCGATGTCCTATCACGTCGCCTTCAACCATCGCAAAGCCGCCGCCGATGCCTGCGCAATGATCATCGAGGCGGCGGCGAGAATTACGTCAGAAACCGTCGCGCGTACCATAACGCTGACGGACGCCGGAGCCAGGGAGACTGCAGCGTGACGATCTTGCTGGAAGTGTGCGTCGACAGCGCCGAAGGCCTTGCCGCCGCGATCGAGGGTGGCGCCGGGCGCATCGAGCTCTGCTCGGCGCTGGAACTCGGCGGCCTGACGCCGGTGCCGAGCCTGATGCGGATCGCCGCCCGGGCACCCATTCCGGTCTACGCGATGATCCGCCCGCATGCCGGTCCCTTCATCTTCGACGGGGCAGATGAGGAGGCGATGATGATCGACATCGATGCCGTGCGCGCCGCTGGCCTTGCCGGTGTGGTCATCGGCGCCAACCGGCCGGATGGCACGCTCGACATGCCGTTGATCCACCGTTTGAAGGCGCATGCCGCAGGCCTCGGCTCGACGCTGCATCGCGCTTTCGATCTGGTGCCGGATGCCGACCAGGCGCTGGAACAGGCGGTCGAGCTCGGCTGCGAACGCATTTTGACCTCCGGCTGCTCGCTGAAGGCTACCGACGGTCTCGAAACGCTGAAGCGCCTCTCGGCAAAGGCGGCCGGGCGCATTTCGATCATGCCTGGCAGCGGCATCCGCCCCGCCAATGTCGGTGAAATATTACGGGCGACCGGCGCCCGCGAGGTCCACGGTTCCTGCAGCTCACCGGTTGAAAGCCGCGATCCGCGCGCCGTGGCTTTCGGTTTCGAGGCGAGGAGAATGAACCGGACCGATGTTACGGTGGTCAGGGAGATGCATCGGACAATCAAGGCCGCGATTTAATTCCCGATAGTGATTACCGCTTTGATCAGGCCATTCTTTTCGTGCGCCCAGCGCGCGAGGTCGCGCGGCGCATCGGCAAGCGTCGTGCGGTGGGTGATGAGTTTGTCCACCGGCACCAGGCCTTTGGCGATTGAACCCGCCACATGTTCGAAATCGACGCGAGTGGCGTTGCGGCTGCCGATCACCATCATCTCGCGCTTGTGGAATTCCGGATCGGAGAAGCGGATATCGTCCTTGACGACGCTGACCAGCACCAGCGCGCCGCCATGGGCGACGAAGGAGAAGGCCTTTTCCATCGAAGGCCCGTAACCCGTCGCGTCGAAGACCACGTCGAAACTGTCGCCATTGGTCTTTTCCCGTACGGCCTCCGCTGTCGCCTCGTTGGCAACGATGCCGGAAGTGAAGCCGAAGCGTTCCGACGCCATCTGCAGCCGCTCGGTGCTGGTATCGAGCAGCGTCACCTCATGTCCTGCAATGCGCGAGAAGATCGCCGCCCCGAGCCCGATCGGCCCGGCGCCGATGACCAGCGCCCGCGCGCCGGCGCCGGTCATCGAACGGCGCACCGCATGGGCGCCGATCGCCAGGAACTCGGTCGTCGCCGCCGCTTCGAGGCTTACACCTTTGGCGGCATAGAGGTTCTCTGCCGGGACTGAAATCTCCTCGCAGAAGGCGCCATCCGTATGGACGCCGAGCACCTTGATATTGGTGCAGCAATTCGGCTTGCCCTGACGACAGGCGATACACTGCCCGCAGGAGAGATAGGGATTGACGATGACGGGCGTGCCGACCGCCATGGCAACGCCGTCGCCCGCTTCCAGCACCGTCGCCGAGATCTCATGCCCCATCACCCGCGGATATTCGAGGAAGGGATGTTTGCCCTCGAAGATGTGGTAATCGGTGCCGCAAATGCCGACATGGCTGACGGCAAGCCGCACCCAGCCAGCGGCGGGAGCCGCAGGCGAAGGACGCTCGACGATCTCGAGCACGCCGGGCTCCCGGCAAAGAACTGCTTTCATGACGGATCTCGCATTCCTGAGATGGAGGAAGCCGGCTTGTTCAGGCCGGCTGTCTCTTGTCGCTCAATTGCTCCGGCGGCGGCGCAGCTGGTCGAAGAACACGATCACGATGATCAGCAGACCGGTGATGATGCGCTGCCAGAAGGAGTTGACGTTCAGAAGGTTCGCGCCGTTGTTGATGGTGGCGAGAATGAAGGCGCCGATCAGCGGGCCATGCACCGAGCCGACCGCGCCAAACAGGCTGGTGCCGCCGATGACGGAGGAGGCGATCGCCTGCAGTTCCCAGCCGTCCGCCTGTGTCGCATTGCCGATGGCGATGCGCGAGGCAAGCAGCACGCCGACGAAGGCGGCGAAGGAGGCAGACAGGATATAGGCGAGGTAGATCATGCCCTTGACATTGACGCCGGAAAGGCGCGCCGCCTCGGCGTTCGAACCGACCGCGAAGAGATACCGGCCCCAGCGGCTCAGATGCAGGAAGATGAAGGATGGGACCGCCACCAGGATGACCATCCAGAACAGGCTCGGAATACTGAGCAAATCGGCGCGGGCGAAATTGCTGAAACCTTCATTGGTGATGTTGATCGTCGAGCCGTTGGTGATCAGCAGACCGATGCCGCGCAGGGATGTCAGGGTTGCCAGCGTGATGATGAACGGAGGCAGGCCCATATGCACGATGCCGAAGCCATGAAAGGCGCCGATCGCCACACCCATCAGCAGCGTCAGCGCGATCGCACCCCAGACCGGCACGCCCGCCTGCAGCAGCCAGGCGATGATCACGGTGCAGAAGCCGACGATGGCGCCGACCGAAAGGTCGATGCCGGCGGTGATGATGACAAAGGTCTGACCGAGCGCCAGGATTGCCGTCATCGCGCCCTGACGCAGCAGGTTCGAGATATTGAGCGGCGTCCAGAAGCTCGGGGTGACAACGCCAAGCACGATCCAGAGGAAGATCAGCAGGCCGATCAGCGTCAGGCCGAACAGGATGTTCATTTTCCGGCGCGGCGGCGGCGCGACGATTTCGGTGGGGGTGGCAGTCATGAATTTTCTCCCTCTTAGAGAATTTCCGCTTTTCTCCGAAGCGCGGGAATTCTCCATCTATTTGTTTTACGCAATTTCCGGACGCAAAACCGCAGCGCACTTTTGCTGGAATTGCTTGTGCTCAGACGCCGATCGCTTCGCTGAGCACTTCTTCATGCGTCGCCGCGTGATAATAATGGCTCGCGACGATTGTGCCGGCGCGGAAGACGTGCAGCCGGTCGGCCAGTTCGTAGACCTCAGGCAGGTAGGAAGAGATCAGGATGATACCGGCGCCGTCCTTCAGAAGCTGGGCGAACAGCCGGTAGATTTCCGCCTTGGTGCCGACGTCGACGCCGACGGTCGGCTCGTCGAAGATGAAAAGCCGGGCGCCGTGGCTCAGCCACTTGCCGATGACGATCTTCTGCTGATTGCCGCCCGACATGCTGGAGGCCGGAACGCGCCGGCTCGGTGTCTTGATGCTGAGATTGCGGATCTGCTGGTCGGCATTGGCCGATTCGCGCGCGTGGTTGATCACCGGCCCGTGGCTCAGCCGCCCGAACACCGGCAGGTTGATGTTCAGCCCGATCGGCAGGTTGAGGCAAAGCCCCTGGTCGCGCCGGCTTTCCGGCGCCAGCGCAATGCCGAGCTCCATGGCGGTGCGTTCATTGCGGATGTCGACACGTTTGCCCATCCATTCGACATCGCCGGATGTCGTCGGCTGGCGGCCGTAGAGCCCGAGCGCAAATTCGCTGCGCCCGGCGCCGATCAGGCCGTAGAGGCCGACGATCTGTCCCGCCTTGACGCTCAGCGATACATCTTCGAAGCCCGGGCCGGAGAGGCCGTTGACAGTGAGGATCGTCTCGCCGATCGCAATTTCTTCCTTGTGGTAGATCTGTTCAATCGAGCGGTTGATCATCAGCGAGATCAGTTCGGCATCGTTGGTCTCGCCGATCAGGCGCGTGCCGACATGCGTGCCGTCGCGCAGCACCGAGACACGGTCGGCAAGCTCGAAGACTTCCTCCATGCGGTGGCTGATATAGACGATGGTGACGCCTTCGCCTTGCAAGCGTCGGATCAGCTTGAAGAGCTGCGCCGATTCCTGGCGGGTGAGATAGGCGGTGGGTTCATCGAAGATCAGGAATTGCGTGCCGCGCATCGCCGCGCGCGCGGTTGCCACCAGCTGCTGCTGGCCGATGGTCAGTTCGCTCAGCAGTGCACCCGCCGGCAGGCCGAAGCCGAGATCGTCGAGCACGGCCTGTGCCATCTTCTCCATCTGCTTCTTGCGCATCAGGCCGAAGCGGTTGACCTCGTCTCCGAGGAAGAGATTGGCGGCGACCGTCAGGTGCCGGCAGAGCACGACCTCCTGGTGCACGGCGTTGATGCCGCGCGCAATTGTCTCGTTCGGTGTCGCCAGTGCCACTGGTTGGCCGCACCACAGCACTTCGCCGGCGGTGCGGGTAATGACGCCGGTCAGCAATTTGATGAGGGTGGATTTGCCGGCGCCGTTTTCGCCGACGATCGCGTGGATTTCGCCGGCAAGAAAGGTCAGCGTCGCTGGCTTCAGCGCCTGCACATGACCGTAATTCTTCTGCAGGCCCCTGAGTTCGAGGATAGGCGATCCGGCGGGAATTCGATTGGCTTCTTTCAGCGTCGCGCTGTCATCATGGCGATGACTGACCTCTTCCAGTCCGATCATGGGACCTCTCCTCCTTGTGTCGCGTCTGCTCTCCATCCCCTGCAAAACATAGCACGGATGGAAAAGGCCGCGCCGGTTTTTGAGCCGGCGCGGCCTCTCTCGTCTTACTTGATCTTCGGGTTCAGGAGCGCGTCGATCTTCGGATCGGCCATATTCGCCTTGGTCACGAGGTTGGCGCCGGTATCGACATTTTCCGGAACCTTCTCGCCCTTGGAGACGGCAAGCGCGGTCTTGATGCCGTCATAGCCCATGCGGTAGGGGTCCTGAACGACGAGGCCGGCAATCGCGCCGTCCTTGAGGAAGCCGACCGTCTTGTCGTCGCTGTCGAAGCCGATGACTTTGATCTTGTCGCCCAGCTTGTTTTCGGCGATCGCCTGGCCGACGCCCTGCGCCAGGATCAGGTTCGAGGCGAAGACACCGACGAGGTTCGGGTTGGCCGTGATCAGGTCAGTCATCATGTTAAGGCCGGTCGTCGCCTGGCCGTCACCGTACTTGTCGGCGATCACCTTCAGACCCGGATATTTGGTCTTGACCTGATCCAGGAAGCCTTCGCGGCGCTGCTCCAGCGAGCCGACGCCCGGAAGGTTGGTGAGGATGACGATTTCGCCTTCTTCCTTGCCCGTCATCTCCTTGATGGCGGCGGCAAGACCGTCGGCGGCGATGCGGCCGCCCTGGACGTTGTCGGTCGTCAGGAACGACTTGAATGCCTTGGAGTCGGCGCCCGAGTCGATGCCGATGATCGGAACCGACTTGGCGGCTTCGTCGATCGGCTTGCCGAGCGCCTTGAATTCCGTCGGCGAGATGACGATGGCGGCCGGCTTGCCGGCGACGGCGTTCTCAAGAATGCTGATCTGGCCGTTGACGTCGGATTCGGCCTGTGCGCCGAGTTCCGGCACGTTGACGCCGAGATCCTTGCCGGCCTTGCGGGCGCCGGCCAGAACGATCTGCCAGTAGAAGGACGTCGTGTCCTTGACGATGATCGGGATCGTCACGTCGGCTGCAAACGACGGTGCCGGCATCGCCGTGGCGATGACGGCGGCGCCCGCAAGCGCGGTGAAGGCGCGGCGAGACAGAAGGGATTTCACGATGCTCATTTGGGTTCTCCTCTCAGGGTGCGTTCTCCTCCGAATAAATCGGCCGCTGAACGCAGGCGGACGATTTTTATCGATAAAAAACATTTGCCAGGTGAAGCTAGCCGAGGCGCAATCAAATTGCAAGAGTGCCAAACCGGCTTTTTTGCTTTGGTAAACTCCCGCCAAGCAACTGATTTTATTCCAATACAACGATACCCTAAAATAGGGATCAGGCCTTGTCGACCTCGTGCGGATGGACGACCCCCTTTTTCAAAATCAGGTTGCCGTAGAGCCGGAATTCCGTCGTCGCGACGATGTAGGTGGCCTTGCGGGCCATCGCGTAAAACGCAAAACGCTCCACCGGCACGATGCGGAAATCGCCGGCGTGCTTGGAAACGATCTGCTGGAACTCGGTGCAGACCTCCGGCATCGCATCGGGATCGCCGACCACCTCCATCCGCCACGCCGCTTCCGGCACGAAAGTGTCGAGCGGCATATGGGTCAGGATGGCCTCGGTCATCGCCGTGGCGCTGACGCCGTCGGCACGAATGACCGGCGGGCCCATAGAGCCCGAGGGAAAATTGGCGTCCGATATGACGATGTCGTCGCCATGTCCCATGGTCTTCAATGCATGGAGCAGGTCGGGGCCAAGCAGCGGATGAATACCCTTGAGCATAGTCTCTCCTCAGACTCGGACGGCTTCGGCGCCGAGCGGCGGCGCAACCAGCGTATAGGGTTCGAATTCGGCATAGATCTCGTCGGCAAGCCGCGGCTCGACGATCTCCATATTGCGCGTCAGGCTCGAGGGCTTGGCCGTGCCGATCAGCACCGATGCGACGATCGCCTCGCGCAGCGGAAACTGCAGGGCGGGCGCTGCCAGCGGCACGCCGTGGCTCTTGGCGATCGCCTCCATGGCGCCGACCTTGGCAAGCACCTCGTCATCAGCCGGCATATAGTCGAAATGCGAACCCGGCACCGGGCCGGTGGCGAGGATGCCGGAGTTGAAGACGCCGCCGACGACGAGCGACGTGCCTTTCTGCCGGCAGAGCGGCAGCAGTTCGGCAACGGCCGAGCGGTCGAGCAGCGTGTAGCGGCCGGCGAGCAGGATACAGTCGAGATCGGAATGGCGCATGACCTCGAGGCAGACGGGCACCTCGTTGACGCCGAGGCCGAAGGCGGAGATCGCGCCAGACGACTTCAGCTCCTCCAGCGCCTTCACGCCGGAATCGAGAAACTGCTTCTGGTGGACCGCATTCTTCGCCGCGCCATGGGTGTAGACGCCGAGGTCGTGCACATAGAGGATATCGATGCGGTTGAGGCCGAGCCGCGCATAGCTGAACTCGACCGAGCGCATGATGCCGTCATAGGAATAGTCGTAATCGGCATCGAAGGAGAGCGGATCAACATAGCTGTAATCAGGCACGGTGCCGGTCGGCACCGGCCGAAGCAGCCGGCCGACCTTGGTGGACAGCACGTAAGAGCCGTCCGGCTGGTCGCGCAGGAAATCGCCGACCCGCCGCTCGGCAAGGCCGAGCCCATACCAGGGCGCCACGTCGAAATAGCGGATGCCGCTGTCCCAGGCTGCCTGCAGCGTGTCCATCGCCTGCTCGCGCGGGCAGGCGCGGTAGAGGCCGCCGAGAGCGGCCGCGCCGAAACTGATTTCGGTCACCTCCAGCTTGGTCTTGCCGATCTTTCTCGTCTTCATCACGCCTCCTCGCGAAGAACTGTCTATTTAAAGCGTCGCGCGCAGATTTCAGAGCGTCGCACCGAGATGCCACGGCACGAATTCATTGTCGCCGTAGCCGAAGATCTCGCTCTTGGTCTTCTTGCCCGAGGCCGTATCGATGATGAGGTCGAAGATCTCGCGGCCCTTGCCGCTGATTGTCGCATCGCCGGTGGCGATGGTGCCGCAATCGATGTCCATATCCTCTTCCATCGAGGCATAGAGCGCCGAATTGCTGGAAAGCTTCAGCGACGGCGCCGGCCGACAGCCGAAGCAGCTGCCGCGGCCTGTGGTAAAGGCGATCATGTTTGCCCCGCCCGCCACCTGGCCGGTTGCCGAGACGGGGTCGTAGCCGGGCGTGTCCATGAAGACGAGGCCGGGGGCCGTGACCCGTTCGGCATAACCATAGACCGCCGTCAGCGGCGAACGCCCGCCCTTGGCGACGGCGCCGAGCGACTTTTCGAGAATAGTGGTGAGACCGCCGCGCTTGTTGCCGGGCGAGGGGTTGTTGTCGAGCGAGGCGCCGTGCAGGGCGACGTACTCCTCCCACCAGGCGATCTTGTCGTCGAGCTTCTTTGCCACCTCGTCGCTGACGGCGCGGCTGCGCAGCAGATGTTCCGCACCATAGATTTCCGAGGTCTCCGACAGGATAGCCGTGCCGCCGGCCGCCGCCAGCAGGTCGGCCGCGACACCCAGCGCCGGATTGGCGGTGATGCCGGAAAAGCCGTCCGAGCCGCCGCATTGCAGGCCGATGATGATCTCGCCGATCGACATCGGCACGCGCTTTTCTTTGCCGACATCAGCGGCGATTTCGCGCAGCATGCCCATGGCGCGTTCCACCGCGCGGCGCGAGCCGCCGGCATCCTGAATGTTGAAATGCCGCTTCGAGGCGCCCGCACCACTCTGGCCATACAGCGTCAGCTGATTGACCTCGCAGCCGAGGCCGATCATCAGCACGCCGCCGAAATTCACATGTCGTGTATAGCCGGCGAGCGTCCGGTGCAGCACGTTCATGCCGTCGCCGGTCGAGCTCATGCCGCAGCCCTGGTCATGCACGATCGGCACGAAACCGTCGATGCCCTCGTAATGCGGCAGGATCGTCCGGTTCGCCTCGTCGGCGATTGCCCGGCAGACCGTGGTGGAACAGTTCACGCTGGCGATGATGCCGATATAGTTGCGGGTTGCCGCCCGCCCGTCGGCGCGGCGATAGCCCATGAAGGTGCGCCCGACGTCGTCGGCTGTCGCCGTTTCCGGCGCCGAATTGGCGGTCGCTGCCAGCCGGTCGTTTTCGAAATGCAGGTTGTGGCTGTGCACGTGGTCGCCGGCCTTGACCTCGGCGGTCGTGCGGCCGATCGCCTGTCCGTATTTGACCACCGGTGACCCGAGCGGAATATCCGCTATCGCCACCTTGTGGCCGGGGTCGATCTTCTCACGTGTCTGAATGCCGGCAACCGTCGAACCCGGCGCGATTGCCGCCGTTGCGACCGCGACATTGTCGCCGGCCGAAAGGATGATCCAAGGCAATTTATCCAATGTCGTCTCCCTAGAGCATGATGCCGAAATGTGTCAGCGGTTTTCGGACGACATCATGCTCTAACTATTTAATTTAGAACAGGATTCAGATTTTTAGGCCATCCCACCTAAAATCATCCTGTTCTAGCGAAACGCTCGCTGCATCGGCGAAAGCGCATTGATTTTGTTTTTTATCTACAATAAACATTTTCAAGTCAACGGGAATATTGATCCTGTGGACGAGGGAGGCAATGAGCCGCAGGCGACCGGAAATAAGCTAAAGGTCGTTTGAACAAGCCCCGGTCCGCTCCGTCCTGCTTTGAAGCGGGGCGACGGTCACGAGGGCGGAAAGCGGGGTCTGGTGGCAAGGCAGAATACGGTCTTCAAGGAAGCCTATAACAGGTATGCCGCAGCCCTGCGCACGGATACCGCGCTGCCCTCGGAACCGGAGATCGCCGCCCAGCTCGGCGTCAGCCGTTCGACGGCGCGCGCCATCCTGACGCGGCTCAGCGAAGAGGGCATCATCCGCTGGAACAAACGCCAGAAGATCGTGCTGCGCCAGCCGACCGACCACGACCTCTTTCCCTCTGAAGAAACCGACTCCCTGCATGATATCATCGAGCGCAGCTTCATGCAGCGCATCCTTGCCGATGATGCAGCACCCGGCATGCAGATCAACGAATTGGAGCTTGCCCGCGAGATCGGCACCGGCACGACCAGCGTGCGCGAGTTCCTGATCCGCTTCTCCCGCTTCGGCCTCATCGAGAAACGCCCGAACAGCCACTGGACGCTCAAAGGCTTCACCCGCGAATTCGCCCTCGAACTTGCCGATGTGCGCGAAATGTTCGAGCTGCATTCCGCCGCCGAATTCGGCCGGCTTCCAAGGGATAATCAGAGCTGGGCCGATCTTGCCGCCATCCGCGACGAACATCACGCCATGCTTGCCGACATCAACCAGCGCTTCAAGGATTTCTCCGTCCTCGACGAGCGCTTCCACCTGCTGATCCACCGAGCCTCGAAGAACCGCTTCATCGCCGATTTCTACGACGCCATCGCCATCGTCTTCCACTATCATTACCAGTGGAACAAGACCGCCGCGCGCCAGCGCAACGAGCGCGCCATCCACGAACATCTGGATTATATCGCAGCGCTGGAATCCGGCGACCAGGCGGCGATCGAAACCGCCTGCCGCGCGCATCTGCACTCCGCCCGCCAGACCCTGCTGCAATCCTTGCCGCAGATCGCCACCGAAACCGCCTGAGGGCGAGCAACTCCAGACACCGCTTCGATGTGCTCGCCAGCGGCATTCGGGAGGAATGAGGCTATGCCTTGCCCAGATGCTTCGGCCAGAATTCCTGATGGACCTCGGCGGCTTCGTCTTCGAGATTCGGGTCCGGGCCAACCACAGTGACGATGCGTGCGCCGGTTTGCAACACCGCCCGGCTCGGCACGTTCAACCCGATCCCGGCGATCTCGCCAAGCCGCGTTTCGGAGCATGCAAACACCATACGCCCGATGCCCGACCAGTAAATCGCCCCGGAGCACATCGCGCACGGCTCGGTGCTGGTGTAGAGCGTGCAGCCCGCGAGAAAAGCGGTGTCGTAGTGTTGTGCCGCCAGTTTAACCAGATTCATCTCGGCGTGGTTCGTCATATCGTGGCCGGTGAAGACGCTGTTTTCGGCGCGGAGAATGACTTCGCCGTCCTTCACCAGCACCGACCCAAACGGTTCGTCGCCGTTTTCCACCGCAGATTTCGAGAGCGCAATCGCCTCGCGCAAAAACGGCTCGTGGTTTTCCATCAGGATTTCCCCAGACACTAGAGCGGGCTGATCTTGTCTGGAATCGAAGGGTTTTCCAAGAGGGTGCAAATCAGATTCAAGATGCTGGCTGGGGGAAAGGCGGCCAGCATGGACGGGTAAATCCGTCACGATATGTCGGCAAATCCTCGGGGCTGATCCGGGTGCTGCATCAAAGCGGTTGAAATAACCTCTTCGATGCATGCCTCGACCTGTCCTTCTGACCCCGTAAACGGGGCGAAGGGGATATGCCGCACTCTCCCCGTTTTTACGGGGAGAGGGTTAGGGTGAGGGGCAGATGTTTTCGATACGGCGGATGGCAGCCATCATGAAACCTTTTGATTTGTAAGCCGTTATCGTGCTCATGACGGCCGCCAAACTCAATCCGAAATCGGTCGATGGCACCGAACCGCACGGTGCCGAGAAGTCGCGCCAGGAGAAGGCGTCGACTGCCGAAGTCGTGCTGCCGCCAGATGCCATCCCACCCGATCCGGAGTTGACGCCTGAGGAAGCCGAGCAGGCGCGCAAGCGGTATTTGCTGAAGCGTTTCTGGATCAGCGCGCGCCGCTATTGGGGCCGTGGAGGTGACAAACTCGCCTGGCCGTGCACCATCGGCCTATTGACCCTGATCTGCATGAATGTCGGTTTCCAGTATGGAATCAATCTCTGGAACCGCGCGATTTTTGACGCCCTTGAGCAACATAATGCCCGCACCGTCTATGTCTTGAGCGTCGTATTCCTGCCACTGGCGCTCGGAACTGCAGCCCTTGTTACGACACAAGTCGCCCTTCGCATGATGATTCAACGCCGCTGGCGTTCCTGGCTGACGACCGCCGTCATCGCGCGCTGGCTCGCAAGCGGTCGTTACTATCAGCTGAACCTCATCGGCGGCGACCATAAGAACCCCGAAGCGCGCATCGCGGAGGATTTGCGGATTGCCACCGAAGCACCTGTCGATTTCATCTCCGGTGTCATTGCCGCCTTTCTGTCGGCCTCGACCTTCATCCTGGTGCTCTGGACGATCGGCGGGGCACTCACTCTGACGATCGCAGGTTCGACCGTCACTGTTCCCGGCTTTCTCGTGATCACTGCGGTCCTCTATGCCGCGATCACATCAAGTTCGATGACGGTCATCGGCCGCCATTTCGTCCGCGTCTCCGAGGCTAAAAACCAAGCGGAAGCCGAATTTCGCTATACGCTGACGCATGTGCGGGAAAACGGCGAGAGCATCGCATTGCTCGGCGGCGAAGAGGAGGAGCGGAACGACCTCGGCAAGACCTTCGCCAATGTGCTTAGGCAATGGGCGCTGCTTGCACGCCAGCACATGCGCACAGCGCTTGTGTCGCAGGGATCGAGCCTGTTTGCGCCAGTCGTCCCGGTTTTGCTGTGCGCTCCCAAGTATCTCGAAGGCAGCATGACGCTTGGGCAGGTCATGCAGGCTGCCTCTGCCTTCGCCATCGTTCAGAGCGCGTTCGGATGGCTGGTCGACAACTACCCCCGTCTTGCCGATTGGAACGCCTGTGCACGGCGCATCGCTTCGCTGATGATGTCGCTCGATGGGCTCGAGCGCGCCGAACAGAGCGACTCTCTGGGGCGCATCAAGCATGGTGAAACCGAAGGCGATGCGATGCTCAGCCTGAACGAACTCTCCGTATCGCTTGACGATGGCACCGCCGTGGTCAAGGAAACCCAGGTCGTGATCGAAGCGGGCGAGCGGGTGCTCGTCGCCGGCGAATCCGGGTCCGGCAAGAGCACGCTGGTGCGGGCCATCGCAGGTCTTTGGCCGTGGGGTGAGGGCAGCGTCAATTTCCACGCCGACAGACGATTGTTCATGTTGCCGCAACGGCCCTATATCCCTTCGGGCACGCTTCGCCGTGCCGTCGCCTATCCCGGCGCCGCCGATAGCTGGACGCTGGACAAGATCAAGGCGGCGCTCGACAAGGTGGGGCTCGATTATCTGAACGACAAGATCGAGGAAGATGCGCCCTGGGACCAGACCTTGTCTGGCGGTGAAAAGCAGCGGCTCGCCTTCGCGCGTCTGCTGCTCCACCATCCCGATATCATCGTGCTGGATGAAGCAACCTCAGCACTCGATGAGAAGAGCCAGGATAAGATGATGCAGATGGTGATCGATGAATTGCCTGACGTGACCATCATCAGTGTCGCGCATCGGGCTGAGCTCGAAGCCTTCCATAGCCGCAAGATCACGCTGGAGCGGCGCGAGGGCGGCGCAAAGCTTGTCAGCGATATTGATCTTGTCCCGCGCAAGAGAAAACGGAACTTGCTGTCGCGCGTTTTGAAGAACCCCTCACTGCCGAAAGGCAGCACGAGTTCGAATGAAGGTGGCACCGTCCCAGAATAGAAATTGAAGGGCGCTCGCGGATGAGCAACAGCTACCTATTGCTCGTTCTGGGGCAGGTTGTCGGTGATGTCGTAGTAGTCGCCTTTGTCAGCGACAAAGATATGCATTTTCAGTTTGGTTTCGGTCGGGCCATCAAATGCACCCATCGCGACAGCAATCCAGTCATGATGAGGTGGATCCCAAAACAGCGACGATCCACATACGGCGCAAAATCCACGCCTCACCTTTTCTGAGGATTGATACCAGGTGACACTTTCGCCTCCCTGGATGGTGATCTGACGCTTTGGCACGTCGGTCGAAGCGAAAAAATGGCCGGATTGTTTTCGGCATTTGGAGCAATGGCACGCATCCGGCGCTCTGAGATCGCCGTCGATTTCAAAAGTTACCGCGCCACACAGACAGGATCCTTTATGCATAAACGTTCCTCTCATAAGCCCGATCGCGCCTCTAAAACCGCGCCGAGGATTCCGCGCTTGCAATCTGATCCAGATTTTCGATCAGCCGCGTGAGCAGATCGACAAGTTGTCCCGCTTCCGCACCCGTGAACCCAGTCAATGCCTCTTTATTTCCTTGGAACAGGGCGACAATTGCCTCCGGCATGCGTTCCTGTGCGGTTTTCGTCAGCACGATGCGGCTGCTGCGACCGTCAGCCGGGTCGGGTGTCCGCTCAATCAATCCATCCCTCTCCATGCGAGCGAGCATCTGCGCCATCGGCGGTTGCTCGACCCTGGCAAAGCGGGCGAGGTCGCGTTGCGTGCTGGCCTTGCCATTTTCCAGCGCCACCAGCACAGGCAACTGGCCAACACCGAAGCCGAGCGGTTTAAGGCGTGACTCGCTGAGACGGGCGAATCCCCGCGCCGCAAGACTGATGAGATGCCCCGGCGTAGAAAGCACGTCTTCATCCATTCCGCTTGACCCCTTGTCTGCGCTTGACCGCAAGATATATATGTACGTATGTATATTGATGTGCGGCATGAGGCAAGGCCGTTTCGATGCCGCGCAGCGAATGTTTCAATCCCATCGAGGAAATGACATGTCTCAAAATGACGTCGAAATGATCAAGCGCATCTATGCCAGCTTCAACGCCAGAGACATCGACGCTGTCCTTGCCGTCCTGTCCGATGATGGGCCAACGGCATGGATGGCGGCCACGTTCATGGCCGTCAGGCCGTACGCGACTATTGGACACGGCAGTGGGCCGTCATCAGTCCCCATGTCGAGCCGGTCACATTTGAAGAAACGCCAGATGGCGCTATCGCTGTCGAGGTGATCCAGTCGGTATTCGACCTCGATGGCCGGCCGCTGGAAGGGCAAAGTCATGGCCTGAAGGATAAGACCGTGACGCATATCTTCCGCATGGAAGGCGACAAGATCGTCCGTTTTGATATCCGGGATGCCCACTAAGCTTGCACTCACTATGCTGGGGCAACTCTCCCAACATAATCCACCGGTGTGACAAGGCAGTGCAGAACAGCATTGTCTGGAATCTACCAGAATTTCCACCATGGACGCTTTGGATCGGGAGACACCGAACGCTCGGACGCGAGTATGACATTCGTCGGCGTCACGATGATCTCGCCATCACGGCCATAATATTCTCCCTCTTCTCCCTGGACTTTGGCATCGAGAGATTGGGCGATAAGCCACATTTTCCGACAGATTTCTTGATCGGGATTTTTAACGACGATGTTGCCTCCGCTCCACCAAAGCCATGCGGCATTTTCCCGATTTTCGCCGCGTGAGTATCCTATCCACACGCAAATGCCCGCCTGTTCCACCCGTAAAACACCCCCGTCGACGGTGGGGGTTTCAGCAAAACCGTCATGCTGAATTTCGGAATCATTGGCGACATATTCGAGCCAATCGTCGAGAGCGATCGACGGAGACGCATCGAACCAATTTGTCTTGCGAGTAATGTGAAGATCGTAACCCATCAGAGCCTCTTACCTAAGTCGCGCCGAACGGCTGAACCGCTTAATGCGAGGCGGCCTCGCTGGCGACAGCCGCCCTCTCGCGCTTCTGGCTAGGCCCGACCGGGATCAGCCAGGTGGTGAAGAAGGTCAGCACCGCGACGACGACCACGCCCCAGAAGCTCCAGTGCAGGGCCGCGTTGAAGACGGCGCGGATCGCCGGATCGGCGGCGAGTGTTGAAAGCCCGGTCGGCTGGTTCAGCGCCTGATGCAGGCCCGCCGCCGCCGCGCCGCTCGCATAATGGTTGATGCCGGCATTGAGGATGGCGCCGAGCACGGTGGCGCCGAGCGTATTGCCGAGGCTGCGGGCAAAGATGATCGAGGCTGTGGCGCTGCCGCGCATCGACCATTCGACGCTGTCCTGCACAAGCACGATGCTGGTGAGGCTGATGAGACCCATGCCGAAGCCCATGAAGAACGAGCCGGCGCCGGCAACGACCGGCGAACTGTCAGGGGTCAGGAACAACAGGAAACAGGCGCCGAAAGGAAACATCAGGCTGCCGACTCGCAGCGTGCGGCGGATGCCGAAGGCCTTGTAGAAGCGGCTGGAGAGCATCACCGCCAAGGGCCAGCCGACGACGAGCATGGTCAGCGTGAACCCCGCGACAAGAGGCGAGCGGCCGAGCACGCCCTGCACATAGAGCGGCAGGATTGTCGAAAGCCCGATCAGCGCCATGCCGGCCAGCAGCGTCGCCGCATTGCTGGTCGCGATCAGCCTTCGGCTCCAGAGCGGGATCGATATGATCGGCTCCGGCGCCCGCTTCTCCTGGGCGAGAAAGAGCAGGCCCGTGACAACGAAGACGGCGAAAAGCGAAAGCAGGATCCAAGCGCTCGCATCGGTTTCCGTCAGCATGACGAGAAGCGCCACGATCGAGATCGAAAACAGCACCGATCCGAGGTAATCGATCTTTGCCTGCTTGTGCGCCACGTCCTCCTTGAGGAAGACCATGAAGGCGATGATCGAGATGACGCCGATCGGCAGGTTGATCCAGAAGATCCAGGCCCAGGAGATATTGTCTACGATTATGCCGCCGGCAAGCGGCCCGACGACGGCCGAGGTCGCCCAGACGGTCGCCATCGCGCCCTGCACGCGGCCGCGCTCCTCGAGCTTGAAGAGATCGCCGATGATCGTCATCGTCACCGGCTGGATGGCGCCGGCGCCGAGCCCCTGCAGCAGCCGGAACAGCACCAGCGACATCATCGACCAGGCAAGCCCGCAGAGCAGCGAGCCGACCAGGAAGATGAGGATGCCGCCGATCAGCACCGGCTTGCGCCCGAAAATGTCGGAAAGCTTGCCGTAGATGACTGTGGTCGTCGACTGCGCCAGCAGGAAGGCCGAAAACACCCAGCTGTAATAGGAAAAGCCGCCGAGCTCCCCGACGATGCGCGGCATCGCGGTCGCCACGATCGTCGCCTCGATCGCCACCATGAAGGTCGCGAGCATGATGGTGGCGACGATAAGCACGCGGTTCGAGCGTTGCGCTGCATTCGGCATGACGATCCTCTTCGGGTGCTCCGCAGATGCCGGAAATATCGGCAGGCCGGCTGGGTGTGGGGCGATGTGCCGCTTGCGGAGTGATGCCGTCCTTTTACGACCTCAAGCCCGGCCGGTAAAGCAGGCATCGACTGCTTTCTCTCGGCAGCCAGTCTTTCGCGCATTTCGGCGAGTGGCGGCCGAAAGCGAAGGCCCGGCGCCATTCCGCTCCGGGTCTTCGCTTTTGTCAGAAGGAAAGGCGAACAATCACCTCATCCTCACTGCGGGCATGCCTCACTGAGCGAGCCGGTGTCCGCGCTTCCGCTGGTGCAACCCGGCGTTTGCTGCAGATTGGGATTGACCCCGCCGGGATTGATCGTGCTGCGGCCGCTGTTGAGATTGACGCCGCCACCGCCGGTCGTGCTGCCGGTGGTGCCGGGATCGGTTCCGACAGAACCTGTGCCCGTCGAGCCGGTGCCGACCGTCCCGGTGCCCGTTGCACCGCCGCCGACCGACCCAGTGCCAGCTGACCCGGCGCCTGCGGAACCGGCGCCCGAACTCCCCGATCCGCCGATAACCGGCGCCACCGAAAGCCGCCCATTGGCATCCGCCCCACCGGCCGTCTGCGCCATGGCCGAACCGGCGAGACCGATCGAAAGCAGTGATATCGCGATGAACTTGCAGGACATGATGTTCTCCATGCTTGTTGTCTCACGGGAGGAAACCGGCACGGGGGTGGCATTGTTCCTGTCGGAGTTGCGGTTTTCACGGTCGTTTGATTGAGACAGATAACGGCCTGGGGCGACTACTGGACCTGTATCTCCATGAGGGACAGAAAGCGGGCTGTCGAGGCTCGAAATTTTCTTTGATGTCAGATCGGCCGCAGCATCGGAATTGTATCGTGGCTGCTATGCAGATCGGCGCTCGTCCTCGCGCGCATCTGAATCATCCACACGCGTCGCTGTCAGCTTGTATCCGAGAGCTGCAGCTACACCGATGAGCGTTGAAAGCTTTGGGTCGCCTTTCTCACTGAGCGATTTGTAGAGACTCTCGCGACTAACGCCGGCATCCCGGGCGACTTGTGACATGCCGCGAGCTTTCGCAACAACGCCCAATGCATGGGCGATATAACCTGCATCCCCGCTTTCAAACGCATCGTCAATGAGATGGGCCCGAGATTCTTCGGCATCCAGGAACTCGGTTGCGTCAAAAGGGATGATTTCAAGCGCCATCTCATATCTCCTTGGACATTTCGATTGCTCGCTTGATGTCCCGCTCCTGGCTACCCTTGTCGCCCCCGCACAGCGTCTATTCCTGCAGCATGGAGGAGGAATTCTGAGATCTTACCCGCTAGCCGACTAGTCTGTTGGCGGTGTAAACAGCCATCCTGTCATTCGTCATCCATCAACTGAAACTTCCGCGCCGCCTGAGGGCAGAGGAGCTTGAACTGCTCGATCAGCGGCGGCATGCCTGAGGCGCACGACACATCTGCGTCCTCTGGTAATGGGAAAGTGACACGCAGCGGTTCTCCGCGAGGAGGAACGAAGGACAGGGTGCCTTCGCTGCAATTGGCGGTG
The DNA here is from genome assembly GCF_025847085.2 of Rhizobium sp. BT-226. Taxonomy (NCBI): domain Bacteria; kingdom Pseudomonadati; phylum Pseudomonadota; class Alphaproteobacteria; order Hyphomicrobiales; family Rhizobiaceae; genus Rhizobium; species Rhizobium sp. BT-226. The sequence continues at coordinate 1,291,866 of NZ_JAOYTI010000002.1, read as the reverse complement.
GAGCGGTAGGCGTCTTTCCCATTCGCTTTAGTATACGTCGCCACGCACTGCTTCACAGTAAGTTTGCCGCCATGTGCTGTTGTCTCACCTCCTGGGTCTCGCTCGCAGTATTCCCGGAAATTGGCTTGAGTGACCTTTCCTTTCATAACTGCGGTGCTTGAATCGGTGCCGGTCCTGCTGACAAGCGTTCCGTTCCATCCAGCACATGAGGCGAGAGGGAAGTCTGCTGCCTGCGCAGCGGACAAGCTAAATGTGAAAAGCGCGATACTTAAAAGAGATGCCCTCATAGATCCTCCTAATCGCCAAGCTGCTCTCGTTCGATCGATATCGGTCGCGCATGTGTAGATGAAGGGCAGCCCAGCCGCCTAGAGTGAAGTCGCGCTCAAACTGTTGAAGCTTGCCTGCCAAGTGGCCAAAGGTAATCTTATAAAGTGAATTCAGAATTTTAAGAGAGGCTTAAAATGTAGGTTTTCAGCACGCGACTAAAGAAAAATGGTGCCGCTTGCAGGACTCGAACCTGCGACCCCATCATTACGAATGATGTGCTCTACCACCTGAGCTAAAGCGGCGTTTCACGGCCGAAGCATGCGGCCTGCGATTTGCATGGCGCTGATACAGGCATTGATCGAAGATTTCAAGCGCCCTGTCATGGCTTTGGCAAAAAAGAGGGGAGGGGCCAAGAAGGCGCGGCTCAGAGCGCCAGCCGGGCACGCGCCGCCCTGTATTCGGCTTCCAGCCGGTCGACGAGTTTGGCGACTGGCTCGACGGCCTTGATGGCGCTGATGCCCTGGCCGCTGCCCCATATGTCCTTCCAGGCCTTGGCGCCGCCGACAGCCTGCTCGAAATCCATCTTCGAGACATCGGCAAGCGGCAGGTTGTCCGGGTCCATGCCGGCAGCCACGATCGAGGGCTTGAGATAGTTGCCGTGCACGCCGGTGAAATAGTTGGAATAGACGATATCGCTGGCGGCCCCTTCGACGATCGCCTGCTTGTAGGCGTCCGCGGCGCGCGCTTCTTGCGTTGCGATGAAGGGCGAGCCGATATAGGCCATGTCGGCGCCCATCGCTTCTGCGGCGAGGATCGCGCCGCCGGTGGCGATGGCGCCGGCCAGCAGCAGCGGCCCGTCGAACCATTCGCGGATTTCCTGGACAAGGGCAAAGGGTGAGAGCGTGCCGGCATGGCCTCCGGCGCCGGCGGCGACCGCTATCAGCCCGTCGGCGCCCTTGCGAATCGCCGAATGGGCGTGGCGGTTGTTGATAATGTCATGCAGCACGATGCCGCCATAGGAATGGACGGCGGCATTGACCTCCGGCACGGCGCCCAGCGAGGAGATGACGATCGGCACCTTGTATTTGACGCAGAGCATAAGGTCGTGCTCCAGCCGCTTGTTCGACATGTGGACAATCTGATTGACGGCAAAGGGGGCCGCCGGCCTCTCCGGATGGGCGGCGTCGTGGCGGGCGAGCTCCTCGGTAATCTCCGCCAGCCATTCGTCGAGCTGGCTTTCCGGCCGGGCGTTCAGTGCCGGAAACGCTCCGACGATGCCGGCCTTGCATTGCGCCAGCGTCAGCGCCGGATGCGAGATGATGAACAGCGGCGAGCCGATAACCGGCAGTCTCAATCTGTCCTTGAGGATCGGGGGCAGGGCCATGCTTCACCACTTCCATTGACGTTTACGAAAACGTCAATCTCATAACAGAGATGAAAAGCCGATAAAAGACCGGCTGCCATGCCTTCGTCGATTTCGGCCCGAATATATACGCCCGAGAAAGCTAATAGAATAAGGCCCGTAAGCGGTGAAAGCAGCCGATATCCCCGCCGATCGACCGAGGCCGGGCCTGCAAGGCTTGCGGTTTGCCGCACTTGCCGCTACCGAATTTTGATGGAGAACGGCAGGGATTGCAGTCCGATGCCGAATTCAAGGTGAAGGACTGAATGTGAGCGGATTAGAAACGGCCATCAGAACAGCGCTCGAGAATTCCGATCGCGATAATCCGGAGGTTCGAGCGAGGATCTATCAGTCGGCCCGCCAGGCGCTGGAAGCCGGACTGCGCAAGCAGGACATCACCGACACCGAGGTCGTCGCCCATCACCGCCATCGCCTGGAAAGCACCATCCACGCCATCGAAGGCGAGGAGCGCGACCGTCTTCACCCCCGCCAGAGGCCGCCTGAAGTGCCCGTGCCGCCGGTCGTGGAAATGCCCGCACCGCCGGTTCACCAAGCCGAAGCCGATGAGTTCGACGGCCCCGTGGTATCAGGTGAGACCCGCGCGCCGGAGGTTATGCATCGCGGCGACGAGTCCAGCCTTGACGACGTGCATGCCGGCAATGCCGATCATCTGGCCGCCGCCCCCGTCGGCGAGGAGCGGCTCGCGCGCGGTCAGCGCGCCACCAATATGGATTTCCGCCCTGAGCGGGCGGCGGGCCGCCGCAAGCCTAGAAAATTCTTTTCGCGACTGCTCGTCTGGTGTGTCCTGCTGGCCTTCATCGGCATCGGCGCCTGGTGGGCGCATACGTCGGGCCTGCTGATGACGGCGGCCGAGCGCGACACCAGCGTCGCCAATCCGCCGGCAAGCACCCAGCCCGAGGATTTCACCGGCAATGATGAGAGCGCCGGGAATGCGGGCTCTCACACCGATCAGCCGGTGACTATCGATCCGCAGAACAGTTTCTCGGCCGATTGGATTCCGCTGTTCAAGCCTGAGGACGCCGACAAGATCCAGAGCGGCCCGCGGGCGCGCACCGAAAAAATCGCCGAGAACGACGGCCCCGCCGTCCGGCTGATTTCCGAAAGCGGTGCGGCCGATGGCAATATCTCGATCAGCGTGCCCCCATCGGTGCTGCAGCAGCTTGCCGGCAAATCTTCGACGATCGCGCTGACGCTGCAATCCACCACCGACGAGCCGACGCAGATCACTGTCGAATGCAATTTCCAGACGCTCGGCAATTGCGCCCGCCATCGCTTCAACGTCACCCGGGAAAAGTCGGATGCGCTGCTGCAGGTGAAGTTCGACCGCTCGCTCGCGCCGAATTCGCCGGGCACGCTGACGATCAACAGCGATCTCGACGGCAAGGCGCGCGGCATCAACCTCTTCGCTATCCGCATCCTGCCGGGGCAGTAAGGCCGGTCCCGGCTGAGCCGGTGACCCCAGCCCCGGCGAAGCCGGTGGCGTCGGTCCCGATGCGATCGGTGCCCTATTTCAAAAAGCCGGGGCCTGAGCCGATGATTTCCGCGTCGACCGTGCCGAGCCCCTGTTTGTCCTTGCCGTCATAATCCATCTTGTTCAGCATGTGGCGGATGAGTTCGAGGCGCGCCCGCCGCTTGTCATTGGCGCGGATCACCGTCCAGGGTGCGAAATCCGTATGGGTTTCCTTCAGCATCCGGTTGCGCTTGTCGCTGTAATCGTCCCATTTCGTCAGCGCCGCGATATCCATCGACGACAGTTTCCAGACTTTCAGCGGATCGTGCCGGCGGTCGTGGAAACGTTTGAGCTGCATCTCGCGGCCGATATCGAGATAGAATTTGAAGAAGAAGATGCCCTCATGGGCGATGATCTTTTCGAGCTGCGGCGCCTGTTTGAGGAAATCTTCGTATTGCTGCGGCGTGCAGAAGCCCATGACCGGCTCGACGCCGGCGCGGTTGTACCAGGAGCGGTCGAACAGCACGAATTCGCCGGCTGTCGGAAACTGCGCGACATAACGCTGGAAATACCATTGTCCCTGCTCGCGGTCGGTCGGTTTGGTCAGCGCCACGACCCGCGCAAGGCGTGGGTTCATATTCGCCGAGGAGGCCGAAATCGCGCCGCCCTTGCCGGCAGCGTCGCGCCCTTCGAACAGCGCCATCACCCGCTTACCGGTCGCCTGCAGCCAGAACTGCACCTTGACGAGTTCGATCTGCAGCTTTTCCAACTGCTCCAGATAGTCCTCCTCCTTGAGCTTCTTCTTGTGGGGAAAGTCGCCGGATTCCAGCGCGCGTTCGTCCACCCAGGCCGGCAGGGTGGGATCGTCGACGTCGAAGATGCGCTTCTTCCCGCGGATCTCCAGCTCCACGGCCCTGTTTTCGACGTCCTCGTCCATATCAGCCTCCACGCCCGATCGCTTCTCTTCCTGCAAGCGAACATATTTACCGTTGAAAATCAAATCTCTCGCGGTCGATCGGCAATTTTTCGTGGGTTCGGCTGCGGCTTTTCACTTCGGAGCGGCCGGCCGAAAACTTCTGTCATGAATTGCCGCTATCAGGCAGAGTTCCAATATAAGAAAAACGAATCGACGCCGCGAGGGCACTTGCCAGACGAAACTCCATGGAGAAAAAGCCTGTTGGCGCGCATAAGGCGCGAACGGCCGGTGCTGCTTGCGGCAATCCTCAGCGCGCTCGCCGCGCTTGCCGCCGGTATGAACAAGTGGGTTGTGCTTGTCCTGCTGCTTATGATGATCCTCACCGCGCTTTTCAACGAGGCGCCCATCATCAAGGCGGAACCCGCCGAGCCGGTCGAGATCGAGCCGGAGCTGCCGCCAAGCCGCCTGCCTGAAGTTTCCGCCACGCTTGCCGGCCTCGATATCCCCGTCATGGTGCTCTCGGACGATGCCTCGGTGCTCTTCCAGAACCGCGCTGCCGAAAAGGCCTTCGGCGAAGTGGCGCTCGGCGCCCATATATCGGCCCGCCTGCGCTCGCCGGGCGTGCTCGACATGGTGCGCGAAACCATCGCCACCAACGCGCCGAACCAGATAGAGCATGCCGAGCGGCTGCCCTCCGAGCGCGTCTATATCGTGCGCAGCGCACCCGTCGAATTCGCGGCCGATGACGGGCCACGTGAGCGCTATTTCATCCTGTCCTTCCGCGATATATCGGAGGTCCGCCGCATCGACCGCATGCGGTCGGATTTCGTCGCCAATGCGAGCCATGAGCTGCGCACGCCGCTTGCCTCGCTGCGTGGCTTTATCGAGACCATCCAGGGGCCGGCGAAGAACGATCTGAAGGCGCAGGCGCGCTTCCTCAATATCATGCTCGACCAGACGACGCGCATGAGCCGGCTGGTCGACGACCTGCTGTCGCTCTCCCGCCTGGAGCTGAAATCGCACATCGCGCCGGATGAGAAGGTCGATCTGGTGCCGCTGCTCGGCCATGTCAGAGACGCGCTTGTGCCACTGGCAAGGGATGTCGGCGTCGACATCAACCTGCATCTGCCCGACGGCAAGGTCGAGGTGCTGGGAGACCGCGACGAACTCGTCCAGGTCTTCGAGAACCTGATGGAAAATGCCTGCAAATACGGCCAGGAAGGCGAGATCGTCGATGTCTGGCTGAAGAACGGCACCGGCCAGCCGGTCGAGGTCAGCATCGTCGACAAAGGTCCGGGCATTCCGGCGGAACATGTGCCGCGCCTGACCGAGCGCTTCTACCGCGTCAGCATCGAGGACAGCCGCTCGAAAAAGGGCACCGGCCTCGGCCTTGCGATCGTCAAACACATCCTCACCCGCCACCGGGCGCGGCTGATCGTCAAGTCGGAAGTCGGCAAGGGGACCGATTTTACCGTCCGTTTCTGACCATATGTCGCAACACTTTTACGTTGCATAATTTTATTGTTTTAAATCAATATCTTGTATTGTCACAAATGTTTCATCGATTTGACATAAAAGGACGAGGCTTCAAGAGCTAAGAGAGTCCCGCCGATGAAAAAAGGCACTGCGAGGGCCTCTCTAATGGCCGCACTCACACAAGCCCAAATGCCGGGAGATTTCTAATGAACACCTTCAAGCTCACCGTTGCCGCGCTCGCTGCAACTGCTGCTTTCGCTGGCGCTGCCGTCGCCCGCGACCAGATTCAGATCGCTGGTTCGTCCACCGTCCTGCCTTACGCAAAGATCGTTGCCGAGTCCTTCGGCGAAACCTTCACCAACTTCAAGACGCCGGTCGTCGAATCCGGCGGCTCGGGCGCTGGCCTGAAGGAATTCTGCAAGGGCGTTGGCGAAGACACCATCGACATTGCGAATTCCTCGCGTCCGATCAACAAGAACGAAGTGGAAGCCTGCAAGGCTGCCGGTGTAACCGACATCCAGGAAGTCAAGATCGGTTATGACGGCATCGTCTTCGCAACCGACGCTTCCAACCCGGATCTCGCTTACGTTCCTGCCGATATCTACAAGGCCCTCGCAGCCCAGGTCGTCGTCGACGGCAAGCTCGTCGCCAACCCCTACAAGAAGTGGTCGGAAGTCAACCCGAAGCTCCCGGCTGTTGATATTGCCGCCTATATCCCGGGCGAAAAGCACGGCACGCGCGAAGTCTTCGAACAGAACGTTCTCGCTGCCGGCTGCAAGGCCTCTGGCGCAACCGACGTCATCGCCAAGGAAATCGCCGACAAGGCTGCCCAGGGCAAGGCCTGCGTCGCAGTCCGCAAGGACGGCGTTGCTGTCGACATCGACGGCGACTATCCGGAAACCCTCGCACGCATTGCCGCCAACAAGACCGGCGTCGGCGTATTCGGCCTTTCCTTCTACGAAAACAACGCCGACAAGCTCAAGGTCGCGAGCATGAGCGGTATCGTTCCGTCCACCGAAACGATCGCCAACGGCACCTACCCGGTTTCCCGCCCGCTGTTCTTCTACGTCAAGAAGGCACATCTCGGCGCTGTTCCGGGCCTGAAGGAATACGTCAACTTCTTCGTATCCGACCAGATGATCGGCCCTGACAGCCCGCTCGTCGAATACGGCCTGGTTGCCGCTCCGGATGCCGAGCGCGAAGCGATCCGCAAGGACGTCGAAGCCGGTAAGGCTATGTAATGACTTTTGCCGGCGCGGTGCCTTTTGGTCCGCGCCGGCATTGCTTATGCCCTGCGCGCCGGCGGTTCCGGAGCTGCAGGGTTGAATTCCTTCTCCATGATTGGAAGCTGAAGGCAGGCTGATCAAGCTGCCGGGCTTTTTGGGGCTATGGGCCTGGGGACGTAACGAATGAGCACATCCATCATACTTTTGTGCCTTATGGTGATCGGAGTCGCCGCCTATCTGGTCGCGCGCAACCGTGCCACGGCGCTTGCCGGAGGCAGATCCTCCTCACTGCATTCACGGCCGGCCTATTACGGCGCCTATGCGGCGATCTGGGCAGTTCTTCCCGCCCTCATCGTCCTTGGCCTCTGGCTCTCCATCAGCCCCGGCATCATCCAGTCCTCGGTTCGCGGCGCTTTTCCCGAAGACATCAGGGCTCAAGTCTCGGTCGAGCAGGATCTCGGCTATTCGACGGTGGCAACGGTTGCCCGTGGCCTGACGATGCTGACATCGGATGAAACTGCTGCGGTCGGCAACGATCCGGCTGCGCTGCAGGCCAAGCTCCTCGAAAAGGGCGTGCCGCTTGCCAGCCAGCCGCTGCCTTACATGATCGACGCCGCCAGGACGCTCAACGCCATGAGCATGACGAGCCGCATCGCCATGACGGCGATCGTCTTCGCTCTCGCCGTTGCCGGCGCCTTCTACGCGCTGCGCTCCATCGCTCCCCGCTTCCGCGCCCGCAACCGGGTCGAGCGCGTCATGCTCTGGGGCCTGCTGCTCGCCTCCTCGATCGCCATTCTGACGACGATCGGCATCGTGCTCTCCATGCTGTCGGAAGCCGCCCGCTTCTTTGCGGCCGTTCCCGCCATGGACTTCTTCTTCGGCACCGTCTGGGATCCGCGCTTTGCCGGCGCCGGCAGCTCGTCCTTCGGTCAGTTCGGCCTTATCCCGCTGCTGCTCGGCACGATCTATATCGGCCTGGTCGCCATGCTGGTCGCCGTGCCGGTCGGCCTCTTTGCCGCCATCTACATGGCCGAATACGCCTCGATGAAGGTGCGCTCGATCGCCAAGCCGCTGCTTGAAGTGCTCGCCGGCATTCCGACGATCGTCTACGGCTTCTTCGCGCTCGTCACCGTCGGCCCGTTCCTGCGCGATTTCTCCGCCCAGGTCAGCGGCCTTCTCTCCGGCAACTACAGCAATTTCATTCAGGCGCAGAGCGTTCTGACGGCCGGTATCGTCATGGGCATCATGCTGATCCCTTACGTGTCCTCGCTGTCGGACGATATCATCACCGCCGTGCCGCGGTCACTGCGTGACGGTTCGCTCGGTCTTGGTGCCACACGCTCCGAAACCATCAAGAAAGTGGTCTTGCCCGCAGCCCTTCCCGGCATCGTCGGCGCATTGCTGATGACTGCCTCGCGCGCCGTCGGCGAAACCATGATCGTCGTGCTGGCCGCTGGTGTGGCTGCCCGCATCCAGATCAACCCCTTCGAGCCGATGACGACGGTGACCGTCAAGATCGTCAACCAGCTGACCGGCGACCTTGAGTTCACCTCGCCGCAGACACTGGTTGCCTTTGCCCTTGGCATCACCCTGTTCTGCATCACGCTTTGCCTCAATATCTATGCGCTCTACATCGTGCGCAAATACCGGGAGCAGTACGAATGACGGATATTGTTTCTCCCACCGCCGGCGTCACCGTTTCCAAGGCGCCAGCCCGCCGCGATATCGGCATCAAGCGCCGCTATGCCGCCGAGCGCCGGTTCCAGGCCTATGGCATCGCCGCCATCACCTTCGGTCTCGTCTTCCTCTTCATCCTGCTGTGGACGGTGATCGGCAAAGGTTATACCGCCTTCCAGCAGACGGCGATCACCCTGCCGATCGAATTCGTTGAGAAGACGATCGACCCCGACAATAAGCGTGCGACCGACCCTTCGGTGCTGATCGCCGCCAACTATCCGGTTCTCCTGCGTGACGCGATCGTCAAGCAGCTGAACATCAATGCCTCGAGCCGTCCCGACGTGCGCGATGCATCCGCCATGCTGTCGAAGAGTGCGCCGATCCAGCTACGCGATATGGTGATCGCCGATCCGTCGATCATCGGCAAGACGGTCAATGTCACGGTGCTCGCCGACGCCAATGTCGACAGCGCCAACAAGGGCCAGATCGACCTCTTGGTCGATGAGAAGAACCGCAAGGTCAACGACAAGCAGGTTGGCTGGATGAACGAGCTGAAGGCGAGCGGTGCTCTCCACAAGCAGTTCAACACCGGCCTCTTCGTCAACGGCAACTCCAGCCGTCCGGAGGCCGCAGGCCTGGGCGTCGCCCTGATCGGCTCGCTCTACCTGATGCTGATCGTGCTCGTGCTTTCTCTGCCGATCGGCGTCGCCGCCTCGATCTATCTCGAGGAGTTTGCGCCGAAGAACAAGCTGACGGACCTGATCGAGGTCAACATCAACAACCTCGCCGCGGTCCCTTCCATCGTCTACGGTCTGCTCGGTCTTTCCGTCTTCATCAACTTCATCGGCCTGCCGCGCTCGGCTTCGCTGGTCGGCGGCCTGGTGCTGACGCTGATGACCCTGCCGACGATCATCATCGCGACGCGTGCGGCACTGCGCGCCGTGCCGCCGTCGATCCGCGCCGCAGCGCTCGGCCTCGGCGCTTCGAAAATGCAGATGGTGTTCCACCATGTGCTGCCGCTCGCCATGCCCGGCATCCTGACCGGCACGATCATCGGCCTGGCGCACGCGCTCGGCGAAACCGCGCCGCTGCTCTTGATCGGCATGGTCGCCTTCGTCGCCAATGCGCCGACGACACCGCTCGATCCCTCGACGGCTCTGCCCGTACAGGTCTATATGTGGGCCAACGAGGCCGAACGTGCCTTCGTTGAGCGTACTTCGGGTGCCATCATCGTCCTGCTCCTGTTCCTGATCGTCATGAACATGGGCGCCATCCTCTTGCGTCGTCGCTTCGAGCGCCGCTGGTAAACGGAGTTACAAGATCATGAACATGTTGACGGAAGCTGCAGTTGAGAAGGCGCTGGATCAGAAGATGAGCAACGTCCCGTATAAGATGATCGGCCAGGATGTCTCGGTTTACTACGGCGAGAAGCGCGCGCTTTTCGATGTGAACCTGAACGTTCGCGAAAACACCGTAACCGCCCTGATCGGCCCGTCCGGCTGCGGCAAGTCGACCTTCCTGCGGTGCCTCAACCGCATGAACGACACGATCGACGGCTGCCGCGTCACCGGCAAGATCACGCTGGACACCGACGATGTCTATGATCCCGATATCGACGTCGTCGAACTTCGCGCCCGCGTCGGCATGGTCTTCCAGAAGCCGAATCCGTTCCCGAAGACGATCTATGAAAACGTCTCCTACGGCCCGCGCATCCATGGTCTTGCCAAGTCGAAGGCCGATCTCGACCAGATCGTCGAGACCAGCCTGCAGCGCGCCGGCCTCTGGAACGAGGTCAAGGACCGCGTGCATGAATCCGGCACCGGCCTGTCGGGCGGTCAGCAGCAGCGCCTCTGCATTGCGCGCGCCGTCGCCGTCAGCCCGGAAGTCATCCTGATGGACGAACCCTGCTCGGCGCTCGACCCGATCGCCACCGCCAAGGTCGAGGAACTGATCCACGAGCTGCGCGAGAACTACACGATCGTCATCGTCACCCACTCCATGCAGCAGGCCGCGCGCGTCTCGCAGCGCACCGCCATGTTCCACCTCGGCAATCTCGTCGAGGAGAACGACACCGACAAGATGTTCACCAATCCCGACGATCCGCGCACCCAGGACTACATCATGGGTCGCTTCGGCTGATTTTGGCGACACCAAGCCTTCCCGTTATTCGAGGATAAAGCCCATGGCATCGACACATATTTTTTCTGCCTATGATGATGATTTGAAGTTCCTGTCCAGGCGGATTTCCGAAATGGGCGGCCTGGCCGAGCAGATGGTCGGCGAATCTGTGCGGGCGCTGGTCAACGGCGATACCGCGCTGGCGCAGAAGGTCATCTCTGACGATGTGATCCTCGATCACGCCGAACGCGAAATCGGCGATAAGGCGATCGTCACGATCGCCCGCCGTCAGCCGATGGCCTCGGACCTGCGTGAAATCATGGGTTCGATCCGTATCGCCGCCGATCTCGAACGCGTCGGCGACCTCGGCAAGAACACTGCCAAGCGCGTCATCGCCGTCCAAAGCACCGGCGTTCCCCGCAAGCTCGCTCGCGGCCTCGAGCATCTGTCCGAACTGGCGCTCGTCCAGCTCAAGGAAGTGCTCGACGTCTACACCAATCGTTCAGCCGACAAGGCGAATGCGATCCGTGAACGCGACAACGAGATCGACGCGATGTACACATCGCTGTTCCGCGAACTCCTGACCTACATGATGGAAGATCCGCGCAACATCACCAGCTGCACGCATCTTCTCTTCTGCGCCAAGAATATCGAGCGCATCGGCGACCATGCCACCAACATCGCCGAGACGATTTTTTACATGGCGACAGGCGCGCAGCCGGAAGGCGATCGTCCGAAGGACGACAGCGCCAACACCGTCGGCGCGGTCACCGAATAACGCCCACACCAGTCAATTGCGTGCGCGCCCGTCCGGGCGCGCAAAGAGGTCGCAGCCAATTTCTGAATTTGCGCAGGATGCATTGCTTAAATCACCCTGGTTTAAGGATCATGCGCGAGGAGATCGAGACGCATGATCCCGAGAGTTGCAGTTGTTGAAGACGAGGAAGCCCTCAGCGTGCTTCTTCGCTATAATCTCGAAGCGGAAGGCTTCGAGGTCGATACCATCCTTCGTGGTGACGAAGCCGAAATGAGGCTTCAGGAGCGCACGCCCGATCTTCTCATCCTCGATTGGATGCTGCCGGGCGTCTCCGGCATCGAGCTCTGCCGGCGCCTGCGTATGCGGCCGGAAACCGAGCGCCTGCCGATCATCATGCTGACGGCGCGCGGCGAGGAAAGCGAGCGCGTCCGCGGATTGTCGACGGGCGCCGACGATTATGTCGTCAAGCCCTTCTCGACCCCCGAGCTCGTTGCCCGCGTCAAGGCAATGCTGCGGCGTGCCCGTCCCGAAGTGTTGTCGACGGTGCTGAAATGCGGTGACATCGAGCTCGACCGCGAGACCCATCGCGTCCATCGCAAGACCCGCGAAGTCCGCCTTGGCCCCACCGAATTCCGCCTGCTGGAATTCCTGATGTCGTCGCCGGGCCGGGTCTTCTCCCGCTCGCAGCTTCTCGACGGCGTCTGGGGCCACGATATCTATGTCGACGAGCGCACCGTCGACGTCCATGTCGGCCGCCTGCGCAAGGCGCTGAATTTTTCCAACATGCAGGACGTTATCCGCACCGTCCGCGGCGCCGGTTATTCGATGGAAGCCTGAGGGCTTCCATCTGAGCCTGCTGACAAAGCCCTGGCAAAGCCCGCGACGTCATCCTCGGCCTTGTGCCGAGGATCTGCGCACGCCAAATTAAGCATCTGAAAATAAACGGTTTTCCCTCAAGTAGTTGAGGTGATCAGATGCTCGGCACAAGGCCGAGCATGACGGAGGGAAGCCTGAGCTTCCATCCGCGCATTAAAAAACGGGCCACTCGGCCCGTTTCTACATACTGACGATGGCTGCCCGCGTTCAGCTTGCCCGCGCTGCCGCCCGGCGGCGTTCGTTGACCGGCTGGTAGGCAAGCTTCTGGTGATAGCTGCAATAGGGCGAATTGTCGGGGGACTCGCAGCCGCAGAAGTGGAAGTCGTCCTTCAGCGGATCGCCGACCGGCCACTTGCAGGTGCGCTCGGTCAGTTCCGTCAGGCCGAGGCGGCGCGAAATCGGCACCACCACATTGCCTCTCGGCACGTATTCCATTTCCTCGATCGTTTCGATCTCGATCTCTTCCTTCAGCATCGTCGCGCCCTGCTGGCGGGTAACGGTGCGGGTGGTGATCCGGGAGGCGTAGTTCGGCGCGCGCGGCGCCGATGTATTGCGTTTCGGCGTTCGCGCCGCGGTGTTGGTGCCGCCGGCCTTGGCGCGGCCCGGAAGGCTTAGCCGGTGCACTTTGCCGATGACCGCGTTTCTGCTGACCCCGCCGAGTTGCGCAGCGATCTGGCTGGCGCTCAGTCCTTCGGCCCAAAGCTTCTTGAGTTTCTCGACCCGCTCGTCTGTCCAGTTCATGCCCTGTCTCCACCTTTTGCGTTGGTGATGGCAGAATCCCTCACCGTTGTCCCGGGAGCTCCGAAACAAGAAACGCTTGATCAATTTTGGTGACTAGTTCCGCCGCATGCAGTCTAGTAATTGATCTTTAACCTAGTGTGAGGCTGACTCCGTGACAAGAGTCGCATGAATCCGGATGAATCGAATTCGTAGTTTTCCCCAACTTGCTGCCTCTGCGTGTCATTTCTGCAATAATGCCTGTTGAAGACTGAGAATGCCGCTGTACACCCTTGCTGCATAGGCTAAGGGCGCAGTTTTGTTGACATTGCAGCGCGAAAAGGAAATAGTGCCAGTGGCCGCCGCAAGGCGGCATTTTTAATTTTTCGGGCCTGGTTTCCTTAGCCGGAGTCATTGCCCGGCAACTTTGATGGAGATCGCGCAATGGCTGAAGCCACGCCGCTTTATGACACCTATTCTCGTGCCCCGCTGCGGTTCGAGCGAGGCGAGGGCGTATGGCTGATCACCGAAACCGGCGAGCGATATCTCGATTTCGGCGCCGGCGTCGCCGTCACCTCCGTCGGCCACAGCAATCCGCATGTGGTCGGCGCGCTGAAGGAGCAGGCCGACAAGGTCTGGCACCTGTCGAACATCTATGAGATCCCCGGTCAGGAGCGCCTGGCAAAACGGCTGACGGACGCCACCTTCGCCGATAAGGTGTTCTTCACCAATTCAGGCGCCGAGGCGCTCGAGTGCGCGATCAAGACGGCACGCCGCTATCAGTTTTCCAAGGGCCATCCCGAGCGCTTCCATATCATCACCTTTGAAGGCGCCTTCCACGGACGGACGCTGGCGACGATCGCCGCCGGCGGCCAGGAGAAATATCTCGAAGGTTTCGGCCCCAAGGCGCCGGGTTTCGATCAGGTGGCTTTCGGCGATATCGAAGCGGTCCGCGCCGCGATCACTGAGGCCACGGCCGCCATCCTCATCGAGCCGGTACAGGGCGAGGGCGGCGTCCGCCCTGCCACCCCTGAATTCATGAAGGCGCTTCGCCAGCTCTGCGACGACAACGGCCTGCTGTTGATCCTCGACGAGGTCCAGACCGGCGTCGGCCGCACCGGCAGGCTCTTCGCCCATGAATGGTCGGGCGTGACCCCCGACATCATGGCTGTCGCCAAGGGCATCGGCGGCGGTTTCCCGCTCGGCGCCTGCCTTGCCACCGCCGAGGCCGCCTCCGGCATGAAGGCCGGCACGCATGGCTCGACCTATGGCGGCAATCCGCTTGCCATGGCCGTCGGCAGCGCCGTGCTCGACATCATCCTCGCCGATGGCTTCCTTCAGCAGGTGCGCGACGTCGCACTGGTCTTCCGCCAGGGCCTCGCCTCGCTGAAGGATCGTTATCCCGATGTGATCGAGGATATCAGAGGCGAGGGCCTTTTGCTCGGCATCAAGGCCGCCGTTCCCTCGGCTGAACTGCTGCAGGCGATCCGCGCCGCCCATCTGCTCGGCGTACCCGCCGGCGACAACGTCATCCGCCTTCTTCCGCCGCTCGTGGTCACCGCCGAGGAAGCCCGCGAGGGGCTCGTCCGCATCGAGCGCGCCGCCGAGAGCATCCGCGCTTCCAAGGTCAAGAAGACGGCTTGAAGAAATTGCCGCCTTCGGGCGCAGCACAGGTAAGAAGACGATATGAGCCCTAAACACTTCCTCGATCTTTCGGCGGTCACATCCGCCGATCTCAGAACGATCATGAACGATGCGCTCGCCCGCAAGCAGGCCTTCAAGGCAGGCACGGGCGACAAGCCGCTCGCCGGCAAGATGCTGGCGATGATCTTCGAGAAGCCGTCGACGCGCACCCGCGTCTCCTTCGACGTCGGCATGCGCCAGCTCGGTGGTGAAACGCTGTTTCTGTCCGGCACCGAGATGCAGCTCGGCCGCGCCGAGACGATCGGCGACACCGCCAAGGTGCTGTCGCGCTATGTCGATGCGATCATGATCCGCACCACCGAGCACTCGCGCCTGCTGGAGCTGGCCCAGCATGCGACCGTGCCGGTCATCAATGCGCTGACGGATGACACCCATCCCTGCCAGATCATGGCCGATATTATGACCTTCGAAGAGCACCGCGGCCCGATCAAGGGCAAGACCATCGCCTGGACCGGCGACGGCAACAATGTGCTGCATTCGCTGGTCGAGGGTGCCGCGCGTTTCGGCTACCGCATGAACATGGCCGTACCCCTTGGCTCCGAGCCCAAGGATCACTATCTGAACTGGGCCCGCAATGAGGGCGCCGAAATCATGCTTTGCCATGATGCCGACCGTGCGGTCGCCGGCGTCGATTGCGTGGTGACCGATACCTGGGTCTCCATGAATCAGGAACATCGGGCCCGGGGTCACAATGTCTTCCAGCCTTATCAGGTCAACGCGGCCTTGATGGCGAAAGCCGGCAATGATGCATTGTTCATGCATTGCCTGCCCGCCCATCGCGGTGAGGAAGTGACGGACGAAGTGATCGACGGTCCGCAATCCGTGGTCTTCGATGAGGCGGAAAACCGTCTTCATGCGCAGAAGTCGATTCTTGCTTGGTGCCTGGGCGCGATCTGAACCATAATCGGACGTCGCGAGTTACAAACTCGCGACCGCGTGAGCGAAGGGCACGCTGGCCCATCGCTCTGAAAACTAGGAGTGAAAGCCATGGCAGAAGCTGCAGCCGCCCTCGGCCAGTTCGATTTCGCCGGCGATGACCATGTCGTCCCCTTCCAGGTGGAGGGGCTGGATGTGCGCGGTCGCGCCGTCCAGCTCGGCCCGATGCTCGATGCGATCCTCGAGCGTCATCATTATCCCGCACCCGTTGCCCGGCTGCTTGCCGAAGTCGTCGTGCTGACGGTGCTGCTCGGCACCTCGCTGAAGTTCGACGGCAAGTTCACGGTGCAGACCAAGGGCGATGGCCCGGTCGATCTTCTCGTCGCCGATTTCTCGACGCCGGAAAATGTCCGCGCCTATGCCCGTTTCGATCAGGCGCTGCTCAACAAGGCGATCGAGTCTGGTGAAACCGAGCCGGAGCAATTGCTCGGCAAGGGCGTGCTCGCCTTCACCATCGACCAGGGCAAGTTCAGCCAGCCTTACCAGGGCATCGTCGCGCTCGACGGCACCACGCTGGAAGAAATTGCCGGCGTCTATTTCCGCCAGTCGGAGCAGATCCCGACGCGCGTGCGCCTTGCCGCGGCCGAGCTCTTCGATCGCGACGATGCCGGCAAGCCGCGCCATCGCTGGCGGGCCGGCGGCCTCGTCGCCCAGTTCCTGCCGGAAGCGCCGGAGCGCATGCGCCAGCCGGATCTCCACGGCGGCGACGGCGACACCGGCAACCGCCCGCATGGCGAGGACGATGCCTGGGTCGAAGCCCGTTCGCTGGTCGAAACCATCGACGCCGATGAACTGACCGACCCGCTTGTCGGCACCGAGCGGCTGCTGTTCCGCCTGTTCCACGAGCGCGGCGTCCGCGTCTACGAACCGCGCGCCGTCTTCGACCGCTGCAGCTGCTCGCGCGACAAGATCAAGGGTGTACTGAAGGGCTTTTCGGCCGAGGAGATCGAAGCCAGCCAGGAAAACGGCGAGATCGCCGTCACCTGCGAATTCTGCTCGACCACCTACCGCTTCGAGCCGGCCGAGCTCCAGCCGGCGGAGTAGGCGCGGTTAAGGACACGTTGAACGAATACAAAAGATTAGCGATGATCCAGCACAGTGACTCGACTTTCGGTAGTCGCTGTGCACCTATTCTCCAACTGGTTCAGGGATGGGGACTTCATGCGCTTTTTTTATTTCGTACTCGCATTCATGGCTGCGATGCCACGAATTGGCTTGGCTGATGATAAGGCAATCCAATGGAAAGAGGTCGGGGGCTGGACCGTGGCTGTCGACCCGACTTTAGACAATGGCTGTTTTGTTCTGACGTCCTTTGATGACGACACCATTTTTCGTCTTGGCTTCAATTTCCGAAAAAAGGACAAACCTCTGTACATTCTGCTCGGAAATCCGAACTGGAAATCCTTGGAGAAAGGTAAGCATTATCCCATCGAACTGTCGTTAGACCAGACTCAATGGACGGCTGACGCGAGAGGTCTGGATCTCGACGGCCTCAAATCATTGTGGATCGATACCGACGATACCGACTTGATTGAGGAGTTCTCTGGTAAACTGAGTTTCCGCGCCCGCTTTAACGGAAAAGAAATTGCTGCCCTCGGTCTGAAAGATTCCGAGAGGGCAGCGGATGAGTTGCTCGCCTGCCAAAAGGCGGTAAACGATGCGGTCATGAAACAGCCGGCGCCGCCACAATCAAAAGATCCGTTCGAAGCAAAGCCAGGCACCCAGGCCTCGGATCCTTTTGACCTTTAGCAGATTGATGACTGGGCAAGCCCGAGGATTTACGACCGCGGGCACGGCGTCCATGTTGGTACTGACTGGAAGGCTGCAGCCGGCCGCGTCCGAGCGCCGTGTTTGCACTGACGAAACGACCGCGAACCTACGCTCTCAATTGAGCACGCGCAGCAGTCCAGGCGAATCCAGCGAGAAGGCGGGGATGTCGACATCGAACATCTCTCCATCGTCCGTTTCCATCTGGTAATGGCCGAACATCAGCCCTGAGGGCGTGTCGAGCGGGCAGCCGGAGGAATATTCGTAGGTGTCGCCGGGGCTGAGCCGCGGCTGCTCGCCGACGACGCCGGGGCCGGTCACCTCGTCCACCTGGCCGTTCTGGTCGGTGATGTTCCAGTAACGATTGACCAGCCGAACGGCTATGTTGGAATTGTTGCTGATGACAATCCGGTAACCCCAGACATAGCGATCGTCTTCCGGATCGGATTGCTCCTCCAGATAGAACGGCTCGACGACTACTTCGATCTCTCTTGTGAGGGCGCGATACATGCCTTGCACCTTAGTCAAGATATGTTACCCGTATCTTATAAGAGGCCCTGTCCGTCAAGAAACGGAACAATTATCATCGCTGAAATGGCTGTGATCCGAAGGGGTTTCGATCGTTAAGCCTAATTGTCAGTGTTAATTCCGTTTCGGAACGCCGCGGCAGACGAACTTGTTCCCCCCCGGTCTCACCTTGGTGAGATCCGGCACGGCCGAACTCCAAGCATGTCGCGCAAAAATGTGCAGCGGTTTTGCGATAACGACATGCGTAAAACAAAAACTAAAGCGCGAGGAGCGAATGCGACGCGCTTTAGAGGTCCGGCCGCCTTTACCCCTAGATCAGGCCGAAACCTTGGCAAGCGCCCGCGCGAAATCCTCGATCAGGTCGTCGGTATCTTCGATGCCGGCCGAAAGGCGGACCGTACCAGGCGAGATGCCGAGTTCGGCGCGGGCCTCTTCCGTCAGGTTCTTGTGCGTCGTCGTTGCCGGGTGGGTGATCAGGCTCTTGCTGTCGCCGAGATTGTTGGAGATCTTGATGATATCGAGCGCGTTCTGCAGCGCAAAGGCGGCATCCTTGCCGCCCTTCAGCTCGAAGGCGACCAGCGTCGAGCCGCCGGTCATCTGCTTGGCGATGATATCGGCCTGCGGATGATCCTTGCGGCCGGGATAAATCACCTTGGCGACCTTGCCTTGCTCGGCCAGGAAATCGGCGATCTTTGCGGCATTCTCGGTCTGCTGGCGCACGCGCAGCGGCAGCGTCTCGATGCCCTTCAGCAAAGTCCAGGCGTTGAACGGCGACATGGCCGGGCCGGTATGGCGGAAATAATCGTGCAGGTTCTCGTCGATCCATTCCTTATCGGAAAGCACGACGCCGCCGAGGCAGCGGCCCTGTCCATCAATATGCTTGGTGGCGGAATAGACGACGATATGGGCGCCGAGCTCCAAGGGCTTCTGGAAGAGCGGTGTCGCAAAGACGTTGTCGACAACGACCTTGGCGCCGATCTGGTTGGCGAGCTTGGCGACGCCTGCAATATCGATCACTTCGAGCGTCGGATTGGTCGGGCTTTCCAGGAAGAACACCTTCGTCTTCGCTGTGATCGCCTTTTCCCAATTCGCCAGATCCCGGCCGTCGATCAGCGTGCAGTCGATGCCGTATTTCGGCGCCAGCGTCTCGACCACCCAGCGGCAGGAGCCGAACAGGGCACGCGCGGCGACGATATGATCGCCTGATTTCAGCTGGCAGAGGATCGCCGCGGTGACGGCGGCCATGCCGGAAGCGGTGGCGCGGGCGTCTTCGGCGCCTTCGAGCATGCACATGCGCTTTTCGAACATGTCGTTGGTGGGGCTGCCGTAGCGGGCGTAGATGAAGCCCTCCGTCTCGCCCTTGAAGCGGGCTTCGGCCGCCTCCGACGTCTCGTAGACGAAGCCTTGGGTGAGATAGATTGCCTCGGACGTCTCGCCATATTGCGAACGCAGCGTGCCGCCGTGGACGAGTTGGGTTGCCGGGCGCCAGGTCTTGCTCATGCCATCACCTTCACATAACAAAAAAACCGGTCGCAAAAGCAGACCGGTTTCAACCCGGTCTTTTTAGCCACTTGTTTAACGTGGCTGCAAGCCGACCGGCCAAATCACCACGGGATAATTCTGCAATACTGCTGTTAGCTGCTTGCGTCAATTCCCCGAGTTTGGTTTTGTCGGCGGCAAATGATGGATGAGGCATGATGGCTCGCGAAACGGGAATTCTGGCGGATCGCGCGATCTCCGCGCTGTTCGAAACGGGGCGTCTGATCTCCGAACGGGAGCTGGACCGCGACCAGATCCAGCCGGCAAGCCTCGACCTGCGCTTGGGCGCCAAGGCGTTTCGCGTACGCGCCAGCTTCATGCCCGGCCCCTCGCATCTGGTTTCCGACAAGCTCGACCGGCTGAGCCTGCATGTGATCGACCTCTCCGAGGGGGCGGTGCTCGAAACCGGCTGCGTTTACATCGTGCCGCTGATGGAGAGCTTAGCGCTGCCGGCCGACATGTCGGCCTCGGCCAATCCGAAGAGCTCGACCGGGCGCCTCGACATCTTCACCCGCGTTATCACCGATTACGCCCAGGAATTCGACAAGATCCCGGCCGGCTATTCCGGCCCGCTCTATCTCGAAATCAGCCCGCGCACCTTCCCGATCGTCGTGCGCCGCGGCTCTCGCCTGTCGCAGATACGTTTCCGCGTCGGCCAGGCCCTGCTCGGCGAGCCGGAACTTCTGAAGCTGCATGAGAGCGAGACGCTGGTCGCCAGCAAGCTGCCCAACGTTTCCGGCGGCGGCATCGCGCTGTCGATCGACCTCGCCGGAGACAAGGAAGGCCTGATCGGCTATCGCGGCAAACATCACACCGCCGTCGTCGATGTCGACAAGAAGGCCCAGCACGATATCTATGATTTCTGGGAACCGCTTTATAGCCGCGGCCGCAACGAGCTGATCCTCGATCCCGATGAGTTCTATATCCTCGTCTCGCGCGAGGCGGTGCACGTGCCGCCGGATTATGCCGCCGAAATGACGCCCTTCGATCCGCTGGTCGGCGAATTCCGCGTCCATTATGCCGGCTTCTTCGATCCAGGCTTCGGCCATGCCCCTGCCGGCGGGCGCGGCAGCCGGGCCGTGCTCGAAGTGCGCAGCCACGAAGTGCCCTTCATCCTCGAAGACGGCCAGATCGTCGGCCGCCTCGTTTACGAACATATGCAGGAAAAGCCGGCAAGCCTCTACGGCTCCGGCCTCGGCTCCAACTACCAGGCCCAGGGCCTGAAGCTCTCGAAGCACTTCCGCATCTAGCCTTCCCTGCGGCCGCGACTTGACAGCGGCCCCCATCTGTTGGAAATCTCGCATCGGTCGCGGGTGTAGCTCAATGGTAGAGCAGCAGCTTCCCAAGCTGAATACGAGGGTTCGATTCCCTTCACCCGCTCCAACTGCCCCGGCCGTCCGTTCGCCGCCTTTTGAAGGCGCTTCGTGATCTTTTATGAAAAGGGTTGCGCGCAGGCATCGGCTCCTACAAGGATACAGATGGCGCCTCGGCCGCGCGCAACCCCTAGCTTCGCCTTTATTTGGTCTTACTGACGCTCGTCTCAATTCTCCCCAATTGAGACCTCACGTAGTCGCCGTGGCGAAGCTTTGCGAATTCGTCGGTGGCTTGTGCCGGTGCGCTCTTGAAAACGTACCATTGACCGTCCGGTTCGCGTTTCTGATAGATCAGGCCGCCCTTCTTGCGGTGGCTGAAGCAGGTGATTGCCGTCGCCGTTCCGGTCTTGGCGTGCCAGTCGGCGTTGAAGCAGAGTTTACCCGACTCCGTGATGAACCAGCGGCCCATGCCGAAGGACGGCGAGCCATTTTCCCGTGACCAGGCGGTAAAGCGACGCGCCTTTGCGGAGAAGTGGCCGGCGCCGGCTTTCCACATCCAGGAATTCTGGTTGTAGAGCCGATAGATTTCCGCGCTGCTCATCGGCTTTGCGGTCTCGATCCCCGCAGGCTCATTGGTTCCGGCAGCGGACGCGGCCGTGGCGATACCGCTGGTCAGGGCCACGGCCAGGAGCATTTTTTGAAGCATGGACATGTTCAGGTTCCTTCTCGTTCAATTGATGCCTTGGCGGACGACCCGCCAGTCGGGGCGGCCATAGCCGTCCGGCCACGGATAGACTTCACGGTCGTTGAAGTAGACAACGGCGCTGAGCGCCGGGAACTGGGGATAGCGTTTCGTTACGCTCTCAGCCCAGTTTCGCACGAAGGAATCGCCGCCTTCGTATCCGAGTTCGGCAACCATGATGGGCTTTCCGTAACCGGCGACACGGGCGTATCCGGGCGCAAGGTGCTCGGCAAACGTCTGGTCACGGCCAGTCTTGTCCCTGTCGTATTGCTCCAGGCCAAAGACCGAGAGCCCGATAAGATCGACGACATCATTGCCGGGATAAAAGGCTTGAAGCCCCTCATTGCCCTTCGGTGACCACATGTATTTGGCCGTCTTCAGGTGGACCTTGCAGACCTCCACCATCCGGCGATAGGCCTTGGCATAATCGGCGCCCTGCCAATGCGACCAGGAGAACTGGCTGTCGGTTTCGTCCATTTCCTGTCCCCAGCGAATGATGACCGGACTTTTCAGCTTGGCAGCAGTCGAGCAGACGGCGGCCATGTTCGCATCGCGCGAACCGTCCAGGATGCTGTGCAGCAGTTCCTGCGAGGTTTGGCGCCAACCGGTCGACCAGGTCCAGGGCTCGACCGAGATCAGCAGGGTGCGGCCACGCGCTTGCGCATAATCATCGGCGAGGGCGAGCGTGCCCAGATCGACATCTTCCCAGGGCAGGAAGAGGTGTTCGATCTTCGAATCGGGCGAGGCGCCTAAATCTCCGTGCGGATCATAGGCGCCGAACGTGATCGACTCCTTCGTGACGACCGGCATTTTGCTCGGCGGCGCAATGGACGATGTCGTCATTGCAAGCGGCTGCCCTTCGGCAACGCTGCCCAGAGCGGTCGGCAGGACCGCGACTCCCGACAGCAACAGGCCGGTTAACGACAACAGGGCTATTTTGGATGGGCTATGCATTGTGTATTTCCTCCACGCTCGGCCGCACATCCGGGTGAGCGGCATCCGTTCTCAGTTGGATTTCCTCCGGATCGGAAATCCATCGTGGTTTGAAGGAGATCGTGCGCAGGGCGGTCCCGCCCCGGCCTGCACCGGAGGCGGCGTAGCGCTCTTCGAACAGCTGAAGGCGGCCGCTGCCCCAGGCGAGTGCCTCGGTCGCATCCTTTCCGCGCATGATGGTTGCAGTCCCCGGCAACGCGACGAGCGCAAGAAGCACGGTCGCCATCGCCGGACGGTAGAAACGCGGTGCCGCCGCAACCGTATTTTCCTTCGAATGGCGCCCGACGATGACCAACAGCAGCGCGCAGTAGATTGCCGCGTTCAGGATGGTAAAGAAGTATCCCCCCTTGGAGGCGCCGGCATCGCCGATTGCCAGGGCGGGCAATACCGCCATGAGCGCCAGCAAAGCGTAGGGCGCCAGGACACGCACCGGCAGCAGATCGACTTCGGACCGGCCTTTCGGCGTGACACGGAAATCGACGAAAGAGCCTGTCACAAAATCGTGCACCGCAGCCAGCGTGCCGGCGAGCGCCCAGGGCCAGCGCGCGAAAAGAAAGAGCATGCATTCCCAGCTCAGGATCTTGGCGTCGTAGGGGCGGAACGAGCTGCTGGCGCGCCAGCGATAAGCCATCACCACGAGAGCGATAGAAAGCGGTGCGAAATGCGCCAGGAAATCGGGATAGGTCACCGTCACGAAATTCTGGCCGCGCACGAGCGCGATGATCGGCAGCGCAAACATGAGCAACATAAAGAACGCAAAAAGCGGATACCAGAGTTGCGAAAAGAGGAACTGGAACTTGAGCCGGGGCGGCAGCCGGCCGACGAGGCTCGGCGAGTACCGCAACAGCACCATGACCAGGCTGCGCGACCACTGGAATTCCTGCGTCACGAGATCGCTGAAGGTTCTGGGGCCGTCACCATGGGCGATGGCATCCAGCGCATGCACACCCCGCCAGCCGCCGGCATTCATCATCAATGTCGTCGAATGGTCTTCAGCCAACTCCGGACCGAGGCCGCCGATCTGTTTGAGGGCGACGGTACGTACCGCGTAATGCGACCCTATGCACATCGGCGCCAGGCCGCCATTGTAACCGGCTTGGAGCGAGCCATGCATGCTGGCCTCGGCATAGAGCCTTCCACGTGCCGACCAGCTTTCGGAAGCGTTCTTGTCGCAAATGCTGGGGGCCGAGACATAGCCGACCTTTGGATCGGCGAACGGACGCAGCATGTGGAAGAGATAGTCGGGCGCGGGAACATGATCCGCATCGAGTTGCGCCACGAAATCGTAGCGGCTGTAGCCGTAGTGGTCGTAGAAGAAGGCGAGGTTGCCTTCCTTGCACCGCGTGCGTCGGGGCCACGACGTCTGATGGTAATCGGATCGCCCCTTGCGGGTCGAGACGAGGACCCCGTGGCCAGAGCACCAGTCGAGAGTCTCGGGGGAAGGGTCTTCGTCGGCAAGCCAGGTGTCGTGTTCCACCTCCTGGGCAAGCATTGCCAGCAGGGTTTCACGGACGACCGAGAAGGGTTCGGCCGGCGCCTTGGTCACGACCATGGCCACTCGACTGCCCGCCGGCAGGCGCAAGGGACCGTTCGGTCTTGCCGCCCGATAGAAGACGACGATGAAATAGGCCGGCAGAGCGGTAACCCAGGCAAGAACGAGGCTCACCGTAATTGTGCCGAAAGCATCGACGTGATGGCGCGGCTCCAGCCACCAGATCCAGAAATAGGCGAAGGCGCAGGCCCATACGGCCGCCGAGAACAGATATTCGGTCCGCCGATGCCCGGTCAGAACCGGGACAAGAAGCGGCTCGTGGGAGGGTCCCGGAGCATGCGTCGCTTGGGTAATCGCAAGTTCGGTCACGCGCGCGCCTCCAGTCCGAAGAACGGAGCCGCCGTCCGCACGATGGTTTCGAGATCGGAATATCGAGGCTGGAAGCAGAGCGTCTCGCGGGCCAGGCTGGCGTCGGCGTAGAGGCTGGGCGGATCGCCCGGCCGGCGTGGATGGATGACGACCGGGACTTCGCACCCGGTCGTTTCCTGGATCACGCGCAGGACTTCCCTGATGGAAAAACCCCGCCCGGTGCCGAGGTTGACAGCGAGGTTTGCTCCGCCTTTGGCGAGATGGGTGAAGGCCTGAACATGGGCGCGCGCGAGATCTGCGACGTGAATATAGTCCCTTATGCAGGTCCCGTCAGGGGTGTCATAATCATCGCCGAATATTTCCAGGTGCGGTATCCGGCCGGCCGCGGCCAGCAGCGCCCGCGGAATGAGATGGGTTTCCGGAACGTGCCATTCGCCAAGCTCGCCGTCCGGATCGGCTCCACAGGCATTGAAGTAACGCAGGGCAACATACCGCAGGCCGTAGGCCGCCGCATAATCGGCGAGCATATGCTCGAAGATCAGCTTGGTCTTGCCGTAGGGATTGATCGGAGCCTTCGGCAACGTCTCATCGATCGGCAGCACGGAGGGGACGCCGTAGACGGCGCAACTCGATGAGAAGATGACGTTCTGAAGCCCCGTCTGCCGGCAGGCATCGATAAGCGACAATGCACCGCAGACATTGTTGTTGTAATATTTCGCTGGGTTCTGCACGGACTCGCCCACGTAGGCCGAGGCGGCAAAGTGGATGACGGCATCGGGAGCATATTTCTCGATGACCTCGATTAGGCATGACGTGTCGAGGACGTCACCTTCGACGAAAGGGCCCCAGCGCACGGACGAACGGTTTCCCGTCGTGAGATTGTCGTAGACGACAGGCTCAATCCCCTCCGAGCGGAGGAGCTTGGCGGTGTGGCTGCCGATATAGCCGGCACCGCCCGTGACAAGGACCCGGGGCGCAGCCATCAGACCGCCTCCAGTTCGCGTGCCGGACGGGTGAGAAGGCCATCGAAATAGTCGATCGTCTGACGCAGACCGCTCGACAAGTCGATCTTCGGCCGCCAGTCGAGTTCCTGCATGGCAAGCGAAATATCGGGGCGACGCTGACGGGGATCGTCAACCGGCAGAGCGCGATGGATGATTTGCGACCGGGAGCCGGTCAATCCGATCACCTGCTCGGCCAGCTCCCGGATCGTGAATTCGCCCGGATTGCCGAGATTGACGGGCCCCGTCAGCGACGACGGTGAGGCCATCATGCGGACCATGCCGCTGATGAGATCATCGACGAAACAGAACGAGCGGGTCTGGGAACCGTCGCCATATATCGTGATGTCTTGCCCCGTCAGGGCCTGAACGATGAAATTCGAGACGACGCGGCCGTCGTCCGGACGCATCCGCGGGCCGTAGGTGTTGAAGATGCGGATGATCTTGATCTCGACGCCGTGCGTGTTGTGGAAGTCGAAGAACAGCGTCTCGGCGCACCGCTTGCCCTCGTCATAGCAGGAGCGTGGCCCGAACGAATTGACGTTGCCCCAGTAGCTTTCGACCTGCGGGTGGACGTTCGGGTCGCCGTAGACTTCGG
This sequence comes from Rhizobium sp. BT-226, assembly GCF_025847085.2. Lineage (NCBI taxonomy): Bacteria > Pseudomonadati > Pseudomonadota > Alphaproteobacteria > Hyphomicrobiales > Rhizobiaceae > Rhizobium > Rhizobium sp. BT-226. Next base: position 1,265,981 of record NZ_JAOYTI010000002.1, on the reverse strand, counting down.
AGGTCGATGCCTGAAGGATACGTGCGCCGGTGCGTGCGGCCAACTCCAGAAGGTTGAGGGAGCCCAGCACGCAGGTCTTTGTCGTATGGATCGGATCGGCCTGATAATGCGGGGGCGATGCCGGGCAGGCGAGGTTATAGATCTCGTCGACTTCCAGATCGAGCGGGTGGACGATATCGTGGGCGACGACATTGAAGCGATCGACTCGCTTCAGATGGGCGATATTGCGCCGCATGCCGGTGGAAAAATTGTCGAGGCAGATCACCTGGTGTCCGGCGGCCAAAAGCGTCTCGCACAGATGTGATCCGAGGAAACCTGCACCGCCGGTGACAAGAACTCTCTTGGGAGAAAGAGGTGTTACGGATGGATAATTTGCATCACGAGCCGAAATTTGAACAGAGCGCGCACGAATCTTGCCAAGATAATTCAAGACTACCTCCCGTATTTTCAGATTTTGCTATGTGATCTTCGATCTTTACTTCGCCACACGCGAAACCAGGCCGTTCGACCATGTGAATATTTTATTCGTCCGGTTTTCTTTGGGAAAGTACCGATGTTTATTTAGATACAGCTAAAGGAGGCAGTTGTCGTTATCCTCACGTCCTGGAAATTATCGCTCCGTACATTTCAGAGCGAAAAGGAATATGATAAACAACTTATGGAGGAGACTCTTCGGGCACTTCCGCTTTTTCAGACGGAGTTCTGCGGAGATTTCAGCCGCAAAAACAATTGCTTTTCTCAATTTCCATGGCTCGGGTCGGGTTATGCGCTGGAGGAATTGGATGGCTACAGGGTCTGAATCCGACGATGATCCTGCCGCGGAACAGGAACGGCCGGCGCATATGGAGCGGCGGCGCTGGCCGCGTGAACCGGCCCTGCGCAAGGAACGCCCACCCCACGCCCCCCCTGCACTCGTGCCGCTGCGATTCTCGACGCAGGACCTGCCACCGGCAGAACAATTCCAGGCCTGGCGGGCACATATGGCGCCGCTCGTGGATGTTCATCTGCCGGAGGGAAAATCACCGGAAGACGGGTTCCTCGCGGAGCAGATCGGCTGGCATCTCGGCGATATCCTCATCGTCCAGCAGCGCGCGCATGCCCACAGATATATCCGCGATCAGGCCATGCTTCGATCGAGCCCCATCGACCATTGGAACGTCGGCCTGCAGCGCAGCGGCCAAGCCTGGACCGAGGTCAACCGTCGTGTCACCGAGACCGGTGCCGGTGAGATACTTTTCATGTCTCTCGGCAGCCCCTATCGCGGACGGACGACCGATACCGAAGCTTTGCTCGTGTTCCTGCCGTATGAGCTGCTGGCCCGCGACGCGAGCCTTCTCCAGAGCGCCGGCAACACGGTTCTTTCGGGCAGCCACGCCGAGTTGCTCATGGGCTATCTCACGGGTCTCGAAACGAACCTCGGCAATCTGACGATAGAGGAAGTGCCCCGGATCATCCAAACCATCGGCGATATGGTCGTTGCGGGCGCCGCATCGTCCACAAGGACTGACACCGGCCAAAACCAGACCAACATGGGACTGATGGAGCGGGCGCACCGCTACATTCACGTCAATCTCCATTCGGAAAACTTGACACCGGACATGATGTGCCGCGCGTTGGGGATTTCGCGTACGCGGCTTTACCAACTGTTTGAGGCGAGCGGAGGCGTGCTCAATTATATTCGCAAGCGGCGATTGCTGCAGGCCTATGCGGATCTCAGCAATTCGGCCGACCACAGGCCGATTTCAGAAATCGCAGAAGCCGCCGGTTTCGAGGTCGCCGCCAATTTTACGCGCGCCTTCATCCACGAATTCGGGCTGAGCCCGCGTGAAATCCGAAGGACGATGGCAACCCAACAGCGGCCGGCTCCGGCCATCCGCTCGACGCGGCGTTACGGAAAAACGATCGGTGATTGGCTGGCCCTGACGGGTTAGTCCGGCTCGGGCAGGCTATACTCGATGTCACAAAATACCGCTTTTCTTCACACGTCCATCTCCAAAATCTAATCCCCGAAGAACCGGATCGGCTTGTATTGGCGGTGCGCGATGATCAGGCTTCGGTCTGGCTGGATGATGTAGGTTTCCTCCACCTGCCGGCCGTACTGGTCGATGAAATCATGTGGGAAGCTGGAGCCGGGCGGCGATTTGGTGAGTTTGGTGCGCGGCTGGCCACTATAGGTGATGCTGCCGGGGATGGGTTCGAGGCCCGGTCCGTCGTAGCTGACGGTGTTGCATCCCGCGAGAACGAGCGTGCCGACGAGGCCGATGACTGCAGGTTTCATGTCCATCCCTCCCAATGCCATGAATAGTATCACTCTACGCCTCGCCGAATAGGGCTCACGACACGAATGCTCATGCCGCTCTTCAATCCTTTGAGAAGCATCCCTGGGGACGTCGTGATCGAGCGACCGGACGCGACATCCACTTATTGATATTAGGGCGAAGATCCGGCTCCTCCAGGCGTGTGACCCATCCGTTGCCGAAACACCTTGCGCGGCGGCTGGCTATTCTATTGCACGGCGCCCGGAAACATCCTCGTCGAGATCGGCTGGTGGCCGGGTTAGGTCCCCAAATAGAAAGGGCGGCCGGAGCCGCCCTTTCCAATGCCTGTTTCGATCGGCTCAGAATTCCGTCCAGTCGGGATCCTGGCTTGACGACGTGCTGCTGCCGGCGCCGAAGGCGTTGGCGATTTTCTGGCCGAGCGCGCGGGCCGGCGAGGCGGCCGGGCGGGCGGTGCCTTCGCGGGCGACGCGGACCGGAGCTGCCCTGGCTGCCGGGCGGGCGGCAGCGCGTGGTGCTGTGGCGATTGGCGCGCTGGCGGTGAAGCCGCCGGTGCCGGTCAGCCTGAATTGGCCGAGCAGGTTGTTGAGCGCTGCCGCTTCGGTGGCGAGGTTGTGGCTGGCGGCGGTGGATTCTTCGACCATCGCCGCATTCTGCTGCGTGCCCTGATCCATGGTGTTGACGGCGGTGTTGATCTCCTGCAGGCCGATCGACTGTTCGCGGGAGGCTTCGGCGATCGCGTGGACGTGCTGGTTGATCTCCTGCACCTCCTGGACAATCGCGTCGAGCGCCTTTCCGGTTTCGCCGACCAGCGAGACGCCGGTCTGCACATGCGAGCCGGAGGTGCTGATCAGCGCCTTGATCTCCTTGGCGGCCTTCGCCGAGCGCTGGGCGAGCTCTCGCACTTCCTGGGCGACGACGGCAAAGCCCTTGCCGGCTTCGCCGGCGCGGGCCGCTTCGACACCTGCGTTCAGAGCCAAAAGATTGGTCTGGAAGGCGATGTCGTCGATGACGCCGATGATGTTGGAGATTTCACCTGACGACTTCTCGATCTGCTGCATGGCGGAGACGGCCTTGCGGACAACCTCGCCGGATTTCTCGGCCCCGAGGCGGGTGCGGGCGACGAGCTGACTTGCTTCCTCGGCCCGCTTGGCTGCGTCACGCACCGTCGTGGTGATCTCTTCGAGCGCGGCTGCCGTCTCTTCGACGGAAGCCGATTGCTGTTCCGTCCGCTGCGAAAGCTGGTCTGCGGAGGAACGAATCTCGTTGGCGCCGGCGCCGATCGCCCGGGCATTGGCGCCGACCGTATGCATGGTTTCGTTGAGCTTCTCGACCGAGTTGTTGAAATCCTCACGCAGCGCATCGAGATGCGCGACGAAGGGCTCGGCGATATGCGAGGCGAGATCGCCGGCGGCAAGGCGGCGCAGGCCGTCGCCGAGTGCGGTGACGGCGCGGTCGAGCTCGGATGCTTCGCGGGCCTTCTGCGCTTCGCGGTCGCGGCGCTCGCTGTCGCCAATGTCGCGGTCTGCTTCGGCGCGCGCTTCGATCCGGGCGCGCTCGATCGCATTGTCGCGGAAGACCGAAACGGCCTTTGCCATCTGGCCGACTTCGTCGCCGCGGTCGAGGCCGCTGACATCGCTTGTCGTATCGCCCTCGGCAAGCCGCGTCATGCGCTGGCGCAGCTGCATCATCGGGCCGGCGATGCCTATCTGGGCCACGACCACGCTGAAGCCGACGGCAGCAAGAACGGCGATGCCGATCAGAACGAGACAGAAGACGATCCGTTCGCTGACGGAAGCCGAGAGCGCATCGCCGCCATCGTTGAGCATCGCCATCATCGCATCATTGTTGGCGATCATCTTCGGCGTCAGTGTATCGAGCTTGGCATTGATCAGGGCAACATTCGCCTGGGCGCCGGCGCCGTCCTTGGCTTTGCTCTGTTCGATGATCTTGTTCGCCAGGGTTTCGATCTCATCGATGCCCGCCTGGATTTCATCGATCGCCGGCTTGCGGCTCGGCACCAGCGCCAGCGCCTGCTTCATGCGGTCACGCGCCTGCGGCAGCTTGCTCGGTGTGGCGAGCGCCGTCTGGAATTCCGGCGTATCGGGCTTCATGTCGGCAAGCAAGCTTACCTGCAGCACCGAGGCCACCGCCGATGCGCTGGCACGCGCGCTCAGCATCGAGGCCTGCGCCTCATGATCGATGAAGGCGCTGTAGGCGGCGTCCGCACGGCGGAACTCGGAAATGACATAGATCAGCCCGGCCATCGTGATCAGCCCCAGGAGCGCCACCACCGATATGATTTTTGTGCGGATTTTCAGATGTTTCAGCATGGAAATGTCACCCGATCGACGGGGCGTGCTCGCGCGCCCGGTGCTTTGAAATCAATTGTTGCAGAAAACGCTGCTTCAATATCGCGGTTTAGGGATTACGTTTGGGCTGACGCTTGCATCATGCGATCGGCTGGCGGGGTCCGATGTCGTCGCAACAAATAAGAGGCGATATTCTTTAATTCCGCGCTAACACGAGGCGGTGGCTGGCTGTGATTTTTAGGGACTGAGAGATTGGGTCCCATGGCCCCCCAAAGACCAAGCCGCAGAGCACCGGCATTCAAGAGAGCCTCATCCTGAGGTGCCCCGCAGGGGCCTCGAAGGGCGAGGCGGGCATTCCGGCGTCGGATCTATGCAAGGAGCGGCGTTGCGGCGTGTCCTTCGAGGCTCCGGCCCTTGGCCTGCGCACCTCAGGATGAGGGACCTTGGAGGGCGCCGCGCTGCTACGAGGCCGATGAGTTCGTGACCGTCATCCGCTTCCCTCGCTCCCACGCATATTCCCCACCACGCATGACTCTGATACATCTTGCCGACGCCGTACGCTTCGCGCTTAACCCTGAGACCACAATCACGATGATGCAATCCAAGCTGGCATCCCTGACTCTGAAGGGTTTTTTCACGCTCGGCCTGTTTTTCGGCGCGCTGCTTTCAAGTTTTGCCGCGTCGGCCCAGCAGGCTGCACCTTCGCTGCCGCTGCTCTTCGACGCGCGCGAACGTCTTGCGAGGCCCGATCTCTCCTCTCTGGTGCGCCTGCGCTTCCTGACGTCGGTCGATTTCCCGCCCTTCAATTTTACCGATCAGAACGGCAAGCTTTCCGGTTTCAATGTCGACCTCGCCCGCGAAATCTGCAGCGAGTTGGAGATTTCAGACAAGTGCCAGATCCAGGCGCTCCCCTTTGCTGACCTCAGGGATGCGCTCGCCGCCTCTCAAGGGGATGCCATCATCGCCGGTCTTGCCGTGACCCCGGAGCTGCGCCGGCAATTCGTCTTCTCCAGACCTTATCTGATGCTGCCGGCGCGCTTCGTGCGCAATCTCGCCGTGCCGCTCGACGGAAAGACCGCTGCCGCGCTTTCCAGCCATCCGGTCGGCGTCGTCAGGGGGACGGTGCATGAGGCGATGCTGGCCGCCTTTTTCCCCACGCTCAAGGCCGAGCCGTTCGATACGAAGGACGCCCTGCTTGCGGCGCTCAAGGACCGCAAGGTCGATGCCGCCTTCGCCGATGCGCTGCAGCTTTCCTTCTGGGTCTCTTCGCCGGCCTCGGCCAAATGCTGCGCGCTGTTCGACGGCCCCTATCTCTCCGAGCATTTCCTCGGCGAGGGCATGACGATCATGCTGCGGCAGAAGGACAGCGTGCTGACGTCAGCCATCGACCACGCGCTCGCCACGCTGTCGCGCAACGGCCGCCTCCAGGAAATCTATCTGCGTTATTTCCCCTACGGGCTCTATTGAAGCTGCAGTCCAAATTGTGCGTTCAGCCCTTGCGGAAGCGGGCAATCGCGCTGCGCTCGATCGCCGCGCAGGTCAGCTTGTCGAGGCCGAGCCGGTCGCGCAGCAGGCTGAGCAGCCGCAACTCCTCCGCCTTGACCGAGAGATCGGCGGATGCCACCTCGACGGCCAGTGCATAGGCCGTGTCGTAGAGCTTTGCGGGCAGGGTATCGCGCACGGTTTCGAGCACGACGTCGAGGCCTTCCGGCCCGGCCAGCAGCGAGGCGCAGTCGCGCGCCACCGCAATCAGCTTGTCGTCGTCGAAATCCCGGAAAACCGGCAGGAATCCGATCAATTGGCCGATCCTTGTCATTTCCCTGTCGTTCATCGTGCTGTCGACGGCGGATGCCATCACCATCACGTAGATCAGCGCATCATGGGCGGAAAGCGGCTTGTTCATCTCTGATTCCTTTTTCGGTCAGCCCAGATTAGGAATTGGCGACAGCCATTACAAGGGATCGGCCCGATCCCGGGCTGTCCGACCGCTGTTATGGCTGCCGGTTTAATGGCGGCGTGGATCGTCGCCGTAGAGGCCTTTTCCTGCCTGCCTGGCCTTTTCGGCGGCGGCCGCAAGCGGCGAACCGGCCGCCGGTTCCGCCCAGCCGTTTTCGGCGAGCCATAAGCCGAGATCCTCTGTGCCGAGCCGGCAGGCAGTCGTTACTGTTTCCTTCCATTCCACCGTCTCGAGATCGCAGCTGACGCTGCGGTTGCGCAACAGCAGGCGCAGCGCCGTCTTCGCCATCATGCCGCAGGGCCATTGCCGACCCGCCGGCCCGCATATCCTGTCGGTCGGTGTTGGCACGATGCCGGCAAGCAGAAGCCGGCGTTCGCCAAAGGAAAGAATGCCGGCATTTTCGACCATCGGCCGCGCCAGTTCCACCGCCTTTTTCGCGGCTGGACTTGCCGTTTCCCCGGCCGGCGTTTCCGCTTGTTGCGGTACATCGGCCGGTTTGGGTGCCCCGCTGTCGCCTGGGTCTGGGGACGGCGGAGCCGTTGGCTCCACTGAGCGAGCGATCATTTCGGCACGGTCGTCCGAGATTGTCGCACGTTCGCCGGCTTTGGGAGCAGCATCCGCAGCTGCCGTCACCGTCTCCTCTGCGGACGCCATGTCTTCCCCGGCCGTGCCGCCGCCAAGCCTTGCTTGCCCTGCCAGCAGCAGGCCGGCCACCACCGCCATCCCCGTGATACCTGTGATGAAGGCGGCAGGACGCATGGAATATCTTCCTATTGGCTGGCCCAGATGATCCGGGCGATCCAGTCGACGTCGGAAAGCTCGAGGGTGCGGTTGGGATGTTCGGGATTGAGCGACATCAGCTCGATCGACCGCGGGCTCTGGCGCAGCAGCACCTTAGCCATCACCTCACCCTCATTTGTGCGCACGACGACGCGGTCGTTGCGGCGCACCTGTGCCCCCGGCTCTACGATCAGAACGTCGCCGTCGCGGTAGAGCGGCATCATGCTCTCGCCCTGCACCTCCAGCGCATAGACGCCGGCCTTTTGCGACGGGGCTGCCGGAAATTCCACAACGTCCCAGCCCTGGCCGGCCGGAAAGCCGCCATCGTCGAAAAAGCCGCCGGCGCCCGCCTGGGCGAAGCCGAGCAGCGGAATGGAGCCGCCTTGCTGGGGAAATGCGCTTTCCTGTTGCTTGACCTGCTGCTCGGAGGGGCCGGCGTCCGGCCGCATGAAGGCCAGAAACTCCTCCATGCTCGCCCCTGTCGCATCGAGCACCTTGGCGATCGATTCCGTCGAGGGCCAGCGCAGTCGCCCGTCGGCGGAAAGCCGTTTCGACTTGTTGAAGGAGGTCGGGTCAAGGCCGGCGCGGCGCGCAAGACCGGATGGCGTCAGCTCGTGCCGTCCGGCAAGCCTGTCGATCGCTTCCCAAATCTGGTCGTGTGACAGCATGTGCGCCCGATCCCTGCGCGGCTGTTTCAACGGCGCGCTTCAACCGGGCGGAATGTTAACCGACCGGTCCGCCCGAGTAAAGATAAAGGAGGAATAAAATCCTGTCACATCAGGCGTGCCATGCTCAGGCGACCATCGCCATGTTGATCTTGCCGAGCTGGATGACGGCCTGCGTCCGGCTGTCGACATCGAGTTTCAACAGGATCGCCGAGACATGCGCCTTGATCGTCGCCTCGGAGACGCCGAGTTCGTAGGCGATCTGCTTGTTCAGCAGCCCTTCGCCGAGCATGGTCAGCACCCGGCTCTGCTGCGGCGTCAGCGTATGCAGGCGGTGGATCAGGTCGGCGACATCGGGATCCTGCTCCTGCCCGTCGCGATAGCTTTCCGGCGTGGCGATGTCGCCGGCAAGCACCGTTTGGATGCTGCGGCGGATGTCCTCGATGCCTGAGGATTTCGATATGAAGCCGGAGGCACCGAGTTCCAGCGCCCGGCGGATCGTCGTCGCATCGTCGGTCGCCGAGACGATGACGATCGGCAGGCTGGCGAATTCGGAGCGCAGCGCCATCAGGCCGGAAAAGCCGCTGACCCCGGGCATGGCGAGATCGAGCAGCATCAGGTCGGCATCCGCATGGGCGCCGGCGGCCCGGCGCGCGGCGGCGAAATCGCCGGCCTCGACGATCGACTGCCGGCCTTCCATGCCGATCACCGCCTGGCGCAGCGCGTCACGGAAAAGCGGATGATCGTCCGCAATAATGATGGTCTGTTCCTGCATCGAAAACTCCCTCCCAAGAGCCCGATCATGCCGGCATGTGCCTCCGCCCCTCCGCGTTGCATACCGGCTTGCTCATAGTGACTATATCAGATCAGGTCTTCTGCGGAAGGGGATTGGTGTTTTCCTCGGCCTGGAACTCCTTCACCATCCCCATGAAACTCTTCATCATCCGCTCCATGATGCTGATCGAACGGTCGACCTCGGCGTCGCTCGGCAATGCGCGCTGGATGACACCGCCCTGTTCGAGCGCCGTCACCCGCTTTGCCAGCCGGTCGAGTTCGTCCTCATAGGCCGCCCGTTCATCGGCCGCCATCCGGCAGACGAGGGCGTCGTCCTTGTCCTGGCAGATCGACATTGCCCCGGTCTGCCGGTCGAGCCGGACGAAATGGTCGCCGCTCTTTTCTAGCTGGAAGCGGCCCGCATCAGGTTCGACGGCCGCGGCCGCAAGCGGCAGGAGAGTAACGCCAAGTGTGAGAACCAAAACCTTCATCGTCTCATCCTCCGGATTTTGCCAATTGCTGTCCCGTTTTTCGGCGCCGGGGCGTGGACATCGCCGCCTCTTTCCGGCAAAGCCCTCGTGACCGAGGACCAGCAATCGCGAGGCCATGATGACCGTGACACCGACCCTTTACAAGATCGTGACGGAAACGCTCTGGCAGCAAGCCAGACAAACCGGCACTTTTCATGGCGCCGGCATCGATCTCAAGGACGGCTTCATCCATTTCTCGACAGCGGACCAGGTGAAGCAGACCGCCGCCCTGCATTTTGCCGGCCAGTCCGGCCTGCTGCTGATTGCCGTCGATGGCAGCGGCTTCGGTGACAGGCTGATCTTCGAACCCTCGCGCGGCGGCGATCTCTTCCCGCACCTCTACGCCGATCTGCCGCTTGCCGCCGTACTCTGGGAGGCGCCGCTGCCGCTCGACGAAGCCGGCGCCCATGTCTTCCCGGAGCTCGCGCCATGATCGATCCCTTCAAGCGTCTCGCCCGCAAGGGTCTCTTCCTGTTCGATCCGGAAACGGCGCACGGCATGTCGATCGCCGCTTTGAAATCCGGCCTCGTGCCGGCCTGTCAGATCACGCCCGATCCGCGCCTGCGCCAGACCGTTGCCGGCCTTACCTTCGAAAATCCGCTCGGCATGGCTGCCGGCTACGACAAGAATGCCGAGGTGCCGGAGGCGCTGCTGAAGCTCGGTTTCGGCTTTACCGAGATCGGCACGGTGACGCCGAAGCCGCAATCCGGCAATCCGCGCCCGCGCATCTTCCGCCTGGTGGAGGATGAAGCCGTCATCAACCGTCTCGGCTTCAACAATGAAGGCCATGATGCTGCCTTCGGGCGCCTCGCCGCGCTGAGGGGCGGTGGCATGATCGGCGTCAATATCGGCGCCAACAAGGACAGCGAGGATCGCATCGCCGATTATGTCGCCGGCATCCGCCGCTTTTATTCCGTCGCGCGCTATTTCACCGCCAACATCTCCTCGCCAAACACGCCCGGCCTGCGCGACCTGCAGGGGCGCGAAAGCCTTGCGGTGCTGTTATCAGCCGTGCTTGCGGCGCGCGACGAGATGGCGGCGGCCTCCGGCCGGAAGATCCCGGTCTTTCTGAAGATCGCCCCCGATTTGACCGAGGAAGGCATGGACGATATCGCCGCGGAAGTGCTCTCGCATGCGCTTGATGGCCTGATCGTCTCCAATACCACGCTTTCGCGCGACGGACTTAAGGATCAGCGCCAGGCGAAGGAGGCGGGTGGCCTCTCCGGCGTGCCGCTGTTCGAAAAGTCGACCGCGGTACTCGCCAGGATGCGCAAGCGGGTCGGTCCTGATCTGCCGATCATCGGCGTCGGCGGCGTTTCCTCGGCCGAGACCGCGCTGGAGAAGATCAGGGCGGGTGCCGATCTCGTCCAACTCTATTCTTGCATGGTCTATGAGGGCCCCGGCCTGGCCGGCGATATCGTCCGCGGCCTGTCGAAACTTCTGGACCGCGAAAAGGCCGGCTCGATCCGCGAAATGCGCGATTCCAGGGTCGATTACTGGGCAGCGCGAAAGGTCTGATCGGCCCGTTGCTTGACCAGCATCGCCAGGAAGAAACCGCGAAAGAGCAGGAAGGCGTTCATCGCCAGCCAGAGGCCGTGATTGCCGAAGAGCGGCACGAAGACCGCGAGCATCAAGAGATAGCCGGCAAAAGATATCAGCATCCGGTTGCGCATGTCGACCGACCATGTGGCGCCGATGAAGACACCGTCCATCAGGAAGGCGAGCGCGCCTGTCAGGCCCGTCACCGCCGCCCAGGGCAGATAGGTTTCGGCCGCCTGCCGCACCTCCGGCGAGGTCGTCAGCACCGAGATCAGCCAGGGGCCGGCGAGGAAGAAGAAGGCCGAGCCGAGCGCCGCCAGCCCGAAGGACCACAAGGTCGTGAGCTTCAGCCCGCGGTCGAAGGCCGGCCGGTAGCGCGCGCCGATTGCCCGGCCGATGATCTGTTCGGCGGCATTGGCAAGCCCGTCGAGATAATAGCCTGACAGCAGGAAGAAATTCATCACCACGGCATTGGCGGCAAGCGTCACTGCGCCGAAGCTGGTGCCGATCCGCGTCATGATGGTGAAGGCGCCGATCAGCACGAAGGTGCGGATCAGGATGTCGCGGTTGAGCGCGAAAAGCTCGGCCAGCCGGTGCCGGGAAAAGACCTCGGACCATGCCGGCCGCGCTGCCTTGCCGAAGCCGCTGAGCACGATGAAAAGCCCGGCGAGCGCGCCGACGCTTTCGCCGGCCATCGTTCCCCAGGCGACCCCCGCCACGCCCCAATCGAGCGTCAGGCCGAGATAGATGGAAAGCAGGATGTTGATGCCGTTGATGATCGCCTGCAGCAGCAGTCCGACATTGCCCTGTCCGCGCCCGAGCACGAAGCCGAGGATGGCATAATTGGCCAGTGCCGCGGGTGCTGCCAGCATGCGGATGGAAAAATAGGTGCTGGTCGCCTCGGCGATCGCCCCTTCCGCCCCCATCAGCCTCAACCCCGCCGCCATCAGCAGCGGCGAAAGACAGAGCAGCGCCAGTCCGCAGCCGAGCGCCGAAATCATCGCCCGGGAAAAGACCGCCTGCTGCTCGTGCAGGTTGTGACGGCCATAGGCCTGCGCCGTCAGCCCGGTCGTCGAGGCACGCAGGAAGTTGAAGCTGCCGAGGATCAGATCGAACAGCATCGCGCCGATCGCCAGCCCGGCCAGCGCTTCCGCATTGCCCATGCGGCCGACGACGGCGGTGTTCGTCAGCCCGAGGAGCGGCGTCGTCATGAAGCCGAGCGTCATCGGAATGGCGATCGACAGCACCATCAGGTGCGTCACGTCGAATGCAAGCGCGTTGTGATTGCTGCGTGTATCCATGCCGGCCTCGTCGCGGCAGCGCCTTGCGTCGTTTCAGACGCGCAAAAGACGCTGCATTTGAACTGCTGCAGGCGGAATCACCTCAGCTGGAAAGCACCATGGCCCAATAGGGCAGGTTCCTGGAAGATGTATTATGGGCGACGGCGACGCCAAGGCCGCCGTACCGTCCAAGCATGTTTTCCAGGTGATGCGGCGAGTTAATCCAGGCTGTCACCACGGCCTCGACGCTCTGCTGGCCCGACGCGATGTTTTCCGCTGCCGGCAGCCGCACGCCGCTCGCCTTGACCCGCGCGCCGAAACTGTCGGTCATGCCCATGAGATGCGTCATCTTGCCGGCACTCGCCATGCGTTTCGCCTGGAACAAGGCGGCAGTACTCGCCGCCGGATCGACGGCAAGCGGCGGAAGGCCGTTCTTGGCCCTGAGCTGGTTGACGAGCGGCAGTACGCTCGCCGTCTCGTCCTCGCCCTCCGACGGCGTGCCGGCCATCCGCGGTGTCGTGGTGCAGCCGGCAATGCCGGCGGCGAGCGCAAGTCCGGAAAGGCGCAGCAGGCCGCGCCTGGAAAGATCGATGGATGTCATGTTACCGGCGGTAGCTGAAAAGACGAAGGATGATGAAGAGCGGGATGACGATCGTCGCGCCGAGGAGGAGATAGTCGCCGACGCGCCCCAGGGCCGAGAAGCCCCGGTACCAGATCTCCAGGATGAAATCGCGTATGCCGTAGATGATGGCCCACGGCGTCAGGCCGAAGACGGTCATGACGAAACCGACGATCAGCGACACCACGATAAGCTTTATCAATGTGCGGCCGATTGAATCGCCGAGGAACCTGTTCGCCTGATCGGACATAAGCCATCTCCTGTTTGCCCTTGGAATAAGGTCGCGGCGCGGCGCCCGCAAGCCCTTTCCGGAATTGGCCGCTTCGCCTCTGAAATAGGACTTGAGTTTTTTTGTGGCCGCCGCCAAATGCGGCGAACCAATAAGGCCCATTGATGCAACCCCATCAGCTTTCCTCCGGCGATGTCATCGCCGACCGCCGCGCCGATTATGCCAGGATGCTTGAAGAAGGCGGTGAGCCGGAAGCGGCCGCCGAGCTGATGGAACAGGCCCTCGAGCTCGTGCCTGCCTGGGCCGCCGGCTGGTATCGCCTCGCCACCTATCGCGAAAAGTCGGGCAGGGGCGACGTTGCGATCGAGGCCTATCGCAGGACGCTTGCCCTCGATCCCGATGATATTTTCGGTGCAACCCTCAAGATCGCCCTTCTCGGCGGCGCGGCCATGCCCGACCAACCGCCGAGCCGCTATATCGAGCGCCTCTTCGACGACTATGCCGACCGTTTCGAATCAGCCCTTGTCGAAAAGCTCGACTACAGCGTCCCGCAGAAGCTTGCAGCGCTTATCGCCTCAACCGGCAGGCGCTATGAACTCGCCGTCGATCTCGGCTGCGGCACCGGCCTGCTCGGCCCTGAAATCCGCGGACGTGTCGGCCGCCTCGAAGGCTTCGATCTCTCCCAGAACATGCTGGCAAAGGCCGCCGAGAAACAGGTCTATGACAGTCTCGCCCAGGCCGATCTCTCGCTCGCGCCCGATCTTTCCGGCCTCTTTGCAGATGCGGCACGCCATCGCGCCGACCTGGTGACGGCGGCCGATGTGCTGATGTATCTCGGCAATCTCGAAAGCGTCTTTGCCATCATCGGAGAACTCGCTGCAGCAGGCGCCGATATAGCCTTTTCCGTCGAGGATGCGGGGGACGGCGAGCGCTTTCATCTCGCCCCGTCGCTGCGTTACGCCCATTCGGAAAGCTATGTCAGGACGCTTCTTGCCCGTTACGGGCTGGAGATCCTGAAGACCGTCAAGTCGGTCATTCGCAAAGATGGCGGCAAACCGGTTTCCGGCATTCTGTTCCTTGCGCAGAAGCCAGCGTGAGCGAACATTTCTTGCGATTTTTTAATAGGTCAGTATGGCTTACCTATTTCGCTTGATCGCAGGACCGAAAAACCCGATACTGCACCACATCGGCTGAGAGCCCGGCAATATTACGCCGAGGCGCTCGGGCTCCTTTCATGATCCAAAATTCCGCCGCGCCCGGGCCTTCCCAAGCGCGTTCTTGAACTCGTCTGCCGTGGAGACTGGCGACATGACACAGCTCATCAATGCCCTTGGTTTTTGGAATACGACTGCGACGCGCCACACGCCGATCGAAGATGTGCAGGGCATATTCTCGGGCAGCCTCGTTGCGGCGCTCGGCCTCTATGTGCTCGCCAGCGCTGGCCTTCTGACCGGCAGCACGGCCGGCGTGGCCTTCCTCCTGCATTATGCCTTCGGCGCCAATTTCGGTCTGGCCTTCTTCCTGCTCAACCTGCCGTTCTTCTATCTCTCCTGGAAGCGCCTCGGCATGGCCTTCACCATCAAGACCTTCATCGCCATCGGCCTGACGTCGGTGCTTGCCGATGTGCAGTCGCGCTTCTTGTCCATTTCAAGCATTCATCCGGCCTGGGCGGCACTTCTCGGCGGCCTGCTGCTCGGCTTCGGCCTGCTGGCGCTCTATCGTCACCGCGCCAGCCTCGGCGGCGTCGGCATTCTCGGCATCTACCTGCAGGAGCGTTTCGGCATCCGCGCCGGCCTCGTCCAGCTCGCCATCGACATGTGCGTGCTCGCCGCCGCCTTCTTCGTCACCACGCCGCCTGTCGTCTTCTATTCGGTGCTCGGCGCCGTCGTCCTCAACCTCTTCGTCGCCATTAACCACCGCGCCGACCGTTACATCGCGCTTTAGTTTTGCGCATTTCGTTATCGCAAAACCGCTGCACACTTTTGCGCGACATGCTCCAACGTTACAAATCGGTAAGCCATTCTAAACAAAACGTAACTTGCCTGTGATCGGTTGCGGCGCGAAACTCATCTCGCGCCGGATTTGATGAGGTGAGTTATGTCAGATTTGGAAAAACTTGTCAGACGCCGTATGCAGGAAGAATATGCCAAGGGCACTTCCGCAGAAGAAATTGCGAAAGTCGTTCGCGATCTATTCAACAGCATCGACCTCTCGGGCAATCGGTTTGACGCCGTTGCCGTACGGGCCGCCAGGAATCACGAGTAACCCGATATTCGACCGACCCGAGATTTTCGGGTCGGTTGCCAGGATGAATTCCCTGCAAGCGGATTTCGATCACGCTGCCTTCTGCGCCGCATCGAGCGGATGCTGCGAGCGGAAGCCGACGGCAAGCCGATTCCAGATGTTGATGGCGCCGATCGCCACCGTGATCTTCGTCATTTCTTCCTCGGAAAAATGGGCCTTCAGCGTCTCGTAGTCGGCATCCGGCGCGCCTGTTTTGGCGATATTGGTCACTGAATCCACCCAGCCGAGCAGCGCCCGTTCGCGAGCATCATAGACCGGGGATTCCCGCCAGACGCACATCAGGTTGATCCATTGTTCGGAGAGCCCATCGTGGCGGGCTTCCTTTACATGCATGTCGACGCAATAGGCACAGCCGTTGATCTGCGAAGCGCGCAGCTTGATCAGGTGGATGAAGCGGCGCTCCAGCCCGGAGGACTGGACATATTGCTCGAGTGCTGCGACCGCCTTGTAGGCATCGGGGGCGGCTTTGGCGAAGTTGAAGCGTGGTTGCATGGTCTTTCTCCTTTGTTGTGGCTCAACGAGCCGTCTTGCGTTCATGGATTTCAAGGAAGGCGCAGGCTCTAGCTGCGATCGATCCGTCGTCGACGGCGGCAAGTTCGATGCCGATATCGGCCAGGCTCGTCTTGGCGAGCTCGGCGCGATAGACCCGTTCGGCTTTCAGCATCGCCGCGTTGATGGTGCAGGGCTGGGCGAACAAGCGATCGGAGACCGGGTTGGGTCCGCGCTGGCGGATTTCAGCGCAGCGGAATGCCGGTGCTGACCCCTCGACCGCGAGCACGATGTCGAGCAGCGAAATCTCCTTCGGCGCTTTTGCCAGCCTGTATCCGCCCTTCGGCCCCGGCACGGTATCGAGGATGCCGGCGCCCGACAGCGCCTGCAGATGCTTCAGCAGATAACTTGTCGAGACGCCGTGGAATTCCGCCAGTGCGGCGGCCGAAAGCACGCTGCCTTCGGAGAGGCCGGCAAGCATCGCAACGCAGTGAATGGCCTGCTCAACCCCATCGCTCATTTTCATGCTCGTGGCCTCCTCAATTCGTGGATAAAAAATATCCATGATTAAGTCTGAAGTCAAGAGGCGTCCTTGTTGCTTGCCGCTTGCCTTTATCCTGACCGCGGATAGAAGACGGAAAAGCCGACAGGGGAACAACATGGCATCCAACGCTTTCGCAGGCCTTCTGAATTCCAGCGCCGATCGTCATTCGCTGTTCGACGACGCCCAGGGCATCGTCGCCGGCAGCATGCTTGCCGTGCTCGGCGTATCGCTTCTCTCCGGAGCGGGGCTGCTTGCCGGCGGCACGGCGGGCCTTGCCTTCCTCGCCCATTATGCGACGGGCTTCAGCTTCGGCCTCTGTTTTTTCGTCGTGAACCTGCCCTTCTATTATCTCGCCTTCCGCCGCTTGGGCGCCGCCTTTACCATGAAGACCTTCGCCGCCATCGCGCTCACCTCGGTCCTGTCGGAATTCGTCCCAGGCTTCATCAGCATGGCGCATGTCGATCCTATCGCCGGTGCGCTGTTCGGTGGCCTCGTCATCGGCGCCGGCATGCTGGCGCTCTTCCGCCACCGCGCCAGCCTCGGCGGCATCGGCATTCTCGCCCTCTATATCCAGGATCGCTTCGGCTGGCGCGCCGGCTTCGTCCAGCTTGGCTTCGACGGCATCATCCTGGCGCTCTCCTTCTTCGTCGCAAGCCCCTTCATCATCGCCTGCTCCGTGCTCGGCGCGATCGTTCTCAACCTCACGATTGCCATCAACCACCGCAAGGACCGCTATATCGCCATGTGAAAAGCCGCCGCTCTTCTTTTTCCCCGGCGTTTGACTACTTTCAGGGCGTGGACCAGATCGATTCCGAAGCCCGTGCCCTGCTTCCTGCCGCCTTTGCCCGCTGGTTTGCGGAAAAGGGCTGGCGCCCGCGCGCCCATCAGCTGGAGCTGCTTACCCGCGCCGAGGCCGGCGACAGTACGCTGCTGATTGCGCCGACCGGCGCCGGCAAGACGCTCGCCGGTTTCCTGCCCTCGCTCACCGATCTCACCCGCCGCGGCAAGATCCCGCCGGGCTCTGCCTTCACCGGCATCCATACGCTCTATGTCTCGCCGCTGAAGGCGCTTGCCATCGATATCGAGCGCAACCTGATGAAGCCGGTCGAGGAGATGGGCCTGCCGGTCACCGTCGAAAACCGCACCGGCGATACGCCGAACGCCAAGCGCCAGCGCCAGAAGCTCAACCCGCCGGATATTCTGCTGACGACGCCCGAACAGGTCGCCCTGCTTCTGGCGAACCGCGAGGCCGAGCGCTTCTTCAAGGACCTGAAATATGTCGTCCTCGACGAACTGCATTCGCTCGTCACCTCCAAGCGCGGCCATATGCTTTCGCTCGGCCTTGCCCGCCTGCGCCGCCTTGCCCCTGGTCTCCAGACGATCGGCCTTTCGGCGACCGTCGCCGAACCCATGGACCTGCAGAAATGGCTGGTCGGCCAGGAAGAGGGTAGCGAGCATCATGCAGGGCTCGTGGTCGTCGAAGGCGGCGCGAAGCCCGATATCTCGATCCTGTCGACCGAGGAGCGCATCCCCTGGGCCGGCCATGCCGCCCGATACGCCATTCCCGACGTCTACAACAAGCTCCTCGAACATCGCACGACGCTGCTCTTCGTCAACACCCGCAGTCAGGCGGAAATGCTGTTCCAGGCGCTCTGGACGATCAATGACGACAACCTGCCGATCGCGCTCCATCACGGCTCGCTCGATGTCGCCCAGCGCCGCAAGGTCGAGGCGGCGATGGCCGAAAACCGGCTGCGTGCCGTCGTTGCCACCTCCACCCTCGATCTCGGCATCGACTGGGGCGATGTCGATCTCGTCATCCATGTCGGCGCGCCGAAGGGTGCCTCGCGTCTTGCCCAGCGCATCGGCCGCGCCAACCACCGCATGGACGAGCCCTCGAAGGCGATCCTCGTGCCGGCCAACCGTTTCGAGGTCATGGAGTGCCAGGCAGCGCTCGATGCCAATTATATCGGCGCGCAGGACACCCCGCCGGTCGGCCGCGGCGCGCTCGACGTGCTCGCCCAGCATGTGCTCGGCATGGCCTGCGCCGAACCCTTCGACATGCTCGAACTCTACGATGAAATCATCAGCGCCTCGCCCTATGCCGATCTGAGCTGGGAGACCTTCGAGCGCATCGTCGATTTCGTCGCGACCGGGGGGTATGCGCTCCGCACCTATGAGCGCTACGCCCGTATCCGCAAGACCGCGGAGGGCCGCTGGCGCGTCTCCAATCCTGCGGTCGCTCAGCAATACCGCCTCAACCTCGGCACCATCGTCGAAAGCCCGATGCTGAATATCCGCATGGTCAAGCGCGGCGAGGGCGGCAGAATCGGCCGCGGCGGTGCCACGTTGGGGAAGGTCGAAGAATATTTCCTCGAGCAATTGTCGCCGGGCGATACCTTCGTCTTCTCCGGCAAGGTGCTGCGCTTCGAGGGCATCCGTGAAAACGAGTGCCTCGCCTCGCAGGCCTTTTCGCTCGATCCGAAAATCCCATCCTATAATGGCGGCAAGTTTCCGCTGTCGACCTATCTCGCCGAGCAGGTGAGGGCGATGATCGCCGATCCCGATCGCTGGCGACACCTGCCGGATCAGGTGCGCGACTGGCTGTCGCTGCAGAACGACAAGTCGATGCTGCCGAAGCGCGACGAGTTCCTGATCGAAACCTTTCCGCGCGGCAGCCGCGGTTATATGGTCGCCTATCCCTTCGAAGGCCGTCTCGCCCACCAGACGCTCGGCATGCTGCTCACCCGCCGGCTGGAGCGTATAGGCGCCAAGCCGCTCGGTTTCGTCGCCACCGATTATTCGCTTGCCATCTGGGGCCTCGAAGATATGGGGCTGATGATCCGCAATGGCCGGCTCGACCTCTCCGACCTCTTCGATGAGGACATGCTCGGCGACGATCTCGAAGCCTGGCTCGACGAATCCTTCCTGTTGAAGCGCACCTTCCGCAATTGCGCCGTGATTGCCGGCTTGATCGAGCGCCGCCATCCGGGCAAGGAAAAGAGCGGCCGCCAGATCACCGTCTCCGCCGATCTGATCTACGACGTGCTGCGCAGCCACGAGCCGGATCACATCCTCTTGCAGGCGACGCGGCAGGATGCGGCGACGGGACTTTTGGATATTGGCCGTCTTGGCGATATGCTGAGACGAATCAGGGGCCACATCACCCATCGCGCTCTCGACCATATTTCCCCGCTCGCCGTGCCGGTGATGCTGGAAATCGGACGCGAGGCGGTGCCGGGCGAGGCACATGACGTGCTCCTGGCCGAGGCGGCGGACGATCTGATCGCCGAAGCGCTCGCTTGACGAGAATCGGGCCTGATGAGAATGAGGGCCTGACGATTTAGGCCCTGACGACGATTTAGGAATGACGACCGTGATGAACCGCCTGGCGCTGGCGCGCGACATATCGGGACTTGCCGCGATGCCGGGCATCGAGACATCGGTCCATGGCATTGCCGCCGTCTGCGATCCGCTCGGCGCCCTCTATCTGCCCGATGCCGGCCTGCTCGTCGTCTCCGACCTGCATCTGGAAAAGGGAGCAGCCTTCGCCCGCCGCGGCATGATGCTGCCGCCTTACGATACGCTGGCGACGCTGACTGTCCTTGCCGCCGTCATCTCGCGTTATGACCCGAAGCTCGTCATCTCGCTCGGCGACAATTTCCACGACCGCATCGGTTCCAAGCACCTGCCGGAGAATTTTCGCGCCCTGATCGTCGAGATGGCGCGCGGCCGCGAATGGATCTGGATCAATGGCAACCATGATCCGGATGGCATCGTCGATCTGCCGGGCACATCTGTCGACGAGATGCATTATGCCGGCCTGACCTTCCGGCACGAGCCGAAGAACGGCTTGCAGAGCGGCGAAATCGCCGGCCACCTGCACCCGTCGGCGACCGTCCGCCGCCGCGAGAAATCCGTCCGCCGCCCGTGCTTTGCCACCGACGGCGCCCGCCTGCTGATGCCGGCCTTCGGCGTCATGAGCGGCGGTCTCGATCTCGGCCATCAGGCGATGAAGGGCCTGTTCGACAAGGCTTTGCTGGTGGCGCATCTGCTCGGCAAGGACCGGATTTATTCGGTGCGGTATGGGAATTTGTGGGGATAGCGCCTGTTATTCCAGGTCGGCGGGCTGGCACGGCACCACCTAACTCAATCGCACTCCTGCAGCTGCCGCTGATACGTCCCTGCCATCCGCGCAAACTTCTGCGCCGTCTGCTGCAATTGCCTGTTCGAGCGCCAGTCTCCGCGTTTGTATCCCGTCGGCCCGGAATAATAGGCAAGGTAGAGATTATAGGCATCGTTCAGCGGAATGCCGGTCTCCAGGCTGTTCTGGTAATGATACCAGCCGATGAAATCGATCGCGTCGGCGAAGTTCGCCCGCCGCGCGGTCCAGTTCCCCGTCTGCGACTGGTAGTGATCCCAGGTCCCGTCGAGCGCCTGCGAATAGCCGTAGGCTGTCGAAGGACGGGTCCAGGGAATGAAGCCGAACAGCTTGGTGCGCGGCGGCCGCGCATAGGGCTGGAAGCCGGATTCGGTATACATCGTCGCCATCAGGATCGGCACGGGCACGCCGTATTTCTTCTCCGTCCGTTCGGCGGCGCTCTGCCAGCTGGAGAAGAGCCCGTCGCGCTCGTCGAAGACGGCACAGATGTTCCTCGTCTGCTTCGGCGCCGTCGCGCAGCCGGCAAGCAGCGCGAGACCCACGGCCGTCAGAACGATACGAGTACGCATGACAAAACCTCTCGTTTCCGAGAGATTACTAACTCGTAAATGTTAAAAACCGGTTTTTAGTCGAATGCGAACTTCCCCGGCTGCTTCCCTGTGCGGCCAGGGATCGATACCCTGGCCTGACCATCTGGATGGCATCCCATCCACTACGCTTTGACGGGCTCGTAGCGCAGGATCATCGCACCGCCTTCCGTCGTCGAGGATTCGATGAGCTTCAGCGGCACCTGGCTCTCTGCCGGCTTGAAAAGCGGATTGCCGCCGCCGAGGATCACCGGCACCAGGCAAACCCTGATTTCGTCGATAAGGCCGGCTTTCAGCAGGCTGTCGGCAAGCTCGGCGCTGCCGAAGATCAAGATCATCTTGCCGTTCTCCTGCTTCAGCCGCGTCAATTCGGGGATCGGATCGCTGACGACGCGGGCATTGTTCCAGCCGGGCTCGCTCATCGTCCGCGACACGGCGATCTTGGCGATGCCGTTCATATAGGCTTTGATCTCACCTTCGCCCTCGGCGGTCGGCCAGTAGGAGGCCATGCCCTCATAGGTCTTGCGGCCGAACACCAGCAGATCGCTTTCCCTGCCGAACTGTTCGGCATAGCGCTGCAGCTCAGGCCCCCAGGCGAGATTGTGGAAGTCGATATCCCATGGCTTCGTGCCTTCGAAATAACCGTCGAGTGTCATCAGGTTCCAGACAACAAGCTTTCTCATTTCCATCCTCCTTCTGAATTGCCGTCCATCAAAACCGGTTGTGTTTAGCAACTGGTTAGAAGTTAGGTCGACTGATAGCGAAATGCAAGCGGTTTTTTTGGAGCAAACATTCGGGCAAGCGGCTGCTCGCCCAGGCCTTCGTGCTCAGCGCCTTGCCGAGCCTATTCGGGAGGAAATCCTGAGCGCCTTGGCTGTGGATCAGTCCTTGCGGAAGATCAGGCTGGCACCCCAGCCGGTGATCACGGCGAGCAGCACGGCCGCAAAGCCGTAGAGGATCGGCTGCTCATGCGCCGCATCGGTGATCGTCTGCTCGATGCCGGTCTTGATGACCCGCAGTGGCAGCGATTTCTCGGTCACGAAAAGCCCGCTCTTGAACAGATAGGCGCGCACGGTGTGCACGCCGTTCGGAATGTTTGCTGGCAAGCGCAGGCTCGCCTTGAAGAGGTTGGAGGAAACGAACCGCACGCCGCTCGGGTTGCGGTCGTAGAGCCCGCCGCCCTGCTGCAGTCGCCGGAAGGCATCGCGGAACTCGCCGAGATTGCTACCGTCGCCGACGAAGCCGACCGGCGTCAGCGGAATGTGGTCGATGCCGATCCCCTGATCGGTCAGCTCGAGCGGTGTTGTCAGATCGTCGATCATGCGCGAGCTCGACATCGAATAGGAATGCGGCACCGCTTCGAAGGTCATCGAGCGGGTGTTCACCCAGATGCCGAAGACGCGTTCCTTCCTGCGCACCGTCGCGTCCTCGCGCGGGCCCTCCAGCACCACGACCACGTCATATTGACCGATGGCGAGCAGCAGCTGGTCGGTATTCGAGAGCGCCCCGAAGATGGTCAGATCCGCGCCGTGGAAATCCGAGGTGATGGCGATTTCACTGGTCGACGTGCCGATTTCCAACCCTTCACGCACCGCTTCCGTTGCTTGCCCCGGCAACCACTGCGCTCCGGCAACAGCCGGCAGCAGGCAAAGCAATGCGATGGCGAAAGTCAGCAGACGCGTCAATTGCCTGCTCCCATCACCACCGAATAGACGTCGGCCGGCGTCACCACCAACGCGATCGCAAGACGCACGCCGACGGCGAGCACCAGCAGGCCGAGCAGGGCGCGCAGCTGCTCGCCGCGCAGTTTTTGGCCGACGCGCACGCCGTATTGCGCCCCGATGACACCTGCCACCATCAGGATGAAGGCGAGCACGATGTCGACGGAAAAGTTCGTCGCCGCCTGCACGATCGTCGTATAGGCGGTCACGAAGATGATCTGGAACAGTGAGGTGCCGACGACGACATTGGTCGGGATACGCAGCAGGTAGATCATCGCCGGCACCATGATGAAGCCGCCGCCGACACCCATGATCGAGGTGAGGATGCCGATCGCAAAGCCAAGCGCGACGATCGGAATGACGCTGAGAAAGATCTTCGATTTCTTGAAGCGCACCTTCAGCGGCAGCTTGTGCACCCAGTGCTGGTGACCGGGCTTGCGCGGTGCGGGCGGCTCGTTGCGCGCTGCCCGCCGCATGGCATTGACGCTTTCGAGCAGCATCAGTCCGCCGACGGTGCCGAGGAAGATCACATACATCAGCGAGATGATGAGATCGAGCTGGCCGATAGCACGCAGTAAAGAGAAGATCCAGATGCCGACCGTCGCACCCGCAAGGCCGCCGACCAGCAGCACCGTGCCGAGTTTGACGTCGAGCGAGCCGCGCCGGAAATGCGTGATCGCGCCCGATATCGACGACGCCACAACCTGGTTGGCGCCGGTCGCGACGGCGACGACGGGGGGAATGTTGTAGAAGATCAACAGCGGCGTGATGAGAAAACCGCCACCGACTCCGAACATTCCAGACAGGAATCCGACGGCCGCCCCCATGCCGAGAATGATGAAGATATTCACCGACAATTCTGCGATGGGCAGATAGATTGTCACAGCCGACCCCGAATGATGACCGCTCCTGCCGGGCGGTTTCTTGTCACGTCCCCGTTCGAATGCGCACCATACTGTGAAATCGTTGCCAGAGGCTTTCGATCGGCCCCGTGATTAGCCATAGAGATTGACGGAGAGATCGGTGGCAGAGGATTCGCCGGATGCGCGGATCGATATGTCCGGGCATAATCCGGCTTTTTTCAGGTTTTGTGACAGGCGACGGCAAAATTGGAAAAAGCCTTGCGGCATAGTGCCGCCAGGCGTTTTTCATCTCCGGAAGAGAGAGTCGAGACGATCCCGCGTCGATGCGACGCAGGCCTCAGATTGCCTTGCTGCCCTGTTTGTTGCGTTCGAGCAGCGCTTTCACGGTCGCGTCGGTCACCTTGCCGTCCGGCTCCTGCCCGACGGACTTCTGGAAGTTTTTGATCGCCGTCACGGTCTTCGCGCCCATTTCGCCGTCCGGCACGCCGGCGTCGAAGCCGTTATTGTTGAGGATCGCCTGGATATTGCGGACCGCCTTCTTCATGTCGACGCTCGCCGTCTTCGCGCCGGTGCCCGCCCATTCGTCGGGGATGTCGATGGCGTTCGTGCGATGGTCGACCGGCTCCGCCTTCCAGCGTTCGGCCTTGGCGCGCGCCCGTTCGAGCTGGTCGGGTTTCATGGCTTTGACCACTTCGTCGCGCTTCTGCGCCGCATCCTTGTCGCCGGCCTTGGCGGCGATCGCAAACCACTTGTAGGACTCTTCGAGATCCGCCGGAACGCCGTTGCCGCGTGCGCAGAGGATTGCCAGGTTGAACTGGCTGTCGGTGATGCCGAGGTTCGCAGCCTTGGTGAACCACGAGGCGGCCGTCGCATAATCCTGCTGGCCGAGCGCGCCGGAGGCGTAGAGCACCGCAAGATTGTGCATGGCGCTGGCATTGCCCTGGTTTGCCGCCTGCTCGTAAAAACCCTTCGCCTTGGCGATGTCGCGTTCGACGCCGTTGCCCTTTTCGTACATGCTGCCGAGGCGGTATTGCGCCGGCGCAAAGCCCTTGTCGGCCGAAAGCTGGTACCAGCCTGCGGCCTGCTTCTGATCGACCGCCATGCCGTTGCGGCCATCGGAATAACGCGCGCCGATCTCGAACAGTGCCAGCGCATCGCCGCCGCTCGCCGCATCGGCAAGCGATTTCGGCTGGACCGTGTCGGGAATAGTGATGGCGGCCTGCGGTGCGGGTGCTGGAACGAAGCCCGATGTCTCCTGTGCCGCAGCCGACGGACCGGGAGGGGCGAATGTCGCAGCCCCTTCGCCGTCAAGCGGCGTCACGTCGGTCAGATGCTCGCCGGCCGCCGGCGGGGTTGTTTCCGGCTGCGCCTGTTCAGCAGCGGGCGGCGTGGCATCCGCTGCCGGAGCGGTCGTTCCGAGAGCGGCGGCATCCGGCTGGGCAGGTGTCGCGTCAGGCAAGGCCGGCGGCGGGTTTTCCGCGCCGGTCAGCGCCGAGACTTCCGCTGGCGGCTGCGGCGCGCGCTCGCCGCTTGTCAGCGTTCGGGCAAGCGGAAAGGCCATGATGGCGAGCAGCACGGCGCCGACGGCCAGCAGGATCGGCCGCCGGTAGCGCGAAAAGGCGCTGGTCTTGCCAGTCTTGTCGGAAGTCTTGTCAGAAGCCTTGCCGGCATTCGCGCCCTTCTTCTCGGCCTTGACGGTTGCCTGCTTCGGATTGGCATCCACCTCCATCGCGGCCGCCTGCGCCGCACGGCGCGCAGCAGCGATATAATCCGCGCGATCGGTTTCGCCGGCAGGTTTGCCGCGTGCCGCACTCTGGCTGGCGCGAACCCGTTCAAGGATCTTCTTCACGTCAGGTGTGCCCGAGCCCGGCTCGAGCAGTTCGTTTGCCGCATCCGTCGGCACCACATCGGTGGGATCGATCGACGGCGCGGGGTCGATCATCGGGCGTTCGGTCGCCCGGCTCTCGGCCTTCTTGCCGGGTATCAGCCGCTTGCCGAGGCTGGCGAGCAGGCTGGCCTTTGCCGGTGCCTGTGTCCCTGGCGATGTCGCTGCCGTCTCCGTTGTCCTGGTCGCGGCTTCGATGGCGATCGCGCTCGTTCCGCTCATGGCTGTGGTTTGCGCCGGGGCGGCAGGTTCGGCGGCGACCTCGGCCGTGCGGATAACAGGAGAAGCCTTCGCTGTCGGGGCAGCGGCCGGCGTCCTGTTCATCTCGGCTTCGGCCACCATCAGCGCATAGGGATCGACATCGAAATCGACGTCGGCGATCGGCATCTGCGCGGCGGGCCGGCCGCGATCTTCCATGCCGTCGAGCCGATCGGCGATATGCACCAGCGTCTCGTGCAGCGCCTGGAAAGTCTTGTGCGTGCGTTCCTCGCTGTCGCGGCTGAGATCTTCGAGGTGGCGCAGATCCTCGGCCAGCGCCGTCAGCGCCGACATGTCGGCTGCAGGCATGACACCCTGCGGGCCGCCATGGCGCGAATAGGCTTCGACGACGGCCTCTGCTGCCTGGCGTGCCGCCTCGATGATATATTCATCGCTTGTCGCCATGTAATCTTCGATCGCGCCCATGCGCTGGTCGAGTTCGGGGGGTATTACAGCGCTTTCGCGCGGCGCGCTCATCAGTGCCGAAAGATTGGCGATCTGGTCTTCGAGGTTCTTCAGCGCCCGCGGATCGGTCGGCGCTGCCGATGTGCTCTCTTCCAGCCGGGCGGCAATGTCACTCAGCCGTCCTTCGAGACGCAGGAAGGCGCCGTCGTCGACTACCGCGGCCGGTGCCGGTGTCAACTGCTGATGGGCCATCTCGTCGATGCGCCGGGCGAGATGGTCGAGCCGCTGCGCCAGTACGTCGTTGACGGCGCCGTTCTCAAGCGCGTCGATCTTGCGGGAAATGTCGGAAAGCGTGCCGGTGAGGTCGGCCTGCGGTGCCGTCTCCTGCGTGCGCTCCAGCAGATAGGAAAGATGTTCCAGCCGTTCGTCGAGCCGCGACGTCGCTTCCGCCTTCGTCAACTCCTCGACGCGTCCCGTCAGCGCCTCCAGCCGCATCGCCAGTTCGTCGGCCGGGTTCACGCGGCTCGCCGCATCATGGCTCATCAGGTCGATCTGGTCGGCGAGCGCCGCAAGCCGGCTTTCCAGCCGCTGCATCATGCCCGGATCATTCGCAGTCGCCGTGCGCCCGCTTGCCGCGATTGCCCGGCTGATCTCGTCGAGACGCATGTCCATGGCGGCGAACTGTTCGGACATGACCCGGTCGTGCGGCTGGATCATATTGCCGAAATGCTCCATCGCCGTGGCGATTGAGATCAGCTTGTCTTCCAGCGCCCGAACGGCCGGGCTTTCGCCCATGCCGCCGATATGGCGCTTGATATCGTCGAGCCGATAGGCGAGCGAAACGAGCTCTTCCTGCAACCCCTCGGTATCGAGCGCCGCAAGCCGGTTTTCGAAGCCATCCCAGCGGTTTTCCAAATGGCGCAGCGAATCCTCGCGCGCCAGCCCGTCCATCAGCGAGCGCAGCTCTTCGAAATCCTCGCGCAGGCCGGCAGCCTCCGGTGCAGCGGAGCGGCCGGTCAGCTGGGTGATGCTCTGGGCCAGGCGGCCCATGTCCGCGCGTATGTCGTCGGCGAAACGGCCGTCCCCGGCATTTGTCTTGATTTCGCGCAGCTCGGTGCGTAGCGCGTTCATCTCGCGGGTGACGCCCTCGGAAATGTCGCGCTTCAGGTCTTGTCGCAAGTTGACGAGCGCCTGGGCGATCTCCGTCATCGTGTCGTCGCCCGCGCGGAAGGCGGGTGCCGGCACTGGGGCGGCGGCGCGCGGCGTGGGTTCACGAAGCTGAGGGGCCTGCTCGCGTGCGTAAGGCCGCTCGCGGCCGGCTTCAAGCGCGCGCTGGCGTTGACGGATTTCGGCGAGCGGATCCGGCCGCGGCTCGGGCGGGGCCTTTGCGGGCCGGGGAGCATGGGAAGCGGCATAAGGGTCGCGCTCGGCCGTTGCCGTGCGCGGCCGCTGTTCGCGCCCGCTGCCCATCAGCCCTTCGATGCGCGCCTCCAGCCCTTCGATCGTGCGGTTCAGCGCATCGAGCGAGGTCCTGTCGGACTGTCGGGAAGGATTTGATCGCGATCCGTTCATCTTCTTGCTCGCTTCGACTGCTCGACCTCTCGTCAGAGCTCGATCTTTGGCTTTTCCGTCTGCTGCCCGCCTCTTTACGGGGACCGGAGCGCACCATTCATAAGACGATAGTCAATTAGACTTTCCTCAAGCTGAACGGTGTAGCGGCATCCTTAGGGAACGCGAGACTGGGAAAAGGAATGCGGATCGCTACTGCTCAATCCGCACCTTTCACGAAACGTGGTAAACAAGCCGTTAATGCCGATGGGAATTTTTTAACGTTTGTGTTCCAAACGCCGTTTTTGGGGGCAATTGCCCCCGAACGCGTCATATCGAATGGCCGCTCGCGCGCTCAGGCCGGCCTGGATATTGCAGCTCGATCTTCACGCCTTCAGGGCCATAGACGAAGACTTGGCCGAGATCGGTGTCGGGAGTATCGTAATATTCGTAGCGATAGCCGCCCAGCAGGGCTCAGAAGCTCTCCGTCCAGGGCCGGACTTCAACCTCCAGCGACCATGCGCTGCGGTGCTGGCGAAGCACATCGATATAGGTCTGGGCGATCGCATCCGGCAGCAGCGTGCCATCAGGCTTTTCCGCCCGGTCCGGCCGGATCTGCGAGCGCACCGCGCCGTCGATGACGAAATGCGCGACATGAATGCCCATCGGCCCGAGTTCGCGGGCGGCACTCTGCGCAAGGCCGCGCAACGCGAACTTGCCCATCGCGAAGGGCGCCGATTGCGCAAAGCCCTTCACGCTTGCCGAGGCGCCGGTGATGAGGATGGCGCCGCGGCCGCGCGGGATCATCCGCCGCGCCGCCTGCTGCACCACCAGGAAACCGCCGAAAGCGGTGGTCGCAATCGCCTTCTCGACATCGGCGGGATCGAGTTCGGCCAGCGGGCCGCGCTGACGCGCGCTGGCATTGAAGATCACCACGTCAGGCCCGCCTATTGCGGCAGCGGCCTGTTCGAACAGTGCCACGACGCTCGCAGGCTGGGAGACGTCGGCGGTAAAGGCGCTGGCGCTGGTCTCCTTGATGAGCCCCTGCAATTTCTCGATATTGCGGGCGGCGAGCCCGACCTTGACGCCCTGCGCCGACAATTGCCGGGCGAGCGATGCGCTGATGCCGGAGCCCGCGCCGACGATAAGCGCACTCTCATAGGGAAAGTCGGTCATGATGTCTTCCTCGATGAATCGTCCCGAAGACTTAGGAAGTCCGAACGACCTGCGCTACTGCCCGGCCGACACTTCGTTCTGCGATGGACAAGCAAGATGAGATGGCGTCTGCTCCAGTGCTTTACGGCCCACGGATTCGTGCCCTCGAATTTTTTCAAGAAAAGACGACGCAACCGCAAAATTTGACGTTTACGCAAACGTCAATATTTTGTAAGACAGTGCCCAAGGCCGGCGCGACCCGGTCAGCCGAATGGGAGGAATTTGAGAGATGCCAGTCTACAAGGCCCCGGTGAACGATACGCTCTTCGTCCTGAACGACGTGCTGGGTCTCGAACGTTACAACAATCTGCCGGGTTTTGCCGACGCGACCCCCGATATGATCGAAGCGATCCTCGGCGAGGCCGGAAGGGTTGCCGAGGAAGCTCTCTTTCCGCTGAACTATTCCGGCGATCAGGAAGGCTGCACGCGCCACGACGATGCGAGCGTCTCGACGCCGAAGGGCTTCAAGGAGGCCTATAAAGCCTATCGCGACGGCGGCTGGATCGGCCTTGCCGTGCCGGAAGAATTCGGCGGCCAGGGGCTTCCCTATACGCTGCATACCGCCGTCGGCGAATATACCTCGGCCGCTAACATGTCGCTGATGATGTATCCGGGCCTGACGCAGGGCGCGATCGCAGCACTCCTCGTCCACGGTTCCGATGAGCAGAAGGCCACCTATCTGCCGAAGATGGTGGACGGCTCCTGGTCCGGCACCATGAACCTCACCGAGCCGCATTGCGGCACCGATCTCGGCATGCTGCGCACCAAGGCGGTGCCGCAGGCTGACGGCAGCTACAAGATCTCCGGCCAGAAGATCTTCATCTCCGCCGGCGAGCACGACCTGACCGACAACATTGTCCATCTGGTGCTCGCCCGCATCGAGGGCGCGCCGGAGGGCACCAAGGGCATCTCGCTCTTCATCGTTCCGAAAATCCTCGTCGGTAAGGACGGCGTGCTCGGCGCCCGCAACGCTGTCTCCTGCGGTGCGATTGAGCACAAGATGGGCATCCACGCCAACGCCACCTGCGTGATGAATTACGACGAGGCGACCGGCTTCCTGATCGGCGCCGAAAACCGCGGCCTCAACGCCATGTTTGTGATGATGAACGAGGCCCGCCTGATGGTCGGCCTGCAGGGCATCGCCATTTCCGAGATCGCCTATCAGAACGCCGCCAGCTATGCCCGCGACCGCATCCAGGGCCGCTCGTTGTCTGGCCCCAAGGCGCCGGACAAGAAGGCCGATCCGATCATCGTCCATCCGGACATTCGCCGCACGCTGATGACCATCCGCGCCTTCAACGAGGGCGGCCGCGCATTCCTGCTGTGGACCGCGCTCAAGTCCGATATCGCCCACCGCGCCAGCGACGAGAAGGAGCGCCAGACGGCCGACGATATTCTCGGCCTCGTCACCCCGATCCTCAAGGGCGTGATGACCGACAAGGGCTTCGATCATGCCGTCATGGCCCAGCAGGTCTTCGGCGGCCACGGCTATATCGAAGAGCACGGCATGAGCCAGTATGTGCGGGATGCCCGCATCGCCATGATCTATGAGGGCGCCAACGGCATCCAGGCGCTCGATCTCGTCGGCCGTAAGCTCGCCTTGAACGGTGGCCGTGCCGCCATGGCCCTCTTCAAGGAAATCGGTGATTTCTGCGAGGAGAACCGCGGCAATGAAAAGCTCTCCTTCTTCACCAAGCATCTGAAGAAGGGCTTGAACGACGTCCAGGGCGCGACCATGTGGTTCATGCAGAACGCCATGGCCAAGCCCGACAATGCCGGCGCCGGCTCGACCGACTACATGCACCTCTTCGGCCTGGTCATTCTCGGCTATATGTGGGCGAAGATGGCGAAAGCCGCCGAGGACGGCCTTGCATCCGGCGATGCCGCCCGCGAGGATTACCTGAAGAACAAGCTGATCACGGCCCGCTTCTTCATGGAACGCCTCATGCCGGAAACCGCGCTTCGCAAGGCCCGCATCGAAGCCGGCGCTGACACGATGATGGAACTGGCCGCCGAAGCGTTTTGAGCCGGTTCTCCCTCCCCCTTGTGGGGAGGGCTGGGGAGGGGTCTTTTCCCCTCCTTCCAAGATTTGAGGCAAGATAGATTGCCAGGGAGATGAGGAAATGACCGAGGTTTTCATTTACGACCACGTGCGTACGCCGCGCGGCCGCGGCAAGAAGGATGGCGCCCTGCATGAGGTGCCTTCCGTCCGCCTCGCGGCAAAGACGCTGGAAGCGATCCGCGACCGCAACGGGCTCGATACGGAAACGGTCGACGACATCATCATGGGCTGCGTCGATCCGGTCATGGATGCCGGCGCCGTCATCCCCAAGGCTGCCGCCTTCGAAGCCGGTTACTCCACCAAGGCGCCCGGCATGCAGATCTCCCGCTTCTGCGCCTCCGGCCTCGATGCCGTCAATTTCGGCGCCGGCAAGATCGCGCAAGGGGCCGACGACATCGTCATCGCGGGCGGCGTCGAAAGCATGTCCCGCGTCGGTCTCGGCATGTCCGGCGGCGCCTGGTTCATGGACCCTTCGGTGAATTTCCCGGCCTATTTCATGCCGCAGGGCGTCTCGGCCGATCTGATCGCCACCAAATACGGCTTCAGCAGAACCGATGTCGACGCTTACGCGGTCGAGAGCCAGAAGCGTGCCGCTCATGCCTGGGAAAAGGGCTGGTTCGACAAGTCGGTCGTCCCGGTTAAGGACCAGAACGGCCTGACGATCCTTGATAAGGACGAGCATATGCGCCCCGGCACGGATATGCAGGCGCTCGCCTCCCTCAATCCGTCCTTCCAGATGCCCGGCGAGATGGGCGGCTTCGAGGCCGTCGGCATCCAGGCCCATCCGGAGATCGAGCGCATCAACTATGTCCATCATGCCGGCAATTCCTCCGGCATCGTCGATGGCGCCGGCGTCGTCCTGCTCGGCTCGAAAGCCGGCGGTGAGAGCATGGGCATAAAGCCGCGCGCCCGCATCAAGGCTTTCGCCAATATCGGCTCCGATCCGGCCTTGATGCTGACCGGGCCCGTCGACGTCACCGAGAAGCTGTTGAAACGGACAGGCATGAGCCTGTCCGACATCGACCTCTTCGAACTCAACGAAGCTTTCGCTGCCGTTGTGCTGCGCTACATGCAGGCTTTCGAGATTGACCATGACAGGATCAACGTCAATGGCGGTGCAATCGCCATGGGCCATCCGCTCGGCGCCACCGGCGCGATGATCCTCGGCACGGTGCTGGACGAACTTGAACGCCGCGATCTCAACACCGCGCTGGTGACGCTCTGCATCGGCGCCGGCATGGGCACGGCAACGGTTATCGAGAGGGTCTGACAATGGGCTTCAACACCGGCACGATCGAAACCGAATATGCAGAGGTCAGCGAGTACTGGTCGCCCCGCGTCATCGCCGATCTCAACGGCCAGAGCGTCAAGCTTGCCAAGGTCCAAGGCCAACTGGCCTGGCATTCCCACCGCGACGAGGACGAGCTTTTTCTGATCTGGAAGGGGGCGCTTACCATCGAATATCGCGACCGCCCGCATGTGCATCTCAAGGCCGGTGACTTTCATGTCGTGCCGAAGGGTGTCGAGCATAATCCGGTTGCGCAGGAGGAATGCTGGATCGTGCTTTTCGAGCCGTCGCAGACCAAGCATACCGGCGATGTCGTCACCGAAAAGACGAAGACCTTAGACGCGCAGCGCAGCCATTTGCCGGCCTGATCGGGGAGGAAACGCAATGACTTACACCAATTTCACGCTCGAAACCGACGCCGACGGCATCACTCTCGTCACCTGGGACATGCCCGGCAAATCGATGAACGTCTTCACCGCCGAGGTGATGGCCGAACTCGACGCCATCATCGACGCCACGACCGCCGATGCCGCCATCAAGGGTGTCGTCGTCACCTCGGGCAAGTCCTCCTTCTCGGGCGGCGCCGATCTGTCGATGATCAAGTCGATGTTCAGCTCCTATCAGGAGGAGAAGGCAAAGAGCCCAGAGACGGCCGTACAAAACCTCTTCGGTCTGGTCGGCCGCATGAGCGGTCTGTTCCGCAAGCTCGAAACATCGGGCAAGCCCTGGGTTTCCGCTATCAACGGCACCTGCATGGGCGGCGCTTTCGAACTGTCGCTTGCCTGCCACGGCCGCGTCGCCTCCAATGCCAAGAGTGTCAAGATCGCGCTGCCCGAGGTGAAGGTCGGTATCTTCCCCGGTGCGGGCGGCACGCAGCGTGTGCCGCGTCTGGCAAACGCCCAGGATGCGCTGCAAATGATGACGACGGGCCAGTCGCTGACCGGCTCTCGCGCCAAGGCGATGAACCTCGTGCATCAGGTGGTCGAGCCCGATCAGTTGATCCCGGCCGCAAAGCAGATGATCAAGGATGGTCTGAAGCCGATCGCCCCCTGGGACGAGAAGGGCTTTAAGGCACCGGGGGGCGGCATCTGGACGCCGGCTTCCGCCCAGCTCTGGCCGGCAGCCCCGGCGATCCTGCGCAGGGAAACATCGGGCAATTACCCGGCAGCGCTTGCCATCCTGAAATGCGTCTACGAAGGCCTGCAGGTGCCGTTCGACACCGGCCTGAAGATCGAGCAGCGTTATTTCACCGAGGTGCTGCAGACCCGCGAAGCCTTCTCGATGATACGTTCGCTGTTCATCTCCATGCAGGAGCTCGGCAAGGGTGCTCGCCGCCCGGCCGGTCACGCGAAGACCGAGCTGAAGCATGTCGGCGTCGTCGGTGCCGGTTTCATGGGCGCCTCGATTGCTTATGTCACCGCCGCCGCCGGCATTCCGGTGACGCTGATCGATCGCGACATCGAAGCGGCGACCAAGGGCAAGACCGTGTCGGAAGGCCTGATCAAGGATTCTGTCGGTAAGGGACGTCTTACGCAGGATGAGGCTGCTTCATTGCTCTCCCGCATCACGCCCTCGGCAAACTATGCCGACCTCGCCAATGCCGATCTGGTCATCGAGGCGGTGTTCGAGGATCGCGAGGTGAAGAAAGCGGTCATCGAGGCGGTCGAAGCCGTGCTGCCGGAAGGCGCGGTCTTCGCCTCCAATACCTCGACCCTGCCGATCTCCGGTCTCGCCAAGAATTCGAAACGCCCTGCCGACTTCATCGGCATCCACTTCTTCTCGCCTGTCGAGAAGATGATGCTGACCGAGGTGATCCTCGGAAGCGATACCGGCGACAGGGCGCTGGCCGTTGCTCTTGATTATGTTGCAGCCATCAAGAAGACGCCGATCGTCGTCAACGACACCCGCGGCTTCTTCGTCAATCGCTGCGTGCTGCGTTACATGTCGGAAAGCTACGACATGCTGATCGAGGGCGTGCCGCCTGCGATGATCGAGAATGCCGCCAAGATGGCCGGCATGCCGGTCGGGCCCTTAGCGCTCAACGACGAGGTCGCCATCGACCTCTCGCTGAAGATCCTCAAGGCGACGGTCGCCGATCTCGGCGAAAAAGCCGTCGACCCCAGACATATGGACCTCATCTCCCGCATGGTGGAAAAGCAGGGCCGCTTCGGCCGCAAGAATTCCAAGGGCTTCTACGACTACCCGCCGAAACCGGCGAAGAAGTCCCTCTGGTCCGACCTCAAGACCCTCTACCCGCAGAAGCCGGCGGATGAGGTTGACGTCAACGTCCTCAAACAGCGTTTCCTCGTCACCATCGCGCTGGAAGCCGCCCGCACCGTCGAGGAAGGCATCGTCACCGATCCGCGTGAGGCCGATGTCGGCTCGATCCTCGGATTCGGCTTCGCGCCCTATACCGGCGGAGCGCTGAGCTATATCGACGGCATGGGCGCAAAGGCTTTCGTGGAACTGGCGGAAAAGTTAGCTTCTGCTTACGGAAGCCACTTCAAGCCGACACCGCTGCTGAAGGACATGGCCGCCAAGGGCGAGACGTTCTACGGCCGGTTCGATCCCTATGCGAAGATGGGGCAGGCGGCTTAGGCCGCCTTTACCATCCTGCCGTGGGGCAGAGGTGGCGATCACGGCACGACGTCAAGATTCCCCCTCGGCCCGACTCGACTTTCCCTTGCCGCGGCCTTGTCACGGACACAATTTCCGATTACATGTTCGCGCATCGATCTTGCTAGATGAACTTTGAAACGGCCTTTGTGTCGTTCCTGGCGAACTTCCTCCAAAATCGGTTTTCATCGCTGCTCGGCATTTATCCGAGCTGCAGTCTTCTATGAACGATTCAAAAAGGATATCGTCATGAGCACAGGTACCGTAAAGTGGTTCAACGCAACCAAGGGCTTCGGCTTCATTCAGCCGGATGACGGCGCAGCCGACGTTTTCGTCCACATCTCCGCCGTTGAACGCGCTGGCATGCGCGATCTCAAGGATGGCCAGAAGCTGTCTTACGAGCTCGTCCGCGACAACAAGTCCGGCAAGATGTCGGCAGACCGCCTCCAGGCGGCCTGAGCCTTTACAGCGCCGCGCGTCTTCTAGACGCGCAAAGGACGCTGTAACACTTTGACTTGCTGCAAAATGCAGCGGGGCTCTAAATATCATCTCCGGATCGTGACCACGGATGTACTGGCACGGTTCGTTGAGATAGCAGGGAAGGTCGGGTTAACCCGGCCTTTTTTTGTTTCTGGTTGGCTGATGTTGCGCCCTTTCCCAAGAAATGCGTCCGCGACACCCCCCTCTGCCCTGCCGGGCATCTCCCCCACAAGGAGGGAGATTGGCTGGGCGCGATGGTTTCCCCAAACAATATGCGTTGCAGCTTGACGAAACGGTAGAGAGGCGGGAAAGCCAAGCCGCTTGTGATCTCCCCACCTGTGGGGGAGATGCCCGGCAGGGCAGAGGGGGGCGGTCACGGCACGACCTTAAAGAATCTTTCGCACCGCCAAACTGAATTCGGCGCCGGCGACAACAAGTCCCGCACTACAGGCAAGTGGCTCAGCCGCGGGACGGTTCATCACCCTCCAGCATCTCCATGACCCGCGCCATCACCGCCCGCGCCGCATCGAGCTCGGCTGATGTAAACGCGGCACCCAGCCCATCGGCCCATCCGGCCTGCGCGATCTCGATGACGCCGAGCCGTGCGGCCCCTTCTTCCGTCAGCCGCACCAGCTTGGCGCGCTGATGATGCGGGTTGTCGGCATAGGCGATCAGCCCTTCGCTCTCCAGCACGTCGGCAAGCCGCTGCACGCCCTGGCGGGCGAGGCCAAGCGCGCGGGCGATCTGCGCCACCGACATGTTGCCGCGCCTTGCCGCGGCCAGAACCTGCCAGCGCGCGCTGGTTTGCCCTGCCGGCTTTGCCAACTGGTCGCCCGCCGCCGTCAGATGGCCGGCGAGGCGAAGGGCGGTGATCGCGAAAGCGGAAAAAGCATCCCCCTCCATCGTCCGCTCCGGTCGATTTTGTTTGACAACATGTTGTCGATTTTGTATCTCATCCATAATGACAACATATTGTCATATCCGAAAACTGAAGGCAACGCCGAAGGAGGAGAGCGCCATGAAGAAAACCTACAAGGGAAGCTGCCATTGCGGCAAAGTGCACTACGAGGTGGACATGGACCTCGATGAGGGCACCGGCCGCTGCAATTGTTCGATCTGCGCCAAGCGCCGCTATTGGGGCGCCAACGTCAAGCCGGAGGATTTCCGGCTGATGTGCGACCAGGCGGAAACGTCCGACTATCAGTTCAACACCAGGAGCGGTCATCACCGCTTCTGCCGCACCTGCGGTGTGCCGGCCTATGGCGACGGTTATGTCGAAGCGATCGGTGGCGCCTATGTCTCGATCAACATCGCCTGCCTCGACGATATCACACCCGAGGAACTGGCGGCGCTTCCAATTCGTTACGCCGACGGCAGGCACGATGCCTGGTGGAACGAACCGGCGGTGACGAGTTATCTCTAATGCATGATGCGAGCGGTTTCGCACAACATCATGCTCAATTCTAAAAGTCGCTGTCGAATTGCCGTCCTCCCCTTCGTCCTCTGTCCATAACGGAGAAGGAGAACGATCGTGAAAGACGAAGCAAATGCCAGGATCGAGGAAGAGGCGATTATCGCCATGCTGATGATGCGCGCCAAGGCGCTGGGCGAAAAGAATGCCAAGGACGCGCTTTCTTACGAGGCGAAGGATTCCGTCGAGTTTTCGCTGGCGCCGCCGCTTGCCTATTACGGCCAGGACGAAGCGGGTCTGCAGGCCTGGTTCGATACCTGGGAAGGCCCGATCGGCGGCGAGGTGCGCGATGCCAAACTGACGGCCGGCGAAGATGTCGCCTTCTGGAGCGGCCTCATGCATATGACGGGAACCAAGACCGATGGCGCCGAGGTCGATCTCTGGTTCCGCCAGACGCTGGGCCTTATCAAGCAGGATGGCCGATGGCTGGTCGCCCACCAGCACGCCTCGGTGCCCTTCGCCATGGATGGCAGCGGTCGGGCGTTGCTCGATCTCAAGCCGTGAAGTGTCAGGCAGCACTCCCCGCGACCTTTCGCCGGTCGGCGCGAATGCTCACCAATCCGACGCCCATCAAAAGCAGGATCGCCGTCGCATAGATATCCGTCGTCAATGCGTAACCGGCCGATTTCGCCAGGAACCCGGCAAGGATTGCCGGCAGGCTGAAAGCGAGGTAGCTCTGGACGTAGAAGGCCGACAGCAGCCCGGCCCGCTCGTCCGCCTTGGCAAGCGGCATGATGGTGCCGATCGACCCGAGGAAATTGGTGCCGAAACCGACGCCGGTAAAAATCGTGCCGACAAGCAGCAGCGGCACATTGGCGAGATGCACGCCGGCAACGACCGTCAGGATGCCGAGCGTCTTGGCCGACACGCCGAAAACCAGGTTGGCCGAGGCCGTCTTGCTTCGCCTGAAATAGACGGCGATTGCTCCGCTCACCATCAGCGCGGTGACGACGGCCCCGCCCGTCAGCGGCGCCCGGCTGCCGGTCGTGCTGGCGACCAGCGACGGGACCAGCGAGAGATAGAAGCCGGCAAGCGTCCAGTTGGCGATGTTGATCGGCGTCACCAGCGAGAGCGGCCGCTTCACCTGCGGCGGAACGGTGACCCGCGGTATCAGCGAGCCGAGCGCGCCCGGCCGCGTGCCACCGGTCTCGCCCGTCAGCCAGATGCCGGCCGCCTGCAGCGTGAAGGCGACAAGCAACAGCGCATAGGTGAGATGCATCGGGAAGGGGCCGTATTGGATCAGGGCGCTGGTGCCCACTGCCCCCACCGCCATGCCGGAAAGCGGCGCGATCGAATTGACGATCTGTCCCTTTGCCCGGTCGACATCGACGAGCGCCGCTCCGATCGAGGCGCCGGCGATCCCGGTTGCCAGCCCCTGCACGATCCGCGCCGCGATCAGCCAGGCGGGACTGCTTGCGGCGACGAAGAGCGCCATGGAGACGATTTCGAGCACGAGGGCGATAAAGATCACCGGCTTGCGGCCGAGATGATCCGAGATCGAACCGGCGATCAGCAGCGCCGCCAGCAGCGCGAAGGCGTAGACCGCGAAGATCACCGTGATCAGCACCGGCGAAACGGAGAAGTTTTCCTGATAGATCCGGTAGAGCGGCGTCGGCGCCGCGGAGGCGCCGAAAAAGGTCGCGAGCGTCAGCGCATGAAAGCCGATCGAGGGGCGCGGCGAATTCTCGGTGGATTTGGCTGCGGCGAACATATATAAGCCCCTTAAAGCTAAGCCATTGCGTTAGCTACGTAAGGCAGGCGCTCTATAAAAGCAAATTATTTGCGTTAATAGGTCTGTCAAAGATTTTGAACCATCGGTGCCGAGGAGAGAAGTCGGGTTGCCAGCATGACTGTGAAAGAGAATCTCCGTCCGGGCGGCAGAAGCGCGCGGGTTCAGGCATCGGTGCACAAGGCGGTCCGTGAGCTGATGGCCGAGA
This sequence comes from Rhizobium sp. BT-226, assembly GCF_025847085.2. Taxonomy (NCBI): domain Bacteria; kingdom Pseudomonadati; phylum Pseudomonadota; class Alphaproteobacteria; order Hyphomicrobiales; family Rhizobiaceae; genus Rhizobium; species Rhizobium sp. BT-226. Next base: position 1,227,185 of record NZ_JAOYTI010000002.1, on the reverse strand, counting down.
TGAGCCGCGCCGACGTGACGATCCCGCTGATTGCCGGCAAGGCGGGGGTGACGCCGTCGACCATCTATCGCCGCTGGGGCGACCTGCAGGAGCTTCTCGCCGATGTCGCCGTCGATCGGCTGCGGCCGGATATGCAGCCGGTCGATGCCGGCAGCGGCAAGGCCGATCTTCAAGCCTGGGCCGAGCAATATGCCGAGGAAATGTCCTCCGGCCCGGGCCGCGAGATGATCCGCGACGTGCTGGCGGCGCAGGCGGGCGCGAATGCTTGTAAATGCAGCGAATATACCCGCGCGCAGATCGACGTCATCGCCGAGAGGGCGAAGGCTCGCGGCGAGGCTTTTCCGGATGTCGAACGCGTCATGGACCAGGTCGTGGCGCCGATCATGTACCGCATCCTGTTCGGCGATGTGCCGGCGACAGCGCGTGTGCGCGATCTGGTTGCGCGTGTCATGAGCGCGATGGACTAGAGCAATTCCAGCAAAAGTGCGTAGCGGTTTTGCGTCCGGAATTGCGTGAAAACAAAAAGATAGAGCATCTCCGTGATTCGGAGAAAAACGGAAATGCTCTAAGTTTTCAGTTACTCCGCGGCGGCGCGCTTGAGGCCGGAAATCTGGGTGATATAGGCGCGCAGCGCCGCCGGGCGTACCGGCTTGTGCTGAACGGCGATACCGTATCGCTCGGCCTCGCTGCGCACCTCCGGCGTGCGGTCGGCCGTGATCATCAGGGCAGGGATATCGGCGCCGAACTGTCGGCGCAGATGCAGGATGGCGGCAATGCCGGTGCCGTCGCCGAGATGATAATCGGCGATGACGATGTCAGGCGGTCCCTCCCGGCCATCGAGGGCGGTTACCCCGGCGAGGCAATCCAGCGCCTCCACCTCGCAGCCCCAGCCGCTGATCAGGAGCCGCATGCCTTCGAGGATCTTCGGCTCGTTATCGATGCAGAGGATCTTCAGCCCGCTCAGGGGTTGCCCCGGACGGTCGGCGGGCGCAACCGCTGCTGCCGCCGCGGCCGGGCGCGAGACGTCGAGTGGCATGGCGATGCGGAATTGCGTGCCCTTGCCATGCGTCGACTGCAGCTCGACCGGATGGTTGAGCACGCGGGCGATGCGGTCGACGATCGATAGGCCGAGCCCGAGGCCGGAGGCGGTTTTGGCACCTTCATCCAGCCGCGCGAATTCCTTGAACACGGTGCGGAATTTCGACGGTGGGATGCCGATGCCGGAATCGATCACCTGGATGATCACCTGGTTGCCGCGCCGCCGCGCCCCGACCAGCACCTTGCCGGTGATGGTGTATTTGATGGCGTTGGAGACGAGGTTCTGCACCAGTCGGCGCAGAAGATTGGGATCGGAGCGGACGCGCAGCGATGTCGGCATGACCACCAGCTTAAGCTGCTTTTCCCGCGCGATCGGCGCAAAATCGGTCTCGATGCGCTTGAGCAGGTCGGAGAGCGCGACGGCGGCGAGCCGCGGCCGCATGGCGCCGGTATCGAGCCTGGATATATCGAGCACCGCGCCGAGAATGGTCTCGACCGATTCCAGTGCGGAATCGATGTTGCGCACGATCGGGCTGTTGTCGGATTGCGCCATGCGCTCGACCAGAGCCGAGGAATAAAGCCGGGCGGCATTGAGTGGCTGCAGGATGTCGTGGCCGGCGGCGGCGAAAAAGCGTGTCTTGCCGATATTCGCCTCGTCGGCGGCCGCGCGCGCCTCGCCGAGTTCGCGGTTGACGCGGGTCAGCTCGGCCGTGCGTTCGGCGACGCGCTGCTCCAGCGTCTCGTTCGCCTGTTTCAGCGCCTGGTCGGCGTTCACGCGCTGGGTGATGTCGGTGAACGTGGCGACGATACCCTTGTCCGGCATGGCGTTGGAGCGCACCTCGATGATCCGCTCGCCGCCGCCGAGCACCAGCGAGAAGGGTTTGTCGAGCGTCAGGAAATGTCGCACCGTCTGGCTGAGATCGCCAGGCGCGATATCGCCGCGCTGGATGAGCGTGGTGACGATATCAGACAAGGGAAAACCGACCTGTCCGGCACTTTCCGGCAGATCCAGCAATTGCCGGAAGCGCCGGTTCCATATCGTCAGCCGGTTGGAACTGTCGAAGACGGCAATGCCCTGGTCCATCTGCGAAAGCGCCGTCTGCAGCATGTCCTGGTTATATTGCAGCGCCTCGCTCGCCTGGTCGAGCAACCAGGCGGTGTCGGAAGAGGCATCCTCGATCTTCTGCAGGATCAATGACAGCACCAGCCGGGCCGAGGACGAGCCGATGGCGCTGCCGAGCAGTTGTTCGCTGAAATGGATGAGCGCCATGTCGGCCGGCTGCTCGTCCTCCAGCTTGCGGCCGGAGCCTTGTTCGTAAGTCGTGAAAGAACGCTGCATGCGTTCTTCGCCGAGATAACGTGAGATCGCCGCCTTGAGGTCGCCGACGCTGATGCGAGTCTTCCAGCCGCGCGTGGCAAATTGCGAGCGCGAATGCCGCTTGACGAAGATGCCGGCCTGAATGCGCTCCAGCGGCTTGGCGTTGCGGGTGAGCGAGCCGACGACGAAGAAGGCGCTGTTGACGAGCAGGCTCATCGCCGTCGCATTGACCAGCGGATCGGCGTCGGGCGCGGTGAACAGCGTGGTCCCGGGAAAGATGAAGCCGAGTACGGCGCTCGCCACATAGGAATAGTCGGGGCCGCCGAGCGAGGGCAGGAACAGCAGGTAGATCCAGATGATGAAGCCGGAGGTCAGCCCGAGGATCGCGCCGCGCGCATTCGCCCGCCGCCAGATCAGCCCGCCGAAGAGCGCTGGGGCGATTTGCGCGATCGCGGCAAAGGAAAGAAGGCCGATTGAGGCAAGGCCGGCGGTGCTGTCGGTCGAACGGTAATAGGCGTAGCCGAACAGCAGCACGGCGAAAATGGCGCTGCGGCGGATGTTGAGCAGTGTCTTGGCGAAATTGTCGCGCAGGCTGGCGCGACCGGCGAGTTTGCGCCGGAGGAAGATCGGCATGACGATGTCGTTCGACACCATGATCGACAGCGCCACGGAATCGACGATCACCATCGCCGTTGCAGCGGAGAAACCGCCGATGAAGATGATCAGCGAAATGACGGGCATCTGGCCGGCAAGCGGCAGCGACAGCATGTAGAAATCGGCATTGCCGGTGCCGCCGAAGGTCAAGAGCCCGCCGATCGCCACCGGCAGCACGAAGAGATTGATGGCGATGAGATAGCTGGGAAACAGGAAACCCGCGAGTTTCAGCTGTTTCGGTGTCCGGTTTTCGACAACCGTCACGTGGAATTGCCGCGGCAGCAGGATGATCGCAAAGGCCGACAAGATGATCAGGGTGATCCAGCGGCTGATCGGTGTGTGGTAGCTAAGCGCCGACATGACCAGCTCATTGTCGAGGGTCTTGCGCCAGAGATCGGTCGGACCGTCGAACAGAAACCAGATGACGCAGACGCCGGCCGTCAGGAAGGCGACGAGCTTGACCACGGATTCCATCGAGACGGCGAGGATCAGGCCGTCCTGGTGTTCCGTCGCATCCGTATGCCGCGTGCCGAACATGATGGCGAAACAGGCAAGCACCAGCGTCGCGGCGAGCGGCAGATCGAGGAAATAGAGGTTGCCGCTGCCTATGCCGTAATCGGACGGATTGACCATGGCGCTGACGGTGCTCGAGATCGCCTTGAGCTGCAGCGCGATATAAGGAATGGCGCCGATCAGCGAGATCAGTGCGACGATCGTTGCGACCGTCGGGTTCTTGCCGTAGCGCGCGGCGACGAAATCGGCGACCGAGGTGAGCTTCTCCGCCTTGGCGAGCTCGATGATGCGGCGAAGCAACGGCATGCCGAGCGTGAAGACCAGGATGGGGCCGATATAGATGCCGGCAAATTCCAAGCCGCGCTGCGCCGCAAGCCCGACGCTGCCGAAATAGGTCCAGGAGGTGCAGTAGATCGCAAGGCTCAGCGCATAGACGACGGGCCATCCGCCTTCCAGCGTGCCCGGGCCGAGCTTGCCCTGGCTACGGTTCTTGCGGTCGCCATAGCTTGCCACGGCGAAAAGCAGGAGCAGATAGCCGAAGGCAGACGCGAATATAACCCAGCCTGGAAGCATTGACCCTCCGCCGGCGGAAAAACCGCCGGGACCTCCCGCAACATGGGTCAGCTTAAGTTATTTCAAGCACTTTGAGAATTCCCGCCGGTCTAGGCCTTAAGTCAAAGACCGCACGGGGTATCCCCAAACAATTACGATTACCGATTGATTAATTGCAATGAAGATGTAGCTAATAAAAACAATTGTATCGAAGGGAGACGGATCCGATGCTCAATGAGTTCAAGGCCTTTATCGCCCGCGGCAATGTCATGGATCTTGCAGTCGGCGTCATCATCGGCGGCGCCTTCGGTGGCATCGTCAAATCTCTGGTGGATGACCTTATCATGCCGATCGTCGGCGCCATTTTCGGCGGCTTCGATTTTTCGAATTACTTCTTCCCACTCTCGTCGGCGGTCAACGCGCCGTCGCTCGCCGCCGCCCGCGCCCAGGGAGCTGTCTTTGCCTATGGCAGTTTCCTCACCGTGCTCATCAACTTCCTCATTCTCGCCTGGATCATCTTCCTGATGGTCAAGGGCGTGAACATCCTGCGTGCCCAGGTCGAGCGCCAGGAAAAGGCGGCACCGGAAGAGCTGCCCCCGCCGCCGGCAGACGTTCAACTGCTGACGGAAATCCGCGATCTTCTCGCCCAGCGCCCGACGGCTTGATCCGGGCTCAATCATCACCAAAATCGATATGCCATCACTGGTTATCATGGGATTTGCCGGCGCAAATCCGCTATGAAGGCGAAAACCGGAGATATGCATGTCGATCGTCAGCAGCCTCAGCCCGCGCGCCCTGGCGGCGCCCGAAAGCGGGATCGTCGAACTCGTCAACTATGCCCGTGGCCGTGAAGGCCTGCTGCCGCTCTGGGTGGGTGAGGGCGATCTGCCGACGCCTGATTTCATCAGCAGGGCGGCGATGGATGCGCTTGCCGCCGGCGAGACCTTTTACACCTGGCAGCGCGGCATTCCCGAGCTTCGCCAGGCGCTTTCGGATTATTACGTCAGACATTTCGGAATCCGGCTTCCGGTCGAGCATTTCTACGTCACCGGTTCCGGCATGCAGGCGATCCAGCTCAGCGTTCAGGCGTTGACCTCGCCAGGTGACGAATTCGTCTATCTCACCCCCGCCTGGCCGAATATCGCCGCCGCCCTCGAAATCGCAGGCGCACGTTCGGTCGGTGTCGAACTGCAGTTCGAAGGCGGCAAATGGGCGGTCGATCTCAACCGCATCGAAGCCGCCATCACGGAGAAGACCAAGGGCCTCTTCATCAACACGCCGTCGAACCCGACGGGCTGGACAGCAACGAAGAAGGATCTCGCCGATATCCTGGCGCTGGCCCGCAAGCATGACCTCTGGATCATGGCGGATGAGATCTACGCCCTCTACTATTTTCCAGGCGGTCGCGCGGCCTCCTTCCTCGATGTGATGGAGCCCGACGACAAGATCATCTTCGTCAATTCCTTCTCGAAAAACTGGTCGATGACGGGCTGGCGCGTCGGCTGGATCGTCGCACCCCCTGAGATGGGCCAGGTGCTCGAAAACCTTATCCAATATTCGACGTCGGGCGTCGCCCAGTTCACGCAGAAGGGCGCCGTCGCTGCCCTGGACAAGGGCGACGATTTCATCGCTGCCAATATCGCCAAGGCGGCCCGCTCCCGCGATATTCTCTGCGATGCGCTGATTGCCACCAACCGCGTCGAGACGCTGAAGCCGGATGGCGCGATCTATGCCTTCCTGAAGATCGACGGCGTCGCCGACAGCCGCAAGGCAGCGCTCGACATCGTCGACAAGACAGGCGTCGGCCTTGCTCCCGGCACCGCTTTCGGACCGGGCGGCGAACTTTTCCTGCGCGCCTGTTTCCTGCGTGATCCCACGCAGGTGGCGATCGCGGCCGAGCGTCTCTGCGACTATATCCTCAAGCTCTAACGGGACGATTTTGTGCCGGAATCGCCGGATCGATAAAACTCTAGCAAAGCCCGAAATCGGCCTCTAACCACGACTCCAAACATACCCGTTCAAAGGCCTTCCAACGGCCGTTCGATAAGAAAATTGGAAAGAAAAACCGGCGCCTGATGCCCCTGCTTCTAAAAAACGAAAGCAGGGATGCGGGACATGGCGGTTTTGGTGACGGGCGGGGCCGGATATATCGGCAGTCACATGGTTTGGGCGCTGCTCGATGCGGGCGAGGATGTGGTCGTGCTCGACCGCCTCTCCACAGGCTTTCGCTGGGCCGTGGCGCCGGCGGCGCGTTTCTATCTCGGCGACGTTGCCGATCCGGACATATTGAAAAAGGTCTTCATCGAAAACGACATCGAGGCGATCATCCATTTCGCCGGCTCCGCCGTCGTCCCGGTCTCGGTCGCCGATCCGCTCTCTTATTACGACAACAATTCCGGCAAAACCCGGGCGCTGCTGAGCGCTTCGGTCAAGGCCGGTATCCGCAACTTCGTCTTCTCTTCGACGGCGGCCGTCTACGGCCAGCAAAAGACCGACCTGCCGGTGAAGGAGACGGCCCCCCTCAATCCGGAAAATCCTTACGGCCAGTCGAAGCTGATGACCGAATTCATGCTGCGCGATGCCGCCGCCGCTTATGATTTCAACTATGTCGCGCTTCGCTATTTCAACGTCGCCGGCGCCGACCCGCACCACCGCGCCGGCCAGTCGACCTCAGGCGCCACGCACCTCATCAAGGTCGCCTGCGAGGCAGCGCTCGGCAGGCGCGACAGCGTCCATGTCTACGGCATCGACTATCCCACCCACGACGGCACCGGCGTGCGCGACTACATCCATGTCAGCGATCTCACGGATGCACATCTGAAAGCGCTGCAGCACCTGCGCAGGGACAAGGGCTCGCTGGTTGCCAATTGCGGTTATGGCAGCGGTTATTCCGTGCTCGACGTGCTGAACATGGTCACCCGCCTGCACGGCCATTCCTTCAAGATCCACATGGCGCCGCGCCGCGCCGGCGATTCGGCAAGCGTCGTCGCGGACGCTTCGCTCGCAAGGCAGGTGCTCGACTGGAAGCCCAGATACGATTCGCTGGAAACCATCGTCCAGAGCTCGCTCGATTGGGAACTGTTCCTGTCGAACAAGAACGTCGACGACCTGCACAGCATCCACCGGGCACTCGCCGCCGCGTCGTTCTGAGCGACCGACCTGCCGGTTCCTGCATGACACGACTTGAATAAGGAAAAATCAAACTTTCTCTGGCGGGCTCTGGCTGACGGAAAGGAGAAGATGAAGAACTTTCTGGCCTCATTGCAGCTGCAAAAAGACAACCCGACACTTCTGACGGCGCAGTTCCGAGCCCTGTCGTCGCAGATCCCCATTCTCTATGTCCTCTTGATCATCAACGCCCTTGCGGTGGCGATCACCCATCTCAAATCCGCGCCCCTTTGGCTCTCGCTCTACATTCCCGTGGTCTTGAGCGTCGTCTGTGTCTTTCGTCTCTGCTGGTGGGAGATCCGCGGCAAGGAAAACGTCACCGCCGAGCGTGCCTACAGGTTGATGAAGGTGACGATATCGGGGGCTGGCATCCTGGCCGTCGCCTTCGGTAGCTGGGCGATCGCGCTTTACCAATATGGCGATGCTTCCCAGCAGGGTCAGATCGCCTATTTCCTCGTGGTGACTGGGATTTCTTGCATCTTTTGCCTGATGCACCTGCCGATGGCGGCGGCGCTGACCACGGTCATCACCTTCTGCGCCATGGTCGCGACCTTCTTGTTCTCGGGCAATCCCGTTTTCGTGGCGACGGCCATCAGCGGCCTCTTCCTGATCCTGCCTTTCCTCAGGGTGATCAACAGCTATTTCCAGAATTTCGTCGGTCTCGTGCAATTGACCGAGGAATTGAAGCAAAAGCAGGCGGAAGCCGAGGAGCTCAACCTCGTCAACAGCCGCAACGCGCTGCATGATCAACTGACCGGCCTTGCCAACCGCCGCAGCTTCTTTCTCTCGCTGGAAAAACGGCTGCAGAAGAATCCCTCTTCGCCGCCCGTCCTCGGCATTCTCGATCTCGATGGTTTCAAGCCGGTCAACGACGTCTTCGGCCATGCCGCCGGCGATCTCGTGCTCAAGGAGACGGCCCGCCGCTTCGTCGCGCTGGTCGGCGAAGAGGGCATCGTCTCCCGTCTCGGCGGCGATGAGTTCGGGATCATCTTCCCCTGTTCGATGACGCGGCAGGCGATCGCCGATCTCGGCCAGGCGCTCTGTGCTGCCGTCCGCGACCCTTTCGAAATCCCCGACGGCTCGGTCCGCGTCTTCGGCTCCTGCGGCATCGTCTATCCCGATATCGGCACATACACCGCCGAAGATCTCTACGAGAAAGCGGACTTCGCTCTTTACCAGGTCAAGAGCAAGCGCAGCAGCGGCGTCGAATTCTTTTCAGCCGAGCACGAGAAGATCCTGACGCAGCGCCACCTGATCGAACTCGAACTGCAGGCGAATGATTTCGCCAAGGAATTGAAACTCGATTATCAGCCGATCGTCGACTTGAGGAGCGGCCGCGTCGTCGCTTACGAGGCGCTCGCCCGCTGGGACAGCGCCCGCTTCGGCCGCATCAGTCCCGAAGCCTTCATTCCCGCTGCCGAGCGCACGGCGGTTATCGGCCGCATGACCCGCATCCTCTTCGCCAAGGCGCTCGAAGCGCTGGCGATCATTCCACGGCATCTGAGCCTGTCTTTCAATCTCTCGGCGCGCGATATTTGCGACCACGAGACCTCGATGGCGCTGCTTGCCATGATCACCCGCTCCGGCATCGATCCGAAGCGCATCGAGTTCGAGATTACCGAGACCGCATTGCTCTCCGATTTCGACACCGCCGATCAGGTGATATCAATGCTGCGCGCTGCCGGCATCTCGATCGCGCTTGACGATTTCGGCACCGGCTATTCGAGCCTCAGCCATATTCATCGTCTCGGCTTTGACAAGCTGAAGATCGACAAATCCTTCGTGATGAATTTCGATCGCGACGCCCGCTGCATGAACATCACCCGCTCGGTCGCCAATCTCTGCCAGAATCTCGGCATTGCCTCCGTCGCCGAAGGCGTCGAAAGCGAAGAGATCGCCGAGGGATTGAAGGCGATGGGCGTTCGTCTGGCGCAGGGCTATCATTTCTCGCGGCCGCTGCCGCTGGAACTTGCCATCGATTACGCCGCCCGGTGCGAGGCCTCAGCCTCCGCCCGTAATTCGCTGTCTGCCTGAACCCAATCTCCGACCGGTCTTAAATCGACTGGAGCGAAGCTACGTCGTCGTCTATTCATGGTCTCAACAGATGAGGTGAACCATGCAAGACGGCGAAGTCATCATTGAGCGGCTGGGGACTGTTGCTATCATCCGCCTCAACCGGCCGCGGGCGCTGAACAGCCTGACGCTGCCGATGATCCGGGCGATCACTGCGGCCCTTCACACTTTTGCCGGTGATCCCGAGGTGACAAGCGTCGTGATGACGGGGGAGGGCGAACGCGGCTTCTGCGCCGGCGGCGATATCCGCGCCCTGCATGAGAGCGCCCGCGCCGGCGATGGACTGGCGGCAAGCTTCTGGCGCGAGGAATTCCGCCTCAACCATATGATCGCCGCCTACCCCAAACCCTATGTCGCGCTGATGGACGGCATCACCATGGGCGGCGGCGTCGGCCTGTCGTCGCACGGCCGCCACCGCGTCGTCTCCGAGCGCACCCGGCTGGCCATGCCCGAAACCGGCATCGGCTATGTCCCGGATGTCGGCGCCACCTGGCTGCTGCCACGCGCACCCGGTGAAGCCGGAACATGGCTCGGCCTGACAGGGCTTGATATTGGCGCGGCCGATGCAATCCACGCTGGGCTTGCCGACCTTCAGATCGCGTCGTCGAGGCTCGGCGAAGCGATCGATGCTCTCTCCGGCCTGCCGCGCGGAAGTTCATCCGGCGATGTCGATGCCGTCTTGCAGGAGCTTTCGGAACCTCAGGGAGAAAGCCGACTCAGGCAGAACGCGGCGACGATCGATCGCGCCTTTCGTTTCGACAGCGTCGAGGAGATCCTGGCAGCACTTGCCGGGGAGGAGGGCGATTTCGCCGCTGAGACGCGCCGGGTGCTGCTGACGCGTTCGCCGACCAGCCTGAAGCTCGCTTTGCGACTGTTCAGGGCCGGACGCCATAGCGCCTCGCTTGCCGAATGCCTCGGCCGGGAACTCGGCGCCTGCCTGCAGATGCTTGATAATCCCGATTTCTTCGAGGGTATTCGCGCCGCCGTCATCGACAAGGACCGCAATCCGAAATGGTCGCCTGCATCAGTCGAGGCTGTGGAGTCAGCAAGGATCGAGCATTTCCTGAAACCGGCCGAACCGCCGCTTTCGCTCTGAAGTCTATCCAGTTATCGCCACATGCCGCGCATGCGGGCGCCGACATCGATGCGCACCTGCCGCGCCTGCTGCTGGGCGGCGCTGCCAGATTTCACCTGCGGCCAGCTGCAGGCTTCGAAGAACTGCAGCAGCGTTGCCGGAATGAAGCGGCTGCGTGAGGCATAGACGTGCCGGTCGCCCTGCGAGTTCTGCCCATAGGTGAAGAAGCGTTGCGGAACGACGAGGTCGAGACCATCCCGAGCGCGCGTCATGGCGACATAGAGCAGCCGGCGTTCCTCTTCGATTTCGGCGGTGGTGCCGACGGCGAGGTCGCTCGGTATGCATCCGTCGACGACATTCAGCATGAAGACCCTCGTCCATTCCTGGCCCTTGGCGGAATGGATGGTGGACAGGATGAGATAGTCTTCGTCGAGAAGCGGTACGCCCGCCTGGTCGCTGGTCGCATCCGGCGGATCGAGGGTGAGCTCGGTAAGAAAGCGCTCGCGTGAGGCATAACCGCTAGCGATCTGCTCGAGCTGCAACAAGTCGGCCTGTCGCGTCGCGGCATCCTCGTGCAGCCGTTCCAGATGCGGTGCGTACCATTCCCGTGCCAGGCCGATCTCTGCCGGCCAGCCGGCCTTGCCGGTCTTCAGCTCCTGCAGCATCGAAACGAACGTTGTCCAGTCCTCGCCGGAGCGCGGTGGCGCCGGCATGGCGCCAAGAGCAGTAATCGGGCTGGCATCCTCGGCCATCAGGTCGAGCGCCTTTTGCGCCGTCGACGGCCCGACGCCCGGCAGGATCTGCATCAGCCGGAAGCCCGCCACCCGGTCGCGGGGGTTTTGCGCGAAGCGAAGGGCGGCCAGCATGTCCTTCACATGCGCGCTGTCGAGAAACTTCAGCCCGCCGAATTTGACGAAGGGGATGTTGCGCCGGGTCAGCTCGACTTCCAGCGGCCCGCTGTGATGCGAGGCGCGGAAGAGCACGGCCTGCTGCTTGAGCGTGAGGCCTTCCTCGCGATTGTCGAGAACCATGTCGGTGATGTAGCGCGCCTGCTCGGCCTCGTCGCGCACCGTGACGAGGCGCGGCCGCTCGGACGATTGCCGCTTGGTCCAGAGGTTCTTGGTGAAGCGCTCCGAGGCAAGATCGATGACGGCGTTGGCGGCAGCGAGGATCGGCTGCGTCGAGCGGTAGTTACGGTCGAGCGTGACGATATTGGCGGCCGGGCTGAAGGCGGCGGGAAAATCGAGGATGTTGCGCACCGTCGCAGCGCGGAAGGAATAGATCGACTGCGCATCGTCGCCGACGACGGTCAGCCCCTGGCCTTGGGGCTTCAGCGCTAGCAGGATCGAGGCCTGCAGCCGGTTGGTGTCTTGATATTCGTCGACCAGCACATGGTCGAAACGGCTGCCGATATCCTCGGCAATCATCGCTTCGCCGACCATCTGCGCCCAGTAGAGCAGTAGATCGTCGTAATCGAGCACGTTCTGGCTCTGCTTGGCCTCGACATAGCTGGCGAATAGTTCGCGCAGCTGTTTCTCCCACGTCGCGCACCAGGGAAAGACGTCGCGCAGCACGAGGTCGAGCGCGGTTTCCGAATTCACCGCCCTGGAATAGATGGCAAGGCAGGTGCCCTTTGTGGGAAAACGGCTTTCCGTCTTCGAGAAGCCGAGGTCGTGCCGGATCAGGTTCATCAGATCGGCGCTGTCTTCGCGGTCGTGGATGGTGAAATCCGGATCGAGGCCGATCTGCTCCGCATAATCCCGCAGCAGCCGCGCGCCGATGCCGTGGAAGGTGCCGGACCAGGACAGCGCGTCCGCCATCACGCCGGCATTCGAACCAAGCACATCGCGGCAGATGCGCTCGACGCGTCGCGCCATCTCGGCGGCGGCCCGACGCGAGAAGGTCATCAAAAGGATGCGGCGGGGGTCGGCGCCTTTGACGATGAGATGGGCGACGCGATGCGCCAAGGTATTCGTCTTGCCGGAGCCGGCGCCGGCAATGACCAGCAGCGGCCCGGCAATATGGCTGCCGTCGATGAGCGTGCCGTGCTCGACGGCCATGCGCTGCTGCGGATTGAGCTTTTCGAGATACATCCAGCCGTCCGGTCGGGCTCCCGCAGAATCACTGGGGAAAGATTAGATGTTCCTTGAATGTTCGCGATTGCCGCCGCTGTCAAGCGATCTGGCGCGCTGGCAACATCTCAGTCGGGGAAATCCGGACCGATCTCGCGCCGCACCAGCTTCAGGCTGCGGTCGGGCTGAAGGATATAGGTTTCCTCCACGCGCTGTCCCGTCCCGTTGTAGAACTGGTGATAGACGGCGCTGCCGACTGGCGACTTGCTGAGCTTCGTTCGCGGCTGGCCGCCATAGGTAATGCTGCCGGGAATGGGTTCCAGCGCCGGGCTATCGGCCGAGGAACAGCCGGCAAGCAAAGCCCCGGCAAACAAGGCGGACAGAAGCGCTTTCATCGTCATCATCCCTCTTTCGACTGCAGCCAGATATGGAAGCGGCGGCGCCTTTCGCCAAGGGTAGCCATGCCACCGCGCAGGTATCGCTGTCGAGCAAGCTCTTCTTTTCCGGGGGACGCAACGAAATGCGTCACTGCGGCGTTAACAGACATCAACCAACATCAGGAAACGTTCACGGTGCTCGGCTTTCCAGCATTCACGGGGCATGGCGAGCCCGGCCGGCAGGGCCACAGCGATGCCGCGACGCGCGCCTCGGTAGAGAGCGCCCTTCATGCGGCCGCCGATATCGAAGCCGGCGAAATCACCGTCAGCATATCGGGCTCCTATGTCACCCTCGAAGGCTTCGTGCGCCGGCGGGGTGATGTCGAGCGGGCGGTCGAGATCACCGAGAGCATCGTCGGCCGAGGCTATGTGCACAGTCGCCTGCTGCGACGCTAGCCGGCCAGCGCCGTCATGTCGCATGAAGGGAACCAAAACGCCCTCCCGCGGGTTGAAAGGCGGACCTAAACGCTGGAGAACCTCATGCAGTCGCTTCTTCGCATCTCTGCAATGACCGTGATAACAGGCGGTGTCTTTGCCGGCTCCGCCCATGCCTCGCTGGAAACCGGCACGAATTATTCCGCTTTGCCGAAGGACCAGATCGCCCTCAACGAATATACGGGGGCCCTCGCCTGCCAGCCGGTAGAGCCTCACTATCTTCCCTCCTTCATCCGCGCGGCAGATGGCACGATCATCGGTGTCGGTTATGTCGAGATCGAGAATGAGAGCGGCGCTGATTGCTGAAAAAGGCGGTCCTGCTCGGACGAGGCTCGCCTGCGTTCCCGCAGAGGTGACGAGCCTCTAACCATCATCATGATGGCTGGTAGTCTTCTATTGAGCACCTGTACCAGGCGCAACGCCCTTTGCGCCAAAACCCGGCACGCACTTGTTGCAGGGTCAAACCAAAATTAAAGCATTGTCCCGTTCCGGCACGCTTGCGCGCCCAGAAGGCGAAAATCGCCCGAAATTCCTTGCGGAAGTGCTAATGCAGCTTCAGCTTCGCCTCTTCGGCGGCCGCCAGGAACTCGGCTCTTGCTTCTTCCACGCTCTTGCGCCCATCGAGCGCCGCCCGGCAGGCGCTGCGGGCCTTGATATAACGAAGCCCGCGCACACTCGGCCAGAGATCCGCCAGGCACTTCAGCGCATCGAACGGACCATTGACCGTTCGCGCATCGGCACCTTCGAAACCGACATTGACCGGACTGTTCCATCTTTCAGTTGCCATCGATGCTCCTCCACGATTTGTCGACAGAAACGAAGTGCAGCATCTCCCAGTTCCTCCGGGGAGATTTTGCGATAGTTAATATTCTAGCGTGATTTTCACCGTCAGCAATGGGCGGATCGTCGCTGATGCCGCTGCGAGCGGCCTCGCGTCGACCGATGAGGGGATATGATGGACGGCTTTGATGAGAAGCAGCAGATGATGACGTGTTTCGGAAGAGGTAGGGACCGATGGCGATGCCCTGTTGCGGATCGCTTGTGAGCACGGGCGGAAGGCACCATCGCCATAAGATTGGGTGAGGGCGAATAGCCTTCTTGTCAATGCATCCGACGGGACCCATAAGTTGTTTTGATAACAGGGTCGAGGGCCGGGGAATGACCGCGCGCATATTGGTGGTTGACGATATATTGGCGAATGTGAAGCTGTTAGAAGCGCGCCTTCTCGCAGAATATTTCCAAGTACTGACTGCCGCCGATGGTAATGAGGCACTAGCGATCTGCGAGCGAACCCAAGTCGATCTCATTCTGCTCGATGTCATGATGCCCGGCCTCGATGGCTTCGAGGTGTGCGAGCGGTTAAAGGCCAAAGGAAAGACGGCGCATATCCCGGTCATCTTCATAACCGCTCTCGATCAGCCCGCCGACCGCGTCCGCGGCCTGAAAGCCGGCGCGGACGACTTTCTGACGAAACCGGTCAACGATCTCCAGCTGATCTCCCGCGTGAAAAGCCTGCTGCGGCTAGCCGAAACTCAAACCAGATCCCATGTTGTGCGAAACGCCACGAACCCTGCAAGCGTTCTCCTCGTGGATGCACGGGCCAACTCGCAGGGACAGATCATCAAAACATTGAAGCCCGTTGCGGATGTGGCAGCGATCTCCGATCCGCAGGCAGCCCTTTTCGAAGCGGCCGAAAACTGGTTTGATCTGGTTATCGTCAACGCCAATTTCGACGACTACGATCCGCTTCGCCTCTGCTCTCGATTCCGTTCGCTGGAGCGCACGCGGTTTGTGCCAATCATGCTGATTACCGAGCGAGGCGCCGACGATATTGTGATCCGTGCACTCGACCTCGGAATCAATGACTATATCTTCCGCCCGATCGATCCCAGCGAGTTCCTAGCCCGTTGTGATAACCTCCTCAATAAAAAGAAGCGAGCGCTGCACACCTCAACCGTTGAAGGTGGCGGCAGGTCGCATGGTGAAACAAAACATCACCCGGGCGCTCTTCTGTTCGACTTTGTCGATGGAAGGCTCACTATTATCCCTAGTTCTGGAACGGTTTCTTCTCCTGACCGAGCCAATGCAGCAGCGGCACTTGAGGTTGTTATCAACGATGCGCATCGTCTTGATGAGACGTTGGTTAAATCGAATGCAGATTATCGGCTGATAGAGATTTTTCGAACCCTTTCAGCGCTAACATCTTCCGGCGAGAACGTAATCAAACTCGGATTGATGAACATCGAGTGCCTGCAGATGGCAGAATCGTTCGACAGAGCCGGCGAATTGTCTGCCCATCTTTTCGGCGCTTTGCGAACCCAGTGCTTGAAGACGCACATGTACGTTTCCCAATTCGAGGAGTGGAATAAATTCTCAGCGAATGCCACTGAAATCTCCGTTGATGACAGTGACGTTCCTCGTCTTACCGACACAGTTAACAATCTCGCTACCGAACTATCCTGGCAGACCAATGATGTTGACACCAACGTACCTAAGTCGCTCGAGTTTTTGCTCGGACTCGTTCATGAGCCTCGAAGAACCTCCAAAAAAGCAGTTTACGCTTTGATATCGGTGATCGAAGGAATAGCGCTTTCCGTTGCCCGCTATTGTAGCGATATATTGGAGGGCTCCGCGAAAACTGCCGCCGGCCACATGAAAAAAGCTTTCGGAGTGGCAACAGCGGCGATCGTTTTAAACGCAGCCATCTCATATTTTGACATAGCGGCGAAGGTAGGCTCGACGCCATGGCTCTCACCTGCGATCGAGATAATCAAAAAGTATATCGAAGCATTCCGCTAGCGCCCGAAAGTTCGAGCAGTGGGCGTGTTTGCGTGGAGGAAAACTGGTGCTGCCGAGTGGGATTGAACCACCGACCTCACCCTTACCAAGGGTGTGCTCTACCACTGAGCTACGGCAGCAGGACCAGATCGCGCAAGCCGGGTGGCTCAATCGCGGGAACGGGGCGGCTATTGCCACAGCTTGAGGGCAAGCGCAAGCAGCAAATTCCAACTTCGCGTGGATTGGCATGCAAGGGCCTTTTGGATCGGCGCGAATTCGGCTAATCCTTTTCCATGAACGAAAAGACCGAAGCTGGCCAGCAGAGCCGCAAAGAGGCGATCGAAGCGCAGGCAAAACTGCGCCGCGAGCGTGCCGCCGAAAAGCTCAGGGAAAATCTGGGGCGACGCAAACAGCAGGTCCGCGCCCGCCGTTCCGGCCAGGCCGACGAAACAAATGGGCTGCCCGCCGCAAAATTGGACGAATCGTAATGTTCCGTCCGTCGCGAATTGAAGCCTGTCGATAAATCCCCTAAACACCTCACTCCTTATTCCAAGGCAGAACTTTCAGGAAAGGCGGGCGCTGCCCGTAAGCGCACATGGATCGTATCAGAATCGTCGGCGGTAATGAGCTGAATGGCATCATTCCGATTTCCGGCGCCAAGAATGCCGCACTGCCGCTGATGATCGCCTCGCTTCTGACCAGCGATACGCTGACGCTCGAAAACGTGCCGCATCTGGCCGACGTCGAGCTGCTGATGCGCATCCTCGGCAATCACGGCGTCGACGTCGCCGTCAACGGCCGCCGCGAGCGCCAGGAAGATTCCTACGCCCGCACGATCCATTTCACTTGCCGCACCATCGTCGATACGACCGCATCCTATGAACTGGTCTCGAAGATGCGCGCCTCCTTCTGGGTCATCGGCCCGCTCTTGGCGCGCGAAGGCCATTGCCGCGTATCGCTGCCGGGCGGCTGTGCCATCGGCACGCGCCCGGTCGATCTCTTCATCGAGGGCCTGACGGCGCTCGGCGCCACCATGGAAATCGATGCCGGTTATATCAACGCCAAGGCGCCTGCCGGCGGCCTGATCGGCGCACGCTACACCTTCCCGAAGGTCTCGGTCGGCGCCACCCATGTGATGATGATGGCGGCAACCCTTGCCCGCGGCACGACGGTGATCGGCAATGCCGCCCGCGAGCCCGAGGTCGTCGATCTGGCCAACTGCCTGAACGCCATGGGCGCCAAGATATCGGGCGCCGGCACTGCGACCCTCACCATTGAAGGCGTCATCTCGCTCTCCGGCGCCCGCCACCGCGTGTTGCCGGATCGCATCGAGACCGGCACCTATGCCATGGCCGTCGCCATGGCCGGCGGCGACG
The DNA here is from genome assembly GCF_025847085.2 of Rhizobium sp. BT-226. Taxonomy (NCBI): domain Bacteria; kingdom Pseudomonadati; phylum Pseudomonadota; class Alphaproteobacteria; order Hyphomicrobiales; family Rhizobiaceae; genus Rhizobium; species Rhizobium sp. BT-226. The sequence continues at coordinate 1,209,696 of NZ_JAOYTI010000002.1, read as the reverse complement.
TCGTGCTGGAGAATACCGACATGGCGCTGCTCGAAACCGCGGTGGAAACGCTGCGCCGCGCCGGCGCGGAAATCTCCTCGACCAACAATGGCATGCGCATCAAGCGCAATGGCGCCGGCATCAGGCCGGTCGATATCGTCACCGATCCCTTCCCGGGCTTCCCGACCGATCTGCAGGCGCAGTTCATGGCGCTGATGACCCGTTCTTCCGGCGTCTCGCATGTCACCGAGACCATTTTCGAAAACCGTTTCATGCATGTGCAGGAGCTTGCCCGCCTCGGCGCCAGGATCTCGCTGTCCGGCCAGACGGCGAAGATCGAGGGTGTCCAACGCCTGCGCGGCGCACCCGTCATGGCGACCGATCTGCGCGCCTCGGTTTCGCTCGTCATTGCCGGCCTTGCCGCCGAGGGCGAAACCACGGTGTCGCGCGTCTATCACCTCGACCGAGGTTTCGAGCGGCTCGAGGAGAAACTGACCCGCTGCGGCGCCATCGTCGAGCGCATCAGCGAGTAAACGCGCCCTTATCCCGGTTGCGTAATCCGCCGCAGCATCTTATTTCCCTTTTGACGCATCGCCATTCCGGCGGTGCCAGCTGGGGATGAGGCTGAATGACCGACCTGAAGCTTATTGCGCTCGATGACGAGGACCTTGCGGTCGTTTCCGCGCATATGCAGGACAGCGTCTTCAAGGTCGGCGACATCGACTGGTCGCCGCGCGACGCGCAGTTCGCGCTTGCCGCCAATCGTTTCGTCTGGGAAGGTGCCGAGCGCAAACGCAAGGGTTTCGAACGTCGCCGTGCTGCCCTGGTCTTCAAACGCGTGCTTGCCGTCCGCTCGCTCGGCATCGATCGCGGGAAACGCGACGAGGTGCTGTCGCTGCTGGCGCTGCGCTTCGAGAAGAAGGGCGAGGGGCCGGATGGCACGGTCGAGCTGTCGCTGTCGGGCACGGCCTCGATTGCGCTCGATGTCGAATGCATCGAGGTCCAGCTGGCCGATATCGGCGGCGCCTGGGAGGCTTCCTCCAAGCCTCGCCACCGCTGACATGACGCCCTAAAGTTTGAACATCGCAGTTTCGAGTTGAGAAGGAATATCGGCCTTGGCAATCTGGCTGGATCAGGCATCGGAAGGTTTCGAGCAGCATTTTGCCGCCTTCCTGACGACGAAGCGCGAAGTCTCCGAGGATGTGAACGTCGTCGTCCGCGCCATCATCGATGATATCAGAGCCCGCGGCGATGTGGCGCTTGCCGAATATTCGCTGAAATTCGACGGCATCGATTACGCCACCGTCCCGATGCGCGTCACAGCTGAAGAGATCGACGCCGCCGTCGAGGCGGTTCCTTCGGAAGTGCTGGGGGCGCTGAAGCTCGCGGCACTGCGCATCGAATCCCATCATCGCCGGCAGCTGCCGAAGGACGATATCTACGAGGACGACATGGGCGTCGGCCTCGGCTCGCGCTGGACGGCGATCGAGGCGGTCGGGCTCTATGTTCCGGGCGGCACGGCGAGTTATCCGAGCTCGGTGCTGATGAATGCCGTGCCGGCCAAGGTCGCCGGGGTCGATCGTATCGTCATCGCCGTTCCCGCCACCGGCGGCGCCGTCAATCCGGCGGTGCTCGCCGCCGCCAAGCTTGTCGGTGTCACCGAGATTTATCGTGTCGGCGGCGCCCAGGCAATCGCGGCTCTTGCCTATGGCACCGAGACCATCGCACCGGTCGCCAAGATCACCGGCCCCGGCAATGCCTATGTCGCCGCCGCCAAGCGCCATGTCTTCGGCACCGTCGGCATCGATATGATCGCCGGCCCCTCCGAAGTGCTTGTTATTGCAGACAAGGACAACAATCCGGATTGGATCGCCGCCGACCTCTTGGCCCAGGCCGAGCACGACGTCAGTTCCCAGGCGATCCTCATCACCGATGACGCCGCATTCGGCAAGGCAGTGGAGCAGGCGGTCGAACGCCAGCTGAAGACGCTGAACCGCGCCGAGACGGCGGCAGCAAGCTGGCGCGATTTCGGCGCGGTCATCCTCGTTGCCGATCTGAAACAGGCCATTCCGCTGGCAAACCGTATCGCTGCCGAGCATCTGGAGCTCGCAGTCGTCGATCCGGACCGGCTGCTCGACGGCATCCGCAATGCCGGCGCGATCTTCATCGGCGCCCATACGCCCGAGGTGATCGGCGATTATGTCGGCGGTTCGAACCATGTGCTGCCGACGGCGCGTTCGGCGCGCTTCTCCTCCGGCCTTTCGGTTCTCGATTTCGTCAAGCGCACCTCGATCCTGCGCCTTGGGCCGCAGCAACTGCGCACCCTCGGCCCGGCGGCGATCGCGCTGGCGGTCTCCGAAGGCCTCGATGCCCATGCGCGATCGGTCGCGATCCGCCTCAACCTCGAAAGGTGAGGGCATGGCGAAGGGCGATTTCCGGCTTTGCGACGTCGTCCTTGACGATACGATCGGCCGTTCGACGCCCGATGTCGAGCATGAGCGCGCCGTCGCCATCTTCGATCTGATCGAGGAGAACAGGTTCGAGCCGCTCGGCCATGCCGGCGGACCTTACCGGCTGAACATTTCGCTGGTCGATTCGAAGCTGGTTTTCGCCATCACCACCGAAGAGGGCGGGAGCGTCGCCACCCATATCCTGTCGCTCACGCCCTTCCGGCGGATCGTCAAGGATTACTTCATGATCTGCGAGAGCTATTACGAAGCAATCCGTTCGTCGACGCCAAGCCGCATCGAGGCGATCGACATGGGCCGGCGCGGCATCCACAATGAAGGTTCGCAGACGCTGAAGGACAGGCTGGCCGGCAAGATAGAAATCGATTTCGACACCGCCCGGCGCCTTTTCACGCTGGTCTGCGTGCTCTACTGGCGCGGATGACGGCAATGGATCTCGCCGCCGACATCGAGGAGGGAAAGCGGCCGGGCGCCATCCTCTTCATGTGCGGGATGAACGCCATCCGCTCGCCGATAGCCGAAGCGATCGCCCGTAGCATTCTGCCGGCCAATACCTATATACGATCGGCCGGCGTTCGCGCCGGCGAGCGCGATCCCTTCGTGGATGCCGTGCTCGAGGAAATCGGGCTTTCCCTCGGGCGCCGCCAGCCGCAGACGCTGGAAGAACTCGAGGACGATTATTTCGATCTGATCATCACGCTTTCGCCGCAGGCCCACCACGCGGCGCTCGAGCTGACCCGGTCGAGTGCGGTCGATGTCGTCTATTGGCCGACCATGGATCCGACTGTTATCAGCGGAACGCGCGAGCAGATTCTGGAGAGCTACCGCGAGGTTCGCGAACACCTGGCCGGCCTCATCGAAAGCCGGCTACTCAAACGAAATGGCATCGCCGCGCAATCGGCATGAAAACAAATAAAGGAAAGCCTGATCAACAAGGTTCACAAACCATCGTTGATTGTGTAGTTTCCGCCCAAATTTTGAAGGCGCGCCCTGCGCTGCCTATTCAACCCACAGGAAGAAAACACTTATATGCCTAAAGAAGAAGTCCTCGAATTCCCGGGAATCGTCACCGAACTTCTGCCGAATGCGACGTTCCGCGTGAAGCTCGAAAACGAACACGAGATCATCGCCCATACGGCAGGCCGCATGCGCAAGAACCGCATCCGCGTTCTCGCCGGCGATAAGGTGCTGGTGGAAATGACGCCCTACGATCTGACCAAGGGCCGCATCACCTACCGTTTCAAGTAAGCTTGCCCAAGGCCCTGTAAGGGTTTTTCTCCCGTCTGCCGATGGTCGAGGTTCTATGACGCTGAAATACAAGCTCATTCTGGCCTCGGGTTCGCCCCGGCGCGTCGACCTGCTCAACCAGGCCGGCATCGAGCCTTCGCGCCTGATGCCGATGGATATCGACGAGGCGCCGAAGAAGTCGGAGCATCCGCGTTCGCTCGCCCGCAGGCTTTCGGCTGAGAAGGCTGAAGCCGCCCTTGCCGCCATCAAGGGCGATATCACCTGGAAGGGCAGCTATATCCTGTCTGCCGATACGGTGGTCGCCGTCGGCCGGCGCATCCTCGGCAAGGCTGAGTTCGCCGACGAGGCGTTGAATTCGTTGCATCTCCTCTCGGGACGCAACCACATGGTCTACACCGGCGTTTGCCTGGTGACCCCGGATCGCAAGGTCCGTCAGAAGATCGTCGAGACCAAGGTACGCTTCAAGCGTCTCTCCGGCTTCGAGATCGAGAACTACCTGGCTTCCGGCCAGTGGCGCGGCAAGGCAGGCGCCTACGGCATCCAGGGCCTCGCCGGCACCTTCGTGCAGAAGATGGTGGGCTCCTACACCAATGTCGTCGGCCTGCCGCTTTATGAAACCATTCTGCTTTTGACCGGCGAAGGCTTCGATGTGCATAGCCGGTGGCCCGAGGGCTGAGCCCGACGGCCGATGCTTGAAGCGCGTCACGATCTTTCAGATCCGCGCGTCGCGCTTTAAGGCTTTGTTTTTACGCATGTCGGTGTCGCAAAACCGTTGGATACTTTTGCGCGACATGCTTTAGGACGGACCGATATGCCTGAAGACAAGAAACCGGCCGCCAAGGTCGAACCGCTGCGCAAGACGCGCCCTTGCCCCGAATGCGGCAAACCTTCGAACCGCGAACATTACCCCTTCTGCTCCAACCGCTGCCGCGAGGCCGATCTCTCCCGCTGGCTGACCGGCGCCTATGCCATTCCGGTTGCCGACGACGAGACGAAGGCTGATTATCCCGATGAAGAAAACTAGAGAATTTCGTCTGCGAAGCTCTTATTTTTCCTCATGAATCCGCAAAGCCGGCAAGACCGTCAAAAAAGAGTCATTTGACGCTTGCCATGGCCGAACAAGATGCTATAACCCCGCTCGCTTCCGGGGTGAACCAAGGCCCCGCGGTTCCTTTTCTGAAAGGGACCATCGGAAGCAGGTTAGCCCAGGTAGCTCAGTTGGTAGAGCAGCGGATTGAAAATCCGCGTGTCACTGGTTCGATTCCGGTCCTGGGCACCACTGCTATCAATCGTGTTTCATTGTATTTTTTATATCCGCATCATCGATGCGTGCGGGCATCCGATCGAAAGAACCTGCAGAATTTCGCAAGTATCGCCGTTGGCAATGTTATTGTTGCGAAATAATTCGCTATCAGCTATATTTACCGATGAAAAAGATCGCCTACAGCAAGGCCGCCACGAAGGCACTCCGCAAGATGCAGCCGAAGCGCGCCGCGGCGATCGTCGCCAGGGTCGAAGCCTTCGCCAACGGCGAGACGGTCGACCTCAAGAAGCTGCAAGGCAGCGATTTTTTTCGAATTCGTGTCGGGCAGGACCGTGTCATCATCGACGATCAGACCATGCAGGTCCTCGTCATCAAGGCCGGCCCACGCGGCGACATCTATAACGAATAGGAACCACCATGGGTGAAATCCAGAAACTGACCATCGACGGAAAGGGGTACGTGCTGCTTTCCGAAGACGACTATCAGGACCTTGTCGACATCAGCGAGGCGCGCGCCGCAAAGGCGCGTATCGACGCTGGCGAAGAGACCTGGCCTGAAGACGTCGTCAAAGCACTGATCGCTGGCGAAGATCCTGTCCGGGTGTTCCGTAAGCACCGCGGCATGAGTATCAAGGAGCTGGCTGAAAAGTCCGGGCTCTCCCAGCCTTATCTTTCCGAAATCGAGACCGGAAAGAAGGAGGGCTCCCTGGACGCACTCAGGTCGATCGCCCGCGCGCTGGACGTCGACCTTGACGATGTGGCTTGATGCATACGCATCCCAAGGCGGCCACGTTGTGATGGAGCTTGTACTTTCGAGCCGTATCCCTTTGCCCCATTTGGGGAGGCTCCCTCGTCAAAATATGATGCCGCGCGCCCGATATGCGGGGCCAGAAGGTGCCCAACAAAGCCCTCTGTTGAGGTTAGTTTCGCCCTTTCGATGTCTTCGCCAGCATCTCGCTCAGTGTTGCCGCCGAGAGCATGGATTCGGCCAAAAGCTTTTTGAGCTTCTGGTTCTCTTCCTCCAGTGCTCTCAATCTTTTGGCATGGAGACCGACATTTCCGAACTGCAAGGATTGCCACCGATAGAAGGTCGGCTCGCTGATACCGTACCTGTGGCAAACATCTGCCACCGTCACTCCGGCTTGGTGCTCCTTCAGAATGCCCGTAATCTGGTCGTTGTCGAATTTTCTCTTGCCCATCACCGTCTCAGTCCTCGCGAAATGCTCTGTTGAAACTGTCGAGAAGTGGTCTGACAGCATAGAGCGCCACGCTGCTTTTGCCCGTTTCGATCAGTATTTGTGCGGGCATGCCCGCGACCAGTTCGACATCACTCATTTTCGCCAATCGCTCGTCCGTTACACGGATCGTCGCGGCAAAGTAGGGCTGGCCGCTCTGCGTATCGATGAGACGGTCCGCTGAAACATACTCGACCCGACCTTTCAGGAGTGGAACGCGCCGCTGATTGTAGGGAAGGAGGTGGACCTGTGCCTCGAGCCCCGCATGAACGAGATTGATGTCTTCCGGTCTGACGTGGGCAGACACGACAAGGCGATCGGAGCGTGGCAGAAGATCAACGAGCGGTTCACCCGCGCCGATCACGCCACCTGATGTGTGGACGCGCAGGTTCATGATCGTTCCGTCGTCGGGAGCGCGGATGTCGGTCCTTGCGAGTTGGTCGTCGATCGCCCGCAAGCGCTCGCGCAGCTGCATGATCCGGCTTTCCGTATCGCGCATGCCTTGGGCGACTTCGCTCAACCGGTCGCTCTCGAGCTTTGCGAGATCGGCCTGTGAGCCGCTGATCACCTGGTAGGCGCGAGAGATCTGTGCCTCTACTTGACCCTGCTGGCCATCAAGGTCTGCTTTTTCCCGCTGGAGGTTGAGAAGTCTGCTCCTTCTTTCCAGTCCTTTGGCGCTGAGGATCGTAACCTGATCCAGTTCTTGGCTCGAGATTGTCGCTCTGTCGGCCAGTGCTGCCTTCTGCGCGCCAAGTCCAACGATTTCCTGCCGCACCTGTGCGATCTTTTCGTTGGCGATCTGAATTTCGGCCTGCATGACGCGGCGACGGGCTTCGAAGATTTTCTGTTGCCCGATCAGGATAGCGCTGACCGAAGGATATCTGTCCATGGCTGCCCTGAGGTCCTCAGGATAGGCGATATGGTCGCCGCCCGTCTGCTCCGCAAGCAGGCGGGCGCGGCTTCCTTCGGCGTCCCAAAGTTGCCCTTGAATGCTGTCGCGCTCCGAGCGAGACTTCGTGTCGTCGAGCTCTATCATGATCTGTCCGGCCATGACCGCATCGCCGTTTTTAACGAGGATCCGTCGGACAATCCCGCCTTCCAGATGCTGAATGGTCTTGCGGCTGGACTCCGGTTCGATGACGCCCGATGCAATTGCAGCGCTTTTCAGCGGCGCCAGGACCGACCAGATTCCCAATCCGACTATGAAAACCAGGATCAACAGGTTGCCCGTCCAAACAACGCCTCTGAGCCCCGGCATCGGCGAGGGGGGCGCGGGTCCGCGCTGTTTCGACTCGATCACCGGCAAATAGGCCGTCTGTTGCTTGACCAACCGCCGACCAGTCCTTGGCGAATTTGAAAATTTCGCCGGCGTTGCGTCCAGTTGAACAAGGGCCATGGCGGCGTTTCTCCCTATGTTCCTGTTCGAGACGGTGGTTGAAGATAAGTTTCATAAATCCGCTCGCTGTCGCCGAAGGCAGCCACCGTTCCGTTACGCATGATGGCAATCTTGTTGGTGACCGGCAGGATCCCCATCCGGTGCGTTATGATAACGACGGTCATCCCCCTGGATTTCATGCGCTCGATTGCCGCAAACAGCATGCGTTCGCCGTCATAATCCAGGCTCGAATTCGGATCGTCGAGAACGATCAGAGACGGGTTTCCATAGGCCGCCCGTGCAAGTCCCAGCTGTTGGCGCTGAGCTCGAAGGAGCAGGTTTCCACCTTCACCGATGTCGGTCTCGTAGCCCTGCGGCAGCCGCATGATCGCTTCGTGCAACCCAACCAGTTTCGCGGCGTCGATCGCTTTGCCGGGATCTCCTCCGTCCAGCCGGCCGATCACATCCTTGATCGCTCCACCGAAGAGTTCGATGTCCTGCGGCAGGTATCCGACGTGGCAGGTCCCCCCGCAAAGGCGCAGAGCCGAGATATCGACCCCACCGAGAAGAGCATATCCGCGCGTTGCTGGCACAACGCCTGCCATGACGCGACCAAGTGTCGATTTTCCCGATCCCGAAGGACCGATGAGCGCTATGCAATCGCCGGGCGCGAGGCGCAATGTGATATCAGTCAATATCGGCCGATCAGCGAAGGGTTTGAAATAGCTGACATTATCGAGAACGAGGCCATTGGGTTCCGGCAGCGGCACCATTCGGGCATCGCAATCCGATGCAACTGTTATCAGCATTCTGTTCAAGCGATTGAAGGCATTGCGCGCAAACGTAAAGGAGCGCCATGCCCCTATTGCGCCCTCGATTGGTGCGAGCCCGCGCCCGAGCAGCAGGCTCGCAACGAAGATGATCCCGGGACTGCCGCTGTTTACGAGCACCAGCCATGTCGCGGATCCCATCATGAGGATCTGCGCGAGTGTGCGGATCGATTTGGAGAAACCAAGAATGATCTCCGTCCGATGCATCGCGATGTCCTGTGCCCTTCTTGCCATTTCCGCATCGCGATAGACGATCAGCGCTGCGCCATCCTGCATGCCCATTGCCCTGATGACCTCGATGTTTTTGAGGGCGGTCGCAAATCGGATATAGCTCCTCGAAAGGGCAAGATTGGCGTAGGCAAGCGGCTCCCGCGTCGCCAGTTCCGTCATGAACGCAAACAGCAGAAGTGCAACGGCGCTCAGAAGACCGATGGTCCCAAGCAACGGATGAACAAGAAAGAGCAGGAGCAGGAATAGCGGCGCCCAGGGAACGTCAAAAAACAGCGAGCTGGCCGGTGAATCGAGGAACTGGCGTAATGCAGCCAGGTCCCTGTAGCATTCCGTGGCGGCTCCCGTATCGGTGCGAGCGGCATATTCGAATGATGAGGTGAGCACCATGGGCCGTAGCCTGTGGTCCAGCCAACTGCCGATGCGCGAAAGAGCTGCCCTGCGCACGATATCCAGCGTGGATCCGACGAGCACGGCGATGGCGATGATCATCGTCAGCATCAGCAGCGTGTCAGCGCTTCGGCTCGACAGGACCCTGTCATAGATCTGCAGGAGATAGATGGAAGGCGCGAGAAGAAAGAGATTGTAGCCGCAGCTATAGAGGAAGACCAACCCGAAGGCCCCGGCACAAGCCCTGAGCGCAACAACAAGCTGTGTCGGCGGGCGCGGTGGCTTTATGGAAATCGTTGTCATTATCAGATCTCGCTGCACTTGATACTGACAAGAAGAGACTGCTTACCTTGAGGGCCGCCGGCCGAAACCAGCGGCCCTTGAGGTCTGAGTTCAGGAGCCGAGATGGTCGACGTCGATATGGCCGAAGGCGTTTATGAAGTGATCAAGAGAATTGTTCACCGTCGTCGTTTCGGGATCCGTGTGCACCAGAGCTGACGAGATATCGCCGCCCAGAGCGTTGTTCCCGTTGCCGCCGTTGCCGCCGACACCTGCGAGGATGGTGGCATGCTGATCGGCCACAAGCTGCGTATATTGTGTCGCGGTCGTAGCCGCATTCACCGTAGCCGTGTCGCCGCCGCTCGAGTTTCCTTGGCTGCCGTTGGAGTTTGAATCTCCCCCCGCGCCGCCGTCGCCGCTGTTCGTGACCGCCGCCAGGAAGCCGTTCTTGGCCTGAGCAAAGCCACCGTCTCCGCCACTGCCGGCGTCCCAACCTGCTTTCTGCCAAACGTGATCGCCATTGTGCAGATCGGTCGTTGCCCCGTAGACCGTTTGCACGGGGTTTACATATGCAACCGGGTTGTAGTTGATGTTCCCATCGTTGTGGCCATCACCGCCGTTGCCGGCATTCGCGTCACCCGCATCCGGGTTGTTGAGATGTATCGTGTCGGATATTTGTGGAATAGGCATTGATGTCACTCCTTTACTTGGTTTCATCTGTGTTCGTTTTACGGCGTCCCCCTACGGCGTGCGTTTCCAGCATGTCGCCGCAGCCAATACAACCGCAGGCGAATATTGCCTGCGATTTAATCTCTGGCCTATCTAGATATTCGGTGACATTCATTCGGACGTATACTTGGATGTGGCGGACCGTTATTTGGATTGGTACTTAGTGATTTGGTGCAGGGTGGTATGGTCTATCGTGTCTGCGACCTCGTCGAAGCGACATCATGACCTCTAACCCGGAAAGGCTCTAATGCTCGCAAACTCGCACAACGGGCGCTGCGGCCATGACAGCCAAATGGCTACAGCACTAGCCGACAGGATGTAGACGAATTGCAGGCTCTGCTTTTCCCACGTTCAGATGCACAATGCCTGAACAATTCAGGCTGCATAGCGCCGCATGCTCGGTGGACGTGCAGTCGCCGGCGAATGGAGACGGTAATGGCGGAAACTCGTCCCTCATTGGAAGACCTGCCCAAGACGGGCAGCGATCAACACCTCGCCTCCAACGTGGCCGCGGGGCATCTGGCGCTGGTGCCGACTTGGCTTCCATTGGATGTCGCTTCCGGTCAGAGCCATAATTCAGCCGGCAGCGGTGGTGACGGGATCAGCGAAGGCGTGATCAGCAGCAACGCACTGGCCGTCTTCACGCCGTCCAATGCCGCCATTGCGGGACCTCATTCGGGTGCAGACGCCTTCCAGGGCAACGACGCGCTCATCAATCAGCATCCCACCGAAATGGCGGGGATAGGCGGGAATGGTGGAAGCGGCAATGTTGCCATCGGCGGCGGCGATGGCGGCAATCATGCCGGCACCGGGGGCAATGGCCTCTTCTACGGCGGGCTCGTCAGCACCGAAGTCGCGCTGTTTGCCCCCGTGAATACCGCCGTGGCTGCAGGCCCCGGCGCGGAGGCTCACGCCGAGCAATCGAACAACGCACTGTTCCTGCAGGGCGCGACCCAGATTGGCGGCATGGGCGGCTCGGGCGGAGACCATAACGTCGCGAGCCACGGCACGTCGATGAGCCCGGGAACTGCGCTCACATTGACCGGCGACTTTTATGCGGGCCATGGCGGCGATGGATATTTCGTCGGTAGCATGGTCGACGTGAGTATCGCCATCTTCTCACCGATCAACATCGCCATCGGCGCCGCAGGCGGCTCCGCACAGGCTCATCAGACAAACAATGTCATTTTCGATCAGGGCACTGTGCAGATTGCAGGCATCGGCGGCAATGGCGGTGGCTTCAACCTGTCGTCAGATACGATTTATACCGGCAATCACGCGGGTGGCGGCGGTGGGGACGGATCGTCAACCGGCAGCATGGTAGACGTCAATTTCGGCTATTTCCATCCCATCAACATTGCCGTTCCCGCCGGTGGGACGGCGGATGCCCAACAGACCGATCATGTTCTCTATGATCAGCAAGCGCTTCAGTTGGCCGGCATCGCGGGCCAAGGCGGAGACGGTAACCTCACGGATGCCCATTCGGCTCTCGTCGACGACATTCTGAGCTTCATGCATAGCTAGGCCTTTCCATTTTTTCTTCGAATCACGGAAATGCTCTATCTCTTTGTTTCCACGTAATTCCGGACGCAAAAACCGCAATGCACTTTTGCTGGAATTGCTCTAGCGGATAGCCTCCCCACTTGCATTGCGGAGGTTCAACTGCACGAAACCGTTCTTTGTGCCATTTTCAGGCCATATGTTAAACGCTTCCCCCGCCGGGCTCTCGTCTTTTGGGCCGACATGGCACGCAACGGTCGGCTCACTGAGAACTGAACATTCCACCATGACCTCATCCGCATTGTCGCCGATTTCGGCCGCCAGGGGCCGTGACCTCCGGCCGCTATCGGTCGGTGCCGGCGCAGTGCTGTCTGCGGGAGAACAATGCTAACTGGTATTAACGCGTCATTAGAGCACAGTTTCACTAATCATAACGGGTAGTCAGCGATCTCAGGCTTTTGTTGCTTTTCGCGTTTGTCTTTTTGTTGTCGGGTCTGCGACTGCTTTGAATTGAGATATGGAAACAAAACCGAGCCGGTCGACGGCTCGTTATATCCAATGGCGCTTTCCTAAATGGGTCTGTCGCAGATCGGTTGCCTTTTCAGTGCCTTTGGAAGCTTTGTTGACGCGCTTGCCGTACGTGAATTCGGCGACGGCTGGAAAGTCTGCAGCGGCAAGTCGAACCAGCAGGCCTTCATGAAAAATCTCTTCAATGTGCTCTGCAAGCCCAGTTATCTATCGTTGATATCTTATAAACTATAAGAATTATCATGAGAGCTCAGACTATTAATATCCGAAATACACTCACTTTTTCTCATGACATGTAGTGAGAACAGGAATATTATGAATAGCTGTTGCGTTGCAAATATTCGTGGGGAGCACGCAAGTGTCCGACATTACTGGAACTAGGCGCCGTATCGGGCGCAATGCACCAACTGTGATCATCATCGAGCATTCTACATTGGCGCGCACCACCGTGGTGAAGCTTCTTGAGCGTGAACTCGCCGGATGGAACGTTATAGATTTGATCTCGACCGAGAGTCTCGAGAGTGCTCTTGGAGCTGAGGTGCGTTTGATTGTATTGGGCCTGGCTGGCAGAAGTGTTGAGAGCACCAGCCTGCGTGATGATCTCGCGGCGATTGCTGCACGTTTTCCTGAAGCTCCTGTCGCGTTGCTCTCAGGTACGGATGACGCCATCATAGCCCGTCAGGCACTCAAGATGGGCATCCGCGGCTTATTCTCGACTTCACTTCCCATTGACATTGCTCTTGCCGGTCTTCGTCTCGTTCTGGCAGGAGGAACATTTTTCCCGCAGCTATTGGGAGCTGGTACAAACGGCTCAAACGAGCATAGTCCGGCCAGAAATGAAGCCGAAAAGAGCTTGGATGATAGGACGCAGTACTTGGCGATCGCTGATTTCACTCCCCGGGAAGCGGATGTCCTGGCAGAGTTGCAATGCGGCTGTTCAAACAAGGTGATTGCAGGAAAACTCAATTTGTCGGGGCATACAGTGAAGATGCATTTGCAACACATAATGCGCAAGCTGCAGGCGCAGAACCGCACTGAAGTGGTTGCCCGCTTAATTCAAAGAGCCGCCGGTGGGCCTGACGTCTCGCCGGGTTAGGCAGTGTCGCCAAGACCGGGGAGCTGTCTCAACAAGCGTGGTAGCAAGGGCTAAAAGCAGCACGGCCCGCGCGATAGCTGGCCTTGTATCGGCGTGGCGTTCGTTTCAACGGGTCTCATATCGTGATGCCCTGATGGGAACCGCGACTCCGCCTGTCCGTTATCTTTTGAGCAACGGAGGACATGGACATGCGCAAGAAAAAAGCCATCGTCGAGGCGGCGCTCGAGTCCGAGTACGAGCGCCAGGCACTGGGGATCATGAATACGGAGCAAGCTCTGAAGCTTGAGGATTCAGACGGACTTGTCTTCAGTCATCCGGATAAAGAGGCTGGCGTGACGGATCATTTTGTTGATCAAGATGAGCTGCGCCGTTTGGTGCGGCGGTCAACCTCGCCGCATCCCCTATTGCAATCGCAGGCTCGTACGACACGTTCGTCCTGAACTTCAGGCAATCATGTAGCCGCCGTCCACCGGCATCGATATGCCGTTCACCATGGCAGCCTGGTCGGACAGCAGGAAAAGAACAACCTCGGCGATGTCAGCCGGCTCAGCGAAACGACCGACGGGAATTCGCTTCATCATCCCCGCGGCTTTCTCGGGATCGCTCCATGCCTTCACCGCCATTGGCGTCAACGTCACCGTTGGGTGGACGCCGTTTGCGCGGATGCCGTGAGGTGCGAGCTCCTTTGCCATGACGCGCGTCAAGCCATCCAATCCACCTTTCGACGCACAATAGGCAGCGTGGTCGGGGATGCCGACGAAGGATGCGACCGACGAGACATTGACGATGGCGCCCTTGCGGTCCTCCTTGATCAGCGAGCGGGCATATTCCTGGGCGACGATCATCGGAGCACGCGTGTTGACCGCGACGAGACGGTCGAATGCTTCGACGGTTGTCTCCAGGAATGGCTGGAGCTCGGTGGTGCCGGCGCAATTGATCAGGAAATCTGCGGGAAGAGCAGCGATCGCCGCCTGTCTGGTCGCATTGGCGTCTGCGAGATCGACCTGGATGGCCCGGCAGCCGAACTCCCCGCGTAGCGCGTCGACGTCGGCAGCACTGCGGGTCAGGGCAACGACCTGCGCACCCCGTTCGACGAGCATCCTTACAATTTCGCGTCCGATGCCTTTTCCGGCGCCGGTCACGATCACCGTCTTTCCTTTGAACTCCATGGGTCGTTCTCCTAAAGTCTCTGGCCTGTTTCCCGATCGAAGATATGCGCACGTCGGGGATCGATGTGGAAGTACATCGTCCGTCCGGGGTCGACCTCGATACGCTCGCGGATCAGGGCGTCGATCGGCACGCCTCCCGTGCGACCGAAGATCAATGTCTCCGAACCCGTGGGCTCGAACACCGAGACTTCGACCGGAACGCCTTCTTCGCCGATCGTGATGTGCTCTGGTCGGATGCCGTAGGTAACGGCTCTTCCTTCATCTGCATTCGTATCGGCCATCGGAAGGGTTATGCCCTGGTCGGTGACGACGATCTTCCTGCCGTCGCGGGTGGCTATGCGGCCCTGAAGGAAGTTCATCGATGGGCTGCCGATGAAGCCGGCGACGAAGAGGTTTACGGGGAAGTCGTAGAGATCGAGAGGCTTGCCGATCTGCTCGACCCTGCCGTCGCGCATCACCACAATCTTGTTGGCCATCGTCATCGCCTCGATCTGATCGTGCGTGACGTAGACGGTGGTGGTCTTCAGCCGCTGGTGAAGCTCCTTGATCTCGACGCGCATGGTGACGCGGAGCTTGGCGTCGAGGTTCGATAATGGCTCGTCGAACAGGAAGACCTTCGGATCTCGGACGATGGCACGACCCATCGCCACGCGTTGACGCTGTCCGCCTGACAGTTGCTTCGGATAGCGGTCGAGATAACGCGTCAGGTCGAGGATCTCGGCCGCCCTGCCGACCTTCTCGTCGATCTCCGCCTTCGGCCGTTTGGCCATCTTCAGCGGAAAGCCCATGTTCTCGGCGACCGTCTTGTGAGGATAGAGCGCATAGCTCTGGAAAACCATCGCGATGTCACGTTCCTTTGGAGGAGCGTCGGTGACGACACGGCCGCCGATCCGGATGTCTCCGCTGCTGACCGTCTCCAGCCCGGCGATCATCCGGAGCAAGGTGGACTTGCCGCATCCGGAGGGACCGACCAGAACGACGAATTCGCCATCCTCGATGTCGACGCTGACGCCGTGCATGACCTGAAGCGCGCCATACCTCTTGGTGACGTCGCTAACCTGTACGTTTGCCAATGTCGTTTCTCCCTAAAGCAGCGCAGTTTGTGTTTTGGTGTTGTCGACGGAATTCATCATCTCATCCCTTCCAGACGATGTAGGCGCCAAGGACTGCCGAGATCGCCGCCGCGAACCATACCGAAAGCCCGAACGGCTCGATGAACCGCATCCAGAACAGGGAGAGCGCGACCCAGATCACGATCGAGATGAAGAGCCGGTCGAACCAGTTCGTTTCGATCGGCAGAAATCCCGGCTTGCGTTCGTTATTTCCTGATTGAGACGTCATTGTTTCATCCTTTCACGGCGCCGAAGGTCAGGCCGGCGACGATGTGACGCTGCACTATCGAAAAGACGATGAGCGCCGGAACCAATGTCAGCATTGAGATCGCGGCCATGATGCCCCAGGCCGTCCCCGTCGTCGTCACATATTCCGACAAGCCGGTGGTCAGGGTTCGCGCATGGAAATTGGTGAGCGTCGCCGCCAGCAGGTATTCGTTCCACGCAAACACCCAGGTCAGGATCAGCGTCACCGCAAGTCCGGGCCGTGCCAAAGGAAAGATGATATCATAGAGGACGGTCCATGGGCTCGCGCCGTCCATATAGGCCGCCTCGTCCAATTCCTTCGGAATGCCTTCCACGGTCGGGCGCAACGTCCAGATGGCGAAGGGAAGGTTGAAGGAGCAATAGACCAGGATCATGCCCAGCTTGGAATCTGCGAGCGAGAAGTCGCCGATCTTGTAGACCTGCGTCAGCAGCAGGAAAAGCGGCAGCAGGAAGACCGCCGGCGGCGCCATGCGGTTGGTGATCGTCCAGAAGAAGATGCTTTCCTTGCCGGCGAGGTCGAAGCGCGTCAGGGCGTAGCAGGCAAGGAAGCCGAGCGTGGTGACGAGCAGCGCGTTGCCCGACGAGATGATCAGCGAGTTGAGCATGTATCCGCGCAAGGTCGGATTGGTCAGCACGTCCTGGTAGTTCTTCCAGAAGAAGCTCCGGAGAATGACATCAGGCGTCGAGAACAGGTCGAAGGGCTGTTTCACCGATATGACGAAGAGCCAATAGATCGGGAAAAGGGTCGCGAGGCTTATCAAGGTCCACAGGACGACCGGAAGCCAGGGAAAACGGGTCTTCATCGCTTCAACCTCTCTTCACACGGGGCGCTATCAAACCGACGTAGAGCAGCCAGCAGACGACGATGGTGAGATAGAGGACGATGACGGAGATCGCCGAACCGTAGCCGTAATTCGTCTTGGGAAAGACTTCCCTGAAGATATGGACGCCGATGTAGCGCGTCGAAGAACCCGGACCGCCGCCGGTCAGCATCAGGACTTCGTCGACGGTGCGCAGCGCGTCCATCAGCCTGATGAACACCGTGGCGAGCAGGGCCGGGCGGATCAGGGGGAGCGTGATGTGCCAGAAGATCTGGCTCTTGCCGGCGCCGTCGATCTGCGCCTGCTCGAACGGGTCTGAAGGAAGCGAGACGAGTGCGGCGATCAGCGAGAGGGTGACGAGCGGCGTCCAGTGCCAGATGTCCATGATGACAGTGACGGTGAAGGCCGCGACGGCGCTCTGGCCGATATTCAGATCGTAGCCGAACCAGCTCCTCAGAAGATAGGGAATGATGCCGATGGACGGGGTGGTCATCAGCTTCCAGACTGAGCCGACGATGATCGGCGCCATGATCAGTGGCAGAGTATGGATCGTGCGAAACACCGCTTTTCCGGGAAAGTCCTTGAGCAGCGCCTGGGCGAGGATGTAGCCGAGGACCAGCTCCGACACGACCGCGAAGAAGACGAATGTCAGGGTTATGCCGAGCGATGCCAGGAACTGCGGGTCGAAGACGAGCCGCCGATAGTTCTCAGCCCAGTTGAATATCATGCCCGGATTGGCCGCAAACGGGTTCCATGAATGGAAAGAGACCCAGAGGACGTAGATGAACGGAAAGATCCCGAACAGTCCGAGGATCACTATGGTCGGTGACAGCAACAGCCACCCGAGCTTCTGCGAATGCATCGCCTATCCCCCATTGAACACTATGTAGACGTCCGCTCCCTCAGGGAGCGAAAGATGACGGGTCGTCGGAACGACCCGTCAGTTGGGGAGGATGTTTTATTTGCGATAGCCGAGCGAGGTGAGCTCCTCTTCGGCCTTGGCCGCCATCTGGTCGAGGCCTTCATCAGGCCCGATCTTGCCGGTCAGGATGTCGTAGAAGATAGGCGCGGTCGCTTCACGCACCTGAGCATGGAAGGGGTAGGGGGGAGCGCCGGCGAAGAGCTTGCCGTCGTCCTTCAGCATCGTGTAGAAGCCGCCGAGCTTGGCGTCCATCTCCTTCACCTTCGGATCGTCGAACGTCGCAGTATTGGTGATGCGCGGTGCGGCGATGGCCCAATCGGGCTGCACTTCGTTCTGGCCGATGAATTCGAGGAACAGCAGTGACGCTTCCTTGTTCTTGGACGTGACCGGCACGCCGAAGGCGCCGCCATCGTAGTAGCCGATATAGCCCTTTCCGGCTTTCGCGTCATCCAATACGCCCGGCTCGAGCGGCGGCAGAGCGAAACCGACCTGGCCGACCACCTTCGACTGCGCCGGATCGCTTGCGATCCACGCGGCATTCTCACCGTAGATCAGTCCCTGGGCGACACGGCCTGCGGCAAACGTCGTTGCGGTTTCCGTCCAGGTTGACTGCGTCGATTCCGGAGGAGCGATGTCGCGCAGGTGCAGCCAATACTTCAACGCGGCCTTCGCCTTGTCGCCGTTCATCGCACCGCCATGTTCGACCGTCGCCGCATAATTGTTCTTGGCGTCGATGCCCCAATTGTAGACGCCGAAGGTCGGCGCGATGGACTCGAAGAACTCATACCAGGACGCCGGATGGCCTGTATGTGCCTGGGCGGTCGTGCCCCAGAGCTCCATGCCGTTGTCCTTGCCGTACTTCGTGAAGAATTCGGCGATCTCCGTATATTCCGCGTGTGTGGTCGCCGGCTTCAGGTCCTTGCCGGTTTCCTTCTTGAAGGCTTCCTTGATCTTCGGATCGTCGAAGAGGTCCTTGCGATAGAGATACGCCTTCAGGAAGGCTTCCATCGGAACACCGAAGAGATCGCCGCTCGAGTCCTTGAAGTAGTCGGCAAAGCTGGTGAAGTTGGCGTCGTCGTAGGTCGGCGCCTTCAGATCCGGCTGGTCTTTCAGCGTCTTCGTGATGTCGACGAGGAAATTCCTGGCCAGATAGGAGTAGATGATGTCCTGCTCGATGTAGACCATGTCATAGATGCCGGTCTTGGCTTCCATGTCCTTGATGGCCTTGTCGTACATCTGATCCCAGGACGTCGTCTCGATGTCGACCTTGATGCCGGTCTTCTTTTCGAATTCCGGAGCGAGCACGTTCCTGATGTAGTTCGATGGCGGAGTGCTTTCGGTGACGCCGTGCAGTGTCACGCCCTTGAATTTGGCGCCGGCATCGGACCAGAAGTCAGCCCAGGCCGGCGAAGCGGTGGTGGCGAGGCTGAGCGTCAGCGCAAGCGCGCTAGCCTTCAAAGCATAATTCATTTTCAATCCTCCCAAAGTGCAGCGAGATCATTTCGCCGGTCCTTTGTGTAGGCCAAAAAAACTGACGGCGCAACATTTGTTGTCTAAACATGCAAATCATGGATCTATCCCTTTGATTTTTGCAGAAACTAATTTCCGGTAAAGGACGGATTAAAGCGATGACAAGCGTAAAATATTGCACTGCAAGGTAATTTTGCAGAGCAGCAAAAAAATTGCAGCCAAAATTATTTGTTGTCTTGCCAAACTAAATGGCATAGCACTGTCCGCAGCCAAAGGCATTTTTTGGAGGAAAAGGCTATGCGTCGATTGGGTATCCATTCATTTGTATGGACAGGCGGCCAAACGCAGGAAGGGCTGGAAATGGCCCTCAACAAGACGGCCGAACACGGATATCGCACCATCGAATTTGCCTATCTGCGCCCCGAGAAATTCAATCTCGATCGATTGGCAAAGCTTGCGCAGTCGCTTGACGTGGAGATTGGCGTGACGATGGGCCTGCCACTCGACAGGGACGTATCGAGCGAGGACATGTCTGTGGTGTCCGCCGGCAAGCAGACGCTGGCCGACGCCGTTCGTGCGGTCCGCGATATCGGCGGCAACAAGCTGGGTGGAATTCTCTATTCCGCGCACACCAAGTACAATCGCCAGCCGACGAAGAAGGGCTGGGACAACAGCGTCGCCGCGATCGCCGCGACTGCAGAAGTCGCCAGCCAGGCGAACGTCGATCTCGTGCTGGAGGTTGTCAACCGGTTCGAGACGAACCTGCTGAATACCACGGCGCAGGGGCTGCAGTTCATCGCCGAGACGGGGTCGGAGCATGTCCGTCTCCACCTCGACACATTCCATATGAACATCGAGGAAGCCAATCCGGCCGCGGCGATCCGCCTGGCCGGCGATAAGATCGGCTACTTCCACATCGGCGAGAGCAACCGCGGTTACCTCGGCGACGGCGTCATCAATTTCGATCTGATCTTCGACGCTCTGCTCGACATCGACTACAAGCGCGACGTCGTGTTCGAAAGCTTCTCGACGACGGTCGTGGACGAAGGCCTGTCGCTCGCTTGCGCGATCTGGCGCGACACCTGGGAGGATAATGATCCGCTTGCGGCGCACGCGAAGCGCTATATCGAGCTGAAATATGACGAGGCCAAGCGCCGCCGCGCCACAAACGCGCGGCCCTGATTATCCTTCTGAAAGCCTGTTCCAGTCGTGTAAGGGTTGGGCCGACTGAAGGGAATTGAAATATGAACGACACCGTCTCCATCGGAAGTTCGCCGCGCAGGATCCGACAGAACAATATCGTCGCCGCCTTGCAGACGATCTATGCCCACCGAAGCCTCAGCCGAGCGGATCTCGCCCGGAAGCTCGGGATGAATCGCTCGTCCTCGGGAGAGATCGTCGCCGAGCTGACGGAAAGCGGGTTCGTTCAGGAGTCGGACGAGAGCGGCAAGCAGCGCCTGGAGCATTCCCGTGCCGGTCGTCCGGGCATCATGCTCGAACTGGTACCCGATGCCGCATTCTTCGTCGGGATAGAGATTGGCGTCGAACATATATCGGCTGCAGTTGTCGATCTCTCCGCCGAGGTCCGGGCATGTCGGAAAATCGCGTTCGACACGCCGTCTTCGACGGTGGAGGAGGCCGTGGCGCAGGGCGTCGAGCTCATTGTCGGCGAGATGACGAAGGGGATGATCGGACGGTGCAAGGGTCTCGGCATATCGGCGCCGGCCCACATCCGACCGAACGGAATTGTCACTCTCGCACCCATCATCGGCTGGCGAGAGGTGTCGTTGAAGGAGATTGGGCGGTCTGCTTTCCCGGCCGCCGTCCCGATCGCGGTTGAAAACGACGCCAACGCGTTTGCGATCGGCGACAGCTATCGTCACGGCGTCTCAGGCGTGACCCTGTTCCTGCTGATGGAAACCGGTGTCGGCGGTGGCATCATGATCGATGGCAAGCTATTCCGGGGCGGCCACGGCCTGGCGGGAGAAATCGGCCACACCCTGGTACCGGGAAGCGGCGGTCAGAAGTTTGAACAGCTGATCGGTCGCGAAGTGCTGATCAGGCAGTATCGCGAGGCTATTGGACGTAAGCACGTTGATCTGCAGGAATTCCTTGGCGACGTTCATGACCGCGTCCCGGCCGCGGTCAATATTGCCGAAACCTGGTCGCGCCATCTCGCATACGCATTGCTGCAGGCCTGTCGTCTGCTCGACCCGGACAGGATCGTGCTGGGTGGTTCCGTGGCATCTCTCTACCCGATGGTGGCCGCCCGCGTGGCGGTCCACATGTCGGAGGGCCAGAATATACCTTTCCCCATGCCGGAGATCGTCGTGGACGATGATGCGGAGTTCGGTTCCGCCTTCGGCGCGGCCTGCATGTTGCACCAGCGCTTTCTGTCATTGGAGAGCGAGGAGTTCGGCGGCGAGGACGGTGCGCCGGTCCAATCGGCGACGAGTTGATGACAACTATCGAAAGCGGATTGCAAATGACTTCAGTACTGGCTCCGGACCCGCTCGGTCCCACGGTTTGCGTAGGGGAGATCCTCGTCGAGATCGTCGCCACGACGGTCGGAGACGGGTTTCTTAAAGCCCAGCCGCTTGTCGGCCCGTTCGCGAGCGGAGCGCCGGCGATCTTCATCTCGCAATGCGGGCGCTTCGGCGGCAAGGCCGCAATGGTCGGCGCCGTCGGCGATGACGATTTCGGCCGTGTCAATACTGATCGCCTCAAACGCGACGGCGTCGATGTTTCGACGATCTCGATCGATCCGGATTACCCCACAGGAAGCGCCTTTGTCCGCTACCGCAAGGATGGCTCCCGCGATTTCGTCTATAACATCGCCAAGTCCGCAGCCGCACGCTTCGGCTGGTCTCAAACGGTCGCCGATCTCATCAATCGGAGCGGCCATCTTCACGTGATGGGTTCGGCCCTATCGGTCCCCAGTGCGCGCGCGGTGATCGACAAGGCGGTCGACATAGTCAAGGCGCGCGGGGGAACGCTCTCGGTGGATCCGAACATTCGCAAGGAATTGAAGCTGGACGAGGATACCGAGCGCCGCTTTTCCAAGCTTGTTGCTGCCGCCGATCTGCTTCTACCGTCCGGAGAGGAGCTTGAGCGTGCCGCCGGTGTCGAAGGCGAGGCAGACGCGATCCGCCGCTTGTTCGAGATGGGCGTCAAGGAGATCGTGCTGAAGCGCGGCGCCGACGGCGCGACCTATTTTGGCAGCCAAGGAGACCGCATCGACGCTCCGGCATTTGTCGTTCAAGAGGTCGATCCCACCGGCGCCGGCGACTGCTTCGGCGGTGCCTATCTCACCTGCCGGCGGCTCGGAATGTCTCCGCAGCAAGCTCTGACCTATGCTTCGGCCGCCGGCGCCCGCAACGTGACGGTCCTGGGTCCGATGGAGGGCGCCGGCACTCAGCAGGAACTCGATGCGTTTATCGCTTCAACGGAAAGGCGCCCGTGATGCAGGTGCATCTCAACGAACTGGCCAGGCTGAGGATCGAAGGCCAGCCGAGAGGCGTGACCTCCGTCTGCTCGGCCCATCCGACCGTGCTTCGCGCCGCGCTCCGACACGGGCGGCAACAGGCAAGCACCGTCCTGATCGAAGCAACCTGCAACCAGGTCAATCACCTCGGCGGCTATACCGGAATGACACCAAGCGACTTCGCGTCCCTCGTGATGAAGATTGCGGCGGAGGAAGGGTGCCCCGAAAATCTGATCGTTCTCGGTGGCGATCACCTCGGCCCCAATCCTTGGCGCGACCGCCCGGCGGAAGAGGCCATTGCTGAGGCGGAGAAGATGGTTGCCGCCTATGTCGATGCGGGATTCCGCAAGATTCACCTCGACGCCTCGATGGGCTGCAAGGGCGAGGCGGTGGCGCTCGACGACGAAACCACGGCCCATCGTGCCGCCCGGCTCGCTGCGGTCGCCGAGGCGTCGGCGAAGAAGAGCGGCGGCGCAATGCCGGTTTACGTCATCGGCACCGAAGTGCCGCCGCCAGGCGGGGCCGACCATGCCCTCACGACGATCGAACCGACGGCCGCCGCCGCGGCGCTGAAGACGATCGAAGTCCACCGCCGGATTTTTACCGAGGCCGGACTCGGGCAAGCGTTTGGACGGGCCATCGGTCTGGTCGTTCAGCCGGGCGTCGAGTTCGGCAACCACAATGTCATCCTTTATGACCGCAGCAAGATAGACGCGCTGAAATCGGTGCTCACCGGGGAGCCGCAGTTCGTCTTCGAGGCGCACTCGACGGATTATCAGGGGACCCGACCTTTGACCGCGCTGGTGGAGGACGGCTTTCCCATTCTGAAAGTCGGTCCCGAACTGACCTTCGTCCTACGCGAAGCGCTCTACGCGCTGGATGCGATCGCTTCGGACCTCTTGCCCGATTATGGCCAGCGTCCGCTCTATGCGGCGATGGAAGCGCTGATGCTCGATCAGTCCGGCAACTGGAGCCGCCACTACCACGGCACGAACGCCGAGATGCGCTGGCTGCGGCATTACTCGCTGTCCGACCGCATCCGCTATTATTGGGCGTCGGCTGAAGCTCAAGATGCCGTCCGGCGCCTGTGCGAGGCCCTTCGAGGGCAAACTGTACCGCTGCCATTGCTTTGGCAGCATATGCCGGCCGCACAGGATTTCGCAGATGCGCCGCTCGATCCGGAACAGGTTTTGATCTGGAGAGTGACGAAGAGTCTCGCGGACTACCACGCCGCCTGCGGCGTCGGGAAGAATTGACAATCAGGATCAAGACAGGAGGAAAAATCGATGAACGAATTGAATGGGAAGATTGCGGCGGTCACGGGTGCTGCGTCCGGAATAGGACTCGCTTCGACGGAGGCAATGCTCGCCGCTGGCGCGACGGTCGTGCTGGTGGACCGCGATGAGAAGGCCCTTGGGACGGTTTGCGCCCGTCTTGGCGAGCGCGCTATTCCGCTCAAGATCAACTTGCTGGATCCGGGCGAGTGTGCGGGACTGCTCGAGGGCATTCTGTCGAAGACCGGCAAACTCGACATCCTGCATGCCAATGCAGGCACCTATATCGGCGGCGACCTGATGGAAACCGACCTTGATACCATCGATCGGATGCTCAATCTCAACGTCAATGTCGTCATCAAGAACGTTCGAAACGTCATTCCGCACATGATCGAACGTGGCACCGGCGACATTGTCGTCACCAGCTCCGTCGCCGGACATTCGGCGATTCCATGGGAACCGGTCTATTCGTCGTCGAAGTGGGCGATGACGTGCTTTGTCCAGACGATGCGACGCCAGCTTCTGAAAAGTGGCATTCGTGTGGGGTCGGTTTCTCCAGGCCCGGTGATCAGCGCTCTGCTCGCGGATTGGCCGGAGGAAAACCTTCGCAAGGCCAAGGAGGCAGGGGCTTTGATCGAGCCCAAGGAAGTCGCCGACGCGATCATCTTCATGCTGACCCGGCCGCGCAACGTCACCATCCGCGATATCGTCGTGCTTCCAAGCGCCTTTGACATTTGAGGAGAAGTGACATGAGCTACCAGCAGAAATTTCGTCTCGACGGCGAACGGGCGGTGGTCACAGGCGGAGGGCGTGCGATCGGGCTCTGCTGCACCGAGGCGCTGGCGGAGGCGGGCGCCGCCATCGTCGTTATCGAACGCAGCGAGGCCGACGCCGAGCAAGCGCTTGCTCTCCGGGGCAGAGGCTACGACATCGAAGTCCGGGTCGGCGACGTCACCGACGCGGCCCGAATGGACGCGATCGCGGCTGAGCTCGCCGATGGCGGCCGGCCGGCGACCATCCTGGTGAACAATGCCGGAATTGGCCAGAGTGGCATTCCCGCGCAGGATCTCACCGACGCGGATTGGCTGCGCATGATGGACGTCAATCTGAATGGCGTCTTCTGGTGCTCGCGCGCCTTCGGTCGTCCGATGATTTCGATGAAACGCGGCGCCATCGTGAACCTCGGCTCGATGTCGGGGCACATCTGCAACCGGCCTCAGCCTCAGACGGCCTATAACGTCTCCAAGGCGGCAGTCCATCACCTCACGCGCTCATTGGCGGCCGAGTGGGCGCATCACGGCATCAGGGTAAATGCTGTCGCGCCCACCTATATCGAGACACCGATGGTGGTGGCCGTCGAAGCCAATCGCGAGCGTATTCCGCTCTGGCTCGCCGACACGCCGATGGGAAGAATGGGAACGCCGGAGGAAGTTGCAAGCGCGGTCCTCTTCCTCGCATCGGGCGCCGCCAGCCTGATGACCGGAGCAATCGTCAACGTCGATGCAGGCTTCACCTGCTGGTAGTGCTTGCGTGGGACGAGGCGCGAGCCGCGCCTCGTCCACATTGGTAGGCCGGCTGCGGACAAATCAACGAATGTGGAAACGTTACCACATTTTCTTGACTCGCAATTCTGCTCCGTTTATTCGAATGTGGAAACGTTGCCATATCTGGGAGGAGCTTCATGAAATCCGCGCGGTTGAACCGACTTTTCGGCGTGTCTGGAAATTGTTTTGACGTTGCTATCGATCACGGCATGTTCAATGAACGAACCTTCCTCGCCGGCATCGAGAACATGAAGACGGCCATCGAGGTGATCGCGCAGGCGGCGCCGGATGCCATTCAGCTGCCGCCGGGGACGGCACCCATGCTGCAGGCTATTCCCGGCAAGCATCGCCCGGCGCTGGTGCTGCGCACCGACATCGCCAACATCTACGGCAATCCCCTGCCGTCTCAGCTGTTTTCCGAAATGATCGACAGGGCGGTGGAACAGGGCGTTGCGTTGGATGCCGCCTGTGTCGTCGTCAATCTCTTGATGCTGCCGGACCAGCCGGAAGTCTACCGCGCCTGCGTGCGAAATGTGAACAGCCTGAAACGCGAATGCGAGATCTACGGCATGCCGCTGATGGTCGAGCCGCTCGTCATGCAGGACAATTCCAAGGGCGCCTACATGGTCGATGGTGTGATCGACAAGATCCTGCCGCTTGTGCGCCAGGCGGCCGAGCTCGGCGCCGATATCATCAAGGCCGACCCCTGCGACAATGTCGAGGAATATCACCGCGTGGTCGAAATCGCCCAGGGCCTGCCGGTGCTCGTGCGCGGCGGTGGCCGCGTTTCGGATCAGGAAATCCTGATCCGCACCAAGCAGTTGATGGAGCAGGGCGCCCGTGGCATCGTCTATGGCCGCAACGTCATCCAGCATCACAATCCCGGCGGCATGACGCGGGCCTTGATGGCGATCGTCCATGACAAGGCTTCCGTCGAGCAAGCCTCGCTGCATATTGGCTGACGCGCGTCCGGGAGGAGATGTCATGACGAAAATATTCCGCTTCGGCGTCATCGGCTGCGGTCTGATGGGGCGCGAGTTCGCGAGTGCTGCGGCGCGCTGGCTGCATCTGGCCGATATGAAGGCGCGACCGGAAATTGTCGCCGTCTGTGATACCAACGCGACGCTGCTCGACTGGTTCAGGGAACATGTGCCGACCGTTCGGCAGTTCACCGCCGACTATAAGGAGCTTCTGGCCAATCCCGAGGTCGATGCGGTCTATTGCGCTGTCCCGCATGTGCTGCACCAGCAATTCTACATCGACGTCCTGAAGACCGGAAAACATCTTCTCGGCGAAAAGCCCTTCGGCATGGACGCCGCGCAGAACCGGGAAATCATGGCGGTTCTTGCCGAGCATCCCCAACTCCTGGTCCGCTGCTCGTCGGAAATGCCTTTCTTCCCCGGCGCACAGAAGGTCATCGCGCTCGCAAAAAGCGGCGAGATGGGGGATATTCTCGAAGTCGAGGCGGGTTTCCTGCACTCTTCGGATATCGACCGGCAGAAGCCGATCAACTGGAAGCGCATGGCCCAGATCAATGGCGATTATGGCTGCATGGGTGATCTCGGCATGCATGTGCTGCACGTGCCGCTGCGTCTCGGCTGGCGCCCGACCACCCTGCATGCGCAACTGGTCAAAAAAGTCACCGAACGTCCCGACGGCAAGGGCGGCATGCTGCCCTGCACCACCTGGGACAATGCCACGATCAGCAGCCGCGTGCGCACCGGCGATCAGGATTTCCCGATGGTGCTGAAAACCTGGCGCATCGCGCCCGGCGAATCCAACACCTGGTACATCCGCGTTCTCGGCATGAAGAAGAGCGCGTTCTTCAGCACGAAGTCGCCGCGCCAGTGGCAGTGGATGGACTATAATGGCGGTGCGCAGGCTTGGAGCACCGAGGATCTGGGATATGGCTCGCTGTTTCCGACCATCACAGGCAAGATCTTCGAATTCGGTTTTGCCGACGCCATACAGCAGATGTGGGCGGCCTTCGTCGATGAGCTTGCCGGCGGAAATGCAAATGGTTTCGGCTGCGCGACGCCGGCCGAGGCGCAGGCGCATCATGCGGTCTTGACGGCTGCCCTCAAATCCGGCCGTGAGGACGTGGTGGTGCCGGTCGCCTATGACGGGGCGTCCGTCTGATGCAGCGCTCCGAGATCAACGCAGCGTTACGGCGGGCAACCGAAACCCTCGAGCGCTGGCACTGGTCTCTGCCGGCATGGGGCTATTGGACGGCGGCGGATTTTGCCTCTCGCCCGGAGGCATCAGCCTATTTGCGCGCCCATCAGCTGGGTTGGGACGTCACCGATTTCGGCTCGAACCGGTTTGCCGAATGCGGCCTCGTGCTGTTCTGCCTGCGCAATGGCATCGTTGATGTCGAGGGGGAGCGGACCTATGCCGAAAAGCTGCTCTTCGTTGGGGAAGGGCAGGTCACGCCGACGCACCGTCATGCGGCAAAGATGGAAGACATCATCAATCGCGCCGGTGGCGATCTCGTCATCGAATTCGCCGCAACCGATGCCGATGGCAATGTGCTGAAGGATGATATGACGGTGCCAGTAGACGGGCTGCCGCACCGGCTCGCTGCATGGGAGCCGTTGGTTCTTCAGCCTGGCCAAAGCGTGACGATCCGCACCGGGCTTTACCACCGCTTTTACGGCAGGATAGGCGGCGGACCTGTCCTTGTCGGCGAGGTCAGCCAGGTCAACGACGACAACAGCGATAATTTCTTTCTGGAGCCGATCGGGCGCTTTGCCGCGATCGAGGAAGACGAGCCGGCGCTCAGACCCTTGTGGAACGAAGGAGGCAGCTGATGCGAGCCGGGGAGGAGGTTCACGATCGCGACAGTCGAAAGCAGGGCGGCATCGTCTGCGCGGGAAACTTCATTGTCGATCGGGTCCACACCCTGTCCTATTGGCCCGAACAGGGCAATCTTGCGCATATTCTGCACCAGGATCTGGGCGTCGGGGGCGGGGCGGCCAATGTCGTCACCGATCTGGCCTCGCTCGGATTTCCTGGAAAGCTGGCGGCGGCCGGATGCATCGGCACTGATCAGGACGGGGAGATCATCAAGGCCCGCCTTACGGCTGCCGGCGTCGATGTCGGTGGGCTGACGGCGCTTGCCGACCGGGTGACGGCGCATACGCATGTCATGAATGTACCCGGCCAGAACCGGACCTTTTTCTATCATGGCGGCGCCAACGATGCCGTCACGGACAAGCTTGTCTTACCCGCGGCCTTCGCCAGGGCCGGTTATCGGCTGTTCTATCTCGGTTATCTGATGCTGCTGCCGGGTCTCGACCGCATTGGCCCCGACGGCCGTTCGGGAGCGTCGCGCCTGCTGGAGGCCGCGCGCCGCGCGGGGCTCACGACATGCGTGGATTTGGTATCGAGCGAAGACCCGGACTTTGCGGCCAAGGTCGGCGTCGCTCTGCCCTTCTGCGATTTCCTGATCATCAACGAGATGGAGGCGGGTCGGGCAACCGGCGTTACCGTTCGCGATGCGGAGGGAGATTTGATCGAGGCGGGGCTTTTGGAAGCGGGAGAGCGCCTGCTTGCGGCGGGCGTCGCCAAGGGCGCGATCATCCATGCGCCGGAAACCTGCTTCTGGTTTGCGCCCGGCGCTTCCCCGATCATCACGCGATCACGGCCCGTCGATCCCAGTGACATCGTCAGCACGGTCGGCGCCGGAGACGCCTTCTGCGCCGCTGTGCTCTACGGCCTGCATGAGAACTGGCCGGTCGAGCATATCTGCGCCGTCGCCCATGCCGCCGCTGCGCGTTGCCTCAAGGGGGCGACAGCCACCGATGGCATCCCCGACATGTCCGTCCTCCTTCGGGAGGCGAAGCAGACGAACCCGCAATCCGCTTAGCCCATTGGCGTCGCCTCAGGAGGGCGGCTCCGATTATCGTTCAGTCAAGGGAGGAGCAAACATGAAGCTATTCATTATGGCAGCCGCGCGCGGCAGCCTTGCCGGTGCAAGCGCGACCGGGGAGGCAGTGCGATGACATATGCGGAAACGGCGAGGCTCTCCGGCAAGGTGGCATTGGTCACAGGAGGAGCGAGCGGCATCGGCAAGGCGGTCTGCGAACGCTTCGCCGCCGAAGGCGCCAGGGTTGTCGTGGCGGATCTCGACGGCGAACGATGCGCACGGGTGGCGGAAGCGATCGGCCCTGATGCCTGGGGTGTAGCGCTTGATGTGACCATCCAGGACAGCATCGAAGAAGCTGCGCGCTTCACCATCGCCACCGCCGGCAAGATCGACATCCTGGTCAATGCCGCAGGCATTTACGAGGTCGAGTCCATTCTGGAAATATCCCGGGAGCGCACCGCGAGGGTATTTCAGGTCAATGTCGAAGGCCTGATCTTCATGACGCAGGCCGTTGCCCGGCACATGGTGGAGAGAGGGGAAGGTGGACGCATCATCAACTTCTCGTCCCAGGCTGGGCGTCGGGGCGAAGGACCGGCCGTGGCTTACTGCGCTTCCAAGGCGGCCGTCATCAGCATTACGCAAAGCTGCGCTCTGGAGCTGATCCGTTATGGGATCAACGTCAACGCCATCGCTCCCGGCGTCGTCGATACGCCGATGTGGGACGTCGTCGATGCAAAGCTCGGCAGCCGGGAAGGTTTGAAACCCGGTGACGTCAAGCGCCGCGTGGCCGCCGCCGTTCCGGCCGGACGATTTGGCGCCCCCCAAGAACAAGCTGCCATGGCGGCCTTCCTGGCCGGACCCGATGCAGCATACATCGTGGCGCAGTGCTACAATGTCGATGGCGGCAATGTCATGAGCTGACGCTTCGCTTCATCAGCAGCAATAGGCAATCGAACGTGAGATCCGGAGGAGTGGAATGAAGGCCGTACGCTTGGAGTCGATCGGGTCATTGACCATGCGCAGCGTTGAGAAACCGGTTGCCGGGCCGGGCGAGCTGCTTGTCCGGGTCGCAGCCGCCGGCATCTGTGGTTCCGATCGCCACATGTACAAGGGTGAGTATCCGACGGCGATCCCCGTGACGCTGGGCCACGAATTCTGCGGCATCGTCGAAGAGATCGGCGATGGTGTGACACGGTTTGCCGGCGGCGAGCTGGTGACGGTCGACCCCAATATTGCCTGCGGCACCTGTCCGGCTTGCACGCGGGCGCGGCCGAACTTGTGTGAGCGCCTCACCGCCATCGGCGTGACACGAGATGGCGGTTTTACGGAATATGTCGCGGTGCCGCACGCGCAGGCCTTCGTGCTGCCGGCCGACCTCGATCCCGTTCACGGCGCCTTCAGTGAACCGCTGGCCTGCTGTATCCACGCCATCGACAAGGCAAGGATCCGTCCAGGCGACAGCGTCGCCATCCTTGGCGGCGGCGTGATCGGCCTGCTGATGGTGCAGCTGGCCCGCCTGGCTGGGGCAGGCGAGATCATTTTGATCACGCGCCAGCAATCGAGACGCCAAACCGCTCTGCGCCTGGGGGCCACACATGCCTTCGACCCGGCCTCTTCGGACACGATCGCTTCCGTTCGAGAGGTCACCGAAGGCGGCGCCGACGTGGTCATCGAGTGCGCCGGCGTCAGCGACACGCTTCAAAGCGGTCTGAAAATGGCGCGGCGCGGTGGTACCTTCGTGCTTTTCGGGGTGACGCCGGCGGGTGTCGAAGTGCCGGTTCTGCCCTTCGATCTGCTGGTGAACGAAGTCGATATCAGGCCGGCCTACCTCAACCCCTTCACCCATTCGCGCGCTGCGGCAATGGTCGCGAGCGGGGTGTTGGAACTGGACGCATTGGTCACCAAAACCATAGGTCTCGAGGAGGTCGCCGACGTGGTGGGCAACGCGCCACTGCCAGGCGAGATCAAGGTCATCGTCCGGCCCTAGCTTGGCCGCGCCTCTCTGATTCGCACCATCTGCTCAGCTGCGGACGGGGCCGGTGGAATCGCGCTCGATCAACGTGACCGGCACTTTTACGATCGCGCCTTGCCGAGATTCGTCCCCTGCTTGGTGCTCGTCGATCAGCGCTTCCAGCAGCCGTGCTGCCTGCCGCCCGACATCGCGGATCGGCTGCGCAACCGTTGTCAGCCGTGGAAAGACGTAGGCTGCCTCCGGCAGGTCGTCGAAGCCCACGACCGAATAGTCGTTCGGAACGGAAAATCCGCGATCCTGGATGGCATGGATTGCGGCAATCGCTGAAACGTCGGTCGTGCCGATGATTGCGGTGACCTCAGCTCGAGACGCCAGCAGCTCCCGCGCCAGCCGGTAGGTCTCTGCAAAGCTGTGCTCTTCCGCCATCGCCACGATCGCGGGCGCAATGGCGTCTTTCGCCATCTCGGCCGTGATGCCTTGCAGGCGAAGCTGGATAGGCTGGCTGTGTGCCGGCGCGCCGACGATGGCGATCGCCCGGTGGCCGAGGTCGATCAGATGGCGCGCCATCAGCCGTCCACCCTCCTCGTGATCGGCCATGACAGCGTCGTCGGCGATGCCGTTCAGCTCGCGGTCGATGGCGATGGTTGGAATGTGAGCGTCACGCAGCACTCCGAAATGCTCGGTGCTGCCGAAGGCGCTCGCCACGATGACGCCGTCGACGCGCTGGGCGAGCAGCATGGAAATGTAGCGTATCTCATGGTCCATATTTTCTGCCGTGCTGCAGATCAGCGTCTGATAGCCGTGCTGAAACAATTCCTGTTCGATGGCATGGGCCAGGATGCCGAAGAAAGGCACTTCAATCGACGGCAGCATCAATCCGATCATCCGGCTTGGTGCACCGCGCAGCATGCGCGCACCCTTGCTGGGCGTGTAGTTCAGCGTTCGGATAGCCGCCTCGACGCGGTCCCTGAGTTCGGGTGAGGCGTAACCACTGTTGTTGAGCACGCGCGAGACCGAAGAGACCGATGTTCCTGCAAGTTTAGCGATATGTCTGATGCTGGTCGTCACGTGCTCGCATTTCTTTCTCTACAACGCCGCGCGTCGTTTCAGACGCGCAAAGGACGCTAGCATAGGAGCGGTCGAACATCATGAGACGAGCTGCTGAAGTTCACCTTGATTTCATCATCCACTAGATCACTAGCGGGATGCCGCATCAAGCGCACGCCGCAAGTGCGGCCCCCGGTCCATGCCTCAGCGAAGACACGTCCACATACCGAATATTTTGGCGATCACTTTCCCATTCTCGCGTCGTAGCTGCCCATGGACAGTGTTTTGCTCGTCGGAAATATCAATAAGGTCGAAGGAAACGCTTTCATTTCGGTCGATATTTCCAAGGAAGAAAACGTCTTTTCGGACGAGCGGCCCCTTGCAGGGAAACCAGTTTTCCAAGGCGCGATCGGCGAGTGCCTGATACTCGGCAAAGTAAAACAGTCCCGCGCCGTTGAACTCCTGCGAGGCGCTGGGATCAAACTTAAAGGTTCGGAGCGCCCCGTGAGCGAGGGCGGAAAACCCGAAATGCGTTCCCAACCGCCCATTCCGGATGTCTGCAGCATTCTGGGCGAGAAGGCTGGACTGGAACCGCTGTCCCTGCGGCTCAGGCAACGTTACACGTGCGATCGAGTGATTGTTGTCTTTGATCGTTCTGTGAACGAAGGTTGAGATGAGTTCGACCGCGCCGACGCCTCTTCCGTGGATGGACAACTCGTGCCGGGTCGACGTCCGGGTTCGCGAGACTGCGGACAGTCTCGAGTGGATGGTCAAAACGCCGTTCGCCTGCACGACGTCGAAACGTGCATCCGTCAGTGACGTTGCACAGATCGCGGCATAGGCCTCCTCTCCATTCGCCGTTCTGAAATCCGCATTGTCGAGCCCGAGATGACAGGCAAGTATCAGCCAGTGACGATGGCCGAGTTCCTTCATCAGCCATGTCTCCGACAGCCCGTTTCCATTCAGATGCGGCATACCGAGGAGTATATGCGGATCAAGGGCACGTGCCATCAACTCGCGTGCCGAAGGTCCTGCGGGCGGAAAATCGAAAAGGGCCGCGCTCATGATCAGGCGCTGACTGATTGTTTGAGAGACGATGTCTGTGCCGAACGTCGAGCCGCAAGATGCCCGATCACATGTTCGGCATCCCTGCCGACGCTGAGGAACCGGCCCGAGCCCCAGGTCCAGAGCCAGGGAAGTCCCAGCACGTAGACGCCATCGACGGCGGTGACGCCGCGGCGATGAACAGGATAGGCGTTGCCGTCGAAGATCGGCAGTCCGACGAAGGACCAATCCGGGCTGAATCCCGTGGCCCAGATGACCGAGGCGATCCCCTCCGCCTTCAGGTCGAGTTCGGCGATCTCCGCCTCAGGCTCCCAGACAGGGACATAGGGGGATCCGGCTGGAGCATCGATGCCCTTTTCGGCGATATGCCGGTCAATCAGGGCATTGATGCCGTTATAGACACGGTCGGCACCGTCGAGATTGGCCTTCAGGTTCGGCTCGAACAGCATCCGGCTGGCGGCGACGCCGGACATGCGGCCATAGAGCGCCATGCCCTCCAGTGCGAACTTGCGCAGATCGATATCGCGTCCGCCGTCGCGTCCGGTCAGGTAATGGTTGGTGTCGTGCTTCTTCTTCGTCATGCCATCATGTTCGACGGTGATGTCGTATTGGCCGATATCGGAAAGCCAGTCGACCACATCGCGGCCGCGATAGAACCGGGCGCAACGCGGTGCATTGCCGGTGACGAGATGCACCTTGCGGCCGGCAAGATGCAGATCCTCTGCAATCTGGCAGCCGGACTGGCCGGAGCCGACCACGATGACACCGCCTTCCGGCAGTTGATCGGCATTGCGATAGGCGGCGGTGTGGATCTGCATGATGTGCTCGGGCAGGCGCTCGGCCGCACGCGGAGTGGCTGGATCTGCATAGAGGCTGGTGGCGATCACCACGGCATCAGCAGTCACCGCCCCAGCCGAGGTCTCGAGCCGGAAGAGGCCGCCATGCTTTTCGAGCGACGTCACGCCGGTTTGCTCGAAGACCGGCGCCTCGACCTTCTTCACGAAGCGATCGACATAGGCGAGGATCTCGTCCTTGACCATAAAACCGTGAGGATCCGTGCCGTCATAGGGATGGTCGGGAAGCTGGCATTGCCAGTTCGGCGTCACCAGGCAGAAGGCGTCCCATCGTTCGTTCTTCCACTTATGCGCAACGGTCTTCTTCTCGAAAACCACGTGATCAATGCCGTGCCTCTTCAGATAGTGAGAGGCCGACAGCCCGGCCTGGCCACCGCCGATGACAACCGCACTGTAGTGGTTCTTGAGGGATGGTGTGGTCATGATGGTCCTTTCAAAAGATGAAGGTTTTGCAGTGGACGCGGGCATCTGCGTCATGCAGGAAGGCGACAGCGACGCTTTCAATTCGGGCGAGTTGGTCGTTTGCGGATGAACACGCAAAACCAAACTTCGCCTCCACGCGATCGCTGGCGATGGTAAGCGCCCTGCGGCTGCGATCTATGAAATCGGCGACCGAATAGCTTTCACCCTCGGTGAAAAACTCACGGATGATCAGGGAGGGGGAATAACAGGTCTCCTCCTGGCCATCCGGCCAGGTTATGACGAACCGCATTTCAGGCATGGTCGGCCTCCAGCAGCGTGTGATAGCGGGCAAGATGGGCAGTCGCGGTTTGCTGCCAGCCATGCCGCGCGGCAACCGCGAGACCACGGGGAATGACCTGCTCGCGGATCGGTGCGACCAGCGCCAGCGCCATGCCTTCGGCAATGGAGACCGGATGATGCGGATCGCACCAGATCGCATCGCCGGGACCCAGATATTCGGTGAAGGGCGCAATCGAGGATGTAACAACCGGAATGCCGCTGGCCATGGCTTCCAGAACGACGAGGCCGAAGCCTTCCTTGAGCGAAGGGAACACCAGCGCATCCGCCAATCGGTAGAGGCTAGGCATG
Organism: Rhizobium sp. BT-226; assembly: GCF_025847085.2. Classification (NCBI taxonomy): domain Bacteria; kingdom Pseudomonadati; phylum Pseudomonadota; class Alphaproteobacteria; order Hyphomicrobiales; family Rhizobiaceae; genus Rhizobium; species Rhizobium sp. BT-226. Next base: position 1,174,629 of record NZ_JAOYTI010000002.1, on the reverse strand, counting down.
TCGGCATCCGCGATCGCTCCGATGATATGCACCGCTACGGCGTCCCGGCCGAGGCAGGCGAGGCAAGAACGGAACTCCTCCTGATAGTCGCCATGGTCCAGGAGGGAGGCGCCGCCGGCAATGACAAGCTGGGCATCCGGCCGGATGGCGCGGACCTGACGAAAAGCTTCGAGAATACCAAGGTTGTTCTTTCGCGCCTCAATGCCGCCGACACTGAGGAAGATCGGCCCGCTTCCGACCTGCAGTCTGTCGCGCAGAGCGACCTGCTCCCCGCTCCAGGCAGGCGAGAAGCGGTCGGTGTCGACGCCATTGCCCACCACTGTCGCCTCGATGCCGCGATCACCTCTCAGCCTGTCCTGCCAGAGGCGGCTGACGGCGAAGAAGATATCGGCCGCATCGATCGCGCGATCCTGCAAAGCCATCAGGCGCGGATCGGCGAACTGGTCGATGTGGTGGACAGTGCGGGCAAAGTTCGGGATCAGGCCCTCCAGCTTGAGCGTCGCCAGCGCATTGCCGGAAATGCCGTCATGGGCGTGAAAAAGGTCGAAGCCATCGGTTCCGGCGCTCCGGAAATAGTCGACATAGCCTGCAATCCGCTGCTCGACCATTTGCGTCATGTCGGCGGGTGCAGGCGGCACGGCAATGCAGGCCGTGCCGCAGGAGGGTTGACGAAAGAAGCCCGTCCCCTTGGCATCAGGCGCGTGCAGGACCACCTCATGACCAAGCGAGGTCAGCGCTTCCGAAAGCTGCATGGCATGAACCACGCCGCCACGCGGATTGGTGGAATGGGTCAGTATGGCAATGCGTAGCGTTCGGTGCGGCGGGAGGTTCATGCGGCGACATCCTGCCGACCGAGCTGCATTAGGGGTGTTTCGGTATGATTGCGCACCACTGCACGGCTTTCGCCATCGACCAGTGCGACCTCGGCCCCAGCCACGACCGCGCCGATGACCGCAGCGCTGATGCCGCGCGCAGCGAATCGGCTGACGACATCGGCCGCATGTTCCGGGGCGACCGAGAGCAGGTAGCCGAAGCTCGGAAAGGTGACGAGCCAGCGATCGAGGCTGACACCGGCGGGCAGGGGAATGGCAGTGACGTCGATATCGATGCCGACATGCGAGCATTCGGCCAGCATGATGGCCGTGCCGACGATGCCGCCCTGGCTGATATCCTTCGCAGACAGCGCCAGTCCGGCCTCGGCGATCTCGGGCAGCAGCTCGATGTCGCCGCGCAGGCGTGCCGGCGCGGCATCGGTGGCGGCTTCCCAATTATTGAAAGGTTCGCGGTAACGGCCGCGATGGTCGATAGCTGCAATCAGCACATCGCCGGGCTTCGCGTCGAAGCTCGTCAGCAGTTTCTTGGCGCGACCGAGAATGGCGACCGACAATTGGCCGCGTTCGCTGCGGATATTCGTGTGCCCGCCGACGATCGGTACGCCAAAGGTGCTGGATGCCGCCCGCATACCTTCGAGAACGGGTGTCGCGCCTGCCTCGCCATTAGCCCAGACGGCATCAACCACGGCGGTCGGTCGGCCGCCCATGGCAACGACGTCGGAGATATTGACCATGACGCCGCACCAGCCGGCGAACCAGGGGTCGGCGGCGACGAACTCGTTCATGAAGCCTTCAATGGCAAAAAGCAGATAGCCGTCGCCATCGGGCAGCGCGGCGCAATCGTCGCCGACGGCAATCTGCTGCCCCTGCAGGCCGAGGCTTGCCGCGATCGTGCCTATATCCTGCTTGGCGGCGATGCCGCTGCTTGTCGAGAGTTTTGCCGCCAGGGCCTTGATGTCGATCGCGACCATCCTCACGCCACCTTTCTGGAAAGGGCGGTGAAGCCTGCCTCGGGTGTGGCGCAGGGCGGATAATAGGCAAGGTCGGCCTTCATCCTGAGATGCGGCTTGCCATAGACCTCGAACTCCTCGATCACATTCCAGTGCAGCCTGCGGAACAGCAGGCCGTTCTGCACCTGCACATTGGCGAGGAAAGTGTGGCATCCGATCGCATTGGCGGAGGACACGGCGAGCTTGATCAGGGTCGCCCCGAGGGCGCCGATCTTGCGAAAATCCGGATGGACTGCCAGTCGCGAGCCCCACCAGAGACCGGGTTCCGCCTGATGGATGCGCACCGTTCCGACCAGCTGGTCGGCGGCAATACCGAGCATGGAGAGAGCCACGATCGGGATGGCGTGATCATCGATCGCATCGCGGTCGTCGCCCTCGAAGATCTGCTGTTCCTCGCAGAAGACGGCACGGCGCAGCGCATGCGCTTGGCTGCGCTCCCAGGCGGAGGTCGCGAACTTCACCTGGAACTCGCTCGATCGATAGGGAGCAAAGGCTTCGAGCATCATTTGGTGAGCATCCTTTCATAGGTGGAAAGGGCGGAGCAGGCGCCGCATTTGCCGCAGCCGGCTTTGATGTCGACGGCCTTCAAGCCGCTGACGACCAGCATCCTGGACAAGGGTCCGAGGATCGAGTGCATGAAGTCGGGCCTCGGCGCCGGATGGCTTTCGAGCGGCGTGCCGGAGATCGGCACGAAGGGCACGACGAAGGGATAGACGCCGAGCGCAACCAGCTTTTCGCAGATGTCCAGAATGGCTTCACGGCTGTCGCCGAGCCCCGCCAGGATATAGGTCGAGACCTGGCCGCGCCCGAAGACCTCCACTGCGGCCTTGAACGAGGCCATGTATTTGGCGATCGAGACCTGCGCCTTGCCCGGCATGATGCGGGCACGCACCTCCGGCGTCACGGCTTCCAGATGCATGCCGAGGGCATCGACGCCGGCCTCCTTCATGCGGGTGAACCAGATATCGTCTTCCGGCGGCTCGCATTGCGCCTGGATGGGAATATTGACGGCCGCCTTGATGGCGCGGGCGCTGTCGGCGAGGATCGCAGCACCGCGGTCGTCGCCCTTCGGCGTGCCGGTGGTCATCACCATATGCTTGACGCCGTCCAGTTCGACGGCGGCCTTGGCGACTTCCGCGAGCTGCTCCGGCGTCTTGTGGGCGATGGTGCGGCCGGCTGCCAACGATTGGCCGATGGCGCAGAACTGACAGGTCTTGGTGCGGCTCTGATAGCGGATGCAGGTCTGCAGCACGGTCGTGGCCAGCACGTCCTTGCCGTGCAGAACGGCGATCTGCGAATAGGGAATGCCGTCGGCGGTCGAACGCTCGTAGAAGCGCGGGCGCAGGGGAAAGGAGACCTCGCCCAGCACCGTGCCATCCCGGCTGATACGGCTGCGGCCCATCTCGTCCGGCTTTTCCACCAGATAAGGACTCTCGAACGCAGGTGCGGTGTGAACCGGCACCATCACCGTCATGCCGTCGATGGTCAGTGCCTTGTGGTCGGAAGGTCCGGCACCACCACGGCGGCTTTCATGTCCGGCCTTGGGGTCAACGAGCCGGGCTCCATAGGACTGCAATTCGTTGATCAGAATCTCGGTTGGCAGATGTGTCGTATTCTCCATCGGAAAGGGTCCTTGCTTCGGCTGTGGGGAGGGATGGCTGGGAGGTGGTGACCATCGGCGCCGTGGCGCGGCCATCCATGACAAGATGCAGCAGCTCGGGCCGGGCATAATGGCCGACCGAATCCATCATCCGCTTGCGTTTCACGATCAGGCTCATGTCGAGATCGGCGATCAGGATGCCTTCGCCTTCCGTCAGCGGTGGCACGACGTGTTTGCCTTCGGGCGAGATGATCGCGGTCATGCAGCCGCCGCGCAGGGCCTTCTGCAGCCCTGCGTCGGACGTGATGGAGGCGATCTGCTCGTCGCTCAGCCAGCCTGTGGCATTGACCACGAAACAACCGCTTTCCAGCGCGTGGTGGCGGATGGTGACCTCCATCTGGTCGGCAAAAATCGGCCCGACCATCGAACCCGGAAACTGGGCGATATGGATGTCCTCGTGCTGTGCCATCAGGGCGTAGCGGGCCAGAGGGTTATAGTGCTCCCAGCATGCCAGCGCCCCAAGGCGTCCGACGGCGCTGTCGACCACCTTCAGGCCGGAGGCGTCGCCCTGGCCCCAGATCATCCGCTCGTGAAAGGTCGGGGTGATCTTGCGACGCTTGAGGAGGAGCGTGCCATCGGCATCAAACAGCAGCTGGGCATTATAGAGCGATCCGTGGTCACGCTCGTTGACGCCAAGCGCCACGACGATGCCATGCTCGCGGGCGGCTGCCGAGACGGCATCGGTGGCAGCGCTCGGCACCGTGACGGCTTCCTCGTAAAGTCGCACGTGCTCCTTGCCGGAGAGAACAGGCGGCAGCACGAAAGAAAAATAGGGGTACCAGGGGACGAAGGTTTCGGGAAAGACGATCAACTCGGCGCCTTTGGCCGCCGCTTCACGAATTGCATCCAGCACGCGGGCCAGTGTTTTCTCGCGCGAGGTCAGATCCGGCGCGATCTGCGCGGCGGCAACCCGGACGCTCGTTTTTTTCTCCATGACGAAATCCTCGATTGACGGGTGGGGAGGCGGAGCGCCGAGGCTCCGCCTTTATTCTTTGCGGCGGCTGATGCTCAGAGCGTCCAGGTATCGAGGATGAAGGCGCCGTCGCGGCGATGGATCAGGATCAGGTCGAGAACGTCGAGGGGACTGATCGGCGTGATGCCGGGGATCAGCGCGCCTTCGCCATGGCCGTAAAGCGCCTGAAGGGCAAAACGGCAGGCATAGACCTTGCCGCCTTCTTCCATGAACTTGACGATCTGGTTGTTGAAATTCAGATGGCCGGGAAAGGCCTCCGCGCCGAGCATCGGAAAACCGCGCTGGACGCCGAGCGTCACGCCTGGGCCGTAGAGAAGGATCGAGGTCTCGAAACCTTTCCGCTTCAGGCGTGTCGCCTGCAGCAGGTTGACGAATCCGATCGATCCTTCGAAGGCCACGGTATGGAAGGTGACGAGGGCTTTTTCGCCTTCGCCGGCCTGTACGTCCTCGAAAACCTTGTCCTCGTAATCGACAAGAAAGTCGCCTTTTTGATTGGCTGGCTTGGTCACTGCGGGCATGGATGGCTCCTTGATTGAAATCCGATCCCCATCCGGGGGAGCATCCATCCAATTGCAAGCGCTATGCCATATTGCTTATGCACAAATAGCAGTCAAATATGCGAGTAATGCATTCAAATATGCAATCAATTGTGAGAGTTAAAAGTCTGAAAGCTAATTTTCTGTGCGACAGAATGCAAGAATCGAATGCACGAAAGCCCAAATCAGATGCATTCAATTGGGGTCAATCCTTGGGAGCAGCCATGATATTTGTGCAGCACGAGCCTCTGTCACCTGTTTACGCTGGGGCTTTGGGAAGAGCTGACTTAGACTCGCGACGCTTTCTGGTGTCGGATCCAGCTATATTGAATGCACTCAATTAATGCAGTTGGATGTATATGTAGGGGCGTTCGCAAGGCGGCCAACGGAGTACGCCGTCAATTCCGTCGACGGCGGAGGAAGGAGGCGAAAGAGGATGCTCGGATTCCCTTGTCCCCGATTATGCCCGTGTCGCTCTTATGTCGGCTCGACTCAATGCTCGGAAAGTCGTGACCTTGGCGGCAAGCCATGCTTGCCTCAATCAAAGCCTCTGGAGGTCGCGGCCCTTATCGATGAGGCGACCGTAGACGTCTCGAAGTAAGAACAGGGTGCTTGTGGCGGGGGTGACAATAAGCGCACCCCCCGCTTTCACGCCTTGCGTGCTCCGGTTTCGAGCACGATACACCGCAACGAAACTGTTCGGAGTCTGGCCATTCCGCATTGATCGACAAGCTTCACCGCGAGAGCTACAGAATAGCCTGATCGATAGCAGCCCGTTGAGCGGACACATGATGAACGACACTGTCCTCCTGTTTCACGGCATTGCCCGGACGAAGAAAAGTATGGCGAAGCTCGCCAGCTTCCTGTCCGGCCACGGTTATCGGGTTGTGAATGTCGGTTACCCCTCCACCAAGTTTTCGATCAGCGACCTCATCGACATCGTCCGACCTGAGATCGACGGCGCTGCCAAGGAGGCAGGCGAGGGCAGGGTCCATTTCGTGGGTTATTCGATGGGTGGGTTGATCATCCGTGCTTTTCTGACGCGTTATCGCCCAGCCAACCTGGGAAGGGTGGTCATGGTCGGAACGCCGAACAACGGCAGTCAGGTTGCCGATTTCCTCAAGGGTTGGCCCTTATACAGGACGGTCTATGGACCGGCAGGGCAGCAGCTGATTACGGATCAAACCGCAATGACCGACCTGTTCGGCACAGTGGATTATGAACTTGGCATCATCGCTGGGAACCGAACCATCGACCCGGTCTCTTCGCTTATCATCGGCCTCAGGGTTCCGAATGATGGAAAGGTTTCGGTGGAGAGCACGCGTCTCGACGGCGCGGCGGCGCATATCGTCATTCCGGCAAACCACACTTTCTTGCCCGTCAACGGGATTATGTGGAGCCAGACCCTGTCGTTTCTGAAAGACGGGCGGTTCACAAGCTGACACGATGTACTTTCACCTTCGCTTGGTCTCCGCGATCACTTGAACAGTGCCTGCGGGAAGGCGAAGCCTGTAACATACTTGCTAGCTAAGCCAGATGATTTCCAAATATTCAAACATCCGCCACATGCCCTCTCCTTAATCCCCGCTGCACCAGTATCGAAGGAAATGCCATGACCGCCATCCTGCGAAAGAAAATTCACGGCAGGTCCACACGCGGACAGGTCATCGACGGTGCGCCCGATGTCGGCGTCGCCTATCAGGTGTTTTCCGATACGGTGATCGAAGACGTTATCGTCAAGAACTCTCCTCGAGGCTTCAAATTTCACAATGGCAAGAACCTCACCGTCAGGCGCTGTGAAACAGAGAATGTGAAGGGCGACGGCATCTACCTGACGAAGACGACGCACGTGCTGTTGGAGAATAATCGCATCGGCGCGGCTCCGGGCGAGGGAGCAGACTGCTGCCAGTTCGCCTATCAAAACAGCGACGACAATATCAGCTCCGATATCGTGATCCGCGGTAACCTCTTCCTGCAGTCGCCGGCGAGCGCATCGAACAAGGGCGCGCTGGTCTGCGACAAAACTCGAAAATACCTGGTCGAATACAATTTCATCGGCGGCAAGAATTTCTCCTTTTCGTCGATTGGGGATGACGCCGTGGTGCGCAGCAACATCATGCGCGACGGCAGGATGAATGATTATTCCTTCGGCTACGGCATCGGCGACAAGGCCGACCACGCCGGCCATCACATTTATGACAACTGGATCGAGAACGCCAATCGTGGCGTCAGCCTAAGCGGCTTTTCGGATCAGGAACGGGCATTTCGCAAAGACATCGATATCCACGACAACGTCATTAGCCAATGCGACATCGCGTTCTTCGCCAACCGTCGGTGGTCCGGCAGCTTTCGGCGCAACATATTCCTGCGGTGCGAGCAGGACATCGTTCTCAAGGGAAACGGCAAAACGACTGCAGGTGATATCGATGGCAACTATCGCAACGATGGCAGCTTTCTGAATGTCACCCCGCCGCCGCTTCGCTTCAAGCCCGACGGCAACGCTTCCGTTGCCTCCGGCGAATGGACATCCGAGCCCGACGAAATCCGCATCCAGTGGCGGAACAAGGGGATCGATATTCCAGGCGCCAATAGGCCTTCCATTACGGTCGAGCCTGGCATGGAATTGTCATGCGTCCTGCTGGCCCGCAAGGAGCAGAACTGGATGCTGGCGATCGCTGAGACTGCCTATGACGATTTCACGCCGCGCGCATGGGAGGAACACATGCTGCCTTGGCGCAAGCGCTACCTCTCGACTTAGGCGGCATATCGCTTGGCTGCACGAGGATTACAGCGCCGTGCGTCCTTTGGGACGCACGGCGCTGTAACTCTTTCAATCCTCGCATCGCGCTAAAATCAGGATCGGCGCCAACGAAGCCTCATGGCCTTTCCTGCGCTGAGCGCTTTGCGAACCGGTTCATCGTAGAGGCGGGTGACGACAATGGCCAATACGACGATCAGCGGAAGAACGACGGCAAAGATCGCCCAGGCCGGCGGTTGTCCGAGGCCAGCGGCTTTCCAGGCTCCCAACAGCAATCCCAGCAGCGGAACATGAATTGCATAGAGCGCGTAGGACGCCTCTCCCGCAATAAGAAGGGGCTGCCGCAGCATGCCATCGAAGTTGGCTGTGTAAAGGACAAGCACGGCGATAGGAAATAAAGCAGTGATGACAATCAGGTCCTTTATGCCAACCCAGGCGGCTGGCGCCTGGAAGACAAGAAGAGCAGTCGCGACAACGATTGTTGTCACCGCGGCTGCTTTTCCGATGCCCGAAGGGGAAAGCCGCTGCCGGTAGCGGTACATCAGGATACCGAGGCTGAAAGAAAAGAGAACGCGGGGAAATCCGGAGAGCAAGGCCCCGTCGAGCGGGATCAGGTCAGCGCTTCCATGGGCCAGCGTTTGCGCCGCCAGCCAAACCCATGACGCAAGGAGGATGACAGCGAGCACACCGTTGGACAGCAATCTCGCCGTATAGCCGTAGGCGAGATTGATCACGATCTCCAGGAATAGAGACCATGACGGACCGTTGAAGGGGAACAGGTTCGGCGCCTTCAGCGATGTTCCACCGATCGCCGGCAGGAAGAACATCGAGGCAATCAACGAGGTGGCAAACAGCAGGGGATCCATTTGCTGATTTCTGCTGAGCGACATGCCTGCATATGCGAGGACGCCGAGCAGTAAACCGAGCAGATAGAGGGGATACAAGCGGATAAGACGCTTGACGGCGAAATCATTGGCAGAAAGCGAAGACTCTTGAATGAGTTTCCTCTCATAGGCGTGGCCGATCACGAAGCCGCTGAGACAAAAAAACAAGTCGACGGCGAGATAGGCGGCAGGTGCTGCATCAAATCCGACAAAACCTTCGGTGTGATGCACTGCCACACAAATAGCCGCCAAGCCACGAATCCCATCGAGGCCAACCAGTCTACGATTATTTGAAGTCATCTTTTTAGCCTGATGCATGTTGCGCGCCTGCCTGGTTCGGCTTGCGGAAGCGGGACAGGAACTCCGGGCCAAGGCTCGAAAGTGCGATCACCGTATGGGGCCATAAGATGAAGGGGGCGAGCATCATTCCGGCTTCGGTGAATGCGCCGATCAAGATCAGCAGGATAATGACAACCTCCTTTCTCTTGGTGATGGCGAGGGCTCGATTGAGAGGCGACGAGGTCATCTTCGCCACGAGCCGCACCACGACGAACGACGTCCAGATTATGGTCGCGGGTATGCCCATGTTCAGCGCAAGTTCGATGTAGGTGTTGTGGGTGGATTGAGCGTCCCACGTTAGGCGAACATATTGCTCCATGATATCGGGCTGTCGGAACAAGGCAAATCCCCAGCCTGAAAGCGGCCGCTCGTAGATCAGCGGCAGCAGCTGTTCCCAGACATTCGTACGTCCGCTGAGCGTAAGGTCTTTCCCGAATGACTCGGCAATCGCCTGTGCCACACCCATCAACGCGACGGAGACGACGAAGCCCAGCAGAGCGAATGCAAGAAGAACGACGAAGGATCTGAATATCCGGCCTGGAAAGCGCTGAATCCAGCTCATTCCGTAGTATACAGCTATTCCAATTGAAAGCAGGATGATCGCCGTTGATGATTTCGCCAGCACGATGAGCACGAGGTAGAGCAGCATTGCCGCCCATCGCAGGAGATCATAATAGCGCAGACGCCACATCGGCAGGGCTGGAAGCAGCAAGATGAAGTTTGTTGCCGAAAACTGGCCGAGCATGTTTTTGTGGTAGAACGCCCCTTTCACCATCCCGGCATAGCTGCCTCTCATCACCGCAAACCGGGGAAAGGCTGCCGTGTAAAGAATATTGATGAAAGCCGTCGCGATGGCAAATTTCGCCAGGCTTTCAAATGTGTCAACGGCTCCATAACGGGCTCTGTAAAGAAGGGGTCCAGCTGTCAGCAATGCGACGGCCACGAGAGCTCGGAGCGAGGCTGTAACGCTGACGGAAAAAGCGATCGAGAGAAAGACGCATAAGCAGACTATGCCAAGCAGCGCCGAGGCGCTGCGGAGCAATTCAACGACTCGCCTGGGCTCCAGCAAACAGTAGAGGCCAATGAGTGGAACGAGCGACATCAGCAGCAGTCGCATTGGCATGGGATCTTTGCCGACACCCTCCTGGAAGTCGGCGGGCAGCCCGTACCACATGCCAGTAGCTCTCCAGAGGGAAATATAAAATATTGCCGAAAGGACGATCCGAACGAGGGTTTCACGCCGAATGCGATATTGCGCACGAGCTCTGGGTTTATGTCTTTGCAGGCCAATCGGTTGGTAGCTGTCAAATGAGGTGCTCATGACATTCCGCCTTACGTTTTGGTAACCACCTGAGCGGCAAAAATCAAAGCTGCAGACCCGCTGCGGCGAGGAAGCTCGTGATCAGCTTGTATGCCCCTTCATTGAAATGAAGATGGTCAGGCTTGTAGTTGGAACATTCTTTATCGCTTGGCTTACCGCACCGCAACATATCATCGTTCATTTGAACGAACGTGACACCCGGCATTTCAGCCAATGACGATGCGACAAGTTGGTTGGCCGGAATTCGTACATCCTCGTAGAAGGCATAGCGCTTGCCCCGAGGCGGTATGGATAACGCGTAAATATGGGCGCCCGGCCAAAGAGCGCGAACCTTGCTAACAACAGCCACGACACCAGTTGCTACTGCGCATGGCGCAGTTTTCGCACCCAGGTTGTTCGTGCCGATAAGCACGACGACATCCGCGGGATGGAAATCCGGAAGGTCTAAACCCTCGAGACGGTACAATGCATTTTGCGTGGTGTCGCCGGCGACCGCGAGGTTCATCACCGGGCGGGTGGGAAAGCTGTCTTTGATCCAGGGCTGCCAGAGCTCGACGAGCGAATCGCCCACAAGAGCCAGATTGTATCGGTCCGATCTGGCGCGATAGCTCGGAAGAGCGCGATTAAATCGCTTGCTTGCCTGTTTTGGTTGCGCCGAAGCATTCGTTGCCATTATCGGGCCAGGGCATTCCTGGGCGAAGGACGGGCCAGCATTGCCGATGATGAGGAAGAAATTGCATGCGAGGACGATGATGAGGTTGACGAAAAGTCGCAACATTCAGATTACCGATATCCTGACGTCTTGGGGTTTTCATTATTGAAGAGGAAAATGGCGGAGGCAAGGAAAGAGTGGCTCTGGCCCTCCGCCCGCAATGCTCGGCCCAACGGTAGCCGAGCCATGAAATGGAAATGCACCGACCGTATCTGATCAACGAAATCTTCAACTGCCGGAACCAAAGACCGAACCCGCCGTTGATTGCCATGCCCAACCGTGTCCGGGAGACAGGACAGACATGGCACGTCAGACATTCTGGAAAGGCTATCTCAAGCTCTCGCTCGTCACCGCGGCCGTCTCGCTGACGCCGGCAACGACCGAAAGCAACAAGGTCCGTTTCCACGTCCTCAATCGCCAGACGAAGAACCGCGTCGAAAGCCGCTATGTCGACAGCGTCACCCACAAGCCGGTGGCGGAGCGGGACCAGGTGAAGGGCTATCCGCGTGGCGAGGACGACTATGTTCTTCTCGAAGACGAAGAGATCGAGGAAGTCGGGCTCGAAAGCACCCGCACCATCGAGATCGACACATTTGTGCCGCGTGGCTCGATCGATTGGATCTGGTACGACAAACCGCATTTTCTGGCGCCCGAAGACAAGGTCGGGGTGGAAGCCTTCTGCGTCATCCGCGAGGCGATGAAGGCCAATGACGTCGTCGGCATTGCCCGCCTTGTCCTTTATCGCCGCGAGCGGGCGGTGCTGCTGGAACCGCTGGGCAAAGGCATCGTTCTGTGGACCCTGCGTTATGGCGACGAGGTGCGTGATCCCGTTGCCGAACTCGACGACAAAACCGAGATCGACACCAAGCTGCTGACACTGATGAAGCAACTGGTGAAGGAAGAGACGAAGGATTGGAGCCCGGCCATGGTGCAGGACCCGATCCAGAAACGTCTAAAGTCGATGATCCGCAACAAGCAGAAGAGCCTGAAGAAGGCGGCGCCCGCGCAAAAACCTGCGCCGGTGAAATCGACCGGCAACGTCATCAATATCATGGATGCCCTGAAAAAGAGCTTGGCTGCGGAAGATGGGGGCAAGCCGCGTTAGCGACGGTCGGCAGAGGCATCGCTGATCCGCTATGCCTTTTCTTCGCCAGCGGTTTCGCCGCGGCGAAAAACCCGTCCCAGGGATCTTTCGGCAAGGTATCGAGCCGCGTCGGGCGTGAAATCGTGTTTCGCCTGATAGAGGTTTCGAGAGCCATCTCAGCTTGCCTTCTTGCTGCGGCTGTCGCTACGCGCCGGCGCCTTCTTTTTCGCGGGAGCCTTGCCGCTGATCTTGGCGCTCTGGCGCAGCGCTTCCATCAGGTCGACGACCTTGCGTTCCGGAGCCGGTTTCTTCTTCGGTGGCGCCCGGCCCTCGACCTTCGCCTTCACCAGCTCGACAAGGGCAGCCTCGTAGCGATCTTCGTATGTGCTCGGTTCGAAGCTGCCGTGCTTGGTGCCAATGATATGGCCCGCAAGTTCGATCATTTCCTTGTCGAACTTGATGTCAGGAATGTCTTCGAAAACCGTATCGGCCGAGCGCACCTCGTAGTCGAAATTCAGCATCGTCGCGACGATGTAGTTGTCATGTGGGCGGATCAGCAGCGTCCGGTTGCGCCGGAAAAGTACGGCTTCGGCCAGAGCCGCGACCTTGCCGTCACGCATGCCCCTGGCGATCAGCGACAGCGCCTCCTCGTCATGTTCGTCGACGGGCGCGAGATAGTAAGGGCGGTCGAAATAAAGCTTGTCGATATCGTCGTAGGCAATGAAAGCCTTGATATTGAGGACCTTGTCGCTTTCCGGCATGATTTCGGCGATCTCGTCGCCCTCGATGACGATGTAGTCGCCATTCTCCATCTGGTAGCCCTTGACCTGGTCGCTCCGCTCGACCGGTTTGCCGGTCTCGCTATCGACGAATTGCCGTTCCACCCGGTGGCCGGTCCTGCGGTTGATGATGTTGAAGGAGACGCGGTCGGAGGAGGAAACGGCAGTGTAGAGCCCGACGGCGCAGGCAAGGTCGCCCACCTTCAGATGACCCTTCCAGCTTGCCCGAGCGGCCATTCCATCCTCCGTCGCAGATCAGAGCCGGCTGCCGCTCTTGTCGGTTTCGAGTTCCTGAAATGCCCAGCCGCGACCGTCGGGTGCGGGATAGGCGAGCAACGCATCGCCATTGCCGATCTTCTGGCGCGATGCAGCGTCCTTGGCATGGATAATCGCTTCATCCGCTGTTGCATAGGTTTCCGAAAGTGTGTCGCCGAGCTTATAGGCCCAGCCATTGTCATGCGGCACGACCTGATAGGTGATATCGGCCATTTCGGATCTCCTCTTCTCAGCTAAATAGGGTGCATGATGTCGTCGGCTAGTTCCGATTTGGTTTGCGCCGTTCATCGAGCGCAATGATCTTCTCCAGCGATGCGATATCCTCGCTGGTGACGACCGGAACCGGATCGGCAGCGATGGCTTCCAGCACCTCCTGGGAGACGGCGCCGTTGCGGATCGCCCATTCCAGCGTTTCGCGCGTCTCCCGCTCGGCCTTCAGCTGCGCATAGAGCGCGACGATCAGCCGATCGCGCGCATCCATCCGCCGGCCTTGATTATCCATGCTGCGGACATGCACCATCGCAATCCACCTTTGTCACTGATTTCGTTCAGGTGTATTCAACTGATGACGGATGGAAAGGTTCCGAAACCGGTGGGCGGGCTTTGCCATTGCCGCATCAGGCGGAATCACTATCCGCAGGATATTCGCGAGAGGATTTCAATATGGCCGATCTCAAGGTTCGTCCCCGCCCGACCGGCGCCACCGCCGTGGTCGGCCGCACCGGTTTCCCGCATGTCACCTCCGCCACCAAGGGCGAGATCGATATCGTCACCGCGCCGTCGCAGCCGGGCTTCAATCCGCTCGATCTGCTCTATTCCTCGCTCTCGGCCTGCCTGGTGCTGAGCGCCCGCATCGCCGCCAGCCAGATGGGCGTTCTCGACAAGATCAGCGAGATCACCGCCGAGGTCACCGGCGAGAAGGCGACGGAAGGCCTTTCGCGCGTTGCCAAGTTCAACATCGCTTTTTCGATCAAGGGCGATATCGACGAAGAAACCCGGCAGAAAATCGCCCATGCCGCCGAAGACGAGATCTGCACGGTGAGCAACACCATCCGCGGCAATCCCGAGTTCTCGACGACGATATCGGCGTAAGGCTAAATCTACATAATAATTATAGACAATCGGGGGAGGAGGATTGCGTGACCACTGCCCCGATTCTATGCTTGGGCATCGAAAGCAATGATCCCGGCCCCCATGCAGCCCAAGCCTCTCCCGACGTCTGAACAGCCGGTCGTCGCCATCATCGGTGGCGGTGTCTCCGGCGCCGGCGTCGCCTATCATCTAGCGAGAGCCGACTGCGACGAGCGCCCTGCCATCGTGGTCTTCGAGCCGCGCGCCGAACTCGGCCGCGGCCTTGCCTATGACACGGCCGATCCGGCCCACCGCATCAATGTCCCAGCTGCCAAGATGAGCCTGCAGCCCGATGACCTCGGCGAATTCGTGGCCTGGATCGAAGCCCGCGACGCCGTCGCCGGCGACCCTGAGGCCAGGCAGCCCGATGGCTCGCTCTTCCCCCGGCGCCGGCTGTTCGGCGAATATGTCGCCTCGCTGCTGAAGCCGCTGCTGGAAGACGGTAGCGTGCGTCATTGCCGCGCTGCGGTGACGGCTGTCGAAGCCCGTGCCGGTCGTTGGTCGATCCTCGACGACAGAGGCGGCGTGACCAAGGCCGATATCGTCGTGATCGCCACCAGCCATCCGCCGCCGGTAGCCCCCGGCCGGCTTGCGACCCGGCTTGCTGCCCATCCCCGTTTCGTCGCCGATACCACCAAGCCGGGCGCGCTCGAGGTGATCCGCCCTCATGACCGGGTTCTGGTCATCGGCAACGGCCTGACGGCCGCCGATGTCATCGCCTCGCTTGCGGCGCGCGGGCATGACGGTCCGGTGACCGCGATCTCGCGCCGCGGTCTGCGGTCTCGTGGGCACGCGCCGGTACCGCAGGAGCTCTTCGGCGATTTCGTCTCCGATGCGGCCCATTCCGCCGTGTCGCTGCTGAGAGAGATCCGCACTGCCATAGGTGCGGCGAAGACCCAGGGCATAAGCTGGCATGGCGTGATCGATCAGGTGCGGGCGCAGGGATACGATCTATGGCAGGCGCTGCCGGTTGCCGAGCGACGCCGTCTCGTCCGCCATCTGCGTCCCTATTGGGATGTGCACCGTTTCCGGATCGCCCCGCAGGTCGAGGCCGTGCTCGACGCGGCGGTTGCTGCAGGTCGCCTCGATATCCTGGCCGGCTCGGTCGCCGATGCGCGCATCGAAGGCGAGCTGATCCTTTGCACCCTGCAGCCACGTCATCAGCGTCAGCCGCTGGAGAGACGTTATGACGCCGTCGTCGTCACCACCGGCCCGGCGCATGGCGGCATTCTCGAAACCCAGCCCTGGCTTGCGGCACTTGCGGCAGACGGCCACCTGTCGCTCGATCCGACCGGGCTCGGCCTTACCTGCACCGAGCGCTCGGAGGCGATCGGCCGGTCAGGAAAGGCAGATCCTTCGCTGCTGATCTCCGGCCCGCTGGCGCGCGGCACGTTCGGCGAGCTGATGGGACTGCCGCAGGTGACCGAGCATGCCTTCTTCATCGCCGGTGAGATCGCTGAAAAGCTGCGGACCAGCGCGACGAATAGGCGTCCTGCCTGATTTTCCATCAATATGTCGCTCTTCGACTGTCGCTGGTGGTCGACTTCTGATACGCACCCGGCATCCGGGTGACCAAGAATATCGAGATCATGTCGCAGCCTGCCTCCACCCTTTCCGAAGCCTCGCCTTCCAATCGTTTTGCCCTTGCAGCCCTCCTTCTCGGCGGGGCGGCGATCGGCGGCTCGCCGATTTTCGTCAGACTGTCCGAGGTCGGACCGATGGCGACGGCCTTCTGGCGTGTGGCGCTGGCGCTGATCCCGATCCTCGTCGTCTCGCTCGTGAAGAAGGAGAGGGGCCCAAAGCCGCAAAGCCTTTCCGACTATGGCATGCTGGCTCTCCCGGGCGTCATGTTGGCGCTCGATCTCGCCGCCTGGCACCTTTCGCTCACCATGACCTCGGTCGCCAATGCGACGCTGCTTGCAAATCTCGCGCCTGTTTTCGTCACGCTGATCGCCGTCCTGTTTTTCAGGGCGAGAACCAGTGTCGTCTTCCTAATGGGACTGGTGCTGGCACTCGCCGGAGTGGTTATTCTGAAAGGCGGACCGGCAGGGCTCGGTAACGGCGATTTGAGCGGCGACGGCGCCGCGATGATCGCCGCCTTCTTCTATGCCTGCTATATCCTGGCGATCGGCAGGTTGCGCAGCCGGTTCGATACGATCCGCATCATGCTGTGGAGCACGGCATCGGCAGCCGTCTGCATCTTTCCGATAGCCTTCTTCTTCGAAGGCCAGATGCTGCCAGCAACCGCCTTTGGCTGGTCGATCCTCTTCGGCCTCGCCTTTGTCAGCCATGCCGGCGGGCAGGTGGCGATCACCTATGCGCTCGCCTATCTGCCGCCGGCCTTTTCATCGCTGACGCTGCTGCTTCAGCCGGTCGTCGCCGCTATCCTCGCCTGGGCGCTGCTCAATGAGGCGATCGGGATGATGCAGGCGCTCGGCGCCGCGGTGGTGCTCGCCGGCATCATGGTTGCCCGGACGTCTCGCGCGCCGGCTTAACCGCTTGCTGCTCCAGCGGCTGCGGATCATCACCCATCCTCTGCAGCAGCCACTTCTGGATGATCGGTACATCGGCATCGCCGAGGTCATGACCACCGGGGATGACGTCGGAATCGACGGTGGCGCCCGAACTTTTCAGCCTCTCTTCCAAGTCGCTCGCATATTTGCCGTAGGCATCCGTCTTGCCGCTGATGACGAGCAGGTCGGTGCCCTTGAGATCGGCATGCGGATAGTCGCTGAGCACCGGCATGGAGCGCAGCAGCACCGCCTTGTGAACAAGGTTCGGGTGCAGGTAGAGCAGCGAGTTCAGGAGGTTGGCGCCATTGGAATAGCCGACATAGACCACCTTCTTGGGATCGAGGCCGTAGGACTTGACGGCGCCTTCGATGAAGGCCGCAAAGGCTTCGGCCTCAGTCTTGATGTCGTTTTGATCGAAGGAGAAGGGTGTAATGCGCTTGTACCAGCGCGGAAAACCCTCTTCCGTCGCGCGCCCTCGCACGCCCATCAGGGTTGCTCGAGGCGCCGCCTTGTTCAGGAGCGGCATTAACGTCGTCTCATTGCCGCCCGAGCCGTGAAGGAGCACGAAGACACTGCCGTCGGGATTCGGCGGCGTATAGAAGCGGTGAACGAACGGCAGTTCTCGGTAGTTGATGCGGGGCTGGCCGGGCATCGAAAACTGGGGCAGAATCACCTTCAGGTCATCGAGATTGGTGATCGTTTCCGGCGGCGCGAAGAGCTTGGTGCCGAGGGA
This sequence comes from Rhizobium sp. BT-226, assembly GCF_025847085.2. Classification (NCBI taxonomy): domain Bacteria; kingdom Pseudomonadati; phylum Pseudomonadota; class Alphaproteobacteria; order Hyphomicrobiales; family Rhizobiaceae; genus Rhizobium; species Rhizobium sp. BT-226. The sequence goes on along the minus strand of NZ_JAOYTI010000002.1, from coordinate 1,157,087 downwards.
TGCATGCTCTTCGTCAACAGTCATACCGGGCTTGTCGGTGGCAAGCTCCACCAGCGTGCCGCCGGGTTCGCGGGCATAGAGCGAGCGGAAATATTTGCGGTCGTGCATGTTGGTCGGCGACCCATCCGTCGCTTCCAGTGCCTTGCGAACCGAAAGCAGCGTCTCCTCGTCGGCAGCGCGGAAGGCGACGTGATCGACCGTGCCGGTGCCCGGCGCGCCGGACCAGAAGCCGCGCGCATCGCGCACGTCGATGACGTCGCCGGATTGCGACACCAGCCTGTCGATCGTGCCGCGGTTGGTCTGGAAGCGGTAGCCGAAATGGCTCTCGAGGAAGCTGCGGCTTTCGGCGGGCTTTTCCGTCAGCATGGTCGCGCCGCGCACGCGCTGGATCGTGTGCTCGGCCGGGATCGAAGCGCCGTCCCAGGCGGACGGCGATGTCAGGTTCTTTGCGCCTGCGAGCTTGAGGATGATGTTGTCAGGGTCTTTCAGCCGCAGGACGGGCTCGCCGAATTCGTCGGCCGGTCCCTCGGATCTCAGACCGAAACTCATGGCGCGCGTCAGCCAGTAGCCGATGCTGGTGGGATTGATCGAAAGCGATATTTCGCTGATCTGGCCGTAACCGGCTCGGCCGGGCGCACCATCTTCCCAGACGAGGAAGGTCAGCAGCGAACCCGGCGTCCCAGCCGCATCGCCATAGAGTAGATGAAGCTGCGTCGCGTCCTCGTAACCGGCTGTCTGCTTGACGAGCCGCATGCCGAGAAATCCCGCGTAGAAGTCCACATTCGCCTGCACCTTGCGGGTGACGGCCGTGACGTGATGTATGCCTGATACCATCGAGAGCAGTCCTGATTGAAGCGGTGTCGTCAGGAGCGCGAGTATGAGAGCTGCGAAGGTCATACCGTTGCCAATGACGATCGCTTAATTTTGTTCCGCACAAAGCGCAAGCGAATCGCCGCGCTGCAACAACTCCAAATGTTCGACATCTTCAAGCGCCTCTTCCAGTTGCTGCAGGGTCGGCGGCTTGACCATATAGGCGCGCGCGCCGAGATTTCTGGCCCGCCGCATGTCGCTCTCGTCGCTGGACGTGCTGAGAATGCAGACGGGAATTTGCTTGAGGCGGATGTCGGCTGAAAGCGCATGCAGCACCTCGAAGCCGTCCATGATCGGCATGTTGATGTCGAGCAGCATCAGGTCGATCTGCGGCACATCGGCGATGCCGGCGCGTTCTTCGAGCAGCCGCATCGCCTCGCGTCCGTTGGTGGCGACATGCAGGTTGAAATTCACCTTGTCCCGCCGCATCAGCTTGATCTTCCGAAGCTGGATGTCGGCCGGGCTGTCTTCGACGAGCAGCACTTCGGCGAGCCTGCCCGAACCTTCGCCTGGCTGCTCCGCCGGCCTGGCGCTGTGGGGGACGGCCGATGCGGCTGATGTCGCGGGCCTCGCCTCGGCGAGCGGCACTTCGAGAATGAAGGTGGCGCCCGGCCCATTTTCTGCCTCGCACCAGATCGAGCCGCCATGCATCTGCGCGATGCGGCGGCAGATGGCAAGGCCGAGCCCGGTGCCTTCGATGCCGCGGCCGACGAGACGCTTGAACGGCTGGAAGATCAGCTCGCGGTGCGCGGGGTCGATGCCGGGCCCGTTGTCACGTACCGTGAGGCGGCAGGTATCGCCCTGCGCCTCGCCGGTGATGCTGATCTCCGGAACCTTCTGCGCGCAATAGCGGACGGCATTCGACACCAGGTTCTGCAGGAGTTGGGTCAGCAGCGTCGCGTCGCCCATGACCTCCGGCAGCGCCCCGCGGATGATGACGGCTCCGCGGCTTTCGGTCTGCTGGCGCAGATTGTCCTCCACCTGGTCGAGCACATCGGAGAGCGAGACCGGCTTGAGCTCCAGTCCGCCGGAGGCCTCGAGCTTGGTGAAGCCCGAGACCTTGACGATCAGGTCTTCCATATGGTCGGCGGCGCTGAGCACGTAATCGAGCAATTCCCGGTCTTCGGCCGGAAGCGCTGCAGAACCGTGCAGGATGCGGCTGAAGGATTTGATCGTCCGGAGCGGCTCCTTCAAATCATGGGCCATAGCGCGGGTAAAGATCTCAAGCGATTGCCGCTTCTGCTCCAGCTTTGCTTCCAGCATGCCGTGCATGATGGCGTTCTGAATGCAGCGATGCAGTGTTTCCGGCGAAAGCGAATCCTTTGTCAGATAGTCGCGTGCCCCGCTCTTCATCACCTCGACGGCGACGGTTTCGTTGCCCTGACCGGTCAGCATGATGACGTTGGCGGCGGGATCATCCTCCAGGATATCGGCAAGAACGCCGAGCCCGTCGCGCCCCGGCAGAGAGTAGTCGAGCAGGATGCAGTCAGGCCGTTTCCGGCTGTTCAGCGCACGACCCTCTTCGCCGGTCTCCGCCTCCACGACGGTATAGGCAGTGCTGGAAACGCGGCTCAATATGCGGCGATAGACCTCGAGATCGTCGATGTTGTCGTCGATGATGAGAATAGAGCAGTGTTCCGCCAATCTGTCAGTCCTCGAGTGGCAGGATGGCGATTTCGAACCAGTATTCCTTCAGCCGCTGGATCGCGGCGAAGAGCCCGTCGAGATCCACCGGCTTCTGCACATAGGTATTGGCGCCGAGCGCATAGCAGCCTTCGATATCGCGTTCGTCGTCGGAGGTGGTGAGGATGACCACCGGGATCTTGCGCCAGCCGGCGTTCGACTTGATCGCCTCCAGCGTCTTCCGACCATCAAGGCCCGGCATGTTGAGGTCAAGCAGGATCAGCCCGGGTTTCGGCACCATCTCGGCGAGCATGTCGAGCGCTTCCTGACCGGAGGCCGCCCAGCGGATCGAATTGCGCAGGTTGGTGCGTTTGAAGGCGCGCATCGTCGCTTCGAAATCGTCTTCGCTGTCCTCGACGATCAGGATCGGTTGCGTATCACGCTGCTGCATTCTGCCCCTCGCGCTTTTTTCCCAGAGTGAAGTAGAATGTCGTGCCGGTGCCGACCTCGGATTCCAGCCAGATATCGCCATTATGCCGCGCGATGATCTTGCGAACGAAGGTGAGGCCTGCTCCGGTCCCGTCGTCGGAATCCTGCGACTTTTCCAGCCGTTTGAAAATGCGGAAAATATCCTCGTGGAATTCCTGCGGAATGCCCTTACCGTTATCCTTAACGAAAAATACGTTGCGGGCAACCGTGCCGTCCTTGCCGACGAATCGGTCAAAATAGCCGATCGAGACGAGCGGAGCCGGCTTGTCGTTGTATTTGATCGCATTGGTAATGAGATTGCGGAACACTTCGGTCAGCCGCGGCGCGTCGCAGACCACCTCCGGCAGCCGGCCGTCGATGATCACCTTGGCGTGCCGTTCCTCGAGCAGCAACTCCATCGTCGCGACGACATCCTTGACGATCAGGCCGATATCGGTGCGTTTGACCGCCAGCTGCTGGCGTCCGAGCCGGGAGAAATAGAGAAGCTCGTTGACGAGCTTCTCCATGCGCTGGCTGAGACGCACGAGCCGGTTCAGCCGGCGCACGCCGTCCACGTCGAGCTTGTCTTCATAATCCTCCAACAGGAAGCGAGAGTGGTTGTGCAGGCCGCGCAGCGGTTCCTTGAGATCATGCGAGGCGATATAGGCGAATTCATCGAGGTCGTGGTTGCTGCGCTCGAGCTCGGCCGTATAGGCCTCGAGCTGGGAAAGCGTCGTTTTCATCCGTTCTTCCTGCCGGACGCGCTCGCTGATGTCGCGCACGATACCGACGAAGGTCTTCGTATGGCCGGTGACGACAGCGCTGATGGAAACATCGATCGGAAAGACGATGCCGTTCTTGCGTCGTCCGGAGACCATGCGCGTCGTACCGATGATGCGCTCCTCGCCGGTCTGCCGGTAATGGGCGAGATAGCCGTCGTGCTCGGAATGGTAGGGTTCGGGCATCAGCATCTTGATGTTTTTGCCGATCGTCTCCTGCGGGGAGTAACCGAACATGCTTTCAGCCGCCGGATTGAAATTCCTGATCGTTCCACGCTCGTCGATGACGATGACGGCATCAGGCGTGCCGCGCACCAGCGCGCCGAAGCGGACGCGCTCGGTTTCGAGATTATAGTTGTTGCGCATGAAATAGAAGACGAGGATCGCGATCAGCCAAAGCGTGGCAGCCGTAATCGTGCGGTTGGCGATTTCCTGCCAGAACGCCGCCTCGTTGTGCCTGACGGCGAAGAAGCCGAGCATCAGGAGCACGGTGCAGGCAAAGGCGAAGAAAAGCGGCGCGTTCCGGTTGCCGAACCAGAGCGCCGTCAGCACCAGCGGCACGTAGAGAATGCCGTTGGCGACACCCAGCGGCGTATAGAGATCGACGAGAAGACCGGTGAAGCAGACCGCGGCCGGGATCCAGAGCGGGATCTGCGCCCGGTTTGCCGGCTGCATCCACCAGGAGCGGGCGAGAAGTCCCGAGCCGAAGATCACCATGCCGACCGCCGTATGCAGCGCCATCGCCGCATATGGCCCCCAGCGGTAGCCCTGTTCGGCATCGGTGACATAGCTGGCCAGCGCGATCATGCCGAGGGTGATGACGACATAGCTCGTCAATTCCTGCACCACCTGGCTTCTCGACTTCTCCACCTGGAGCGAGAGCAGCAGCGAAAGATTGGCGATCAGGAAGACCAGCGCCGTGTTCGGCCCCATGCCGCCGCCGATCTCAGCGATGAAATCCGGCGAAACCAGGAAGCGCGAGATCAACAAGTCGACATTGTGAAAAGTCCGCCCGATCATGACGATTTCCACGAGCCGGGCCGCGGCGATCGCCGCCGCAAGCCCCGCCGTGATTGTCGCCGTTATTCGAAAACGGCGGGCGGCGAGTGTCGAAGCGGCAAGCCCCACGCCGGAAAGCACGAAGCAGAGCGCGGTGTTGAAGGCCATCGACGGAAAGCCGGGAACCAGCGAAATGACAATCTCGACCTGCAGCAGCCAGCCGGCAAGCGCCGTCACGCCGAGAAGGAACATCAGGCAGCCGACGGCAATCGCAAAGGCACGGTAGTGCCGCCTTCGCTGGTCCTGCAGGTCCACGTCGCTGCTATCCTGCACCCGCGTATTCTCCTTGGTTTGCGCGGTCATTTTTTCCGAAATCAACGAATACTCAATAGGCAAAGGGAAGGTGATGCCGTGCTTTTTGCGAAATGCCTTGCAGTAAGGTATATCGAATTTTCGTGATACCGCGGTATCGTGATTTCTAAGGACAGCGACGTTCGTTCGAACAATATCCAATCACGGTGGTGGATGCCGACCCTATTTTACGTCGATGACAGCAGGGATGACCTCTTCTATCTCGACTATATCAGCCGCAAGCAGCAGATAGAGGTCGATCTATTCTGCTTTTCGACCGCCGATAGGGCGCTGGAGGCGTTGGAGGCGCGCGCGGCGGAGGGCAAGGCCGTGCCCGATCTGCTGATCACCGATCTCTACATGCCGCTCGACAGCGGCACTGGCCTGGTGATGAGCCTGCGCAGGGATGTTCGGTTCAAGGCGATGCGGCTTGCAATCTGCAGCGGATCGGATGCCGATGAGGATCGCGCGCGTGCGCTCGAGGCCGGCGCCGATTTCTATCTCGAAAAACCGCTTGACCTTGCCGCAATCATTCTCAATCTGGAAGTGTAGGAAACGACGTAAGCCCGGCCGCCTGTTCTCTGCCGCTCGCCCGGAGCATGCGACAAACCGCAATTGACAAGGTCGGGAGCGCATCACAAGATGCAACCGAAGCGAAGGAAATGGAACGCAAAATAAGCGCTGAGAGAACCGATCAACCCGCGTTCGCCGCCACGAACATCAGCCAACCCCTTAGCTGAATGGGTCTATCGGTTCTCTCGCGCTTACGTCTGGCACTGCCTTCTCGCATTCATGGATGTTGAACACGAGAAGATTTACGATACCCAGGTAAGAACTACTGCCCCTCAGTAAAATCTGCCCGTGCATCACCTGTGTTGAGATAATTGATGATTTCCGCCTTACATATCGAAAGTCCCCGTTTTCGATATCTCTCATCAACTTGTCTCGCAATTTTTGTAGCTCTTCGCGTCTAAGACGTATATCCCAAGATTTCGGGATCGGAAGCATCGGCGGGAGGAGAGAGGAAGAGTGGGAATGAACAATGCCCCGGCAATTCCTTTTCACGCCGGACCGGAACTGAGCCGGGCGATCAACCGCACCGATTTTTTCCGTCTGCTGAAGTCGGCGGCGCAGCATTACAACTTCGACAATTTTGCGCTTGCCCGCATATCCGAGGCTTCGGCCCCTTTCGGCGAACGCGATATCGTCATCACCAATGTTGCCGAGCGGCGTGTCGGCCTTTTCATCACGACATTGAAGGAAGCGCTGGGCACCGTCCGGGCAAAGTCCGCCCAGTTCCTGGCAACGCCCGTCCATGGTAGGAGCGCACAGCCGGAAGATTATCCGTCCGATCTTGTTTTCAACGAGTTCCTGAGCGGCGTCTTTCTCTTCATCCCGCTGTTCACGCCGGAAGGGCGGCGATATTGCCTCGTCCTCAGCGGCGAGCGCCAGGAGCCGGATCAGAGTGAGATCGCCGACATGCTCCTCGACGCCATGCGTATTTTCGACAAGCTCTACGAGGAAATCCTGACGCCGGAAATGTCCGGACGGCTGACCCAGCGCGAATCGGAAATCGTCAAATGGACAAGCGAAGGCAAGACGTCGGCGGAAATCGCCATCATTCTCGGTCTTTCCGAACATACGGTCAATTCGCACATCACCGCGGCCGCGCGCAAACTTGACGCAGTGAACCGCGTTCATATGGTGGCGATCGCCTTGAGGAATGGTTTGGTTTCGTGAAGCTGGTTTCGGGATTGGGGAAATGAGACGATGATCACCGAAACGAGCCGAAGGAACGCCGTAAAGGTTCTCTTTGTCGACGACGAATTCATCGAATTCCGTGCGCTCAAGAAGAAGATCGCCGAGCTCTCCGAGCCGGCCGTCGAGGTTGAATATTCGCAATCGATCGGTGACGCGCTGGAAAAGATCCGCCTGGAGCGTTTCGATCTCATCCTGCTCGACAATCGCCTTTTGCCCAATGCCGATTTCCGCGACACGGTGCCGGAGCTGCGCGGCATCGGTTACACCGGTCCGATCGGCGTCGTCTCGACCGATATATCGGGCGGCTATTTCCAGGAATTCCCGGATTACGGCGTCGATTTCCGCATCGGCAAGGACGAAATCGATGCGCAGACGCTGCAGCATATCATCCGCGAATATGTGACCTATGACGTTCCGGATTTCTGGAAGGACGATTACAGCATCTAACCATCAAGCGATGGGAAGGCGGATGATGAATCGACTGCCGCTTTCATCCGAATGTTCGAGGCTGATATCGCCGCCAAGTGCCGTCAGAAACTCCCGCGCCGTCGTCAGTCCAAGACCGGCGCCCTGGACGGTCCCCGGCCTCGGCAATTTCCAGAAAGGCTCGAATATCCGCTCCCGATAAACGGGATCGATGCCCGTCCCGTTGTCGGAAATCCGGATGAACCAGTCCGTCCCCTCGCGCTGCGCCGCGATGGCCACATGCGGCGGCGCTTCCCCGCGATAAATGAGGGCGTTGGTCAGCAGGTGCCGCAGCACCAGACCGAAGAGGGCAGGGTCGGTACGGATGGAGGGCAGGCCGTCGCTTTCGAGCGTTGCCTCGCCGGCCGCCGTCTCGTCGGTCAGTTCGCCCCAGATATTTTCGGCGAGCGCCTGCAGATCGACCTCTTCAGGCGTCACCTGCGGTGTGCCGCCGGCAAGGCTCATCAATGCCTTGGTGAGGCGCTGCGCTGTCTGCGCCTTTTCCATGATCATCCTGAGGCTCTGCAGCTGTTCACCGTCGAGCGTCGCCTCGAGATCGTCGAGCAGCAACTCGGCATACATGGCGATATGGCGGAGCGGCGATTGCAGGTCGTGCGAGGCGGTTGCGAGAAAACGTTTGATGCGCTCCTCGCCGTCTCCGGCAATGGTGGTTTCTGGCGGTCTCGTTGGGTCGGATGACATCTGGCGGTTTCCCCGATCTCTCACGGCGCCACGCGTCTTTTCAGATGCGCAAAGGACGCTGTAACACTTTGAATTGGCACATAATGCTGTAGCCGACAATAGAAAGAGGGCGCCGGCTCTGCAACCGGCGCCCTCTTCAAGGATGCGTTAACGGGATTTTAGCTCGCGGACTTGCGCGGGCGACCCTGTTCCGGCGGAATGATCTCGACGGCCTCATCGGTTGCCGGTGCCGCCTTGGCATGGCGGCGGCGCCAGTCGCCGAGGAAGAGCAGGATGGGTGCCGCGATGAAGATCGACGAGGCGCCGGCGACGAGAATGCCGAAGACCATCGGGATCGCGAAGCTCGAGACCGCGCTGCCGCCCCAGATCGCCATCGGCACCAGCGCGAGGAAGGCCGTCGCATTGGTGTAAAGGCTTCGCGCCAAGGTCTCGTTGATCGACTTGTCGATGATCTCGCGCAGCGGCATCGACTTGTAGAGCCGCATGTTTTCGCGCATGCGGTCATAGACGACGACCTTGTCGTTCACCGAATAACCGACAAGCGTCAGGATGGCGGCGATCGCCGTCAGGTTGAAGTCGAGGCCGGTGATCGCGAAGAAGCCGATCGCCTTGGTGACGTCGAGCACCAGCGTGACGATGGCGCCGACGGCAAACGGCCATTCGAACCGGACCCAGATATAGATGAGCATCGCAAAGCTTGCGATCACCACCGACAGGATGCCGGCCCAGGCAAGCTCGCCGCTGACCTTCGGACCGATGACGTCGGTGCCTTCGACAGTGGCGGTCGGATCGATCTTGGCGACTTCGGCCTTCAGCTTGGTAACCGCTGCCGTCTGCGCCTCTTCGCCGCCCTCCTGCCGCTGCGCGCGAACGAGGATGCTATTCTTGTCGCCGAAGGACTGCAGCGTGATTTCGCCGAGGCCGAGGCTGTCCAAACCTTCGCGGAACTTCGCAAGATCAGCAGCCCCTTGCGTCTTGACGGCCATCTGGATGCCGCCGCGGAAATCGACGCCGTAGTTGAGGCCCGGATGGATGAAGAGCACGACGGAGGCAATCGACAGCAGCGCCGAAACGGTGACGCCGAAGAAGCGCGCCTTCATGAACTCGATGTGCTTGTCATAGGGGCTGAACGGGATCAATGGCCGGATGTTCAGCACCTTGAACTTGCGGCGGCGGGTGATCTCGATCATCGCGACGCGCACGAAGGCGACCGAGGTGAACATCGAGATGATCAGGCCGAGCGCCATGGTCACGGCAAAGCCGCGCACCGGCCCGGAACCGAAAAAGAACAGGATGGCGGCAGCGATCAGGGCCGTCATATTGCCGTCGATGATGGTCGAATAGGCACGATTGAAGCCCGTATCGATGGCGGCAAAGGCGCCCTTACCCTTGCGGGTCTCTTCACGAATACGCTCGTTGATGAGAACGTTGGCGTCGACCGCAAGGCCGATGCCGAGCACGACACCGGCAATGCCCGGTAGCGTCAGCGTCGCACCGACCAGCGTCAGGGCCGAGAAGGTCAGGATGGTGTGGATCAACAGCGCGATATTCGCCAGGATGCCCCAGGTGCCATAGAGAACGAAGATGAAGAGTGCGACGAGAGCAAAGCCGACGAGGCCGGAATAAATACCCATCTTGATGGCATCGGCGCCGAGGTCGGCGCCGACGGTGCGTTCCTCGATGACCGTCAGCTTGGCGGGCAGGGCGCCGGCGCGCAGCATAGCGGCAAGCGTCGTTGCGCTGTCGGCTGAGAAGCTGCCGGAGATCTGGCCGGAGCCGCCGGTGATCGGCTCACGGATGACCGGCGCGCTCAGCACCTTGTTGTCGAGGACGATGGCGAAGGGATTGCCGACGTTCTGGCGGGTGATTTCGGCAAAGCGGGTAGCGCCGGCGCTGTCGAAGCGGAAGCTGACGATCGGCTCACGCGTGTTCGGATCGAAGCTGACACGGGCGTCCGAAAGGCGGTCGCCGGAGATCTCGACGCGGTCAAGGACCGGATAGGAATTGCCTTCATCGTCCTTCAGCATGGTCACGCCGGGTCCGGGCGCGTTGTTCGGCGCCAGCATATGGAACGACATCTTGGCGGTGGAGCCGAGAAGTTCGCGCAGGCGCGACGGATCCTGCGCGCCCGGAAGCTGGACGAGCACGCGGTTGGCGCCGATGCGCTGGATGGTTGGCTCGGAGACGCCGACCTGGTCGACGCGCTGGCGGATGACTTCAAGGCTCTGCTGGACGGCATTGTCGACATTGGCGGCGATGCCGGCCCGCGAGAAGCCGACGGTGATGGTGGCGCCGTTCGCCGTGACATCAAGATCCGCCTGGCCGGCGCTGAGGCCGGTGCTGATCGGGTTGGCAAGCGTCTTGAGTTCGGTGACGGCAGCATCGCTCTGTGAGGCATCGGCGAGCGTCACGACGATCTGGTTCTGGCTACGGACCACGGCTTTCGGTTGGATGCCCTTTTCGCGCAGCACGCGGCGCGCGTCCTGAAGCAGCGATTGCAGCCGCTCCTTGGTCAGGTCGGCTTCGTCGACTTCCAGAACGAGGTGCGAACCGCCGCGAAGGTCGAGGCCGAGCGACACCTGCTCATGCGGCAGCCAGGCCGGCACGCGCTGGAGGACGGATTGCGGCAGGACATTCGGCAAGGCGATCAATAGGCCGAGTAGGATGATCACCGTATAGGTGACCACCAGCCATCGTGAAGTACGCATGTTGTATTCCTTGATATCGAGGGCCGGCGCTCGGGCGCTGGCGGCATGTCGTCAATGGTCGGAAGCGCCGATCGGCGCGAACGTCAGGCAGCGGCCGGCGGTGCGCGCGGCTGATGGGTCCTGGAGACTGCGGCATGAAGCGAAGCTTCAAATGCCGGAAAAGGCGCGGCCATGGTCCAGCCGGAAAAATCGACAGCCGGGGAGGCGGCAAGGGCAAGCGGTCCGGCGTCATGCGCCGCCTGCTTCGGTGCAAGCTTGCGTTCACTGGCAAGCAACCCGCGCACGGCATCGCGCGCAGTCAGCTGCGCTGGCTGCGAATCCCGATCGGAAGAGGAAAGCGTATTAACGGCGGCCGGCGAGATCACCAGATTGCCGCCGAAAAGCAGGCCGAGATAGGCAAGGACGGCGACGAGGAGGGAAGCGGCGATACGGCTCGTCAGACGGCGCTGGTCCAGCTCCATCTTCTCCGTCCCGGCGATGTCACTCCCGTATCGGCTCAAAAGCGCGCCAATCTCTCATTCTCTTTCCGGCGGAGGGTCATCCGTCGGCATAATTGTATCAGGCCCATGTCCGTCTTCATAGGGCACACTCTCATGATGCACTTGAGCGAGCCGGTCAACCATGCCCAGCGCGATTTCACGCTCGCCCATGATGACGGTGTCGGCGCCATATTGCTTCAGCTCATCGACCTCGGCGTCGGAATGGGCGCGGGCGACGATGAGGATCGATGGATTGACGCTGCGCGCCTGCTCGGCGATGCGGCAGGCTTCGAAGGCGTTCGGGATGGCGATGGCAATGCTGCGGGCGCCAGAGAGATTGGCAAGGTCGAGCGTTTCCCGCGTCACCGCGTTGCCCGACAGAGTTTCGATACCCTGCGCCTTGAGCTCGCCGATGCGCTTGTCGGAGTCCTCGATGACCAGAAAAGGTGTGGCTGACGACTTGAGGTTCTGTCCGACGATGCTGCCAACCCGCCCGTAGCCGACGAGAATGGCGTGGCCGCTGAGGGCGGTCGGGTGCACCTCGTCGTCTTCGGGCGGCATCTCCTCCTGCGCTGCTGTCGCATCTGCAACGGCAGCAGGGTCTGCCACGACCTCTTCGCGCTTTGCACCATCCAGCAGCGGCCGCATGCGGTCGCAAAGGAAGAACAGCAGCGGATTGAGGATGATCGAGATGATGGCGCCGGCAAGGATCAGATCGCGGCCCTCCTCCGGCAGCAGCCCGAGTTCGACGCCGAGGGCGGCGAGGATGAAGGAGAATTCGCCGATCTGGCCGAGGCTTGCCGAAATCGTCAGCGCCGTGCCGAGCGGCTTCTTGAAGGCGAGCACGATCAGGAAGGCGGCGACGGACTTGCCGATGACGATGATGAAGATGGTGGCGAGGATCGGCAGCGGTTTGTCGATCAGGATGTTCGGATCGAACAGCATGCCGACCGAGACGAAGAACAGCACGGCGAAGGCGTCGCGTAGCGGCAGGCTTTCCTGCGCGGCGCGATGGCTGAGCTCGCTTTCGGCCAGCACCATGCCGGCAAAAAAGGCGCCGAGCGCCAGCGACACGCCGAAGAGCTTCGCCGCTCCGAAGGCGACGCCGAGCGCGATCGCCAGCACGCCGAGCCGGAAGAGCTCGCGCGAACCGGTATGGGCGATGCGGTGCATCGTCCATGGAATGAGCTTACGGCCGAAAACCAGCATCAGCGCCACGAACAGCGCCACCTTCACCAGCGTCATGGCGATCATGCCGCCGATGCCGAGATCGAGGCCGAACAGGCGGTTGAGCCCGGCCGAGAGCGGCTCGACGGGAGCGTGACCCTCACCGCCGATGCTGGCTGCTGCCGGGATCAGCACCAGCGCCAGCACCATGGCGAGATCCTCGACGATCAGCCAGCCGACGGCGATCCTGCCGCGCTCGGTTTCGACGAGGCGTCGCTCCTGCAGCGCCTTCAGGAGCACGACGGTGGAAGCGACCGACAGCGCCAGGCCGAAGACCAGGCTGCCGCCGGTCGGCCAGCCCATGAAGGCGCCGAGCCCCCAGCCGAGCAATGTCGCAAAGGCGATCTGCACGATGGCGCCGGGCACGGCGATGCCGCGCACCGACAGCAGGTCTTTCAGGGAGAAATGCAGCCCGACGCCGAACATCAGCAGGATGACGCCGATTTCGGCAAGCTCCGGCGCCAGGTTCTGATCTGCCACATAACCCGGCGTATGCGGCCCCACGAGCACGCCGGCGATCAGATAACCAACGAGCGGCGGCATCCGCAGGCGATGGGCGAAGGCGCCGAAGATGAAAGCCAGCACGAGGCCGCCGACGATTGTCGAAATCAAGGGCGTATCGTGTGGCATCGTTGTCTCCCGATCTGGAAATCCCGTTCGTAATATGACATATATGGTCTATATCGACCAATATGGGCAACTTGAAATCATGGGTCAAGGCGCAAGGGAAACAATTCTCACCCCCGCTCTCTGCCGCGCGGCGCGCGGTCTGCTGGACTGGACCCAGACCGACCTTGCCGAAAAGGCCGCCGTCTCGCGCAGCACCATCCGCGACTACGAGGGCCGGCACCACGACATCCATCGCGCGACGGAGGCGCAGTTGCGCCTCGCCTTCGAGGAAGGCGGCGTCAAATTCGTCGAGATCGAAGGGGCGGGCACCGGCCTCTGCCTAGCCTCTGCTTAATTCCGGCGATACACGACGAGTTTTATCTCTGCTTTTGGCTCCAAATGAACTCTTCCGTTTCAATGATGGCACATCGCTGTCGAGTTATGATGCCTGAGTCCCCGAGATGAGCCGCAGAACCATCCCCTACCACATTTCAGTTCTATTCAGATTTCGATCGTAGGTTGGTGCCAAACTTTAATTTGGTTGCAAAGGGAGCACGCAATGAGGGGATTTATGCTGTTTGGCATTATTGGAGTGCTCATTTTCGGTGCGATGGCCAGCTATTATTGGGAGGGAAACCTATTTGGCTTCCGCTATTGGAGCTGGCGGCAGAAGCTTACAGTGTCGGTTGAGACTCCTGATGGGATGGTAACCGGCAGTTCGGTAACTGCCGCAAGTTGGGATATGCCACCTGAATGGTTCAAAATTGGCGATTCGGGGGGCTGGCACGGGGGCCCGCTGAAGCTCCTCGGGGAAGCTGTTACATTGGAGGTCGCGCCGAATAAGTATCTGTTTGCGCTGGTTGACGATGCTGCGACTGAACTGGCGGTCACGCTCTTCGCCGGTCCACCACTTCGGTCAGATCATCGAGACGAGTACGCACGTTCACTTGATCGAATTCAACTCATCGCAGAGGCGAAAAGGCTGACACCAAAACAATATCCTCGCCTGGTGACATTTGCCGACATCAACGATCCGACCACGGTCCAAGATGTAAAGCCATCCGAGCTGGAAGAATTCTTCGGACCTGGAGTTTCATTGAATTCTATCACCTTGTCGGTGACGCCAGAGCCAATGACCGACGGACGAGTCGACGCCGCTCTTCCCTGGCTATGTGACTATGAATTTCGGCGGAGCGGAAAGCGGCATTTGTCACATCGGACCATTGGCCCGTCCTCAACGGCACTAAAATCGAACAGGTGCCCCTGGCGCAATTACGTTATGGAGGCTTGGGGAACGGATGTTGATGACAAGATAAAAAGGCGTCTATGTTGCCCTTCTTAGCGGCAATACGTCAAAGAGTGCTGCAATGTCCACCGATGGCGCTTCCGCATAAGGCCGACAACGGCTCGTGCGCGAGGCGGCAACTAGCCCGGCTTTAGGGCGCCAGGCAGGCGGCAGAGACCTTGTAAACGGAGAGCGTCTTGCCCTTGTAATAGCCCTCCGTCGGCTGCCAGTTCTTCAGCAGTTCGGGCGTCTCGGTGGCGCAGCTGAAGGGACTGTCCGTCAGGAAAACCACCTTACCGGTGATGTCGGCCGGCAGGGCGAATTCCTGCTCGTAATAGCTCTCGGGAAGGCCCGCCGGCGCGCGCGCATAGATCCTGTAGGATGTGTCGCGCAGCGTATAGAAAAGATCGGCGACCATGTCGCGATCATTGGTGACGATGATGTCGGTGCCGGCCTGGCCGGCAAGTTCTGCGGCTTGGCGGCTGACCTCGGCGCGGCCGAGATAGCGCTTCATCAGCTCGTCGCCGTTCGGCAGCAGCAACTGATGCGAAAAAATCGTCGCCAGCGGAAAGAGCAGGCTGGCGATGCCGTTGATGGTTAGCGACAGCCTGAGCCCCTTCGGCCACATCCGGTAGAGCAGCCAGACGGCAAGGATGGTGCCGGCGACATAGGCAGTCACCGCCCAGTTGGCATAGGCCTTGGCGACCGTTGCCTGCAGCGTGATCAGCACGACCACCGGCATCGACAGCCAGACCAGCATCTTTTCCCGATCGTCGCTCCTGCCCCTGATCATGCGGTAGACCGTCCAGAGCATCGCAAAGAAGATGATCGGCCCGACGACGCCGAACTGGGCGGCGAAGAATTCAAGCCCGCGACGGAGATTGATGCCGAGTTCGCTCCAATGGGCGATGTCCTGGGTATGCCGCACCGTCGTGTTGTCGTGCTGCAGGTTCCACCAGAGGTTCGGCAGGGCGACGACCGCCGCGACCGCGACCGCGATGATGAAATCGCGAATGGCGATGCGCGCAGCCGGAATGCGGAGGAGGGCAATCGCGCCGCCCGGAACGACGAACAGCACGGCATATTTCGTCAGGAAGGCGAGGCCGACGCCAAGGCCCATAACCAGCGCCAGCCCGACCGAGCGCCGCTGCGTCAGGCCGAAATAAGCAAGCAGCGCGATCGCGATGAAGAATAGCAGGATCACATCGGTCGAGAAGAACACCGAAGAAAGCGCCACACCGGGGAGTGTGATGTAGGTGGCGCCCGTCCAGCCTTCGATCTCCGGCCCGACGAAACGTTTTGCCGCCTTCATCAGCACCAGTGCCGCCGCCATGTGGATCAGCGGTCCGAGCAGCCGGATCCAATAGATGGCGTTGGAGCCGGAAAGCTCGGTCATCGCCCGGATCACCCACGCAATCATCGGCGGCTTGGAGTAATAGCCGAGGTCGAGGTTTTGCGACCAGAACCAGTACTGCGCCTCGTCGACGAAAAGGTCCGTCGCATCGAAATTGAGCATGACGACGCGCCAGAGCGTGAAGCCAAGAACGATGAGGAGACCAGATCTGGGGGACATGAACCGATAGTTCCGCTGACATGAATGGCGCGAGTGCGATACACCAAAGGTGCCGGACTGCCAACGGGGAAGGGTGGGTCTAGCGCATCGGCCCGAAAATCAGAATCGATTTTCGGAAAGCACGATGCGTAGATTCAAAATGTTAGAGCGTCCTTTGTGCGTCCGAAAGGACGCACGGCGCTCTAATGCATGTCGCGCAAAAGTGTGCAGCGGTTTTGTGATAACGACATGCGTAAAAACAAAGAGCTAAAGCGCAAGGAACGTATCTGAAAGATCGCGACGCGCTTTAGAACACCCGAAGGGCGCGGATGTCGCGGTTTGCGGCGAGGGAATCGAGGCGGGCGACGGCGGCAAGCAGCGTCATTGCAATCAAGCAGGCACCCAATCCGAGAACAATCATTGCTCTGTCCTTGTCGACGTCATGTCTTGGTTATCGACCGGCCTATAACACGGAGCTTGCGTGTGCCTTGTAGCAGCCATGCAACTCCGCAACAGTATTTGCTGCGAACGGCCTTGAATTGCTTCAAAAGCCTGTCCTCCGAAAGGCTTATTAACCTTCAAGCAAGGAATTAACCATAAACATTGATGTACACGTCGGAATGGGAAGATGCACTCGTTCCCACCAGGCATGACGCCGTCCCGCCGTACCGGGTTGATCCGGTATCCATCTCTTCAGACAGCTCCGAAACATAGCTGAACAGGGGGCTCGATCCGCCGGTTGTAACCGGTGGTGAGGACCTTCTCCACGCTTCACGTTTATCGGACGCTGCAAAAGTTTTTGGCCGGGCCTTCGCTCGGAAAGTGGTTGGGGACAGGCGTTGAGGCAGGACATGCCATCAGATCAGGCTCGTGGAGCGCAGGCAGGCAGCTTGCGCGACCGCCTGCGCTTTGCCGGTCTCGATGCCGACCAGTGCGAGTTGGTGCGCCGTAACCGGCCGGCGCTCGAAGCGCATCTGAAGGCAGGCCTCCGGGATCTCTTCCACAGGTTCCAGTCATTCCCCGACGCCTCGCGCAATTTCGAGAGCGAGCGCCAGGTCGAGCGCCTGCACGATCTGCAGTCCTCGCATTGGGACGTGCTGACGGATGCGCGGTTCGACAGCCTCTATGCCGAGCGTGTCAAGGTTCTCTCCGATACCGAGAGCAAGATGGGCCTCGACCCGCGCTGGCACGTGGCCGGCCATGGCGTCATGCTGGAGCATGTCGTTTCCGGCCTCGCCGAAGAGATCGCCGGTCGTCCGCTGCTGCCGTCGGCCAAGCGCCGCGCCCGCGAAATCTCCGATCTGATGACGGCGATCATCCGCATCGTCATGGTCGATGTGGAAATTGCCGTATCGCTCCGCTTCAATGCGCTGCGCGCCGCCCAGAGCCGCGCGCTCGCCGACCAGCGCGCCGACAACGAGACCGAGATCGCCCGGATATTCGGCGATGTCATCGAAAGCCTGTCCGCACGCGACCTGACGCGCCGCGCGCCCGTCGACGGCGACGGCGCCTATGGCGGCATTGCCGTCGCGCTGAACGGCGCGTTGGACGGCCTCCAGGCCGAGTTCACCGCCATCACCGAGCGCACGCTCAAGGCCGAAGCGGCGACAGGCTCGCTTGCCGGTCTGTCCAGGCAGTTCGCCGGCACGGCTTCCGGCCAGGCCGACCGGCTGCAGCTTTCCGCCGCCGCCCTTGCCGGCATTGCCGGCAGCGTCCGCGACGGCGCCGCCGACAGCCGAGCCGCCGAACAGGCGGCCGCCTCGACGCGCGCTGCCGTCGAGGAAAGCGGCGAGGTCGTCGGCCGTGCGATCAGCGCCATGGCCGATATCGAGCAGTCGGCCGAAAAGATCGGCCAGATCATCGGCGCGATCGACGAGATCGCCTTCCAGACCAATCTTCTGGCGCTGAATGCCGGCATCGAAGCCGCCCGCGCCGGCGATTCCGGCCGCGGCTTTGCCGTCGTCGCCCAGGAAGTCCGCGCCCTTGCCCAGCGTTCGGCCGAAGCCGCCCGCGAGATCAAGACATTGGTGACGACGACCAAGGCGCAGGTCGACGCCGGTGTGCAGATGGTCGGTCGCACACAGGATTCGATCGGCAGTATCGTGGGTCAGGTCACCGACATCAACGCCGCCATCGCCGGCATCGCCACCCGAACCGGCGAACATGCCGCAAGCCTCGACAGCGTGACATCAGACGTCAAGGGCCTGGGTGGCGAGGTGGCGGCCAGCGCCGGCTTGGCGGAGCGCTCGGCCGAAGGCGCCGACCACCTCCACACCGTCATTCTCGAGCTCGGCCAGACGATTCGCGAATTCCGCATCGCCCGGGAAAACGCCACTGCCGGGCGCCCGGCGCCGGTGCGCGTGACACCGCCGCGCGCCCTTGAGGGCGCGATCCGGCCGGCACCGGTCGTGGACGAATACGAAAATGACGATTTTGGCCTTCCGCAAGCGTTCGCAAGCGTCGGAGGTGGGCGGAATGTTTACTAACCTATCGGATGATTGCCTCAGCTCGTCTTTTCGGGCCGGGGACAAGGGGACAAGGAAAAGCTGATGGCAGCAAAGAAGAGTGGCAAGACGCTGGATTTGACAGCGGTGCTCGACCTCAACGAGGCTTCCGCCTTGCGCGATAAACTCCTCTCCCTCCGGGGTAGCGGTCTTTCGATAGACGCTTCCGGCGTCGAACGGATCGGTGCTCTTTGCGCCCAGGTTCTGATGTCCGCCGAGAAGACCTGGGAGCAGGACAAGCAGCCGTTCACCTTCTCCAAGGTGTCCGACGCATTTCAGAAAACCATGCAGCTGGTTGGCGTCAATATTGACCACCTGCTTGCCAAGGAGATTCGGCAATGAAGAAAAAAGTGCTGACCGTGGATGATTCCCGCACCATCCGAAACATGCTTCTCGTGACGCTCAACAATGCCGGCTTCGAGACGATCCAGGCGGAAGACGGCATCGAGGGCCTCGAGGTTCTCGAAGAGTCCAATCCTGACGTCATCGTGACCGACATCAACATGCCGCGCCTCGATGGCTTCGGCTTCATCGAAGGTGTCCGCCGCAACGAGAAATATCGGGCGATCCCGATCCTGGTCCTGACCACCGAAAGCGACGCGGAAAAGAAGAACCGCGCCCGCCAGGCCGGTGCCACGGGCTGGATCGTCAAGCCTTTCGACCCGGCCAAGCTGATCGATGCCATTGAGCGTGTAACCGCTTAAACCCAGGATTTGCTCCTATGGATATGAACGAAATCAAAGAGATCTTTTTCCAGGAGTGCGAGGAACAGCTCGCCGAGTTGGAATCCGGTCTTCTGAAAATGAATGATGGCGATCGCGATCCGGAAACCGTCAATGCGGTGTTCCGTGCCGTCCATTCGATCAAGGGTGGCGCCGGCGCCTTCGGCCTTGACGATCTGGTCGCCTTCGCCCATGTTTTCGAGACCACTCTCGATTGCGTTCGATCCAACAAGCTTGAACCGAACCAGGACGTCCTGAAGGTGATGCTGAAGTCGGCCGACGTGCTGGCCGACCTGACGAATGCTGCGCGCGACGGCGGCAGCGTCGATGAAAGCCGCAGCCGCGGCCTCGTCAAGGAGCTCGAGGCGCTGGCCAATGGCGAATTGCCGTCTCCCTCGGCGTCAGTCGAGGCGCCTGCGCCGAAGGCTGCCGCAAAGGCCGCTCCGGCCGCTCCGGCGCCGACCCCAAAGCCGACGGATGATAGCGGCTTCCAGCCGGTCCCCTTTTCCTTCGACGATTTTGGCGGCGAAGACGATGCGGGCGGCATGCCGACCTATGAAGTTATCTTCAAGCCGCGCTACGAACTCTATTCCAAGGGCAATGACGCCACCCTGCTGCTGCGTGATCTCTCGCGCCTGGGTGAAATGACGATCTACTGCAATACGGATGATCTGCCGGGCCTCGAGGAACTCGATCCGGAAGGCGCTTATTTCTTCTGGAACGTCACGATCAAGACGGACAAGGGCGAGGACGCCATCCGCACCGTCTTCGAATTCGCCGAGTGGGATTGCGAACTGACGGTGAAGCCGGTCGAAGAAGCACGGGCCGACGCGACCAGCAACGACGAACTGCCGATGGTGCCGGTTCCTTTCGATCTGTCGATCCTCGACGAAACGGGCGCAATGGAAGAGGTTTCCGCCTCAGACGCGCGGGCCGAGGCGACGGCCGCAGCCGTTGCCGCCGCCGAGACTGCCTCCAGCGTCACGCAGATTGTCGCCGCCCGCGTCGAGAAGAAGGAATCGGCAGCCGCCGCAGCGGCCGCTGCAAGTGCTGCCGCCCAGAACAATGCCGCTGGCGCCGGCCAGACGATCCGCGTCGATCTCGACCGTGTCGACCGCCTTATCAACCTCGTCGGCGAATTGGTCATCAACCAGGCGATGCTGTCGCAGAGCGTCATCGAGAACGACACGACCGGCACCTCCTCGATCAATATGGGCCTCGAGGAGCTGCAGCAGCTCACCCGCGAGATCCAGGACTCGGTCATGGCCATCCGCGCGCAGCCGGTGAAGCCGGTCTTCCAGCGCATGTCCCGTATCGTCCGTGAAATCGCCGACATGACCGGCAAGTCGATCCGCCTGATCACCGAAGGTGAAAACACCGAAGTCGACAAGACAGTCATCGACAAGCTCGCCGAACCGCTGACCCACATGATCCGCAATGCCGTCGACCACGGCATCGAAACGCCCGAAAAGCGTGCGGCCGCCGGCAAGAACACCGAAGGCACCGTCCGCCTGACCGCCAAGCATCGTTCGGGACGCATCCTGATCGAGCTTGCCGACGACGGCGCCGGCATCAACCGCGAGAAGGTTCGCCAGAAGGCGATCGACAACGACCTCATCCCGGCCGATGCCAACCTGTCGGACGAGGAAATCGACAACCTGATCTTCCTGCCGGGTTTCTCGACGGCCGACAAGATCTCCGACATTTCAGGCCGTGGCGTCGGCATGGACGTCGTCAAGCGTTCGATCCAGGCGCTCGGCGGCCGTATCAACATCACCTCGAAGCCGGGCCACGGCTCGGTCTTCACCATGAGCCTGCCGCTGACGCTCGCCGTCCTCGACGGCATGGTGGTCACTGTCGCCGGCCAGACGCTGGTCGTGCCGCTGACGGCGATCGTCGAAACCTTGCAGCCGGAAGCGGCCGCGATCCACTCCTTCGGTGCGAACCACCGACTGATCTCGATCCGCAACTCGTTCTGCCCGCTCGTCGATGTCGGTCGTATCCTGAACTTCCGCGCCACCCAGGCGAACCCGGTCGAGGGCGTGGCGCTTCTGGTGGAATCCGAAGGCGGCGGCCAGCGCGCCCTGATGGTCGACGCCATCCAGGGTCAGCGCCAGGTGGTCATCAAGAGCCTGGAAGCGAACTACACCCATGTCCCGGGCATTGCCGCAGCCACCATTCTCGGTGACGGGCGCGTGGCGCTCATCCTCGATGTCGACGCGGTTGTCGGCGCCTCGCGCGGCCAGTCGCTCAAAGCAGAAATGTCGTTAGCAGCGGTAGGATAAGGAATGTCGTACGCCGTAAAAAATCTGAACGAGGGGGATCGCGAGCTCATCGCGTTCCGCATCGGGGATCAGGAATTTTGCGTGAACATCATGTCGGTTCGCGAAATCCGCGGCTGGACCCCCGCGACCGCGATGCCGCATTCGCCAGGCTATATGCTGGGTGTCATCAACCTGCGCGGCGCGGTGCTGCCGATCATCGATCTTGCCGCACGGCTTGGCATGAAGCCGGCCGATCCGACTGCCCGTCATGTCATCATCGTCGCCCAGGTCCGGCGCAAGGTCGTCGGCCTGCTGGTCGATGCCGTTTCCGATATCCTGACGGTGACCGACGAAACCATCCAGCCGACGCCCGAAATCTCCTCGGAACTCGAGCGTCAATTTGCCCGCGGCATTCTCGCCATCGAGAAGCGCATGATCTGCCTGATCGAACTCGAATCCCTCTTTCCAGAGACCGAAAGCGAAGCCGCATGAATGTAATGGGCGCAAAAGATCAGAGGCAGGGATCCGACGAGGTCCTGGCAAGCGGAGAATATCCGCTGACGCGCCGCGACCTCACCGAGATCGCCGCGATGATCTATTCGGATGCCGGCATCTTCCTCAACGAGACGAAGGCGTCGCTCGTCTATTCGCGCCTGTCGAAGCATATCCGCAATCTCGGCCTGTCCGGCTTCCGGGAATATTGCGACCTCGTCGCTTCGCCGGCGGGTGCTGCGCCGCGCCGCGAGATGCTTTCGCATCTGACGACCAATTTTACCCGCTTCTTCCGCGAAAACCACCATTTCGACCATCTGCGCGACCATGTCCTGCCGGAGCTTCTGCAGCGGGCGAGATCGGGCGGCAGGGTGCGCATCTGGTCGGCCGCCTCTTCCGATGGGCAGGAACCCTATTCGATCGCGCTGACGGTGCTGTCGCTGATGCCGAATGTCGCGGATTACGACTTCAAGATCCTGGCGACCGACATCGACCCGAAGATCCTCGCGATCGCCCGGGCCGGCGCCTATGACGAAAATGCGCTCGAAACCGTGTCGCCGGCCATGCGCAAGCAATGGTTCAGCGAAGTCGAGGTGCAGGGCCGCCGGAAGTTCCAGGTCGACGACCGCGTCAAGCGGCTGATCACCTACAACGAACTGAACCTGATGGCGCAATGGCCGTTCAAGGGCAAGTTCGACGTCATCTTCTGCCGCAACGTCGTCATCTATTTCGACGAGCCGACGCAGATGAAGATCTGGCAGCGTTTCGCCGGCCTGCTGCCGGAAGGCGGCCATCTCTATATCGGCCATTCCGAGCGTGTGTCGGGTGAGGCAAAACACGTCTTCGACAATATCGGCATCACGACCTATCGCTACACGGCCAAAGGTCTCGGGAGGAAGGCATGAGCGCGCCGGCAAGGGTTCTCGTTGTTGACGACTCGCCGACGATGCGGGGGTTAATCACCGCCGTGCTGAGTTCCGATCCCGAGGTCAACGTCATCGGCCAGGCCGGCGACGCGCTGGAAGCGCGCGAGGCGATCAAGCGGCTGAACCCCGACGTCCTGACCCTCGACATCGAGATGCCGAACATGAACGGCCTCGATTTCCTCGAAAAGATCATGACGCTGCGTCCGATGCCGGTGATCATGGTATCCACGATGACCCATCGCGGCGCCGAGGCGACGCTTGCGGCGCTGGAGATCGGCGCGTTCGACTGCGTCGGCAAGCCGGCGCCGGGCGAACTCAGGCCGTTCGGCGACCTCGCCGAGAAGGTCAAGGCCGCCGCGCGCACGCAACGCCAGTATTCCCAGCCCGTCGCCGCCGTCGCGCCACCGCCCTCGGTCGCCGATTTCCGCGTCGGCCGCAAGATCGTCGCGATCGGCTCCTCCACCGGTGGCGTCGAGGCGCTGATTGCCGTGCTGCAGAAATTTCCGGCGAATTGCCCGCCGACCGTCATCACCCAGCATATGCCGCCGACCTTCACCAAGAGCTTCGCCGAACGGCTGAACCGGCTCTGTGCGCCGGTGGTGCAGGAAGCGACCGACGGTGCCCGTCTCGAAATCGGCAAGATCTATCTGGCGCCCGGCGGCGAGCGTCACCTGCAGGTCAGCGGCGCCTCGGCGCCGTGCTGCCGTCTCGTTGACCGGGCGCCGGTCAACGGTCACCGCCCCTCGGTGGACGTGCTATTCGATTCGGTCGCGGAACTGGCGGGGCGTAATGCCGTCGGCGTGATTTTGACCGGAATGGGCCGCGATGGCGCCGCCGGATTGTTGAAAATGCGCCACGCCGGCGCCAGAACGCTCGGCCAGAACGAAAAAACCTGTGTCGTTTACGGAATGCCAAGGGTTGCTCATGAACTTGGCGCCGTTGAGCAGCAGCTGCCGCTGTCTGCCATCGGTGAAGAAATATTGAAAATGACAGCCGCCCGAAAGGAAGGGACCGAATAAATGTCGATCGCGGAGAAAATCAAAGTTCTGATCGTCGACGATCAGGTAACGAGCCGGTTGCTGCTCAGCGACGCGCTGACCCAGCTCGGTTTCAAGCAGATCACGTCGGCCGGCGACGGTGAGCAGGGCATGAAGATCATGGCCGAGCAGCCGCACCACCTGGTGATCTCGGATTTCAACATGCCGAAGATGGATGGCATCGGCTTCCTTCAGGCGGTGCGCACCAACCCCAACACCAAGAAAGCGGCCTTCATCATCCTGACCGCCCAGGGCGACCGCGCACTGGTGCAGAAGGCGGCCCAGCTCGGCGCAAACAACGTGCTCGCCAAGCCGTTCACGATCGAGAAGATGAAGGCGGCCATCGAAGCCGTGTTTGGAGCCCTGAAATGATCACTGAGGGGGCAGCCCGCCGCGTGCACATCATTCAGGGCGAGTACAAGGTTCTGAACGATCCGAATGCGGTCCTCTCGACCATTCTCGGTTCGTGCGTGGCTGCGTGCCTCAGAGATCCTGTCGCCGGTGTCGGCGGCATGAATCACTTTCTGCTGCCCGGTTCGGCGACGTCGCCGACATCAGGCGGCGATGCCACGCGGTACGGCGTGCATTTGATGGAACTGCTGATCAACGGTCTCCTGAAGCAGGGCGCCCGGCGCGACCGGCTGGAGGCAAAGATCTTCGGCGGCGCGAAGACGATCTCGACATTCTCCAATGTCGGTGAGCAGAACGCGGCCTTCGCCGTGCAGTTCCTGAGGGATGAAGGCATTCCGGTGGTCGGTTCCTCGACCGGCGGAGAGCATGGACGCAAGCTTGAATATTGGCCGGTCTCCGGTCGTGCCCGGCAATACCCCCTGACCGGCGCCGAAACGCAGAGAACCGTCGCTCTCGAGCAGCGCCCCGCCGCTCCGCAGAAACCCGTCGAAACCAGTATCGAATTTTTTTGATGGCGAGGATTTTCATATGACATTTACCCAGATGATGGAGCCGCCTGCGCCAGTCGAAGCGCTGAGCGACATCCTGATGCGCATCGTGTCCGAACTGCACGATGTCGCCTACCTCATCGAGCGCATCGAGCCGCAGCTTCTCGAAATCGGCGGCGCCGAAATCCTGAACTCGCCGGATGCCATGAAGGTCATGCAGGGCATCGATCTGGCCGTGCAGAAATCGCGTGGTCTTGCCGAATTCATCGACACCATCACCGGCGAAATCCCGCACGGCTGGGCAGTCGATGTCGCAACCGCGCTCAGCCTCGTCAAGCTGGCAGAGATGCAGAAGGCATTGGGCGGCGCCACACGCCACGGTCACTCCCAGCCATTGAGCAAGGCAGCCGGCGACTTCGATTTCTTCTAGAACGCCCCCGTTTCTCCGAGTCACGGAAACGCTCTCTCCTTGTTCTTGCGCAATTCCGGACGCAAACCGCTGCGCACTTTTGCTGGAATTACCTTAGGCCTTTTCGCTCCCGCACGCTCTCACGAAACGCTCGCACAAGTTTCGCCGACTATTCGTCTGATGAGGCAATAAGCCTGCTTTGTCTTTGACGGATCGTGCGAGAACAGAATGAATCTGTTAAATCAATTAGTTCAGATCTTTAAGAACTTCGGTTCCCTGGGCCGAACACGCCTGATGATTCTCGGAGGCGTCGGTGCCGTTTCCATTGCAATCGTCCTTGCGGCCGCCCTTTTCGTCAACAAGCCGGCACAGGAAACGCTCTATGTCGGTCTGGACTCGCCGGATCTCAACCAGATCAGCATGGCGCTTGCCGAAGCCAACATCAATTTCCAGGTCGGCACGGATGGCTCCAGCATCAGCGTTCCCGCGGGGATGACGGGCAAGGCCCGCCTGATGCTTGCCGAGCGCGGCCTGCCGAACAGCGCCAATGCCGGTTACGAACTCTTCGACAATGTCGGCTCCCTCGGCCTGACCTCCTTCATGCAGGAGGTGACGCGGGTTCGAGCGCTGGAAGGCGAAATCGCCCGCACCATCCAGTCGATCTCGGGTATAACAGCCGCGCGCGTCCATATCGTCATGCCGGAGGTTGGAAACTTCCGGAAAGCGGAGCAGAAACCGACCGCCTCCGTCATGATTCGCGCAAGCGCCACCACCGGGCGCAGCGCGGCGACCTCGATCCGCCACCTCGTCGCCTCGGCCGTGCCGGGGCTTGACGTCGATGACGTGACGATCCTCGATTCCGCCGGCCAGTTGCTCGCTTCCGGCGACGAGGCGAGCAACAGCTCGCTGAACCGCTCGCTCAACATCGTCCAGAACGTTCAGCAGGAAGTCGAATCCAACATCGACAAGGCGCTGGCGCCCTTCCTCGGCATGGACAACTTCCGCTCGAGCGTCACCGCCGATCTCAACACCGACGCCCAGCAGATCCAGGAAACGACCTACGATCCCGAATCCAAGGTGGAACGCTCGGTCCGCTCGACGAAGGAAGCCCAGCAGTCGCAGCAGAAGACGTCCGATAGCGCGACGACGGTCGAGCAGAACATTCCGCAGGCGGCTCCCGAGGCCGGCGGTTCCGCCGGGCCGGAATCGCAGGACAAGTCCGACAAGCGCGAAGAACAGACCAACTACGAAATCAACAGCAAGACGACGGCGACGACCCGCAACAGCTACAAGGTCGAAAAGCTTTCGATCGCCGTGGTGGTCAATAAGGGCCGCATCGCCAAGATGGTCGGTGAGCCCGCCGACCAGACCAAGGTCGACGCCTATCTTGCCGAAATGCAAAAGATCGTCGCTTCGGCGGCCGGCATCGACGCCAAGCGCGGCGACGTCGTCACCGTCACCGCCATGGACTTCCTCGAGAACCAGCTGCTCGAAGACGCCACCGGTGGCGTCCGCGTCATGGATATGCTGAGCCGCAACCTTGCCGGCATCATCAACTCGCTCGCCTTTGTCGCGGTCGCCTTCGTGGTGGTCTGGATGGGCCTGCGGCCTCTGGTGCGCAGCGTCAGCGGCAACGGCAGCTCCGCGGCTTTCGGCGACGCGACGCCGGAAGCGGCCGGCCTCGAGCTGCCGGACTTCGCGCCTGCATCGGGCGCACCCGGCGGCGCTCTCATGGACGGCTTCGGGTCCGACTTCGGCTTCGACAGTACCGAGGATCTGCTCAGCCTCGGCGACGACGATGGAAACTTCAATCGTCGCGTCAAGGAAGGCCCGGAACGCAAGCTTTCCCGTATGGTCGAAATCAACGAGGAACGTGCCGCGAAAATCCTCAGGAAATGGGCGATCGACGACGCAGCGTAAAAGAAAGGCCGGGCAACCGGCCTTTTTTCATATCGGTACCGAACTCGATTACCTAACCGCTGTCCCGAAAAGCCGTGACTGAAATGCGGCTTTAGGGTGATATGATGAGATTGACTCGCGTAAAACGCGAAGCACGTTGCGATACCGCAAGAATCATCTTAGCCTCCCTATATCTTGAAGGCTGGAACGAGCGGTCGAATCAGTGCATTGGCGACAGCGAAAGTAAATCCCTAGAAGTCGGAGATGGTGATTTGCATCGGCTGGCTTACCCTTAGGTGATTCGAAATGGGATTCGAGCGGGACTTGACCTGAATCCTTTACAGAAAAATTGCTGTTGCACCGAGTTCGATCGTTTCTCAGCCGCAGGACATTGCCAATGGATATGAATGTAATTCAGGCGAGCAAAGGCGAGAGGCATATGGCGAATTTCGCGAGTGCGGTGGTGCCGGATCTGTTGCCGCGCGATGAGCTGCTCCAGCGCCTCCACGGTGTCGCCAGCACCGGCAGGTTGCAGTCGGGCCTGCGCGCACTGACGGACTACGTGGGTGCTTCGCACTACCTTCTGGCGCGCTGTGATCTCATCCAGGAAAGTGGCCTCGATTTCATCGTTTCGTCGGACTGGCCTTTCGATCTGGTCAGGGACATCGCCAATGATCTGGTCCGCGGCTATTCCCGGTCGACGGAGCTGGAAAAATGCATGCAGGTCTTCCAGCCGAATTTTGCTCTTCTGCCTGACAGTGCCGAGATTCCGAATGGTGCCAGCCGCCAATATTGTTCGGTGACCTTCAATGTCGGCCGGTCGCGGCTGGCCTTGATGTTCCTGTTCGGCGAGGGGTTCATCCTTTCGCCGGAGCGCCTGCGGGATGTCGGTCTGCTTGCAGGTTATGTCGCGAGCTTCCTGCGCTGCGGCGGTACGAAGGTCGATCGCGATTTCGAATTGACCGACCGCGAGCTGGAATGCCTGTTCTGGATCGCCGAAGGCAAAACCAGCGACGAGATCGCGATGATCCTCGGAATCTCCCGTAATACCATCAACAACTACATCACCAGCGTGATGCGCAAGACGGCGACCAAGACCCGGTCCGAGGCCATTGCCTTCGCCGTCCGCAATAATCTCGTATAGGGGGATCCATGGGCTATCCAGCAGGCAGGACGATGAGCAGCGCCGAGCAGCTGCGCATGGTGCGTGTGAACAGGATTTCCAGCCGGTCCGATCTTTTTCCGCGGCTGATCGCGATGCAGAAGCTGGCCGACGCGCAAGGCTTCGCGATCTTCCGCGTCAACGGCTCGGGCCTTCCGGCAAAGCAGAGGCTTGTCTGCGAGCTCGAGAACTGGGGGTCTTCCAATGCCGGTTTCGGCAAGGCCTTCACGGATGCATACGGCGATATCCTTCTCGACCATATCGACAAGTCGCTGCTGCCGCTCTCATGGGCCGGCGGTTACGACCGTGCGGCACCCGGTCCGGCCGACTTCTCGCCGTTCATGACGCGACTGCAGGACGGTATTCTGCCTTTTTCCGGCCTTGCCTTTCCGGTGCGGCTCGGCGCCGTCGGCAACGGTTTCATCCTTTTCACCGGCGATGAGATCGATCCTTCGAGCGATACCATCGTCGAGCTGCACGGTCGCTGCTGCAATATCATGATGGATCTGCTCTCGCTCGACGAACGCCGCACGGCTGCCGCCGAGGCGCTCAGCGAACGCGAGATCGCCTGTCTGCAGCTTGCCGGCGACGGCCGCATCAGCGAAGAGATTGCCGACAAGCTCGGCCTGTCCGTGCACACCGTAAACGCCTATCTCGGCTCGGCGACCATCAAGCTCGATTCCGTCAATCGCATCCAGGCGATCGCCAAGGCGATCCGGCTCGGTTATATCAGCTGAACCTGTGCAGTCCTTTACAGCGTGCGCTTCTTTTCAGACGCAAGCGACGCTGTAATGCTTTGAATTGCTGTCCAAAGCGAATGAAAGCTCGATTGCCTTGAAAGAAAGTCAGCCGGCTAGCGCCTGCGGCGGCTGGTTGACGCTGTAACGCGCTTCCCGAAGGCTCTTTTTAAGAAAGATGGTGTTCTCGTCGGGATCGGCCGAGGGCTCCTGGAAAGCGATATGGCTGATCTCGATGCCGGCATGATCTTCGGCAAGGGTGAGTTGTGCGTAGACGGTGACGCCGCGCGGCTTGATTTCCAGATCGAGAACGACTTCGGGCTTGCCGCCCCACTCCAGCGTATAATTGCCGCCCAGGCCGAAATTCACCGTGCCCGGATGAAAGAAAAGCTCCGCCGCCGAAGCGACGAGATCGGAAAGGTTGCCGTAATACTCGAAGCGCAGCAGGGAAATGAGGTCAGAAGCATCCAGAAGGCGCAGTTCAGTGGCGACCGGGCTGATCGCGTCTGCGAGGATCTTTTCACGCTGGGTAGAGTGAGGGCATTTTTTCATTCGGCTTATCTTACCCGTTTGTTCTTGGCGTCCGCAGCGTAGACCCGGTGGATGAGCTCCGCTACCGCCTTATAGAAGACTGACGGTATGACACTATCGATCGAGACTTGCGCAAACATGGAGCGCGCAAGTGGCGGATCTTCGAACACCGGTATGCCGTTCTTCTCGGCGATCTCCCTGATTTTGAGCGCAATCAGGTCCTGACCCTTGGCCAGCACCACCGGCGCATCGTTCTCTTCGCGCGCGTAACGCAGCGCCACCGCGTAATGCGTCGGGTTTGCGATCACCAGCGTCGCGCGGTCAACGTTGGCGATCATGCGCCGGCGCGCCCGGTCGCGCATCAGCGAGCGCTGCCGGCTCTTGACGAAGGGGTCGCCCTGAGCCTGCTTGTTTTCTTCCTTCACCTCGTGCCGCGTCATCTTCAGCTCGGTGAACCAGTGATGGCGCGTCCAGAAAAGATCGGCGATCGCCACGATCGCGGTGGCGATCAGCATGACGATGATGATCTTGCGCATCGCCGCCATCATTCGCACCAGAATCGTCTGCGGATCGGAGAACATCGCGTCGATCGAGCCGAAATATTCGCTCCTGAGCACGAAGAACAGGATCACCCCGACGACGACCACCTTGAACAGCGATTTTCCGAATTCGACCAGGCCGGGCAGGCTGAAGAGCCGTGACCAGCCTTTGATCGGCGAGATACGCGAGGTCTGCGGGCGGATGCGCTCAAGCACCAGTGTCGGCAGATTCTGGAAGACGGAGGAGGCGACGCCGAACACCATGAACAAGATGAAGGCGGGCGCCAGCAGCGCGGCACTTGCCCAGCCGATCCGGACGAACAGTGCCAGGACATCTGGTCCCGTCTCGATCTTCCACTGGTCGGGCTGTTCGAAGATGTCGCGCAGCATTTCAGTCATGCGTCCGACGCTGTCGGGAAGGAAGAACACGAGGTAAATGAAGGTCGCAAGGATGGTCGCAAAGATCGAAAGTTCGCGCGAAGACGGTACGTTGCCCTTTTCCGCGGCATCGCTTTGCTTTTTCGCGGTTGGGGCTTCTGTTTTGCTGTCCTTGTCATCGTCTGCCAAGTCGCGGCCCTCCGTCAAAGAAATAGGCCGCAGCCAATGCATGTCGCCCAAAAACGTGCAGCGCTTTTGGGATGACGACATGCATCAGAACAAAGACTTAAAGCGCGTCGCAAGAACCGAGTTCTATGCGACACGCTTTAGCGCGCGGTCCGTTGCTGGAAGGGTAGTCGCCTGTGGCACGGCGATCAACAGCCACCGTTCGGCATGCCGGATTTGTCAACAGTCTCGACGTGTTAGGCGGCCGCCGAAGCGTCGCCTTCCTTTTCCTTGAGCTCGATCTGGCCGGAATTGGCCAGGCGAATCGCTTCCTGCGCCACGGCGCGGCGGGCAATCGCGATCTCGCGCGGATTGACGCCGCCCATGCCGCTCTGCAGATCCGATTCGATCATGCGGCGCTGGCGTGGGCTGATGGCGGAGAGAACCGATTCGCGGATCTCGGGGGGCGACCCGCGCAGCGCGACGGTGAGTACGTCCGCCGAGATGTCGTTGAGCAGCATGACGCGGCTGCGCTGCGGCATGTACATGAGGTCCTCGAACAGGAAGATCTTTGGGCGAACCTTGTTGACCGACTCGCGGCTGATCGATTCGAGCGAGGTGAGCAGCGTGTCGACCTGCGGCTTGTCGAGTTCGTTCATCAGATCGGCGACCTTCGTCGAGCCGGCCGCATTGCGCTCTGCCTCGACCTCGGCAAGCAGCGTCATGACCTGGTTCTCGATGATCTGCGCAGCCTTCGGGCTGACCGCCTTCATGTTGACCGTTCTGTTCATGATGTCGGCGCGGCGGTTGTCGGGAAGCTGCAGCAGCACCTTGGCGCCGAAGGCGGAGGGCATCATCGAAAGAATATAGGCGACGGTCTGCGGATGCTCGCGCAGCAGGAACTGTGCGACGAACGCCGGCTCCGCCTCGCTGAGGCGATCCCAGATCGAGGTTTCGTAGGCCTGGAATGCAGTGCGGCGGCCGAGCAGGCTGTCGACTTCGTCGGGCGTCAGGCCTTCTTCAAGAATGGCCTCGATCGCCTTGGCGTTGTCCATCAGTCCGGCGCCCTCGGTGAAGAGGTCTTCGAACTCGGAGACGAGCAACAGGAGCTCGTCCGGCGGAATAGCACGCAGCGACTGGGCGGATGAGATAATGGTCTGCAGTTCGGCCTGAGTGAAATACTTCAACAGCCGGCCGGCGACGCCCTTTCCCATAGCGAGAAGAACAGCCGCCGCCTTTTCAGCCTGGGTCAACGGTTTCCCGGCTAGTGCGCCGCCGAAATCGTCAAAGTCCATCATGGTCTAACCTCTCCGTCCCACACAGGGATCAGGCTTTTTTCGTACTCAAAACTTCAATCAGTTTCACACCGAATCGCGTGTCGTCGTTATCAAGCACCGTAATTTCGCCACGTGCAATCCTGCGGCCGTTCACCATAATCTCGACCGGTTCACCAATTTTCTTGTCGAGGGCGATCGTCGCCCCTTCATTGAGGTTCATCAGGCCGGAGACCTGCATGCGGCTGGTGCCGAGCATGATTTGGACGTCGATCGGGATGTCCATGATCAGGTCGAAGTTGGAATTCAAAGCGCTGCCGAGCGGAGCCGGCGACGCCTCGAAGGAGGGGCTGCTGCCGAAATCCATGCCGGCAGTCGGGCTGGCATTGCTGCCGCCGAAATCACCGCCGAAATCGTCGCCGCCGAAAGGACTTTCCGAAGCCTCGCCGCCGAAGGCAGCCAGGTCCGTTCCTGCTGCGAAGGCGTCGGTCTGCAGGTCGTCGCCAAACTGCGGCAGGTCGCCATCGGCATCCTGCTTCAGCACGCCGCGCAGATCGTCGATCGCCTGGTCGAGATCGGCTTCGCTGCCCGGAAGATCCAGGGAGAGGTCGCTGTTCTGCTGTGTTTTCTTCGTAGCCATGAAATCACTATTCCAGTTGAAACTTGCCTCAAACTGCCTTTGCAGCCCAAAAGCCAGAGAACCGATTAATTCATTAAATGACGGATGAGTTCGTCATCCGAGTTCATCGTATCCTTGACGCGGACCATGTAGTTTTCGCCTGAACGCCCGAACTCGCACACATACAATTCCTTGCTGTTGGCGCTGACCTCGACACGCACCTCGCCGTGGTCGCGGAACGGAATGACGTCGCCGACCATCAGCTTCGATATCGTGCGCAGCGTCAGGTCCTGCAACCTGATCTTCGCCTCGAGCGTGACATGCGAGCGGCGGACCTGGTCGCCGAGCTGTTCGGTCCATTCCGCTGAGTTGCTGCTGGCCTGACGTTTCGGCTTCGGCGGCGTCACCTTGGTCTTGAGCAGCGCCGTCTGCGGAACGATCAACGAAAATTCCGAAACGATGCCGGCAAGCGTGATCGACATGTTGATGGCGGCCGCGAATTCATCCGGACGATCCTCCGGCGGCCGGGCGCGCATGTCATGGGCGTACGGGGCCGAAAGGCTCGGCTCGAAACCGCCAGGCGCGTTGACGGCCGAGCGTAGCACCTTGGCGATCTTGTCGAAGACCATGACCGCCAGATCGAGCTCGATGATCGACAGCAGCCGGTCGGCCGGTTCCTCGATCGTATCGGCTGTGGCGCCGAGCAGATGCTCCATCAGCGTGATGACGAAGCCGTTGCCGCAGGCAAGCGTAATGTTCTGCGACCAGTTGCGCAGCGTCGCGTCGACGAGTGTGACGTTCGCGCTCAGGTCTTCGATGAGGTGGTTCTTGTAACCGATCTCGCAGCCGAGATAGTTGACCGCCACGTCGAGGCCGGTCTCGCTTTTGATGACGTCGGGAAAGAATTCGCTGTAGATTTCCCCGAAGGAGCTGCAGATCTTGGCGACCCTGCCTCTGTCGCCAAGCCCGCCTGTCAGCTTGGCGAGGAGGGCAGGATCCATTGCCGGTTTGTCGTGCGAAGCATTGCTCATAGTCATTTAAGCCGCCTTGTTTTCGCCACCTGGGTTCATCATTTCCTGCTCGACCGCATCGATGGACGGACGCTCGTAAGCCGAGATCGTCTTGCGGCCGTATTCGAGAGCGACCTGCGGCACCGAACCGTTCATGTAGGCAAGCAGCGTCTGCTTGACGATAACGTAAAGGCGGTGCTGCTTGTTGCGCACGATCTTGATCTGGGAGACCAGCGGCGAGCAGAGGCAGTAGGACAAGAGAATGCCGAGGAAGGTGCCGACGAGCGCCGAGCCGATCAGGTGACCGAGCACCTCAGGCGATTCGTTGATCGCCGCCATCGCCTTGATGACGCCGAGAACGGCCGCGACGATACCGATCGCCGGGAAGGAATCGCCCATAATCTGGATCGCGTGGTAGGGTTTCATCTTATCGTGCATGATGGTGTTGAGCTCTTCGTCCATCAGCGCCTCGATCTCGTGGCTGCGGGCATTGCCGATGATGATCAGGCGCACGTAATCGCAGATGAACGCCGTCAGTTCCTTGTTCTTCAGAACGGTCGGAGCCTGCTGGAAGATCGTCGATTCGGCTGGATTGTCGATATGGGCTTCGATTTCGTTGCGCGACTTGGTGCGCAGGTCGCGCATCAGCGAATAGAGCACGCCGAGCGTATCGAGATAATTGCGTTCCTTCGGCACCGCGTGCTTGAAGGCTTCGGCGAGGGCCTTGCCGGAATCCTTCACCACCTTCATCGGATTCGCCATGATGAAGCTGCCGATACCGGCGCCGCCGATGATGAGGAATTCGAAGGGCTGGAACAGAGCGTCCACGTGGCCGCCCATCGCCATGAAGCCGCCGATGACACAGCCGCAAGTCACTATAAATCCGATAATGATGTTCATCGTCAGCCCAATCTGAACGTTGCTTTTCTTTGAGACCGATAGGGTTTCTGCCTTGCGTGAGGCTGATGAAAGGGCCGGTCGCGAGGCATTTCCGCGTGCCAGCTTCGCGCAAGCATCTGCCGTCAGTCTAAAGGGGACGAATGGGTGTCCGCACCCGTTTCTGAGATGCCGCCTCAGCGAATCCCGGCCAAACAATACAGACGACGCCCGGCTTTTCGTTCCGTTCATCGCCAATGCTTGGAGCTTACCGACATGCAATCCGGTCTTTATGTTTCTCTGTCGTCGCAGATGGCCCTCGAAAAGCGTCTGACCACCATCGCAGACAACATGGCGAACGTGAACACGACCGGTTTTCGCGCCACCGAGGTGAAGTTCGACGAGATGGTGGCGGCCACCAAGAACAAACTGAACACCAAGGTCGCCTTCGTTTCCCAGGGCAACGACTACCTGAACGAGGGAAGTGGCGAGTTGCAGCACACCGGCAACATGCTCGATTTCGCCGTCAAGGGTGATGCCTGGTTTGGGCTCGACACGCCGGCCGGCCGGGTTCTGACGAGGGACGGCCGCTTTACGATCAAGGATACCGGCGAACTCGTCTCGATCCGCGGATACCCGGTTCTTGACGCCGGCGGCGCGCCGATCCAGCTCAACACGACAGGCGGTGAGCCGGCCGTCGGCACAGACGGCATCATCTATCAGGGCGGCCGCCAGATCGGTTCGCTCGGCCTGTTCGAGGCCGATATCAGCAAGGGTTACCTGCGCTACGAAAACAGCGGCATCATGACCACCGACCAGCCGCGCGCCGTCGTCGACCGCTTCAATGTCGGTGTCGAGCAGGGTTATCTCGAAAACTCCAACGTCAACGCCATGCGCGAGATCACCCAGCTGATCGAAGTCAACCGGGCCTTCGAAAGCGTCTCGTCGCTGATGCGCGACAGCGAGGATTCCTTCAAGGAAGCCGTTCAGACGCTTGGCGGCAGCCGCTAATGCATGTCGCCCAAAGTGTCCGGCGGTTTTGGGAGAACGACATGCACATGAACAAGGATCTAAAATACGTCGCATGCAGCAAGCTGCACACAACGTATTTTAGGGTGGGATTTGAAGCATGAGCACCACGCTACTATCAGTGGACGGTCTTTCTCCGAAGCTGGCGCATCTGGCGGGCCTCGTCGACCAATACGCATCGCCGGAGTTCGCGGTCGCCCACGGCGGTCGCGTGCAGACCATCGCTGCCGGCCACTACACGGTTCACGGTCTCTCCCGCCATGTTCGTCTCGGCGAATTCGTGGCCCATAAATCGGCGACCGGCATTCATCTCGGCGAAGTCGTGCGCGTCGAGCCGGAACTGATCTATGTCTGCCCGATCGAACCCGGCGAGCCGATCGGCATCCATGATACCGTCATCCGCAAGGGCGCCTTCCGCATTTCACCGACGGACAGCTGGTGCGGGCGCACCGTCAACTCGCTCTGCGAGCCGATCGACGGGCTGGGGCCGATCACCGAGGGCCTCGATCGCCGCTCGATCTCCAATACCGCGCCGCCCTCGATGACCCGCAAGCGTGTCGAGACCGGCTTCAAGACCGGCGTGCGCGCGATCGACATCTTTTCGCCGCTCTGCCTCGGCCAGCGCCTCGGCATCTTCGCCGGTTCCGGCGTCGGTAAGTCGACGCTTCTGTCCATGCTCGCCCGCGCCGATGCCTTCGACAAGGTTGTCATTGCGCTCGTCGGCGAACGCGGCCGCGAGGTGCGCGAATTCATCGAGGATACGCTCGGCAGCAACATGAAGAAAGCGATCGCCGTCGTCGCCACCAGCGACGAAAGTCCGATGCTGCGCAAGATGGCGCCGCTGACGGCGGTCACCATCGCCGAGCATTTCCGCGACAAGGGCGAGAACGTGCTCTTCATCGTCGATAGCGTCACGCGTTTCGCCCATGCGATCCGCGAGGTGGCGACCGCCTCCGGCGAGCCGCCGATCGCGCGCGGTTATCCCGCCTCCGTCTTCACCGAGTTGCCGCGCCTCTTGGAACGCGCCGGTCCCGGTCCCGAGGGCGCCGGCACCATCACGGCGATCATCTCGATCCTCGTCGACGGCGACAATCACAATGACCCGATCGCCGATTCGACCCGCGGCATCCTCGACGGTCATATCGTCCTGCAGCGCAGTCTCGCCGAAGAAGGGCGTTATCCCCCGATCGATCCGCTTGCCTCGATCTCGCGTCTTGCCCGCAAGGCCTGGACGCCGGATCAGGAAAAGCTGGTATCGCGGCTGAAGGTGCTGATCCATCGTTTCGAAGAGACGCGCGACCTGCGCATGATCGGCGGTTATCGTCAGGGTGCTGATCCCGATCTCGACATGGCGATCAAGCAGGTGCCGATTATTTACGACGTTCTGAAGCAGTCTCCGGGCGATCGCGACTCGCTTGACGCTTTCGCCGATCTCGCCGGCGCGCTCAAGGCTGCAGCCGGCATGGGCAATCAGGGCGGCCCTATTCAGAGGAGAGGCTAGACGTGGCTGATTTCGACGACGAACGTATCGCTTCCCTGAAGCAGCGCAGGAAGACTGCGATCCTGGATCGGTTTCTGACTTTCTCCGGCCTGGCGCTTGCCGGCGCTTCCGCCTTCTTTCCCTGGTACGTCTTCTTCAACGCGGACAAATTCGGCATTAATGTCGCCGCCAGCGAGAGTTCGCGTGAACTGCCGGATTGGCCGGCCCGCAACGTCTTCAGCGTCTCGCCGCTTGCCATGGTCAACAAGAACGAGGCGGACAAGAAGGCCCCGCCGATCGATCCGCTGACGACGGCGACGGTCTCCGATCTCGGCAAGGAGCGCGATGGCCGCGCCATACAGGAAGATCAGCCTTTCCCCGGCAGATCTTCCTTCCGCCTGCTGCATGTTTCCAACGGCCGGGCGCTGATCGAGGATCCCTCGGGCATGTACGTGGTGCGCATCGGCTCGATCCTGCCCGACGAAAGCCGCCTTGCGACACTCGAACAGCGCGACGGCAAATGGGTGATCGTCACCTCCAAGGGCGAGATCTACCAGAACAATTGAACCTGTCCGCAAACGCCGAAGGCAACAGGGGGCTCCGCCGCGAACCAGCCGGAGCCCTTTTTTTTAATTCCGGCATTCGTTGGATCGATTCCCACTTAAGGTATGACGCATCAATTCAAATAGTTACAGCGTGCTTGCACGTCCGAAAGACGCGCGGCGCTGTCATAGCGGCGGCCTTCGCCGAAAACCGCCTCGAAGCCTGAATTCCCGTAAGTCCCACGCAAGATTACCGCACTAGGTTCGGGACAGTAAAAACGGAGAGTTCTCATGCAACCGATCCAACTTTTCGACTTGGCTTCGCGGCAGGCGGAATGGCTGACGATCCGTCAGCAGGTTGTTGCCGGCAACATCGCGAATGCCAATACCCCGAAGTTCCGCGCCAAGGACGTTACGCCCTTTGATGCGGTGCTCGACAATTCCAATATCAACATGGCGCGCACCAATCCGGCGCATCTCAGCGGCAACGATTTCAGCGACAGCGGCGATATCGACGTCAAGGACGCCGCGCTCGACCAGGAGATCGGCGTCCAGGAATCCGGCAATACAGTCGGGTTGGCCGAGGAGCTCTCCAAGTCGGGCGATATAAAGCGCCAGTACGATCTGAACACCTCGCTGGTCAGTTCCTTCAACCGCATGATGTTGATGACCGTCAGGAGGTAAAGTCATGGATCCGCTTTCAGCAGCAATGAAAATCGCCGGTTCCGGGCTCGAGGCGCAGTCGACGCGCCTGCGCATCGTTTCGGAAAACATTGCCAATGCCCGCTCGACCGGCGACACGCCCGGTGCCGACCCCTACCGCCGCAAGACGATCACCTTCGGCCAGCAGATGGATCGCACCAACGGCGTCGAGACTGTCAACGTCAAGAAGGTCGGCGTCGACGAAGGCGACTTCAGCACTGAATTCGACCCCAGCAATCCGGCTGCGGACCAGAAGGGCGTCGTCAAACTGCCGAACGTCAATATCCTGGTCGAGATGGCCGACATGCGCGAAGCCAACCGCTCGTATGACGCCAATCTGCAGACCATCAAACAGACCCGCGATCTCATCTCCTCCACGATCGACCTCCTGAAGAGCCAATAATAATGATCAGCAGCGTCCAGAATGTCAGCAACCTTTCGATGACCCGTGCGCTCGGCGCCGTCGACACCGAACATTCCGCCTCGTCGTCTGCCGCCACTATGCCGGGCGCCGCAGGTGCGGCCAGTGGCATGAGCTTCGCCTCCGTCATGGGCAACATGGCGAGCGACGCGGTCAACAGCCTGAAGGGTGCGGAAAGCATGTCCTTTGCCGGTATCAAGGGCACGGCGTCGACGCGCGAAGTCGTCGATTCCATGCTCCAGGCCGAGCAGACGCTGCAGACCGCGATTGCCATCCGCGACAAGGTCGTCTCGGCCTTTCTCGAAGTCACCAAGATGCAGATGTAACTGATTTGAGGACGAACACATGAGAGCGCTCGCCATCGCAGCAACGGGCATGGATGCCCAGCAGACCAATCTGGAAGTCATCGCGAACAACATCGCCAACATCAATACGACCGGTTTCAAGCGCGCCCGCGCCGAATTCTCGGATCTTCTCTACCAGACCGAACGTGCCAAGGGTGTCGCCAACCGCGCCAACCAGGCCGTCGTTCCGGAAGGTGCCAATATCGGCCTCGGCGTCCAGACCTCGGCGGTCCGCAACCTGCATCTCCAGGGTGAACTGACCCAGACCGGCAACGATCTCGACGTGGCGCTGATCGGCAAGGGTTTCTTCCAGATCCAGTCGACCGACGGTACGACGCTTTACACCCGCGCCGGTGCCTTCAACAAAAACGACCAGGGCCAGCTCGTCACCATCGACGGCTACGAGGTCCTTCCCGGCATCACCATTCCGACGGGTTCGACCGAACTGACGATCAGCCGCTCCGGCCAGGTCTCGGCCAAGCTGCCGGGAACGACGGAGGCGACCGAGCTCGGCCAGTTGACTCTTGCCGACTTCGTCAACGAGGCTGGTCTCCAGCCGCTCGGCGACAATCTCTTCCAGGAAACGCCGGCCTCCGGCGAAGCCGTCATCGGCAATCCTGACGAGGAAGGTTTCGCTTACATGAAGCAGGGTTACCTGGAATCTTCGAACGTCGACCCGGTGAAGGAAATCACCGAGCTGATCTCGGCCCAGCGCGCTTACGAAATGAATTCCAAGGTGATCACCACCGCTGATGAAATGGCCTCCATCGTCAGCAAGAACCTGAAGTAAAGGGAAGGGCCGAAACATGATGTTTTGCCGGGCAGGACACATCTCAGGATGGGTGGCGGCAGCCACGATCGCAGTCGCGGGCATTTTCTTGCCCGCGGACGTGGATGCAGGCATGGGTTATGCCGTCGTCCCGACGACGATCATCTACCCCGGCGACACATTGTCGTCGAGCCAGCTTCAGGAGGTCGAGGTCACCAACCCCAACCTCGCCGGCGATTATGCCAAATCCATTTCCCAGGTCGAAGGCATGGTCTCCAAGCGCACGCTGTTGCCGGGCCGCACGATTTCGGTTTCGGGCCTGCGCGAAGCCTATACGGTGACACGCGGCTCTTCGATCCGTCTGGTCTTATCGCTCGGCGCGATGACGATCTCCGCCGCCGGCACGCCGCTCGAAGACGGCACGATCGGGCAGGTCGTCCGTGCGCGCAATATGGACTCCGGCGTCATCGTCAGCGGCACGGTGCTTGCGGACGGCACGGTCCATGTGAGGGCAAAATGAAATTGTTCTTCCGTTTCCTCACTCTTGTCGCGGTTCTCGCCATGAGTTTGGCTGATGTCGCGCCCGCCTGGGCGCTGACCTCCCGCATCAAGGATATCGCCTCCCTTCAGGCCGGGCGTGATAACCAGTTGATCGGTTATGGCCTCATTGTCGGCCTGCAGGGAACCGGCGACGGCTTCCGTGCCTCGCCCTTCACCGAGCAGTCGATGCGGGCGATGCTGCAGAATCTCGGCATCTCGACGCAGGGCGGTCAGTCCAACGCCAAGAATACCGCGGCCGTGATGGTCACCGCCAACCTGCCGCCCTTCGCAAGTCCCGGCAGCCGTATCGACGTCACGGTGAGCTCGCTCGGCGACGCGACGTCGCTTCGCGGCGGCACGCTCGTCATGACCTCGCTTTCCGGCGCCGACGGCCAGATCTACGCCGTTGCGCAGGGCGCTGTCATCGTCTCCGGTTTTCAGGCGCAGGGCCAGGCGGCGACCGTGACCGAAGGCGTCACCACCGCAGGCCGCGTGCCCGGCGGCGCGATCATCGAACGCGAACTGCCGTCCCGTTTCAAGGATTCGGTCAATCTCGTCCTGCAGCTGCGCAACCCAGACTTCTCGACGGCGATCCGTATCGCCGACATCGTCAACGGTTATGCCTCGGCGCGCTTCGGCGGCCCGGTCGCCGAAGCCAAGGATTCGCAGGAAGTTGTGATCCAGAAGCCGCGCGCGGCCGATCTCACCCGGCTGATGGCCGACGTCGAAAATCTCATCGTCGAAACCGATACGCCGGCCAAGGTGGTCATCAATGAGCGCACCGGAACGATCGTGATCGGCTCCGACGTCCGCGTCTCGCCGGTTGCCGTCAGCTACGGCACCTTGACTGTCCAGGTCACCGAGACGCCGCAGATCATCCAGCCCGAACCCTTCTCGCGCGGCCGGACCGCCGTCCAGCCGCAGACCGATATCGCGGCCGAGCAGACCGGCGGGCGCGTCGCCATCATCGATGGTCCAGATCTCAGGACCCTTGTCGCCGGCCTCAACAATATCGGTGTGAAACCGGATGGCATCATCGCCATTCTCCAGGGCATCAAGTCGGCAGGCGCCCTGCAGGCGGAGCTTGTGCTGCAATGATTGATATCATCAACCCTGACATGACGGTTCTGCAATTGCTGCGCCGGCTGGCGTTGCCGGCCGCAGGCCTCGTCCTTTTGTCGATCCCCAGCGCCTTCGCGCAGGAACATGCGCCGGCACGCGACATCACCTCCCAGGATGAGATCAAGCAGTTCTGCACCAACATCGCCGAGCCCGCCCGCGACCAGCGTTACCTCCTGCAGAAGCAGGAACTGGAAAAGCTTCGCGCCGACATCGACGCCCGCATGGCGGAAATGGACAAGCGCAAGGCAGAATATCAGGACTGGCTGAAGCGCCGCGACGATTTCCTGAAGCAGGCGGAAGCCGGCCTCACCGAAATCTACAGGAAGATGAAGCCGGATGCGGCCGCACTTCAGTTGCAGGACATGAAGATCGAGGTGGCCTCCGCCGTGATCATGCGGCTCGGCCCGCGTCAGTCGAGCCTCATCCTCAACGAGATGGACCCTGAGAAGGCCGCGGTCATCGCCAGCGTCATCGCCAGTGCGTCCGATCCCAATACGTCGAAGGATCCTTCATGAATATGCGTTTCCCGGCCGCGATCGCCGCCCTCGCACTCCTTGCAGGTTGCCAGTCTCCGACGGCGGTCAGCGAGATCGGCCGTGCGCCTGCCATGAGCCCGATCGGCAGCGGCCTCGC
Organism: Rhizobium sp. BT-226; assembly: GCF_025847085.2. NCBI lineage: Bacteria > Pseudomonadati > Pseudomonadota > Alphaproteobacteria > Hyphomicrobiales > Rhizobiaceae > Rhizobium > Rhizobium sp. BT-226. Next base: position 1,115,184 of record NZ_JAOYTI010000002.1, on the reverse strand, counting down.
CTACGGCCAGACGCCGCAGATGGCGCTTTATCCGAAGCAGCCGCGCGCCGTGGCGCAGGGCTATTCGCTGTGGAGCGATTCGCAGGCCGCCCTCTTCAAGGATGCGCGCGCGCTCAACGTCGGCGACATCCTGACCGTCGACATCCAGATCAACGACAAGGCCTCCTTCGACAACGAGACCAACCGCAGCCGCACGAATTCGAGCGGCATGAACTGGGATGTCAACGCTCAGATCTTCGGCTGGACGCCGGAGTCGAAGACCGACCTGACTTATGGCTCCGACACCAGCACCGACGGCAAGGGCAAGATCGAGCGCACCGACAAGCTCACCCTTCTGGTCGCCGCGGTCGTCACCGGCATTCTCGAAAACGGCAACCTCGTCATATCAGGCTCGCAGGAAGTTCGCCTGAACCAGGAGCTGCGAATCCTGAATGTCGCCGGTATCGTTCGTCCGCAGGACGTCAATGCCGACAACCAGATCTCCTACGACAAGATCGCCGAAGCCCGCATCTCCTACGGCGGCCGCGGCCGCCTGATGGAAGTGCAGCAGCCTCCGCGCGGCCAGCAGGCCGTCGATCTTTTCTCGCCGCTTTGAGGCTGAACGACGATGGCAGAGCCAGACGCAAGCGCAGGTCAATCGCAGAAGAAATCCGGCTCGCTGATGACGATCATCGGCATCGCCGTCCTGACGCTCGTCGGCGCCGGCGGCGGCTGGGCGGTCGGCACGACCGTCGCGCCCAACATCAAGGGCGCCAAGGAGGTCGAGCAGGCCAAGGATGCGGAGGCGAAGAAGAAGGCCGAGGAAGGCCTGGCGCGCATCTCGACCGAGGCCAACAACGTCGTCCAGCTCGAGCCGATCACCTCGAACCTCGCCTACCCCTCCGAAAACTGGGTGCGACTCGAAGTCGCGCTGCTGTTCAACGGGCCGCCGGATGTCAAGGTTTCCGAGGATATTCACCAGGATATCCTCGCCTATATCAGGACTGTTTCCCTGCAGCAGATCGAGGGGCCGCGGGGCTTTCAATATCTCAAGGATGACATACAGGAACGTGTTGACCTTCGCTCGCAAGGGCGGGTATCGAAGGTCATGTTCAGGACATTTGTCATCGAATGATTCGTCTCATAGTTTTCCTTGCCGCCATGATGGCGGTACCGGAACTGGCGGTGGCACAGCAGCTGCCGACTGACTTGTTGAATATACCGGTCGATGGCTCCGTCGCCGCCTGGATCATCCGGACATTCGGCCTGCTGACCATTCTTTCGGTCGCGCCGGGCATCCTGATCATGGTGACGAGCTTTCCGCGCTTCATCATCGCTTTTTCGATCCTCCGCTCAGGGATGGGCCTCTCCTCGACGCCCTCCAACATGATCCTCCTGTCGCTGTCGCTGTTCATGACCTTCTACGTCATGTCGCCGACCTTCGATCAGGCCTGGCAGAACGGCGTGCAGCCGCTGCTTGCCAATCAGATCAACGAGACCGAGGCGGTCCAGCGTATCGCCGAACCCTTCCGTACCTTCATGGCGGCCAATACCCGCGACAAGGATTTGGCGCTCTTCGTCGATCTGGCGCGCGAACGCGGACAGAATATCCAGACGACCGATCCGATCGACTACCGCGTGTTGATCCCGGCCTTCATGATTTCCGAGATTCGCCGCGGCTTCGAGATCGGCTTCCTCGTCGTGCTGCCGTTCCTCGTCATCGACCTCATCGTCGCGACCATCACCATGGCAATGGGCATGATGATGCTGCCGCCGACCTCGATCTCGCTGCCTTTCAAGATTCTCTTCTTCGTGCTGATCGACGGCTGGAACCTGCTCGTCGGCAGCCTGGTGCGCTCGTTCAGCTGACCGGCTGCCGCCGCTTGGATATTCGCCAATGAAAGAACCCGCCGGACTGCTCCGGCGGGTTCTTTCATTATGCAGCAATTCAAAGTGCTACGGCGTCCTTCACGCGCCTGAAAGGCGCGCTGTAGCGGTCGAAAAGCCTCAATCGGCCGCGAACGGCGCCGTGCGCGGCGGCAGCGCCGGAATGTCCATGTGATCGGGTGCCAGACCCTGCCTGGCGCGCTCGGCCATGATTTCATAGGCCTGCTCCAGATGGTCGCAGAACCGTTCGGCATCGAAGAGCGGCGCGATATAACGCTTCTCCTTGAGATGCGCCTTGTATTCGGCGATCCGCCCGGGATTCTCAGCCAGTTCGACGGCCATATCCTCATAGGCCTGTAGGTCGGGCGCGACGAGATCGGGTAGGTCGATGGCCCTGAGCAGGCTCTCGCTGACGCGTGACGCGAAGTTGGTACCCTTGACGGTCAGAACCGGCAGGCCGCCCCAGAGCTGCTCCGAGGTGGTCGTGTGGCCGTTGACGGGGAAGGTATCGATGCCGAGGTCGGCCGCCTGCTGGCGGTCGATGTGCTGTTCATAGGGCGCGCGCGGGCAGAAGATGATCCGCTTGGGCGAAATGCCTGCCCCCTGGAATTGCTTCAGAAGGTTTGCCTGGTTGCGCGGCGTATTCGCCATCAACCAGAGTACGCTGTTTGGGGCGCGCTTCAGGATACGGCACCAGCTGCCGATCGTCTCCGGCGTGATCTTGCGATTGCCGTTGAAGGACGCGAAAATGAAGGCGTCTTCCGGCAGGCCGAGTTGCTCGCGAGTGACAGGACGCGGCTTCGGACGATGCATCGGGTCGTTCGGCTGGTAGCTCTCCGGCAGCCGGCAGAACTTCTCATGGTAGAAGGGCTTGGCCACCTCGGGTAGGACGAAATGGTCGCCGATGACGTAGTCGAGGTCGACATTGACCGTACTGCCGGGGAAACCGAGCCAGCCGACATGCACCGGTGCGAGCGGCAGGTTGAAGGCCGTCGCGCGACTGCCCGAAGTGTGGCCCTTCAGGTCGACCATGATGTCGATATTGTGCTCGCGCACCACTTCCAGCACCGCCTGATCGGAGAAGCCGTGAACGGTGACGATCCGGCCCCAGCGGCTGCGGTCGATCGTGTTGTGCTTGAGGTATTCCGGGCCCGTATGGCAGAAGAGCGTCACCTCGAACCGGTCCTTGTCGTGCAGTTCGAGGATGCGCTGCAAGAGCTTCATCGTTGCGTGGCGATCCCAGAAGTCTGATGACATGTAGCCGATCCGGATCTTGTCCGACCAACTGTGCGGCTGGTTGCGGCGGAAGGCCACCCGTTCCTGGTTGAGGGGGTTGGTGCCGATCGTCGCATACCGGTTGAAGTCTTCGTTGCCGCACCAGTGCAGGTGATAGAACGGGTTGTCCTTGCGCAGGATCTCGATATCGCCCTTTGCAAGGGCCGCGTCGATCACCGCCTGATGCTTGCTCGCCTCTTCGAACTCATTGAATTCGCGTGCGAAAACAAGGTGAAGGAAGCGAAATGCGAGGTTGCCGGGAAAACGCTTGAAGATGTTGCGCGCGAGGTTCTGGTTGGTTGCGTCGTTCAGATCGTCGCTCAGCAGCAGGGCCGCCAGGCGCATATGATCGGGATTGGCACTCTGCGACAGCACCGTCTTGAACGGGCGGATGATATCCCGCTGCTGGCGCTTCAGATAGATCGCGGTGATGATGAAGGCGAGCTCCGGGTCTTCCTGCGCCTTGGTGAGGTTTCGCATGGCGATCAGCAGAGCATCGTCCTCGTTGCCGGTCTCGTAATGCAGCTTGGCAGCCTGTTTCTGGTATTCGTAGGAATTCGGTCCTTCGCAGTTGCCGGCCAGGCCATAGGCTTTCGCGGCATCGGCCTTGAAGCCGAGCTGCACGAGGTTCTTGGCCAGCAGCGCATAGGTCTTGGCATCCGGCTGGATGTCCATCAACTGGTTGAGCGTCGCCAAGGACTGTGTGTAGCGGCCCATCTGGTAATCCTTGGATGCCGCAGAGAACGAAACTTTGCTGTTCAAAACCCAACTCCGTGAAGGAAATGCTCTGGCATGACTGTCGATCGCCGAAGCGCGCATGGACCGTCCTCCCGAAAACGAGGTCAGTCCGATGATGCTATCCCGGCATCTGCCATACTGGCATTCGAAGCTTGCTTGAAACCGGTGGCGCGATGAGTGCCTGCTTTGTCCGGAAAGCCTCGACTGTCCCAGGAAAGCGCCCCTTCCGCCGGTAAAATTCGCTTTTACCGCTCGAATTCGGATGCCAAAAATTATCTTCAGCAGGCATTAACTAAGCCTTGTGAGAAGGCATTAACTATGCCCTGCGAGGAGCCGGCCGAGGGGCTGTATTTTTAAGGAGTTGGCAAGCATTGGCTGCGAGATTGCCCTGGACATGACGGGTTTGGGCCAAACAAAACAGGCGCCGAGTAGCATGAAGCTGGTCCGTCATCGCCGGTACTATAGTCCGGTATGTCCTCCTTTTTGTATCTAGTTTCCAGGGGACAGATTTATGACAAGCATTAACACGAATTCTTCCGCAATGGCCGCTCTGCAGACGCTGCGTAGCGTCAACCAGAACCTGAACAACACGCAGAACCACGTTTCCTCTGGTTATCGTGTTGAAAAGGCTTCGGACAACGCTGCTTACTGGTCGATCGCAACTACCATGCGTTCGGACAACAAGGCTCTCTCGGCCGTCTCCGACGCTCTCGGCGTAGGCGCCGCCAAGGTCGACACTGCTTACACCGCCATGGACAGCGCCATCGACGTCGTCGGCGACATCAAGGCGAAGCTCGTTGCCGCAACTGAAAACGGCGTCGACAAGGCCAAGGTCCAGGAAGAAATCGGTCAGCTGCAGCAGCAGCTCCTGAGCATCGCTCAGTCGGCTTCCTTCAACGGTGAAAACTGGGTTGCTGGCGCAACCGGCACCAAGAGCGTCGTTTCCTCCTTCGTCCGTGACGGCTCCAACGCCGTTTCGATCACCACGACCGACTATATTCTCGACAGCGGCTCTGCAGGCAACGTTCTGTTCGGCATGAGCGGCGGCTCGGTCGAAACCTCCACGGGTATCCTCGGTACTTCGACTGGTGCGACCGGTTCGATCTACGCGATGGACATCACCAGCTTTACGTCCGGCCAGATCCAGTCGGCTCTGACCAACGTTGAAGCGGCTCTGAAGGCCATGACCAGCGCCGGCGCTGCTCTCGGCTCGCTCTCCAGCCGCATCGACGCTCAGGACGACTTCGTCTCCGCTCTCAGCGACTCGATCGACTCCGGTGTCGGCCGTCTCGTCGACGCCAACATGGAAGAAGAGTCCTCCAAGCTCAGCGCCCTGCAGACCCAGCAGCAGCTGGCGATCCAGTCGCTGTCGATCGCGAATTCCTCTTCGCAGAACATCCTGTCGCTCTTCCGCTAAGACCGGTTGGCACAAGGTTTCCAAGTCTCGCGGCCGGGTCATCCCCGGCCGCGAAATATTTTAATATAAGGTTAATGAAAATCCCTCTAACCATCAGATATTTTTAAGTAATTTTCAATTCTAATTCAGCTTTCCTTAACCATCTTGGTGTTTTCTAGGCCCATCGAAACGGCGAGTTAACCTTAACAGAAATGGTTAACAGGCATGATGCTGATCGCTGTGGGCCGGCCGAAAATCCGGAATGTCCCTGTTTAAAATCTGCCAACAAGGGGCAAGCAAACTATGACGAGCATCAACACCAATAACGCTGCAATGGCAGCCCTCCAGACTCTCCGTGGCATCAACCAGGGTCTCCAGGAAACCCAGGCCCACGTTTCGTCCGGCTATCGCGTCGGCAAGGCTTCCGACAACGCTGCTTACTGGTCGATCGCAACGACCATGCGTTCGGACAACAAGGCTCTCTCGGCTGTCTCCGACGCTCTCGGCCTCGGCGCTGCAAAGGTCGACACCGCTTACTCCGCCATGGACAGCGCCATCGACGTCGTCGGCGACATCAAGGCGAAGCTGGTTGCCGCCACTGAAAGCGGCGTCGACAAGGCCAAGGTCCAGGAAGAAATCAGCCAGCTGCAGCAGCAGCTCCTGAGCGTCGCTCAGTCGGCTTCTTTCTCCGGTGAAAACTGGGTTGCTGGCGCTGACGGCACCAAGAACGTCGTTGCCTCCTTCGTCCGCGACGGCTCCAACGCCGTTTCGGTCGTGATGACCGACTATGTTCTCGACAGCTCCTCCATGGGCAACGTTCTGTTCGGCATGAGCGTCGGCTCGGTCGAAACCTCCACGGGTATCCTCGGTACTTCGAATGGTGCGACCGGTTCTGTTTACGCAATGGACATCACCAATTTCACCCTCGGCGAAATCCAGTCGGCTCTGACCAACGTTGAATCGGCACTGAAGGCGATGACCAGCGCCGGCGCTCAGCTCGGCTCGATCTCCAAGCGTATCGAACTGCAGGAAAACTTCGTCTCCGCTCTCAGCGACTCGATCGACTCCGGTGTCGGCCGTCTCGTCGACGCCAACATGGAAGAAGAATCCTCCAAGCTTAGCGCCCTGCAGACCCAGCAGCAGCTGGCCGTCCAGTCGCTGTCGATCGCGAACTCCTCTTCGCAGACCATCCTCACGCTGTTCCGCGGCTAATAACCCTCGGAAACATCAGCCCGCCGGTCTCCGGCGGGCATTGGTATCGAGCCGCGCTCCGATGGAGCGCGGCTTTTTGATTTCTATTAACCAATGATTAACCATAATGCTGTCTTCTGCGGTCAACGAGACGGCGGGTTAACCAAGTTTAAGAACCGGTTAACAGGCATGAGGCTGGTCCCCGTTCCCGGTAGCTTTCCGGAATGTCCCTTTTTTCCATCTGCCAACAAGGGGCAATCATTTTATGACCAGCATTTTGACGAACGTCGCGGCAATGGCCGCCCTTCAGACACTCCGCGGAATCAACGACAGCCTTGAGACGACGCAGAACCACGTATCGTCGGGTTATCGCGTCGAAAAAGCAGCCGATAACGCCGCCTATTGGTCGATCGCAACGACCATGCGTTCGGACAACAAGGCTCTCTCGGCTGTTTCCGACGCTCTCGGCCTCGGCGCCGCAAAGGTCGACACCGCTTACTCCGCCATGGACAGCGCCATCGACGTCATCAGCGAAATCAAGGCGAAGATCGTTGCCGCAACCGAAAAGGGCGTCGACAAGACCAAGATTCAGGAAGAAATCAGCCAGCTGCAGCAGCAGCTCCTGAGCATCGCGCAATCGGCTTCCTTCTCCGGTGAAAACTGGGTTGCCGGCGCTGACGGCACCAAGAGCGTCGTTTCCACCTTCGTGCGCGATGGTAACGGCAATGTCTCGGTCAAGACGACGGACTACGTCCTGAGCTCAGGCTCCATGGGCAACGTCCTCTTCGGCATGACCTCGGTCGGCGCGATCGAGACGACCTCCGGCATTATCGGCACATCAAGCGGTACGATCGGCTCGATCTACTCGATGGACATCAGCACTTTCGGCTCGGTTGAGATCTCCATGGCCCTGACCTCAATCGAGGCCGGCCTCGACGCGATGACCAAGGCCGCGTCGCAGCTCGGCTCAATTTCCACGCGCATCGAGTTGCAGGAAAACTTCGTCAGCGCGCTCAGCGACTCGATCGACTCGGGCGTCGGCCGCCTCGTCGATGCCGACATGGAAGAGGAATCGAGCAAGCTGACGGCGCTGCAAACGCAGCAGCAGCTGGCCATCCAGTCGCTGTCGATCGCCAACTCCAGCGCTCAGAACATCCTCACGCTGTTCCGCAGCTAAATCAGGCGCTGAAACTGGACCGAATCTTGCGCCATCGTCTGGCAGCAAACGCAAAGCCTCCCGGACCGCGCCAGAAATGGCGCGGTTCTTTCTTTTATATCAATGCTTTGGTCGGAATTGCGATCGCGGCGCCAGCCTCAGTGCTGCGCTCTTGCCCAACAGGTTGGTATCGAGTTAACTTCGCCTCGAGTTGATTTGCTTTTGCGACACGCCGGTAGAAACGCTGCCGGAGGCATGACGCCACTTCAGTCGCCGCCGGCAATCCGGCCTGCCCTTTCACCCCGATTCCGAGACCTGTCGATGACCGTTAAGATTACCAGCGCGGCCGCGGTGAATGCGCTTGCGGTGCTGCGCAGCATCAACAAAGAAGCCAACCAGACCCAACAGCAAGTGTCCTCGGGATATCGTATCGAGACGGCTGCCGACGATGCGTCCTACTGGTCGGTCGCGACCGTCATGCGTTCGGACAGCACCAATCTCGGAACGATCGGAGATGCGCTCGGTCTCGGCGCTGCCAAGGTGGATGCGACCTACACCGCGATGGACTCGGCGATCGATCTCATCGGCCAGATTCGCGCCAAGCTGGTTTCAGCAAGAGAGCCAGGCGCCGACAAGGACAAGATCAACGCCGAGATCAGCGAATACAAGGAGCAGTTGCAGACGGTCGTCGAATCGACGTCGTTTGCGGGTGAAAACTGGCTGTTGAACGGCGATGCCGCCGCGCCGCCGACATGGCAGGTGATCTCTGGTTTCGTGCGCGCTCCGACCGGCGAATATCAGGCTCAGACCATCGATTTCCCATCCTCGCAGACCATCCTCATCGACAAGAACAATGCGAGCGGCGGCCTGCTGACCAAGTCGGTCGATGCCAATGCGATCAATAACAGCGGCGCGACGTCGCGGAACTATTATCTGCTGAACGCCAACTCCACCACGCCGGCGACAGGTACGGAAATTGCGATTGGCAAGAACACGACCGATGCACAACTCACCGACATGCTTGACGTCACCGACGCGCTGCTCTCCTCGCTGACGACGACGGCCGCGTCCATCGGCGTGATGAAGACGCGCATCGACGATCAGATCGACTATACCGCCGATCTGTCCGATTCGATCGACAAGAGCGTCGGTGCGCTCGTCGATACCGACATGGACGAGGCTTCGATCCGGCAGAAGGCGATCGAAACCCAGAAACAAATGGCCGTCGAAGCGATCTCGATCCTCAACACGGCCGCAAGCAAGATCCTGATCCTGCTGGAATAGGGGCGGGCGCGATCACGGGTGGCGGAGGCGCCATTCATCCTCGCGCAAGTTTGACTTCCTAGTTTCCGGCATGAAGGCATCGTCCGAATCCGTGCCGGCGCAAGTTCAGGCCCTTGCCCGTTTCGAAGGGGATGCCGGCGCACAACGTCACTTTGAGCGGGGGCGGGCATGCCGCATGCCTCCCGAATGCTGGATGGTTTTTTATGAGCATTACGCTTTCCCGGTATTTGAAGGATTTCGGTGAACCGGAATCGTCAGCGCCGATCCTCGACATGAGTGACTTCGGCGGCGACGATTTCCCCGAAATGCCGAGCGAACCGGCGATCGACATCGAGGCGGAGCGCCGCGAAGCCTATGCGGAAGGTCATGCCGCAGCGACTGTGGAATTGACCGAGAGATACGAACGCGAGGCGCGGACGCTGGCGGAGGTCCATGCGCGGGAACTCGAGGAACTGAAGCTTCGCTACGAGGTCGAGGCGGCGGCGGTCATTGCGTCCCGCATCCGCGATATCGCCGAAGAGGTCGCTCAGCTGGTCAGCGCCGGCGCCGCTGAGGCGATCGCGCCTGTGATGACGGGCGCGCTCGCGGCCAAGGCTGCCGAAAGCCTCGCCGCCCTGCTGCGTGATGCGATCCTCGAAGGCGCGGCCGGAGCGATCGTCGTCAGGGGCCCGACCCGGCTTTTCGACATATTGAAGGCCGAGCTCGGCGAACATGTAGCCGCGGTTCGCCACTTTGAGACCGACGATATCGATCTTGCAGTCGAAATCGGTGATTCCGTCATCGTCACCCGTATGTCCGCCTGGGCGGCCAGCTTGAAGAAAGTTCTGGAATGAGCGAAGGCGAAAACCACCACCACGGCAAGAACGAGATCATCATCGTCAAGAGACATGGCGGCGGTGATCACGATGGCGCCCATGGCGGTGCGTGGAAAATTGCCTATGCCGACTTCATGACGGCGATGATGGCGTTCTTCCTGGTGATGTGGCTGGTCAATGCCGCCAACGAGGAGACCAAAGCCTCGGTCGCGACCTATTTCAATCCGATCAAACTCTCCGACGAAAAGCCGACCCAGAAGGGCCTGAAGAAGCCCGTCGACAACGCCGAGGGCGAGGAGAAGCAGGAGAAGTCGAAACAGAAGGAAGAAGATCCGAACGACGGCAAGGCCGCGGCGGATGGTGACGATCAGACATCGACCTCCGGCGACCAAACCAATTATTCCGAGGCCGATTTCTTCGAAAACCCATATTCGGTTCTTGCCGAAATCGCGCAGGAGGTCGGCCAGCAGGCCAATGTCAGCGCCAAGGGCGATGGCGGTGCCGCCGATTCCGGGCCGGCCACCGGCGCCGATGGCGGCGAGGCCTATCGTGATCCCTTCGATCCGGATTTCTGGACGAAGCAGGTCGAGGTCACGACGGCCGGCAAGCCGTTACCGCCTGGCAAGAGCGACGAGCAGGCGGTCGAGAGCGAGACGACCGAGATCGCCAAGCTTGAGGACGCCAAGCCGATACCGCTGACCACCGATCAGAAGGCCGCCCAGGAGACCAAAGAAACCAAGGAGACCAAGGGCGCGGTCGAGGCCAAGGACGGCAAGACGTCAGGTGGCAAGTCGCCGGAAGACAAGAAGGCCGAAGCTCAGAAGGACGCCGATCATCAGAAGGATGCCGACAAAAGTGCCGCCGAGGCCGAGCAGAAGCAGCAGAAGGAAGCCGAGCAGCTGCAGGCGCAGATCGCCCAGCAGATCGGCGGCGTGGCCGGCAAGCTCGCCGAAGGCCTGACCGTGACGGCGTCCGAAGGCGGATTGCTGGTCAGCATCTCCGACCAGACCGACGATTCGATGTTCAATATCGGTTCTGCGGTTCCGCGCCAGGAGATGGTGCTCGCCATGGAAAAGATCGGCGCGATCCTGAAGGAGAGGGGTGGTGCGGTTGCCATCCGCGGCCACACGGACGGTCGCCAGTATAAGGGCACGCAGAACGAGAACTGGCGGCTTTCGATGGACCGCGCTCAGAGCGCCTACTACATGCTTGTGCGCGGCGGGCTTGATGAGAAACGCATCTCCCAGGTCTCCGGCTTTGCCGACCGTCGGCTGAAGCTGCCGTCTGACCCGTTCAACGCGACCAACCGCCGGATCGAGATTCTGGTGCAGGCGGATCAAGGATAGTCGAATGGCGCGTCGGCAGCATCGTTACGTCGGATTTGTGGCCCTCGGCCTGGCGATGCTTTCGCCGGCCGCAGCCAATGCGCAGGATCCGGACGATCTCGCGCCCTACAAGATGCTGCGGTCGCTGCAATTCGTGCAGGATTCCGTCGTCACCGGCGATCATTCGGCCGGTGAGATGCAGCGCTTCATGCTGGGCACGATCGACGAGCGGCTGCGCACCGTCGACCCGTCGATCTTCGACGACGACCGCAATGTCGATGCAGCGCTGATCTACACGATGAGCGGCGGCAATCCCCAGACGCTCGAATATCTGATCGCCCACGACGTCAACGGCTATTTCGACAACCGCGTCACCGATGTGCTGCGCAAATATCTGAGCGGCAAGGGGCTGCTCGTCGCCAAGACGCTGGAGGAGACGGCCAAGGAATATCGCGACAAGAAGATCGGCCCCTACCTTGCGTTGATCGGCGGCAACGTGCTGATCGCGACGAAACCGACAGAGGCGCTGGATCTCTACGACCAGGCGCGTCTTGCCGCCCCGGGTACGATCGTCGAGGAGGCGGCGTTGCGCCGCTCAGTCGCCATTTGCGTCGACAAGGGGATGCTCGACAGGGGGATGGCCTATTCGCAGCGCTATGTCAGACGCTTCCTGCATTCGCCCTATGCTAGCCAGTTCGCCGATCTTTTCGTCACGCTCGTCGTCGGCCACGATCACGACGTGAAACCGCAGGATGTCATCGACATCCTGTCCTTCATGGACGCTCCACGCCAGCGCGAGGTCTATCTGCGCATCGCCCGCGCCGCCGCTATTTCAGGCAAGCCGGAACTGGCGCGCATGGCGGTCGGACGTGTGCAGTCGCTTGGCGGCGGCACCGACAATGCTTTCGGTCCACTCGCGGATTTCTATGGGGGCATGGCCGGCCTGCCCACAGAGGATATCGACCAGGCAGCAAAGAATGTCAGCGGCATCGACGGCAACGCGCTGTCGCTGCGGGATCAGGCGCTGCAGGAGGCGGCGCGATCCGTTGCCGAGCAGATCCTGCGCGCTCCCGACCCGGCAAGCTTGACGCAAGCCTCCAATCCTAACACTGATGATCAAGAAATCACTTCTGAAAAGGCTGCGGCGATAGCCACGCAACCGGGAGCGCCAGGCGCGCTTCCCGAGCCTGTTCCGGGAGGTGTGGCATCGACTGGCCAAAGCCAGGATACCGACCCCTCATTCAACGCATTTGTGACGACCAATCGATCCAAGCTCGACGAGATCGACGGTCTTCTGGCGCAAGAAGGCAACGAACAATGATGGATATAAGCGTCTCGGGAGGAGCCTCCGGTACGGAGACGGCTGCGGTTGCGAAATCCGCGCGACTGGCCGGAAAAGGTGATGCTGACGGCCAAAAAAACGGCTTCTTCGACGCGCTTGCCAAGGCAGGCAGCGATGCCGTCAATGACGAGCCCGACGATGCGCAACCGGATCAGGGCGTGGCTGCCGATGGCGGCGCCGAGAAAGTGGCGCGGACGATCCGCGGCCGCAGCAGCGCAAAGCCGTTGATCGACCTTAGCGATGCCGCGTTGAAGGCACAGGCGGAGGTACAGCCGGAAACGATTGCCAGTGTTGAAAAGGCGGCGGCAAAGCCCGTAAAGGCTGAGGTCAAAATGCCGGCCGATCTCGCCTTCGGCAAGCTCGATCCGAAGGACAGTCCCGCAGACGAGGTCGCTCCGGCAGCCAAGGCCGGCAAACACACCAAGGCCGACGCGCTGGAAACCGATACGGACAAGGCCAGCGACGATGATGACGGCGGCATTTCCGATGTTCTCGGTCTGCTGAAGCAGGATCCTGCCGACGGGACCGTGAGTTTGCCGGCGGCGGCCACCGCGCATCACGTCTCCGCCAAGGTCGACGAGGCTGGAGCGGGCGACAAGAAACTCGATGGTATCGACGCCAAGGCGGGCGGCCATGCGTCCGACGCTCTTGCCGCCGTCAGCGGCAACGTCGAGAGCGGCAAGGCGGATGATATCAAGGTTCCCGGATCGGAGACTGCCGAAGCCGCCGATGGCAAGACATTCAGGATCAGCCGTGCCGATGGCCGCGGCGTGTCGATGGATGTCCATATCGGCACGGATCAGGCCGGGCCGAAAGATGGTTCGAAGAAGGCCGATGTCGAAAACGTTTCGGTGCTCGAATCGCGCCGCTATATCGGCCTGATGCAGAATTCGAATTCCGCCGCTGTCACCGCCGCCCTCTCCGGCGATTCCGAATGGGCGCGCGCTATGGAGCCGAGCTCGGCGCTCTCCAACGCGGCGGAATGGACGAGCACCGGCAAGGTGGTCAATACGTTGAAGATCCAGATGAACCCGCTCGATCTCGGCCTGGTGACGGCGACCATGCGCCTGTCCGGCGACGCCCTGAACGTCGACCTCAAGGTCGAAACCGGGGCGGCCTATCGTCAAATGAAGGAAGATCACGGCAAGATTCTCGAAGCTCTGCGCAGCCAGGGTTACGCGGTCGAAAACGTCACCATCAGCATGGCGCCGGTCGAGCGTCCAGACGCCGGCAACCAGGGCCAGGCCTCCCAGCAGCAGTCGCTCCCCCAGCAGGGGCAGGGCGGCGAGGCGCGCGAGCGCCACAATCAGACGGCACAGCGGACGGATGGAGGCTTCAATGGCGCAGGCGATACCAGTGTTGAAGACGCTCGTTCTGGCGGTAACAGCGGCACTGGCGGCGTTTACCTCTGAGGCGATCGCCTCCACCGGCGCCTGCGAACGCGAGATCCAATCGGCAGCGGCCAAATACGGCATCCCGGAAGGAATCCTCTATTCGGTTGGGCTGACGGAGACCGGCCGCAAGGGCTCGCTCTATCCTTACGCCATGAACGTCGAAGGCAAGGCGATCTTTCCGCCCTCGGAGCAGGACGCGATGCGGCAGTTCGATGTCGCCCGCAGCAGCGGCGCCAAGCTCATCGACATCGGCTGCATGCAGATCAACCATTACTTTCACGGCGAGAATTTCCGCTCCGCCGAGGAGATGTTCGACCCGCATCGCAACGTTGAGTATGCGGCGAAATTCCTCCGCAACCTGCATGACCGTCACGAGACATGGACGATGGCGGTAGCCAGATACCACGCCGGACCCAACAACAACCCTGCGCAGAAGCAATATGTCTGCCGCGTCATCTCCAATCTCGTCGCCACGGGCTATGGCAAGTGGACTCTCAATGCGAGTAACTTTTGCCGAAATTGATTCAACCAAAGATGGAAGAGGCGTATTGTGACGAAACTGTGTCACAATGTGGCGGGAATCCGGCACAAAACCCGTGCGCAAGTCATATTTAACCGACCGTTAACTTTTCCACGAAATTTTGGTGTGCATAATCAGGCATACCCACTAGATATAGATCAAATCGCTACCCAGATCTTAATCAATTATTAGTTTCTGCCATTAACTTTAACGAGTTGTCGCCGATTCGTGCGATTCGTACCCATAGATCATCGAAGTGCCACACTGATTCGGAGGCGGACGAATGATCGTAGTGGTTGATGAGCGTGAGCTCGTGAAAGATGGATATACATCTCTGTTCGGTCGTGAGGGCATTCCCTCCACCGGCTTTGATCCAACAGAATTTGGCGAGTGGGTACAGACCGCCGCCGATTCCGATATAGCTGCAGTCGAGGCCTTTCTGATCGGTCAGGGCCAGCGCAACTTCGAACTGCCCCGGGCGATCCGGGACCGGTCGATGGCGCCGGTGATTGCGGTCAGCGACCAGCACTCGCTCGAAAACACTCTTGCGCTTTTCGATTGCGGCGTCGACGACGTGGTGCGCAAACCGGTGCATCCCCGCGAGATCCTTGCAAGGGCGGCTGCGATCCGGCGCCGGCTGAAGGCGATCACCAATTACACCGAGATCGGGGGTATCCGCGTCTTCTCGGATGGTCGTGACCCCGAGATCAACGGCGAAGTCTTCGCACTTCCCCGGCGCGAGCGCCGCATCCTCGAATATTTGATCGCCAATCGCGGTCGCCGCGTCACCAAGACCCAGATCTTCAACGCCATCTACGGCATCTTCGATGAAGAGGTCGAGGAGAACGTCGTCGAAAGCCACATCTCGAAGCTGCGCAAGAAGCTGCGCAAAAAGCTCGGCGTCGATCCGGTCGATTCCAAGCGCTTCCTTGGTTACTGCATCGATTGGGCCTGATTTCTCGGCTGGGCGGCGCCCGGCTGAACTTCGATATCTGGCCTCGCAGCTCGCATGACAGACAGCTTCACGCAAGGCCCGACAAATACTCTCGTGCATAACAGGTAAAACGAGGTTTTCAGATGAGCATTTTCGGCAGCATGAAGACGGCAGTATCGGGGATGAACGCTCAGGCCAACCGCCTCAGCACCGTCGCCGACAACATCGCCAACGTTAACACCACCGGTTACAAGGCTGTGTCGACGAGCTTCTCGTCGTTGGTTCTGCCTTCCTCGGGCGGCAACTACAATTCCGGCGGCGTTCAGACCTCCGTCCGCCAGGCCGTCTCCGACCAGGGCGATATTTCCTACACCACCTCGACCACCGATCTTGCGATCTCGGGCGACGGCTTCTTCATCGTCCAGGGTCCTGACGGCACCCCGGTCCTGACCCGCGCCGGCGACTTCACCAAGGACGACGAAGGCAACCTCGTCAACGCCGCCGGCTTCATGCTGATGGGCTATTCCTACGACGCCGGCTCTCCCGCCGTCGTCGTCAACGGCTTCGACGGCCTCGTTCCCGTCAACGTCAACCAGGAAGGGCTGACCGCCATCGCCTCAACATCTGGGGTCTTCAAGGGCAATCTGGATTCCGGCGCCAATGTCGTTGCGGCCGCCGCAACGCGGCCGAGCGCCAACCCCGCAACCCCGACAGCCGATACCAAGAAGTTCTCGATGGTCGCCTACGACCGTCTGGGCAACAAGGTGATGTACGACTTCTACTTCACCAAGACATCGGTCGCGGCAGCGCCGCCGCCGGCGCCTCCCGCAGTTAACAGCAGCTGGGAGGTTTCAATCTATCGCAACGCCGATGCTGCGGTCGGCGGCACGACTTCCTTCCCCTACACCACCGCCGGCGGCGATGTTGGCCTCGGAACGCTCAACTTTGACGCCAATGGCAAGATGGTCACGCCCACCCCCATCGTGATCACTGACCCGGTGACAGGCATGAATATTAGTATGGATCTCTCCGGTTTCACCCAGCTCGGCGCTGATTTTGCCGGCACCGGTACGCCGAACGGCCAAGCTGCAAGCCCTGTCAAGGACGTCACGGTCGACGGCGACGGCATCGTCTACGCCAAGTACGAGGATGGCACCAACAAGCCGCTCTACCGTATTCCGCTGGCAAACGTCGCCAGCCCCGACAAGCTGACGCTGATGAGCGGCAACGTCTACAGCGCCAACGGCCAGTCGGGCGTCACCGTCACCGGCTTCCCGCAGACCAACGGCCTCGGCACGATCAAAGCAGGCGCTCTCGAAGGTTCAAACGTCGACCTCGCTGGCGAGCTGACCGAAATGATCGAATCGCAGCGCAGCTATACCGCCAATTCCAAGGTGTTCCAGACGGGTTCCGACATTATGGACGTTCTCGTCAACCTCAAGAGATAAGCAAGGTACCGGGTAAGCCATGTCGCTCACATCCGCACTTAATACAGCGCAGAACATATTCAACAATACTGGCACTCAGAGCAGTGTCGTGTCGAACAATATTTCGAATGCGGGCAACAAAGATTACGTGCGCCGGCAGGCGATGCTTACCACGTCCTTGAATGGCGCGCAGGTCGTCAAGATAGACCGGGCGCAGGAAGAAGCGCTGCTGCGCCAATACCTGAAGACATCCTCTCAAGACAGCGCCCAGCAGACCCTGCTGAGCGGTCTCGAGGACCTGAAGTCGATCGTGGGTGGCAACGACTACGAAACGTCGCCATCCACCTATCTCGGCGTTTTCCAGCAGAAGCTTCAGGCCTTCCGCACAACGCCGGGCAGCACCGTCGCCGCCCAGGGCGCCATCACCGCCGCCCAGGACGTCGCCAACTCGCTGAACAATGCCTCGCAATCCGTTCAGGACGTTCGCGCCACCGCCGACAAGCAGATCGCCACCGCGGTCGATAAGTTGAACACGCTCCTCAGCGACTTCGAGAAGGCCAACAATGCGGTCAAGACCGCCACGGCCTCGGGTGCGGATGCATCCGGCGCTCTCGACGAGCGTGAGAAGGCTCTCAAGCAGATTTCGCAGATTGTCGGCGTCAACACGACGACGCGCGACAATAACGACATGGTGCTGAGCACGTCTGACGGGACGATCCTCTTCGAGACGATCCCGCGCAAGGTGACGTTTAAGTCTCAGGATGTTTATACCGCGACCATCACCGGCAATTCGGTCTATGTTGACGGTGTGGCACTTCCGCGCGGCGGCGGATCGACGACGACGGGGCAGGGAAGCCTTCAGTCTCTCCTCCAGGTCCGCGACGAAATCGCCCCGAACTTCCAGAAGCAGCTCGACGAAGTCGCCCGCGGCCTGGTCTCGCTCTTCAAGGAGCAGAACACGGCAGCCGGTCCGGCCTATGTGCCCGGCCTCTTCACCTGGAGCGGCGGCACGGTCGATACCGGCGCCACCGCGGTTGCCGGCATGGCGGCAACCATCACGGTCAGCAGCCGCGTCATCACCTCGCAAGGCGGCGATCCGATGCGTCTGCGCGATGGTGGCGTCAACGCCACCGGCCTCGTCTTGAACACGTCAGGCGTCAGCGGTTATACGGCTGAACTCGATCGTCTCTATACCGCATTGGGCTCCGACATCGACTTCGATCCCGCGGCGGGGACGCCTGTCGGGTTCGACGCCACGACCGGCATCGATTCAAACGTCAGCATCATGGAATTCGCCACGAATTCGCTCGGCTGGCTCGAGCAGTACCGCAGCAACGCCACGACGGCGGCGGAAAACACCTCGGCGGCGCTGTCACGCTCCGACGAAGCCTATTCCAATGAGACGGGCGTCAACCTCGACGAGGAACTGACGCTGCTCCTCGACATAGAGCAGTCCTACAAGGCGGCGACCAAGATCCTGAACGCCGTTGACGAAATGTTGAAGTCATTGCTGGATATTGCGAGTTAAGCCATGAAGAGCTCATTTATTTCAAGTTCGGCCATTCAGAATGCGATGCGGTTGACGATCCGTCAGGCGCAGAACCAGATGACGAAGGCGACGATGGAAGCGACGACGGGAGTCTATGCGGATATCGGTGTGTCTCTCGGCGGCAACGCCGCCAGAAGCGTGGACTTCAGCCGCGAGGTCGACAGGATAGCCTCGATCAAATCAAGCAACTCGCTTGTCACCGCGCGCATGGAATCCTCGCAGCTCGGCCTTTCCAAGATGAAGGACGTCGGCGACGGCCTCGTTTCGAAGCTGACGGCGCTCCAGGGCAGCCATGATCCCGGCAGCATCACCGTCGCCATCCAGTCGGCGACCAGCGCCCTGTCCACGATGATGGACACGGCCAATACGATGGTAAACGGCGAATATCTGTTCTCGGGCATCAACACCGATGTGCAGCCGCTGACAGACAAGACGGCCGCGACGAGTGCCGCCATCGTCACGCAGTTGAATGCCTACGCCGCCGCTCTTGTCCCGCCGAAGGCGGTCAAGGATCTGACCGGCGCCGAAATGAGCACCTTTATCACCACGACGGTAGAGCCGATGTTCAGCCAGGCCAACTGGACCAATCCGGCGACCGGTTGGTCGCAGGCATCGAACCAGAACATGACGAGCCGCATCAGCAACTCCGAAGTGATCGAATCCTCGACCAATGCCAATTCCGAGGGCATGCGTTACTTCGCGCTCGCCTCAGTGATGACCTCGGCACTGTTGGGTCAGACCCTGAGCACCGATGCGATGAGCACGGTGTCCAAGCAGGCGATCAGCTATACGGCGAAGGCGACCAGCGGCCTGGTTACCCAGGCAAGCCAGCTCGGCCTTTCGCAGGAGCGCGTCAAGAAGTCCAACGACGCTCTCGACGCTCAATCGAACATCATCAAGAACAAGCTCGTCGATCTCCAGGGCGTCGATCCTTACGAAGCCTCGACCCTCGTCAAGACTTTGGAAACGCAGCTTGAAACGGCTTACACGATCGTCTCGAAGATCCAGCAGTTGAGTCTTGTAAACTACCTTTGATGAGCAAAGGCGCGCAATAAAGAAGGATGCATGAATGTATCAGTTCTCATATGCCGAAGTCATGCAGGACTCGGTGGCCGACGCGAAAGAGCGGGAATGGCAGGTTCTTGACCGGTCCATAGACCTGCTGTCGTTGGCGCGCGAAAAGGAAAAATACGGCCGGGAAGCCATTGAAGCCCTGTTTTATACGCGCCGGGTGTGGATCAGCTTCATCGAGGATCTCAAACATCCCGACAACCAGCTGGAGATCGGGCTCAGGGCCAACCTCATCTCGATCGCGATCTGGATATTGAAGGAATGCGACAGGATCAGAAAACGTCAGTCTAATAACTACCAGGGCATCATCGACGTTACCACCATCATCAGGGATGGACTTAAATGAAAAGTACACTTCGCATTTCTCTGAAAGCCGGAGAAAGAATCTTCATCAACGGCGCCGTCCTGCGCGTCGACCGCAAGGTCGCGCTGGAATTCCTGAATGATGTGACGTTCCTTCTCGAAAACCATGTCCTCCAGCCGGAGGGCGCCACGACACCGCTGCGTCAGCTCTATTTCATCGCGCAGATGATCCTCATCAACCCTGAGGGCAAGGACCACTCGACGGCGTTGTTCCGCAAATCGATCACCATGCTGCTCTCCTGCTTCAAGAACGAGGAGATCCTCGCCGAACTGAAGCGCATCGATGCGCTCGTCTCGACGGGCCGCGCCTTCGACGCCCTCAAGGCGATCCGCGGCCTCTATGCGATCGAAGACAATATCCTCAACAACCACGAAATGCCGCCGACGATGGTCGAGCAGATTCGCAGGGAGATTGCACCATGGCGGTAGATGCAACGTCGAACGTGAACAGCACGACCTCGACGAACTCCACGAGTTCGGCCCAGAAGAAGGCGACGCTGAATTACGACAACTTCCTTCAACTGCTCATCGCGCAGATGAAAAACCAGGATCCGACCGATCCGATGGATGCCAGCGAGCAGATGTCGCAGCTGGCGAGCTTCTCGCAGGTCGAGCAGACGATCCAGACCAACACCAAGCTGGACACACTTCTGGCAAGCTCGAGCCTTACTCAGGCCAGCAGCTACGTCGGCAAATACATGGAAAGCGCCGACGGCAAGGTCAAGGGCACCATCGAATCCGTCAAGGTTTATTCCGACGGAATCATTGCGACAACCACGGCTGGCGGGAATATACTCGTGCAGGCGGGAATCACTATTGCCGACAAGGCGCCGACCACGTCGACCGACACCAGCGATACCTGATACCCACGGTGCCGGTGCGCCGCATAACTCAGGTGATACCAATCAATGGCGGTCCGGCCACGGCGGGGCCGCTTCAAGGCGATATGAGGTTGCCTTCGGATGAATGAAGCTGATGCATTGGATCTGTTTCAGGCGGCGATCTGGACCGTCCTGATTGCCGCCGGTCCCGCCGTCATCGCGGCGATGGTGGTGGGTCTCGTCATTGCCTTGATCCAGGCGCTGACCCAGGTGCAGGAAGCGACGCTGACCTTCGTGCCGAAGATCGTCGCGGTGCTGATCACCGTCGGGGTTACAGCACCCTTCGTCGGCTCGCAGATCTCGATTTTCACCAATCTGGTCTTCTCGCGCATCCAGTCCGGTTTCTGAGCCACCTTCGCGCAAGCTTCGCCATTTAACTCTCGATCCGAATTGGGCGGGCTGCATGTCCGCCTCCTCTCATGAAGAGACGGAATCGTCATGGCGCAACCACCTGCACTCCCCATTCCAAAAGTCGCCCCGAGCCTGCGCGATGTCGGTTTTGCCCTCGGCATCATCGGCATCATCTGCATTCTCTTTCTGCCGATCCCGCCATTCCTGATCGATATGGGGCTGGCCTTCTCGATCGCCTTCTCGGTGCTGATCCTGATGGTCGCGCTGTGGATCCAGAAACCGCTCGATTTCTCGTCTTTTCCGACCATTCTGCTGATCGCGACGATGACCCGGCTGGCGCTGAACATCGCCACGACACGCGTGATCCTTTCGCATGGCCATGAGGGCCACGATGCCGCAGGCGGCGTCATCGCCGGTTTTGCAAGCCTGGTGATGTCCGGCGACTTCGTCATCGGTCTGATCGTCTTCCTGATTCTCATCACCATCAACTTCATCGTCATCACCAAGGGCGCCACGCGTATCGCCGAAGTCGGCGCACGTTTCACCCTGGATGCCATCCCCGGCAAGCAGATGTCGATCGACGCCGATCTCTCGGCCGGCATCATCGACGAGAGGGAAGCCCAGCGCCGGCGCAGGGAACTCGAGGAGGAAAGCTCCTTCTTCGGTGCGATGGACGGTGCGTCGAAATTCGTACGCGGCGATGCCGTCGCCGGCTTGATCATCACCTGCATCAACATCTTCGGCGGCATCATTATCGGCTATTTCCGCCACGGCATGCCGATCGGCGAAGCCGCCGACGTCTTCGTCAAGCTCTCGGTCGGCGACGGCCTCGTCGCACAGATGCCGGCTCTTATCGTCTCGCTGGCCGCCGGCCTTCTCGTCTCTCGCGGCGGCACCACCGGCTCCACCGACCAGGCGGTCGTCAACCAGTTGAGTGGTTATCCCCGTGCGCTTTCCGTCTCGGCGGTGCTGATGTTCATCCTGGCCTTGATGCCGGGTCTGCCGTTTGTACCCTTCGTGGTCCTCGGCGGTCTTCTCGCCTTCGGCGCCTGGTTCATCCCGCGTCAGGTCGAGGCAGAGAACATGCTTCGCCGCGAGCAGGAAGAAAAGAAGGTCGTCCAGAACAAGGAACTGGAAAAGGATTCGGTCAAGGCGGTGCTGCGCACCTCTGAAATCGAGCTCGCGCTCGGCAAGATGGTCTCGACGCGCCTGCTCGGCGCCCACCAGGAGCTCGCCTTCCGCGTCGGCAAGATGCGCAAGAAGTTCGCCACGCAATACGGCTTTGTCGTGCCCGAGATCAAGGTGACCGACGATATCGCCATTGCCGAGAAGTCCTACCAGATCCGCATCCACGGCACGACGGTCGCCTCCAACCTGCTGCGCGTCGGCGAAGTCCTCGTCGTGACCGGCGCCGGCCGCAGGCCGAGCATTCCCGGCGACGAAATCCGCGAGCCCGCCTTCGGCATGCCTGCCGTCTCGATCCTCGAAAACTTCGCCGACGATTTGAAACGCGAGGGCTTCCAGCCGATCGACAATGTCTCCGTCGTGCTGACCCATATGAGCGAGGTCATCCGCAACAACTTGCCGCAGCTTCTGTCCTACAAGGACGTCAAGGTGCTGATCGATCGGCTCGATCCCGAATACAAGAAGCTCGCCGACGAAATCTGCTCGTCGCATATGTCCTATTCCGGCCTGCAGGCGGTGCTCAAGCTGCTGCTTGCCGAACGTGTCTCGATCCGCAACCTGCACCTTATCCTCGAGGCGGTGGCCGAACTCGCCCCGCATGTCAGGAAGACCGAGCAGATCGTCGAGCATGTCCGCATCCGCATGGCTCAGCAGCTTTGCGGCGACCTCGCCGATAACGGCGTGCTGCGCGTGCTGCGGCTGGGCAGCAAATGGGATCTCGCTTTCCACCAGGCGCTGAAGCGCGACGCCAAGGGCGAGGTGATCGAATTCGACATCGATCCGCGCAGCCTGGAGGAGTTCAGCGAGCAGGCCACCAAAGTTATCCGTGAGTTCATGGATCGCGGCCTGCCATTCGCACTTGTCACGTCGCCGGAAACACGCTCCTATGTGCGCATGATCATCGAGAGGCTGTTCGCCACGCTCCCGGTCCTGTCGCATGTCGAACTGGCCAAGGGCATCGAGATAAAGATTTTGGGCTCTATTTCATGATAACAGACCCGCAAGGGACCGTTCTCGCGCTGTTTCTGGTTTTCTGCCGGATCGGTGGCTGTGTGCTGGCTCTTCCGGGTTTTTCCTCGGCGCGCGTGCCCCAACAGCTGCGCGTCTTCATCGCCGGCGCGCTCTCGATCGCCGTCATGCCGTTGCTCTGGGATACCGTCTATCCGGCCGTTCACACCGGTGCCGGAACCTATATCGGCCTGATCTTCACCGAATCGCTGATCGGCGTGATGTATGGCATGTTGGCGAGGATCTACACGCTCGGCATGCAGTTCGCCGCCTCGATCACCGCCATGATGGTCGGCTACACCCAGCCGGGCTCCGCCGACGTCATCGAAGATACGCCGGAGACCAGCCTGTCCGCCTTTATCACCTTTGCCGGCATGATGATCCTCTTCATCATGGATTTCCATCACATCGTCTTCCGCGCACTGATCGACTCCTACACGACCATGCCCTTCGGCGGCCTGATGCAGATGCGCGCGACGCTGATCTCCTTTACCGATACGCTGGAGCAGACCACCTACATCATGCTGCGGCTGTCGAGCCCGTTTTTGATCTACGGCCTGATCTTCAACGTCTCAATCGGTTTCATCAACAAGCTGGCGCCGCAGATCCCTGTCTACTTCATTTCCACGCCCTATCTGCTGATGGGCGGGCTCTTCCTGATCTATTTCTCGATTGCGGCGATGGTCAGCCAGTTCGGCCAGTCCTTCGGCTCGATCTATATCGGGCGATGAGGCTGTCATGGTCGAAAAGAGCCGCTCCCAAAAGCTCAAGCGACTGCTCTCGGTGCAGCGGCATATCGAAAGAATGGCCGAGAACGACCTGGCCGAAACCAGCCGCCAGCGTGTCGAGGTTAATGTGGCGATGGACGACGTCATCCTCGCGCTCGGCTCGATGGACCCCGTCCACCATGCCTTCTCGCAGAATTACGCCGACCGATTCGGCAGGCTCAGCATCAAGGACCAGCAGCTGACCGGCATGCAGCAGATCCACGAGATGCGGCTGGCGCGCGAGCGCGCCAAGGGTGACCGCTTTGAAGAGGGCATGAAGGAAGCACTCGAGGCCGAGCGCCGCGAGGCCGATGACAACGCCGTCTACGATGTCATCGACCAGCAATTCGCAACGCCAGCCTCCAGCAAGCTTCAAAAACTATAGTCGTTACGATCTTAAATTCAGAGGATTGTAACGTGGCTATATCGCCTCCCAGTGATCTGGTCCTGGATGTTGTCAAAGCTGCCGACCCCATGGAGGTCCAGGCGGCCCAGGAAAAGTTGAAGGCAAATCGTGCGGCCTTTGCCGCAACAAGTCTCGCCGAAAATGGCAAGGGCTTCTCCAATACGGTCGACGTTCTCGATCATGTCGGCCAGAAGAGCGGCCTCGCCAACGTCCAGAACCGCACCAAGACCGAGGAAGTTCCGGAAAGCTACCGGAAGTTCGAGGCCATGGTCCTGCAGAATTTCGTCAAGTCCATGCTGCCGAGCGAAAGCGAAGAGGTCTACGGCAAGGGCGCGACCGGCGATATCTGGAAAGGCATGATGGCCGAACAGCTTGGCAACACCATGGCCAAGGGAGACGGCATCGGCATCGCCAAGCAGATGTACAGCGAGCAGTTGCGCCGGCAGGAAGGCAAGATCGTCAATGCCTCCACCGACGACGATGACCGCAACACCGCGCTCAGCATGATCGACGACTTCCAGCGCAAGACCTTTGGCACGCCGACCGCCGAAGCCAAGCCCGATAGAACAGGGTGATCTTAGGCCCGTCGGCCAAAAATCGAATCCCGTTCCAATTAACAGTTAGAGCATGCTGTCGTCCGAAACCGCGCACGTTTTTTGGCATCATGCTCTAAGCGAAGCATAACCGAGGGTACCATGGAAATAATTTCGAACGAATACAGGATCAAATCCGTTCTCGGACGCCTCGAAATGATCATCGATAATGAGAACACCCGGATCGGCAACGATCCGCAGTTCGATCTCAAGGTCTCCAATGCCCATAAGAGCCGCTGCCTCTACGAGCTGTCGATGCTTTTCCGCGATACCGATCCGGCCGAGCTTGCCGCTGCCCATCTCGATCAGTTGCACGGCCTGAAGAAAAAACTGGTTCTCAATGCCCGTCGCGTCGAGGCGCATCTCGAAGCGGTTCGCGCTGTCGCCGACCTGCTGAAGAACGCAGTTCAGGACGCCGATGCCGACGGCACCTATTCCCAGGAACAATTCGCCGCGCGTGGAAACTGATGATCAAGCTCGTCCTCACCGGTGTCTGGGTTTGCGCCATCACCTTGGCATCGGTCTATATCTCGGTGTACCTGGCGACCGCGCCGGCGCCCGCAGCAACGGATTCCAAGCAAAGCGCGCTTGAACTGGTGAAGGGCGAAACGATCACGGTGCCGATTATCGGCAACGGTGCGATCACCGGCTATTTCCTCGGCCGCGTTTCTTTCATGATGAACAAGGACATGCTGAAAGGCGTGACGCTGCCGCTGAGCGAGATGACGACGGACGAGCTTTTCAGCCTGCTCGTCGGCAACAAGATGGTTGATATCGCCCACATCAAATCTTTCGATCCGAAGGCTTTCCGTGAGGAGATCAAGAAGGGCATGAACGAGCGCCTCGGCGGCGAATACGTCGCCGACGTGATGCTGGAACAGCTCGACTATCTCTCCAAGGAAGAGGTCAAGGAAAGCTCCGCCGGTCAGCCGAAGAAGGTGGGCGCGCCCGTCAAGATCGTCGAGACCGCACCGGCCGCCGAAGCACCGGCGCCAGCGGCCCATTAAGGACTATCATTTCATCGACGACAAACGGCGCCCGAGGGCGCCGTTTGTCGTTGGCGCGCTTGGTTAACAAACCACTTATGCGAGCATGGAAATTCAAGGAATTTTCCTAAGGGTTGTTTGAAACCGTCCTGTTATATCAGCTGTCACAGCTTGGCATGCGCCGCTTATCCGGGATCGGAGCGACGCCCACCAGCGGGACGCGACCGGGTCCTTTCGAGACCTCCGGTGCGGAAATATGGGCTTGTTTTCCGGGATGTCGGGCGCATGCAGCACCCTCGGCAGGAGGTAGGAATGAATCTGATTGCAAACTTCGCGGTGCTCGCATCGCGGCGGACGATCTTCGATCTGCCGGTCTGCGATCTCGGCTGGGACGACGCCCTCGTTTTCATCAACGAGCTGGCCTCCATTCCCGTCGGCCAGACCGTGGTTTGCTTCGTCAACGCCCACAACATGCTGACGACGCTGCGCGACGACGAATATTACCGGATCATGTCGCACAATCTGGTGCTGCCGGATGGCATCGGCCTCAACATCGCATCACAGATCGCCCATGGCGCGCCATTTCCCGCCAATCTGAACGGCACCGATTTCGTGCCGGCTTTCCTGACCTTCATGGAGGCTCCGCGCCGCATCGGTCTCATCGGCGGTAAGCGCTCGGTCGTCGAGGCGGCGGCGGAAAATTTCCGCAAGCACACGCCCTGGCACGAATTCGTCGTTGTTTCCGACGGTTACTTCGACAAGGTCGATTCCACTGAAGTCATCGAGGAGCTCGAGCACCAGAAGCTCGATATCCTGATCGTCGGCATGGGAACGCCGCTGCAGGAGAAATGGGTTCACAACAATATCCGCGCCGATCATGCGCGCCTGGTGCTGACCGTCGGCGCTCTCTTCGACTTCGTCTCCGGCGCCGTCCCGCGTGCGCCGAAGACGGTGCGGATGATGCGCCTGGAATGGGCCTATCGCCTGCTACAGGAGCCGACGCGCCTCTGGCGCCGTTACATCATCGGCATCCCGGTCTTCCTCTTCCATGTCCTGCGCTACCGCTTCCGCCGGCGCGAAAGGATCCTCAGCCATCCGGAAGAGCACGGCAGCGCGCTTCAGCCGCGGGCGGAGCGTAAGAAGGCGAGCTGACCTATAGCGCCGCGTGTCTAACAGGACGCGCGGCTTAGCAATTCTTGCCCGCTGCGGTTAACCATTTCTTTGCCATGAATATTTAGAGTCGCTTAATCATCTGCATTCGTGCGGGTGAGCGAACTCGGCCATCATGTGCATGAGATGTGGTGCAAATGTACGATATCAGGGCCAGAAACAGCTTCCAGGATCGCGCAGCCGCAAGGCCCCGCGCCCATGACGATTCCTATGGGCCGCCCCGGTCGAGCAGGCCTGATATCGCGCCGCCCGAGGCCGAATTACTGCGCGCCATCGGTCGCGCGCTGGAAGAACAGCGCACAAGAGCGGCGCGCACCGAACCGCTGGTCGACCGCATCGAAACCATCCTCGGCAACCGCCTTCGGGCCGCCAACGATGTCGGCCATCCGATTCTTCAAGAGCCGGCGGACGATGAAGAGCTGAGCGTTCCGGCCGACGAGCCGATGAGCTCACCCGAACCGCTGGCCGCGGTTCGTGAAGAACCCGCCGAGCCCCGGCCGGCAGCGCAGCGGCGTCGAGCGAGCGGGATCGGCCTTGCGATGATGGTGGCCGCCGCGACGATGATCGGCGCGGGCTTGCCGGCGCTGATGCCAGCTTCGCCGGCCCTCTACCGTGCCGAGACGACGCTTGCGGTGAAGAGCGATGCCGCAAGCCGCGCTGCCTTCACCCAGGCAGCAGTGAAAGGGCTGCTGTCGGCGAGGGTGGTTGCTTCGACGGTCGCCGCCCTGAAACTCGATCATGATCCCGAATTTGCCGGCGCCAGTGCCAATGCGCTCGGCGTTGCGCTCGATCTCCTCTCGGCGACCGGCGCTGCTGCCGATCCGGCTTCGCGGGCCGAGGCGACGCTGAAACATGCGGTCGAGATACTGCCCGATGCCGCCGCCGGCACCATCCTCGTCAGGGTGACGACCGGCGACAGCGGCAAATCCATGCGCATCGCCGCAAGGCTTGCCGAAGCGGTGTCCGCCGCAGACGGAGCCGGCGGCAACGTCGAGACCGATACCGCCTTGCGTAAAACCTATAACGAGGTCAAGGCGGAGCTTGCCGCCTTCACCGCGAAGAGCGGCGAGGGCAACGTCAAGGTGGCGATCGATCTTCGCCGCCAGATCGATCGGCTCGATGCCGATCTGAAAGCGGCCGACCAGAACATCCTTGCCGCCAAGGCGCAGGCCGACCGGCTCAAGGCTGCAAAACTTGCCGAAGTGCTCGACGGTTCGCTCCCCTCCGACATGCTTTCGCCGGCGCTGCAGGACTGGCGCGACAAATATGCCGTCGCCAAAACGACGCTTGCGCAGCTTTCGGCCGAACTCGGTCCGCGTCATCCGCGCCTCTTGCAGCAGCAGGCCGAAACTGACGGTCTCAAGGAGAATATGGGCAAGGAGCTTAGCCGTCTTGCCCAGGCTGCCAACCTCTCCGCCAAGGTCGCCGTCGATGCGCGCAAGGGTCTGAACGATCGCCGCAACACGCTGATCGCCCAGAGCCGGGACACCGGCGTCGATTTGTCACGCCTGACCGAACTCAGCGAAAAGGCGAATGCCGCCCGCTCGCGCCTCGAAGAGGCGTCGTCCGCAACGGCGGAAACGGCCGCCGACGGTCGTGTCGTTCTCCTGAAGCCGGCATTGGCAACCGCAGTATTGGGAAGCGATGGCCTGGCCGGCCGCGCGCTGGCCGGTGCCGCGACGGGCCTTGCGACAGGCCTTGCCGCGACCTTCCTGCTCCGGCGGCGTAGGCCTGTCGCCGAGTCCACAAGCGAGAAAATGCCCGTATCCCGGCCGCAGGCCCCACTGCCCTCGATGCCCGCGCAGGCCCTCGCACCAGCCGACGAAATGGAGCTGCTGCGCTCCGAAATCTCCGGCCTGCGCGACCGGCTTCGTGTGCATGCGCTCGAAGCGCGGCAGCCGCTGCGCTGAACGAACATTTCCTTGCAAGCTTGCTATTGCATTGCCGCTTTCCGACAGGATAGGGCGTTAGCGGGCAATTGACGCTCGCCGAGTATCCATAGATTGACGCGAAACAGGGCGGAGAGACGCGTGACGACAGTAATCGACGGAAAGAACGTAGCTGCATCGGTCATTCAGACGGTCAAGAGTGCGACGGCGGCGCTGGAAAAGAGCAGCGGCGTCACCACCGGCCTTGCGGTCGTCATCGTCGGCGATGACCCGGCAAGCCACGCCTATGTCGGCTCCAAGGGCCGCATGGCCAAGGAGTGCGGCTTCAAATCCGTTCAGCACACGCTGCCGGCTGAGACGAAGCAGGAGGATCTGGCAGCTCTCGTCGCCACCCTCAACGCCGATCCGTCGATCCACGGCATTTTGGTGCAACTGCCCTTGCCGAAGCCGCTCGACAGCGAGGCGATCATCCAGTCGATCCTGCCGGTAAAGGATGTCGACGGCCTGAGCGTCGTCAATGCCGGCAAGCTCGCCACCGGCGACCTGAAGACCGGACTGGTCTCCTGCACCCCGGCCGGCGCCATGGTCTTCGTCCGCCGCACCCATGGCGAGGATCTCTCCGGCCTCAACGCCGTCGTCATTGGCCGCTCCAACCTGTTCGGCAAGCCGATGGCGCAATTGCTGCTCAACGCCAATGCGACGGTGACGATTGCCCATTCCAGGACCAAGAATCTTGCCGAGGTCTGCCGCAACGCCGATATCCTGGTGGCCGCCGTCGGCCGACCGGAGATGGTCAGGGCCGATTGGGTCAAGCCCGGTGCGACGGTCATCGACGTCGGCATCAACCGTGTCGCGGCCCCCGAAAGAGGCGAGGGCAAGACCCGGCTCGTCGGCGACGTCGCCTTCGAGGAGGTCTCGGCGGTCGCCGGTACCATTACTCCGGTTCCCGGCGGCGTCGGACCGATGACCATCGCCATGCTGATGGCCAACACCGTCATCGCCGCTCATCGCGCTGCGGGGCAGACGCCGCCCCAGTTTTGACTACGGCCGCGGGGCAGGACCGGTCGAGGCCCTGACGATCAGCTCGGTCTTCCAGAGCTCCTGGTCGGGGAAGGGGCCGGCCTGCTTCACCGTGCCGATCAGCCGTTGCGCAATGCGAACGCCCGCCGCCCGCAATGAAGAGCGTGTCGTCGTCAGCGGCACCGAAAAGCTTTCCGGTTTCAGCAGCGGCAGCACGTCGTCATGGGCGATCAGCGAGATATCCTCACCGAGCCGCAATCCGGCCTGGTTGACCGCGCGGATCGCGCCGAGCGCCAGCACCGTGCTGGAGCAGAGGATCGCCGTCGGCCGCTCCGGCAATTGCAGGAAGTGTTCCATCGCCAGCAGGCCTTGTTCGTCCGTCATCAGCGCGTGGCTCATGCAACCCTCCTCGAGCGTGAGCCCGCGCTCGGCAAGGGCCGATACGACGCCGTTCTTCCTGCGGATGGCGAAATCGAGATGCATCGGTCCGTTCATCAGCGCAAAGCGCGTATGGCCGAGCTGCAGCAAGAGCCGCGTCGCATCGTAGAAGGCGCCTTCATTGTCGATGTCGAGATAGGGATAGTCCGGCTCCGAACCGAAGGACCGGCCGTGCACGACATAGGGCATGGAGAGCGATTTCAGCATGGCGAGCCGCGGGTCGTGGCCGCGCATATAGGCGACGAACAGGGCATCGACATTGCCGCTGATCGCAAGGCGGCGCAGCGCCGCCACCTCGTCATCCGGGTCGGCAGGCATGATCACGAAGTGGAAATCGTGGCGCACGGCCTCTTCGCCGAGCCCGGCCAGGAATTCACCGAAATGCACGTCGGACTGGTGACCGGGCGCCGTCGGCATGACGAGGCCGATCGAGCCTGCCTTGCCGGTCGCAAGCCGCTGCGCCGCCTTGTTCGGCCTGTATCCGGTTTCCTTGACAGCCTGAAGCACGCGCTCCCGGGTCGCCTCATTGACCTCGGGATAGCCGTTCAGCGCCCGGCTCACCGTCGTCTGAGACAGCCCCAGCAATTCCGATAGCTGTTTGAGATTCACCTGCTATGCTTCCTCCCAGCCCGCCCATCAGCCGTCTTGAAAAGGCCTGCCGCCTCCCAGTGGCATCCAAAGCGCTTTCAATTATGTATCATCTGGCGCGCTTGACTCAAGAAAAATCGCTCCATATTTCCCGATAGGCGCTGCTGCGCCGCGATATGCCGCGATATCCGGCATGTTCACAGCGGGTTTTCGCGAATTGACTTGACTCCATTCCACCGAAAGTGGAATGAGTTGGGTGTCAAAGCGCTTTGAAATTTCTTTATTGAGGGAATTCAGCGCGGTTGGGACTGTGATGGGAGGATGATCACATGAAAAAGTCATTTTTGATGGGCGTTGCCGTGGCAGCGCTTTTTGCCGGTGCTGCGTCTGCGGCCGATCTGAAATTTGCGCCGGGACAGGATGCCAAGTTCAACTGGAAGAGCTATGACGAATTCAAGGCTGCGCATGCCGATCTGAAGGGTCAGCCGCTGACGATCTTCGGACCGTGGCGCGGCGAGGACGAGGCGTTCTTCATGAGCGTGCTTGCCTACTTCACCGAAGCCACCGGCATCGATGCCAAATACTCCTCTTCCGAAAACTACGAACAGCAGATCGTCATCGACACGCAGGCGGGCTCGCCGCCAAACATTGCCATTCTGCCGCAACCGGGCCTGCTCGCCGATCTCGCCAGCAAGGGCTTCCTGACGCCGCTCGGCGACGACAATTCCAAGTGGATCAAGGACAATTACGGCGCCGGCGACAGCTGGGTCGGTTACGGCACCTACAAGGGCAAGGACGGCAAGGAAGCCTTCTACGCCTTCCCTTATAAGGCCGACGTCAAGTCGCTCGTCTGGTATGTTCCGGAGAACTTCGAGGAAGCCGGCTACAAGATCCCGACGACCATGGAAGAGCTGCATGCCCTGACCGACCAGATCGTCAAGGATGGCGGCGTCCCCTGGTGCATCGGTCTTGGTTCCGGCGGCGCCACCGGCTGGCCGGCGACCGATTGGGTCGAGGATATCATGCTGCGCATGCAGCCGCCGGAAGCCTACGACAAGTGGACGACCAACGAGCTGAAGTTCACCGATCCGGCCGTCGTCGCCGCGATCGACGAATTCGGCAAGTTCGCCAAGAACGAGAAATACGTCGACGGCGGCGTCGCGGCCGTGGCCTCGACCGATTTCCGCGACAGCCCGAAGGGCCTCTTCGCGGTTCCGCCGAAGTGCTACATGCACCATCAGGCCTCGTTCATCCCGTCCTTCTTCCCTGAGGGCACGAAGCTCGGCCAGGATGCCGACTTCTTCTACATGCCGACCTTTGCTTCGCATCCCGAACTCGGCAAGCCGGTTCTCGGCGCCGGCACGCTCGTCTCGATCGCCAAGGACTCGAAGACGGCCCGCGCCTTCATCGACTTCCTGAAGACCCCGATCGCGCATGAGGTCTGGATGGCGCAGTCGAGCTTCCTGACGCCATATAAGAGCGTCAGCACCGAGGCCTATGCCAACCCACAGATGAAGAAGGAAGGCGATATCCTGACCTCCGCCACCACCTTCCGCTTCGACGGTTCCGACCTGATGCCGGGCAAGATCGGCGCCGGCGCCTTCTGGACGGGCATGGTCGATTTCGTCGGTGGCAAGTCCGCTGAAGAGGCCGCTGGCGAAATCCAGAGCGCCTGGGACGGCATCAAGTAATCCTTCAAGACGATGCTGCCGGCTTGCCGGCGGCACGGCTTGCATGACTGGCCGGGCTCGCAAAGAGCCCGGCCATCGCAGGATATATTGTGATCAGGCAATCAAAGAGATTGACGGTGACTGAGGTCGACCCGTCAGAATTAAAAACCGATCGGAATAAGATCAGGGGAAGCAGGGGAGGGACGAAATGCTGTTGCAGATAGTGTCCGCTTTGGGCGTCGTGTTCGCCGCCGTGATCGCGTGTTCGGCCTATTTCTATTTTTCAAATAAGATTCTGGACATGGCTCTGCCGGTGAAGGATGGCGACATCCGAGCGGCATCGCGCAATCTGAACCGCCGCGCGCTCGTCCGGCCATGGCTGTTCATCGGCCCGGCGCTCTTCCTGCTCGTCGTCTACCTCGTCTATCCCGTGGTTGCGACCTTCATCCTCTCCTTCTACGACCGCGCCGGTCTGCAGTTCGTCGGCCTCGCCAATTACAAATGGGCGCTCGGTGACCGCGAATTCCGCCAGTCGATCTTCAACAACATCCTCTGGCTCGCCGTGGTGCCGGCTGCCTGCACCTTCTTCGGCCTCGTCATCGCCGTGATGACCGATCGCATCTGGTGGGGCAATATCGCCAAGAGCATCGTCTTCATGCCGATGGCGATCTCCTTCGTCGGCGCCTCGGTCATCTGGAAATTCATCTATGAATATCGCGGCGGCAACGATGTCCAGATCGGCCTGCTGAACGCCATCGTTCAGACCTTCGGCGGCACGCCGGAGGTGTGGATCTCCATTCCCTTCTGGAACAACTTCTTCCTGATGATCATCCTGATCTGGATCCAGACCGGTTTCGCGATGGTCATCCTGTCGGCGGCTCTTCGCGGCATTCCGGAAGAGACGATCGAAGCCGCCGTCATTGACGGCGCCAATGGCTGGCAGATCTTCTGGCGCATCATGGTGCCGCAGATCTGGGGCTCCATCGCCGTCGTCTGGACGACGATCACTATCCTCGTCCTCAAGGTCTTCGACATCGTGCTGACCATGACCAACGGCCAGTGGCAGACGATGGTGCTGGCGAACCTGATGTTCGACTGGATGTTCCGCGGTGGCGGTGATTCCGGCCGAAGTGCGGTCATCGCCATCATCATCATGCTCGCCGTCACGCCGATCATGGTTTGGAACGTGCGCCGCGCCAATCGCGAATTGAAGGGCCACTGAGATGACCGCTATCGGAAGTTACTTCAAGATGGGCCCCGCCCGTCTCTTTGTTCACGCAGCCGTTCTGCTGATCGTCATCATCTGGCTCATCCCGACACTCGGCATCTTCGTCAGCGCGCTGCGCGACAAGGACCAGATCGTCGTCTCCGGCTGGTGGACGGCCTTCGTCGGCTCGACGCAAACCGCCGCGGTCCGCCTCGGTACACCCGACCAGCAAAAGCAAGAGGGCGCCAGCTACGTCATCTCGGGCAATGTGCTGGAAGGTCAGGCCGGCCGGGCGGTGAAGGCCTTCGGCAACCGCATACAGCAGCCGGCCGCCTTTAAGGCCGGGGAGACCGCCGATCTCGGCGACGGTGAAACCCTGCAGATCAACAGCGATGGCAGCTACCGCTATGTGAAGAACACCGCCTTTTCGCCCGACCAACGCCCGAAGCGCATCTATGCATCCGTCTCGGCGCCGCCGGAATTCACGCTGCAGAACTACAATACGGTTCTAAGAGGCGAGGGTATCGGCCAGTCCTTCATCAACTCGCTGACCGTGACGATCCCGGCGACGATCATCCCGATCCTGATTGCCGCTTTCGCCGCCTATGCGCTCAGCTGGATGGAATTTCCCGGCCGCGGGCTGCTGATTGCGCTCGTCGTTGGCCTCATCGTCGTGCCGCTGCAGATGTCGCTGATCCCGCTGCTGCGCCTCTACAACGAGATCGGCAACATGCTCGGCCAGCCGTCGAAGACCTATCCCGGCATCTGGCTTGCCCATACCGCTTTCGGCATGCCGCTCGCCATCTATCTCTTGCGGGCCTATATCGCCGGCCTGCCGAAGGAGATCATCGAATCCGCCCGCGTCGACGGCGCGAGTGATTTCGAGATCTTCGTCCGCATCGTTTTGCCACTGTCCTTCCCGGCACTCGCCTCCTTCGCCATCTTCCAGTTCCTGTGGGTGTGGAACGACTTGCTCGTCGCCATGGTCTTCCTCGGCACCGACAAGGACCACATCGTGCTGACCGGCAGCCTGAACGCGCTGCTCGGCTCGCGCGGTGGCAATTGGGAGATTTTGACGGCGTCAGCCTTCGTCACCATCATCGTGCCGCTGCTCGTCTTCTTCGGGCTTCAGCGTTACCTGGTGCGCGGTCTGCTGGCGGGTTCGGTCAAGGGAGGCTGACCATTCCCGAACGTGACTTCAAACAGGATATTCCATGAACGTGGCTTCCCAATCGATCTCGACCCCTGACAAGGACTGGTGGCGCGGCGCGGTGATCTATCAGATCTATCCGCGCTCTTACCAAGATTCGAACGGTGACGGCATCGGCGACCTCAAGGGCATCACCGCCCGCCTGCCGCATGTGGCAAGCCTTGGCGTCGATGCGATCTGGATCTCGCCTTTCTTCACCTCGCCGATGCGCGATTTCGGTTATGACGTTTCCGACTACGAGAACGTCGATTCGATCTTCGGCACGCTGGTGGATTTCGACACGATGATCGCCGAGGCCCATCGCCTCGGCATACGCGTGATGATCGACCTCGTCATCTCCCACAGCTCGGATCAGCATCCCTGGTTCGTGCAAAGCCGGTCCAGCAAGACCAACGCCAAGGCCGACTGGTATGTCTGGGCCGATGCCAAGCCGGATGGCACGCCGCCGAACAACTGGCTGTCGATTTTCGGCGGCTCGGCATGGGCGTGGGATCCGACGCGCATGCAATATTACATGCACAACTTCCTGACCTCGCAGCCGGATATGAACCTGCATAACCCGGAAGTGCAGGACCGTCTGCTCGATGTCGTGCGCTTCTGGCTCAATCGCGGCGTCGACGGCTTCCGCCTCGACACCATCAATTTCTATTTCCATGACACGCAACTGCGCGACAACCCGGCGCTTGCGCCCGAGCGCCGCAACGCCTCGACGGCGCCGGCGGTCAATCCCTATAATTTTCAGGAGCATCTCTACGACAAGAACCGGCCCGAAAACCTTGCCTTCCTGAAGCGCTTCCGCGCCGTTCTCGAGGAATTCCCGGCGATCGCCGCCGTCGGCGAAGTCGGCGACAGCCAGCGCGGCCTCGAAATCGTCGGCGAATACACCTCCGGCAACGACAAGATGCATATGTGCT
This sequence comes from Rhizobium sp. BT-226, assembly GCF_025847085.2. Lineage (NCBI taxonomy): Bacteria > Pseudomonadati > Pseudomonadota > Alphaproteobacteria > Hyphomicrobiales > Rhizobiaceae > Rhizobium > Rhizobium sp. BT-226. The sequence goes on along the minus strand of NZ_JAOYTI010000002.1, from coordinate 1,079,255 downwards.
ATGCCTTCGAGTTCCTGGCGCCCGATCCGCTGACGCCGGAGCGCGTCGAAGAAGTGATGCAGGATTTCGAAGCGGCGGCACCGGATGGCTGGGCCTGCTGGGCCTTCTCCAATCACGACGTCATGCGCCATGTCAGCCGTTGGGGCGGGCTGGTCGCCGACCACGACGCCTTTGCCAAGCTTTATGCTTCGTTGCTGATGACCATGCGCGGCTCAGTCTGCCTCTATCAGGGCGAGGAGCTGGCATTGACCGAGGCCGATCTCGCCTATCAGGATCTGCAGGACCCCTATGGCATCCAGTTCTGGCCGGAATTCAAGGGCCGCGACGGCTGCCGCACGCCGATGGTCTGGGACAGCCAGGTCGCCCAGGGCGGCTTCTCGACGGTCAAGCCCTGGTTGCCGGTGCCGGTCGAACATATCCTGCGTGCCGTCAGCGTCCAACTGGGCGACGAGACTTCCGTGCTGGAGCACTATCGCCGCTTCATCGCCTTTCGCAAGCTGCACCCAGCTTTTGCCAAGGGCGAGATCGAATTCGAGGAAACACAGGGCGATACCCTGGTCTTCACCCGTGAATACGGCAATGAGAAGCTTCTCTGCATCTTCAACATGAGCCCGGCCGAGGCCGGCGTCATCTTACCGGCGGGAGAATGGCAGGCATTGACGGGCCATGGCTTTACCAGCAACAACTATGGCGACAAGATCGATATTCCGGCCTGGGGGGCGTATTTCGCCCGTCTTGCCTAAGGAACATAGGCCTAAGGAAACACAGGCCCAGGGAACACAGGGAGAGAGAAATGACTGGACTGACGCTGAAGGATATCCGCAAATCCTACGGTTCCGTGGATGTTCTCCATGGTATCGATCTCGATATCAAGCAGGGCGAATTCATCGTCTTCGTCGGTCCGTCCGGCTGTGGCAAGTCCACGCTTCTGCGCATGATCGCCGGTCTCGAGGCGATCACCGGCGGTGAGATGTATATCGATGGCCATCTCGTCAATGACGTGCCGCCCTCCAAGCGCGGCATCGCCATGGTCTTCCAGTCTTATGCGCTCTACCCGCATATGACTGTCTTCGACAACATGGCGTTCGGCATGAAGATCGCCGGCGAAAGCCGCCAGGAGATCGACCGCCGCGTCCGGGCGGCGGCCGAGAGCCTGCAACTGACCCAATATCTCGATCGCCTCCCGAAGGCGCTTTCCGGCGGCCAGCGCCAGCGCGTGGCGATCGGCCGCGCCATCTGCCGCGATCCCAAGGTCTTCCTGTTCGACGAGCCGCTCTCCAACCTCGATGCCGCGCTGCGCGTCGCGACCCGCATCGAGATCGCCCGTCTGAACGAACAGATGGCCGATACGACGATGATCTACGTCACCCATGACCAGGTCGAGGCGATGACGCTTGCTGATCGCATCGTCGTTCTCTCCGCCGGCAATATCGAGCAGGTCGGCGCGCCGCTGGACCTCTACGAGCGCCCGGCAAACCTCTTCGTCGCGAAATTCATCGGCTCGCCGGCGATGAACATCATTCCGGCGACGGTCGCCGGAACCGGAAGCCAGACGACGGTGACGCTGACCGGCGGCATGTCGGTGACCCTCGATGTGGCGACCGATGCGTCGGAAATGGGCAAGCAGGCAAGCTTCGGCGTGCGTCCGGAGGATCTCGGGGTTGCCGATGGCGCCGACTACCTGTTTGAAGGTGAAGTGTCGATCGTCGAAGCGCTCGGCGAAGTGACGCTGCTTTATATCGAGGGCCTGGTTCCCGGCGAGCCGATCGTCGTCAAGCTGCCCGGCATCTGCGATGTGAAGAAGGGCCAGAGGATGCGGTTTGCCGCTGACAGGCAGAAGTTGCATCTCTTTGATGCAACCGGTCATACCTACCGAAAGTAAGGCGGCCATTTTTGGGGTAATCACCCCAGGAATTGTGCGGGACGGACCGAATTCTCACTTTCTGTTAAAGATCGGCTGCTACCTTTTCCTCGTCAATTTATGAGGGGGATAAGCAGGTGGCCGCTTCCAATCCGTCACAGCCAAAATCTCATTTCCTGAGCAAGGAAGAATCCTTCATGTACGACCGCGAGGCGCGGTTCAAGATGGAGGACACGATGAATGCCGCGCGCATCGAATATACGGAAAAGGGCGTCATGCACGCGGCTTCGCGCCGCTGCGACATTGTCCGGATCTCGATGAGCAGCGCGACACTCGCGATCCTCACCCAGTTCAGCCTGCCGAAGCAGTTCTATCTGGATATTCCTGATGCCCGCATCACCAAGGTCGGTTGCCTGCTGATGAAGGTCAACGCCAACAATACGATCGACGTCCGCTTCCTGCGCCTGCTGACGCAGAAGGAGCTGAACAAGATCTTCGTCTACAGCACCCATCCGGCGCACCGCGACTACGTTCTCGATATCCGCGCCTAGAGCGTATCACTGCACCGATATCGAAAACCCGCGGGGTGCTGCGCGCCCCCCCGCGGGTTTTTGTTTGCCAGAAGCCATCACGCTCAGTGGTGGAAGAGCACGCTCGCACCCTGATCCGAAGGTCCCACGGCGCGGCGGAACGGCGCGAAGAGCTCGCGGCCCATGCCGAATTCATTGTCGGAGAGATCGACGGTCACCGGCTCGCGCTCGGCCAAATCGGCTGCGTCGACGAGCAGCTCGAGGGTGCCCTTGATTGCGTCGAGGCGAATGATGTCGCCCTCGCGGATGCGGGCGATCGGACCGCCGTCGACCGCTTCCGGCGTGACGTGGATTGCGGCCGGCACCTTGCCGGATGCGCCGGACATACGCCCGTCGGTGAGCAGCGCCACGCGGAAGCCGCGGTCCTGCAGCACGCCGAGCGGCGGCGTCAGCTTGTGCAGCTCCGGCATGCCGTTCGCCTTCGGGCCCTGGAAGCGCACGACGGCGATGAAATCGCGGTTGAGCTTGCCTTCCTTGAAAGCATCCTGCAGTTCCTGCTGGCTGTGGAAGATGATTGCCGGAGCCTCGATGATGTGGCGCTCCGGCTTGACGGCGGATATCTTGATGACCGCCTTGCCGAGATTGCCGCGCAGCATCTTCAATCCGCCATTCGCCTGGAACGGCGTCTCGATGCTGGAGAGAACCTTGGGATCGACGCTTTTTTCCGGCGACGGCTCGCGCAGGACGCCGCCGTTTTCGCCGAGACGGGCGTCGACCGTATAGGCTTGGAGGCCCTGGCCGAAGACGGTGCGCACGTCGTCGTGCACCAGACCGTGCTTCAACAGTTCCTTGATGAGGAAACCCATGCCGCCGGCCGCCTGGAAATGGTTCACGTCGGCAAGCCCGTTCGGATAGACGCGGGCAAGCAGCGGGACGACTTCCGAAAGCTCGGCAATGTCCTGCCAAGTGAGCTGGATGCCGGCTGCCCGCGCCATGGCGACGAGGTGCAGCGTATGATTGGTCGAGCCGCCGGTCGCATGCAGGCCGACGACGCCGTTGACGACCGAGCGCTCATCGATCATTTCGCCAGCCGGCGTGAATTCGTTGCCGAGGGCGGTGATCGCCAGCGCCCGCTTGGCGGCTTCGCGCGTCAGCGCTTCGCGTAGCGGCGTGCCGGGATTGATGAAGGACGAGCCGGGCATGTGGAAGCCCATGATCTCCATCAGCATCTGGTTGGAATTGGCGGTGCCGTAGAAGGTGCAGGTGCCGGGGCCGTGATAGGATTTCGATTCCGCCTCCAGCAGTTCGGCGCGTCCGACCTTGCCTTCGGCAAAGAGCTGGCGCACGCGCGACTTCTCGTCGTTCGGCAGGCCTGTGGTCATCGGACCAGCCGGAACGAAGATCGACGGCAGGTGCCCGAAGGAGAGCGCCGCGATCACCAGACCGGGCACGATCTTGTCGCAGACGCCGAGGAAGAGGGCGGCATCGAACATGTTATGCGACAGGCCGACGCCCGCCGACATGGCGATCAGGTCGCGCGAGAAGAGCGAGAGCTCCATGCCGGGCTGTCCCTGGGTGACCCCATCGCACATCGCCGGCACGCCGCCGGCCACCTGCGCCACGCCGCCTGCTTCGGCCGCTGCCTCGCGGATGATCGCCGGATAGGTCTCGAACGGCTGGTGGGCCGAGAGCATGTCGTTATAGGCGGTGATGATGCCGAGATTGGGGATGCGGTCGCCGGCGAGCGCATCCTTGTCGGCGGGGGAACAGACGGCGAAGCCGTGGGCAAGGTTGGCGCAGCCAAGCACCGAGCGCGCGACACCCTGCGAGGCGGCCGCGCGCAGGCGTTCGAGATAGCGTTCGCGGGTGGGCTTCGAGCGTTCGACGATGCGATCGGTGATCGCAGAGATGCGTGCATGAGCGGACATGGAAAATCCCTGCCTTGTTCGTTGTCTCTATCTGTTTCGGCGGCTCCGGCCTAAATCTGAATTTCAGATCTGCGGCGGATCAGGGAGCCCAGTAGATCTCGACCGGGGAAGTAGCCCGGCGCAGAACGGCGCGGATCGGCATTTCTGCCTCGTCACCGCTGCCTTCCGCCTTGGCGAGAACGTCTTTTTTGCCTTCGCCCTCAATATGGAGAACCAGGAGTGCGGCATCCTCAAGACTGGAGAAGGTGAAGGTCAGGCGCGGCTCGCCGGCTCCTTCCGCTTCCATGGTGATGATGCCGCGCGGCGTCGATGCATCGATCGCCTTGGCAAGATTGCTGCCGTCGGGAAAGAACGAGGCCGTGTGGCCATCGCCGCCCATGCCGAGGATGACGATGTCGAAGGGTGAACTGATCGCCTTGGTCTTCTCTGTTGCGAGCCTTGCTGCCTCCTCCACGGAGGCCACATCCTGATAGAGCGGCAGGAAGCGTGCCGCCTTCGCCTTGTTCTGCAGCAGATTGGCGTCGACCAGCAGATGGTTCGAGCGTGGATTGTCGGCCGGCACGAAGCGTTCGTCGACAAGCGTGATCGTCACTTTTTCCCAGGCGATGTCGCGTGTCGAAAGCGCCTGGAAGAAGGTCTTCGGTGTGGAGCCGCCGGAAACGGCGATGGAGGCCGTTCCGCGGGCGGCGATCGCTGCCGAAAGCGTATCCGCGACCTTATCGGCGAGACTGCCGGCGAGGTCTGCGGCGCTGGCGAAGGAATGCAGGGTCGATGCCATCGATTTCGTCCTAGATTTCGTCATGCCAGGTGCGGCCGTCACGCTCGATCAGCGCGATGGCCTGGCTCGGCCCCCAGGTGCCGGCCGTATAGCCCTGCACTTGCTGGCCGGTCGTTTCCCAACCCTTGAGGATCGGATCCACCCATTTCCATGCGGCTTCCACTTCGTCGCGGCGCATGAACAATGTCTGGTTGGAGCGGATCACGTCCATCAGCAGACGCTCGTAGGCGTCGGGATTACGGACATTGAAGGCCTGGGCGAAGCTCATGTCGAGCGAGACATTGCGCAGGCGCATGCCGCCTGGACCCGGATCCTTGATCATCAGCGACTGCTTGACGCCCTCGTCCGGCTGCAGGCGGATGATCAGCTGGTTGGCGACGATGCGCCCGGCCGCCTGGTCGAAGATCGCGTGCGGGATCGGCTTGAAGGTGATGACGATCTCGGACATGCGCCCGGTCAGGCGCTTGCCGGTGCGGATGTAGAAGGGAACGCCGGCCCAGCGCCAGTTGTTGATCTCGGCCTTGATGGCGACGAAGGTCTCGGTGTTCGAGACGCCGCCTTCGAGCTCTTCAAGGTAGCCCTTGACCGGGCCGGTGCCCGATGCGCCGGCGCGATACTGGCCGCGGACCGTCGCCTGCTCGACGTTGGAGGCATTGAGCGGCTTCAGCGCGCGCAGCACCTTCAGCTTCTCGTCGCGAACGGCCTCCGAATCCATCGACGAGGGCACTTCCATCGCCGTCAGGCAGAGCAGTTGCAGGATGTGGTTCTGCACCATGTCGCGCAGTGCACCCGCAGTGTCGTAATAGCCGGCGCGGCCTTCGAGGCCGACCGATTCAGCCACGGTGATCTGCACGTGGTCGATGTAGTTGGCGTTCCACAGCGGCTCGTAGAGCGCGTTGGCAAAGCGCAGCGCCATCAGGTTCTGCACCGTCTCCTTGCCGAGATAGTGGTCGATGCGGAAGATCTGCTCTTCCTTGAAGGCGCGGCCGATCGTGTCGTTGAGCTGCAGCGCCGAGGCGAGATCGCGGCCGATCGGCTTCTCGACGACGATGCGGGTCGACTTGGTGATCAGCTTGTGGTCGTGGATCTTCTGCGAAATGTCGCCGAAGATGCCGGGCGCAACCGCCAGATAGAAGGCGCGCACGCGCTCCTTGCCCTCATCCAGCAATTTCTTCAGCTGATCCCAGCCGCTGTCGGTGCGGGCATCGACCGAGACGTAGTAGAGGCGGGCACAGAACTTCTCCACCTCAGCCTCGTCATATTCGCCCTTCTTCAGGTGTTCCTTCAGCGCATCGCGGGCAAAATTGCGGTATTCCTCGTGGGTCAACGGGCTGCGCGAGGCGCCGATCACGCGGGTCGGTTCGCTGAACTGGCCTTCGATCTGGCGATGATAAAGGGCGGGCAGCAACTTGCGCTCGGCAAGGTCGCCGCTGCCGCCGAAAACGACGTAATCAAAAGGCTCAACGGGAATAATCTGGCTGCTCATGAGCTTGTCTCTCAATCAGGCTTGGTTGACGGCTCTTTTAATCTAATCGATTTAAAAAAGCCAGTGTGCAGTGCAATGAATCTCTCAGGCACAGGTTTTAGAGCGAATTTCCGGAAGAGGAAATCCGCAATCGGACTAAAACTTGTCGCGAAGCGCAAACCACGACAAGGCGAGGAAAAGCAACGGCGCCCGCATGCGCGCACCCCCGGGAAAGGCTGGAATATCAAGCGATGTGAAGAGGTCGAGATCGCGAGATTTTCCAAGCACCGTTTCCGCGTAGAGCTTGCCACAGTAGTTTGACAGCATGACGCCATGGCCGGAATAACCGCCGATCGAGATGACGCCGGGCATGACCTCGCGCACGAATGGCTGGCGCGGCAAGGTGATGCCGACGCTGCCGCCCCAGGCATGGGTGATCTCGATGTCCTTCAGGTCCGGATAGATCTCGGCGATCTGCCGGCGGATGTGCCGCGAAATGTCCCGCGGATTGTCCGTGGTATAGGCCTCGCGCCCGCCGAACAGCAGGCGGCCGTCGCCGAATTTGCGGAAGTAGCGCACGACGAAGCGCGAATCGGCCACGGCCTCGCCCCCGGGCAGCACATCGGGATGCCCGTCGAGCGGCGCCGTGGCGCCGATGAAGGAGCGGATCGGCATGACATGGCTCGCCGTCACCGGCTCGAGGTCGCCGATATGGCCGTTGCAGGCGATCAGAGCCCGCTCAGCGGTGATCGTCCCCCTTTCGGTTTCGATCGTCACCTTGCCGCCGCTTTGGCGGATCGCCGTTGCCTTGGTCATCTCGAAGATTTCAGCACCGGCATTGGCGGCGATCCGCGCCAGCCCCACCAGCAGCTTCAGCGGATGGATGTGGCCGGTGCCGACATCGCGCACGCCGCAATGGAAACGCTTCGAACCGAGCCTCTCCTGCGTTTCCTCCTCGTCCATGAAGCTGAGATGCGGATAGCCGTAGCGCTGTGCGGCGATTTCAGCATTTTCATAGTAGTCGCGTTTGTAGCTCGCCTTGTGTGCGACATTGAGCTGGCCGGGCACATAGTCGATCTCGATCTGGTGCTCGCGGGCGAAATCGATGAGATGGTGCTTGGCCGTCTCGGCAAGATCGAACAGCGCCTTCGAGCGTTCGTAGCCGACCTTCTCCTCGAGTTCTTCCGGCCACCATCGCTGACCGGTGCCGAGTTGGCCGCCATTGCGCCCGGACGCCCCGTCGCCGAAGCGGCAGGCGTCGATCAGGACCACTGAAACGCCTGACTTGGCAAGATTATAGGCGGCTTGCAGGCCGGTATAACCGCCGCCGACAATCGCGACGTCGCATGTTCTCGATCCGTCGAGAGCGGGGTAGGCGGGCCGCTCCCCGATGGTTGCCTGATACCAGGACAGCCCGGGCGCGATCGGGCTCTGCCACGTCTCCTGCGATGCCATGATGCTTCCCTCACACGTTGAGCAGAAGGAATTCCCGCTCCCAGGGGCTGATCACCTGCATGAAGGTCTCGAACTCGCCGCGCTTGACGCCGGCATAAAGGCCGATGAACTGCTTACCGAATATCTCCTCGAAGGCGGGTTCGTCCTCGAGCAGCGCCACGGCTTCCAGCAGCCCGCGCGGCAGGTCGATCGAACCCTCATTGGCCGAATCCTCGGTCGGCGCCGTCGGCTCGATCTCCTTCATGATGCCGAGCAGGCCGGAGGCGAGCGACGCGGCGAGCGCGAGATAGGGATTGGCGTCCGAGCTCGGCAGCCGGTTTTCCACGCGCCGCGCCTGCGGATCGGAGACCGGGACACGGAAGGCGGTCGTTCGGTTGTCGTAACCCCAGGCATTGTTGACCGGGCAGGACATATCAGGCTGCAGGCGGCGGTAGGAATTCACATAGGGCGCCAGCATCGCCATCGCGCTCGGCACGAATTTCTGCATGCCGCCGATGAAGTGGAAGAATTCCTTCGAAGCCGAGCCATCGGGGTTGGAAAAGATGTTCTTGCCGGTCTCGATATTGACCACCGATTGGTGGATATGCATCGCCGAGCCCGGCTGGCCCTGCATCGGCTTGGCCATGAAGGTCGCGTAGATGTCGTGTTTCAGCGCCGCCTCGCGGATCGTCCGCTTGAACAGGAACACCTGGTCGGCAAGCTCGATCGGATTGCCGTGGCGCAGGTTGATCTCGAGCTGCGCCGGTCCCTCTTCATGGATCAGCGTATCGATCTCCAGCCCCTGCTTCTCCGAAAAATGATAGACGTCGTCGATCAGCTCGTCGAACTCGTTGATGCCGGCGATCGAATAGCCCTGGCCGCCGAGGATCGAGCGGCCGGACCGGCCTTTGGGCGGGTGCAGCGGATAGTCGGGATCGTCGTTCTTGGCGACGAGATAGAATTCGATCTCGGGCGCCACGATCGGTTTCCAGCCGCGCTCATGATAGAGGCTCATGATCCGCTTCAGCACGTTGCGCGGCGTATAGGGCACTTCCCCACCGTCCGAATCGACGATATCGCAGATCACCTGCGCCGTCGGGTCGGTTTCCCAGGGCACTACGGAAAGCGTCGAAAGGTCGGGCATCAGCTTGAGGTCGCTGTCGCGCGGCTCATAGCGGAAGCTCTCCGTCTCGTCGGGATATTCGCCCGAAATCGTGTGCCGGTAGATCGCCGACGGCAGCGCCAGCGAAGTGTTCGAGGTGAACTTCGAGCTCGGCATCATCTTGCCGCGCGGAACGCCGGCAAGGTCCGGCGTGATGCATTCGATGTCTTCGATACCCCTGTCCCTCAGCCACCGCGCTGCTTCCTTCCAGTTCGCAACGCCGCGCAGGGATCCGGGCTCCGGGGGAGTTTTTTTCGAGGCGGGTACGTTTCTGGCAGGCTTCAGCGTCGTCTTTTTTGGGGACATGACACACCGGTTTGCGTTGATCGTGGCGCCATCATAACCAGACTTTGCCAATTGGCGAGGGGTGGCAAACGTTGACTTTCGCCCTTTGATGGAAAAAGAAGACGCGGGTTTGATCGGGGAAACGGGTTTGCAGCGCAAAAGCGACGTTATCATCATCGGCGCCGGAGCGGCGGGCATGATGGCGGCCATCCGTGCCGGAAAACGCGGCCGCTCGGTCGTCATCCTCGACCATGCCAGGGCGCCTGGCGAGAAGATCCGCATATCAGGCGGCGGCCGCTGCAATTTCACCAATATCCATGCCGGACCGAAGAATTTCCTCTCCGCCAACCCGCATTTCTGCAAGTCGGTGCTTGCCCGTTTCACGCCCGCCGATTTCATCGCCATGGTCGACGGCCACGGCATCGCCTGGCACGAAAAGACGCTGGGCCAGCTTTTCTGCGACGATAGCGCCAAAGACATCATCCGCATGCTGCTGGCGGAGATGCGCATGGCCGGTGCAGTGCTGCATCTTGGCACTGAAATATCCGGCGTCGAAAAGACCGAAGCCGGCTTCCGGGTATCGACGAGCGAAGGTCACTGTGAAGCATCGTCGCTGATCGTCGCCACCGGCGGCAAGTCGATCCCGAAGATGGGCGCCACCGGCTTTGCCTATCGTCTCGCCGAGCAGTTCGGCTTGGCCGTGCTCGAAACCCGCCCCGGCCTCGTGCCGCTGACGCTCGATCCCGGCCTGCTGGAAAGCATCGCGCCGCTCGCCGGCATTGCCGCCCCGGCCGAAATCCGCCACGGCAGGACCGCCTTCCGTGAAGCGCTGCTCTTCACCCATCGCGGGCTGAGCGGCCCCGCCATCCTGCAGATCTCTTCCTATTGGCGCGAGGGCGACGAGGTCGTGGTCTCGATCGAACCGGATATCGACATCGCGGCCCATCTGAAGACGGCAAAACAGATCAATGGCCGTCAGTCGCCGCAGACGGCACTCGGCGATATCCTGCCGAAACGGCTGGCCCAATTTCTCGTCGAGCGCGAAAAGATCTCCGGCAACATGGCCGACCTGCCCGACAAGGCGCTGCTGCGTCTTGCCGCCGGCGTCCAGAACTGGGTGGTTAAACCGTCCGGCTCGGAAGGTTACCGCACCGCCGAAGTGACGCTCGGCGGCATCGACACGTCAGCGCTCGATTCCCGCAGCATGGAAGCAAAAGCCGTGCCCGGCCTTTATTTCATCGGCGAATGCGTCGACGTCACAGGCTGGCTCGGCGGCTATAATTTCCAGTGGGCCTGGGCTTCCGGTTTTGCCGCCGGCGAATGCGTCTAAAGCTCTTTGTTTTGATGCATGTCGTGGGCCCAAAACCGCTGCACATTTTTTGACATGCCTAGGAAGTATCCGGAGATACCGATTCAAGACTTCTTAATAGAGGTGCGCCATCCTGTCTCAATTGGCGGTTTGTAAGGTCGTCCCTAAATTAAGCTTTACCGGCAAGCCGATTTGTTGGATTGTTGTTGTGTCAGAGAGAAGTGAGGTTTCGACCATGGACAGAAACGCACGACGCGCCCGCGCCATCGCAATTGCCGAGGCAAAGCCGAACGCCCGGATGGTCGCCCTGCGCTATCTGATGCTTGCAGCCGGCGCCACTGCCGCCAGCCTCGCGCTGCTGCTCTCGCACTTCATCTGATCCTGTCCGCAGACCTGGAACCAACGTTGCGACATGCTCATTGTCGCACCGCGGCGTCGCGGCCCATAACTTGCAACTATTTCACGGCCTTGGCTTATCCCACCATAACCGCTTATCCGAAAATTAATATCTAATCTGACACAATTGCTCGCGAATATTTGGGCATATCCAAGTTGTTTGGACGTGAACTGGCAATGACTGCCGCCTGGCCTCCGGGTTCCCCAATGTAAAATAAGAACAGCTCGATGTGCACCCGGCTGGCGCCATGTGGCCGCCTGCGGGAGGAGTGGTGTATGAAAGGCCCGGAACGCCATGTTGATTGACAAGATTCTTTCCCGCTTCAGGATCAAGACCAAGGTTCTGATCTTCGTTCTGCCTTTCGTCGTCACCATTTCGGCGGTGGGCCTGACGGGCCTCTATGCTTCCGGACTTCTGCAGGGCCGCATGGAAATATCCAACAGCGTGCTGCAGTCGTTGAGCGGGTTCAAGGATCTCTACGGTTCGATGGACGATTTCCTGCGCGTCACCAGCCAGCAGGCGCGCGACAAGCTGATCGCGGATCTGAAGACCCAGCAAGGTGTGCTCGACCAGACGCTGAGCCAGGTCGGCGCCGAGGCCGCCGGCCGCGACAGCCTTGCGGAGGCATCGCGACGCACCAAGGAGATTTCGGGCGTCGTCGACAAGCTCTGGGCGCTGCACGAGCAGGAACAGGCATTGCATGAGCAGATCGACGCAGCGCAGAAGAGCGTGATCAGCACCCGCTTCACTGTGTCCTACCAGGCCGAGGAATTGCAAAATACCGTCCAAAGCGATGAGAGTGCCGCCACCGCTACCCTTCGCACCGCTGATCGCCTGCTGAAGGGCGGCGATTTTCTCGGCACCGTGGCCAGCGGCTTCAGCAAGCCGCAGACACCGCAGGACAAGATCGCCTTCATCAACGAACAGATGCCGGAGATCGTCAAATCTCAGCGTCTGATTGCCATCTCGGTTCCGAGCAACCAGAAGAATGTCGTCGACGCGCTGGCTGCGACCATCGACGGCATCAAGACGATCGCCCAGACGCCCAATCCGACCGACGAGACCGCCACCGAACTCGGCCGTCTCGTTTCGCGCTTCCGCCAGACCGCGACCTATACGCAGTTGACCGCGACGCAGAAAATGCGTGACGCGACGCAGGAATTCGCCGCGCTCGACGGCCGGATTGCCCAGGCCAACTCGGTCCTGCAGGATACGAGACGTCTCGAAAATTCCGTCTATTCGCTGCAGATCGTTCTTTCCGATTTCCTCGCCGATTCCAGCAAGGAAAATCTCGTGCGCCTGCAGCAGCAGGCCGGCACGCTCGGCAAGGACATGCAGGTGCTGGTCACCAGCGCCAAGGGCATGGGCTTTGCCGAAGGCATATCCGGCGCGATCCAGCCGGCGCTGGACGTCATCTCCGGCGGCGGCTCGAAGATCGTCGACACGATCGGCGAGCGCGTCGCGGCCTATGCCGCGGCCCGCCAGGAGCTTGACCAGATCTGGAAAAAGCTGACCGATTTTGCCGAACTGCAGAAGCAGACGGCCGGCACCGAGCGCACCCAGGCAAACAGCATCTCCGTCATGACCACCGGCCTCGGCATCCTTCTGTCGATCCTCGGCGGCATTGCCCTTGTGCTGACGCTGCAGCGCCCGATCAGCCAGATCACCGCCGCCATGCGCCGCATTGCCGAAGGGGCGCTGGAAACCAGCATCTCCGGCGAGCAGCGCCACGATGAAATCGGCGACATGGCTCGCGCGCTCGGCATCTTCAAGGAAAACGCCATCTCGAAGATCCGCATCGAGGAGCAGAGCGACGAGGAACGCGCCGCCGCCGAACACGAGCGCCAGCGCAACGACGCCGAAAAGCGCGAGATGGATCGTCAGATCGAATTCGCGGTCAACGCGCTTGCCGCAGGCCTCGAACGCATGTCGCAGGGCGATATCTCGACGACGATCGGAACGCCCTTCATCGGCCGTCTCGAACAGCTTCGCCAGGATTTCAACGGTTCGATGATGCGCCTGCAGGCGACGATGAGCCAGATCCGCGACAATGTCGAGCTGATCCAGGGCAACGGCAACCAGATGGCCCAGTCGGCCGAGGACCTCTCCAAGCGCACCGAACAGCAGGCAGCCTCGCTCGAAGAGACCGCGGCTGCGGTCGACCAGATTACCGTCACGGTTCGCTCGTCGGCTGAACGCGCCAAGGATGCCGACCAGATCGTCCGTCAGGCCAAGCGCAGCGCCGACGATTCCGCCGTCGTGGTCAGCAATGCTATCGACGCGATGAGCCGCATCGAAGGTGCCTCGCGCCAGATCGAGCAGATCATCGGCGTCATCGACGAGATCGCCTTCCAGACCAACCTCCTGGCACTCAACGCCGGCATCGAGGCAGCGCGCGCCGGTGAAGCCGGCAAAGGCTTCGCGGTGGTCGCGATGGAGGTCCGCGAACTGGCCCAGCGCTCTGCCGCCGCGGCGCAGGAGATCAAGGGGCTAATCAACAAGTCGACCAACGAGGTCAATTCCGGCTCGCAATTCGTGCAGGAGACCGGCACGGTGCTCGCCAAGATCAGCGCCCAGATCGTCACGATCAGCCAGCATGTCGAGATGATCGCTCGCGCCAGCCACGACCAATCCAACGCGCTGCAGAGCGTCAACGCGACGGTCAACCAGATGGACCAGATGACCCAGCAGAACGCCGCCATGGTGGAGGAGACGACTGCCGCCAGCCGCGAACTGGCCGACGAGGCCGATTCGCTACGCAGGCTCATCCAGCAGTTCAAGATCGACGGCGAAGCCACCGGCGCGCCGGTCTACCGTGCCGCCTGATTGTTGACCGGCCCCTCTTATTCGAACGGCCCCGGATTTTCCGGGGCCGTTCCTATTTCTGAAAAATTGCGCCGCGACTGAGAAGATTTGAGAGGTCGAATGCCGGGCAGTCTATCAGGCCGGGATAATCGTAAAACGCCCGGGAATGAGGCGATGAATATCTCCGGCGGTCATGATTTACGGAGAATCTTCCTTAACGCTTTTAGTCTAATTTGACCTTGGTCTATCTACCGGGGGTCTCGATGCTGCGCCTTTTCTCTACGTCGATCGTACGCCAGATCGTTGCGATCACGCTGTTTCTGCTGGCGATCAGCACGGCCGCCATTGTCGGCGTGACCTATTACAATCTGAGCCACCATGTCATGGATGGGGCTGTCGCCGATGCGAGGGAAGCCACCCGCGCCATGGCCGTCCTCTACGGCGCGGCCGATCAGGCGGCAAAGATCGAGCTGAAGGACAACCAGCTCTCCGCTGTTACCGAAGACGCCATTCCGGCCCTTGCCGATCATTCGCTGGTCGACCGCACGGCGCAGTCGATCGCCGGTGTTGCGACCATCTTCCAAAAGCAGGGCAGCGACTACGTCCGCATATCCACAAACGTCAAGAAGGAAAACGGCGACCGCGCCGTCGGTACCAAGCTCGTCGCCGAACACCCCGCCCAGCCGGTTCTCGCCAAGGGCGAGGCCTATTACGGCCCGGCGGTGCTTTTCGGCCGCCAGTTCATCACTGGTTACTTCCCCATCAAAAACGCGTCGAGCGCCAATGTCGGCATTCTCTTCATCGGCATTCCGATGGAGGTCTATTACCAGCGCCTGTATGAGCTGCAGATGCTTGTCCTCGGCGTTGGCGCCATCGTCATGCTGATCGTCGGTGTTGTCGCCTTCTATGCGATCCGCCTGTCGGTGAAGCCCTTGCAGGCGCTGACCGCGAGCGTTCACGCGATTTCCGGGGGCGATCTCGAAGGGGCGATCCCGTGTGTCGACAAGAAGAACGAATTCGGCGATATCGGCCGGGCGCTGGCGCTTTTCCGCGACAGTGCCCGCGCAAGGCGCGACCTGGAAACCCAGGCCGCCGAACAGCGCGCCTTGAGCGATGCCGAACGGGCCAGGAACGATGCCGACAAGCGCTCGCTCGACGGCCAGATCGACTTTGCCGTCAACCAGCTTGCCGCCGGCCTCGGGCGCTTGTCGCAGGGCGATGTCTCGCAGACGATCGGCACACCCTTCGTCGGCCGGCTGGAGCAGCTGCGCGTCGATTTCAACGCTTCTCTTTTGCGGCTCCAGGATACGCTATCCGG
The DNA here is from genome assembly GCF_025847085.2 of Rhizobium sp. BT-226. NCBI lineage: Bacteria > Pseudomonadati > Pseudomonadota > Alphaproteobacteria > Hyphomicrobiales > Rhizobiaceae > Rhizobium > Rhizobium sp. BT-226. The sequence continues at coordinate 1,063,983 of NZ_JAOYTI010000002.1, read as the reverse complement.
TATCCGTGATAGCGCCGCGACGATCCAGCGCAACAGCGGCGCCGTCTCCACCTCTGCCGGCGAGCTTTCGAAACGCACCGAGGCGCAGGCGGCCAACCTCGAGGAGACTGCGGCCGCGGTGGAAGAGATTACCGTGACGGTTCGTTCTTCCGCCGAGCGTGCCCGTGAAGCCAACAATGTCGTGGCTGCGACCAAGAAGACGGCCGACAATTCCGGCGCCGTCGTCGGCGATGCCGTCGCCGCCATGGATCGCATCGAGCAGGCTTCGCAGCGTATCGAACAGATCATCGAGGTGATCGACGACATCGCCTTCCAGACCAATCTACTGGCGCTGAATGCCGGCATCGAGGCGGCGCGCGCCGGCGAGGCGGGCAAGGGTTTTGCCGTCGTCGCCCAGGAAGTCCGCGAACTCGCCCAGCGCTCGGCCGATGCGGCGCGCGAGATCAAGTCGCTGATCGAGACATCAAGCCGCGAAGTGACGGCAGGGTCCGAACTGGTCCAAAAGACCGGCAGCGTCCTTGCCTCGATCAGCCAGGAGATCATCGCGATCAGCGGCCATGTCGAGACCATCGCCACCGCCAGCCGAGATCAGTCGGCCGCGCTGCAGGAAGTCAACGGTTCGGTCAACGCCATGGACCAGATGACCCAGAAGAACGCGGCGATGGTTGCCGAGACGACGCAGGCAAGCCGCCTGCTTGCCGGCGAGGCCGATACGCTGATGGCGCTGATCGAGCGGTTCCGCATCGTTGCAGAATCGGCTCCGGCTCATCTCGGAGCAAGAAGAGTCGCCTGAACCGCGCAGCCGCAGCCGCTGCGGGATTGCGCCGCGGCCTTGCGGCGCTTTCTGAGGTTGAGGTCGAGCGACGTCAGCCAGGCGGTAAAGCCAATGAGGCTATTGTTCCCGAACTCGGCATAGAATCTGTCCTCTTCCGCCTTGCAACCGCTTCGCTGGGGATAATGCCGATAGCCGATAGTGCCTGCGATGGTGATCATGTCGATCATGACAATGTCCTTTCCTGTGTAAGACATCACCTGATCTAGGCGTCGAATTTCTCTTTATAAACGGGAAAAATCCCGCTATGTTTTTCATTGATGAAAAACGCAAGTTGGGATTCCTATCAGCTTTTCCTGCAGGTCGCCCGGCTCGGCGGGCTGACGGGGGCGAGCACCGCAAGCGGGCTCAGTCCTGCGACCGTCGGCCGGCGCATGCTCGATCTCGAGCAAGAGATTGGCCGCGCATTGTTTTCGCGCAGCCAGACCGGATACCGTCTGACCCAAGATGGCCAGGCGCTGCTCGATCACCTGCAGGAAATGGAGGCCGCCGCCCGCAAGGTGGCGGCGTGGCGGCAATCCGGCGAGGGCGCCACGACCGTCAGGGTCGCCGCCGGCACCTGGCTTGCCTGGCTGCTGACCGAGAATTTCGCAGCAATCCGCATGCCGGGCGATGCCTTCGCCATTTCGCTCACCATCGGCGAGGCGCGGGCGAGCCTTGCCTATCGCGAGAGTGACATCGGTATTCGCGCCTTCGAGCCTGAGGAGGCCAATCTTGCCGCACGTCTGCTCGGGGAGGTGGCCTATGCCGTCTATATCAGGCGCAACGCCGCCGAGACCGACGAGCGCTGGATTGCCGTCGCTGAGGAAGAGGCGATATCGGCCTATCTGCGCTGGCCGCACGCCCATGCCGGGACGGCGATCGTTGCCACCGTCAATCGGCCGCGTTCGCTGCCGGATCTGGTGCGCGCCGGTGCCGGCAAGACGGTGCTTCCCTGTTTCGTCGGCGATCTCCATCCCGAATTACAGCGGCAGGGCGGCGAGTTGCCGGAATTGCGCCACCGGCAATGGATCGTCATGAATGCCGAGGACCGCCACCGCCCGGAGATCCGCACGGTCGCCGACCGCATGACCAAGCTGATCAAAAGTTATGCCGATCTCTTCGCCGGAAAACGACCGAGCCGCGGCTGAAGCAAGTCGCCTAAACCTGTGCAGCGGTTTTGGGACCACGGCTGCATCAACTGGAGACAGTAAAGCGCCGCGCGTCCGATAGGTCGCGCGGCGATTGACGAAGCGGGCCAGCGTCATAGGCCCCAGCGCCGGTCGGCTTTGGTCAATGCCGGTTGGTGACGACGATCGGGATCAGCAGGTCGCCCCAATTGCCGTCGCCGCCGTGATGACGGGCCGAGCGCACCAGTTCGACCGAGACGCCGGCCTCGACGGCTTTCATGACCGATTGGTTCAACCGATGCAGGTCGTTGGCGAGCATGCGGATCGTCGTCTGCTGATCCTCGCTCATGCTGGTCGTCTGCTCTTCGGCCCGTTCCCGGACGCGTGTAATGGATGCCATGATCTTCTCCTCCTTTTCGGGTTATTCCGCAGCCGGCTTGAACTGCGCATGTTCAGTTGAATCGTGCATCGCCGTGGTCGAAGACCGGCCGCCGGTGATGGCGAGCGACACGGCGTCGAAATAGCCGGTGCCGACCTCGCGCTGATGTTTGGTGGCGGTATAGCCATTGACCTCGGCGGCGAATTCCGCCTGCTGCAGCTCGGAATAGGCCGACATCTGCCGCTGCTTGTAGCCGCGCGCCAGTTCGTACATGCCGTAATTCAGCTGGTGGAAGCCGGCGAGCGTGATGAACTGGAACTTGTAGCCCATCGCGCCGAGCTCGCGCTGGAACTTCGCGATCGTCGCCTCGTCGAGGTTCTTCTTCCAATTGAAGGAAGGCGAGCAATTATAGGCGAGCAGCTTGCCGGGATGGACCTTGTGCACGCCTTCGGCAAAGCGCCGCGCCTGCTCGAGGTCCGGCTTGGAGGTCTCGCACCAGATGAGATCGCAATGCGGCGCATAAGCGATGGCGCGCGCGATGCACGGCTCGATGCCGTTTCGCACCTGATAGAAACCTTCGACCGTGCGGCCGGCATCGTAGTCGACGAAGGGCTGGTCGCGCTCGTCGATGTCGGATGTCAGGAGCTTTGCCGCTTCCGCATCGGTGCGGGCGATGACCAGCGTCGCAACGCCCATGACGTCGGCGGCAAGCCGGGCGGCGTCGAGATTGCGGATATGGGCCGCAGTTGGGATCAGCACCTTGCCGCCGAGATGGCCGCATTTCTTCTCCGAGGCGAGCTGGTCCTCGAAGTGAACGCCAGCGGCACCCGCCTCGATATAGGCCTTCATGATCTCGAAGGCGTTGAGCGGCCCGCCGAAACCGGCTTCCGCATCGGCAACGATCGGCGCGAACCAAGTGTCGACGGAAAGTCCCTGGGCTTCCGAGGTCTCGATCTGATCCGCGCGTTGCAGCGTGCGGTTGATGCGTTTGGCCAGTTCCGGACCGGCATTGGCCGGATAGAGGGACTGGTCGGGATACATCGCCGATGCCGTATTGGCATCGGCCGCCACCTGCCAGCCGGAGAGATAGATCGCCTTCAGCCCGGCGCGCACCATCTGCATCGCCTGGTTGCCGGAAAGTGCGCCGAGCGCATTGACGAAATCCTCCTGATGCAGAAGCCGCCACAACCGGTCCGCCCCCATTTCAGCCAGCGTGTGGCGCAGCGCCACCGAGCCCCGCAGCCGCTGCACGTCATCGGCCGAGTAGGGTCTCTCGATGCCGTCGAAACGACCAGCCGATGTGTTGGGGACAAGTTTGTAAAAATCGGTCATGCTGCTCTCCTCACTAAAAGCCCGACAAAGGTGCTGCGTGACAAGATTGACAATATGACGCGCTTTGACCAGAAAAACCTTTGATTTCCTGCCTGGAAAGAGGTTAAGATGAGGAGTATTGACAGAGCGGCGCTGTGAATTTGTAAAATTTTGTAAATATGAGCGCTCCTTCCTGTCAAATGGTGTGACATGGCGGAACGAAAGATATTCGCAGGCCCGAAAGTCAGGCGCATCCGCAATGCGCTGGCACTGACGCAGACCGCCATGGCCGAAGCGCTTGAAATATCGCCGTCCTACCTGAACCTGATAGAGCGAAACCAGCGGCCGTTGACGGTGCAGCTCCTTCTCAAGCTTGCAAGCGTCTACAGGGTCGATCTGGAAGAGTTGCGGGGACAGAGCGGCGGCAGTCTCGGCCAACTCAAGGAGGTTTTTGCCGATCCGCTGCTTTCGGGCGAGCTGCCGGGTGATCAGGAGTTGGTAGAGGTGGCCGAGGCCGCACCCAACGCCGCGAGCGGCATGATCAAGCTCTACCGCGCCTATCGCGAGCAGGCGGCAAGGCTGTCCGATCTGACGGCGCTGATGGCCGCCGAAGGGCATGCGCCGGTCGCCGCCGGCCGCTTGCCGCTGGACGAAGTGCGCGAGACGCTGGAGCGCAGGTCCGGTTATTTCGGACAGATCGAGACGGCGGCGGAAGCCTTTGCTGCAACGCTCCCCGGCGGCCTCGATCTTGCCGCCGGGCTGAAGGACTGGTTGCGTTCCGAGCGCGGCATCGCGGTACGTGTCCTGCCCGTCCACGTCATGCCGGATCTGCGCCGCCGTTTCGATCGCCATTCGATGCGGCTTTTCATCTCGGAGCGCCTGTCACAGGCCGACCGTGCGCATGAGATATCAATCGAGGCCGCGACTCTGGCTTTGCTGCCGGCAATCGATGCCGAACTCGCCGATCTCTCGCTCTCCTCCGCCGAGGCACGCCGCATCGCTCGCTTCGAGCTTGCCCGTATCGCTGCGCTCGCGCTCGCAATGCCTTACGAGGCCTTTCTTTCGGCGGCGAAGGCGACGCGCTACGATATTGATATTCTGCGTGCGCGCTTCGGCGTCTCCTTCGGCCAAGCGGCCGCGAGGCTTGCCATGCTGCAGCGTCCCGGGGCGGCCGCCATTCCCTTCTTCCTGATGGAGATCGATGCCGCCGGCCACCGGCTGCGCAGGGCAGGCGCCCAAGGTTTTCCGCAGGCCCGTTTCGGCGGTGGCTGTCCGAAGCTCAATATCCATGCCGCCTTCCTGCAGCCGGGCCAGATCCTCGCCGAAACGGTCGTCATGCCTGACGGCGCATCCTTTCTGACGGTTGCCCGCACCCTGGAGGGACCGAGCGTCGAATTCGGCGAAAGGGTCAGGCGCACCGCGATCCTGATCGGCTGCGATGCCGCCCTTGGCGACGGCGTGGTCTATGGGCAGGCGATGGCGCTCGAGCCGGTCGCGGTCGGTCCGGCCTGTCGCCTCTGCGAGCGGCGCGGCTGCCTTTCCCGCGCCGAGCCGCCGGTGACGAGACCGCTCGGGCTCGACGAGATGGTGGCAGGCCTCAGCGCCTTCGATTTCCAGTGATTGTGAAATCATTGAGGGCGCAGGATTTTACGCTTGTGGGCTGTGAAATTCCTTCTTAGTCTGCGTCGAAAACCAGAGGGAAAAGATGCCCCGGGTGCGGAATCTTTGAACAAACAGGAGAAGTCATGAGGTCAACCATCCTATGCGTGACGGCCGCCGCCGTTACCGCAGTCCTTGCTGCCGCGCCGGCCTATGCGCAGGAGCGCGTGGTCAACGTTTACAATTGGTCGGATTATATCGACGACTCCATCCTGACCGACTTCACCAAGGAAACCGGCATCAAGGTTGTCTACGACACCTTCGATTCCAACGAGACCGTGGAAACCAAGCTGCTTGCCGGCGGCACGGGTTATGACGTCGTCGTTCCCACCGCCGACTTCCTGCAGCGCCAGATCCAGGCCGGCGTCTTCCAGAAGCTCGACAAGTCGAAACTGCCGAACCTTTCCAACATGTGGGATGTGATCCAGCAGCGCACCGCCGAATATGACGCGGGTAATGAACACGCGGTCGATTACATGTGGGGTACGGACGGCATCGGCTACAACGTCAAGAAGGTCGCTGAAATCCTCGGTCCAGATGTCAAGCCCGGCCTCGAAGTGATCTTCGATCCGAAGGTCGCCGAAAAGTTCAAGGATTGCGGCATCTACGTTCTCGACACGCCGAAGGACGTCATCTCCACCGCGTTCCGTTATCTAGGCCTCGACCCGAACTCCACAAAGGCTGAGGATTTCAAGAAGGCCGAAGATCTGCTGACGGCCGTCCGCCCCAATATCCGTAAGTTCCACTCGTCCGAATACATCAATGCGCTTGCCAACGGCGACATCTGCATCGCCTTCGGCTATTCGGGCGACATGCTGCAGGCTCGCGATCGTGCGGCCGAAGCCAAGAACGGCGTCGAGGTCAATTATTCGATTCCCTCGCAGGGCGCCCAGATGTGGTTCGACATGATGGCTATCCCCGCCGATGCGCCCCATGTCGCGGAAGCGCACGAGTTCCTGAACTACATGATGAAGCCTGAGGTCATCGCCAAGGCGAGCGACCACACCTTCTATGCCAACGGCAACAAGGCTTCGCAGCAGTTCGTCAGCAAGGAGATTCTGGAAGACCCGGCGATCTATCCGACCGAAGAGGTGATGAAGAACCTCTTCACGGTTAAGCCGTGGGATCCGAAAACGCAGCGTCTGGGGACGCGCCTCTGGACGAAGGTCGTCACCGGCCAGTAATTCAGCCTAAGGCCCGGACGGAAACGTCCGGGCCTTTCAATTACCGGCCGGGGTGGAGGCCGGCAGAACCTTGTATTTCGGGGAATAATATGAAGTCTCTCGGCAATATCCGCCGCGCTTTTGCGCCTTGGACCGATCCGTCTGCAAAACCCTTCATTGCTTTCAAGAATGTCACCAAGCGCTTTGGCGATTTTACCGCCGTCGACGATCTGTCGCTGAACATCTATCACCGCGAGTTCTTCGCGCTGCTCGGCGCTTCGGGTTGCGGCAAGTCGACGCTGCTGCGCATGCTCGCCGGTTTCGAACAGCCGACCTCGGGCGAAATCGTGCTCGACGGCACCGACATGGCCGGCACGCCGCCCTACAGGCGGCCGGTCAACATGATGTTCCAGTCCTATGCGCTTTTCCCGCACATGACGGTCGAGAAGAATATCGCTTTCGGCCTGAGGCAGGACGGCATGTCGAAGGACGAGATGGCCGAGCGCGTCTCGCAGATGCTGAAGCTAGTCAAGCTGGAGCAGTTCGCCTCCCGCAAGCCGAACCAGCTTTCCGGCGGCCAGCGCCAGCGCGTGGCGCTGGCCCGCTCGCTTGCCAAGCGCCCGAAGGTGCTGCTGCTCGACGAACCGCTCGGCGCGCTCGACAAGAAGCTGCGCGAGGAAACCCAGTTCGAGCTGATGGACCTGCAGCAGAACCTCGGCCTCACCTTCGTCGTCGTCACCCATGACCAGGAAGAGGCGATGACCATGGCCGACCGGATCGCCGTCATGAGCCACGGCAAGGTCGTGCAGGTAGCGACGCCGGCGGAGATCTACGAGGCGCCGAATTCCCGCTTCGTCGCGGATTTCATCGGCGACGTGAACATCTTCGACGGCAAGGTCGCCTCATCGGGCAACGGCACCATCGAGATATCAATCGACAGCGGCTTCAGCGTGCGCGTCGCCGCTGCCGAGACGCCCTCGGCCGGCAGCGCCGTCGGCTTCGCCATCCGGCCGGAAAAGATGCGGGTCGGGCGTACGCCTCCCGCCAACGCTTCGGTCAACGCCGCGAGAGGCGAACTCTGGGATATCGCCTATCTCGGCGACATGACCGTCTTCCATGTGAAATTGCAGAGCGGCACTATCGTCAAGGCCTCGTCCCTCAATGCGCAGCGCTCCGTCGACGACCCCTTCACCTACGATCAGGAAGTCTGGGTCTCTTTCGATGAGAACGCCGGCATTCTGCTGAAGGATTGACATCATGGGCAAGCTCACCTCCGGCCTCTACAATCGCCTCGTCATCGCCATCCCCTATACTTGGCTGCTGCTCTTCTTCCTGGCGCCCTTCTTCATCGTCTTCCGCATCTCGCTGTCGACGACGGCGATCGCCATGCCGCCTTACGAGCCGGTCTTCTCGCTTGCCGACGGTTGGGCAGGGCTCTGGAGCAAGATCGGAGAGCTCTCCTTCGACAACTACAGCTACCTCACCGAAGACTCGCTCTATTTCAATGCCTATGTCTCGAGCGTGGTGATTGCCGGAATCTCCACCTTCCTCACACTGCTGATCGCCTATCCGATTGCCTATGGCATGGCACAGGCGCCGCGCACCATCCGCCCGACGCTGGTGATGCTGGTCATCCTGCCGTTCTGGACAAGCTTCCTGATCCGCGTTTATTCCTGGATCGCGATCCTGAAGCCGGAAGGGCTTTTTAACCAGCTTCTTCTGTCGCTGCACATCATCGACAGCCCGCTGATCATCCTCAACACCAATACCGCCGTCTATATCGGCATCGTCTATTCCTATCTGCCCTTCATGGTGTTGCCGCTCTATTCGGCTCTGGAAAAGATGGACGGTACGCTCATCGAAGCGGCGCAGGATCTTGGTTGCACGCCGATCAAGGCCTTCTGGCGCGTCACCTTTCCGCTGTCGATCCCCGGCGTGGTGGCTGGCTGCATGCTGGTCTTCATCCCCGCCGTCGGTGAATTCGTCATTCCCGACCTGCTCGGCGGTTCGCAGACGCTGATGATCGGCAAGACGCTCTGGAACGAATTCAATGCCAACCGCGATTGGCCGGTCTCCTCGGCGGTAGCAACGATCCTGCTGATGATCCTGGTGATCCCGATCGTTTTCTTCCAGAACGCCCAGGCCAAGGCTGAAGAGCGGGGGAAATAAGTCATGCTGAGATGGACCCGTTTCAACATCATCTCCGTCACGCTCGGCTTTGCCTTTCTCTACCTGCCGATCGTGCTGCTGGTGATCTTCTCCTTCAACGAATCGAAGCTCGTCACCGTCTGGGGCGGCTTCTCCACCAAGTGGTATGTCTCGCTGCTCTCGAACCAGGGCCTGCTCGACGCCGCCTGGGTGACGATCCGTGTCGGCCTGCTGTCGGCAACGGCCGCAACCATCCTCGGCACGATGGCGGCGCTGACGCTGGTGCGCTACACGCGCTTTCGTGGTCGCATGCTGTTTTCGGGCATGATCTACGCGCCGCTCGTCATGCCTGACGTCATCACCGGCCTGTCGCTGCTGCTGCTCTTCGTCGCGATCGGTTTCGACCGCGGCTTCTGGACGATCACGCTCGCGCATACGACGCTGACCATGTGCTTCGTCGCCGTCGTCGTGCAGTCGCGCCTGTTGAGCTTCGATCAATCGATCGAGGAAGCGGCGCAGGATCTCGGCGCGCCGCCGGTGCGGACTTTCTTCGAGATCACCCTGCCGATCATCGCGCCGGCTGTGCTTTCCGGCTGGATCCTTGCCTTCACCCTGTCGCTCGACGATCTGGTGATCGCCAGTTTCACGTCAGGGCCAGGCGCCACCACGCTGCCGATGAGGATCTACAGTCAGGTGCGCCTCGGTGTGACGCCGGAAATCAATGCGGTGTGCACGATCCTGATCGCGATCGTGACCGTTGGTGTCATCTGCGCCTCGATCGTCACCAAGCGCCGTGAAATCCAGCGCCAGCGGGACGAGCGTGCGGCAGCCGCCGGCGCCTGATGCCGTGCGACGCGCTTTATTGCGCCTGAGGCGTATTGCCGAAAAGCGGAACTGGCGAGATCACCGGGTTCGGCCATGAGCCGCCGATGAAGAACGGCAGAAGCGGCAGCTCCGCTGCCTTGGCCGGATCGGTCGCCGCCAGCGATCCGGAAAGCGCCAGCCCGTTCGACTGATAGGTGATGACGCCGGAAAGCGTCAGCGTCTGTGTGACGCCGGCAATGCGGGCGTCGTGCATTTCGGCAGAGCCGTTGGCGAAATCGGCCTGAAGGTTGAGCTGGTTGAAGGCGAAGGCGCCGCCTGCTGCCGCGCTCAGCGGAAAGAACGGTTTTTCGGCCGCCTGCGTCCGGACTGCTGCAGCATCGATGCCGGGAATCGTGCCTTCCCTGGTCCAGAAGTGCAGCCTGCCGGTGACGTCGGCAAGGCCGGTCGTCCAGATCGCCTTCGGCGACTGCAGGTCGAGATCGAGCGATCCGGTCGCAAGCGGCAGCGGACCCTTCAGCTGCAGGCGCTCGGCAAGGGCTGCGAAATCGGCATTGCGGATCGACAGCTGCAGCTTGCCGCCGCCGTCGAAGTCGCGCTGCGTCGCTTCCAGATGCGCGGTCATTTCACCGCCTTCGAACTGGCTGTCGCCAATATCGAATTTCGCCTCGCCGCCGGCAACGATCATGCTGGCGCCGACATCGGAAAGCTCGAAGAGACCCATCTGCGCGCGCCGTGCCGAAAGCCTGACGTCGACATCCAGCACCCGCAGCGGTCCGCTGATGCCGGCGGAGATTTCCTCCGCCTCGCCGGCTGCGAGCCTGAGCGCGAAGGCGTCGAGGAAAGGCTTGAGGTTCATCTGGTCGAAGGCGAGCGTGCCGCCGATTTTCGGTCGTTTGCCGGGTTGGGTGAAAAGGTCCATCACCCCGGTGGCGCTTGCTTCGTTCAGCGAGAGGCTGAGATTGTTGAAGCGCAGCCCGTTGCCCGACGACATGATATCGGATTCCAGCGAGGCGCTCTTCAGCGTTGCGATGCCGGGGATCGATTTGCCCGACCATGTCAGAAGTCCGGGCACATCGGGAATGCTGGCGCTGATATTGCCGGAAAAGGCCGAAAGGCTGGCGATGCTGGCAATGCCCTGGAAGTGCGCGGTCAAAAGGTTTGATGTGAGTGACGTCCGTGTCTCGGCATTCCTGCCGGCAAAGGCGAGCAGCGGCTGGCGCGAGGCGAAATCGACCTTCAGGTCCTCGCCGTTGATGCGGGCGATGACCACTGCCGAGATCGCGCCGGATAGTCTCGGCCAGGCGATATCGGCGGTGACGCTGTCGAAATGATAGGTCGTGGCGGACTTGATGTCGGTGACTACAAGCGTGCCGTCCTCGACGGTCACCGCGCCGATCTCGGCATCGAGATCGGGATCGAGCACCTCAGCTCCGTTTTCGTAGCGTACGCCGCTGATCGCGCGCGCGAGCAGGCCGGCATAACTCCAGTCGATCAGCCCTTTTTCGTCGCGCGTCAGCGCCAGCTTGGGGCGCACCAGGTGGAACTCGTGGAAACTCGTCCGGCCTCTCAACGCGTCGATGAGGCTGAAATCGGCCGACAGGCTTTCAATGCTGCCGAGCAGCTTGTCGCCGCTTTCGCGCGGTTGGCGGATGGTGATCTGGTTCAGCGTGATGCGTGGCGTCGGCCAGAATTCGAGAACCGGACTACCCTTGATCTCGGCATGGTAGCCCGTCCATTTCGACAGCGTGTCCTCGATGCCGGAGCGCACGAAACCGGTCGAGATGAGATAGGGGGCGGCAACCCTGAGCGCCACGAAAAGCGCCAGCGCGATCAGCAGGAATACCGTCGACAGGCGGGCGAAGGCCGGAAGCCAGCGCGAAACGGGTCCGATCTTCCTGCGCCACCTGCGATGTCTTGACGTGCTCATGATCTCCGCCGGCAAATTCAGCCGGTCATCCCGTTATGCGCTGATTTCGCCGGATATAGGAAATATCAGGCATATGCAAATCCCTACAGCGCCGCGCGTCTTTTCAGACGCGCAAAGGACGCTGTAGCACTTTCAATTAAATAGTTGGAGCATGATGTCGTCCGAAAATCGCTCGCACTTTTCGACATCATTTACCAGGCGTCGGATCGCGTCGGTTCCACGCTTTATAATGCAATGCAGCATGGTATAAGGACGGCATTGGGGAGGAGGATTGAATGCAGGATAACAGACCACTTTGGGTGCCCTCGGCGGATGCCGTTGCAAAAAGCCCGATCCATGCCTTCATGGAGCGCTGCAATGCCGATTTCGGGCTTTCTCTTTCAGGCTTTGAGGATCTGCATGCATGGTCGGTGGCCGAGCGAGAGAATTTCTGGTCGACCGTCTGGGATTTCTGCGGCGTCAAGGGAGAGCGTGGCGCAGAGGTGTTAGCCAATGGCGACCGCATGCTGGACGCCCGCTTCTTTCCCGATGCGACGCTGAACTTCGCCGAAAACCTGCTGTCGGGCCGCGGTGAGGGTGATGCCATCATCTTCCGCGGCGAGGACAAGGCCGAGGACCGCTGGTCGTGGGACCGGCTGCGTGTGCTGGTCTCGAAGCTGCAGCAGGCCTTCGCAGCACGCGGCATCGGCAAGGGTGACCGCATCGCCGCGATGATGCCGAACATGCCGGAAACCGTCGCCGCCATGCTCGCCGCCGCCTCGATCGGCGCCATCTGGTCGTCTTGTTCTCCTGATTTCGGCGAGCAGGGTGTACTCGACCGCTTCGGCCAGATTGAGCCGAGGCTGTTCATCGCCTGCGATGCCTATTGGTATTCCGGCAAGCTGCAGGATGTCGGCGCCAAGGTCGCCACGGTCGCAAAAAGCCTGGGTGTCCCGACGGTCATCGTCCATTACGCCGGCGATGCGGAGGCCGTGGCGCGCCAGACGCCGGGGGCTTTAACGCTCGAGGCCTTTGTCGCGCCCTATGAGGCAAGGGAGGTCGAGTTCACCCGGCTTGGCTTTTCCCACCCGCTCTACATCCTCTTTTCGTCGGGCACGACAGGCGTGCCGAAATGCATCGTGCATTCGGCCGGCGGCACGCTGCTGCAGCACCTCAAGGAGCAGCGGCTGCATTGCGGCCTGCAGGCGGGCGAGAAGCTGTTCTATTTCACCACCTGCGGCTGGATGATGTGGAACTGGCTGGTCAGCGGGCTGGCCAGCGGCGCGACGCTCTGCCTGTTCGACGGCTCGCCCTTCGCCCCCGATGGCAACGTGCTGTTCGACTATGCCGAGGCCGAAAAATTCGCCATCTTCGGCACCTCGGCGAAATATATCGACGCGGTGCGCAAGGGTGGGCTGACGCCGCGCGTCAGCCACGATCTCTCCAGCCTGCGGCTGATGACCTCCACCGGCTCGCCGCTGTCGCCGGAGGGATTCACCTTCGTCTATGAGGGCATCAAGGAAGACGTACAGCTCGCCTCGATCTCAGGCGGCACCGATATCGTCTCCTGCTTCGTGCTCGGCAATCCGCTGCAGCCGGTCTGGCGCGGCGAGATCCAGGGACCTGGCCTCGGCCTTGTGGTCGACGTCTGGAACGATGACGGCAAGCCGGTGCGCGGGGAGAAGGGTGAACTGGTCTGCACCAAGGCCTTTCCCTCGATGCCGGTGATGTTCTGGAACGACCCCGATGGCGCCAAATATCGCGCCGCCTATTTCGACCGGTTCGACAATGTCTGGTGCCACGGCGATTTCGCCGAATGGACGGAGCATGGCGGTTTGATCATCCACGGCCGCTCGGATGCGACGCTCAATCCTGGCGGCGTGCGCATCGGCACGGCCGAGATCTACAATCAGGTGGAGCAGATGGAGGAGGTGGCCGAGGCGCTATGTATCGGCCAGGACTGGGACGACGACGTGCGCGTCATCCTCTTCGTCCGCCTTGCCCCAGATGTGAGGTTGACCGAGGATCTCGTCAAGGCGATCAAGACGCGCATCCGCACCGGCGCCTCGCCGCGGCACGTGCCGGCGAAGATCATCGCGGTTGCCGATATTCCCCGCACCAAATCCGGCAAGATCGTCGAGCTTGCCGTGCGCGAGGTCGTTCACGGCCGGCCGGTGAAGAACCAGGAAGCGCTTGCCAATCCAGAGGCGCTGCGGCTCTTCGCCGGGCTAAGCGAACTGAAGGATTGATAGTACTCTTAAGCTAGAAGCTTTCACCATCTATCAATTTTCTGTCATGGAAACCTTTCGTTAAGAAAGGTTTGTCAAATGTAAAGCTAACTTGGGGCCGCACATGAACGAGGCGGCTGGAGCCTTCGGGCTTACAACATGACGTTGATCGACTGAGCTCTTGTTGAACAGCACCAAATTCCAAGGCGGCCTCGTGGCTGCCTTTTCTTTATCAACCGGCCAGCACCCGCTGCGACGGGAAGGTGATCTCGACGAGCGTGCCCTCGTTCGGCGCCGAATTGATCGAGAAGGTCGCGCGGTTGGCATCGACCATCGCCTTGGTCAGCGGCAGGCCGAGGCCGGTGCCGTCGCCGCGGTGGCGCGATTGGGTCGAGGAGACCTGCCGGAACGGCTTCATCGCCTGGTCGAGCTCGCTGCGCGTCATGCCGATGCCGGTATCGCGGACCCTGAGGACAACGCTGCCATTCGCCTCATAGGACGTCGAAACGACGATCTGCCCGCCTGACGGGGTGAAGCGGATGGCGTTCGACAGGATGTTGAGCGCGATCTGCTTGATCGAGCGCAGATCCGCCACGACCTCAGGCACTGCATGCGACAGCGCCGTGCGGATGATGACGCGCTGGCTGTTCGCCTGCGGCTGTACCAGAGCCACGGCCTCGGAGACCGCCTCATTGAGGCCGACGGCAGCAAAATCGAGATCCATCTCGCCCGCCTCGATCTTCGAAATGTCGAGCAGGTCGTTGACGATGTCGAGGACATGCCTGCCGGAGCGGCCGATGTCGTTGGCATATTCGATATAACGCGGATGGCCGATCGGCCCGAAACGCTCGCCGGCCATCATGTCGGAAAAGCCGATGATGGCGTTGAGCGGCGTGCGGATCTCGTGGCTGACGCGGGCGAGGAAATCGGTCTTGTGGGCGTTGGCGGTTTCGGCCGCACCCTTGGCGTTGCGCAACTCGTCTTCGGTGCGCTTCCATTGGGTGATGTCGCGGATGACGGCGCAATAGCCGTTGGAGGAGGTGAGCTGGCCCATCGTCATGAACAGCGGCACGAAGCCGCCGGCGGCCTCGCGGCCGATCACTTCACGCCCGTCGTTCAACACGCTTGCCACGCCATGGCCGGAGAGGCCGTTCAGATAGTCGATGACCGCCTTCTGGCTCTCATGGGCAAACAGCATGACGAAGGGTTTGCCGCGCGTCTCCTGTTCGTCATAATTGAAAAGCGCGCTGGCCGACCGGTTCATCGAGCGGATATCGCCCTCCGTGCCGATGACGACGACGCCGTCGGTCGCCGTTTCCAGGATCGAGCGCAATTCTTCCACTTCGACCTGGAGTTTAGCGACCTTCTCGACCATCCGCTCGGGGCGGCCTTCGGAGCGGCCCTCGGACCGGTTTACATCGCTGCGGCCATCTTCCTTACCCTCCACCGGCATCAGCGCCAGCATCAGGGCGTTGGCGTCTTCCCAGCGCACCGATTGCAGCCGCGCAGTCACCGGCGCCAGCGTATCGTCGGCCTTGACGAGCATCATGGTACCGGAGCCTGCGGCCTTCTCCTCGAGTTCGCGGCGCTGCAGCAGGGCTTCGATGCCGCCCACTTCGCGCAATGCGTCGAGTGAACCGTAGCCCGTCAGCCGCATGAATTCCGGATTGGCATGGATCAGCGCATCGCCGATATGGATGAGCACGGCGACAGGCAGTTGATCGACCGTGCCCACCGAAAGCCCGTCCGTCATCTTGATGCGCGGCGGGATGAAGCTGGTGAGAACCTCGATCTGGCTGGCCGTCTCCTCCAGCCCTTCCGTCGCCTCGTCCTCGGCGATGACAATCGGTTCTTCAGCGGCACCGTCGTCTTCGTGCTCTGCCTCGACGGCATTCTCGAAGATCGCCTGCTGCGGCGCGATTTCCTCGGGCGACGGTATATCAGCCTTGTCGGCGGGAGTTTCGGCCTCGAACTCTTCGGGTCCGGAGGCCTCTTCGAAGCCGGCCGTTTCCGTGACGGCGGGTTCAGCCGGCGCCGCGGCGCTGGGTTCCATCGGCGCCGGGGCGACAGGCTCTTCCTTACGCGTGCCGAAGGCTTCGAGCCGCTTGGCGATCTCGCGGAAATTGGCCTGTTCGGCAGCCGTCAGTCCGGCGCCGCTGTTGTGGAGCTGAACGATCTTGTCGGAGAAACGGCGATTGGGCGTTTCCGAAATCCGAAGCGCCGGCGGCTCGTCCGAAACATCCGCTGCCGGCTCGGCGGCAGGTGCTTCGTCGGCGCCGACCGCCTGTTCTTCTACGGCACTCTCCGGCGCTGATGTCTCCACGATCGCCTCTTCGGCAGTGATCTCTTCCGATCCTGTCTCTTCGGTCTCCGGCTCGGCTGCCGTAAACGCTTGGTCGTCGATCTCTTCCGCTGCAATGGTTTCGGCCGAGACCTCTTGGGGGGCGGCTTCCGCTTCATCTGCCACTTCGGCGACGGGCTCTGCCACCGGGCCGAGGCTCGCTGCATCATGGCCGATACCATCAGGGCCGAGTGTCAGGCCGAGCGCCAGCGGATCTTCCTGCGCATCCGAAAGCCTAACGACGCCAAAACCGCGGAAACCATCGAAGTCGCGGTTGCGGGTATAGGTCGGCAACGCCGCCAGATCGACCGGAACGACGAGACTGGTGCCTTCGACCGGCCAGAGGATCGTCTTGCCCGACCATGTGTCGCGGCGGGCGAGCGCCTCGGAAAGCTTGCCGTCGGGATCGAGATTGAAGAGGGCGGCGACATCGCCGAAGGCAGAGCCGATGATGTCGGACGCATGCGGACCGACGGCCTCGGCAAATTCGTGGCTGACCTCGTTGAACCGGCCTTCGGCGTCGATCTTCCAGACGAAGCGCGTGGCGCGGCTGTTCGGCCTGAAGACGAAGCCGGGCTCCGCCGCAAGCTGAGGGGCAGGGGTGGCATCGGAGACAGCAGGCGTTACGATGGCGGTGTCTTCGTGGCCCGCTTCCGGTGCGTCGTCGATGGGCGTTTCGCTGGCTTCAACAGGCGGCTCCGCCGCAGCCGTTTCCACCGTCTCCGCAATGGAGGTCACATCGTCCTCGATGACCGCGGCGGGCTCGGTGGCCTCATCCGCGCTGCTATCGATCATGTCGCCGTCGCTCTCCGGCTCCGCATCCGCGGCAGGATGCGTCTCTTCAATCGCCTCGTCTGCGGATGCCGCGGCTGTTTCGGCGGGCTGTTCGTTTTCGCCGGCGATCTCCTCGAGCGTCTCCTCGACCTCTTCGATCCCCGAGACCGCGTCGATGATCTCGGTGAAGCCTGCGACGGCGACAGGTTCGTCTTGACGCAGTTCGGCCGGCGGCGCGCTTTCTTCCTGTGCGGGCGCATCGATTGAATCGAGCGCGGGCGCATCGATCGCGTCGAGCGCGGGCGCTTCGACCGCGTCGAGATGACCGATCGCAGTCTCCACGGCAAAGAGCAGATTGAGCGCCGGATCGTCGCTGAGTTTGCCGACCGCGGCCGGAAGATTGCCTCTGCCGGTGGCGACAGGTCGTTTCACCAGCCGGTCGGGATGCGCGCCGGCAAGGTTGATCAAGGTCTTTGCCGTCAGCTCGGAGATCCCGAGCGAGGCAAAGCCCGGAGAAGCGGCGATAACCTCGCCATTGGCGCCGATCACCGCCATATGCGTGTCGGGATCATCAAGTCCCTGTAGCATCTGAGCGGCCGATGCGCCGGCCGCGAGTGGCTTTGCCGAGACCGGCACCGAAAACAGGATGGCCTTTTCGCCTTGGGAAAGCCGGATCAGTTCGGCAGCCGCCTGCACCTGCGCACGCTGAAAGCCCTTGGCGACGCGGATCATCAGGCTTCTGTTGTCACCGATATCGGTCAGCTGGCGCGCGGCGGTTTCCAGCTGGCGGAAGGTGATGTCGGTGCGGTCGACCCCCTGATCGAGCAGGTCATAGACTGCCGAATGGCCGAAAAGCTCCGCACCCGCACCGTTCGCCCAGAGCAGGCGCGCAAGATCGGCCGAAAACAGCACCATGGCCTCGCCGCGTGAAAAGCGTTCCCGCACCCGTGCGTGCACGGCGATATCGATGAACGGATATTGGACTGCGGGCATGTTCGAACCTTGTCGCTGTCGGCCTTCTTAAATTAACGGCTTATTAATAACTGCGGGGCGCATGCCGGTCCAGAAGAGGAGGGGGTTTTCGGCCGGAAAGGTTAACGTCTTGTGCACTGCACAATAATTGTTGCAATGCACAATAAAATGTCTTATATAAGCATCATCCCAACTATGCAGGCAGCGGCTGCCTCAACCCAAAGGATGCGACCCATGGCTACCATAAAGACCGACGACGTTTTTTCAATCGCTTCTTTCGACCCGTCCAAGTTCACGGAATCCTTCCGTGAATTCGCCGAAAAGGGCGCTCAGCAGTCGAAGGATGCATATGCCAAGCTGAAGACCGCTGGCGAGGAAGCCGGCAAGACGCTCGAAGCCACCGTCCAGACGGCACAGGCCGGCAGCGTCGAGATCGGCCTGAAGGCGATCGACATCCTGCGCATCAATTCCGAGAACTCGCTGTCGCACTTCGAAGCGCTGCTCGGCGTCAAGTCGCCGGCCGAATTCTTCGAGCTGCAGACCTCGTTCATCCGCAAGCAGGCCGAACTCACCGTCGAGCAGGCGAAGTCGATCCAGGAAACCACCAAGCAGGTGGCCGAAAAGCTCGCAAAGCCCTCCAAGGACGCCGCCGAAAAGGCCATGGCTTCCTTCAAGGTTGCCTGATCGGTCCTTACCGATCGGAGATAAAAGGCTGGACCTCGCGTCCAGCCTTTTTGTATATTGACGAGGAATGGGACTTGAATTCCTCGCCAAGTCCTCGTATGTGACCCCCGTCGCGCCAAGCGCGATTTATGCGGTTGTAGCTCAGTTGGTTAGAGCGCAGGTTTGTGGCACCTGAGGTCGGAGGTTCGAGACCCCCCAACCGTACCATTTTCCCACGGTCAGAATGAAAACCCGGTTCCTATCCTTTCGATGGAACCCATGTCGCACCGGGTCGTTCTCCAAGGGGAGAATATGCATGTCGAAAACCCTGCTCTACGGTGCGACCAAGATCGACGAGACGAACAGCGCTTATGCGCCGATCGAAAGCCTCGCTCAGTTCCAGTGGAAGAACCGCGTCTTCATCCTTTTCGCCGACAGGGATAATTCCCGCGCCGCCCGGCAGGAGAACCAGCTGCTGGCCGACTGCTCGGCCCTCGATGAGCGCGACCTAGTGGTGCTGAAGGTTTCCGGCGCCGGCGTTCGACCGCTCTTCGGTGCGGCTGACGGCCTCAACGGCGAAGCGATCCGCCGCGATCTCGAGGCGACGGAGGTCGGCGAATTCGCCGCTTTCCTTCTCGGCAAGGACGGCACCGTGAAGCTCAAGGTCAGCGAGCCGATTACCGATGGCGAGCTCTTCGCCATCATCGACAGCATGCCGATGCGTGCTGCCGAATCGCTGAAGCCGGACAAGTAGCCCCGGTCGAACGTCGCGTTTATTCCAACATCATGAAAAGGGAGGCGGTCATGTCCGTGCCCAACGAACCCATTCCTGATCAGCCGCCGATGCCCGGGCCCGGCTGGAAGCCGGTGCCGCCGATCAAGGAACCGGAGCCGGACAGGCTTCCTGATGAAGCGCCGGTTCCGAACCCGGATGAGAACGACGAGCCGGCCAAGCACGTCTCCTAAAGAAAAATTTGCCGTTCGGCGCTGACGAGTTCCTGCAGGAAATCGATGACGCTCCGGACGCGTAGCAGGTCGCGCGCCGTTTCGTGATAGGTCGTCCAGTAGGCGCGCCGGATCGAAACCTCCGGCAGAATGCGCTGGAGTTCCGGATACTGCCTGGCGATATAGTCGTGCAGGATGCCGATGCCGGCGCCTGTTCGTACCGCCTCCGTCTGTCCGATCGCCGTCGAAATCTCGAAGCCTGCATCCCAGCTTCGCATGACTGCACCGGAAAAATTCAGCGACGCAGTGAAGATCAGGTCTTCGACATAGCCGATGCGGCGATGCTCCTTGAGCGCGTCGATATCGGCAGGTGCTCCCTGTGACGCCAGATAATCCCGTGAGGCATAAAGGCCGAGTGTGTAATCCGTCAGCTTCGAGGAAACGAGCCGGCCTTGGTCCGGTCGCTCCAGCGTGATGGCGATATCGGCCTCGCGCTGCGAGAGTGAGAAAGAGCGCGGCACCGGCACGAGTTGGATCTTCAGTGCCGGATGGCGCTCGATCAACCTGCCCATGCGCGGCGCAAGAAAGGAAACACCGAAGCCGTCGGGCGCGCCGACACGCACGGTTCCGGCAATTGCCGTATCGGTGTGGCCGAGGCTGGCCTGTACTGCGAGCATTTCCGTTTCCATCCGCTCTGCGGATGCCAGAAACACTTCACCTTCGGCCGTCAGCTCGCAGCCATTCGTGCGGCGGATGAAAAGCCGCGTCTTCAGCGCCTCTTCCAGCGACGTCAGTCGACGCGAGAGTGTCGCGTGATTGAGCCCCAGCCGCTTCGAGGCGGCAAGGATCTGCCCGGTACGGGCAACGGCGAGGAAAATCCGAACATCGTCCCAGTTCATGGCTTGGCACGCATTGCGATCGGATCAACCTCGGTAAGTGTCAGCGATGTGACCATATGCACCGTCTGGTTTTTGTACTTCAGGAAATGCGGTGTCCGCAGATGGGCCTCGTATGCTTTCTGGTCGGCGTAGACTTCAAGGATACGGATCCGGTTTGGGGTGTCCCTGATGGAGACAGCGCTCAGGGAAAGGACGCCGTCTTCCAGCGCGACGGACGCTTCGATTTCTTCCTTGAGCAATGCGCGATATGATTCAAGCGTTTCCGGATCGATCTCCAGCTCCGCCATTCTGACGACGGGTTTCCGGTTCATCGGTGTGACCTCCCTACGGTTTAACTTGTCGTCGTTTGACTTGTGGGCGTGCCGTACCAAATTTGAAAGCAGCGGCAGCGCCTGATGCAACGATAGAGCTATAATTTACGCACAACGGTTGCTTACATCAGCGCATTGATTTGTGCAAATTGAAGTGCGATTGTCGGCCATCCAAAAACAGGAGGAACACCCATGCGTGAGATCGGTCATTTCATCGGCGGCAAACAGGTTGCCGGCACCAGCGGCCGCGTAAGCAACGTCTACAATCCGGCAACCGGCGAAGTGCAGGCGACGGTCGCACTCGCAAGCGTCGAGGAATTGCGCGCCGCTGTCGAAAACGCCAAGGCTGCGCAGCCGAAATGGGCCGCCACCAATCCTCAGCGCCGCGCCCGCGTCTTCTTCAAATTCGTCGAACTCCTGAACAAGCACATGGACGAGCTTGCCGAAATCCTCTCCAAGGAACACGGCAAGACGATCGAGGATGCCAAGGGCGACGTTATCCGCGGCCTCGAAGTCTGCGAATTCGTCTGCGGCATTCCTCATCTCGCCAAGGGCGAATTCACCGAGGGCGCCGGGCCTGCGATCGACATGTATTCGATCCGCCAGCCGGTCGGCATCGGCGCCGGCATTACGCCCTTCAATTTCCCGGGCATGATCCCGATGTGGATGTTTGCGCCGGCGATCGCCTGCGGCAACGCCTTTATCCTGAAGCCCTCCGAGCGCGATCCCTCCCTGCCGATCCGTCTCGCCGAACTGATGATCGAGGCCGGCCTGCCGGCCGGCATCCTCAACGTCGTCAATGGCGACAAGGGTGCCGTCGACGCGATCCTCACCGATCCCGATATCGGCGCCGTCTCCTTCGTCGGCTCGACGCCGATCGCCCGCTACGTCTATGGCACCGCGGCGATGAACGGCAAACGCGCCCAGTGCTTCGGCGGCGCCAAGAACCACATGATCATCATGCCGGATGCTGATCTGGATCAGGCCGTCAACGCGCTGATGGGCGCAGGCTATGGTTCGGCCGGCGAGCGCTGCATGGCGATCTCGGTTGCCGTTCCGGTCGGCGAGGAGACCGCCAACCGCCTCGTCGAGAAGCTGACGCCGAAGATCGAATCCCTGCGCATCGGCCCCTACACCGACGACAAGGCCGACATGGGCCCGCTCGTCACCAAGGAAGCCTATACCCGTGTTCGCGGCTTGATCGACCGCGGCATCGAAGAAGGCGCCAAGCTCGTCGTCGACGGCCGCGATTTCAAGCTCCAGGGCTATGAAGACGGCTATTTCGTCGGCGGCTGCCTGTTCGACCACGTCACGCCCGAGATGGACATCTACAAGACCGAGATCTTCGGACCCGTCCTCTCCGTCGTTCGTGCCCAGAACTATGAGGAAGCGCTGTCGCTGCCGATGAAGCACGAATATGGCAACGGCGTCGCCATCTACACCCGCGACGGCGATGCCGCCCGCGATTTCGCCTCGCGCATCAATATCGGCATGATCGGCATCAACGTTCCGATCCCGGTTCCGCTCGCCTATCACTCCTTCGGCGGCTGGAAGGCCTCGAGCTTCGGCGACCTCAACCAGCACGGCACGGATTCGATCAAGTTCTGGACGAAGACCAAGACCGTCACCGCCCGCTGGCCTTCCGGCATCAAGAGCGGCGCGGAATTCGTCATGCCGACGATGAAGTGATCGTTACGACATTCCAATCTGCAATTCGGGGGCCTTTCGGCCCCCCGTTCTATTTGGAAACCAAGCGCGCGCCGCACCGGCATGCTTTCACTGTCCCGGCCCGCCCGAGCGCCGGCAGGTCATCATGGATTGCAACCAGAAGATCCTGAGGCGGGATTGACGTCGCGGCAAATGGCCTCATAAGCTGAATGCGAATTTCATATTTTGGAATTGTTCAAAACTAGCAAACCGCCTATATAGGTCTGAACAGACGAGTCAGGAGAATGGCATGCGGTTGACGAAGCAGACCAACTATGCGGTTCGCATGTTGATGTATTGTGCTGCCAACGACGGGCACTTGAGCCGGATTCCGGAAATCGCCAAGGCCTATGGCGTTTCCGAGCTCTTTCTTTTCAAGATCCTCCAGCCGCTGAACAAGGCGGGTCTGGTCGAAACCGTGCGCGGTCGCAACGGCGGCGTGCGCTTGGGCAAGCCGGCCGCCGACATTAGTCTTTTCGACGTCGTTCGGGTGACGGAAGACAGTTTCGCCATGGCCGAATGCTTCGAGGATGACGGTGAGGTCGAATGCCCGCTGGTCGACAGCTGCGGCTTGAATTCGGCGCTGCGCAAGGCGCTCAACGCTTTCTTTGCGGTGCTTTCGGAATACTCCATCGACGACCTCGTCAAGGCGCGTCCGCAGATCAATTTCCTTCTCGGAATCACTGGCGAGCCGGCCTATCGCAAACCCGCGATCGTTGCCCCTGCCGCCTGATCGAAAGACCAGGATGAACTTCTGAACCGCGGTTGCCCCCAAGCAACCGCGGTTTTTGTTTTTGCGGGGCATCTCCCGTGGCCTCCAGAACGGGGAAATGCCGGCTGCGTGTCGCGATGGGCGCGTTTTTATACCAAATGCGACAAAATTTCGGTCTTTTTTGTGCGAATATTTCCGAATGAGGCTGATTTTTGACGGAAAATTTCTAAAATTGTCCAGCTGGAAAAATTTTCTGCGTAGCCCGTTGCTTTCAGTAAATAAATATCGTTCCATCGACCGTCGACCGGGATGGCAATCTACGGTCTCCAAACATCAAAAAAGAACAACCGGGAAACAATATTATGAAAAAGATCTCTGTCCTGCTGGCAGCGACGGCCTTGATTTCCGTCATGGCGACGTCGGCCTGGTCCAAGACCCTTGTTTATTGCTCCGAGGGCTCGCCGGAAGGCTTCGACCCCAGCCTCTATACGGCAGGCACGACCTTCGACGCGTCGTCGCGCACGGTCTATAGCCGCCTCGTCGAATTCAAGCATGGCGGAACCGAGATCGAGCCCGGCCTGGCCGACAGCTGGAGCGTTTCGGCCGACGGCAAGGAGTATACCTTCAAGCTGCATCCGGGCGTCAAGTACCAGACCACCGACTTCTTCACGCCGACACGTGACTTCAACGCGGACGACGTCATCTTCTCGTTCGAGCGTCAGCTCAAGGCTGACAATCCGTGGAACAAATATGTCGAGGGCGGTTCCTACGAATACGCGGCCGGCATGGGCTTCCCGGAGTTGATCAAGTCGATCGAGAAGGTCGATGACCTCACCGTCAAGTTCACGCTCAACCATCCCGAAGCGCCGTTCCTTGCCGACCTCGCCATGGACTTCGCCTCGATCGTCTCCAAGGAATATGCCGACAAGCTCGCCGCCGACGGCAAGATGGCGCAGCTCAATCAGCAGCCGCTCGGCACCGGCCCGTTCACCTTCGTCGCCTACCAGCCGGATGCCGTCATCCGCTACAAGGCGAACGAAACCTATTTCAAGGGCAAGGAAAAGATCGACGATCTGGTTTTCGCCATCACCTCTGATGCCGCCGTCCGCGCGCAGAAGCTGAAGGCCGGCGAATGCCACCTCATTCCTTATCCGAATGCGGCTGACGTCGCCGAACTCAAGAAGGACGAGAACCTGACCGTGCTCGAGCAGGCCGGCCTGAACGTTTCGTATCTCGCTTACAACACCTTGATTGCTCCCTTCGACAAGGCCGAAGTCCGCAAGGCGCTGAACATGGCGATCAACAAGCAGGCGATCGTCGACGCCGTCTTCCAGGGTGCTGCGGCCGTTGCCAAGAACCCGATCCCGCCGACCATGTGGTCCTATAACGATGCCGTCGTAGACGACAAGTATGACCCCGATGCGTCGAAGAAGATGCTGGCAGATGCCGGCGTCAAGGATCTGAAGATGAAGATCTGGGCGATGCCGGTTTCGCGTCCGTACATGTTGAACGCACGTCGCGCCGCAGAATTGATGCAGGCCGACTTGGCCAAGGTCGGCGTCGATGTGGAAATCGTCACCCATGAATGGGCCGAATATCTGAAGCTCTCGTCCGACAAGAATCGCGACGGTGCCGTCATCCTCGGCTGGACCGGCGACAATGGCGACCCTGACAACTTCATGGATACGTTGCTTGGCTGCGACGCTGTCGGCGGTAACAACCGCGCTCAGTGGTGCAACAAGGAATTCGACGATCTGATGACGAAGGCCAAGCAGACGGCCGACGTCGCCGAGCGCACGAAGGCCTATGAACAGGCTCAGCTGATCTTCAAGAAGGAAGCTCCCTGGAATACGCTCGACCACTCATTGGTCTTCGTTCCGATGAGCAAGAAGGTCTCGGGATTCTTCATGGACCCGCTCGGAATTCACCGCTTCGACGGCGTGGACATTTCCGAATAATAAAAAATCTGTAAACTGCCCGGTCAACGCCGGGTGCGGCCGGCGGTCAGGTTCCCCTGACCGCCGGAAACTATTGGAAAACCTGCTATGTTGCGTTTTTTCATCGGCCGCCTCGCGGTGCTGATCCCGACATTCCTTGGCGTTTCGCTGATAGCCTTCTCGTTCATCCGCATGATCCCCGGCGACCCCGTCATGCTTTTGTCGGGTGAACGTGTGATGGCGCCGGAACGTCACGCCCAGATCATGCACGATCTCGGTTTCGACCGGCCCCTATATGTGCAGTATTTCGATTATCTCGGAAAAGTGCTGCAAGGCGATCTCGGCACCTCGATCGTCACCAAGCGGCCCGTTCTCGGCGAGTTCTTCACATTGTTCCCGGCAACGCTGGAGCTTTCGCTCTGTGCCATCATCATTGCCGTCTGTCTTGGCGTGCCCGCCGGCGTCTTTGCGGCCGTCAAGCGAGGCACGTGGTTCGATCAGAGCGTGATGGGAGTTGCCCTCATCGGTTATTCCATGCCGATTTTCTGGTGGGGTCTGCTGCTCATCATCTTCTTCTCCGGCTATCTCGGCTGGACGCCGGTTTCCGGCCGCATCTCGCTGATGTATTTCTTCAAGCCGGTCACCGGATTCATGCTTGTCGACAGTCTGCTGTCGGGCCAGAAGGGAGCCTTCGCCTCGGCCGTCAGCTACCTCATTCTGCCGACCATCGTGCTGGCAACCATCCCTCTCGCCGTTATCGCCCGCCAGACGCGTTCGGCGATGCTCGAGGTGCTGGGTGAGGACTATGTCCGCACGGCACGCTCGAAGGGACTGAAGCCGCTGCGTGTCGTCGGCGTGCATGCGCTGCGCAATGCGATGATCCCTGTTATCACCACGATCGGTCTGCAGATCGGCGTTCTTCTTGCCGGCGCCATCCTCACCGAGACGATCTTCTCCTGGCCGGGTATCGGCAAATGGATGGTCGATTCGGTCTTCAAGCGCGACTACGCCGTGGTCCAGGGCGGCCTTCTGCTGATCGCCGGCGTCATCATGCTGGTCAATCTGATTGTTGATGTTCTTTACGGCTTCATCAATCCGCGCATTCGTCATTAGGAGCGGTCCATGAGCACGGTCACCGTCAAAACCGGCCAGCCATCCGCTCTTGCGGAATTCTGGCATTATTTCTCCCGCAACAAGGGCGCCGTCATCGGCCTGGTGGTTTTCGTCATCATCCTGGTCGTCGCAATCCTCGCGCCGCTCTTTGCGCCGCATGCGCCAAACGAGCAGAACCGCCAAGTGCTGCTGGCCGTACCCTTCTGGATGGAGGCGGGCAGCGCCTCCTACCTGCTCGGAACGGATGCCGTTGGCCGCGATATCCTCTCGCGCCTGATCTACGGCGCGCGGTTCTCGCTCTTCATCGGCGTCGTCGTCGTCACGCTTTCGGTCATTTCAGGCGTCCTGATCGGCCTCGTCGCCGGATATTTCCGCGGCAAGGTCGATACGGCAATCATGCGCCTGATGGATATCATCCTGGCCTTTCCGTCGCTGCTGCTCGCTCTCGTTCTGGTGGCCGTGCTAGGCCCCGGTCTGACCAATGCGATGATCGCGATTTCGCTGGTCAACCAGCCGCATTTCGTCCGGCTGACGCGCGCCTCGGTCATTTCAGAGCGTGAGAAGGAATATGTGATCGCTTCGCGTGTCGCCGGTGCCGGCACCTTCCGGTTGATGTTCAAGACGATTTTGCCGAACTGTCTAGGGCCACTGATCGTTCAGGCGACGCTCGCCTTTTCGGCCGCGATCCTCGATGCCGCTGCCCTCGGCTTCCTCGGCATGGGCGCCCAGCCGCCGACACCCGAATGGGGGACGATGCTGGCCGAATCCCGTGAGTTCATCTCGCGCGCCTGGTGGGTCGTAACATTCCCGGGTCTTGCCATCCTCATCACCGTTCTCGCCATCAACCTGATGGGTGACGGCCTGCGCGATGCGCTTGACCCCAAGCTGAAGAGGTCGTGATGCCACTTCTCGAAATCGAAAATCTGACTGTCGAATTCCAGACGTCATCGGGTCTTTTCCGCGCCGTCGATGGCGTATCGCTCACCTGCGACAAGGGCGAGATCCTCTCGATCGTCGGTGAATCCGGCTCGGGCAAATCCGTTGCCATGCTGGCACTGATGGGGCTTTTGCCCTGGACGGCGAAGATCACCGCCGATCGCATGCAGTTCGATGGCCAGGATCTGCGCGGCATCTCCGCCCGCCAGCGCCGCAGGATCATCGGCAAGGACATGGCGATGATCTTCCAGGAGCCGATGTCGAGCCTCAATCCGTGCTTCACGGTCGGCTTCCAGCTTGGCGAGACACTGCGGTTCAATTTGGGCCTCAACCGGAAGGAACGTCGCGAACGTTCGATCGAGCTTCTGAACCTCGTCGGCATTCCGGCGCCGGAAGACCGCCTGTCGAACTTCCCGCATCAGATGTCCGGCGGCATGAGCCAGCGCGTCATGATCGCCATGGCGCTCGCCTGCAATCCGAAGCTTCTGATCGCCGACGAGCCGACGACCGCGCTCGACGTGACCATCCAGGCACAGATCCTCGATCTGCTCGTGCGCCTGCAGAAGGAGCACGGCATGGCGCTGGTGCTGATCACCCACGACATGGGTGTCGTTGCTGAAACCGCCGAGCGTGTGCAGGTGCAATATGCCGGCCAAAAGGTCGAGGAGCAGCCGGTGAGGGCGCTGTTCCGCGATCCGCACCATCCCTATACGGCAGCCCTGCTCGCCGCTTTGCCGGAGCGCGCCAAAGTCGGCCAGCGCCTTCCCTCGATCGCCGGTGTCGTGCCCGGCCAACATGGCCGCCCGACAGGCTGTCTTTTCGCGCCGCGCTGCGGCTACGCCACGGTCGAATGCGATCGCGGCGTCGTCCGCCAGGGGCCGGAGCTCGGGCTGGCGCTCTGCAACTATCCTTTGAAGGACGGCAAGCCGCTCGGGCATCCCGGCATCATGGCCGTTGAAACTGCAGGAGACCTGGTATGACCGGCGCTGTTCTCGAGGGCAGGGATCTCGCCCGCTTCTACACCGTCAACCGCGGTCTCTTCAAAGCCGATGCCACCGTCAAGGCGCTGAACGGCGTCAGCTTCAGTCTCCATTCCGGCAAGACGCTTGCCGTCGTCGGCGAATCCGGCTGTGGCAAGTCGACGCTCGCCCGCCTGGTCACGATGATCGAGGATCCGACGGCCGGCGAATTGCTGATCGACGGCAGGCCCGCCCGCGTCGGCGACCGTAGCCTGCGCAGCCAGGTGCAGATCGTCTTCCAGAATCCTTACGGCTCGCTCAACCCGCGCCAGAAGGTCGGCGCGATCCTCGAAGAGCCGCTGAAGATCAATACCGATCTCGATGCCGCCGCCCGCCGTCGCAAGGTGGAGGAGATGATGGCCCGCGTCGGCCTGCGTCCGGAGCATCACGGCCGCTATCCCCATATGTTCTCCGGCGGCCAGCGCCAGCGCATCGCCATTGCCCGCGCTTTGATGCTGCGGCCGAAGGTGCTGGTGCTCGACGAACCGGTTTCGGCTCTCGATCTGTCGATCCAGGCGCAGGTGCTGAACTTGCTGATGGACCTGCAGAAGGAGATGGGCCTTGCCTATCTCTTCATCTCGCACGGTCTCTCGGTCGTCCATCACATCGCCGACGAGGTGATGGTCATGTATCTCGGCCGCCCGATCGAAACCGGTCCTGCCGCTGAAGTCTTCGCCCGGCCGCGCCATCCCTATACGGCCGCCTTGTTGTCGGCGACCCCGATCGCCGATCCCGAGCGCGAGAAGACCCGCATCCGCCTGCAGGGCGAACTGCCGTCGCCCTTGAGGCCGCCGTCCGGCTGTCACTTCAATCCGCGCTGCTGGAAGGCGCAGGACTATTGTCGCCAGGTTTCTCCCGAATTGAGGGGAGAAGGCGCACAACAATATGCCTGTCATTTCCCGCTCGATTAAGTGGGAGCCGGAGCAATTCCAGGAAAAGTGTGTAGCGGTTTTCCGTCCGGAATTGCGCAGACAAAAGGTTAGATGCTGGGGAAGGAAACATGCCGGATGAGCAGATGAACAGGCCTCATGCGATCATCGTCATGGGGGTCAGCGGCTGCGGTAAATCCTCCGTTGGCGAGAAGCTTGCCGAAGCCCTGCGCCTGGCCTTCGTCGAAGGCGATGCGCTTCATCCCGCCGCCAATGTCGAGAAGATGTCGAAGGGCATCCCGCTGACCGATGAGGATCGGATGCCCTGGCTCGACCGCATCGGCGAAGACATCAAGGCCTCGCTGGAGAAAGGCGAGGGCATCATCGTTTCCTGCTCGGCGCTGAGACGCCTCTATCGCGACAGGCTGAGGGCTGCCGCCGGCGGCAATCTGTTCTTCGTCTATCTCGAAGGTTCCAGGGCGCTGCTGATGAAGCGTATGGGCGAGCGCAAGGGACATTTCATGCCGGTCTCGCTGCTCGACAGCCAGCTGGCGACGCTTGAGGTGCCTACAGGCGAGCCGGGTGTCGTCACCGTCGATATCGACGACACGATCGAAGGCATCGCGGCAACGGCGCTCAAGGGCCTTTCAGCGCTCGGCGTTACGGGTTGAAACGCTGCGGCGAATAGGCCGCGATATCAATGAACGGCGTCTCGCCGGTGATGAGTTCGGCAAGCACGCGGCCGGTCACCGGCCCGAGGGTCAGTCCGTGATGGGCATGGCCGAAGGCAAACCACAGGCCCTGATGGCGCGGCGCCTTGCCGATAACAGGCATCATGTCTGGCGTGCAGGGGCGCGCGCCCATCCAGGGTTCGGGATCGAGCCTGCCTCCGAGCGGGAAGATCGTGCGCGCCACGGCTTCGGCGCGGTCGAGCTGGACCGGCGTCTTCGGGGCGTCGAGCGTTGCAAACTCCGCCCCTGTCGTCAGGCGGATGCCGCGGCGCATCGGCGCCAGGAGATAGCCGCGTTCGGCATCGAGCGTCCAGTTGTTGAGCACGGCATTGCCCTCGGCGGCATAGTGCATGTGATAGCCGCGCTTGACGCCGAGCGGAAAGGAATAGCCGAGCCGGCGCGTTGCAACGGCCGCCCAGGGGCCGAGCGCCATCACCGTATCCTCGGCTTCGAGCGGACCTTCCGCGGTCATGATCTTCCAGCCGGAGCCGAACGGGCCGAGCGAGGCGGCGTCACCCGTGACGAAGCGGCCGCCGATACTTTCGAAATAGCGGCGATAGGCCGATGTCAGCGCATGCGGATCGAGCACCGACCAGGGATCGCGCCAGCGGATGCCGCCGGCGAAATCGCCGGTCATATGAGGTTCGATGTGGGCAATGTCGGCCGGAGTCAGGCTGTCATACTCCACGCCGAATTCATTCTGCCAAAGTGCGGCCTCCGCAAGAGCCCCGTCGCGCTTGGCTTCAGTGCGGAAAATCTTGATCCAGCCGTCCTTGCGGATCAGCCCTTCGGCCTGCGACGCCTCGATCAGGTCTTTGTGTTCGGCAATCGAATTTTCGATCAACGGCGCATAGGCCCGGGTGATGATCGCGTGGCGCCGCGCATTGGAGTTCCACCAGTAGCGGGCGAGAAAGGCGATCTGGCTCGGCAGCGTGCGCAGGTGATAATGCGCGTCGATGCGGTTATTCAGCGCATAGCGCAGCAAAAGGCCGAGCTGCTGGGGAAAGCCGTAAGGCGCCACACCTTCGCGCTGGATCAGGCCGGCATTGCCGAACGAGGTTTCGTTGCCCGGATCCTTGCGGTCGATCAGCGTCACCTGCCGGCCGCGCCGCTGAAGATGGATGGCCGTGGAAACCCCGACGATGCCGGCGCCGAGCACGATTGCGTTCTTCGTCATTTCCGCTTGCATTCCGCTTTGTCTATCGGGGTAAAAATGCCCGTGCCGATACCGCGACGCAAACGGAAAATCGCATTCATTTCAAAATCATTGCGCTTTTCAGTGCGGCATTTTCGGCCTTTACGCGCACATAGAGGACAAGCCCGTTGAGAAGGGAAAAGACGATCGCGTAAAGCGGCAGGCCGAAGGCGAGGGGAAGTGCGGCGATCTCGCCGACGACGATCGCATAGTTCGGATGGCGGAGGAAGCGATAAGGCCCCGATCCGACGAGCGGCGCGCCGGGCAGGATGATGATACGCGTCGTCCAGCGGCCTTTCAGCGTCGCCAGCACCCAGAGCCGCAGCGCCTGCAGCCCCATGAACACCAGAAACCAGAAGAGCGCGATCGGCCTGCCGGGGGCAAGCAGCCAAAGGCCGATGATCCAGCCGGCATGAAGCGCCACCATGACGGGATAGTGCTCGGGTGCCACCTCTTTGGCGCCACTGGCAAGCAGCGCCGCCGTGTTGCGCCGGGCAAGCACCAGCTCCCCCAGTCGCTGCAGCGTTACGAATGCAAGAAGCGCGATTGACGGCCACATCATGCCGCTCTCCTAAGCGTCACGCAGCTGGCCGAAAAGCCCGGCCCCATGGCGATCATCGCGGAGCGCTCCGGCAATCCGGCGCGGATTGCCCGCTCCAGCACGAACAGAATGGTCGGCGACGACATGTTGCCGTATTCGGCAAGCACGGCGCGCTCGTGATCGAGCGTGCCCGGCACCAACGACAGCGCGCTCTCCATTGCGGCCAGCACCTTCATGCCGCCGGGATGGCAGATGAAACGGCCGATATCCTCCACCCTCAGCCCGTTGCGCGCCAGAATGGCCGTCACGGCCGGGCCGAGCTCGCGCTCGGCAAAGGGCGGCAGCGATTGCGCCAGCACGATGCCGAAGCCGCCGTCATCGATCTTCCAGCCCATGATATCGAGCGTGTCGGGAAAGAGATGCTCGCCGGTCGATTCCACTTCCGCCAGCCCGTCTTCGCCTGATCGCAGCACGCAGGCGGCAGCGCCGTCGCCGAAAAGCGCCGTCGCGATGATGTTCGGCCGCGTCAGCTCGTCCAGCCGGAAGGCCAGCGTGCAAAGCTCGATCGAGACGAAAAGCACAACAGTCCCCGGCCGGTTTCTCGCCAGCCGCGAGGCGATCGCAAAGCCCGACACGCCGGCGGCACAGCCAAGCCCGAACACCGGAACACGTTCGATGTCGGGTCTGAAACCCATCCTGCGGCTAAGCTGCGCATCAAGGCTCGGTGTCGTAAAACCGGTGGAGGAGACGGTCACGACACAGTCGACATTGCAGGCCTCAAGCCCTGCCTGGCGAAGGGCCGCGCTGGCGGCCTCGACGAAAAGCCCGCCCGCCACCTCGGCATAGGCCTGCATTCGATCCTGCCAACCATGTGGCTCGTCGAACCAGGCAAGCGGCCGCGCCGCATGGCGCTTGTCGATGCCGGCGCTGTCGAAGACGCGGGCAAGATGGCGAAAATCCTCGAAACGGTCGGCAAACAGCCGGGCCGAGGCTTCGAGCGCCTGTTTTTGGAAAATGACATGTTCGGGTGTGGCAACGGCGAGGCTGACGAGTTTGACGGTGTCGGTCACAGAATTCTCCTTGTCCCTCCGGCGGAACGAAGGAAAACACGCGGACGCCCAAATTATTCGGTTCTGAAACTTCACGAAAGGGTGAAGAAAGAAATGCAAGCGGCAGCCGAATAAAGCTGGATGCAGCGGTGTTCTCTCGTCGCAACGTCACTTTCGAGGAGTTCCCCATGACGATCATGACAGCCCGCATCGCTTCCATCATTCTCGGCGGCTGCCTTGCCGCTTCTGTTGTCTCCGGCCCGGTTTTTGCGGTCGGCGATGATAGTAGCACGACGCCGGTCTGCAAGAAGGGCGAGATCTACGACCAGAAGACCAAGAAATGCGTCAAGCAGCAGAGCGCCAATGTCTCCGACGAGAACCGCGCCGACTATGCCTATTCGCTGGCCAAGGCCGGCCGCTATGAGGAGGCGCTTGCCGTGCTCGACACGGTCAAGGATCAGAACACCGCCGAAGTGCTGAATTATCGCGGTTATGCCACCCGCAAGCTTGGCCGCACCGACGAAGGCATTTCCTATTATCTGCAGTCGGTGAAGATGGACCCGCAATACGCCAAGGTCCGCGAATATCTCGGCGAAGCCTATGTCATCAAGGGCCAGCTCGATCTCGCCAAGGACCAGCTGCAGTCAATCAAGGCGATCTGCGGCACCGGCTGCGAGGAATATCAGGATCTGAACGCTGCAATCCTCGATCCCTCTAAGATCTGATCAGCAGGCCACGGGGCGGGAAAATGGAAGCACGAAAGGGATGTAAGAATGTCGGTCGCGCGCACCCATTTTCCTGCCTATAGTCGCGCGAGAATGGAATCGCCGGTTCATCCGGCGGTTTCGAAGAATGCAGGACCGGCGGAGGCGGCCATCGCGAGCGAAGCGGATATCAGGAGCGGCCTGACGGAAAATCTGGCAAGGCTCTGGCGTTATGGTCTCGTTCTCTCGCATCAGCGCGATGTCGCCGACGACCTGGTCCAGGCGACCTGCCTCCGTGCGCTGGAGCGCGCCGATCAGTTCATCCCCGGCACCCGGCTCGACCGCTGGCTGTTTTCGATCCTGCACTCGATCTGGCTGAACGAGATCCGCTCCCGCCGGGTGCGCCAGGGCCAGGGTTTCGTCGATGCCGGGGAGACGCTGACCTTCGACGGCGCCCACGACACCGAAACCCATGTGATGGCGGGTCAGGTGCTGAAGCAGGTGAATGCGCTGCCCGAGGCGCAGAGGACAGTGGTTTTCCTCGCCTATGTGGAAGGACTTTCCTATCGCGAGGTTGCAGGCATATTGGATATCCCGATCGGAACCGTGATGAGCCGGCTGGCGGCGGCCCGCGCCAAGCTCTCCGACGCCGGACCGGAAGGGGGACGGCAATGACGACGAAACACACCATTCCCTCCGACGAGGACCTCACCGCCCTCATCGACGGCGAACTGACGCCCGAAGAGGCTGCGCGCATTGAAGCCATTGTGAACGAAGACGAGAGCACCGCCGAACGGCTGGAATTTCTGGCGCGCGCCAACCTGCCCTTCGAACAAGCCTTCGCTCCGCTCCTATCGGAGGCGCCGCGCGAGAAGCTGCAGGCGATGCTCGCCGCCCTACCTGTGCAGCAAAGCGCAAAATCTCGCCCCGCGCCCGCATTCGCCAACCGCCGCCGTTTCCTCGGCGCGCTCGCCGTCTCGCTGGTCGCCGGCATCGCCATCGACCGCGCCGTCATCGGCATGGGAGCACGCTTTTCGGCCAAGGACGAAAACAGCGAATGGCGCGCCGTGGTCGCCGACTATATCTCGCTCTATACCGCCGAAACGCTCGCCGGCCCCGTGCCCGGCAGGGAGGATCAGGCCGCCCAGCTCGCCGGTCTTGACGAGAAGCTCGGCCTGTCACTCTCCCCCGAAGCCGTCTCGCTGCCGGGGATTGATTTCAAACGCGCCCTGTTGCTGCAATATGATGGTAAGGCGCTCGCCCAGATCGCCTATCTCGACCCCGAAACCGGCCCGATGGCGCTGTGCATCGTCAAGTCTGACAAGGGGCCGAAGGCGCCGGACCTCGAAAGCCGCAAGGGCATGAACGTAGTCTATTGGTCGAACGCGACGCACGCCTTCATGCTGATCGGCCGCATCCCCGTAGACCGGGTGCAGGAATTGGCGGAGAACGCCCGGAGCAGGCTTTCAAGCTGACCGGCTCAGCGGGCTTCAGCTTCGCCGGTTTTTCTTGGGGAGCGCGTTTGAGTTCCAAATTGACGCTTTGAACAAGGACATCGGCTTTACCACGGTCGGACAGGACGCCGTCGTCAAGCTCCAAGTTTTCCCTTCACTCGCTATGGAACGATCACAGCCGACGTCACCGAATTGCGGCAGATGCGATCCTCGAACCCGACGCGGCACGCCGGAGGCGACCCCGCGGCACGACAGCCGGAGACGACGTTCGGCGGCGCCGAAACAATGCGGACCTCTCGCTTTCCCGATATCACCAAGGCTGAGACTTATTAAATTTCAGCAGATGACCGTAACGTCAATTTAAGTGCCGCCGTGGCAGCAATTGCGAAGGTTCGAACGGGCGAGCACAGGATCCTGGAATATGTCTTCTGGCCTTCGGTAGAGGTTGCGGCGGAAGCGCTTCATGAGCGTTAGTTACTAAGGTCAAAAACTTTCCCGAAGCGAAATAAAGCTTTTAGTTGAATTTTCCTCTGATTTCGGGCAGAGGGAAACTGGCATTAGGCGCGGCCGAATGGCGTGCGCAAACGGGGACTTTATGACGGACCTTAATAATTGGACCACGTACGTCTTCTCGACTGGGGATCAGAAGGTAGACGGGCTCTTGAGCGACTTTGCCTGGAGCGGAACGATAACCTATGCGTTTCCCACGAGCTCGTCATCGTATACCTATGGTGACGAAAAATACCATTCTTTCTCTTCAATTTCGTCCCAGCAGCAGTCTCTCGCCTTGTACTTTATGGAGCAATCCTACGGGAGTGCGGCAAATGACGGCTTCTCCGTCGAGGGGTTCACGAACGCCAACTTTGAGGCGGGAAGCGCGGGTACCGCAACGGTGCGGTTCGCTCAATCGTCTTTGCCTGACACGGCATGGGCTTATTTACCAGCTAGCGGCGGGCCCGGTGGTGATGTCTGGTTCGGGACGGGATATGCTGGCACCGAAGATGATCTTCGCTTTCCGAGGTTCGGCAACTATGCAGGCCACACCTTGGCGCACGAGCTGGGTCACGCTCTCGGACTGAAACATGCTCACGAAGGGGGGATAGTCGTTCCGAGCGCCTACGACTCGCTCGAATATACGATCATGACCTACCACACATATGTCGGAGACAGTTTGAGTGGGTACAAGTATGAGCATGATGGCGCGCCACAAACCTTCATGATGCTCGACATCGCCGCCCTGCAGGAAATGTATGGTGCGGACTACACGACGAACAGTGACAATACCGTCTACAAGTGGAATCCGAACCAGGGCATCACCTATGTCAACGGCGTTGCGGCCATCACGCCCGCTGCCAACAGGATCCTCGCAACAATCTGGGACGGCGGCGGTATCGATACATACGACCTGAGTGCCTATACGACGGGCCTCAAAATCGATTTGCGAGCAGGGGGGCACTCTGTTTTTTCCCAGGGCCAGCTGGCCGATCTGGGAGGAGGTCCGAATAATGGCTATGCCCGCGGCAACATTTTCAACGCCCTTCTTCATCAAGGCAACGTCGCGTCGTTGATTGAGAACGTTCAGGCTGGCTCCGGCAACGATTCGATTGTAGGCAATGAGGCGGACAATACGCTCTGGGGCAATGCCGGAAATGATTCGCTTTCCGGCGGTTCCGGCAATGACACATTGATCGGCGGAACGGGCAACGACACCTATATTGTCGATGATCTGGTCGACGTGGTCACCGAAGGGCTGAATGAAGGGACCGATCTGATCAGGACGGTGCTTTCTTCCTATGCCTTGACCATCAATGCCAATGTTGAAAACCTGACCTTCACCGGCACTGGCGCTTTTACCGGAACTGGAAGTAGCCTCGCCAACACGATCACCGGCGGCGCCGGCAACGACACGCTGGATGGCGGCGCCGGCAACGACACGCTGATCGGCGGTGCCGGCAACGACATCTATGTGGTCGACGCTGGCGTCGATTTTGTGGTCGAGAGTGCGAACAAGGGGACGGACACCGTCCGGACGGCGCTTTCAAGCTATATTCTCAGCAACAATGTCGAGAACCTGATTTACACGGGATCCTCCAGCTTGACCGGCACCGGCAATGCGCTGGCCAACACGATCACCGGCGGCGCCGGCAATGATGTGTTGGATGGTGGGGCCGGTGCCGATACCTTGATCGGCGGAACGGGCGACGACACCTATGTCGTCGACAATGCCGGCGACAGCGTTGCCGAGAACGCCGCCGCGGGAACCGACACGGTTCGCACGATAGCCGCCTACACACTGGGAGCCAATGTCGAGAACCTCACCTACATCGGAACGGCAGCCTTTGTCGGGACAGGCAATAGCCTTGCCAACACGATCACTGGTGGTGTCGGTAATGACATCCTGAATGGCGGGGCAGGTGCTGACACGCTGATCGGCGGAGCGGGCAACGACATCTATGTGGTCGACAGTGCGAGCGACGTCGTCACCGAGTTGGCCAGCGCCGGCACAGACGAAATCCGCACGTCGCTTGCGACCTATTCGATCGCTACACTGATCAATGTCGAGAACCTGAGCTACACGGGATCGGCCAGCTTCACCGGCACCGGCAATGCGCTCGCCAACAGGATCACCGGCGGCGCTGGCAACGATCTGCTGGACGGCGGCGCCGGCAACGACACGCTGAACGGCGGAGCGGGTAACGACATCTATGTGGTCGACAGTGCGAGCGACGTCGTCACCGAGTTGGCCAGTGCCGGCACCGACGAAATCCGCACGTCGCTTGCGACCTATTCGATCGCTACACTGTTCAATGTCGAGAACCTGAGCTACACGGGATCGGCCAGCTTCACCGGTACCGGCAATGCGCTCGCCAACAGGATCACCGGCGGCGCCGGCAATGACACGCTGAATGGCGGAGCAGGTGCGGACAGCTTGATCGGCGGAGCGGGCGACGACACTTACAGCGTCGACAATGCCGGCGACAGTGTCACCGAAGCCGCCGATGAAGGAGCCGACACGGTTCGCACGACATTGGCGAGCTATACGCTTGCCGCCAATGTCGAGAACCTCACCTATATCGGAACGGCAGCTTTTACAGGGACAGGCAATGGCCTCGCCAACACGATCAGGGGCGCGGCAGGTGCCGATACCTTGGACGGAAACGCCGGAGCAGACATACTGATCGGCGGAGTGGGCAACGACACCTATATTGTCGATAACGTTGGCGATGTGGTCACCGAAGGGTTGAATGAAGGAACCGATCTGATCAAGACGGCGCTTTCAATCTATACGCTCGGCAACAATGTCGAGAACCTGCTCTATACGGGATCCGGCAGCTTCACCGGCATCGGCAATGCGCTGGCCAACACGATCACCGGCGGCGCCGGCAACGACACGCTTGACGGCGGTACCGGCAATGACACGCTGATCGGCGGCGCCGGCAACGACACATTGATCGGCGGGGCCGGTTCCGACACGATGTCGGGCGGGACGGGCGACGACATCTATGTGGTCGACAGTGCGACCGACGTAATCAACGAGGCAGTCAGCGCCGGCACCGACGAAATCCGCACGGCGCTCGCAGCCTACTCGATCGCCGCATTGGTCAATGTCGAGAACCTGACCTACACGGGATCCGCCAGCTTCACCGGCACCGGCAATGCGCTCGATAACACGATCACCGGCGGTATCGGCAATGATGTGCTGAACGGCGCGGCAGGTGCGGATAGCTTGATCGGTGGCACGGGCGACGACACCTACGTCGTCGACAATGCCGGCGACGTCGTCACCGAAGCCGCCGATGAGGGAACCGACACGGTTCGCACGACGCTGACGAGCTATACGCTTGGCAGCGATCTCGAGAACCTCACCTATATCGGCACGCTAGCCTTTACCGGGACAGGCAATGATCTCGACAACGTGATCACGGGTGGCGCTGCGATCGATACGCTTTCCGGCGGTGTCGGCAACGATACGCTGAACGGCGGGGCAGGGGCCGATCGTTTGATCGGCGGTGAGGGCAATGACACCTACATCGTCGACAATGCCGGCGACGTCGTCACTGAGGCTGCCAATGAGGGGATCGACACCGTTCGCACAACCCTGGCCGCCCACACATTGGCGGCCAATGTCGAGAACCTCACCTACATCGGAACGGCAGCCTTTACCGGGGCGGGCAATCTGCTCGACAACATTATCATAGGTGGTGTTGCTGCCGACAAGCTCATGGGGGCTGCGGGCAACGACACTTTGATCGGCGGGGCTGGTGCCGACACGATGTTGGGTGGGACGGGTGACGACATCTACGTCGTCGACATTGCGACTGACATCGTGATTGAGAACGCGAACGAAGGGACGGACACGGTCCGGACGGCGCTTGTCAGCTATACGCTCGGCAACAATGTCGAGAACCTGACCTATACGGGATCGGCCAGCTTCACCGGCGCCGGCAATGCGCTCGCCAACACGATCACCGGCGGCGCCGGCAATGATGTGCTGAATGGCGCGGCAGGTGCGGATACCTTGATCGGCGGTGCGGGCAACGACACCTATATCGTCGACAACGCCGGCGACATCGTCACCGAAGCCGCCGACGCAGGAACCGACACGGTTCGCACGACATCGGCGAACTATACGCTTGCCGCCAATGTCGAGAACCTGAGCTTTGCCGGCACAGGAGCTTTCGCTGGTACCGGCAACAATCTCGACAATACGATCACGGGTGGCGCTGCCGCCGATACGCTTTCCGGCGGCGCCGGCAATGACACGCTTGATGGCGGGGCAGGTGCGGATACTTTGATCGGTGGTGAGGGCAACGACACCTATTTGGTCGACAATGCCGGCGACCTCGTCACTGAAGCCGCCGATGAGGGAACCGACACGGTTCGCACGACGCTGACGAGCTATACGCTTGGCAGCGATCTCGAGAACCTCACCTATATCGGCACGGTAGCCTTTACCGGGACGGGCAATGACCTTGCCAACACGATCAGGGGCGCGGCAGGTGCCGATACCCTGGACGGGGGGGCTGGTGCGGACAGCTTGATCGGTGGTGCGGGCAACGACACCTATATTGTCGACAATGCCGGCGACCTCGTCACCGAAGCGGCCGAGGTGGGTATCGACACGGTTCGCACGACGCTGGCGGCCTACACACTCGGCAACAATGTCGAGAACCTGCTCTATACGGGATCCGGCAGCTTCACCGGCATCGGCAATGCGCTGGCCAACACGATCACCGGCGGCGCCGGCAACGACACGCTTGACGGCGGTACCGGCAATGACACGCTGATCGGCGGCGCCGGCAACGACACATTGATCGGCGGGGCCGGTTCCGACACGATGTCGGGCGGGACGGGCGACGACATCTATGTGGTCGACAGTGCGACCGACGTAATCAACGAGGCAGTCAGCGCCGGCACCGACGAAATCCGCACGGCGCTCGCAGCCTACTCGATCGCCGCATTGGTCAATGTCGAGAACCTGACCTACACGGGATCCGCCAGCTTCACCGGCACCGGCAATGCGCTCGATAACACGATCACCGGCGGTATCGGCAATGATGTGCTGAACGGCGCGGCAGGTGCGGATAGCTTGATCGGTGGCACGGGCGACGACACCTACGTCGTCGACAATGCCGGCGACGTCGTCACCGAAGCCGCCGATGAGGGAACCGACACGGTTCGCACGACGCTGACGAGCTATACGCTTGGCAGCGATCTCGAGAACCTCACCTATATCGGCACGCTAGCCTTTACCGGGACAGGCAATGATCTCGACAACGTGATCACGGGTGGCGCTGCGATCGATACGCTTTCCGGCGGTGTCGGCAACGATACGCTGAACGGCGGGGCAGGGGCCGATCGTTTGATCGGCGGTGAGGGCAATGACACCTACATCGTCGACAATGCCGGCGACGTCGTCACTGAGGCTGCCAATGAGGGGATCGACACCGTTCGCACAACCCTGGCCGCCCACACATTGGCGGCCAATGTCGAGAACCTCACCTACATCGGAACGGCAGCCTTTACCGGGGCGGGCAATCTGCTCGACAACATTATCATAGGTGGTGTTGCTGCCGACAAGCTCATGGGGGCTGCGGGCAACGACACTTTGATCGGCGGGGCTGGTGCCGACACGATGTTGGGTGGGACGGGTGACGACATCTACGTCGTCGACATTGCGACTGACATCGTGATTGAGAACGCGAACGAAGGGACGGACACGGTCCGGACGGCGCTTGTCAGCTATACGCTCGGCAACAATGTCGAGAACCTGACCTATACGGGATCGGCCAGCTTCACCGGCGCCGGCAATGCGCTCGCCAACACGATCACCGGCGGCGCCGGCAATGATGTGCTGAATGGCGCGGCAGGTGCGGATACCTTGATCGGCGGTGCGGGCAACGACACCTATATCGTCGACAACGCCGGCGACATCGTCACCGAAGCCGCCGACGCAGGAACCGACACGGTTCGCACGAACCTGGCCGCCTACACATTGGGGGCCAATGTCGACAACCTCACCTATATCGGAACTGGGCCGTTTGCCGGAGAAGGGAATGCGCTTAACAACGTGATCGTCGGCGGCAGTGGTTTTAATGCGCTGACGGGTGGCGCCGGCAACGATACCCTCACTGGTGGAGCGGCAGCCGACGTCTTCATTTATTCGCTGAACTGGGGCCACGATACGATCACAAACTTCGTGGCAACCGGCTCCGCACACGACACGATCAGGATCGACCACAGCATTTTCGCCGACTGGGAATCGCTTTTTGCGGCATCCAGTCAGTATGGCAACGATACAATCGTTACAGCCGATATCGACAACACCATAGTGTTGAGGAACGTAGCCTTGACGAGCCTAGACTCGGGGGATTTCTTTTTTGCGTGAACCCAAACGGACCTCCTGGTAAACCACCGGGGGGATCGAGCATGCTGCGGCGGAGAGGATGACGGCGATTGCGGACGGGTTCGGGGGAGGGTGGCGGTGTGACCGGCTATTGGCGGCGGCGTGGATTACGCTGATAAGTCCCGGGATCGATTGCGCATCAGGAACTGGCCCAACCGGTTCACGATCTTAAAGGCCCAGAACATCGATGTTGAGACCTTCAGGCCGTTGTCGGCAAGGGCGGACAGCACCTCCTTGTTCTGACGCGATATATTTTGAACGTTCTTGTTCGTGGCGCCCCCTAAGCGCATCCTGACCAGGACTCGCGGGATATAGATTGTTCTGATCCGCGCGACTTCCAAAAAGCGCATCATAAGCTCGACGTCGGCTGCGAGCCGATAACGCAGGTCAAACCGCCCGAACTGATCATAAATGCTACGGCGAACATAGAATGTCGGATGTGGTGGACACCAGCCACGGGCGAAAGAACCGGATCTGAACGCACGCGATTTCCAGTAGCGGATCTTGCGATCGGTATGCCGGTTGGAAACATAGACGAGATCGCCGTAGCAGCCGTCATATGCTTCATCTTCCAACGCAGCCGCCACAGTTCCGAGCGAGTCGCTGCTCTCGAAAATATCGTCCGCATTCAGGAACCCGATAATATCGCCTGCTGCTAGACCAATCCCTTTGTTCATCGCCTCATAGATACCTCCATCCGGTCCCGAAAGCACACGGCGGTTGTCCGCCGGCGCCGAAGCGATGATGGCGAGCGTAGAATCTTTTGAGCCGCCGTCGATGATGATGTGCTCGAAATTGCGGTAGGTTTGCGTGTCGATGGACCGTAAGGTGTCAGCGATAGTCTGCTCGACATTCCAGCAAACGGTGATGAGGCTTATCCGGGGGGAGCTTGGATTGGCAGTATCTGCAGCCATCTAACGGTATCTTGCTCATATTTCAAAAGGCGATAGCAAGCCAACCCGTATCAGACGGAAAGGCAGCACCGCAATCTAGTACTGCAAGTTTTCCTCGATCAATGCCGGACTGATTCGCGGTTGAGCTGTTCCTCCTCTCTCTAAGTGCATTGCATGCGGATCGATCTATCTGTAGTGAGCACTGTCAAATAGCGATCGTCATCACGACAACCGCGCGAATGCGCGCGGATTGACCAGTTGCAGGAGGTCTCTTGTCTTCGAAGAAAAAGCTGCGCAAGGGCATATTGCTCGCCGGTGGCTCGGGCACTCGGCTGCATCCCGCGACCCTCGCCATTTCGAAGCAACTTCTTCCGGTTTTTGACAAACCGATGATCTATTATCCCCTATCAACGCTCATGCTTGCGGGAATCCGGGATATCTTGATTATCTCGACGCCGCAGGACACGCCGCGTTTTGAACAACTGCTTGGTGACGGCGCGCAGTGGGGGTTGAATTTCCAATATGCCGTGCAGGCCGCGCCGGAGGGCATTCCCCAAGCATTCTCGATCGGAAGAGAATTCATAGGGCGAGAGGCAACCGCGCTGGTGCTCGGAGACAATATCTTTTACGGCAATCTCTTAACGCATGATTTGTCCGCGGCGTCGGAAAGATCAGACGAAGCAACGATCTTCGCGTATAAGGTTCATGACCCCGAGCGGTATGGGGTGGTGGAATTTGACAGTCAAGGCAAGGTGCTCAGCCTGGAGGAAAAGCCGTCCTCGCCCCGTTCCACTTACGCGGTGACCGGCCTGTATTTCTACGATAACGATGTGGTTGATATTGCGGCCGGGTTGAAACCCTCCCCTCGCGGGGAGACCGAAATTACCGATATCAATCGGCATTATTTATCGGCGGGCAAGTTGAACGTGGCTGTCCTTGGCAGAGGGCATGCCTGGCTCGACACAGGCACGCACGATTCACTCCTTGAAGCCAGTCAGTTCATTGCCACCATTGAGCGGCGCCAGGGGCTGAAGATTGCCTGCCCCGAAGAAATTGCCTTTCATTTGGAATACATAGATACCGAGCAGTTGCTAAGGCTGGCAGCTCCACTTGAAAAGAGCTCTTACGGTCGATACCTCATCAGCTTGGTGAGGGAACCAGCTCCGCATTTCCCAACCGGCTGAACCGGCAAAACTGGAAACCAATCTTGTCTGCTTTTACCCTGCTTACCTTGAAGACGATGTCCGACGCACGAGGCGCGTTGACCGTCATGGACGGAATTCTGCCGTTCCCCATCGTCCGAAGCTTTTGGATCTACGGGGCAGATGGTCAAAAACGAGGCGGGCATCGTCATCACGAAACTCGGCAGGCGTTAGTGGCGCTTTCGGGAACTGTGGTGGTGTCGATGGACAATGGTGAAGCTCGAGAAGAAATCACCCTGTCATCGCCAGGCCAGTGCCTGTTGGTAGAGCCAAAGGACTGGCATGAAATGGCCTTTGGTCCGGGTTCAATCCTGCTTGTTTTTGCCTCTCACGGATACGACAAGGACGACTACATCCACACCCCCTATGAGCGGCTCTGAAATGATCGAGTATGAAAGTCTTGCGCAGGCCAATCGGGCGCTCATGGAAGAATTGGAGGCGGTCGCTTCCCGCGTGATTCGTTCCGGGTGGTACATACTTGGGAATGAGGTTTCCTCATTCGAAGCCGAATTTGCCACCTTTGCCGAAAGCAAACATTGCATCAGCGTAGCCAACGGTTTGGATGCGTTGATCCTGTCGATCGAAGCGCTCGACCTGCCCAAAGGCAGCGAGGTCATGGTTGCTTCCAATACTTACATAGCAACGATCCTGGCAATCCTGCGTGCTGGCCATAAACCTGTTCTGGTGGAGCCCGAGCGGGAAACTTTCAATATGGATCCGGAACGTCTTCTCGCAGCGCTGACACCGGACACGCGGGCTATATGTGTGACGCACCTGTTCGG
This sequence comes from Rhizobium sp. BT-226, assembly GCF_025847085.2. Classification (NCBI taxonomy): domain Bacteria; kingdom Pseudomonadati; phylum Pseudomonadota; class Alphaproteobacteria; order Hyphomicrobiales; family Rhizobiaceae; genus Rhizobium; species Rhizobium sp. BT-226. The sequence goes on along the minus strand of NZ_JAOYTI010000002.1, from coordinate 1,019,767 downwards.
AAAAGCCTGCCGGATGAGTGAGATCACTGCGTTTGCAAGCGAGCATGGGCTGAAGGTGATAGAGGATTGCGCGCAGTCTCACGGTGCGCGCTATGATGGTAGGCTGACCGGCACCTTTGGAATCGCCGGCTGCTTCAGCTTTTATCCGACCAAGAATCTGGGTGCTCTGGGAGATGCCGGTGCGATTGTCACGGACGATGATGAGTTTGCGGATCGCCTCAGACATATGCGCAATTACGGCTCGAAGAAAAAATATGAAAACGTTTATATCGGTGTGAATTCCAGGCTTGATGAGATACAGGCGGCATTCCTCCGGGTTAAACTGCGTCACATCGATCAGATGACTGAGCATAAGCGCGCGCTCGCCAATATCTATTTCGCCAACCTGCCCAAATGGCTCGCGCAACCCCTTCGGCGCTCTGCCGAGTATGATGTGTTTCATATCTTCGGAATACGTCATCCGGCTCGTGACGAATTGCGTCAGTGGCTGCTCGATCACGGGGTGAAGACCGAGATACATTACCCAATCGCGCCGCATCGACAGAAGGCGATGCAAGGAATTCTGTCCGGCAATTATCCGGTCGCCGATGAGCTGCACGCCACTGAACTGAGCCTGCCTATTTCGGCGGGGCATAACAGTGATGAGATCGAACGTGTGTGCGGCCTGTTTGCTGCGCTCCCTGACAATTTGAAGTTAACGGCATGACAGAGCACCTGAAGGGACCGGCCACGACGGGCGAGGAAAATTGGGATATCGTTATCAAGCCTTCAAAGGGCAATGCGCCGGATCTTGGCCTCGTCTGGCGATATCGCAATCTCATCTGGATGTTCTTCAAGCGAGATTTCACGACATTCTACAAACAAACCATTTTGGGGCCTGCCTGGTACATCATCCAACCGTCGCTGACGGCGATGACCTATTATATCGTGTTCGGAAAAATAGCCAATCTTTCCACGGATGGACTTCCGCCCTTCCTATTCTACATGTCGGGTACGATCATCTGGAGCTATTTTGCTGCGTGTCTGACCAATAACTCCGAAGTCTTTTCGAAGAACGCCAATCTATTCGGAAAAGTCTATTTCCCCAGGCTTGTGGTGCCATTGTCCGTTGCCATGAGTGGTCTTGTCGCATTTGCCATCCAATTCCTGCTTTTGCTGACGGTTGCCTTCGGGATCAAGATTGCAAACCCTGATCTGGCATTGAGCTATCGTTTCCTGTTTTTGACGCCACTGGTCCTGCTCTACATCGCCGTGCTGGGTATTGGTGCTGGACTGGTCGTTTCCGCTCTGACGGTCCGTTTTCGCGATCTCGTCTATGCCGTCGGATTTATGACGCAACTCTGGATGTACGCTACGCCGATCGTGTATCCATTCAGTCAGATCCCGGAACGGTACCACTGGTTCTACTACATCAATCCAATGACGACACCGGTTCAGATTTTCCGTTGGGCGCTATTTGACGCTTCAGCTTTGCCCGTCACTCTTTGTCTTGCCAATCTAGCGGTGACCGTTGCGATCACGGTATGCGGGCTGGCACTGTTTTCACGGGCTGAAGCTAACGCGATGGATACCGTCTGATGAACGATATCGTTATTCGAGCGGAAAACGTCAGCAAGCTGTATCGTCTCGGCGTGATCAATCACGGCACGCTTTATCGTGACCTTCAGAGTTGGTGGGCGAAATGGCGCAATCTTCCGGATCCGAACGTGTCGGTGTCCGACTTTACGTCCGATCGGGGCAGGCAGTCGCGGCTCAAGGGAGACATCTTCTATGCGCTGGACAATGTCTCCTTCGAGGTCGGGCACGGCGAGATCGTGGGGATCATCGGGAGGAACGGGGCCGGAAAATCCACGCTTCTGAAGGTGATGTCCCGTATCACCATGCCCAATTCCGGGTTCATAGGAATAAGAGGTAGAATTGCCAGCCTGCTTGAGGTCGGCACCGGCTTTCATCCGGAGCTCACCGGTCGAGAGAATGTCTATCTCAATGGCGCCATTCTCGGCATGAGTCGTGCCGAGGTCAGATCGAAATTCGATGAAATCGTCGAGTTTGCCGAGATCGGCGAATTTATCGACACACCAGTGAAACGCTATTCTTCCGGCATGTACGTGCGTCTGGCCTTCTCCGTCGCAGCGCATCTTGAGCCGGAGATTCTTCTGGTTGACGAGGTGCTGGCCGTCGGAGACGTCAACTTCCAGAACAAATGCATGGGGCGCATGCAGGAAGTCACGAAGGCCGGTCGAACGATTCTCTTCGTCAGCCACAATATGACAGCGATCAGCAGCATCTGCCCGAAATCGATTCTGATGGCCGATGGAAAGGTCGCCGCGATGGGCGATACCGGAGATGTGATAAAGGCCTATCTCGATCGCCCGGAATTCGGTGGTACAGCAAGCTACTCGGTCAATCCCGAGGACGTCGACGGAAAGGCGATCATCTGCCGTGTAGCGGTACTGAACGACAAGGATGAAGTTTCTGGAACACTGGAACTTTCGAAGGGATTCTCGGTCGAGGTCGAATACGAATTGAGGGAGCCTCTTTCCGGCCTATCGGTCGGGATGCAGATTAAGATGGAAGACGGCTACACCACGCTCGTCAGCCTATCCGATCCCGAACTCGATGTTGGTCGCTTGGATACGCGGCCAGCCGGTTACTATAGAGCTCGCGTCAAATTTCCGGGGTATCTCCTCAACACGGGCACCTTCTATCTGCGGCTTGGCATATCGAGCCGGTTCTCGATCTATTCGGTCGCCGAGGGCATCCGGTTTGACGTGGAGGATAATGTCGGAATTATCCAGATGCTGGGTCAGCAACGGAAGCCATCGATTTCGGCGATCCAATTGCCTTGGGAAGTAGAGAAGCTCTTCCTGCGTGATGCTGAGGGTATTTTGAAATGAAGAAAGCGCTTGTCACCGGGGCGGATGGGTTTATCGGCTCTCATCTTGTAGAGACGCTGGTCAGGTCGGGTATCGAAGTCCGCGCCCTCTGCCAGTACAATTCGTTTTCCAGCTGGGGCTGGCTTGACCAGTCTGAATACCGCGGCAAATTTGAGGTAGTCCTCGGCGACGTCCGCGATCCAGCTCAGATGCGCACCGTTGCCAAAGACGTGGATACGATATTTCACCTGGCTGCGCTTATCGCCATTCCCTACTCCTATCAGGCGCCTTCGAGTTACGTTGACACCAATATGCATGGCACATTGAATGTGCTTCAGGGCGCTCTCGATGCCGGCGTCGGCCGTGTCATCCAAACCTCGACGAGCGAAGTCTACGGCACGGCTCGTTTTGTGCCGATCAGTGAAAGCCATCCGCTGCAGGCGCAGTCGCCCTATTCGGCTTCCAAAATCGGTGCCGATGCGATCGCCTACAGCTATCATTCGAGTTTTGACCTACCGGTGACGATCGCACGGCCGTTCAACACCTTCGGCCCGAGACAATCCGCAAGGGCGGTTATTCCGACAGTGATTTCGCAGCTTCTGAGCGGACGGACGACGCTGAAACTTGGTGCGCTGTCACCCACGCGGGATTTCAATTTCGTCCAGGATACATGCGACGGCTTTCTGACGCTCGCAGCCTGCGACGAAGCCATCGGCCAGACGGTCAATATCGGCTCCGGCAGCGAGATATCGATCGGCGATACCGTTCGGCTGATCGCCGACATCATCGGCGTCAGCGTGGAGATCGAATGCGATGAACAGCGTTTGCGTCCGGCAAATAGCGAAGTGGAACGTCTGTGCTGCGACAACAGCCTGATCAAGTCTCTGACAGGATTTTCGCCGCGTTATAGCTTGGAAGATGGTCTGAAAGCGACTATCGACTGGCTGCGTCAGCCGCAGAATCTGGCGAGATACAAGGCGGATATCTTCAATGTCTAGGCGTGCAGTCATTCTGGCGGGCGGAATGGGAACTCGGTTGCGGCCCTATACTGTCGTGCTTCCAAAGCCTCTGATGCCGATCGGCGATTATCCTATTCTTGAGGTGATCATTCGTCAGCTGATATCGGGCGGATTTCAGCATATAACGCTTGCCGTCAACCATCAGGCCGAACTGATCAAGGCTTTTTTCCAGGATGGCGACAAGTGGGGTGTACGTATCGATTACTCGCTCGAGGACGAGCCTCTTGGCACCATGGGGCCGCTGCGGCTGATAAAGGATCTGCCGGAGAATTTCCTGGTGATGAACGGCGACATTCTGACGGATCTCAACTATGCCGATTTTCATGATGCTCACGTCCGCGACGGGAGTATATTCACGATCTCGTCCAAGACGCGTCAGCATCGCATAGACTATGGCGTTCTAGACACCGGCGAGAGCGGGCTGCTCACCGGTTTTCGAGAGAAACCGACGGCCGAATACAAAGTCAGCATGGGCGTCTATATGGTGTCTTCGAGAGCCGTCGAGCACATACCACAAGGCGGTGCTTACGGCTTTGACCAGTTGATGCTTGATCTTCTTGCGGCCGGAAAGCCGGCCACCGTTCGAGATTTTGCAGGTTATTGGCTCGATATCGGACGGCCCGACGATTATGCCTTGGCGATCGAGCAGTTTGAATCCATGCAGTCCAGGTTCTTGAATGGTTGATGCCATCGTCACCGGTGCTGGCGGTTTTCTCGGGAGGCGTCTGGTCAGACGGCTCGAGCAGGCTGGTTTTGACGTGCTTGCGCTTGACCGATCACATGGAGATATAAGCGAAGAGCAGGTTTGGCGGGAGCTTCCCGCGGCGCGCACGCTGTTTCACCTTGCCGGCAGGACATTCGTTCCGGATAGCTGGAGCCAAGTCCCGAGTTTCATGGCCGCCAACGTCCTCGGAACGCAACACGCTTTGAGCTGGTGCAAGCGACACAAGGCCAAACTCGTGTTCGCAAGCGCCTATATTTATGGGGTGCCTAACCGGCTGCCGATCCACGAAAGCGATCCGGTCAGGCCGAACAACCCTTACGCTCTTTCCAAACATCTTGCCGAACAGCTCTGCGAGTTCGCCGCCACGTACGAGCAGATACCGGTGGTGGTATTGCGTCTGTTCAATATATACGGCTCAGGGCAGCGCCCCGAATTCCTGATACCGACACTTCTGAACCAGATACGGACGAAGCAGGAAATACAGGTCCTGGATCTCAGTCCCCGGCGTGACTATATCTTCGTTGAAGATGTCCTGAGCGCCTTTGCCAAGGCCATGGACGTCGTGGAAGGCTACCATTGCATCAATATCGGCTCCGGAATGTCGTATTCGGTGCAGGAAATAATCGACATCTTGCAAGAAGCTGCCGGCACTGCTCTACCTGTAGTGTCATCTTGCACAGTTCGGCGGAATGAAATACCTGACGTGCGGGCCGATATCACGCGGGCTCGCGCCGTTCTCGGATGGCGGCCGGAATGGGATCTGCCGGCCGGAATCCGCGCGATGATGAAGGAGTCGTAAATTGAACGAACGTTACGTTCCGATCAACAAGGGCAACTACTCGATGGACACGGTCGAGCGCGAAGCCGCGTTCGACAAGTTCCGGGGCGAAGGGTGGGAAGCCGAATACGCGGACTACCGTCGCAAGTGGTCAGAATATGCCCTGAACCAGCAGGTTTCGGATTATCCGTTGCTGGTCGATCTCGAGCTGGCATCGATCTGCAATCTGCGCTGCCCGATGTGCTACACGATCAGCGACGAGTTCAAGAAAAGTGTGAACACGACACGGATGGACTGGGATCTCTACTGCCGCATCATCGATGAGATCGGCGGCAAGGTTCCTGCGATCCGTCTGTCGCTGCGGGGCGAGGCCACGCTGCACAAGCGCTTCGCCGACTGTGTGCGCTATGCCAAGGATCACGGGATCAAGGAAGTCTCGACCCTCACGCACGGCTTCAAGCTCAACAGAGACTATTTCGCTCAGCTTGTCGATGCTGGCATCGACTGGATCACCGTTTCGATCGACGGCACTGGTGAGACCTACGAAAAGATCCGCAAGCCGATCAAGTTCGAGGCGCTACTCGACAAGATCAAGGACATCAAGAAGTACAAAGACGAGCGCGGGCTCCACCGTCCGGTCATCAAAGTGCAGGGCATCTGGCCGGCGATCAGGGAAAATCCGGATCTCTATTATGAAACCTTTGCGCCTCACGTGGATCTTGTCGCCTTCAACCCGCTGATCGACTATCTCGGAAACGATTCTGACGTTCAATATCTGGATAACTTCACCTGCCCACAGCAATACCAGCGCCTCGTTATCGGCGCCGACGGGCTTGTGATGAAGTGCTCGAACGACGAGGAAAATCGCGAAGTCATTGGTGACGCGACGACGGAGACGGTACACCAGATTTGGCACGGCGAAAAAATGAATGCAGTCCGCGCCTTGCACAAGGAACCGCAGGGCTTCTTGAAAAGCGAAGTATGCCGCCGATGCTATCTGCCTCGCCTGACGGATGATGAGCCGACCGAAATCTGCGGCCGGAAAGTGATCGTCCGAAATTACGTGGATCGGGCTCAGGAAATCGGAAAATAGGAAAGCAGCCGGAGTTGCATACCGGTCGTGTGCGGGATGACATCGCTGTGCTACCGCTGTTGGAACGCCGGCTGTATAGTGAATTGCAGGAGTAGCAGATGTTCCGGAACTACCGACCCGACCGGTGTTATATTATCGCCGAAATCGGCGGGAATTTTACGACTTTTGATCAGGCAAGACGGTTGATCGACGAGGCGAAGGCGTCGGGCGTGGACGCTGTCAAGCTCCAGACTTATCGGGCAGAGACCCTGTCGAGCCGCAATGCCATGTTCGATATGGAAAACACCGGTGTTACCTCGCAATTCGAGCTTTTCCGTAAATATGAAATCGGTCACGAGCTTCACGAAGCGGTTTTCCGCTATGCCGAGGAGCATGGGCTGGACTGGTTTTCGTCGCCCTCACACGAAACGGACGTGGATCTGTTGGAGCAGTGTGGGGTTGGCGCCCACAAGGTGGGCTCGGACGATGCGGTCAACATTCCCTTCCTCCGCTATCTGGCAAAAACGGGCAAGCCGATAATCCTGTCGACGGGGATGTCGACGCTCGACGAAGTTCGGGAATCCGTTGCCGCAATCAAGGAGGCAGGCAATCAGAAGCTCATTCTGCTGCACGCCATCACGAGCTATCCGACGCATCCGGAAAATGTGAACCTGCGTGCCATGCAAACGATGATGGAGGCGTTTCCGGATCTCGACGTTGGCTATTCCGACCATACGTTGACGCCGGTCGCCAGCCTTTGTGCTGCCGCGATGGGTGCACGGGTTATAGAGCGGCATTTCACCTACGATAAAGCCGCCGACGGTCCCGACCACATGCTCTCGGCCGATCCAGCAGAAATGAAATGGCTTGTGGATGCGATACGTGCGTTCGAAGTCATGAAAGGCAGTGGTCGCAAGGAACCGGCAGCCAGTGAAGCGACGACCAGATTGAACAACCGCAAGAGCATTGTCGTCAATCGACCGCTCAATGCCGGCCATGTCATCTCTGCCGGCGACATCTCGGTCAAGCGACCTGGGACAGGGATTGAACCGAAGCATCTCGACACTCTTGCGGGGCGACGGCTCGTAAAGGATCTTGATGCTGACGCCGTTCTCCAGTGGAGCGATCTGGCGTGACGCTTGGAATCATTATCCAGGCGCGGATGGGATCGACTCGATTACCGGGAAAGGTGCTGCGCGATATTTCCGGCAAACCGCTTCTCGGACATGTCCTGGGTAGACTTCGGATGTTGAGGCTGCCTGCCAGGATTGTCGTTGCGACCTCATCGGCCAAGGAGAACGATATTATCGAAGCCTGGTGCCTTGAGCATGGCGTAAGCTGCTTTCGTGGCGATGAAACCGATGTTCTCGATCGTTATTTTCAATGCGCAAAATCGCTCGGAATGTCCGACATTGTTCGATTGACCGCGGATAATCCTTTCACTGACATCGAGGAGCTCGAGAGGCTGATCGATCTGCACCAAAAGCAGGGATTCGACTACACGCATGCATTCGGCCAGTTGCCGATCGGCGTTGGTGCCGAGATATTTACGTTCGAAGCCTTGGCGCGCAGTCATCGCGAGGGAAAGCTGCCGCACCATCGCGAGCACGTGAATGAATACTTCACCGATCGGCCGGAGCTCTTCAAGATCGGTCAGCTCGATGTTCCCCCAATCAAAATCTCTCCGAACCTGCGCCTGACGGTGGATACCGAGGAAGACTGGAGACGTGCCTGCGCTCTCGCCGCGCGGGCGGGCGGGAATTGGCTTGGGACAGAGGAAGCGATCAGACTATGTTCGTCTTCTGCATAGAAAGTTCACATGCGCGCGGCATGGGACATCTGTTTCGGTCGTTGACGCTTGCTTTCGAACTGCGTTCACGCGGTCATCCGGTCCTATTTCTAGCGAACGATCATCCGAATTCGTTGAGGATCATCCGGGAGCGCGGCTTTGACGTGGCGCTTTATGATCTCGCCTCCGTGACCGGATGGGAGAATGGCTTTATCGAACCCGATGCATCGTCCTCGGTCTGGATCAATGACCGCCTGAATACGCAGCGATCCCACAGTGAAGCGATCAAGCGTTTGGGCGCCAAGCTTGTTACCTTTGATGATCGTGGTGATGGCGCGGAACTTGCCGATATCAATATCTGCGCTCTCCTGTTCGAAAAGACTGAGGGTCTCAAGGGCAAGGATGTTCGGCTGGGGGTGGAGTACATGATACTCAATCCTGAAATCGCGGCGTTTCGCAGGCTTCGGGAAAGCCTCGCGTCGATCCTTGTCACGCTCGGCGGCGCCGATACCTACGGCGTGACTGTCCGCGTCGCCAAGTGGCTGAGCAACAAGCCTTTTCCTGTCACCATCGTCACAGGCCCGAGCTTTCAACACATGGCGGAGCTTGAAGAGGTCGTAGCGACCGCGGCACCCGATCGGTTCAAACTGCTCAACCAGGTGCCGTCGCTGGCGGCAGAGATGCATGGCCACGATCTGGCGATTACCGGCGGCGGTGTTACCCCATTCGAAGCCTGTGCGGCTGGCTTGCCGTGTGTGGTGATCGCCAACGAACCTTTCGAAATCCCCGTCGGGCGTGCACTCGAGGGGTTAGGAGCGGCCTTCTTTGCCGGGCATCACTCGGCGTTCGATCTCGGCATCCTGGAAAAGCCGATCCCCATCAGGACCATGAGCGAGACTGCCATGACCAAGGTGGATCTTGGCGGGGTCGGCCGCGTTGCCGATTTGCTGGAAAGACTGGCTCCATGACCATCACAGCGGTTATTCACCAGCCGGATTTCGCTTCATATCTCGGCTTTTTTCAGCGTTTTTTGAATGCCAATCTCTATATCGTCCTGGATCACGTTCAGTTTGTCCATGGGACGAGCAAGAGCTGGACGCATCGTGATAAAATAAAGACGGCACAGGGCGATCGGTGGCTCACCGTCGGAATTAGAAAACCAAGGCTCGGCACACCGATCAACGAGGTTGAACTGGCGCCCGGCACCGGCTGGATAGACCAAAACCTTTCCCTGCTTCGCGAAAACTATCGCAAGTCCGCCGGTTGGGACGAAGTCTTTCCCCGCATCGAAGCCCTCTACGGCAAGCGGTTCGACCTGCTTGCCGATTTTAATATGCATTTCTTGGAGGGCATCCTGGATATGCTTGAAATCACGATGCCGACGGTGCGATCGAGTACTTTAAGTCCGGAAGGGCATAGGAATGAGCTGCTTGTCGAACTGCTGCGCAAAGTGGGAGCAACACGTTATCTCTCGGGCCTGGGCGCGCGCGACTATATGCGGCCGGAAGTATTCCAGGCAGCCGGAATCGAAATCGAATGGCAGCATTTCGTCCATCCGGTTTATCCACAGCCATTTGGCGCATTTATGCCCTATCTCAGCATTCTCGACACACTGCTGAATTGTGGTATTGCAGGCACGCGTGACCTGCTCTGGAGTTGCAAATGAATATTCTCGCGATCGGTGCCCATTTTGACGACGTGGAACTGGGCTGTGGCGGTGCACTGGCACGCCATGCTGCAAACGGCGACACGGTGTATGTCTATGTCGCGACCGTATCGGGCTTTTCAAACCAGTATGATCAGTCCGTGCGCAGCAGCCAGGTCGCCAGAGCGGAAGCGGATGCTGCGATGGAAATTCTCGGCGTCCAGAAAATGTTCTGCGGCGAGTTCAAAACGCTCCAGATCGAATTCGTCGATCCGCTGAATATCGAGATCCTCAAGCTCGTGCAGGATCTGAAGATCGATATGGTTTACACCCACTGGGTGGGAGACATTCACCATGACCACCTGGCCTTGTCGCGTGCATCGCTGCACAGCTGCCGCCATGTGCCTCGTCTGCTGATGTACCGCAGCAACTGGTACCATTCGACGGTGGATTTCAGGGGGAATTTCTACGTCGACATCACCTCCCATTGGGACCAGAAGGAAAAGGCGATCCTTGCCCATGAATCCGAGATGGAGCGCACAGGGCGGAAATGGGTGAGCTTCTTCCGCAATGAAGCGGAGAATGCCGGCCAGCGGATCGGTGTAAAATACGCGGAGGTTTTTGAGGTCGTAAAGTGGCTGCAGCTTTGAGAAAAATTTTGACCTTTGGCTCCATGCTGCTCCCCTATGGTGTGCATGAGTTGAGGCGCAGGCTAAGTACTCGCCACAAATTCTCTGCTGATGTCGCGAGATCACTGGCAGAAAATAGACAGCTTGCTGGTCAGCACGAGGGCGGCCGCTGTTTTATTTTAGGAAACGGCCCGAGCGTCAAGGGCTTGGATCTGTCGCGACTTCAAGGCGAAACCGTTATAACCGTTTCCAACGGCTATTTGCACTCCGAATTTGGCAAGTTCCAGTCACGTTATCATTGTGTCCCGCAGATTACCTACCTAACGATGACATCGGAGGACGTGATCCGCTGGTTTGACGAGATGCATTCGCACCTGGGCGCCGCAGAACTGTTTCTCAGTTCTACTGAAGCGGAACTGGTTCGAAAACACAATTTGTTTTCAGGGCGAACGGTTCGGTATCTTGTGCTCGGTGAAAGCTTCGACGAAAGAACATCAGAGGAAGTCGTCGATATCTCTCGACCGGTCCCTCGTGTAGAGTCGGTGCCTGTGATGGCCTTGATGATAGCGATGTATCTCGGCTTCAAAGAGATCATCCTGCTTGGCGTCGACCACGATCGGTTCCTGTCATCAACCTACCAATATGCGTTCGACCTCAAGGTGCAAAAGGGAAAAGATTTCACCGTAAATGCGGACGGCACCTTGACAAGGGGCCGTCACGACGAGTTTCAGCAGCTGGCGCGGCTGTGGCGACAATATCGAGCCATTGCGAATATCGCGAGAGCGAATGATATCCGCATCTTCAATTCCACACCCGGTGGGGCGCTGGACGAATTTGAGCGACGGCCGTTCGAAGCCTGGTTCGAGAAATGAGGCACATTGTTTTTTCGCTCCCGGGCCTTCACTGTTTGCTGGAGGTGTCGCGGGATTCGCCGCTGGCCCGTGAACAGCACATCTGGAGCGAGTTTCGGCGTCATAACGTCTTTTTCGACGGGCCTTACGATGATTGGCGCTCGGCCATGGCTGCTTCAGACGGATATAATGCGCCGGCTATTCTTGCCAGGGCTCTTGACGCGACACGCGCAGTTGTTCAGGGACGTGCCTCCTACGAGAGAGACACCGTCGTTTTCAAGGAAAGAAGCTACTCGCATCCTCTGCTCGCCTGGCTTCTCTATGTCGCGTCCCGTTCCGATCTTCGTTTGAGGGTGGTCGATTTCGGGGGCGCGTTGGGAAGTTCTTATTTCCAACACCGTTCGGCCTTGGCGCATCTTGCGGAACTGAATTGGTGCGTTGTCGAGCAACCTCATTTTGTGAGCGCGGGCAGAGCCGAATTCGAAGACGGAGGATTGAGCTTTTCCGACAGCGTGGATGAGGCGATCGATCGTGTGAGGCCTAACATCGTTCTGCTCTCCGGCGTTCTTCAGTATCTTGAACATTCTCATGAATATCTCGAGGATCTCCTGTCGAGAGGCGTCAAGTTCATACTTATCGACAGGACAGCAGCGCAATTCGATGTCGCGGCCGCACCCTTTGTGCAGCATGTGCCGGCGTGGATCTACAGCGCGAGGTACCCGGTATGGTTCTTGAACGCGCATGAAATGCGGGCCAGTTTTGCCAAGCATGATTATGAGGTTGTCGATCGGTTCCAGCCTGCTGGAACATTCGGCTTCGTGACGCCGCCGCCCTTGCAAGAATTGAAGCGTTGGGGCATTGGCGTTACACCAGCGCCTCAGCAGCACGAATGGCCGTATGTTGGCTGGTTTCTCGAGAAGCTGGAAATCTAGCGAATGCGCGTGAACGTCATTATCCCCGTCTTCAATCGTCTGGAGCACACCCGAAAGGTGTTGGAAGCCCTAAGAAGACAGACACTCTTCTCTGCGTTGACAATCGTTGTTGTCAACGACGGTTCGACCGATGGAACCGCAGAATACCTGCAGTCGCAGAGTGATGTGGTTGAAATCCGAAGCGACGGCAATCTTTGGTGGGGGGGTGCCATCGAGGAAGGACTGAAACACGTACTTCCGTCCTGCCGAGCGGACGACTATGTCCTGTTTCTCAATAACGATACCTGGTTCGACGAGCATTATGTTGAGACCTTGGTGCAGACATCCAAGGAAAATGGCGAGGCCGCGGTCGGAAGCGTCATACACGAAGAGGGCCGGGATCCGCCCCTTGTCAGTATTGGGGCGAAGGTCAACGTTAACCGACTTGCCGTGTGGGATCTGCTTTCGGAATTGAGCGAAACGGAAAAACGATCGCCCAAAAGCCAGTACCGTGTCGATGCGCTGAGTGGTCGGGGAACGCTCTATCCTGCGCCCCTGTTCAAGAAACATGGGGGCATGCGGCCGTCCCTTCTACCGCACTATATGGCTGACTACGAAGTCGCCATGCGCTTCGCGCGCGCGGGTGTGCCTCTGGTTGTCAGCAGCAACGCAATCGTTTATTCGCCTCCGATATATGGAAATGACACATCCAGACTTTCCTGGCGGAAGCAGTTATTTGGCAGGCGTTCGCCTCACAACGTGTTTCAGCGCCTTATTTTCTATTCGCTTGTCGGCTCACCGGTGCAACGCGTTACAGCACCGATCCGAATGGCGTATTTCTCGTGCAGCCGCGCGTTTTCGACGTGGAGGTCATTGGCGAAACGAAGGGAAGGAACAATATGAGTGGCGGCCAGCATCAGCAGTGCATCGCATGCGGATCGAAGATGGGGACTTTCATCGAGCGCATCAGCGACGATCGATATGGTTGCCCAGGCGTCTACTCGATAGACCGATGCGTTTCCTGTGGCCACATGTCGACGACGCCACGGCTGACGGAAGAGGATCTGCCGGCGCTCTATAGCAATTATTATCCCCGTCGGGAGATCGATTTTGATGCGCTGGAAAGAGAGGCTGCTCTCGTCGAGAAACCTCTCGCCGGGTTCCGCCGATGGATTGCCGGTACCGACAACCAAGGACACTATCTGGCCAAGCCGGGACAGAAGGTACTGGATATCGGCTGCGGTTCGTGCCTCTCGCTTCTGGAGATGCGCAGGCTCGGCGTGGAATGTTGGGGTATCGAGGCGGATCCGAACGTTCGTACGATCGCGGAGAAATATACTCTACGCGTTCATATCGGTAACATCTATGACGTGCCGTTCGCCGATCAGAAATTCGACCTCATCGTGCTGAACCAGGTCATCGAACATGTGCCCGATCCGCTTGCAATGCTGGCGGCCCTCAAGGATCGTCTCAATAGAGGCGGACGCGTCGTACTGGCTTTCCCGAATACCGGTTCCTTTCATCGCAAGCTCTGGAAAGAACGTTGGATAAACTGGCACATTCCATACCACCAGAACCATTTCAATCGAACGTCCTTTGCTCTGCTTGCTCGAAAATCCGGCTATGATGTCGAGCGTATCAGGACGATTACGCCCAATCTTTGGTCGGTGCTTCAGCTTAGAATGTCTCGGGAGCAGCGACAGGAGGGCAAGGCGTCCAATACCTGGTCGGAAAGCGGCGACCCTCAGAAGCCGCCGAGCTTTATTCAAAAGGTCCGCAACGTCGCAGTCTCGCGGGGCGCACGCCTCGCCGGTGTGATGATGGGCTTTGGAAACCGAGTTTTGGACGCCATGGGGCAGGGCGATAGTCTCCTGGTAGAACTGCGACTCTCCGCGACAAAGAACTAGGATTTAGAGTCATGCGGATTGCCGTATTCGATACCTACTATTCCCGATTTCTGACGATGCATTATCGTCGCAATCATGATCTGAGGTCGGCCTCTTCCCAAAGGCAGACGGACGCACTGCTTGAGGCAGCGTTCGGCACGTCCGATTTTTATTCGCGCCACCTGAAGGAACTGGGGTGCGACGTCATCGATATCGTCGGCAATTGTGTGCCGCTTCAATCGGCTTGGGCGCGAGAGAACAGCGAACCATTCAGCCCTTGGGCGATGAAGTTGCCGCATCGGTTTTTCAGGCTGCCTTATATCGGCGCGCGCCTTGCTGCCCTCCCTGGCTTGCTCGAGGTCGCGATGGCGCGGGTCCGCGCATTCAAGCCGGATGTACTCTATTGCCAGGATCTCAGCTTCTTTCCGCCTCATGCCCTGGCAGAGCTGAAAAAGACTGTACCATTGATCGTGGGGCAGATCGCTTGTCCATTGCCGCCCGACGGCTTTCTGCGGCCCTATGACCTCATTCTGACATCCTTCCCTCATTTCGTGCCGCGTTTTCGCGAGATGGGGATAAAATCCGAATATTTCAGGATTGGCTTCGATACGCGGGTGCTCGATATCCTTGGCGATATCGCGCGTGATGTGCCGGTGAGCTTCGTCGGGGGCATAAGCCGCCATCATGGCAAGGCGATCCCCTTGCTCGAACATCTTGCCAACACGACGCCGATACAATTTTTCGGCTACGGTGCCAGGACGCTTCCGCGCTCCTCTCCGATTCGAAAACGCCATAATGGCGAAGTCTGGGGTCCGGATATGTATCGTGCTCTGGCGCGCAGCCGGATCACCGTCAACCGGCATATCAACGTTGCCGAGAACAATGCCAACAACATGCGGCTCTACGAGGCGACCGGTGTCGGATCGCTGCTCATAACCGACAGGAAGGATAATCTCGGTGAGATATTCGAGGTCGGCAAGGAGGTGGTTGCCTATTCCAGCCCTGAGGAGGCGGCTGAACTTATCCGCCACTATATAGACCATCCCGACGAGGCCGATGCGATCGCAAAGGCTGGTCAGGCGAGGACGCTGAAGGACCACACCTACAAGTCGAGAATGGAAGAACTGATGCCGATCCTTGAGCGATATCTGGGGGGACAGGGCTGATGTCGTTTCTGCGCGCGAGTCTCAATCGCTTTCCGGGAGTGAAGAGCCAGTTGAAGCGATTGCGTGAACATCTGTTGCCTGCGACATCCGTATCATCACACTATGTCGAGATAGACGCGGCTCGTAGAGACAGTGAAAGTTCGCGGCTTGCTGCATCTTGGAAAGCGAGTGATCTACCAGCACGTCAGAGGACCCTTGTCGAGCGCCAGCTGAAGGAATATCGCAGCGGTGCTTCCATCGATGTATTCGATGTTTTTACCGCCGCGTTGCGCAGAATCGAAAACCTGCCGGCGAATGGCTCGCTGCTCGAAATCGGCTGTTCCAGCGGATATTATTCCGAAGTGCTTGAGGTGGATGGCTTGCCTTTGCGCTATCGGGGCTGTGATTATTCCGACGCTTTCATCGATATGGCGCGCAGCATCTACCCGAGACTGTCATTCGACGTGGAGGATGCGACTCGGCTCAGCTACCAGGATGAAGCTTTCGATGTCGTGGTCTCGGGATGCTGTCTGCTGCATATTCCCGACTATGAAGCGGCAATCGCAGAGAGCGCCCGCGTTGCCAAGAAATACGTGATTTTTCACCGTACGCCTGTTGTCTATGGAGAACCGACCAAGTATTTCCGCAAGCAAGCCTATGGGGTCGAGACCATAGAGATCCATTTTTCCGAGCCGCAGCTATTGGATATGTTTCGCGTTCATCGCCTGGAAGTCCAGGCGACCTTCACGCTCAACGAGAGCGCCGATCCACGTGACAGTAGCAAGGGCAATGCAAGCCGCACTTATTTGTGCAGGAAACAATCCCAGTCATGACGAACTACTTTTGTACCCTTTTCGACAGCGGTTATCTCATCAAGGGGATGGCCATGATGGAGAGCCTCGTCCAGTGGTGCCCCGACGCGCATGTCTTTGTGCTTTGCATGGACCAGCAGACGCAGGATATTTTGATCGCCTCCAAGAGGTCCTACATCACTTGCATTGCACTTGCCGATCTCGAGACGCCGGAACTCCTCGAAGCTAAGAAATCGCGCGGCGTCGCTGAATATTGCTGGACCTTGTCGCCGTGTCTGCCGAGTTTCGTGCTGGAGCAGCACCCGGAAATCGATTTCATCACCTATCTCGACTCCGATCTGCTGTTCTATTCACCGCTCCGTCCAATTTTTGATGAGATCGGTGCTAGTTCCATCGCCATTATCGAACACCGCTTTGCCCCGCGGCTGCAGAACAGGGAAGTAAACGGCCGCTTCTGTGTGGAATGGGTGAGTTTCCGACGCGATGAAGAGGGAATGCGCTGCCTTGCGCGCTGGCGCGAGCAGTGCATCGAATGGTGCTACTATCGCCTGGAAGACGGAAAAATGGGTGACCAGAAATATCTGGACGAATGGCCGGATCTCTATCCGAATTGCCATATCATCGAGCATCCGGGAGCTGGGGTTGCTCCCTGGAATTACGAAAAGCTGCATTTTACGCAGAATGCATCAGGCAAGATCGAGGTCGATGGTTCGCCTCTGATTTTTTATCACTTTCACCAGTTTCAGTTGCTGACCAATGGCATGTTCGATCGATTGTCGACTTTCTACACCGCCGTTTGCGAAGAGCCGGCGGCTGTTTACGAGACTTACGAGCGCGCGCTGATGCGAGCCCTGAAGGTGATCAGGACGATTTCTCCAGGCTTTTCCGGCGGCCTTCGCCCCTTTTTCAAGGTCATGGCGCGCAGATGGGTGCAACGTCATGTTCCCCTGCCGGTTAAACGCTTCCTGCACAATTTCATCAGGTATTGACGTCATGCTCGCGAGGAGGGGCCTTGCCTCCGACCCGTTATTGATACTGGCGGTCGATCCATTGGCGGTAGCCGCCGCTTGTGACGTTTTCCACCCATGCTTGGTTGGCGAGATACCATTCGACGGTCTTACGAATGCCGGTCTCGAATGTTTCGACCGGGCGCCAGTCCAACTCTCGCTCGATCTTGGTCGCATCGATGGCGTAACGGCGATCATGACCGGGCCGATCACGCACAAAGGAGATCTGGGCCTTGTAGCTCGCCCCGCGTGGCAGGGGCCTCAATTCATCAAGGATCTCGCAGAGCGTATTGACCACCGATAGATTGGTCAGCTCGTTTCTGCCGCCGACATTATAGGTGTCCCCAACCTTTCCATTCTCCATAACGCACCGGATCGCGCTGCAGTGGTCCTTGACGAACAGCCAGTCGCGCACCTGCATCCCGTCGCCGTAGATTGGGATCTGCTTTCCCGAGAGTGCATTATGAATGACCAGGGGAATAAGCTTCTCGGGAAAATGATAGGGACCATAATTGTTCGAACAGTTCGTCGTCAGAACCGGTAACCCGTAGGTGTGATGATAGGCGCGAACCAGATGATCGCTCGCTGCCTTGCTTGCGGAATAAGGGCTGTTGGGTTCGTATTTGCGATGCTCGCTGAAGGGAGCCTCCGCCGGGGCAAGCGAACCGTAGACTTCGTCCGTCGACACGTGAAGAAAACGGAAGCTCTCTTGGAAGGCTTCATCCTGTGAGGCAAGAAATCCGCGGATAGCCTCCAACAGGCGAAAAGTACCGACAATATTCGTCTGGATAAATTCCTCAGGCCCGTGGATCGATCGATCGACGTGACTTTCGGCAGCGAAATTCAGGATTGCGCGAGGACGATGGGAGCGGAGCAATTCTTCGATAAGATCATAGTCCGAGATGCTGCCTTTGACGAACAGATGGCGCGGGTCCTCCCAGACGGAGGCGAGGTTCTCCAGGTTGCCGGCATAGGTCAGCACATCGAGGTTGACGATCGGCTCATCATGAAGCGCAAGCCAATCGAGTACGAAATTCGCACCGATGAAACCTGCCCCTCCCGTCACCAGGATCATATTTTCCCCCTTGGAGATCTGATAATTTGGAAAACTCTAGTCTCATTGTGCCAGTCCCACGTCAACCGCAGAGATCCGCGATGGCCATTTCGATTGCCTTGCTCGGTTACATGGGGGTTGCGCTAGTTCGGCCGTTTCCATAAACACATCCCGAAGATTGCATCGAAAGACGGCGTAGAAAATGACAAAAACCGCGCTTATTACTGGGGTGACTGGTCAGGATGGTGCCTATTTGGCCGAATTGCTTCTGAGCAAGGGCTATACGGTGCACGGTATCAAGCGGCGGTCCTCGTCTTTTAATACCGGCCGCATCGAACATATCTATCAGGATCCGCATGAGGCACATCCTCGCTTCATTCTCCACTATGGCGATATGATCGACTCGACCAACCTGCTGCGGATCGTGCAGCAGACGCAGCCCGATGAAATCTACAATCTTGCCGCACAAAGCCATGTGGGTGTCAGCTTCGAAACGCCTGAATATACGGCGGATGCCGATGGCATCGGGACGTTGAGGTTGCTCGAAGCGATCCGTATCCTGGGGCTTGAGGAAAAGACTCGATTCTACCAGGCATCGACCTCGGAACTCTACGGTCTTGTGCAGGAAGTGCCGCAGAACGAGAAGACGCCCTTTTACCCGCGTTCTCCCTATGCCGCAGCCAAGCTCTATGCCTACTGGATCGTCGTGAATTATCGCGAGGCCTACGGCATGCATGCGTCGAACGGCATTCTTTTCAATCACGAAAGCCCGCTTCGCGGCGAAACCTTCGTCACGCGCAAGATCACGATGGCGGTGGCTGCCATCCATCTGGGGCGGCAGGATAAGCTTTTCCTCGGCAATCTCGACGCCAAGCGTGACTGGGGCCACGCGCGTGAATATGTCGAGGGCATGTGGCGCATGCTGCAGCAGGACAAGCCGGATGACTACGTCTTGGCGACCGGTGAGACGACGAGTGTCCGCCAGTTTGTGGAGTGGGCTTTTGCCGACGTGGGCATTGCTTTGGAATGGAAGGGGTCCGGCGTCGACGAAAAGGGTTATGACTCCGTGTCCGGCGCCTGCCTTGTGGAAATCGACCCGCGGTATTTCCGCCCGACGGAAGTCGACCTTTTGCTTGGCGACCCGACCAAGGCACGTCAGAAATTGGGCTGGCACCACAAGACCCCGGTTCGCGAACTCGCCGCCGAAATGGTGCGTGAAGATATCAAGCACTGGAAGGCCCTGAACAGCAGGAAAGATAGCTGAGTGTCCGACTTGTCCAACAGGAAAATCTGGGTCGCCGGCCATCGCGGCATGGTGGGCAGCGCGCTTGTGCGCAGGCTTCACTCAGAAAATTGCACTGTCATCACGGCAACGCGACAGGAGCTTGATCTCAAACGGCAGGACGAGGTCGAGAGATTCGTCCAGACGAACAGACCGGATGCGATCATCCTCGCTGCTGCAAAGGTTGGCGGTATTCTTGCGAACGATGCCTTCCCGGCCGATTTCCTCTACGATAACCTGATTATTGAGGCCAATATCTTCGAAGCCGCACATCGTAACGGCGTCGACAGGCTTCTGTTTCTGGGCTCAAGCTGCATTTATCCTAAATTCGCGCCGCAGCCGATTTCTGAAGATGCGCTTCTGACCGGACCGCTTGAGCCGACCAACGAGTGGTATGCTGTCGCCAAGATTGCCGGGATCAAGCTGGCCGAATCCTACCGCAAGCAGCACGGACGCGATTATATTTCTGCCATGCCCACCAACCTCTATGGTCCGGGCGATAATTTCGATCTGCAATCCAGTCACGTTCTGCCGGCGCTAATTCACAAAGCGCACCTCGCAAAGGTGACGGGGGCATCCGAAATTGCCATCTGGGGAACCGGAAAGCCACGACGGGAATTCCTCCACGTTGACGATTGCGCGGATGCGCTGGTTTTCCTGTTGAAGAACTATTCGGACGCGCAGCACATCAATGTCGGTTCGGGAGAGGACATTGAAATCATCGAGCTCGCGCGGTTGGTTTGCCGTGTTGTCGGTTACGAAGGAAAAATTGCCCACGACCTCTCCAAGCCTGACGGGACGCCGCGTAAGCTCATGAGCACCGACAAGCTGAAGAACATGGGCTGGAAGCCACGCATCTCGCTGGAGGAAGGTATCCGCGCAGTGTATGATTGGTTTCTGCAGTTCGAAGGTAACGCCGCCGTGGCGCAACAATAGGTCGGGCATCCAGAACTCCAAAGGGCGGCGATTGGCGTGACGTGTGAGCCGTCAGCTTTAGGCGACGTGGCTGCTGCCCTTGATCGAGACGATGGGGTATGCCGAAAGTCCGGACTTGAACACCAATTTCACCGTCGTTCCCGGCGTCTGTCCGCTCAATCTCATGGAGAAGCGGAAGACGTTCGACCAGCGTTCGGCTGAGAACTTGCAGTTCGTTCGGATTGCCTGGCGTGCGGCGGTACCAGGAAATCGAGGAGACCGTCGCCCCGCAGGTCGGCGGTTCTCTTTTCCAGAATGTCACCGATCAGGGTCGTCAGAAATTCGGCTGTCAGATGGTTCCAGTCTGTGATGAACGGAACACCCCTGCTGCTCGTGAGGCATTTCTCCTTGTCGTAATCACAGTGAAGCTTGACGATATCGACGTAGGTGAAAGCAAGATGAGATGGGAAAAATGGCAGTTGATCCAAATGCTGGTTGGCCGGCGGATAGGTCGCTTCCCGCAGGCATATAGAGGCATCGGATCTTCTCTGAAACATGAGCCCCAGGCACGATTGCGATTCCTCGAGCTGGAAATAATTTCCGAAAACGAAAATTCGCGCGTCATCCGAGTGGCTTTTCATCCAGGAAAGAAGCTCAAACCTGAAGGGGTTGACGGTGTACTCAAAAGGCCGAAGGCTCGTGAGGAATATCGCTTTCGTTCGGCTGAGCAATGACTTGTCGTTGATATATTTTTCAAAGGGAATGCAGTATTTATCGTAAATGCTGGCGCGAGAGGGGGCCTTAACAATATCGTTCTTGATCTCTACCATGCAGTTCAAGTAGCTGACTGCCACGATTTGATATCGGTCGGTATCGATGTAATTTTTCAGCGCGATTGACCAGTTTCTGGCGTGCGAGTCCCCGATGATGAAGATAATGGGTTTCGCAGCTTGAATGTTGTCGTTCAGGCTTAGAAAAGTGCTTTCGAGCCGTGCTTCGTTCGCCTGTGCGAGAGGTGAATAGACTTCATCCAGCCTGTGAGGAAAACCGGCCATAGAGATTGCTGACAGGACAGCAGCCGCGATGGTTGCAACTGATGAGCTCAGGGTGATCCAGAGAGCGCGGCTTCTCCTGGTGTGGCGAAAGGGCTTTTCGATGACGACAAAGCTGACGACCGCGACCAGGACCGTCACTGCGATGGCGAGAAGCTTGTCACCATTGTCGAAATTCAAGCTTGTCAACCGCCAGAAGGCGAAGACCGGATAGTGCCACAAATATAAGGAGTAGGATATTAATCCGGTGAATGCCGCAGGCCGAGAAGCCAACAGGCGCCCGGCTGCGTTCTGCTGACCGGCGAATGCGAGCACCAGACAGGTCCCGATGACTGGGATCAAAGTCAACCGGCCAGGATGAACCGTATCCTTTCCAAAAAAGATGAGTGAACCAAGAACGAGGACAAGCCCGGCCGCCGCGAGGAACGGCCGAGGGCGAGTTCGTCCACGCCTCACCTCATGATAGGCGAGAAGTGTTCCGGCCAGCAGTTCCCAGGCCCGGGTGAGCGGCGAGTAGAAGGCCTGCTGCTGATCATACCGTACAATTAAGACACATAATACAAAGCTGAGTGATGCCACGAGCAAGACGCATGGCAAAAATCTTGATTTCAGGTATCGGAGCACGATCAGCAATAAGAACGGAAACCCGATATAAAATTGCTCCTCGACGCTCAACGACCAAGTGTGCAGAAAAGGCTTGAGAAGGGTGCTGGGCTCTCCGTACAGAGCCGCCGTTAAATAGAAATAGATATTCGATCCAAATATGAGCGCCGAACCTATGGAGTTCGCGTAATCCAGCAGTTCCGATGGTAGTAAAAGGCAATAAGCGAAAGGAATTGTCGCGAAAATGACTGCGAACAACGCAGGAAGAATTCTTCGCGCACGCCGAGCGTAGAATTTAAGGAAATCAATACGCCCGGTTGCTTCGATTTCTGTCAACAAGATTTGGGAAATCAGAAAGCCGCTGATCACAAAAAATACATCGACGCCGATGTATCCGCCCTGCAACAACGTGTGGCCGGCAACCGTGAACTCGGCGTGATACAGAATAACCGCGATCACCGATATGGCCCTTAGGCCATCGATCTCTGGTCTGTAAACCTTCAATGCTAGCGCCTGCCTTCGATATCCAGAGCGTAACTTTGTCGCGCCCAACATTGGCGCTTTTGGGCTGCCTAACACAGAGATCTTGGAGGGAGAACAGTATGGCCTGATAAAAGATTTGCGGGCGCGGCCGATTTCAATCTTTATTTTCTGCGCTGTTGTAAATCAGCATTCCGGAAGCCTAATTTGTTTTCCCAGTCGCTGACCAATTTTGTCTATCGGCCGTTCCAGAAGCGACAAGACGTCAGGCCGGCGCCAATAGCGCCTACCGTCGCTGCCCACCACGGCGCGCCCGAAATCAACTAAAATCGAAATGGGCGCGTGTAATGCGTAGATGCTGCAAGATGCTCGCCCAAGCCACGATGTCGGATTCGCCGACATGCTGCGCCAATCGATCCAAGTCATCAGGGCAGCGAAAAGGAAGCAGGCATTGGAGGAGGGGACGGGGAGGGCAGATAAAAGCAAACCCGTTTTGCCGTAAAATCAATCGCTTAGTAAAACATTGGCTGGGGAACCTGGATTCGAACCAAGATTAACGGAGTCAGAGTCCGTCGTTCTACCATTGAACTATTCCCCAGCATAAGCGAACCGGCGGGCGGTCGGCTGGTGTGCGGCGCTTATAACCAAAAGCCGGGGAATTGCAAATAGCTGTTTTGAAAAAAATCGGTGCTGCCGCGGAAAGCTGAAAACCGCCGCAAATCCCTTGGTCCAAAAAAGAATTTGGCGATTTCGGCGGGCGCTGATATTCTTGCGGCAACGCAAAAATCGAATGAGCGCCTGCTGCATATCCCAGGACTTGCGCGGCGCGGTGGAAAAATAACGTGGAAGACCCCGAAGGCGGCGCAAAGCTGCAATTTGACGGGGCGTCGGCGGCAGGGCGCAAGGACGGCAAGAAGTCCAGGCGCCGCAAGGGCAAGCGTGGCGGGCAATCCCGCAACGCGGCTCATCCCGCTTCGCATGAGCCTTCCGGCGGTGCCGGACAGCCTGCGCGCCCGATAGAAGATGCAGCCGGGAATCCGGCCCGCAAGCGCAAGCGTCGCCGTCGTGGTGGCCATGGTGCTGCGCAGGAAGGTTTACCTCATCCTCAGACGATGGATCAGACGGCGGGGGCGGGCAATATCGCCCGCTCCGATGGTGATTCGGCACCGAGCCGGCGCAATCGCCGCAAGCATCGAGGCAAGCGTGGCCTGCAGGGCCGGCCGCTGACATCGACAAAACCATCAGGTGCCCAGCAACAGGAAAGCCGCGCAGAAGAAACGGTGCTCAGGGCCGAACTGCGTGAAACACTGAATGGCGCGAGCGCCAACCGCAGGGGCCGCCAGGAAAGCCATTCCAGTTCCGGGCAGGGGGATCGTCAGACCGGCGAGCATATGTGGCCCGAGGAGCTCTACGCTGCCCTCGATCTCGGCACCAACAATTGCCGTCTCCTCATTGCCCAGCCGACCCGTCCGGGACAATTTCGCGTCGTCGACGCCTTTTCCCGCATCGTACGCCTGGGCGAAGGCCTTGCGGCCAGCGGTCGTCTGTCGGATGAGGCGATGGAGCGGGCGATCGAGGCGTTGAGGATCTGCGCTTCCAAGCTCAGGAGCCGGGAGATCCGCCGCATGCGGCTGATCGCCACCGAAGCCTGCCGCCAGGCCGTCAATGGCGAGGAATTCCTCAGCCGGGTCGTTGCCGAAACCGGCCTTGCGCTCGAAATCATCGATCGCGAGACAGAGGCGCGGCTTGCCGTCTCCGGCTGCTCCTCGCTGGTCGGTCGCGAGACGCGCTCCGTCGTGCTCTTCGATATCGGCGGCGGCTCGTCGGAGATCGCCGTCATCCGTATCGGCGACAACCGCTTCAGCCGCCTTGCCAATCACATCACCCACTGGACCTCGCTGCCGGTCGGCGTCGTGACGCTGTCGGAGCGCCATGGCGGGCACGACGTCACGCCGGAGGCCTTCGAAGGCATGGTGCGCGAAGTCGAAGGCATGCTTGGACGCTTCGATTGCCCGGAGATCGAGGTCGCCCAGACCGGCGACTTTCACCTGATCGGCACATCGGGCACGGTGACGACGCTTGCCGGCGTGCATCTCGACCTGCCGCGTTATGACCGGCGCAAGGTCGATGGCATCTGGCTGTCCGACGATGAGGTCTCCGCCATGCAGGCAAAGCTTCTCTCCTGGGATTTCGCAAGCCGCGCCGCCAATCCCTGCATCGGGCCTGATCGGGCCGATCTGGTGCTCGCCGGCTGCGCCATTCTCGAGGCGATCCGCCGCCGCTGGCCGAGCCCGCGCATGCGCGTTGCCGATCGCGGCTTGAGGGAAGGCTTGCTCACCGACATGATGGCCGATGACGGCGTGTGGCGGCGCAACCGCAACCGCCGCGGCCAGCGCGTGAGATCGTGAGATAAGGAAAAGGCATGACCAAGGCACCGATCGCGGGAAACCGTACCGGCCGCAAGCTCGGCCAGCGCGTCAAGAACAAGAAGATGAAGGCCTCCTCCCGCCAATGGCTGGAGCGTCACATCAACGATCCCTATGTGCAGCGCGCCCAGCTTGAGGGATATCGCGCTCGTGCCGCCTTCAAGCTGCTGGAGATCGATGAGAAACACCACATCCTGCGCGGCGCCAGGCGCATCATCGATCTCGGCGCTGCCCCCGGCAGTTGGTCGCAGATCGCAGCCAAGGTCACTGGCTCGACGGATGATGATATTCGTGTGGCTGCGATCGATTTCCTTGAAATGACCCAGCTGCCGGGGGTCAAGATCCTGCAGCTCGATTTCCTTGATCCGACGGCGCCGGAAAAGCTGTTGGAGGCGGTCGGCGGCACGCCCGATCTTGTCATATCGGACATGGCTGCACCAACCACCGGCCACCATCGCACCGATCATCTGCGCACCATGCATCTCTGCGAAGTCGCGGCACATTTCGCCGTCGAAGTGCTCCAGGAAGGCGGGCATTTCCTCACCAAGACCTTTCAGGGCGGCACCGAGCGTGAGCTGCTCGCCATGCTGAAGCAGAACTTTCGCCAGGTCGTCCATGTCAAGCCGAACTCGTCGCGCGCCGAATCGGTCGAGATGTTCCTGCTGGCCAAGGGGTTCAAGGGGCGCAAGGCCGAAGGCGAAGCAGAAGAAGCTTGATCTTCGGGCCGGTCCTGACGGATGATGGCGATCGACTGCATAATTCCTTAAATCGGGATCGATTTAAGGATAAAATAGGCAGCAATGGAAAGCGTTGCCGCGTCCCTTGTGGGTCCAAAAGGACGCGTGGCGCTGTCAGGATTTGAACCGCTGATCCCATGCTTCTTTACGTCACGCTCGGAACCAACGACCTCTATCACGCAGGGCATTTTTATGATGCGGTGCTGTCTCCCCTCGGTTATCGCCGCCAGCGCTCTTCCGAAGAGGAAATCGGCTATTCCGCCGACGGCGATACGCGCTGCCGTTTCTGGGTGGTGACGCCCTTCAATCGCCGCCGGGCGACCTCAGGCAATGGCGCCATGGTGGCACTTGCAGCCGAAACGCAAGCAGCTGTCGATGCCTTCCATGCGGCGGCAATCGCGGCAGGCGCCGTGGATGAGGGCGCGCCTGGCCTGCGCTCCTACCATGCCCATTTCTATGCCGCCTATGTGCGTGATCTCGACGGCAACAAGCTCTCCGCCGTCTGTGAAAACCCGGAGTAGCGGCTGCCTATTTCACCGCATGCTGTTCGGCTTCAACAGTTGCTGCCGATATTGCCTTGGAGCGGTGGCCGGAAACGAGTGCGCCGGCATTGCGGTCCATTCGGATGAAGGGAATGGTCGCAATGACCGTCAGTCCGGCGATGATGTAGAAGGCGAGGTGGAAATCGGCCACTTGCAGCGCTTCGCCGCGGAAATAGATCGAGCTCTCCAGGATCGCGGCGGCGACCGCGACGCCGAGCGCCAGGCTGACCTGCTGCATCACCGAACTCATCGATGTCGCCTGGCTGGCTTCGGCATCATCGATATCGGCGAAGGCAAGCGCATTGACGCCGGTGAACATGAAGGAGCGGGAGAAGCCGCCGAGCAGCAGCACGCCGATGATGACGAGGTGCGGCGTCGACGGCGTGAATAGGCCGGTGACAACAGTCACGAGCGTCGTCACCATGGCGGCGCCGAGAAGTGTGGTGCGGAAGCCGGCGGCGGCGAAGACGCGCTTTGCCATGAACTTGGTGGTGATCGCCCCGATCGCGCCGGCAAAGGTGATGAGGCCGGATTGAAACGGCGTCAGCCCGAAGCCGAGCTGCAGCATCAGCGGCGTCAGGAAGGGCATGGCGCCGACGCAAATGCGAAACAGCATGCCGCCCAAGGTGGAGGCCCGGAACGTCGGGTTCTTGAACAGGTTGAGATTGAGGATCGGCGCCGGATGCCGCTTGGCATGGCGCACGTAGAGGACGCCGCAGATGAGGCCGATCAAGGTGGCGGTGACGCCGATGATCGGGGGCAGGGCCGGCAGACTGACCACCGACAGCCCGAAGACGACACCCGCGGCCGAAAGCGAGGTCAGCACGAAACCGGTGAAATCGAGCTTCGGCGGCGCCGTCGCCTCCACCTCCGGCAGGAAGATCGTCGCCAGCCAGATGCCGACGATGCCAACCGGCACATTGATCAGGAAGATCCAGTGCCAGCTGAAATAGGTGGTGATGAAGCCGCCGAGCGGCGGTCCTGTGAGCGGACCGACAAGTGCGGGGATGGTGAGCAGCGCCATGGCCGAGACCAGATCGCTGCGCTGCGTCGTGCGCACCAGCACGAGGCGGCCGACCGGTGTCATCATCGCGCCGCCCATGCCCTGCAGGAAGCGGGCGAAGACGAATTCGACGAGGTTGGACGAGATGGCGCAGAAGATCGAGCCGATGACGAAGACGGCGATGGCAAGGCGGAAGATTTTTTTGGCGCCGAACCTGTCGGCCATCCAGCCGCTCACCGGGATGAATACCGCCAGCGCCACCATGTAGGAAGTCAGCGCCAGCTTCAGGGTGATCGGCCCGACATTGAGGTCCGCCGCGATCGCCGGCAGCGCCGTCGCAATGACGGTCGAATCCATCTGTTCCATGAAGAGGGCGACGGCAAGGATCAGCGGGACGATGCGATTCATAGGCGGGGGCCTTGATGGGCGCGGAATGGAGCGGGGGAAGGCCGGTGCTGTTTAGTCCCAGCTGCGGGTTCTGCCAATCCCCAAATCCGGGTCCCAATTCGGGTCGATGACACGTTTGCTTCACGTCTGCGTGAGACGGCTTGCCCGACAACCTCGGCTATCAACATTGACATATGTTTACCCAGCTGGGGCAAGAAATCCGGCCGGAAACGTCATTGGGGCCGAGCGGCGGCACACCGCACGTCATGGGAGAATGGATATATGACAATTTCGACGCGAATGAAGCGGCGCACGCTTCTTGCCGCAGGCCTTGGCTTGGCTGCGGCGCCGGCAATTTTTAGAGATAAGGCCGAAGCGGCTGCGACTGGAGAAAACAGAAATATGGATGGAACGCCTTTGCCCGAAATCGATCAATTTAAGCTCGGTTCCTATAAGTTCACCGTCGTCCGCGACGGCATCAACATCTCAGAAAAGCCCTACGAAACCTTCGGCACCAATCAGGATCCCGAAACGGTCAAGGCGTTGCTCACCGCAAATTTCCTGCCGGCTGACAAGTTCCTGAACGGCTATACGCCGGCTCTCATCGATACCGGTTCCGATGTCATCCTCATCGATACCGGCTTCGGTGCGGCCGGCCGAGCACGCGGCGCCGGCCAGCTTGCCGAAGGCCTGAAGGCGGCGGGGTATTCGGCCGAGGATGTCACCATCGTGGCGCTGACCCATCTGCACGGCGATCATATCGGCGGCTTGATGGAAGACGGCGCGGCTGCTTTCAAGAATGCCCGCTATGTCGTCGGCCAGGCAGAGTATGATTTCTGGTCGAACAAGGCCCGTGAAGGCACGCCCGCCGAAGGAGGCCATAAGGCCGTACTCGCCAACGTGACGCCGCTTGTCGAAAAAGCCACCTTCATCAAAGACGGTGACAGCGTCGCGCCGGGCATGACGGCGGTGCTGGCAGCGGGCCACAGCCCGGGGCATATGGTGTTCCACGTCGAATCCGAGGGTAAGCGCCTGGTGCTTGCTGGCGACACGGCCAACCATTATATCCTGTCGCTGCTGCGCCCGGATTGGGAGGTGCGCTTCGACATGGACAAGGCGCAGGCGGCGGCCAGCCGCCGCAAGGTTTTCGAGATGATCGCGACCGATAAGATCGCCTTCCTCGGCTACCACATGCCGTTCCCGGCGGTCGGCTTCGTCGAGAGGCAGGATGGCGGTTATCGCTTCGTGCCGAAGACCTATCAATTCGACATCTGAGCGAGATGCATGGCTGCCATGACGAGCCCGGCGGCCATGCCGGGCTTTTTGCTATTTCCTTCCTGTCATAGACGTGTTACCAGCCCTCGCCAACTTCCAAGCAACCCATGCAGACCGCCGGGGCGGACGATTCGTTTCCGGGCAGGGTCGCATTTTTATTAAATGAAGGAATTTGGCCATGGCACGCATCATTGAAACGGCAACCGGCGCAGACGCGCTTACCTTCGACGACGTGCTGCTGCAGCCGGGACATTCCGAGGTCATGCCCGGCCAGACGAACATCTCCACCCGCATCGCCCGGGATTTCGAACTCAACATCCCGATCATCTCTTCAGCCATGGATACCGTCACCGAGAGCCGTCTGGCGATCGCCATGGCCCAGGCCGGCGGCCTCGGCGTCATTCATCGCAACCTGACGCCGATCGAGCAGGCCGAGCAGGTCCGGCAAGTGAAGAAGTTTGAAAGCGGGATGGTCGTCAATCCGGTGACGATCGGCCCCGATGCGACGCTTGCCGATGCGCTCGGGCTCATGAAATCCTACAGCATTTCCGGCATCCCTGTCGTCGAGAAGTCCGGCCGCCTCGTCGGCATCCTGACCAACCGCGACGTCCGCTTCGCTTCCGATCAGGAACAGAAGATCCATGAGCTGATGACCAAGGACAATCTGGTCACCGTCAAGGAAAACGTCGACCAGCAGGAGGCCAAGCGCCTGCTGCATTCGCATCGTATCGAGAAGCTGCTGGTGGTCGATACCGAGGGCCGCTGCGTCGGCCTCATCACCGTCAAGGATATCGAGAAGTCGCAGCTGAACCCGAATGCTTCCAAGGATGCGCAGGGCAGGCTTCGCGCCGCCGCCGCCATCAGCGTCGGCGATGACGGCTTCGAGCGCGCCGAACGGCTGATCGAGGCCGGCGTCGACCTTCTGGTCGTCGACACCGCCCACGGTCATTCGCAGCGCGTCCTCGATGCCGTCACCCGCGTCAAGAAGCTTTCCAACTCGGTGCGCATCATGGCCGGCAACGTCGCCACCTATGACGGCACCAGGGCGCTGATCGATGCTGGCGCGGATGCCGTCAAGGTCGGTATCGGTCCGGGTTCAATCTGCACGACGCGCATCGTCGCCGGCGTCGGCGTTCCCCAGCTCGCCGCCATCATGTCGGCGGTGCAGGCCGCGAATGATCAGGACGTGCCCGTCATAGCCGATGGCGGCATCAAGTTCTCCGGTGATCTTGCCAAGGCGATCGCCGCCGGCGCTTCCGCCGTCATGATCGGCTCGCTGCTTGCCGGTACCGATGAAAGCCCCGGCGAGGTCTATCTCTACCAGGGTCGTTCCTTCAAGGCCTATCGCGGCATGGGCTCCGTCGGCGCCATGGCCCGCGGCTCGGCCGACCGTTACTTCCAGGCCGAGGTGCGAGACACGCTGAAGCTCGTGCCCGAGGGCATCGAAGGTCAGGTGCCGTACAAGGGGCCGGTTTCGGGCGTCATCCACCAGCTCGCCGGCGGTCTCAAGGCGGCCATGGGTTATGTCGGCGGCAAGGATCTGAAGGATTTCCAGGAGCGGGCCACTTTCGTGCGCATCTCCGGTGCCGGTCTTCGCGAAAGCCACGCCCATGACGTGACGATCACCCGCGAGAGCCCGAACTATCCAGGCGCCGGCCTCTGATCATGAAGGCGGGCAGCGGGATTCCTCTTTGGGTCGTCGCGCTGCTCGCAGCCCTCTGCCTCGCCGTGCTCGCCTGGACGACATTCGGGTTCGTCGTTCCCTTCAAGCACGAAACCGGCCAGGCAGTGCTCGATACCTATTTCGCCGGTTACGACGAGTCGGCGGTATTCCACATGCAGAAGCTGCTCGATGAGAACGAGACGGCGACCAGGCTGCTGCGCGCCATGTATTTCGGGCCGGAGCTGATCTTTCCGGCATTGCTGACGGCGCTACTGTTCCTTGCCTTCCTCAAGCTCGGTCCCGTCGGTTCGTGGTTCGGCCAATCGGTGCATCCGCTCGTCGGCAAGGCGATCTACCTGCTGCCGTTCATCTACGGCATAGCCGATTACGGCGAGAACATCTCGAGCCTGGTCGCGTTCGGCGACGGTGCGCCCTCAACGCTTGCGACGCAGCTGCTGCCGTGGATGACACGGCTGAAATTCGCAAGCCTCGCCATCTGCTTCATCCTCATCGCCCGGCTTGCCATCGCCCGCTGGCTCTCTTCGCGTGAACCCTGAAGCGGCTGTCAGCTCCTCCACCGCCAGGCGGGATTTGAAAGTCTTGTCACCATGAAATCGGAAAGGACCTCGACCTTCGCAGGTCGGCTCCGAGCAGAAGGGGTGACGAAATACAGTGCGCCGGCAGGCAGCGTCCAGCCGGAAAGGATTGGCTTCAGCCGGCCGTCAATGAGATAGTCATGCGCGAGAAATTCCGGTAGTTCGATGATCCCGAGGCCGCGTAGCGCCATCGGTACCAAGGCTTGCGAATTGGTGGCCCTGAGCGCACCACTTGGCACTATGACCTCCTCCTTACCTTCACTGTTACGCAAGCGCCAGACGTCTTGGCGCGGTCTGTAGGCGTATCCGAGGCAATGGTGAGCAGCCAGGTCGCGAGGGTGTTCCGGCGCGCCATGTCGATCGATGTAGGCGGATGCAGCGAGAATGAAGCGATCCACCGGTGTGAGCCTGCGCGCGACCAGTGATGAATCCGGCAATACCGCAATTCGGAGCGCCGCATCAAAGCCGTCTCCCACGATATCGACGACGGCATCGCTCATATGCAGGTCGATGGAAATGTCCGGATAGAGCTCGAAAAAATCGGGTAGGATGGGCGCCAGCCAGCGTGTGCCGAAGGCCATCGGCGCGGCTAGCCTGATGAGGCCTCTCGGCCGGGTAGCAAGCTCCCGGGCTGTGTCTTCTGCTGCCTCGGCCTCAGCATAGATCCGTGCGGCGCTGTCGATCAGTCGCAGGCCAAAATCCGTCAACGCGAGCTGCCGCGAAGTACGGTTGAAAAGCCTTGCGCCCAGCCTGTGCTCAAGCCGGCTGACGGCACGCGAAACGGTCGGCACGGACACCCCAAGCGTTTGAGCAGCCCGCGCGAAAGAACGTTCTTCGGCGACTTTTGCAAACATCGCCAGGCCTTCGAAATCCGGAAATTTAGTCATGTCATTCCTGAAACGATAGCTTTCAGTTCTTTCTATTTCGAAACGGTGCCGCCGTCCATATCTCAGCTCCAGTCGAACAAAGGAGACGAGAATGACACAAAGACTGGATGCAAAGATTGCGGTCATCACCGGCGCCACCTCAGGCATTGGTCTTGCAACAGCCAAGCGCTTCGTGGCTGAGGGCGCTCGGGTTTTCATTACCGGCCGTCGCAAGGCTGTTCTCGATGCAGCCATCGCTGAGATCGGCGGAGGGGTTGTCGGCATTCAGGCTGATTCGGCCAATCTTGCCGACCTCGATCAACTCTATGAACGGGTAAAGGCAGAGGCCGGGCGAATTGACGTGCTCTTCGTCAACGCGGGTGGAGGGTCCATGCTGCCCCTCGGCGAAATTACCGAAGAGCAGTATGACGATACTTTCGATCGGAACGTGAGGGGGGTTCTCTTTACGGTGCAGAAGGCCCTGCCACTGCTTGCCCGAGGATCATCGATCATATTGGCGGGATCGACAGCAGGCTCGACCGGCACGCCCGCCTTCAGTGTGTATGCCGCATCGAAAGCTGCTTTGCGCAGCTTTGCGCGCAACTGGATCCTTGACTTGAAGGATCGCGGCATTCGGATCAATACGCTCAGTCCCGGTCCGACGGAAACGACTGGGCTGGTCGAATTGGCAGGTAAGGACCGAGCTCAACAGCAGGGCCTGCTTGATTATCTTGCGGCCCAGGTGCCAATGGGCAGGGTCGGCCGTGCCGAGGAAGTTGCCGCAGCCGCACTCTTCCTTGCCTCGGATGATTCCAGCTTCGTCACCGGTGCCGAACTCTTCGTCGATGGCGGCAGCGCCCAGGTCTGATGATACCGGGCGGCCCGCTATTCTGATGGCGGGCTGCCGACGCTGGTATCCTTTTCTCCTTTCGGCTACTGCTCGCAAGGAATGCGAAAGCGGAAAGGAAACAGCCATATGACCGGCTATCAAATCTTCTGGCCACTCTTCGCCCATGTGGCCCTGGTTTACGGTCTTTATGCGCTTCTTGGGCTTCGGCGCGCGAAAATGGTCCGCGCCGGAAAGATCAACAAATCGGAATATCGGGAAAACCGCGGCGAACCGGCCGAAAGCCTTGCCGTCAAGAACTGCCTCGCCAACCAGTTCGAACTGCCTGTGCTCTTCCATGTCTGCTGCATTCTTCTTTATATCACGGACGCCGACAATATCGTCACACTCGGGCTTGCCTGGATCTTCGTCGCCCTGCGTTATGCTCACGCCGCTGTCCACGTCAGCAGCAACGAATTGCGCTATCGCAGCCCGCTTTTTGCGGCAGGCTATGTCGTACTCGCTGCCATGTGGATCTGGCTCGCCGTTTGGATGGCAATGGGCTGAACCTGCGTCGATCGCAGCCAATCGGACGGCGTGCTCTATATCCTCGACAACGCGATGACTGTCTCTTCTCTGCGGGAGCGTGGCACAACCTGTCGAGGTCTTTTCGATGCTCCATCAATTGCCGCGATATGTTGTGAGACCTTGATTTCACAGGCTTTTGACGACCGTTAAAATCTGAATGTTTCCATTTACGGCAGGTGAAGGCTTGCATGTCATACCCGCCCGACGCGGTGGTTCGGCACATGCCTTCCGCCGTGAACAATAAGAATGGGAACGACATGGGCGCGGAAAGCATGGATCGGATCGGCTTGCGCAGGAAGCCGAAGCAGGAGCGCAGCATCCAGAGGCTGGACCTCATTCTCGCCGCCGCCGCCAAGATCATCGCTGAAAAGGGCGTCAGCGCCATGCGGATGACGGAACTCGCAATCGCCGCCAAGGTGCCGATCGGTTCGGTCTACCAGTATTTCCCGGAGAAGGCGGCGATCGTCAAAGCCCTGTTCGACCAGCACGCCTCGGCTATCCAGGCGAAGACGGCGGCGATGTTGGCTGATGTCAGGTCGCTCGACCAGGCGCTGGACCGCGTCTGCGCCACCATCGACTGGTATTACGATTCCTATCACAACGATCCCGTCTATCTCGGCGTCTGGATGGGAACGGAAACCGATCAGGATCTGCTGCGGCTGAATATCGAGCATAGCGGCCGCGTCGCCGGCATCTTCCATGACGCCGTGCGTCAGCTGGCTCCCGACCTTTGCGACGAAGAAATGTACGCGCGCACTTACCTATTCAGCCACCTGATCGGCGCCGTCATCCGGCTTGCCGCCGTCAGCGAGGAGGCCTTGGCGCGGCGCATGCTCGACGAATGGAAGCGCGTCATCCGCGCCTCGCTTTTCGCCGCCACCGTGCCGCGCGCCGCCTGAGCTCTTACCAGCTTGGTACCATATTGGCGGCCTTCAGCCGCGGATAAAGGCGCGCCTGGGCGGATTTGACATCCGCTTCGAGGCTGTCGTCGACGTCAGCGGGCGTGATATTGTCGAGGCAGGCGGTGATATGCGCCGTGATCGCATTCATCAGCGAGAGCGAAACGCCCGGACGCTTCATGATGCCGATCTGCACCGGCGGCAGCGTCGGAAAGCCGTCCGCCTGGCTCAGCACTTTCATGCCCGTCCGCAGCGCCGATTCCGGCATCACCGAAACCGCCATCCCGGCAAGCACGGCGGCGGCAACGACGGTGCAGGACCAGCTGGTGAACAGGATTTGGTGTTCGCGTCCCACAGCATCGAGCGCCGAGCAGGCGAGCTGGCGCCACTGGCAGTCGCGCCGGCCGACGGCAAGCGGTACCGGCGCGTCGTCGCGGATCGGATGGTTGGCCGAGCCCACCCAGCAGAGCGGCTCGGTTCTCACCACATCGGACATGCGCTCGCGCGGATTGTGGGTGACGAGAGCGATGTCGAGCTCGCCCTTATGCATGCGTTCGGCAAGATCCACCGAGGGCTCGCAGACGATATAGAGCTCGACATTCGGATGCGTCTTGGCGAAGCGGCCGATGATTTCCGGCATATAGCGGTCGGCATAATCGTCCGGCGTGCCGATCCGCAGCGTCCCCTCCAGCCTGTTGTCGTCGAAGGCCGCGATCGCCTCATTGTTCAGGCGGATGATGCGCCGGGCATAGTTGAGCAGCTTTTCGCCCTCGACCGTCAGCCGGTTGCCGCGCCCATCCTTGATGAACAGCTGCTTGCCGATGCGCTCCTCGAGGCGGCGCATCTGCATGGAGACGGCCGATTGGGTCTTGTAGACCCTGTCGGCGGCCTTGGTGAAGCTGCCGGAATCGACGATGGCGATGAAAGTCTGCAATTGGTCGAGATCAAGAGGCGCGGACATGTTGTCACCCATAAAGATAGCTGATGATAATCATTAGAAACATTCGTTGGACTGATCAATAGGTCTTTGGCATCTTCGGGATGCAAATCAAGCAAAGTGAAGGACAGACGCCCTGCCTGTCCGAGCCCAATACAGCCTTGCTCCTTCTCGCACGACATCGCGTGAGGGGTGGGTTGTTGTGCGCCTAAAAGAAAATCGAAAGAAAGGAGAGTCCCATGCGGATGACAGACAGAACAATAGAACTCGACTGCGGCAAGCTCACCCCGACGTTTTCCCAGCGTCTGGCAGCAGGCCTCGCACCGTTGACCTCCCTCTTTCGCGGGCTCCGCAATCGCATGGAGATCAACGCGCTGCACGATCTGAACGACACGCAGCTGAGGGATATCGGCCTTACCCGGGCCGACCTGACCTCCGCGTTCCTGGCGTCGACCTTCTTCGAGGACCCGTCGGAACATCTGACGCGCTCAGCCCGCAATCGCTGGCGCCTGTCGTTCTTCCGCTCCCACGAAGAGTAGGAGCGTCGAGTTTCCCCGCAGGGTGATAGCCAATAGCCCTGCCGCTTGACCCGGTGATCGGCTTTCCCAAGCCATCTCCGGGTTTTTTTATGCGAGGATTGAAAGAGTTAGGCGTCCTTTGTGCTTCCGAAAGGACGTACGGCGCTCTGATGCGCTTATTCGTTCGTCTCGGCGGAGGGCTTTGGCCGATAGGTTTCGAAGATCGCTTCCAGGTTCTTCTGGTAGCTCTTCTGCACTTCCAGTCCGCTGTCGAACATGGCGTTCAGCATCTCGGTATAGCTGTCGGCATTGACCTTCGCCTCCTCCTTGGGCGCCTCCGACGTCTTGGTATTAGCTTGGGCCTGGGCCGCTGGCTGCTGGCCGAGCCCGCCCATCATCTCCTGGAAGGCCTTGGCGAAGGGATTGTCGAGGAAGGGGTTCGGCGTCTGCGTTGGCGCGGGCTTCGGCACCGAAAACATCTGCTGCATCGCCTGCGTGAAGGGATTGTCGAAGATGCTGGGCTCGGGGGCCGGCTTCGGCGCGAAGCCGGTACTCTCAAGCCATTTCTGCATGGTCTCGCCCATCGCCGTGTTGACGAAGGGGTTGACCGGCGAGGCCATCTGGCCGGTCGTCTGCTTGAAGAGCCCGCCCATCAGCGTATCGGCGAGCACCGGCAGCATCCGCTTGTAAATGTCCTGGCCGATCCCGGTCATCTGCGCCGCCTGAGCGGCGACCGCGCGCGAAACCTCCTTCGAGCCGAAGAGCTGGGCGAGGATGTTGTTGCCGTCGGAAATGCCTTCCGGCGTGAAGGCCCGGCTCATATCTTCGAAATATCGCGCATAGTTGCCGGAGGAGACCGCCTGCATCAGCCCGACGAAATCATAAGGATTGCTGGTGCTGCGTTTCAGGCCGGCGGAAAAGGCCGGCATCAGCGCCGCCATCGCCTTCGTCGCCTGTTCCTGCGCAAGGTTGAACTGCCGGGCGATCGCTTCCATCGCCGCGCCGTTTTGCGCCTGCATCATCATGTCGAAGAGTGGCAGCATGGAAGTCCCTTTCCCCGAGTCGTGACGCGTGTCACGTCACTATAACCTGAAATGCTAATGCGCAAACGGCTTTTTGCCATAAGAACTTAGGGAGGAATTTTTTGCTGGAGCATGCGGTCGAGCCTCAGCGGCAGATCAGTGGAACACCGCCGCCGGCCCTCTCGCTTCAGGACATCATCGGTTCGGGATGGGAGGCGCGTGTCGGGCAGTGTTTATGCTCTGCTCGGCAAGGCGGGATGTTTTCAGATGCTGCCGGAAAAATGTCTTGAAGTCGCGAAAGCTCGCAAATCCGAGAGCGGTGGCAACGCGAACGACGGTGGAGGGGGAGACGGAGCACTTGAGCGCGACTGAAGCGACGGTCCCGAACGCGATCAGTTCCGGATTTGTGAGCGCCATGCGGGCAGCGCGTTCCTGCTGTTCGGGCAGCGTCAGGCCTGTCTTGACGATCATGGCCTTGAGTTCGGTCAGATCGTTCGGCCGCTTGAGATTTTCCTCAGAATTCATGACCGTGGTTCCTTCGAGATGCGGTGCGCCGGCTCCGGGCCCACCGCGGTTGGCCTTCAGTTCAGCGGGATTGCCTGCTTTTTCGAAACCGATGCGATGCAGGCAAGCGCGATTGCGAGGGCATTGCGAGCATCCGTACCCGTCGGCCCTTTGGTTAGTTCACGATTACGAACGGAGCGGACGAAAGAGGCGAGTTGGGCCGTGTAGCCGTGAACGAAGTGCTCGGTGTCGCGGCGCCATGTGTCGTTCGAGACGCCATTGCCGTCGAAGAGCGTCATGCTGGAGCGGCGCACGTCGCCCATCGTGACCATCCCGCCGGAGCCGAAGACTTCGCCGCGAATGTCGTAGCCGTAGAGGGCGGAGAAGTTTGCCTCGGCGACCGCGATCGAGCCATTGTCGAACCGGATGGTCACTACAGCCGTATCGAGGAAGCCTTTCTCCCGGGCGTCCGGCCGGATGAGGGCGTCGGCCATTGCATGGACCTCGACGGGCTTTGCTCCGGGATTGAGCCAAAGCAGCGTGTCGAAGTCGTGAATGAGGGTTTCGTAGAAAATCGTCCAGAGCGGAATGCGATCGGGATCGGCGCCGAACGGGCCGGGATCGCGCGTCAGCGAGCGGATCAGCTGCGGCGCGCCGATCTTTCCCTCGTCGATCGCGGCACGGCCTTCGGCAAAGGCCTGATCCCAACGCCGGTTGAAACCGACCTGAAGGGGAACGTTGGCCGCGCGTGCCGCTGCAATGGCGCGATCGGCATCCTCCAGCGTCAGCGCCATCGGCTTTTCGCAGAATATCGCCTTGCCGGCTTCGGCGGCCTGGACGAGGATATTGGTGTGGAAGCGGGCCGGTGTGGCGATGATCACGGCATCGAGCCCGGGATGGGAAAGAAGCTCCGCGACGCCGGTATAAGCGGTCTCGACGTCGAGCGTCTCGCCGAGCCTGGCGGCAGCGCCCGGTGCAGGATCGGCGATGGCGACGAGATTGGCGTTGACGAGGCGGCGGGACACGGTCTCCCCATGAAAGGAACCGATGCGGCCGGCGCCGATGAGGCCGAGATTGACGGGTTTGTTGGCTGGCATGGCAGCAATCCTGTGCGTATCGAGATGGATCAGAGGGTGAAGACGGTGCGGAAGGCTTCAAGCGCGGCTTCGGGATCGCCGGCCGACCAGGCTTCCATGCCGACCGGGCCGGAATAGCCCATGGCGTTCAGCGCGCGGGCGATGCCGCGCCAGTTGATTTCGCCGGTCCCCGGCTCGCAGCGGCCCGGCACGTCGGCCACCTGGATTTCGCCGATCCAGGGCAGGCATTTGCGGCAAAGCTCGATCAGGTTCCCTTCGCCGATCTGGGCATGGTAGAGGTCGAGATTGAGGCGAAGCCGGGGGTGATCGACGCTCGAGACCAGCGCCAGCGTGTCTTCCGCGCGTCCGAAGGGCACGCCCGGATGATCGACCGGTAGATTGAGGTTTTCGAGCGTGAAGGTGACGTTTTCCTCTTCGGCCATGTCGACGATGCGGAGGAGCGTGTCGCGCGCTTTCAGCCACATCGCGCCGGTGACCACTTCGACCGGCTGGACGGGTAGGCCCCCATCTCCGAGGCCGGTGCCGTGCAGGTTCAGCCGCTGCACACCGAGCCGCTTGCCGATCTCAGCGGTTTGGCGCGCCGTCCTTAAAAGTTCGGCGGCGCCCTCGTCGTCGGTCAGGCGGCCGGTGAGATAGCCGTTCATGATCGTGAAGGTCGCGCCTGTTGCTTCCAGTTTGGCGAGGTCGTGCTCCGGCCAGTTCCAGAGACCGACGCCGAAGCCCATTTCCTTCAGGCGCGCGGCGCGCCATTCGATCGGCTTGTCGCGCCAGAGCATTTCGGCGCAGGCGGCAAGCGAGAAGGGGGAAGTCTTGGCAGCACTCATGGCAGGGTTTCCATATCAAGGGTCTGAGGTGGAGAGAGCGGCGCGAGCGCCGCATCGTAGTTCGGGGTGAAGGTCGGTCAGATCGTTCCGCCGAGTTCTTCCGATAGGGTCTGCAGCTCCTTGCCGCCGGCCATCAGGTTTTGAAGGTCCTCGATGCCGATCTCGCTCTTCGAATAGGTGCCGAGCGTGCGGCCGCGGTTGAGCGCGGTGAAGCGGTTGCCGACAGCATAGGCGTGGCGAACATTGTGGGTGATGAAGATCACGCCGAGGCCCTTGCCGCGGACCTGGTTGATGTATTTCAGTACCATCGATGTTTGCGCCACGCCGAGTGCCGATGTCGGTTCGTCGAGGATCAACACCTTGGCGCCGAAATAGACCGCGCGCGCGATCGCCACGCATTGGCGCTCTCCGCCGGAAAGCGTGCCGACGGCCTGCTCGGGATCGCGCACATCGATGCCGATCCTGTGCATCTCGTCGCGCGTCACGTTGTTTGCGTGTTCCATGTCCATGCGCTTGAAGGGGCCGAAGCCTTTGAGCGGTTCGCGTCCCATGAAAAAGTTCCGGGTCACCGACATCAGCGGGATCATCGCGAGATCCTGATACACGGTGGCGATACCGGCATCGAGCGCGTCGCGCGGACCGGCAAAGGCGCGCGGCTGCCCTTCGACCAGGAATTCTCCCGATGTCGGCTTGAAGACGCCGGCGAGCGTATTGATCAGCGTCGACTTGCCGGCGCCGTTATCGCCGAGAAGGCAAAGCACTTCGTTGGCATTGACGGTGAGCGACACGCCGTTCAGCGCGATGATGGAGCCGAAGTGTTTGACGAGGTTCTTCACCTCGACGAGGGGCGTCTGAGACATGCTCATCAGCGTTCTCCCGTGACGCGTTTGCGAATGACATTGTTGAAGATCACCGCGATCAGCAGCATGCCGCCGAGGAAGACGAGGTACCAATCCTGGTCGATCGAGGTGTAGGTCAGGCCGATCAGCACCATGCCGAAGACGATCGAACCGAAGAATGCGCCGATGGCCGAGCCGTAGCCGCCTGTCAGCAGGCATCCGCCGATGACGGCGGCGATGATGGCTTCGAATTCCTTCTGGAAGCCGCGGCGCGCATCCGTCGAGCCTGCGTCAAGCACGGTCAGGATGGCGACCAGCGTGGCGCAGAGGGCAGTGATTACGAAAAGCGTGGTCTTGACGCGGGCAACCGGGACGCCCGATTTTCTGGCAGCGCGCGGATCGCCGCCGGCTGCGAAGATCCAGTTTCCGAAGCGGGTTCTGAGCAGGACCCAGGTAGCAAGAATGGCGATGCCGAAGAACCACAGGATCTCGACCGGAATTCCCGGCACTTTCGGCGTGCCGTTCGGGAAGGTCTCGATGATGCCGTGCCTGGCGAGCCATGAGAACAACCCGATGAAGGCGTCGCCCGAGAAGAATGGCGCGAGCGGGCTGCCGGCTGCGGCTTCCTTCATGCCACGCAGCTGCGTGGCGCCGCCGCTTGCCCATTTCAGGCCGACGAGCGTCAGGCCGCGCAGGATGAACAGGAAGGCAAGCGTGACGATGAAGGAGGGAAGGCCGGTACGCATGGTGATCTGGGCGTTGGTCACGCCGATCACGGCTGCGAAGGCCAGCGCAACGAGGATTGCCACGCTGAGCGGCAGGTGCAGAACGACGAGGGCGGTGCCGAAGACCAATCCGGCAAAGGCCACCATCGAGCCGATCGACAGATCGAATTCGCCGCCGATCATCAACAATGCCGCGCCGATCGCCAGAATGCCGAGCTGCGCGGCCGGCGCCATGAAATTGATCACGCCGGCCAGCGTGAACATGGCGGGATTGGCGGTGAAGAAAAAGAAGATGGTGACGAGCACCAGACCGGCGACGGCGCCGAGTTCCGGCCGCCGCAGCAGCGCGGTCAAACCCGAAACCTTTTTCAGCCGCTCATCGGATCGGGTGGCAGCCCCATTCTGTTCATTGGCGAGCGTCATGGTTCATTCCTCAAGGATTGGTCGTTGCCGTGCGTGCGCCTTCACGCGTGGAGGCGCGGCGTTGGAGGCAGCCTCCGCCCAGGCGGAAGCTGCCGCGGCTCCGCCTCAGCGGATGCCCTGGGAGGATTTCTCGATGACCGATGCGGCCGCATCCTTCTCGACGAAGCTCGGGCCGGAGGCGACGTTGCCTGCCGGGATCGTGCCGTAGCGGGCGTTGAGCGCCAGGAAGGTCACGGGGAGATAGCCCTGGAGGTATGGCTGCTGGTCCACCGCGAACAACGCCTTGCCGTCGGCGACAGCCTGCAGGAAGCCGGCGGACAGATCGTAGGATGCGACCTTGACCTTGTCGCCATTGCCCATCTTCTCGACGACGGCGACCGCACGCTCGCCGACGAGCGGAGCCGACAGGCCGAGAACGACATCGATGGACGGATCGGAGGTCAGAGCCGCCTGGATCTTCGCTTCAATTTCGGCCGGATCGGCCGTGGTCGGTAAAACGGTGACCTTGCCGCCTTCAAAGCCCTTCTCGGTGCCGGCGCAACGCTGATCCAGCGCTGCGTTGCCAACTTCCTGGTTGACGCAGAGGACGTGCTTCAGGCCGAGAGATTTGAGCTTGGCGCCGACCTTGACGCCTGCCGGCAGTTCGTCCTGGCCGACATGCAGCTTGATGCCGAGCTTTTCGGCCGCCGAAATGCCGGAGTTCATCGAGATGACCGGGATGCCGGCGGCAACGGCCTTCTCGATCGCCGAACCGAGCGCATCGGGATCGGGGTTCGAGATGACGATGCCCGCAGGGTTCTGGTTGACGGCGGCCTCGATCAGCTGTGCCATCGCCACCATGTCGAAGGTTTCGGGAGCGCGATAGTCGACCTTGACGTTGCTGTCCTTGGCCGCCTGCATCATGCCGTTCTTGACGATCGACCAGAACGGATCGGACGCCTGGCCGTGGGTGACGGCGATGATCGTCGGCTCCTGGGCCTTGGCTCCGACAGCCGCCGTGGTCGCAACGCCAAGGGCGAGGGCGCCGAATGCGAGCTTCTTCAAAATAGATGTCATGTCTTCCTCCTCTAGACCATCCACTCCTCAGGATGGCAAAAACGAATGCTACCGGGTGCAAACGTGCTTGCTACCGGGTGCAAACGGGTGCATCTTATTCACGGATGCGCTAAAATCAAGCATTCATTTCATCTGAATCATAAAATGGAATGTTTGTTTCATTTTTTGCGGGGAGGCATCATTGCGAAAAAGAGCGACGGCCAAAGAGGTCGCGGATGCGGCAGGCGTCTCGAAGTGGACGGTCATCCGGGCATTTACGCCGGGCGCCTCGATTACCGAGGAAAGCAAGCGTAGGGTTCTCGAGGCGGCGGCCGTGCTCAATTACACGCCCAACCTGCTCGCCCGTAGTCTCGCGACCAATCTGACGCATCAGGTCGCGGTCTTCGTCGACGACTTCGCCAATCCCCAGAAGCTGCCGTTCCTGGAAACCCTGACCGAACGTTTGCAGGCGGAAGGCCTGGTCGCGGTGCTGATCAATATCAACAATCACTTCGATCACGTCCATGCGCTGCTGAACGCCGATCAGCGTCAGGTCGACGCCGTCATCCTCTTCGGCACCGCCTTTCGCAACGAAACGCTGAGCGACCGGCAATTGGGCAGGGGCATGCCGCCGATGTTCGTCCTGGCGCGTGACAGCCAGATCGACGGGGTGCCGGCCGTCGTCTGCGACGCCGAACTGGCGCTGCGCGACATTGTCGACCACCTCTATGAAAGGGGATACCGGCGTCCCGGTTTCATGACCGGTGCGCCGGC
Source organism: Rhizobium sp. BT-226 (assembly GCF_025847085.2). Lineage (NCBI taxonomy): Bacteria > Pseudomonadati > Pseudomonadota > Alphaproteobacteria > Hyphomicrobiales > Rhizobiaceae > Rhizobium > Rhizobium sp. BT-226. The sequence goes on along the minus strand of NZ_JAOYTI010000002.1, from coordinate 976,731 downwards.
GCTATCGACGGCGCTGCGGCGCCGGCAGCATTTCATCGATTTCTGGAAGGGGAAGGGGGTGGACGAGATCACCATTCTGTCCGCCGACAGATACAGCGCCGAAGCTGGGGCAGGATCCGTCCGTCACTATCTGAACGACATCGACCCGGCCGCAAGGGTCGACGTCCTCATGTGCGAAAATGATATCCTCGCCCTCGGAGCGATGGACGAGATCCGCGGCAATTTCGGACTGGGGATACCTGATGACATCGCCGTCGTCGGCTTCGACAATTACGAACTCGGCGGCGCCTCCTGCTATGGCCTGACGACCTATGAGCAGCCGAGGATCGAGATGGTGCAGGCGGTCATCGGCATGATCAAGGGCCGGCTGGAGCCGGAAACCGTAACCCTTCCCGGCAAGCTGGTCGTGCGCACATCCACATAGGCCATTTCCACATGGGGCGCTCCTTTTCGCGGCCACCAAGCGGCACTCTCAAGACATATCTCGGAGGAAATATCGATGACTGGACATATCACTGCCTTGCCCGTTGGCGTGCGTCTGGCGGTCAGTCCGCTGTCATGGGCCAACGACGTTCTGGAGGACCTCGGCGCCGACATATCGCTGGAAACCTGCCTCCGGGACGCTGCCGAGAGCGGCTATGAGGGGATCGAGCTCGGGCGGAAATTCCCGCGCGAGGCAGGAGCGCTCCGCTCGCTGCTGGACAGCCATGGACTTGCTCTCGCATCCGGATGGCATTCCGGCGAGTTGGCCGAGCGCAGTGTCGACGACGAGATGAAGGCCGTTGCCGGGCACGCCGCGCTGCTGCGAGCGATGGATTGCAAGGTGATGGTCTATGGCGAAGTCGCGATGATGACGCCTGGATTGCCGCTGGATGCACCGATGTCGCAGCGGTTGCGCATGCCGGCGGCCGAGGTGGCGGGATATGTCGGGCGCCCGACCGATTTCGCCGGACGCCTGGCGGCGGAATATGGTCTGACGCTTGCCTACCACCATCACCTGATGATGATCGCCGAAACGTTCGACGAGATATCGGCAATCTTTGACAAGACAGGCTCGGCGGCGGGACTGCTTCTCGATACCGGCCATGCCGTTGCCGGCGGCTTCGACTATGCCAGGCTGATCGATCGGTTCGGCGATCGCGTCGTGCACATTCATCTGAAAGACATTCGCGGTCCTGTTATCGACAAGGTGCGTGCGGGTGACATGAGCTTCAATGCCGGCGTGCGCCGGGGCATATTCACCGTCCCCGGCGACGGCATCATCGATTTCAAGCCGCTGGCCCGTTTCGTCAGGGACAGCGGCTATCGCGGATGGCTGGTCGTCGAAGCCGAGCAGGACCCCGCCGTCGCTGAACCACGCCCCGCCGTCGAGCGGGCATTTAAGCATGTGCAGGCAAATTTCCGGAGCTGAGCCGATTTCTTCGGCGGCATGATATCCTCACCGGAAACCGATCCCTGCGCGCCGGCGTTCTCCTTCCATGGCCGAAACGAAATCCCCCGCTGATCACGACGAGGCGCCGCCTGGCGAAGACGGTGCAAAGCCGGGCGCGGATATTTCCTTTCCCTATGACAGGATGACCGTCGAGCAATTCCGAAGACGCTTCCCCCGTGCCCGCTGGAGCGATGTCCGCAAGGCTTGGTTCGTTCCCGGGCGGACGGCGTCCCGCCGCATCGGACGATGGCTTGCCGAGATGGAGGCCGAGACCGACGCCCATGCGGATGCGAAGGGACGCGACGCCTTCGTCTTCGATCCCATCGACAGTCCATATCTCGAACTCGGCAAGGCAGGCTTCCGAATCCGCACGCCCTATTCGAAGACCGTCGTCGACGAACTGCGCGAGGTGCCATTCTCGCGATGGGATGGCGATCTCAGGATATGGCACGTGCCCTTCCGGTCCTATGAGGAACTCCGACGCCGGTGGCCTGATATCGAGGCGGCGGCGCGCGGAAACGAGCCGGAGGAGAGACGGCGTCGCGCCGAGGAGCGGAAGGGGAGCGAACAGGACAGGCGCAGCAAGCTCCGCTCTGCGGAACGAAAGCGTCATCGCTACCCGCTTCAGGGCGACGACTTGCCGCCGATAGGCCGTCCTGTGGTCATCGCCTACGGAATCGTCGTCTTTACCGATATCACCGGCGAACTGGTCGACCCGAACATCGTTACGGACTTCTATCCCGGCGTGACCGAGGATCACGTCTGGGGATTTTGGCGGGTGCCCACATTGGAAGAACTCGTCCGCACCTGGCCTGCGAAGATGCCATCAGTTCAGGACGCCGAGTGGTGGCTGCCGACGATCGAGGAACTGAGGCCTGCCCGCCGCACGGCAAGATCGCGCGAAGCCAGGAAGCGCGCGACGGCGCCGTGACCACAGCTTCCCACTGCATATTCTTTGAATCAGTTCCGATTTAGGTAACTATCCAATGGCTCAGGCTCAGTACTGATAGTCCTCGAAGACCGGTTCCACGGAGCCGTGCCAGCGGCCGTGATAGAGCGACAGCAGATCCTCGGCGAGCGTCGCCTTTTTGGCGAGCACTTCTTCGAGCGGCGCCAGGAAGATGCTCTCGTCCTGGCCTTCCCGGTTGAGCCTGCCGCGCGCCTTGAGGCCGGCTCTTGATATGCCGATCACCTCGCGCGCCATGTCGAACAGTGGATGGCCGCGGAATTGCGCCTTCAAGCCTTCGGCGGGAACGGCGTTGCGCAGCGCCCCGATCTCGGCAAAGCTCCAATCCTTGGTCAGTTCGTCGGCGGCTTCGAGTGCCGCATCATCGTAGAGCAGGCCGACCCAGAAGGCCGGCAAGGCACAGATCCGGCGCCACGGGCCGCCGTCGGCGCCGCGCATTTCGAGGAAACGCTTCAGCCGCACGTCGGGGAAAAGTGTCGAGAGATGGTTCGTCCAGTCACCCATCGTCGGCGCCGGATCGGCGACCTCGCCCTTCAATGCGCCGTTCATGAACTGGCGGAAGGTGACATGGGTACAGTCGTGATAGCGGCCATCGCGGACGATGAAATACATCGGCGCGTCGAGCGCCCATTCGGCATAGTCGCGGAAACCGAAATCATCGCGGAAGGTGAAATCGAGCAGGCCGGCGCGCCGGTTGTCGACATCGCGCCAGATATCGCCGCGCCAGGAGAGCAGCCCGTTCGGCTTGCCCTCGGTAAAGGGCGAGGATGCGAAAAGCGCGGTCGCCAGCGATTGCAGCTTCATCGACACGCGCATCTTCTTGCGCATGTCGGCTTCCGAGGAGAAATCGAGATTCACCTGGATCGTGCAGGTGCGGTACATCATGTCGAGACCCTGGGTGCCGACCTTCGGCATATAGCGGGTCATGATCTCGTAGCGTGATTTCGGCATCTGCGGGGTTTCCGCATAGGTCCATTTCGGACTGCCGCCGATGCCGAGGAAGCGGATGCCCATCGGTTCGGCAATTTCGCGCAGCGTCGCCAGATGCTGGTTCGATTCCTTGCAGGTCTCGTGGATCGTCTCCAGCGGCGCGCCGGAGAGTTCGAATTGGCCGCCGGGCTCGATCGAAATCGCGCCCATGCCGTGCCGCTCGGCAAGACCGATGATGTTGCCGCCGTCGGTGATCGGCTCCCAGCCGCTTTTTTTCTGCAGGCCGGTCAAGAGGGCCGAAATACTGGCATTGCCGAAATAGGGAACCGGGCTGTTGTCGGCGCGGAAGAAGGCGAATTTCTCGTGTTCGGTGCCGATCCGGAAGCGCTCCCGCGGCTTGTTGCCCGCGGCGATATAATCGGTCAGATCCTGGACCGAAGAGAGCGGTGTCTGGTCGGTGGTGTCGCGGGCCATGCGGGATACCTGTATTCGAAAAGGCGCCCAGGGGGCCGGGCAATTGGAAGGGTGATTTGGACCCAAGCCACCCATGTTGCAAGTGAAATTGTTTCAACGACGCATCAAAAAAATAGCAGCGATTTCCATGTCAACCCGTTTCTGTGGTCAGTTCCAGTCGCCGATCGCCGCCTGCACCACCGCCAGGGCCGCGACAGCTGCCGTATCGGCCCTCAGGATGCGCGGTCCGAGCGGAATGGCGGTGACGAAATCAAGGCTTCGAAGCCGCGCGCGTTCCTCTTCCGAAAAGCCGCCTTCCGGCCCGACGAGCAGAGCGAGATGTCTTTCCCTGATCGCCGACAGCACCGGCAGCGGGTTCTGCCCGGCATCGCCCTCGTCGCAATAGATGATGCGGCGCTCTTTCGGCCAGCGGTCGAGCAGGTCGAGAAGCTTCACCGGCTCGGCCACATCGGGGATGCCGAGGATGCCGCATTGCTCCGCCGCCTCGACGACATTGGCGCGCAGCTTGTCGAGATTGGTGATCTTGCCCTGGACGTGCTGGGTCATGACCGGCTGCAGCAGGCCGGCTCCCATTTCGACCGCCTTCTGCACAAGGTAGTCCATGCGGCCGACCTTGAGCGGCGCAAAGAGATAGTGCAGGTCGCAAGGCAGCGGCTGCGGCCGCGTCTCTTCGGTTGCCGTCAAAAGGATGCGTTTGCGCGTGGGGAAGGTAAGGGTCGCTTTCCACTCGCCGTCGCGGCCGTTGAAGAGCAGGATCTCCGCACCTTCCTCCATCCTCAGCACATTGCCGAGATAGTTGAACTGATCGGCATTCGCCTCGATGACGGCGCCGCGGGAAAGCGGCGCGTCGACGAAAAGCCGTTGCATACGGAAATTGGCGCGCATTCGAAAAAAAACTCGGGGTTTCAGATGAAGAGCGCGAACATAACCCAATAAATCATAGCCGCAAGCACTCCCGAAACCGGCACGGTGACGATCCAGGCGGCGACGATCGTCATGAAATGCGAACGGCGCACGAGATAGCGCCGCCGGGTCTCGTGGATATTCGGCTCTTCCGGCTCGTCGATGTCGAAGCTTTCGGCCTTGCGCCGGATATAGGCGATGCGGGCCTTCGAATGGCGCGTGTACCATTCGCGGAAGAAGCCGACGCCGAACACGGAGCCCACGGCGATATGCGTGGTGCTGACCGGCAGGCCGAGCCAAGAGGCGACGATGACGGTGAAGGCGGTCGACAACGCGACGCAATAGGCCCGCATCGGATTGAGCTTGGTGATCTCCTCGCCGACGAGGCGGATGAGGCGCGGCCCGAAGAGCAACAGGCCGACGGAGATGCCGAAGGCGCCGATCAGCATCACCCAGAGCGGCGGGTGCCCGATGGCGTCACCGCCGATGCCGACCGAATGGACGATCGCCGAAAGCGGCCCGACCGCGTTCGAAACATCGTTGGCGCCATGCGCGAAGGATAGCAGTGCTGCGGAGCCGATCAATGGCAGCTTAAACAGCACACGCAGCGAGCTGTTGCGGTTTTCGAGATCCCGCGCTTGGGCGAGAACGAGCGGCCGGACGGCAAACCAGCTCACCAGCCCGATGCCGATCCCGATAAGGATGATGGTGAAAGACTGATATTTCCCCGTGGGCGACAGCTGCAGCACCATATAGGCCATGAAGCCGCCGGCCATCACTGCGACCAGCACCGGCACCCAGTGCCGCGCGGCCGCGACCTTGTCGTCGCGATAGACGATCAGGGTCTTCACAAGATAAAGCAGCCCGGCGGCAATCAGCCCGCCGATCAGCGGCGAGGTGATCCAGCTCGCGGTGATCTCCAGCATCACCCGCCAGTTCACCGGCTCCGGCCCGACGGCTGAGATGCCGGCGCCGATCACCGCTCCGACGATCGCATGGGTGGTGGAAACCGGCGCGTTCATCCAGGTTGCGAGGTTGATCCAGAGGGCGGCGGCCGTCAGCGCCGCCATCATGATCCAGCCGAGTATGGCTGGCGGCACCTGGACGGCATCGACGATGTTTGCGGAAATTGTCTTGACGACCTCGCCGCCGGCGATCGTGGCGCCAAGGATTTCGAAAATCGCAGCGATGATGAGTGCCTGGCCCATCGTCATGGCGCGCGCGCCGACGGCGGCGCCGACATTGTTGGTCACGTCATTGGCGCCGATGTTCATCGCCATGTAGCCGGCAAGGGCTGCCGCCGCCACGACGAGCACTGCCCCCGGCTGGTCGAACACATAAACACCGGCAAAGAGCATGGCCAGACCGACAAAGATCAACCCGAGACCAGGTGTCACCAGCCGCCGCAAAACATGCTTCGCCGCGTCCTCGGCATGGGTGATCTTGTCGAGGTCCTTGTCGAGCGTGCGTTTCGTGAGGACTGCGGGACGTGGCGGCATTCTTTTTCCTGAGGATGAATCTGCTTCTACGCTGCTTTCCTAGCAGCGCAAGATGGCAGGATTCATTCTGCCGGAATTTGTTTCATTGCCGGACTTTGCTTTGCCGCCTTAGCCGAAAGCCTGTCGGCCATCCTTTGTTTGAAGGCGAGGAAAAGGTGGCGGAGCTCCGGTTCGCGCACGCGCCCGGCCGCCTCGTCGAACGAGACCCATTCGATGCGGCGCTCGCCCTTTTCCTTGAAGTTCTTCGCCATGTCGGTGACTTCAAGTGCATAGACCTGCACCTTGCAGATCACCTGCACCCCGTCACGCAGCACCTTCGAATAGGTGTAGGCGCCAAGCGTCTCCGTTTCGACCATGCCGCGTACGCCGGCTTCCTCGAAGGCTTCCTGCATCGCGACCTCATGGGCGCATTTGCGCGTCATCGGCCAGCCCTTGGGAATGACCCAGCGGCCGGTGTCGCGGCTGGTCATCAACAGTACCTCGACCTCGCCGCTCTTCTTCTTTACCCGATAGCAGAGCGCACCATATTGCTGTCGCGGCGGACGCCGGAACATCAGTTGCACATCGGAAGCCAGTCGGGCGAAAAGAGTCAATGGTCGGGTCACCTTCGCAGTCGTCGTTAGGAATCACTCATATACGTATATCACGGAAAGCTTACTCAATCCAAAATAGGCATGACGATTCGAAGCGCGATTTGATCGCCGTTCATAGGGGAAATCGAGGTGGAACAGGTCGGAAAATCCGTCACACCCTGTCTCGAATCCGTCACTTTGCACAGCTGTACAATATGGCGTGATCTTGCCTTTCGTTCAATGGCGAGATCTAGTGATCCACTATGATTTTGTGAATGTCGTCCTCATGCGTCTTCCACCGCTCAATGCCATCCGCGCCTTCGAGGCCGTCTGCCGTCACGGCAGTATTCTGAAGGCTGCCGAAGAGCTGAACGTGGTGCGGGGCGCTGTACGCCAGCAGATCGACACGCTGGAGAATCACTTCGGCCGCAAGCTCTTCACGCGTGACGGCCGCAGGCTGGTCCCGACCCCGCAGGCCAGTGCTTTCGCCGAGGCTTCGAGTGCGGCTCTCGACATTCTGCAGCGCGCCGCTTCGGAACTCGAAGGCGCCGCGCCGGCCCGCATCCGCCTTGGCGTGCCCTCCGCCTTCGCGGTCTGGTGGTTGATGCCGCGCGTGGCAGGCATGCAGGCAAGCCTCGGCGATATCGCGGTCGATATCGTGCCGATGGCGGTGGTCGAGCCGCTGCAGATGCACCCGGAATTGGACGCTGTGATCATGGGCGGAGAATACCGTCCAGCCACGGGCATCACCGCCCTGCGGTTCATGGAGGACGAGTTCGGCCCGGTCGCCACGCCGGCGCTTGCCGCGACACTATCGAGCGACCCTGCATCGATGGCCACGCTGACGATGCTTATCAGCCGCAGCGTTCCGAAGCTCTGGGACGAATGGTTTGCCGAAAGCGGCACGGCGCCGGTCGTCTTTCCCCGCGCCCAAGAATTCGAGGATCTGCTCCTGGCGCTGGCTGCTGCCCGTTCCGGGCTGGGCGTCGCGCTTGCGCCACGCGCTTCGATCGAGGACGATCTTCAGCGCGGGCATCTGGTCGCGCCCTACGGTTTCATCTCCCGGCCATCGGGCTATAGCCTCTGCTGCCGAACGCCGGATGCGAAACGGCCGGCCTTTGCAAGTTTATCCGCCTGGCTGCTTCGCTGCGGGACGTCGGCTTGAAGGGGCGTGGCTGTGAGGTTCGCGCTAAATGGCTGCCCCTCACCCTAACCCTCTCCCCGTAAAAACGGGGCGAGGGGACGTGCCCTGCGAGAGGCTGCGAGGGACGGAGAGGTTGCGGCATATCCCCTTCGCCCCGCGTGCGGGGAGAAGGTGGCGGCAGCCGGATGAGGGGCTGCTTCCAACCCGAAAGGGCAGATTTTCTGCCCCTTGGCCAGAATTACTTCCATATTCGCAGCCCTGTTGCTCCGCTAAACAGCACCAACACGCAAATAGGAAAGAGATGATGGAAAAGAGCGCAACCCGCATCGACTGGATCGGCAACAGCTGCCGGCTGCTCAAGGCGTCGGCCGCCGAATTCGAGCGGACGCGTCCTTTCGAGGGCCTGTCGATCGGCACCGGCATTCATCTGGAGCCGAAGACGGTGGCGCTGCTGATGACGCTTCGTGCCGGCGGCGCGCGTCTCGTCTGCACCGGCAATCTCAACAGCACCCAGCCTTCGACGGTCGCGTTCCTGCGTTCGGAAGGCATCACGGTCTTCGCCACGCAGACGACCGATCCCGTCGCTCATCATCAGAGCCTCGAAGCAGTGATCGCGGAAAAGCCGGACCTACTGCTCGACAATGGCGGCGATCTCTTCGCCATCGCGGCGGAAAAACCCTACGCCAATCTCCGCGGCGGCACCGAGGAGACCACCTCGGGCCGCACCCGTCTGCTGCCGTTGCGCGAGCGGCTGAAGATGCCGATCCTCGTCATCAACGACAGCCCGATCAAGCAGTTCGCCGAAAACAGGCATGCCGTCGGCCAGAGCCTGTTCGAAAGCTACCTACGCTTCACCAACCGCTCCACCAACGGCAAACGCGTGACGGTCTTTGGCTACGGCGCCTGCGGCAAGGGCACGGCTGCCTGTTTCCGCAATGCTTTTTCCACGGTCAGCGTCGTCGATATCGATCCGGTGACGACGCTCGAAGCCCATCTCGATGGTTTCACCACACCGCTGCGCGACCAGGCGATCCGCTCGGCCGATATCATCGTCACCGTCACCGGTTTTGCCGGCATCGTGACGGCAGCCGACCTGCCGCTCGTCAAGGACGGCGCGATCCTGATGAATGGCGGCCATTTCCCGCATGAGATCGATGTCGAAGCCTTCCGCCGCCATCCCGATGTCATCGGCATCGACCGCTATGAGGCCGATCACATCGAGACCTTCCATCTCGGCGACGGCCGCTCCTTCCACGTGCTCGGCGACGGCCACATGGCCAATCTCGCCGGCCCGCGGCCGCTCGGCAATACCGTCGAATCGATGGATCTCGGCTTCACCCTTCAGGCCCGCTGCCTGGAACGCATCGCCAGGGGCGAAGCCGGTCCCCAATCCTGCCTCGTGCCGGTGCCCCGCGATATCGATGCGATGGTGGCGAGCGCCTACCTCGATCTGGCGCGCTGAATCGGCGTCGAAGCGGCCTCAACGCTCCCAATAGGGGACAGGCCCATAAAGCTCTGCCAGATAGTCGATGAACAGCCGCACCTTGGCCGGCAGGAACTGCCGGCTGGGATAGACGGCCGACAGCGCGACATTGTGCGAGCTTTCATAGGCCGGCAGCACCTGCACCAGGCGGCCGGCTTTGAGCTCTTCGCCGATATCCCAGGTGGAGCGGAGCGCGATCCCGAGGCCGGCGATCACCGCCTCGCGGATCACCTCGCTGGAATTGGTGATGAGCAAGCCTTCCGGCCTGATGCTGAGCGCCCCGTCCGGCCCCTTCAGCCGCCAGGTGTCGTTATTGTGCGCCGGCAGGCAGCGGTGGTGTTTCAACTCGTCGATGTGCTTCGGCTCGCCATGCGTTGCAAGATAGTCCGGCGAGGCGCAGAGCAGCCGGCGCACCGGCGCCAGCCTTCGGGCCACGAGGCTCGAATCGGTGAGTTCGGCGATGCGGATCGCCAGATCGAAACCGCCGCCGACGATGTCGCTGAATTCGTCGGTCAGCACCAGGTTGATCGCAAGCTCCGGATGCGCCTCCATGAAATCCTTCAGATGCGGTGCTATATGCATGCGCCCGAAGGAGGTCGGCGCTGAAATCTTCAGCGTGCCGTGCATCTGCGCCGAGCGGCCGGAAATATAGAATTCCGCCTCTTCGAGCCCGGCGAGAATGCCGAGGACGCGGTCGTAGAAGCCCTGTCCGGCCTCCGTCAGCGAGATCTGCCGCGTCGTGCGCTGCAGAAGCCGGGTGCCGAGCCGGTCCTCCAGCCGCTTGATCCGTTTGGAGACGACGGCCGGCGAAAAGCCGAGCGCCCGCCCGGCGAGCGACATGCTTCCGGTCGAAACGACCTTGGCAAAGATTTCGAGATCACCCAGATTGGTCATAAGGTTTTGCGACTTTTCCCCTTTTGGCATAAGTGCTTAGCATTTGCGCCACTTTCGGGAAAGTGCTAGAGCAATTCCAGGAAAAGTGCGAAGCGGTTTTCCGTCCGGAATTGCGTAAAAACAAAAAATTAGAACGGTTCTGCGCTTCCATGAAAAGCTGAACCGCTCTAAGCCGGTTTATCGGCGGCAGGGAGGTTCGCGGCCGGTTTCCTCTACCATCTTCCCGCTGTCATTCCCCGTCGTCAGGGCCAGGGAGAACGCCATGTCCGACGCCATTTCGTTTCTCAGCCCCCGCGCCGATGTCTTGGCACGCAGAGCCCAGATCGTTACCGATCTGACCGATCTTCTGCCGCCGGAATGCCTGGTGCATGAGGCGCGCGAGCTGGTGCCGTTCGAGACCGATGCCTTCGTGTCCTACCGCCGCCTGCCGCTCGCCGTCGCCCTGCCGCGCACCACGGCCGAGGTTTCGGCCGTCATGCGCTATTGCCATCGCTATGGCATTCCGGTCGTGCCGCGCGGCGCCGGCACCTCGCTCTCCGGCGGCGCCATTCCGCAGGAGGACGCCGTCGTTCTTGGCCTGTCGAAGATGAACAGCATCCTCGAAATCGATCTGCCGAACCGCGTCGCTGTGGTTCAGGCGGGCGTCACCAATCTCAATATTTCCGAATCCGTCACCGCGGACGGCTTTTTCTATGCGCCTGACCCGAGCTCGCAGCTTGCCTGCACCATTGGCGGCAATATCGGCATGAATTCCGGCGGCGCCCACTGCCTGAAATACGGCGTCACCACCAACAATCTGCTCGGCGTCAGGATGGTGCTGGTCGACGGCACGGTGATCGAGCTTGGCGGCAAGGCGCTGGATGCGGCAGGCTATGACCTGCTCGGCCTCGTCTGCGGCCATGAAGGTCAGCTCGGCATCGTTACCGAGGCGACGGTGCGGTTGATCGCCAAGCCGGAAGGCGCGCGCCCCGTGCTCTTCGGCTTCGAAAGCTCGGAGGAGGCCGGCGCCTGCGTTGCCGATGTCATTGCCGCAGGCATCATCCCGGTTGCGATCGAATTCATGGACAAGCCGGCGATCGAGATCTGCGAGGCCTTCGCCCATGCCGGTTACCCGCTCGATGTCGGCGCGTTGCTGATCGTCGAGGTCGAGGGGTCGGAAGCGGAGATGGACGCCGCGCTGAAGGACATCGTCGAGATCGCCCGCCGGCACGCTGTCAAGACCGTGCGCGAATGCCAGTCGGCGACCGAGGCGGCGCTGATCTGGAAGGGCCGCAAATCCGCCTTCGGCGCCACCGGCCGCATCGCCGACTATATCTGCATGGACGGCACCGTGCCGCTCAGCCAGCTTTCCTACGTGCTGAAGCGGACCGCCGAGATCGTCGATCATTATGGCCTGCGTGTCGCCAACGTCTTCCATGCCGGCGACGGCAATATGCACCCGCTGATCCTCTTCAACGCCAATGATCCGGAGGATGCCGCCCGCGCCGAGGCGGCCGGCAACGATATCCTGAGGCTCTGCGTCGATGCCGGCGGCTGCCTCACCGGCGAACATGGCGTCGGCATCGAGAAGCGCGATCTGATGCGGCACCAATATTCCGAGGCCGATCTCGCCCAGCAAATGGCGGCGCGCGCCGCCTTCGATCCTGGCTGGATCCTCAATCCGTCGAAGGTCTTCCCGCTCGAAGGGCGCCCCGCCGCATGATCGATCTGATGCCGACGAGCGAGGAAGAGGCAGCAGTGATCGTCCGCGCCCATACGGAAAGCGGCCAGCCGCTCGCGATCTGCGGCGGCGATAGCCGCTCGGGCTTCGGCAATGCCGTTGCCGCCGAAGACCGGCTGCGCTCGACAAAAATCTCCGGCATCGTCGCCTATAATCCCGGCGAAATGGTCATGACCGTCCGATCCGGCACGCCGCTTGCCGAGGTCGAGGCGGCTCTTTTAGAGAGCGGCCAGATGCTCGCCTTCGAGCCGATGGATCATCGCCCTGTAATGGGCACATCGGGCGAGCCGACCATTGGCGGCGTCTTTGCCGCCAATGTTTCCGGTCCGCGTCGGCTGATCGCGGGTGCCGCCCGCGACAGCCTGCTCGGTGTGCGCTTTGTCAACGGCAGGGGCGAGATCATCAAGGCCGGCGGCCGGGTGATGAAGAATGTCACCGGCCTCGACCTCGCCAAGCTGATTGCCGGCTCGCATGGCACGCTGGGTTTCCTCACCGAAGTCACCTTCCGCGTGCCGCCGCGCCCGAAGACGGAGCGGACGGTGGTGCTATCAGGTCTCAACGACGCCGCGGCGGCAAACGCCATGGCGGCGGCAATGGCGCTGCCGGTCGAAGTCTCGGGCGCCGCCCATCTGCCGCTGACGGTGACGTGGAAATTCCTCGCCGGCAAATTGCCCGAAGGCGAGGCGACGGTCCTGCGCATCGAAGGCCTGCCGGGCTCGGTCAACGTGCGCATCGAAAAGCTTGCCGCGGCAATGTCGGGCTTCGCCACGGTCACGCGCCTGGAGCAGCCGGAAAGCTCCAGCCTGTGGCAGGAAATCCGTGACGTCCTGCCCTATGCCGACGGCACCGCGCGGCCGGTCTGGCGAGTCTCGGTCGCCCCCGGCACCGGCCATCAGCTGGTCGCGGCTCTCCGCCTCGAAGCCGGCGTCGACGCCTTCTACGACTGGCAGGGCGGCCTCGTCTGGATGCGCATGGAGGCAGGCCCAGAAGCCGAACTGGTCCGCCGCTTCATCAAGGCGCTCGGCGGCGGCCATGCGACGCTGATCCGCGCATCGGCTGAGGCGAGGGCGGTCACCGCTGCCTTCCATCCGGAGCCCGAGGCGGTGGCAATGTTGTCGCGGCGGGTGAAGGAGAAGTTTGATCCGGCCGGCATATTCAACCCGGGGAAGATGGGGTGAGGAACAAGATGAGTCTGCGTCTGGGTTACCCCCCTCTGTCCTGCCGGACATCTCCCCCACAAGGGGGGAGATTGAGCAGGAGCCGTGCCGGTCTCACTCCAAAGTACCGGAATTACGAACTCGAAGATTGCGAGATGGGAAACCGTTGCGGCATACCGATCTCCCCCCTTGTGGGGGAGATGTCCGGCAGGACAGAGGGGGGTATTCCAAGCGCTACGCCCGAGATTCTCCCGAAGCGGAGATCCCGCTAGATGCAAACCAACTTCACCCTGACCCAGCTCCTCGATCCCGATGTCGCCGAATCCGAGCAGATCCTGCGCAAATGTGTCCATTGCGGATTCTGCACCGCCACCTGTCCCACCTATGTGACGCTCGGAAACGAGCTCGACAGTCCGCGCGGCCGCATCTACCTGATCAAGGATATGCTGGAGAACGGCCGGCCCGCCGATGCCGAGGTCGTCACCCATATCGACCGCTGTCTGTCCTGCCTTGCCTGCGTCACCACCTGTCCCTCCGGCGTCGATTACATGCATCTGGTCGATCACGCCCGCGCCCATATCGAAAAGACCTACAAACGCCCGTTCATGAACCGGCTGACGCGCGCCATCCTTGCTGCCGTGCTGCCCTATCCCGGCCGTTTCCGCCTGGCGCTCAATCTCGCCCGTCTCGGCCGGCCCTTCGCCGGTCTGATGCGGGGTGGCGCGTTGAAACCCTTTGCCGCCATGCTGGCGCTTTCGCCGCGCCGCATCCCGGCCGCTTCGGACTTCGCAAAGCCCGGCAGCTACATGCCCGAGACGGAACGGCGCGGCCGGGTGGCGATCCTTTCCGGCTGCGCCCAGCCGGTGCTCGATCCCGGCATCAACGCGGCGGCGATCCGCCTGCTGACGCGGTTCGGCGTCGAGGTCGTGATGCCGGAAGGCGAGGTCTGCTGCGGCTCGCTGGTCCATCACATGGGCCGCGCCGAACAGGCACTCGGAAGTGCCCGCGCCAATGTCGATATCTGGACGCGCGAGATCGACGGGCAGGGCCTCGACGCGATCATCATCACCGCTTCGGGCTGCGGCACGACGATCAAGGATTACGGCCACATGCTGCGCCTCGATCCCGCCTATGCCGCAAAGGCGGCCAGGGTTTCGGCGTTAGCCAAGGACGTCACCGAATATCTGGCAACCCTCGACCTGCCGGCGCACATGCCAAAGGGCATCACCGTCGCCTACCATTCCGCCTGTTCCATGCAGCACGGCCAGCGCATCACGCTCGCGCCGAAGCAATTATTGAAAGCGGCGGGATTTACGGTGCGCGATCCGGCCGAAGGCCATCTCTGCTGCGGCTCCGCCGGCACCTACAACATCATGCAGCCGGAGATCTCGGCTGCGCTGAAGGCGCGCAAGGTCAAGAACATCGAGGCCACCAAGGCCGACGTCATCGCCACCGGCAATATCGGCTGCATCACCCAGATCGCCACCGGCACCGGCATGCCGATCCTGCATACGGTCGAGCTTCTCGATTGGGCCTATGGCGGCGCTGTGCCGGAAAAATTAACAGGTTTGCCGTTAGGCTGAGACCTATTGCAGCGCCGCGCATCTTATCGAGAGCCGCAAAGGACGCTGTCTCGGGAGGTTAGGCGATGTGGCGTGGAATGATCGTATTTGCGGGACTGCTCGGTGCGGCAGGCACTGCCCATGCGAATAGTCGTTTTTTCTGTTCCGCCGACGACAAGGAAGCGCGCTTCACGCTGGAAAGCGGTTTCGAGAGCGCCGCCGGCCACAAGCTCAACCATTTCCGCGGCGCGCTGATCATCAAGGATCCGGCCCAAGAGGCGGTGTTCGGAAAGCGTGTTTTCGAATCGCAGCACCTGACCAACCATTGGTCGCGTGACGGCGAACTGCTCATGGAAGTCTTCGACGGCGGCGAAGATGACACCGGTGGAGCAACGCTGGATCTGGTGGTTGTCGCCGGCGAGCGCGGCAAGCCGGCAGCAAATTTCAGCGGCAGCTATTCCCTGACGATCGAAGGCGGTGAAAAACCCTATGCCGTCGAGGGCAAGGTCAGCTGCGGCACGAAATAGCACCGCAGCTGAAATTTATCACCAATGGAATGATACGCCGACATTGACGGCATTGGTGAAGATGTTGGTCTTCAGCCGGTCGCCGCTGTCGATCGGAACGTCGACGCGCGAATAGGTGCCCTTGTATTCGACGAAGGTCGACCAGCGCTCGGTCACCTTGAAGTCGACGCCGGCCTGGGCCTGCAGCGTCACGCCGCCGAATTCATAAGCCCAGGTCTTGCCCTCGGGGCGAATCACTTCGACATGCGGAATGTTCACGCCGATGCCGGCGCCGAGATAGGGCGTCCAGCGGCGGGCCGGATCCTGGAAGCGGTAGAGACCGTTCACGGTGAGCAGGTTCAGGCCGTCGGTGAACTCGAAATGCGACCAGCCGGCCTTGGCGAGCGTGTCGTCGTCGGCATAGACCTTGTCATGGGTAAAATCGAGCGAGATCCCCCAGTTCGGCTTGTTGAAGTCCTCGAGCCACCAGGTGACGCGGGCGCCGTAATAAGGCGGGCTGCCGAAGGACTTGCCTTCCCAGCCGGCGGTGAAACTCGTGCCGTCCGAAACGTCGACGCCGCTATGCGGGGCGGTCTGGTAGCCGCCGTAAATGGAGAATTGCAGGTCTTCCGCCGAGGCGGAAACTGCCGAACAGATGGTAAAAAACGCGATGCCCGCAAACAGGGAAGCGGAGGAACGCAGCGCAGATGTCATTGAATAGCCCCGATATAAATATGTCGACTCTTAGGCACGTGTGCCAGCTTTTCGCCGCAAAGTCTAAGCAAAACAAAAGGCGCGTCAAATTGCGCCTTTCGTTTTTTTGGTAAGTGTTGCTCAGCCGCCGAACATCGTGCGTAGCACGTCGATGCCCCTGTCCTCGAACGCCACCTTGCCCTGCCTGTTGCCGGGGCCGATGACGATCACCTTGGTGCCGACGGAGGCGCGATCGTAAAGATGCATGACGTCGGCGTTCATCATGCGGATGCAGCCGGAAGACATGTTGAGGCCGATCGTCCAAGGCTGGTTGGTGCCGTGGATGCGAAAGATCGTGTCGCGGCCGCCCTGGTAGAGATACATGGCGCGGGCGCCGAGCGGATTGTCCTCGCCGCCTTCCTGGAAAGCGGGAATGATGTGCCCTTTGGCGGCTTCGCGGCGGCGCATCTCGGCCGGCGGCGTCCAGCTCGGCCATTCGGCCTTGCGGCCGATCTTGACGACCCCCGACCAGCCGAAGCCGTCGCGGCCGACGCCGATGCCGTAGCGGGTGGCGCGATTGTTGCCTTCGACGAGGTAGAGATACTTGTTGTTGGTATCGATGATGACGGTGCCGGCGGCTTCCGTCGTCACCAGCCGCACTTTCTTGCGCTTGAACTGCGGCTTCACATATTTCGGCATCTGCGCCACGCGCACGATCTGCGCCGGGCGCCGTGCATTGTCGGACGCGGAGCCGGCGGGTGCAGCAAAGACGGATGTGGACATCAAGGACAGGACAAGTCCGGCAGCAGCCAGACCCGGCATTAGTTTGATCATGATCGATTCCCCTCAAGCAAATCCGCTCGAAGCTACATGAACTTCTGCCCGATTCAAGATCGGTGTGGCCGGATAAAGCATTTTTAGAGAAGGGAACCGCTTGTTCTTGCGGCTCCCTGAATATTAGGTGTGCCGTTACATGACGATGACGCGGGTCCCGACATTGACGCGGTCGTAGAGGTCGACGACATCTTCGTTGCGCAGTCGAATGCAGCCCGAAGAAACGGCGCTGCCGATCGACCAGGGCGCATTGGTGCCATGGATACGGTAGAGCGTCGAGCCGAGATACATGGCGCGGGCGCCGAGCGGGTTTTCCGCCCCGCCGTCCATGCGCGCCGGCAGATAATGGCCCTTGGCGGCTTCGCGGCTGATCATCTCGGAAGGCGGCGTCCAATCCGGCCATTCGGTCTTGCGGGTGATCTTGTGGACGCCTGCCCATTCGAAGCCGGGCTTGCCGACGCCGACGCCATAGCGCCGTGCCTTGCCGCCTTGCATCACCAGATAGAGGAAACGGTTATTGGTATCGATGACGATTGTGCCGGACTTTTCGGTGGTGTCGTAATCGACCATCTGCGGCAGGTATTGCGGCTCGATCGGACGGCGGATCGACGGGATGCCCGGATTGATCGCCGAAACGGTCTGCGGTGCGGCCTGCGGCGCCTGGCGCAGCACGCGGCGCTGGAAAAGGCCGCGCTGCTGCTGGCGGACGACCGGCCGCTGATAGACGACGGGACGAACCCTGCCGCCGCCCAGCTGGTTGATCCAGGGCGCGGTCAGATCGGGGCTGAGCACGACGGGCGGGCGGGTGGCATAGCGGTCGTCTGCAATGGCGGCCGTGGAGAAAATGCCGAAGAGGGCTGCGGCAAGGACAAGCTGTTTCATCATCGGACGAACTCTCTATAAATGACCGAAAATGCGCTGGCGGGACATGTCCGCCCGGGCGGAGATATTCCGTCCGGGAAAGACGCTGCCACCTGATCCGCCAGCGAATGGTAAAGATCGATTCATGAAAGACCGACCGGCCGGATAAACTTTTCGTCAGGGTTACCGTTCGGTTTGGAAAGACGGTTTGCAAATGGTAAAGCCGGAATCATGAGCAGAGAACGAAGCGGATCCCCGCAGAATGAAGGATCATGAGCGCGACAGGCATCATCATCGGCGAGGACGGCAGGAGCCGCTGCCACTGGCACGCCAATCTGCCCGATTATCTCCGATACCATGACGAGGAATGGGGCCGCCCTGTCACCGATGATATCCGCCTCTTCGAGAAGATCTGTCTCGAAGGCTTCCAGTCCGGTCTTTCCTGGCTGACGATCCTGCGCAAACGGGAGAATTTCCGCGCCGGCTTTTCGGGTTTCGATTTCGACAAGGTCGCTCTCTTCGGCGAAGGGGATGTCGCTCGCTGCCTTGCCGATGCCGGCATCATCCGCCATCGCGGCAAGATCGTCTCGACCATCAACAATGCCAAACGCGCAATCGAACTCAAGAACGAATTCGGCTCGCTCGCCCATTATTTCTGGCGCTACGAGCCCGGCCATAACGAGCGGCCGGCGGTGGTCGACCGCGAGCATATCATCGCCAATCCGACGACGCCGACATCGGTGGTCATTTCGAAGGATCTGAAGAAACGCGGCTGGACCTTTGTCGGCCCGACCACAGTTTATGCTTTCATGCAGGCGATGGGTCTCGTCAACGATCATCTGGAAGGCTGCTTCTGCCGGCCCGAGGTCGAGGCGATGCGCACCGCTCTGGTTCGCCCATGAAAGATCATTCCGTGAGAACTCTGATCGCCGCCGCTGCCCTTTTCCTCTTGACCGTCTCCGCCATGGCGCAGACGCCGCAGCTCGATCCCGGCGAGAAGCTGGAGAAGCTGCAATTCCCGGCCGTTACCATGCAGTTGACGGGCTGGACGAAGTTCGGCAATGGCCATGTCTATACGCTGCCGGTGCGGGCCGGCCAGCACCTGAAGATCAGCTTTTCGACGAAAAGCAAATTTGCCTTCCTGGCGATCTTCGACCTGTCGAAGCCGGATGACGAGGCCTTCTTCGGCACCGACGAGGACGGCATGAGCTTCGAGACGACGGTCAAGGAAAACGCCACCTGGCTGCTGCGTCCCTATTATTCCAAGGTCTCGCCGCGCCGCGGCCTCGGCGCTCCCTTCAGCATCCTGATCGAGCCGCTGGCGGCTGCCCCGCCGCAGCCGAAACCGCCGGCCGAGCCGGAGCGCCCCTCGCTGTTCCCGAAGGCCCCGCCGAAGCCGCAATGAGGCAGAGGTAGCGCTCGGCTTAGAGCAATTCCAGGAAAAGTGCGAAGCGGTTTTCCGTCCGGAATTGCGTAAAAACAAAAGGCTAGAGCGGTCCTGCGTTTCCGTTAAAAGCTGAACCGCTCTAGCCGAGCCGGTCGATCAGGTCGCGCAACTCGCCGAGATGGTCGATCTTGCGGAAACGCGGCGCCTCTTTCGGCTCGTCCACATGTTCCAGCACCCAGGTCAGTTCATGCGGCACGAAAACGCCGTAGCTGCCGGCGGCGATTGCCGGCACGATGTCCGATTTCAGCGAATTGCCGACCATCATCGCCCGTTCCGGCCCATCGCCGACCTTGGCGAAGATGCGGCGATAGGTGACCGCCGTCTTCTCGGAGACAATCTCGACGGCATCGAAGAAGTCGCCGAGCCCGGATTGGGCAAGCTTGCGCTCCTGGTCGAAGAGATCGCCCTTGGTGATCATCACCAGCAGGTATTTGCCGGCAAGCGCCTCCAGCGTGTCGCGCACATGCGGCATGGTCTCGACCGGATGGTTGAGAAGATCGCGGCCGGTGTCGAGGATCTTGGCGATGACGCTCGCCGGAACCTTGCCCTCGGTGATCTCGATCGCGGTTTCGACCATCGACAGTGTGAAGCCCTTGATGCCGAAGCCGTAATGGCGAAGGTTGCGTTTTTCGGCCTCCAGCAGCCGTTCGGAAATTTTCGGTCCTTCGGCGAAATCGGCAAGAAGCCCGGTGAAATGCGCTTCCGTCAGTCGATAATATTGTTCGTTCTGCCAGAGTGTATCATCGGCATCGAAGCCGATCGTGGTCAGTGGTCGCGTCGCCATATGCGTACCTCTAGAGCATGATGCCGAAAAGTGTGAGCGGTTTTCGGACGACATCATGCTCTCACTATTTAACTTGGAACAGGATTCAGATTTTAGGCCGACCCGGCCTAAAATCATCCTGTTCCCGAAATAAGGCCGGTAATCTATCGGCCGCCTGTGTCGAGACAAGGGCATCGCCTTCGCGGCAGGACGGCGTTGAAAAGCTCCGGCGCCGCACTACATCGAACCTGCCTCACCCTGCAGCCAGCCACGGCTGTGCCTGTCACGCGCAGGCCAATAATCAAAAAATGAAGTTCAGCGGTTCGCAAGCCTCTTGCGGCAGACACAAAGGATTTTTTCGACCATGCGTTACAATCAACTCGGAAATACGGGACTTTTCGTCTCGGAAATCTGCCTGGGCACGATGACCTTCGGCGAAGCCAAACAGGGCAGTCTGTGGGGCGCCATCGCCGATGTCGACCAGGATGCCGCCGACCGGATCGTCGAGCGCTCGCTCGGCTCAGGCGTCAACTTCATCGATACGGCCGACGTCTATTCATCCGGTGAGTCCGAAAGGTTGCTCGGCCAGGCGCTGAAGAACCTCGACGTGCCCCGCAAGGACGTCGTCATCGCCACCAAGGTCTACGGTGTCATGGGCGACAAGCCGAACGACCGCGGCGCCTCGCGCGGTCACATCATGGATTCGGTGGAGGCGAGCCTCAAGCGCCTGCAGACCGATCATATCGATCTCTATCAGATCCACGCGACCGATACGGTGACGCCGATCGAGGAGACGCTGCGCGCTCTCGACGATCTCGTTTCCCGCGGCCTCGTGCGTTATATCGGCGTCTCCAACTGGCAGGCTTGGCGCATTTCCAAGGCGCTCGGCCTCTCCGAACGCCGGGGTTTTGCCCGTTTTGAAACCGTGCAGGCCTATTATTCCATCGCCGGCCGCGATCTCGAACGCGACATCGTGCCGATGATGCAGGAGGAAAAGCTTGGCCTGATGGTCTGGTCGCCGCTCGCCGGCGGTCTGCTCTCCGGCAAGTATGGTCCCGGCGCGCCCGGCAATGGTGAAGGCCGCCGCGCCAGTTTCGATTTCCCGCCCGTCGACAAGGACAAGGCCTGGGCCTGCGTCGCCGTCATGCGCGAAGTCGCCGAAAAGCACGGCGTCAGCGTCGCCACCGTGGCGCTCGCCTATATCCTCGCGAAGCCCTTCGTCACCACAGTCATCATCGGCGCCAAGCGTGTCGACCAGCTCGACCAGAACCTTGCCGCCGTCAAGCTGAAGCTCGATGAAGACGATATGAAGAAGCTCGACGAGGTGAGCGCGCTTGCGCCCGAATATCCGGGCTGGATGCTGGCGCGACAGGGCGCCGGCCGCCGGCCGGCCGATTTCGAGCCGAAGGATTGACCTCGCCGGCATAAGTCTTGGGGAACGCCTGACATTCCGGCGTTCCCCTTTTCATCAACGATCGATTACTTGCCGTGGGCTTTGAGCCAGGCGTTCATCTCGGCGATCTCGGCCTCCTGCGCCTTGATGACGGATTCGGCGAGTTTGCGGATATCGGGATCTTTTCCATATTGCAGCTCGATCCTGGCCATATCGATCGCACCCTGATGATGCGGAATCATGCCGCTGACGAAATCCGCATCGGCATCGCCGCTATACTCGATCATCATATCCTTGTGCATCTTGGCGTTCGCGTCGCTGAAGGCGTGGCTCGCCGCATCGTGGTTGCCCATCGGTTTGCTCATGTCCATCGGCTGGTCTTCGGCAAGGACGGAAGTGGCAATGATGGTGAGCATTGCGGAGAAGGCGATGACTTTCAAAGACATGAGAGTTCCTTCCTCTGTCTGACGATAGGTCTTCCAGGCGGCCGGGCCGCCCATTCTGCATAGATAGGCGTTGTCTCAGGACAGTCGGGGAGGAGGCGGCCGCAGTGTCGGCTTCTCGTCGTCCAGGGCGCGGGCAAGCGCCGGGGCGGGATAGCCGAAAATGGGCTTTCCGCCATCCATGACCGTCACCGTCGCGGGCAGCAGAAGACAGGCGGCGCAAAGCGGCATATGCGCGGCGTTGCCGGCGGCGCAGGGGGCTTTCGAGGGAGCGGTCTTCTCCGCCACCTGGGGCATGTCCATGCCTGCCATCTCATGATGCATGCCGGTTTCGATGGCAGCTGCATTCATCGACGCACAGGTCGGACAGCCCGCCCATGCTAACATGGCGCTGTAGACCAGCCAGCCGAGAAACATCGTGACGAGGGCGAGCATGCGCATGTTTTTTTATAGGCGAATGCCTGATGCAAGCCAAGGCGACCGGTGTCACATCGTGATCACCAAGCAGCCATGACCTTGTGCTCGATCCGATAATCCCGGCTCTCCTCGCCGAGCGGCGCCACAGGCCATGTCCAGGCCGCCTTTGCCGGCGGCGGCAAAACGCCATGCAGCAGGTCGGCCTCCTCATGCGTTTTGCCGTTGCGGTCGATGACGGCATAGGCGATGTCGGTCACCAGGCAGCTGCGGCAGGGAAGGCCCGAAAGCCCGGCAAGATGTGCCGCGATCAGCCTTTCCACCGTGTCTTCAGGCATCCGGTCGGCCTCGGCCTCGTGGCGCCGCTTCACACCGCGACCGATCTGCGACAAGAGGTTGGCGGAAACCACGAAATCGAGATAGGGCACGCCGCGCAGGAAGCCGAGCGGTTCGGGCTCGCGACCGGCGGTAAGGTCGTCATAGCCGGAGAGATCGCGCTCGATCAGCCGGACATTGCGATAGGCTTTGGCCGGCAGCCACAGGCGCACCGAGGCGAGATGAACGAGATCGACCAGCACCACGGTGTCGAAATCTCGCGCCAGCACCTCGATCGGCACGTCGCGCAACAGGCCGGAGCCGAGGACGACTGCGGTCCGCTTCTGCCTGAGACCCGCCGCTGCCGCCAGGATCGCCTTCCGGCTCATCTCCTCGTGTTCGGCCCAATCCGCCGCGCAGCGCCCGGCCCGCGACCAGAGATTGACGGAATAGCGGATGAACTTTCGATGCGGCTTGCCGGTCAGCGGCAAGGTTGCGGCATAGAGAAGCGCCTCAGTGATCATGAGCATATCCGCATTTCTGATGGAGCTCCTTCGTTCAATCGATTCTCGCAGCCACATCAAGACCCTTCGCCCTTGCCGCTCCCCGCCCAATCCGCTAGGAAACCGCCACTGTCACAGTCAGTGGAATCCCCGGAAATGAACGACAAGCAGAAGAAACCGCAAAAGCTCAAGGCCCGCCTGCCGCGCGGCTTCGTCGACCGGACGGCCGGCGATATCCGCGCCGTCAACGAGATGACGGCAAAGATCCGGGAAGTCTATGAGCATTATGGTTTCGATCCGCTGGAAACGCCGCTGTTCGAATATACCGATGCGCTTGGCAAGTTCCTGCCCGACAGCGATCGGCCGAACGAGGGCGTCTTCTCGCTGCAGGACGATGACGAGCAATGGATGTCGCTGCGTTACGACCTGACGGCGCCGCTCGCCCGTCATGTCGCCGAGAATTTCAACGAGATCCAGCTTCCCTACCGTACCTATCGCGCCGGTTACGTCTTTCGCAACGAGAAGCCAGGCCCCGGCCGCTTCCGTCAGTTCATGCAGTTCGATGCCGATACCGTCGGCGCGCCTGGTGTTCAGGCCGATGCCGAAATGTGCATGATGATGGCCGATACGCTGGAAGCCCTCGGCATCAAGCGCGGCGACTATGTCATCCGCGTCAACAACCGCAAGGTTCTGGATGGCGTGCTCGAGGCGATCGGTCTCGGCGGCGACGACAAGGCCGGCCAGCGGCTCAACGTGCTGCGCGCCATCGACAAGCTCGACAAGTTCGGCCCGGAAGGTGTGGCGCTGCTGCTCGGTCCAGGCCGCAAGGATGAATCCGGCGACTTCACCAAGGGCGCCGGTCTCGATCAGCCGCAGATCGACAAGGTGCTGTTCTTCGTCGGCATCAAGGACTATGCCGAAAGCGCTCAACGCCTCGCCGAGCTCGTTGCAGGAACCTCCAAAGGTGGCGAAGGCGTCGAGGAGCTGAATTTCATCGGGGCTCTCGTCGCGAGCGCCGGCTACCGGTCCGACCGCATCAAGATCGACCCCTCCGTCGTCCGCGGCCTCGAATATTATACCGGCCCGGTCTACGAGGCCGAACTGACCTTCGACGTCACCAACGAAAAGGGCGAGAAGGTCGTCTTCGGTTCGGTCGGCGGCGGCGGCCGTTATGATGGCCTCGTCTCCCGCTTCATGGGCCAGCCGGTTCCGGCGACGGGCTTTTCGATCGGCGTCTCGCGGCTGATGACGGCGCTGAAGAACCTCGGCAAGCTCGGCGCCAGCGAGGTCATCGAGCCGGTGCTGGTGACCGTCATGGACGGCGATGTCGAAGCGATGGGCCGTTATCAGCGGATGACGCAGGAACTGCGCGCCGCCGGCATCCGCGCCGAGATGTACCAGGGCAACTGGAAGAAGTTCGGCAATCAGCTGAAATATGCCGATCGCCGCGGCTGCCCCGTCGCCATCATCCAGGGCGGCGACGAGCGCGCCGAAGGCGTTGTGCAGATCAAGGATCTGATCGAAGGCAAGCGGCTCTCCGGCGAGATCGAAGACAATGCCAGCTGGCGTGAGGCCCGTGTGGCGCAGGAAACGGCGCCGGAAGCCGACCTCGTCGCCAAGGTGAAGGAGATCCTTGCTGCGCAGGCCGAGGATCGGAAGAGGGCGGGCTCCGGCTTCGAAACTCCATATGATCCCGCTCAAGCCGGTGACACAGATGACGACGTTTAAGAGAGATCTCCCCTTCTCCCCTCGGGGAGAAGGTGGCCCGAAGGGTCGGATGAGGGGGCACCACGGCAGAAGCTGTCCTTCGCTCGCCGCTCAGGACATTCGTCGTTTACACTCCTCATCCCCCTCATCTGCCCTGTCGGGCATCTTCTCCCCGCTGGGGAGAAGAGGGAAGTCAAGCCTATGCCCCTGATCAACCTCCCCGAATTCGCCAACGACCTCATCACCGAATTCGTCGCGCGCAACGCCGAGCGCATCGATACGCCTGTGATTCAGCCGGCCGAACCTTTCCTGGATATCGCAGGCGAAGATCTGCGCCGCCGCATCTTCATGACGGAAAGCGAAACCGGCGCCAGCCTTTGCCTGCGTCCCGAATTCACCATCCCCGTCTGTCTGCGCCACATCGAGACGGCTACCGGCACGCCGAAGCGTTATGCCTATCTCGGCGAGGTTTTCCGCCAGCGCCGCGACGGTGCCAATGAATTCTATCAGGCCGGCATCGAGGATCTTGGCGATATCGACCTGTCAAACGCCGACGCCCGCGCCATCGGCGATGCCACCGGCATTCTCGCCCGCCTGCTGCCGGGCCGGCGCTTAGCCGTGACACTAGGTGACCAGGCAGTGTTCGAGGCCGTCGTCCAGGCGCTTGGTCTGCCGCTCGGCTGGCAGAAGCGCCTGATCCACGCCTTCGGCAATATGACGCAGCTGGAAGCACTGCTTGCCAGCCTCGTCAGCCCGCAATTCGTCACCGGGCTGGACGACGATATCGCCAGGCTTGTCGCATCAGGCGACGAGCAGGCGCTGGTCGCCCATCTCGAGCGGGAGATGCAGAAGACCGGCTATTCGACGAATGCCGGCCGCTCGGCCCTGGAGATTGCCCGAAGGCTCAAGGAAAAGCTCATCCTGTCCGAAACGCGCCTCGACGATGCGGCCTTCCATGTGCTGGAAGAGTTCCTGTCGCTCGACGTGCCGCTCGTCAATGCTTCCGCGGCCCTTTCCGGTTTCGCTGATGCTGCCGGCCTGAAACTCGGCAACGCGCTCGCCCGCTTCAATGGCCGCGTTGCAGCACTTTCCAATGCCGGCGTCGATCTTTCCTGCCTCGACTACCGCGCCGCCTTCGGGCGGCCGCTCGACTACTACACCGGCCTCGTCTTCGAGGTGACGGTGGAAGGTTCGACCGCGGTGCTCGCCGGCGGCGGCCGCTTCGACCGGCTCCTGACCTTCCTCGGTGCGACGGACCGCATCCCGGCCGTCGGCTTCTCCTTCTGGCTCGACCGCATCGAAACCGAAAGGGCAGCCGTATGACCATCACCATTGCGCTTCCCTCCAAGGGCCGGATGAAGGAAGACGCTTCGGCGATCTTCGAACGTGCCGGCATGACGATCTCGGCTGTTGGTAACGACCGCTCCTATCGCGGCCGCGTCGAAGGCTGGGACGATGTGGAAATCGCCTTCCTCTCGGCTTCTGAAATCTCCCGCGAAATCGGCAACGGCACCGTCGATTTCGGCGTCACCGGCGAGGATCTGATGCGGGAAGGTTTCGCCGAGGTCGACAAGCGCGTCGAATTCTGCGCCCGCCTCGGCTTCGGCCATGCCGATGTCGTCGTTGCCGTGCCGGAGATCTGGCTCGATGTCGACACCATGGCCGATCTCGTGGATGTTGCCGCCGATTTTCGTGCCCGCCACGGACGGCGCCTTGCCATCGCCACCAAATACTGGCGGCTGACCCAGCAGTTCTTTTCGAGCCAGCACGGCATCCAGCTTTATCGCATCGTCGAAAGCCTGGGCGCCACCGAGGGCGCTCCCGCCTCCGGCTCGGCCGATATCATCGTCGATATCACCTCCACCGGCTCGACGCTGCGCGCCAACCACCTCAAGGTGCTCCAGGACGGCATCATCCTGCATTCGCAGGCCTGCCTCGTGCGCGCTCGCAAGGAAAGCCATGCCGGCGAACCGGCTGTGCAGGCCATCGTCGAGGCAGTGCGCGCCGCCCTCTGATATCCCGGCCGCCAAGGCATAAGAAAACCCGCCGTCGGATGACGGCGGGTTTTTCTGCTTCTGGGAGGATGTCTGCTGGTGTTAGGCAACTGCGTAAGCGCCGCGGCGGGCGTCGAGCGAGTAGGCGCCGGCACCGACGGTGGCGAGCAGTATGTACGCACCGGCCAGCGTGATATTCTTCATGACCATGATCTGGTTGAGAATGTTCACGAGTTCCGTGCCACTCGCGTAGGGCAGGTGGAAGGCAATGCCGGTGAAGACACAGAAGGCGGCGAGCAGCCAGCCGGCAATGCGGACCTGGAAGCCTGTGAGAACCGCAAGGCCGGCCAGCAGTTCGAAAAGGCCTGCGACATAGGCCAGCAGGGTTGCTGCCGGCAGGCCGGCACCGGCGATCATGCCCGCAGTACCGGCAGGATCGGTGAGCTTCATGAAGCCGGAAAGGATGAACATGAAGGAAAGAAGAATACGGGCAATCAGGATGATGACGTTGTTCGACATGGACGTTGTCTCCGTTTCAAGGACTTTGGAGATCTTGGTGCCCCGGCACCGGTTCGACCTCGGATGCCTCTATGTCGCTCTTTTCTTGCGTTGTGGAAAGATAAACGAACGGGGACACTTCGTTCACTAATATGGAACGATCTCCAAAGCGCGTCGCGTTCGACCGGATTCATGCGACGCGCTTGGATCTTTTGTTGTCATGCATGTCGTTGTCCCAAAACCGCTGCGCACTCTTGGGCGACATGCATTGGCCGTCCCCCGCTTGCCTTTGCCGAGCCCGGTCTTTTATGGTCGGCGCCCAACATGGAGAATCCGATGGCAGATCTTTCCGCATTTCCGATTACGACGCGCTGGCCGGCGAAAAATCCCGATATCATCCAGCTCTATTCCCTGCAGACGCCGAATGGGGTGAAGGTCTCCGTCGCTCTCGAAGAGCTCGGCCTCGCCTATGAGCCGCACTATGTTTCCTTCGCCGCCAACGAGCAGAAGTCGACGGAATTCGAATCTCTCAACCCGAACGGCCGCATTCCGGCGATCATCGATCCGAACGGTCCGGATGGAAAGCCGATCGGCCTTTTTGAATCCGGCGCCATCCTGCTTTATCTCGCCGAAAAAACCGGCAAGCTCATCCCTGCCGATGCCGCCGGCCGCTACGAAACCATCCAGTGGGTGTTTTTCCAGATGGCGGGCATCGGCCCGATGTTCGGCCAGTTCGGCCATTTCTACAAATTTGCCGCCGATAAGGTCGCCAACAATTCCTACCCGGTCGAGCGTTATCGCGATGAATCCAAACGGCTGCTCGGCGTGCTCGAAGACCGGTTGAAGGGCCGTGAGTGGATCATGGGCGATCAGTATACGATCGCCGACATCACCACCTTCACCTGGGTTCGCGGCGCCGATATTTTCTATGGCGGGCGCGAGGTGCTCGAATACGCGAAATTCCCCGCCGTCTCGGATTGGCTGGAGCGCTGCATCGCCCGTCCGGCAAGTGCCAGGGGCCTCAACATCCCGGTCAAGCCGGAGTAACGAACAGATCGCTGGAAAGTAGAAAGGTCGCCCTCGAGGCCGCTTCAGACTGCTGGCAAAGTTGGCCAACTCCTCTTTCGTTATGCTCGGGCTTGTCCCGAGGATCTGCAGCCGGTGCAGCAGATCCTCGGCACAAGGCCGAGGATGACGCCGAGTAAAAAGCGAGGTTTGTCGCCGCCTAAGACTGCCTTCGAGGCTGGCCTTTATCTTAATTTTTCAGCCTTGTCGCCGGCTTGAGATCTGCCTTGCGCCTTCCAGCTTGAAGCGCGGAAAGACGAAGACGCCGACCATGCTGCCGCTGAATTTTTCTTCCAGACCGTTGGACTCGCCCATGCAGAAGAGCGGCTGGCGAAAGCCGTTCGGCATGATGATCGTCGTCGAAAAACAGAAAGAGGAGCAGAGCGTCGCCGCCTGCTCGAACAGCTCCAATATGTGGCTGCGGTCCTTGGCATCATAGCAGCGGATCAGGCTCAGCAATCCGCATTCCTGTGCGGCGAGGCCGTGCAGCATCGCGCTCCACTCGCCGAGACGGAGCATGCCGCTCGAAAAATCTCCAGTCCAGGCTTCGGAAACGGAAAACTGCGCCAACATCTCGTGATTTTGATTGGCGTCATCAAACGAGCCGGGCGTCAAAGGTACGGCTGCATTGGCTCTGGCGATCTTAAACAAGGCGTTCCCCCGTTCGGATGCGGCTCCCGCCGCACGCTCGGCAAACACAAAGAAACAGGATCACGCAGCAGCGGGCATGATGCCCGCGCTTCATCCGGCGATTATTGCCACGGCCACCTTGCCTCCGTAACCGGAGCCCCTCGAGCCGAACGTTCACCTATCGCCTTCCGCGCTCCGGCCCCGTCTATTGGCGAAAAATTATCGCCGGGCGCGCTTTAATTGCAGCGCGGATTTATAGGAGCTTTTGGACAAACGGCAACGGCTTTTTAAGGGGTATTCGGATCCGCCTCCCTTCCAGCGATGTCCGCATCTGCGCGCGATTTCGCGAGAAACAGCATCGCAAGATCATCCTGGAGGGCTTTGCAAACGTTTTCACTCCACGTCAGGCCGGAAATGTTCCGGCAGCACTCCGATTTCTCGCAAGTCGGCAGGCTGAGAATTACGCAGGCAACGCAAGTTTGGCGCAAGCTTCGCGCCCGGGACCTGCACGAGGGAGCTGGGTAAACGTTTCGTCGGCTATGCCAATCAGGGCGCCGCGCTTCGAATCGCTTTGGGCAAAAGAAAAGGGCGACCCAAGGCCGCCCTTCCTGTTCCGGATGCCGGAAATGGTGGTCAGTGATGGCTTTCGCCTATCACATCATGTCCATTCCGCCAGTTCAGCGCGCTTGACGCGCTGAACCATCTTAGATGATGGGCGGATTTATGAACGATGCTGTGAAAGGCCGTTGGCCTATCACATCATGTCCATACCGCCCATTCCGCCCATGCCGCCCGGCATGCCAGCAGGGGCATCCTTCTTCGGCAGTTCGGCGATCATGGCTTCGGTGGTGATCAGCAGCGATGCGACAGAAGCAGCGTTCTGCAGCGCCGTGCGAACGACCTTGAGCGGGTCGACGATACCCATGGCGATCATGTCGCCATATTCGGACGTCTGGGCGTTGTAGCCGAAGTTGTCTTCGTTCTTGTCGAGGACCTTGCCGACAACGATCGAGGCTTCGTCGCCTGCGTTTTCAGCGATCTGACGAACGAGCGACTGCAGGGCGCGGCGAACGATGTTGATGCCGGCTTCCTGGTCGTCGTTTGCACCCTTGACGGTGATCTTCGTGGAGGAGCGGAGCAGAGCGATACCGCCGCCGGGGACGATGCCTTCCTGAACAGCAGCGCGCGTCGCGTTGAGCGCGTCGTCGATGCGGTCCTTCTTTTCCTTCACTTCGACTTCCGTCGAGCCGCCGACGCGGATGACGGCAACGCCGCCGGCCAGCTTGGCAAGACGTTCCTGCAGCTTCTCGCGGTCGTAGTCCGAAGTGGTTTCTTCGATCTGCGCCTTGATCTGGGCAACACGGCCTTCGATGTCGGTCTTGGCGCCCGAACCGTCGACGATCGTGGTGTTTTCCTTGGAGATCGAAACCTTCTTGGCACGGCCGAGCATGTCGAGCGTGACGGATTCGAGCTTGATGCCGAGGTCTTCGGAGATGACAGTGCCGCCGGTCAGGATGGCGATGTCTTCGAGCATGGCCTTGCGGCGGTCGCCGAAGCCAGGAGCCTTGACGGCAGCGATCTTCAGGCCGCCGCGCAGCTTGTTGACGACGAGCGTTGCGAGGGCTTCGCCTTCGACGTCTTCAGCGACGATGAGGAGCGGCTTGCCGGTCTGAACGACGGCTTCGAGAACCGGGAGCATCGACTGCAGGTTCGAGAGCTTCTTCTCGTGAAGGAGAATGAAGACGTCTTCGAGGTCGGCGATCATCTTTTCCGGGTTGGTCACGAAGTAGGGGCTGAGGTAGCCGCGGTCGAACTGCATGCCTTCGACGACTTCGAGTTCGGTTTCGGCGGTCTTGGCTTCTTCAACCGTGATGACGCCTTCGTTGCCGACCTTCTGCATGGCTTCAGCAATGTCGAGACCGACCTGCTTGTCGCCATTTGCCGAAATCGTGCCGACCTGTGCAACTTCTTCCGAAGTCGAGATCTTCTTGGCCTTGGCCTGGAGATCCTTCACGACGTCGGCGACAGCGAGGTCGATGCCGCGCTTCAGGTCCATCGGGTTCATGCCGGCTGCAACGGCCTTGTTGCCTTCGCGAACGATCGCCTGGGCAAGAACGGTAGCCGTCGTGGTGCCGTCGCCGGCGATGTCGTTGGTCTTCGAAGCAACTTCGCGGACCATCTGGGCGCCCATGTTTTCGAACTTGTCTTCGAGTTCGATTTCCTTGGCGACCGAAACGCCGTCCTTGGTGATGCGCGGCGCGCCGAAGGACTTGTCGATGATGACGTTACGACCCTTCGGGCCGAGCGTGACCTTCACTGCATCGGCGAGAATGTCGACGCCGCGCAGCATCTTTTCGCGCGCGGTGCGGCCAAACTTGATTTCTTTAGATGCCATATTCTTAACTCCTGAATTCGAGTTGTTCGGGCAAAAGGCCCGTCAGCCATTTCGGGAAAGCAGGTCGGCCGATCAGCCGATGATGCCCATGATGTCGGCTTCCTTCATGATCAGAAGGTCTTCGCCGTCGATCTTGACTTCGGTGCCGGACCACTTGCCGAACAGGATGCGGTCGCCAGCCTTGACGTCGAGTGCGACGACCTTGCCGGACTCATCGCGCGCGCCGGAGCCGACGGCGACGATTTCGCCTTCCTGCGGCTTTTCCTTGGCGGTATCGGGAATGATGATGCCGCCCTTGGTCTTGGCTTCGGACTCAACGCGGCGAACAACGACGCGGTCGTGAAGGGGGCGGAAGTTGGTGCTTGCCATTGTCTAATCCCTCGATCGAATGACATTCGCGGACCGGAGTGGCCCACATGGATAAATGTTAGCACTCCCTTGCGGTGAGTGCTAGCGACGAGCATTTAGGGATGGCTCCGAGAGGAGTCAATGAGAGCAATCACGAATTTTTGTGCCGGAATTGTGAAGAGGCCGGAGAATAGTCGGAGATTGCGGCCGAAACTCGGGGCGCAGCCGAACTTTGCCGAACTCGTCCGCCGCCGGCGATCTGCCGCTTCGCGATAATCATCAAAACCCTTTGCCCTTCCGCTCCGCCGGATCGCCGTTCGAGTTTCTCGCATTGGCCCGGCGGCGAAGAAAATGCCTTGCCATCGCCTTGCGCCTTTGCAATGTCACCGGTGACTGAAGCAAATCGGGAAATCGGAATGGCCAAGCGGATAGAAAACTTCTCGGAGATATCAGGTCACTATGATGTGGTGCTCTGCGATGTCTGGGGCGTCGTTCATAACGGCGTCGATCCGTTCCCGAAGGCGGCCGCAGCCCTTGAAGCGGCACGCGACAGCGGCCTCGCCGTCGTCCTCATCACCAATTCGCCGCGCCTTTCCTGGCAGGTGGTCGAGCAGCTGCGCCAGATCGGCGTTCCCGACAGCGCCTATGACAGGATCGTCACCTCGGGCGACGTCACGCGCGGATTGATCGCAGAGGGGCCGAAGACCGTCTTTCTGCTCGGCCCCGAGCGCGACAAGGCGCTTCTCGAAGGCATTGGCGTCGAGCGCCGGCCGGCGGGCGAAGCGCAATCGCTGGTCTGCACCGGCTTTTTCGACGACGAGACGGAGAAGCCGGAGGATTACACCGACATGCTTCTCGATTTCAAAGCCCGCGACGTGCCGATGATCTGCGCCAATCCCGACCTGGTCGTCGAGCGTGGCCATCGCATCATCCCCTGCGCCGGCGCCATGGCCGCCTATTACGAGCAGCTTGGCGGAAAAACCCGCATCGCCGGCAAGCCGCACCGG
The DNA here is from genome assembly GCF_025847085.2 of Rhizobium sp. BT-226. NCBI lineage: Bacteria > Pseudomonadati > Pseudomonadota > Alphaproteobacteria > Hyphomicrobiales > Rhizobiaceae > Rhizobium > Rhizobium sp. BT-226. The sequence goes on along the minus strand of NZ_JAOYTI010000002.1, from coordinate 944,178 downwards.
CCGATCTATGAGGCGACGCTTGCGGCTGCCCGCGAGCTTCGCGGCGATTTCCCGGTCGAGCGCGTGCTGGCGATCGGCGACGGCATGCCGACCGATGTGCGCGGCGCCTTGAATTACGGCCTCGACCTCCTCTACATCAGCGGCGGTATCCACGCCAAGGAATACACACTCAACGGCGAGACCGACGAGGCGATCCTCAACGCCTATCTCGAACGGGAAAACGCCGCGCCGAAGTGGTGGATGCCCCGCCTTGCATGAAGATACGCCTTGCATGAAGAGAAGCCAGCCGATGACCGTCTTCCACCGCAATGAAACCCGGGAACCCCTACCCGCCCATCTGAAGGGCGGCGTCATTGCCATCGGCAATTTCGATGGCGTGCACCGCGGCCATCAATCGGTGCTGAGCCGGGCGTTGGAGATCTCGAAGGCGCGCGGCATTCCCGCCTTGGTGCTGACCTTCGAGCCGCATCCTCGAACGGTCTTCCAGCCTCAGACGCCAGTCTTCCGGCTGACGCCCGCGCCGCTCAAGGCCCGCATCCTGGAAACGCTTGGTTTCAACGCGGTCATCGAATATCCGTTCGACTATGAATTTTCACAGCGCTCGGCCGACGATTTCATCCATTCGATCCTGAAGGATTGGCTCGGCGCCTCCGAAGTCGTCACCGGCTTCGATTTCCATTTTGGCCGCGGCCGCGAGGGCGGTCCGGCCTTCTTGATGAATGCCGGCCAGACCTACGGCTTCGGCGTCACCCTGATCGATGCCTTTCGCGACGAAAACGCCGATGTCGTCTCCTCAAGCCATATCCGCGCGCTGCTGAAGGAGGGCAATGTCAGCGAAGTCGCCGGCATGCTCGGTTATCGCTATACGGTGGAAGCCGAGGTGATCGACGGCGAAAAGCTCGGCCGCCAACTTGGTTTCCCGACGGCCAACATGCGCCTGCCACCGGAGGTCGATCTTGCCGCCGGCATCTACGCCGTCCGCTTCCGCCGTCAGGACGGCACACTCCACGATGCCGTCGCAAGCTACGGCCGCCGCCCGACGGTGACGGAAAACGGCGCACCGCTACTCGAAACCTATCTTTTCGATTTCAGCGGTGATCTCTATGGCCAGCTCTGCTCCGTCTCCTTCTTCGGCTATATTAGACCCGAGCTGAAATTCGACGGCCTCGATCCGCTCGTCGCCCAGATCAAACGCGATGAGGAAGAGGCGAGGGCGCTGCTTGCCGGCGTTAAACCGCTCAGTGCGCTTGATGGGAAACTGTGCTTTTCCTGAGGTCGCCTTGAGTGCGGCTGTCGCTGGGACGCCGGCGATTCCAGCCGTTGAAGCCGATTGCGGGCGCGCGAATTCTTCTCTTCCTTTTCCCGGCAAAAACGCCTATGAACCGGCGCTATGACGAAATTTCGGCTGGCGATCACGATGCGAATTATCGGCCCGGCCTTCCGCGCGCGCTAAGCGGCCGGGAGGTCCGGGTTTTTGGCGCTCGGATATGAGCGCTTCCGTCACCAGCTTTTTCACGCCCGTTGCGCCCCTTTCCGGGCCGCCAGAAACGATTGTCCCGATATGACCGACACAGCCGAAAAGATCGATTATTCGAAGACCCTCTATTTGCCCGAAACCGATTTCCCGATGCGCGCCGGCCTGCCGCAGAAGGAGCCGGAGCTCGTCAAGCGCTGGCAGGAGATGGGTCTCTACAAGAAACTGCGCGCTTCCGCCGCCGGCCGCGAGAAGTTCGTGCTTCACGACGGCCCGCCCTATGCCAACGGCAACATCCATATCGGCCACGCGCTGAACAAGATCCTCAAGGACGTCATCAACCGCTCGTTCCAGATGCGCGGCTACGACGCCAATTACGTGCCCGGCTGGGATTGCCACGGCCTGCCGATCGAATGGAAGATCGAGGAAAAGTATCGCGAGAAGGGCAAGAACAAGGACGAGGTTCCGGTCAACGAATTCCGCCGGGAATGCCGTGAATTCGCCGCCGGCTGGATCAAGGTCCAGGCGGACGAGTTCAAGCGCCTCGGCATCGAGGGTGACTTCGACAATCCCTATACGACGATGAATTTCCACGCGGAAACGCGCATCGCCGGCGAACTCCTGAAGATCGCCGCCAGCGGTCAGCTTTATCGCGGCTCCAAGCCGATCATGTGGTCGGTCGTCGAGCGCACGGCGCTGGCCGAGGCCGAGGTCGAATATCAGGATTATGAGAGCGACACGATCTGGGTGAAATTCCCGGTCGTCGAAGGCCCGGGCGCGCTCAAGGATGCGTTCGTGGTCATCTGGACGACCACGCCCTGGACGATCCCCGGCAACCGCGCGGTCTCCTTTGCCGCGCGTGTCTCCTACGGCCTCTATGAGGTGACGGCCGCCGAGAACGATTTTGGTCCGCGTCCCGGCGAAAAGCTGATCTTTGCCGATAAGCTGGCCGAGGAATCCTTCGCCAAGGCCAAGCTGCAGTACAAGCGCTTGAGCGATGTCTCTGCGGCCGACTTCGCGGCGATGACCTGCGCCCATCCCTTCAAGGGTCTCGACGGCGGCTATGAATTCCGTGTGCCGTTGCTCGACGGCGACCACGTCACCGATGACGCCGGCACCGGCTTCGTCCACACCGCACCCAGCCACGGTCGCGAAGACTTCGATGCCTGGATGTCGGCTGCCCGCACGCTCGAAGCGCGCGGCATCGAGACCAAGATCCCGTTTCCGGTCGACGATGGCGGCTTCTACACATCGGACGCCCCCGGCTTCGAGGGCGCCCGCGTCATCGATGATAACGGCAAGAAGGGCGATGCCAACGACCGAGTCATCAGGGAACTGATCGCCCGCGGCGCACTCTTTGCCCGCGGCCGGCTGAAGCATCAGTATCCGCATTCCTGGCGCTCGAAGAAGCCGGTCATCTTCCGCAATACGCCGCAATGGTTCGTCTACATGGACAAGACCCTTGCCGACGGCACGACGCTGCGTTCGCGCGCCCTGAGCGCGATCGACGACACACGCTTCGTGCCCGCCGCCGGCCAGAACCGCCTGCGCGCCATGATCGAGGGCCGCCCGGACTGGGTTCTTTCCCGTCAAAGGGCATGGGGCGTGCCGATCGCCGTCTTTGCCGACGATGAGGGCGAGGTCCTGGTCGATGACGCCGTCAACGCCCGCATCCTCGAAGCTTTCGAAGAGGAGGGCGCCGACGCCTGGTTCGCCGAAGGCGCCAAGGAGCGCTTCCTCGGCAATGACCATGACCATTCCCGGTGGACGCAGGTCATGGATATCCTCGACGTCTGGTTCGACTCGGGTTCGACGCATACCTTCACGCTGGAAGACCGTCCGGACCTGAAGTGGCCGGCCGACCTTTATCTCGAAGGCTCCGACCAGCATCGCGGCTGGTTCCATTCGTCGCTCCTGGAATCGGCTGCCACCCGCGGCCGCGCGCCTTACAACGCCGTCCTCACCCATGGTTTCACCATGGACGAGAAGGGCGAGAAGATGTCGAAGTCGAAGGGCAACGTCACCGCACCGCAGGAGGTGATGAAGGATGCCGGCGCCGATATCCTGCGCCTCTGGGTGATGACCTCGGATTATGCCGACGACCTGCGCGTCGGCAAGACGATCATCCAGACCAATGTCGATGCCTATCGCAAGCTGCGCAACACCATCCGTTGGATGCTCGGCACGCTCGCCCACGACAAGGGTGAGGAGATCGCGCTTGCCGACCTGCCGGAGCTGGAGCAGTTGATGCTGCACCGGTTGGCCGAGCTCGACGAACTGGTGCGCGAGAACTACGATGCCTTCGACTTCAAGAAGATCGCCCGCGCGCTGATCGATTTCGCCAATGTCGAGCTGTCGGCCTTCTATTTCGATGTCCGCAAGGATGCGCTCTATTGCGACGCACCGTCGAGCCTGCGCCGGCGCGCCAGCCTGCACGTCATCCGCCAGATCTTCGATTGCATGGTGACGTGGCTTGCCCCGATGCTGCCCTTCACCACCGAGGAGGCCTGGCTGTCGCGCAATCCGTCCGCCGTTTCCGTGCATCTGGAGCAGTTTGCCCCGGTCGCGAAGGAATGGCGCAACGACGCCCTGGCCGAGAAGTGGAAGAAGATCCGCGCCGTGCGTTCGGTCGTGACCGGCGCTCTGGAAATCGAGCGCAAGGACAAGCGCATCGGCTCCTCGCTGGAAGCGGCTCCTATCGTTCATATCGCCGATCCGGAATTGCTGAAGGCGTTGGAAGGCCAGGACTTCACCGAGGTCTGCATCACCTCGGCAATCGAGATCAAGGCCGGTGAAGGACCGGTGGATGCCTTCCGCCTGGCGGAGGTGCCGGAGGTCAGCGTCGTGCCGAAGCTTGCAGAGGGCGAGAAATGCGCCCGCTCCTGGCGCATCACCAGGGATGTCGGTTCCGATCCGGAATATCCCGATGTTTCGGCCCGCGACGCTGCTGCCCTTCGCGAGCTTGCCGCGCTCAAGTGAAGAATATTGCCGGGTGAATTGCGTTTTCGCGGTTCATCCGGTAAAAGCTGCCTGAAAATGGCCGGATTTTTGCGTCAGGGGGACGGTTGTCCGGTTGGACGAGGATTGCACCGGCAGGGCTGGAAGGGTTTTCATGTTAGCAACGCATTGGTTCCGTATGGGCGCCTGCCTGTCTGTTGTAGTGGCGGGATGTTCCCTGGTGTCCGGTTGCGCCAGCAGCCCGACCTACGGCACCGACAAGACCGCCATGGAACAGTTGACCGACGATCTCGGCCAGTCCGTGTCGTTGACCGGCCCGGACCCGAAGAACAAGGGCGTCAAATACACGCCGCGTCCGACGCTGGTGCTGCCGGCTCAGGCGCAAAAAGAGACCCTCGTCCCGCCGCAGCAGACGGTTGCCAACAAGGACAATCCGCAATGGCTTGAATCGCCGGAGGAGACGCGTGCTCGTCTCGTTTCGGAGGCCGACGCGAATTCGGACAATCCGAATTACCGCTCGCCGCTCGCCAGTTCTGCGATCGAAGGCGGCCGGCGCACGACGGAAGCCCAGACCAAGGCCTATCGTGAAGCCCGTGCCCTGCAGAAGGGCTCCTACGTCGACCAGCGCCGCTATATATCGGATCCGCCGACCGGCTACCGCACCGTCGACGATCCGGCAAAGCTCGATGATGTCGGCGAGCCCGAGCTCAAGAAGGCTAAGAAGCGCAAGAAGGAAGCAGCGGTCGCCAACACCGGTAAGCAGTGGTGGAACTTCCTGCAATAGCGGGTTTTCCAGGGGCGTAGGCGCTGTCTGCTGATTCAACGTCATACTAAATCACCGGCGCAGGAGATCGTCGAGAGCGGCCCTCATCCGGCTGCCGCCACCGTCTCCCCGTAAACGGGGCGAAGGGAGATGCCGCGACCTCTCCGTTCCTCACCAATCTCTCGCAGGGCACGTCCCCTCGCCCCGTTTTTACGGGGAGAGGGTTAGGGTGAGGGGCAACTCGCACGAACCGGACAGCCGCAGCGCGGGCAGGGATGACGGCGCCGGAATTACGGCGCCTCTCTCCTTTGCAAAAAGAACTTTCGCAGCAGATCGGCGGATTGGACCTCGTTGAAGCCGGAATAGACCTCCGGGGCGTGGTGGCAGGTCGGCTGCCCATAGAATCGCACGCCATTGTCGACGGCGCCGCCCTTCGGGTCCTCGGCGCCGTAATAGAGCCTGCGGATACGCGCAAACGAGATGGCTGCCGCGCACATTGTGCAAGGCTCCAGCGTCACATAGAGATCGGCGCCGACAAGACGTTCCTGTCCGAGTGCTTCGCAGGCGAGCCGGATCGCGGCGATTTCGGCATGTGCAGTCACGTCTTTAAGCTCCCGCGTCCGGTTTCCCGAGCGTGAGACGGCAATATCGTCGACAACGACCACGGCGCCGATTGGCACCTCGCCGCGTTCTCCGGCGGCACGCGCTTCTTCGAGCGCCATCTCCATGAAACGATTTGTCTTCACGATCGCAAGAATTTCCACTTAACCGCAGATGCGTGACCTGATAGACAGGCCCAAAAGGCAGGCAAACAACAAATGACACCCAAAGACAAGCCAAAACGCCCGGGCGCAAAGCCCCTTTCGCGGGATATCAGGTCGAAAGCCGGCCCGAAGGCGGACGGCGAGAAGCCGGCAAAGCCTGCGGTCGCCGCCGAGACCGATGGCGAGGCCAAGGCCGAACGCATTTCCAAGGTGATGGCGCGTGCCGGCGTCGCCTCTCGCCGTGACATCGAACGCATGATCATGGACGGCCGTGTGACGCTGAACGGCAGGGTTCTCGAAACCCCCGTCGTCAATGTCACGCTCGCCGACCGCATCGAGGTCGACGGCGTGCCGATCCGCGGCATAGAGCGCACCAGACTGTGGCTTTATCATAAGCCCGCGGGCCTGGTGACCACCAATGCCGATCCGGAAGGCCGCTCGACCGTGTTCGACAACCTGCCGGAAGAACTGCCGCGCGTCATGTCGATCGGCCGCCTCGACATCAACACCGAAGGCCTGCTGCTGTTGACCAATGACGGCGGTCTCGCCCGCGCGCTCGAGCTGCCGGCGACCGGCTGGCTACGGCGCTATCGCGTCCGCGCCCATGGCGAGATTGATCAGGATGCGCTCGACAAGCTGAAGGACGGCATCGCCGTCGACGGCGTGCTCTACGGCTCGATCGAGGCGACGCTCGACCGCACGCAAGGCTCGAATGTCTGGATCACCATGGGGCTTCGCGAAGGCAAGAACCGCGAAATCAAGAACGTACTCGGCGCGCTCGGCCTCGACGTCAATCGCCTGATCCGCATTTCCTATGGCCCGTTCCAGCTCGGCGACCTGCCGGAAGGCCATGTCGTCGAAGTGCGCGGCCGCACACTGCGCGACCAGCTCGGCCCGCGCCTCATCGAAGAAGCCAAGGCGAATTTCGACGCGCCGATCTACAATGCGGCGGCGGTCGCTGCCGAGGAAGAGGCAGAGCCCGCAGCACCGGAAAAGCGCGAGCGTCCGCGCCGTGACGAGGACAAGCGCGAACGGGCGCTGAGCCGCCTCGACACAAAGCGCGACGACCGCCACGGTGGCGCGCGCAAAGAGGACGACCGCCGCGATGGCGGGCGCCGTGACGATGAAAGGCCGAAGCGTCCCCAGCCGCTCGGCCAGCGCCGCAGCGCCAATGTCTGGATGGCGCCGGGCGCCCGGCCGCTCGGCGAAAAGGCCGCGGCGAAAGCCGCCAAGAATGCGCAGACCGCACGTAAACGCGGCGAGTTGGCGCCTGCAAAAGGCACTGGTTTCGATCGCATCGAAGATCGCCCGCGCACCCAGGTGAACCGGGTGCGCGAAGAGGATGGCGAGTGGATCCGTTCGAGCGAGGAGCCCCGTCGCAAGGATGAGGGCGAGGGCTTCGGCCGCAAGCGCGGCTTTGGCGATCGCCCCGCCCGCGAAGGCCGCGGTTCTGGCGACCGCCCGGCGCGCGGCGAACGGCCGTTCGGTGATCGGCCCTCGCGTGGGGATCGGCCCTTCGGCGATAAGCCGCGCGGTGATCGTAAGCCGCGTACGGACGGTGACGAGCGTCCTCGGGCCGCGAGAAGCTCTGCCGGTGAGGGCCGTTCGGAACGTCCGCGCGGCGACCGGCCGTTCGGTGATCGTCCCCCGCGTGGGGATCGCCCCTTTGGCGACAAGCCGCGCGGCGATCGCAAGCCGCGTGCGGATGGCGACGAGCGTCCTCGGGCCGCCAGAAGCTCTGTCGGTGAGGGCCGTTCGGAGCGTCCGCGCGGCGACCGGCCGTTCGGGGATCGTCCCCCGCGTGGAGATCGGCCTTTCGGCGACAAGCCGCGTGGCGATCGCAGGCCGCGTGAGGACGGCGACGAGCGTCCGCGGGCCGCGAGAAGCTCTGCCGGCGAGGGCCGTTCGGAGCGTCCGCGCGGTGAAAGGTCGTTCGGCGACAAGCCTTCGGGTGACAGGCCTTCTGGTGACAGGCCGCGCGGCAAGGGCTTTGCGGCCAAGCCCGGTGGGTCCAAGCCTGGTGGGGCCAAGAGTTTTTCCGGCAAGCCGAAAGGCGCCAAGCCGGGCGGTGCCAAATCGGGCGGTGATGGGCCGGGCGGCGACAGGCCTGCGGGCGGGCCGTCCAGAGGTGGTGCTAAAGGAAAAGGAATGACGAGCGGTGCGGATCGTCGGCGGTGAGTTTCGCGGACGGCCTCTCGCCGTGCCAAAATCCAACGAGATCCGGCCGACTGCCGACCGGACGCGCGAGAGCCTGTTCAACATCCTGAGCCACGCTTATCCGGAATGCGTCGATGGCACCCGGATTCTCGACCTCTTTGCCGGAACCGGCGCCGTCGGCCTCGAAGCGGTTTCACGCGGCTGTCGCCATGCGCTCTTCGTTGAAAACAGCGTCGAGGGCAGGGCGCTGCTCTGGGAGAACATCGATGCGCTTGGCCTGCATGGCCGCACGCGCATCCTGCGCCGGGATGCGACCGATCTCGGCAGCGTCGGCAATCTCGAACCCTTCGACGTGCTCTTTGCCGACCCGCCCTATGGCAAGGGTCTCGGCGAAAAGGCGATGGCGGCGGCGGCCACGGGCGGCTGGCTGCGGCCTGGTGCAATCGCCGTGCTCGAAGAACGCGCCGATATTGTCGTTTCCGTCCATCCTTCCTATGTTTTCCTCGAAAGCCGCATCTTTGGCGATACGAGGGTGCATTTCTTCCGATATCAGCCGCAATAAGCGGGGGCGGGCGTGCAGCAGGCAGAGATCATCAGCCCGAAATTGCCTGCGATCAGCGATCTGCCAACGGTTGCGGTCGCTTTCGGCGGCGGCGGCGCGCGCGGGCTTTCCCATATCCACATCATCGAGACGCTGGATGAACTCGGCATCCGCCCGGTGGCGGTATCGGGCTCGTCGATGGGCGCGATCATGGGCGCCGGCATGGCTGCCGGCATGTCCGGCGCCGAAATCCGCGAACATGCGCTGACGACCGTCGGTAACAAGACGGCGGTCGTCGCCCGCATCTGGGGCCTGAGACCGGCGACGGTGCGCGACGCGGTGGCCAAGGGTATCCGCATCGGCCAGTTCAATCTGGAGCGGATCCTCAAGGCCTTCCTGCCCTCCGAGCTGCCGGCCCGCTTCGAGGATCTGCTGGTCCCGATGAAGGTGATCACCACGGATTATTACGGGCAGTGCGAAGTCATAATCGAACAGGGCGAGCTGTTTCCCGCACTCGCCGCCTCTTCCGCCATCCCCGCCGTATTCATGCCGGTGCGCCTGCGCGACCGCGTGATGATCGACGGCGGCATCAGCAATCCGGTGCCCTATGAATGCCTGATGGATCTTGCCGACATCGTCGTCGGCATCGATGTCGTCGGCGCGCCGGAAGGTGACGGCACCCATATTCCGAACCGCATGGAGAGCATCTTCGGTTCCGGCCAGCTGATGATGCAGACGGCGATCTCGCTGAAGCTGAAGCTTCGCCCGCCGCATATCTTCCTGCGCCCGACGGTCGGCCGCACCGGCGTCATGGATTTCCTCAAGGCCCGCGAAGTCCTCGCCATGTCCGTCGGCGTCAAGGACGACTTGAAATTCGCCCTTGACCGGGAAATCGAAGCGCGGCTGAAACGCTAGCGGTCCGTTTCCCTCATTGGGCGTGGCCCTCGTGACCGCTGCCCGCACCGTTCGATGTCTCATTCATCATCATCACCGTGCCCTCGAAGCTTGAGAAGAGCGCAAGCGCGGAAGAATCGAGGCCGCAGCCAGCGCGGCGGCGTCATGTGCGGAGAGCCCGATCGTCTCCAGCGTCCCGGTATCCTTCAGACTATCGCCGCTGCAGAGATAGATGCTCCAGCCATGATACGTCTTCTTCAACAGGGCCCGTCCGCCGCGTCCGTCCTGCCGCCAACCGACGATCGCCCAATCGGCCTGAACGACGACCGGCGCGATATCAAGCGGCTTGTCTGGCCCCTCGAACATCACCTTCAGCCTTGCCGGGATCGCCTGTTGCGGATCGCCATCCGCAGATGCCATGGATGCAAGCAGCACGCCGGCAACAATAGCGATGATCTTTTTCATCTGATGGCCTCCTCAAGCGAGAACGCGTTTCAGCAACGGTACGAACCGCACGACGATCTGGTCGAAGGCGATCATGACGAGGATCGCCAGCCCGCTCATCGGGAAGGTGACGGCGAATATCCCGACAATCGCCCACAGGCCGTAATAGCTCGAAGGCTTTGGCGGCATGGGTGGCACGCCGAGGCGGCCGAGCGGGCGACGTTTCCACCACATGACGACGGCGGTCACGCAGCTGAGCACAATTGCGAGGCATGTTGCGAGCATCAGCAGCTGGTTGAAACGCCCCCATTCCTGTCCCTGGTGGACATTGATGCCCCACTCGATCGCTTTGCCGAGGAACGGATATTGATCGAAGCCGATATCGACCAGTGGTTTGCCGGAATACTGGTCGATATGGAGCGTGCGTTCGTCGGTAAGATCGTCGGGAAAGAGCGAGGCGGTATAGACACCGGTCTGGTCGGAGGGGATCGCCATGCCGAAGCCCGGCGCCATGCCCAGCCGTTTGGCGATCTCCACGGCTTTGTCGAGGCCGATTGGCCTTGCTGATTGCGCTGCGGCGATATCGGAAAGCGGAACGGGCGCCTTCTCGACGATCCAGCCGCTGTTCGGAAGGATATCCTCGGTGACTTTCCGCGACTTCGGCACGTCGTCCCAGAGCTGCACCGGATAGCCGAGGCCATGTTCGGTCAGCCAGGCATTGGCGTTCGCCCCCCAATAGCCCGACCATGGCATACCTGACATCGCAAGGAAGAAGATCAGGACACCGGCCAAGGCTCCGGTCACCGCATGCAGGTCGCGCCAGAAAACGCGGCGGCCGGGCGTTCCCCGCACGCTGATGACGCCGCCCGTCTGGCGTCGCGGCCACCAGAGATAGATGCCGGTGACGACGAGCACCATGGCAAAGCCGCCGGCAATTTCGATCAGCCGGTTCGTTATGGTGCCGAAATAGGCGAGGCTGTGGATGCGCTTGACGACATAATTGAACTCGTCGGTCGATCCGACCACATCGAGCACCTTGCCGTCATAGGGGTTGACGAAGACCAGCATCGAGCCGGCATCGCCGGAGAGAGTGACGATGGCTGACCGCTCGGGCAGGACCGGGTCTTTGTAGGATGTGACGGTTGAGCCCGGCACGGCGGAGGCGGCGATCTCTGCGATCCGCTCCGGCGACAGCGTTTCGCCAGCCGGCTGGACACTGTAGCGGTAGCCGAAGAAGGTGTTGTTGATCTCGTCCTTGAAGAGATAGAGCGATCCGGTAACGGCCAGATTGAGCAGAAAGGGTATGACGAGGAGCCCGGCAAAGAAATGCCAGCGCCAGATGGCACGGTAGAGGGAAACGCCGTTTGCGACGTCCTCTGCCGGTTCGGCAGCAGTAATAGTCGACATGAGAATGGATCCGTATCCACGACCGACGGCACGTATGCAGGTCGGCCGGCGTTGAAAGGCGCATCACGGCGCCTGCCGCAACGCGAAATTCAGGCAGGGATCGGATCGGAAGGAGGAGCCCGAGGACCGGTATTGGGCGGGAAAAGCTGGCGATGGAAGGCCTCGGTCCGGATCGGCAGTTCAACTGCAGCCGTAAAGGGTATGGCAGCACCGGCGATGTCCGTCGGCGCCGGCAGGAGGATGGAGGCGCTGATCCGGCAGGCTTCGCAACCGTGCGAATGCGCCTTGTCGTGCTGGTCTTGACCGGATTTGTCCGTCGTGGTGACGCAAAGCGTCGGCAGCGTCCCGTCCGGAAGCACATATTGGTTAAGTTCAGCCGGATCAAATTCGCCAGCCGCTGCGGCGGGCAGCTGATGGGCGAAGCCGACGAACACCAGTGCGACCGCGCACAGGATGCGCAGCGCCCATTGTTCGATCTGTCTCGTCCGTCTGATCAAGATTCCCTCTTGGATCGCTCCGATCGGAGGTTTGATAAACGCCGCCCCCTTGATATTCAATGCGTCAATTTCGCAAGCAGGTCGGGGCGATCAGGCATCCGCCGTTGCATCCGCGGTTCCGGCCAGCGGATCGTCCTCGAAAGGATCGGCGGCGCGCTTCGGCTTGACCAGCGGTTCGGGGCGGACAGGGTGGGAAAACAGCATGTCGCGCCCGGCCTGCAGCCCTTCGGACACCTGCAGCACCAGGCGTGCCTCGTCGCGTTTGCGGATATCCTCGCCGATTTCATAGGCGTCAACCTCGGAAACGCCGAGCGCCTCCAGCGTTCGCCGTCCGAAGAGCAGGCCCGATTCCAGCGTTTCGCGCAGCTCGTAGTCGACGCCCTTGTTGCGCAGTTCGATCGAATGGATGCGGTCGTAGGAGCGCACGTAGAGCCGTGTATGCGGATAGTCGGCCTGCACCAGCTCCACCACCTTGTCGGTGATTTCCTTCTTCTGCGTGCAGACGAGCACGATCTTCGCCCGGTCGATGCCGGCCGAGCGCAGCACGTCCTTGCGGGCGCCGTCGCCGAAATAGATGCGGAAGCCGAAGGAGGAGGCCTGGCGGATGCGGTCGGCCGAAAAATCGATGACGGTGACGCTGCGCCCGCCGGCAAGCAGGATCTGGGCGGCGATCTGGCCGAAACGCGAAAAGCCGACCATCAGCACATCGGCGCCGGCTCCCTCGAAATCTTCGTCCAGCTCCTCCTGCTCATCGCCGCGCAGCAGCCGCTTCGAAAAGGCCGACCCGATCGGCGTCAGCGCCATGGACAGAGTGACGATCGCGACCAGCAGCGAGGCCGTGCTCGTCGACATCAGCCCGGCCGCCCCCGCCGTGGTGAACAGCACGAAGCCGAATTCGCCGCCTTGCGGCAACAGGAAGGCGATGCGGATCGCATCGTCGTGCGGGGAGCCGGAAATCCGGCAGATCCCGTAGATGACGATCGCCTTGACGGCCATGACGATCGGCACGGCGACGATGACGAAGAGCGCGTTGTCAAAGAGAACGTCGAGCTGCAGCGACAGGCCGACGGCGATGAAGAAGATAGCGAGCAGCACGCCGCGGAAGGGCTCGATATCCGCCTCTAGCTCGTGCCGGTAGGAGGATTCGGCGAGCATCACGCCGGATAGAAAGGCGCCCATCGCCATCGAAAGCCCGGCAAGCTGCATCAGGCTCGCCGATCCCATGACGACGAAGAGGGCAGCCGCGATCATTGCCTCGCGCGCGCCGGTCCGGGCGATGATCTGGAAAAGCGGCGTCAGCAGGTAGCGCCCCATGACGATCATCGCCGCAACCGCGCCGACGGCGATGGCGAAATCCAACAGCGGCGCGTTGCTGCCCTTGTCGCCGCCGTCGAGGATGGTGATCAGCGCCAGCAGCGGCACGATCGCCAGGTCCTGGAACAGCAGCATCGAAAAGGAGCGCTGCCCGTATCTGGTGTTGATGTCGCCGTCGCCCTCGAGGATCTGCATGGCGAAGGCGGTCGACGACAGCGCCAGGCCAAATCCGGCAACGATGCTGCCGCGCCAGTCGAGAACCTGGGAAAACCAGGCAAGCGCGGTCAGCGCCAGGCCCGTCAGCACCACCTGCGCCGTGCCAAGGCCGAAAATGTCGCGCCGCATCTGCCAGAGGCGGGTGGGTTTCAGCTCCAGTCCGATGATGAAGAGCAGGAAGACGACGCCGAGTTCGGCGACGGCGAGGATCTGTTCACCATCGGTGATGCCGTGGAAGACCGGGCCGATGACGATGCCGGCGGCGAGATAGCCGAGCACCGTGCCGAGCCCGAGTTTCTTGAAGATCGGAGCGGCGACCACCGCCCCGCCAAGCAGCAGGATCGTTTCGGAAAAAAAGGCATTGGACGCTGACATGCTGACAATTTCTTTCAACGGCAGGGAGCACGCAGGCAGCCCCGATAAAGAATCGGCGGCGGCGGCCTTGATGCTTGGGAGAGTGCACAATAAATGGAAGCCGAAGGAAAGGCCAAATCATGTCCTCTGAAATTGATTCCTCGACACTTCTTTCCCGCGCAAGTCAATTGATCGATCTGGCAAGGAAGGCAGGGGCCGATGCCGCCGACGCCGTCGTCGTCCGGTCGCGCTCGCAATCGGTGAGCGTCCGCCTCGGCAAGGTCGAGGGCACGGAGTCTTCCGAAAGCGACGATTTTTCGCTGCGTGTCTTCATCGGCAAGCGCGTCGCCAGCGTTTCGGCCAATCCGGGTTTCGATCTTCAGGCGCTGGCCGAACGCGCCGTCGCCATGGCCAAGGTTTCTCCGGAAGACCCCTTCGCCTGCCTGGCGGATGAGGCGAGCCTTTCGAGATACTATCCCGACCTGCAATTGCTCGATACCACCGAGGTCTCCTCCGAGATGCTGCGGGAGGCGGCTCTTGTAGCTGAGGCCGCCGCGCTTGCGGTCAAGGGTGTCACCAATTCCTCCGGCGCCGGCGCTTCCGCCGGCATGGGCGGCCTCGTGCTTGCCACCTCGCACGGTTTTGAGGGCAGTTACATGGCCTCGCGTTTCGGTCATTCCGTCAGCGTCATCGCCGGTGAAGGCACCGGCATGGAGCGCGATTATGATTTCGACAGCCGCCTCTATTATGCCGAGCTCGACGATCCCTCTGAAATCGGCCGGCGCGCCGGCGAACGGGTGATCAAGCGCGTCAATCCGCGCCAGGTGCCGACCGGCAAGGACGTCACCGTCATCTTCGACCCGCGTGTCGCCCGCGGCTTCGTCGGCCATATCGCCGGTGCGATCAATGGTGCTGCGGTCGCCCGCAAATCCAGCTTCCTGCGCGACAAGATGGGCCAGCAGGTGCTGAAGTCAGGCCTGTCGATCACCGACGATCCGCTGATCGTGCGTGGCCCTTCCTCGCGGCCCTTCGATGGCGAGGGCGTGTCCGGCGAGCGGCTGGTGATGATCGAGGACGGTGTCCTGAAGCACTGGTTCCTCTCGACCTCGACCGCGCGCGAACTCGGCCTCGAAACCAACGGCCGCGGCGTGCGCGGCGGCACCGCCGTCTCGCCTTCCTCCACCAATCTTGCCCTGGAACCCGGCGATATCTCGCCGGAGGATTTGATCCGCAGCGTCGGCAACGGCTTTTATGTCACCGAATTGATCGGCCACGGCGTGAACATGATCACCGGAGAATACAGCCGCGGCGCCACCGGCTTCTGGATCGAGAACGGCGAACTCACCTTCCCCGTTTCCGAGGTGACGATCGCCTCGAACCTCAAGGAGATGTTCATGCGCCTGACGCCGGCAAACGACATCGATCGCAAGTTCGGCGTCGCGGCCCCCACCTTCGCCATCGAAGGCATGACGCTCGCAGGGCAGTGAGAAACGGATTGACGGGATGAGCGATAGGGAAAAAGCCCGCTGGCAGAGCGATCTCGCGCTGATCGCCGATGCTGCGAAAGAGGCGGGCGCCGTCGCTTTCGGCTTCTTCAACCAGTCTCCCGAGGTCTGGTGGAAGAACGAGGACCGTTCTCCCGTCAGCGCCGCCGATTTCGCCGCAAACAAGACGCTCGAGACTATCCTGCGCAAGGCCCGGCCGGATTATGGCTGGCTGTCGGAGGAAACCGACGACGATGCCGACCGTCTCTCGCGCGAGACGCTGTTCATCATCGATCCGATCGACGGGACGCGCGCCTTCCTCGGCGGCCAGAAGGTCTGGTGCGTCAGCGTCGCGGTCGTTCATCGCGGCCGGCCGGTCGCCGGCGTGCTCTATGCCCCGGCGCTCGAGGAGCTCTATGAGGCGGTCGAGGGCGGCGTGGCGCTGAAGAACGGCGTTCCCTTCACCGTCTCGGCGGCCGGACCGGAAGAGATGAGCCGCCTTGCGATCGGCGACGACCTGCTGAAGACCTTTCCGCCGGAGTTCCAAGAGCGGGTGACGCGCGAGAAATACATTCCCTCGCTCGCCTATCGCATCGCCATGGTGGCGGACGGTCGTCTCGAAGGCACCTTCGTCAAGGGTAATTCACATGATTGGGACCTTGCCGCTGCCGATCTGATCCTTGTCTGCGCCGGCGGCGGCCTCGTCGACATCGAGGGCCAGCCGATCGTCTACAATCGCGCCGAAGTCACCCACAAGGTCCTCTGTGCGGCGCCAACGCCCCGCATCAGTGAATTCCTCGCGGCCTTTGCGGGGCGACGAGGCAGTTGACGTTTCCGTCAAAATCCCGCAGATGGGTGGCGGAGGAGAATAGGCAGAAAGAGAATAAAAAATGACTGAATCCGGTGACAAGAAGCAACTTTTGCATCTCGTTTTTGGCGGCGAACTGGAAAGCCTCGATGACGTCCAGTTCCGTGACCTGCAGGGTCTCGATATTGTCGGCATTTTCCCGGATTATGCCACGGCGCTGACGGCCTGGAAGGCGAAGGCGCAGCAGACGGTCGACAATGCGCATATGCGCTACTTCATCGTCCACATGCATCGTTTGCTCGATCCGCAGGAAAAGGCCAAGGGCAACTGACCCGAGCCAAGTGCCGGCGGCCGGCCGCTCGTCGAGCGGGCTTTGGTGCATGGCGCGCGCCGTCGATCCGGATTGCTTGACGCATTCTGAACAAACTAATCGGCCATTGCGGCCGCAACGATAATTAGGGAATGGGTTTGATGTCGATCGGTTTTGATCGGAGGCTGGCGCGATGAGTTCCCGGATGGCGCGGTTCGGTCTGAACGCATACCGTCTGGCGGGAACCGTGGCCTCTCCTGTCGTCGGCCTCTATATCACCTACCGCACGGCCAAGGGCAAGGAAGACCGAGCCCGCCGCCTGGAACGTTTCGGTTATCCGAGCGCAAACCGGCCGCAGGGGCCGCTCGTCTGGTTCCATGCCGCAAGCGTCGGTGAAACCAACGCCGTCATTCCGCTGATCCGCGAAATCCGCCGCCGCGACATCCATGTCATCCTGACGACCGGAACTATCACGTCGGCCAAGCTTGCCGCCGAGCGCCTCGGCCAGGAAGCGATCCATCAATATGTGCCGCTCGACCTGAAGCCCTCCGTCAGCCGCTTCCTCGATTATTGGCAGCCCGATTGCGCCATCATCGCCGAATCCGAGATCTGGCCGGCAACGGTGCTGGAGCTCGGCCGCCGCCGCATTCCGCAGATCCTGATCAATGCCCGCATGTCGGACCGCTCCTTTGCCCGCTGGCGCCGCCGCCCGGCGATCGCCGAAGCCCTGTTCGAAAATCTCGCCCTGGTCATCGCCCAGTCGGATGTCGATGCCGAACGCTTCCGCGATCTCGGCGCCGTGCCCGTCATCACTTCCGGCAATCTGAAGGTCGATACCGACGCGCCGCCTTATGACAGCGCTGTGCTTGCCCGTTACAAGAAGCAGATCGGCGAGCGCAAGACCTGGGCGGCGATCTCGACCTTCGACGGCGAGGAGAATGCCGCCGCCATCGTTCATCGGGCGCTCAGGGAGCGCGACCATCAATTGACGATCATCGTGCCGCGCCATCCCGAGCGCAGCGACGAGATCGAGGCGGCGCTCGTCAAACAGGGGCTGAAGGTCGCTCGCCGCACCCGCGACGATGTCTTGTCCGCCGATGTCGATATCTTCCTTGGCGATACGATCGGCGAAATGGGCCTCTATCTGCGCCTGACGGAAATCGCCTTCGTCGGCCGTTCGCTCTTTGCCGAAGGCGGCCAGAACCCGCTGGAGCCTGCCATGCTCGGCTGCGCCATTCTCTCTGGCGGCCATGTGCAGAATTTCCGCGATGCCTATCAGAAGCTTGCCCGCAGCGGCAGCGCCCGCATGGTGCGCGATACCGAAATGCTGGCCAAGGGCGTGCATTACCTGCTGATCAACGACGACGCCCGCCGCAACATGATCGAGGCCGGCATCACCGCCGTGCACGAGATGCGCGGCGCACTGACGGCGACGGTGAAGGGGTTGGAACCCTATATCAATCCGTTGACGGTGAAGGCGCGGCTGCTGCCCAAGGCCGTGGCCCAGGTCTAAGGAGATATGATGTCGGCTGCGGCGACTATCAAAGGCATCCTCTTCGACAAGGACGGCACGCTGCTCGATTATGACGAGAGCTGGCTGCCGGTCAACCGCGAGCTTGCCCGTATCGCCGCCAAAGGCGATCCGCTTCTCGCCGACCGGCTGCTGTCGGCCTGCGGCATGGATCCGGTGACCGGCCATATCGTTCCCGATAGCCTGCTTGCCGCCGGCAATACCCGCCAGATCGCCGAGGGTCTGGTTGCCGCGGGCTCGATGGTCGATGTCGGCGAGCTGACGATCCGCCTCGACGATCTCTTTTCCAGCGCCGCCGAACTTTCCGTGCCGGTTACCGATCTCGCCGGCTTCTTCGCTCGGCTGCATCGGCGCGGCTTCAAGCTCGGTGTCGCCTCTAGCGACAATGAGCGGTCGATCCGCCAGACGGCGGAACGTTTCGGTTTTGCCCGTTATGTCGATTACATCGCCGGCTATGACAGCGGTTTCGGTGTCAAGCCGGAGCCGGGCATGGTGCTCGGCTTCTGCGCCGCGACCGGTCTTTTGCCTGAGGAAGTCGCCATGGTCGGCGACAACAATCACGATCTGCACATGGGTCTGAATGCCGGCACGGGCCTGAGGATCGCGGTGCTGACCGGCACCGGTTCGCGGGAGACGCTTGCCGCTGCGGCCGACCACGTGCTCGACGATATCACCGCCATCGAGACGCTCTTGCCGGATCTGCAGCCGGCCTAATCCGTAAGGGCTTGCATTTTCATCGATTTTGGCTTCTCAATCCGGCCGGTCGAGGGACAGGGGAGCGGGACGGCAAGATGATATCTGAAGCGCCACCGTTCTGGTGGAGGAAAGCCGATTGGCGGGCCTGGCTGCTGCTGCCGCTTTCTTTTCTCTATGGCCGTATCGCCGGCCACCGCATGGCCCATGCGCGCCGCGCCTCCGTTCCTATTCCCGTCATCTGCGTCGGCAATTTCACCGTCGGCGGCGCCGGCAAGACGCCGACGGCGTTGACGATTGCCCGCGCCGCCAAGGCGAAGGGGCTGAAGCCCGGTTTTCTCAGCAGGGGTTATGGCGGCTCGCTCGATGTGACCACCGTGGTCGACCCCGATCATCACCGGGCGATTGCCGTCGGCGACGAGCCCTTGCTGCTTGCCCAGGAAGCGCTGACGGTGATTTCCCGCCGGCGCGTCGAAGGGGCTCAGCGGCTGGTGGCGGAGGGCGCCGATCTCATCATCATGGATGACGGTTTCCAGAGTGCCCGGCTGGCGATCGACTATGCCCTGCTCGTCATCGACGCGACGCGCGGCCTCGGCAACGGCCATATCGTGCCGGGTGGTCCGGTCCGCGCGCCGATCCGCCAGCAGCTGCGTTCTGCGACCGCTTTGCTGAAGGTCGGTGGCGGCAATGCGGCCGACAGGATCGTCCGCATGGCGGCGCGCGCGGCAAAGCCCTATTTCACCGCATCGCTGAAAGTCCGCGGCGACAACACGCTGGCCGGCACCAAGGTGCTCGCCTTTGCCGGCATTGCCGATCCCGCCAAATTCTTCCGCACGGTTGAAGCGCGCGGCGCCGAGATCGTCGTCGCCAAGAGCTTCGGCGACCACGAGCACCTGACCGAAGAGGAGATCGACGACATCCTGACGACCGCCGAGCGTCAAGGTCTCCTGATCGTCACCACCTCCAAGGATTTCGTCCGCCTTTCCGGCCATAACGGCAAGGCGGCGCGGCTCGCCGAAAAGAGCCGGGTGATCGAGGTCGACATGGTCTTCGAGGATCACCGCGCACCAAGCCTCATCATCGACCGGGCGATCGCCGCCTGCCGCGAGCGGCGCCTGCGGGAGATGAAGGCTGGGGCCTAATTGCTCTAGCGCCGCTGGTTCGGCAGCACGCCGGCGCGTTTGTCGGCATCGATGGCCGAGATCACGTCGGCATAGGGTTCCTGCCGGGCGACGCTCCAGTAGCGCAATTCGTCAAGCGGGATCTGTTTTCCCGTCATCGCACAGACGACATAGGAGCCGGGCGAGAGAATCTGGAAATCGCCATCGAGATACCGGATCTTCGCTTCGCGGTTTCCATGGCCTTCGAACAAATTCATGCGCTCCGTTCCCTGCAGTCTGTCATCCCCTTGCCATACTCTCGAAAGGACTGCTTTTCCAGCTTTTTTAGCTTCTGCCGAAAAGCCGCTCGATATCGCTGAGTTTCAATTCGATGTAGGTCGGCCGGCCGTGATTGCACTGGCCGGAGCCGGGCGTCACTTCCATTTCCCGCAGCAGCGCGTTCATTTCCTCCGGCCGCAGCCGCCGTCCGGAGCGCACCGATCCGTGGCAGGCCATGGTCGCCGCCACATATTCGAGCTTAGCCGACAGGCCGGACGCCGTGTCCCATTCGGCGATCTCGTCGGCAAGCTGGCGGATCAGCCCATGCGCATCGACCTCGCCGAGCATGGCCGGCGTCTCGCGCACGGCGATTGCCCCGGGGCCGAAACGCTCGATCGAAAGGCCGAGTTCGGAAAGCTCGGCAGCATGAAGCATCAGCCGGTCGCAATCCTCTTCCGGGATATCGATGATCTCGGGGATGAGCAGCACCTGCGAGGCCAGCCGCTTCGAATGCAGCGCCTTGCGCATCGCCTCGAAGACCAGCCGCTCATGCGCAGCATGCTGGTCGACGATGACGAGCCCGTCCTCGGTCTGGGCGACGATGTAGTTTGCGTGGATCTGCGCCCGCGCCGCGCCGAGCGGATACCGTGCGGTTGGTTCAGGGGCTGCCGGCTGCGGCGAAAACTGAGGCTCGGCCCGCGCCGTCGGCATCGAAAGTCCGTCAAAGGACGCCTGTGGCCGCTCACTGAGACCCGTTGTCGGCTGATAGGGCCGGGAGGGCGAGGTCTCGGCCGACCATGCCGTTTGCGGCCGCTGGGCGGACGGCTGGAAGCCGGGGCGGAAGGAACGCAGCATGTCGCTCGCCCCGGTCGTCGCCGCCCGGCTGCCGTCGCGCGCCAAGGCCTCGCGGATGGCGCCGACGATCAGGCCGCGCACCAGGCCCGGGTCGCGGAACCGCACGTCGGATTTTGCCGGATGCACGTTGACGTCGACGAGAGCGGGATCGAGCGTGATCGACAGTACCGCCACCGGATGGCGTCCGGAGGGGATCGTCTCGGCATAGGCGCCGCGGATCGCCGAGAGGATCAGCTTGTCCTGCACCGGCCGGCCGTTGACGAAGGCGTATTGATGGGCGGAGTTGCCGCGATTGAAGGTCGGCACGCCGGCAAAGCCGGTAAGCGCGATCTCTTCGCGCACGGCGTCAAGCGCAATGGCGTTGTCGCGGAACTCCTTGCCGAGCACCTGCGCCATGCGGGCCAGATCGTCGTCGCCGGTCGCCGGAAATTCCAGCGTCGTGCGGTCCGAGCCCGACAGTACGAAGCGCACGGCGGGAAAGGCGATCGCCATGCGCTTGACGATTTCGGTGATGGCGCCGGCCTCGGCTTTTTCCGTCTTCAGGAATTTGAGCCGGGCCGGTGTGGCGAAGAACAGGTCGCGCACTTCGACGATCGTCCCGGGATTGGCGGCGGCCGGGCGCAGATGCGTGATCTTGCCGCCGGCAACGGCAATCTCGTGGCCGCCGGCACTGTCGCGCCTGCGGCTTGCGATGCTGAGCCTCGCGACCGAGCCGATCGAGGGCAGTGCCTCTCCGCGGAAGCCGAGCGTGCGGATATCCTCGAGCGTCTCCGAGATCTTCGAGGTGCAGTGGCGCCTGACCGCCAGTTCCAGATCGGCCGCATTCATGCCCGAGCCGTTGTCGCTGACGCGCAGCAGCGCCTTGCCGCCGCCTGATGTGGCGATTTCGATGCGCGTCGCGCCCGCGTCGAGCGCGTTTTCGATCAATTCCTTGGCAGCGCTCGCCGGCCGTTCGATGACTTCGCCGGCGGCGATCTGGTTGATGAGCGTTTCGGAAAGCTGTCTGATGGCCATGGGCTATTTTCGGGGATTCGCGGGCCGGAGGGAAGGGGTTTCGACGGGCTTTCCCGAAACGTGATCCGGTCCTCCCCCAAATTTGGGAATAGGTAATGTTAAGCCGGTTTTAACATAAAAATGGCATTTCTAATCACATACCTCCGGAAGCTTTCGAAATCGAACAGATGTGGGACGCAATAGCATGAGTGCCGGCTTCGAAAAGGCGGACACATCATCAGAAATCGATGGGTCTCCCGCCGAGGCCGATCTGCAGACGGCGCTTTTCGATGTGGTGTGCGACAGCCTTTCGGCAGCTTTCATCATCTATGACAAGAACGATCATCTGATCTTCGCCAGCCGCCAGACTCTCGATTTCTTTCCGCTGCCCGCCGAGATGCTGAAGCCGGGCACGCGGCTTCGCGATTTCCTCGGCGCGATGTATGACACCGGCATTCGCCAGCAGTATGATGTCAGGCAGGGTGGCTCGCTGAGCCGTGAAGACTGGCTGTCGCAGAAAATCGCCTCGCATTGGCGCGAGCGCTTCGACGCCATCGAGCGCCACGGTGCCGATAGCTGGGTCCGCTTCGTCAAGCGCAGGCTGCCGGGCGGTTACGGCGTCACCATCATCTCCGATATTTCCGAGAACAAGAAGCGCGAAGAGCAATGGCGCTCCGATCTGGAGCGGGTGCAGCTCACCGAGGATATTCTCGACAATCTGCCGTTCCCGCTCTTCGTCAAGGATCGCAACCTCACCTATGTCGCGGTGAACCTTGCCTTCTGCGAGAAATATCAGACGAGCGCCGACGAAGTGCTCGGGCGCAAGAGCGGCGATCTTTTTTCAGAAGAGATCGCAAAGCGCTTCGAAGAAAGCGACCGCCATGTGCTGGAGACCGGCGAGATGTCCGTCTCCCGCCAGCGGCAGATCTCCCGCGACGGCATCGAGCGCGATATCGTCAGCCGCAAGCACCGCATCGGCAAGCCTGGCCGCTATTTCCTGGTGTCGACCATGCAGGACCTGCCGCGTGACGGCGCCGATCTCGACGAGTTCGGCCAAGCGTCCGCCATCACCGCCTCCAGCAATCAAAGCTATCGCCGCGCCTATGTGCCGGTACCAACCGGCATCGCACGGCGCGAACCGGCGGCGATGGAAGCGATCGTTCCGGAGAATTTCTCCGGCCGCAAGGTCCTCGTCGTCACGGCCGACCTCGCCGCCGAGACCGCCGCGCTGCGGACGCTGACGAAATACGGCTTCGAATCCTGCTCGGTCCGCGGCGAGGATGAAGAGGAGCGGTTCCTGGAAATCGCCACCTCCTCCGGCATCTCGCTCGATCTTCTGATCATCGACAACCAGATGGGCATGCGCTGCCTCGAGCTTGCCGAGCAATACGGCATCCCGGCGCTCGTCATGGACGGTTTCCAGATCGCCAACGAGCTCACCTTCCAGATCGCCCGCCATTTCAATCGCAACAGCCGCAGCGCCGCCGGTTCGGATGCGGATTGGGAAATTAGTATTTCCGACGATCCGGTCGGCCTGCAGGTTCTCGTCGCCGAAGACAATGATATCAACCAGATCGTCTTTTCGCAGATCCTCGAAGGTCTCGGCTATCGCCACATGCTTGCAGCGACCGGCGACGAGGCCGTGCGCGTCTGGGCCGAGCACCGGCCGCAGATCGTGCTGATGGATATTTCCCTGCCGGGCTTCAACGGCTTCGAGGCCGCGCGCCTCATCCGGCAGATGGAGGAAACCGGCGGCGGCATCCGCACCCCGATCATCGGCGTGCTCACCCAGGCCTTCGAGCGTGACCGCGCCGAATGCGTCAAATCGGGCATGGACGACGTCATCATGAAACCCGTCAGCCCTGACATGCTCGAGACTATATTTCAGAAATATCTAATGAATGAGGGCATGCGGGCGGCCCGAAACTGAAGCATGTCGCGCAAACGTGTGCAGGTGCCAAAATACCCGTCAACTCCCTAGATTTTAGGGAGGTTCAAGCGGTTATGCCGCTGATTTACTATCGAATTGTTAAGACCTGCCGGTCATTCTTCTGCATGGCTCCGGAGGAAAGCTCGGGTTTGGATGATGAAATCGGCGGATATAGCTTTCTTGACCGTCGGTCAGAATGAGCTTCAGGCGATGGCCTATACCGATCCGCTGACCGGATTGGGCAACCGCAATCGCATGCGGGACAAGGTCTTGCAGATCTCCGCTGAGCGCGCCAGCGATCCGGCCCCCTTCACCATCGGCATCGTCAACCTGGATAGTTTCAAGCCGATCAACGATCTGTTCGGCTCGACAGCCGGCGATGAAATCCTCTGCCAGGTCGCCCATCGTCTCAGGGCCTGCATTCCTGACGGCGCGCTGGTCACCCGCCACGATGGCGACGAATTCGCCTTCGTATTGCCGTTGATCTTCGAGCGGGCGAGTGCCGAGAAATTCGGCCAGATGATCCGCGAGGTGCTGTCGGCGCCTTATGACCTCGGTGACCGCAACGTCCGTCTCTCCGCTTCCCTCGGCTTTTCCATCTATCCCTTTGCCGGAGAGGATTGCGAGGAACTGCTGAAGAGCGCCGAAACCGCCCTCTATCGCTCCAAGCGCCGCGGCCGCGGCCAAATCACCGTCTATTCGCGCGAGATCGCCCAGGAAATGAAGCGCGCAACGCAGCTGGAGCAGGCGCTCAGAAACGCCATCATCTCCGACGCGATCGACGTGCATTTCCAGCCGATCGTCTCGCTGTCCAACAACCAGGTCGTCGGCTTCGAGGCGCTCGCCCGCTGGAACGATCCCGATCTCGGCTTTGTATCGCCCGGCGTCTTCGTGCCGCTCGCCGAGGAGCGCGGCTTCATCGATGCACTGTCGGAGGCGTTGCTGCGCAAAGCCGCGGAAGCCGCACTTTCCTGGCCGCGCGAACTCTTCCTATCGTTCAATCTCTCCTCGGCCCAGCTGATGGATCCGGGCACGAGCAGCAGCGTCCTGTCGATCCTCGGCCGCGTCGGCTTCGATCCGCATCGCCTGGAGCTGGAGATCACCGAGACCGCGGTGATGAGTTCGGCCGATACCGCTCACCGCATCATCGCCGATCTGCGCGCCGCCGGTGTACGCATCTCGCTCGACGATTTCGGCACCGGCCAATCGAGCCTTGGGCGCTTGCGCGACTTCATCTTCGACAAGATCAAGATCGACCGCGCCTTCGTCTCGCGCATCAATTCCGATCGTGCCTCCGAACACATCATCAAGGCGATCCTGACCATGTGCGAGGGCTTGGAGCTGGAAGTCGTGGCGGAAGGCATCGAAGATTATGCCGAGGCGGTGAAATTACGCACGCTCGGCTGCGGCATGGGCCAAGGCTATCACTTCGGCCGTCCGGCCGACGGTATCGCCACGCTGCGCTTCCTGCACGAAAACTATTACGACCCGACCATGGCGGAGCGGGCCAGCGCATAAGGCGATGGCGCCTCATAAAGCAATGGCGCCCCTAGGAGCGCCATCGCCTACGCTATACTACCGCGCACGGATTACTTGGGCGTGGTCGAGCCGGTTGCCGTGGTATCGGTACCGGTGGCAGCCGGAGCCTTTTCGGCCGACTGCATTGCCAGCGTCTTGAACTCAGGTGCGGCCTTCAGCGATTCAGCCGTTTCACTGGTCGTCAGCTTGACGCTGCCGTCCTGGGTGTTCTGGGCGACGGTGATCTTTTCCATCGGCACAGCGACGTTCTTTTCACCGATGCCGAGGAAGCCGCCGACGCCAACGATTGCAGCAACCATGCCGCCGTCCTTCTTGAGGATCAGGTCGTTGACGCTGCCGATGCTTTCATTGTTGCCGTTATAGACCGACTGGCCGATATAGGTATTGGCGCTGACCTGATCCGGAGACTGTTCCGTCAGATAGCCGGCCTGAGCCGTGTCTGCCGTCGGGGCCGGGGCGGGCGCCTGTGCGGCATCGCCTGCAGGCTTGGTGACGTCAGGGGTGATCGGCGGCTTCGGGGCTGCCGGATCGGCGGGAGCTGCCTGTGTCGGGGCGGCGGGGTCCGCAGGCTGCGGCGCCGTCTGCGAGAATGCCGCCGGTGCGAAAGCCGTGGCAAACAGTGCGCCAGCGGCAACGGTCGTCAGGAGTTTGCGTGTCATTTCGAACCTACCTTCGTTTTTCCCTAGAGTGATCGCTGACCCGGCAACACCTGTTTCTCAGGTCACGTTGCCGCGTCGGTTCGAAAGGAGAATGGCTGGTGGCGCGATTGGTTCCGGTTGAAAACACGGAAAATTTCTCGATTCTCACGGAACATTTATCGAAGGGCTGCCGCCAAAACGAGAAAAAGGCGCCCCGATGGGGGAGCGCCTCTGATCGCCGCTGGCAAGCAAAAATCAGATCACATAGACGGGATCGAACACGCCTTTGACGTCGATGCCGAGTTCCAGCAGCGCACCGGCGCTCGGCTGGGCCGAACGGGCATCCTCGTCGAGCCCTTCCCAGGCGGTCGTCACCGCCAGGCGGTCGGCATTGACGCCGATGAAGGCGGGGCAGGAGGGCTGGACGGCGGGAACCTTGTAGCGCGAGATGCGCAGGCCGTCCGGACTGTAGCGGTCGACGACGCCGGCGCCCCAGCGCGCATTCCACAGATAGCCGTCGGCATCGACCACCGAGCCGTCGATGTCGCCGGGGTCGTCCATGCTGTCGACGAGCACGATCGGTTCGCCCGAGGGCAGGCCGGTCTGCGGATCGACCATGACGCGCATCAGCCGGTTGATGCGGGAATCCGTAAAGTAGCCGATGGTGCCGTCCGGCGAGAAGCAGATCGAATTCGGGATGCTGATGCCGTTGAAGATCTTCGTCACCTTGCCGCTGGCGACATGATAGATGGCGCCGGCCTGGTTTTCCGCCCGCTTGCTCATCGTGCCGATCCAGAGCGCGCCGGAAGGATGCGTGCGGCCGTCGTTCGAACGGTTTTCCGGCCTGTCGTTTTCGAGCGCGGCGTAGAAGGTGAGGTTGCCGCTCGCCACATCGCGCACGAAAAGCCCTTCTTCCGTCGCGATCAGCTGCCGCCCGGCGTCGATGCGGGCAAGCACGCTCGCCATCACAGGCAGCGGATGCACCTTTTTCTCGCCCGTCGAAAGATTGAGCTCGTGCAGTTCCTTGCCAAGGATGTTGAACCACCAGACGGTGTTGCTGTCCGGATCATAGGTCGGGCCTTCACCGAGAACGGAATTGGTATTGCAAAGTGTTTTGCCCTCGAACTCATAAATATCGGTCATACGTTCACGCTCCCAATGGCTGCATCATAGGCGTAAATGGTCGCCTTGGCGCGCTCGGCAACCTCTGACGCAGTCATTCCTGGCTTGTAGATGCTGGTGCCGAGGCCGAAGGCGAAGATGCCGGCCTTGGTATAATCGCCGAAATTCTTGTCCGAGACACCGCCGACCGCGGCAATCGTCAGTTCCGGCGGCAGGATGGCCCGGATCGCGGTGATGCCGGAAGGGCCGAGCACGCTGGCCGGAAAGAATTTGAGACCGGTGGCGCCGGCGCGTGCCGCGGCCAGCGCCTCGGTCGGCGTGAAGACGCCCGGCATCGTCACCATGCCGTATTCGCGCGCCCGGATGATCACCTCGGGCTCGACATTCGGCGTGACCAGCAGCGTGCCGCCGGCCGCATGCAGGCTGTCGACCGCCTCGACGCTCAGCACCGTGCCGGCGCCGATCAGCACGTCTGCCGGCGCCATCTTCGCGGCGATCTCGATGGATTTGAACGGCTTCGGCGAATTGAGCGGGATCTCGATCGCTGTCAGGCCATTGTCGATCAAGGCACCGACGACGCTTTCGGTCTCATCAGGCCTAATACCGCGAAGGATGGCGATCAGCGGGCGCTTCATGTGGGGGAAGGGGATACGGTTCATCGTGTCAGCTTTCTCAATTCGGCCAGATGGCTTCGGCGGCGGCCGAAAGCCCGCGGCGCACGGCGGCGTCGGCGTCGATGGCGGTGAAGGCAAGGGAGAGGGTTTTGAAGGCCTGTTCGTAGAGCGCCTGCAGGCGCCCGGAGGCGACGAGGGTGATGCCGGTGGCCGCGTCCTGCAGCGCCCCGGCGATTTCGAGGCCGATCAGCGTGCCGGAAAGCCGGGCTTGCGCGGCGGCGGCCGAGATCCCGTGCAGGAGCTGTCCTGAGCGGGCGGCAAAGAGCAGGTTGGAAGCAAGGGCCGGGCGTGCGAAAGCGGCCGCGACCGCCGCCTCGAAGGCTGCCGCATCCGCCGGCTGCTCTTCTGCGCCGGCAACGGCGTGCGAAAGGATCGTGTGTTTGCTGATGACGTCGAAAAGCTCGCCGGTCATGAAGGTCGAAAAGCCGGTGACCTTGCTGTCCGTCACATGCACCCATTTCGAATGCGTGCCGGGCATGCAGACTGCCTGCGCCCCGGAGCTTGCGCGGCCGAGTGCGCCGATAAGCTGGGTCTCCTCGCCGCGCATGACGTCGGGCGTTGCGATGTCCCGCTGGGCAAGGCCTGGCAGGATACGAATGTCGCGGCTTTCCCCGGGTACGGAGACGGCCCCGGTCAGGATCGAAGCGAGCGGCGCCGGCACATCGATATAACCGGCCTCGACCCAACCCTGCCGCGCGCCGGCCATGCCGCAGACGATCACCGGCAGGTTTTCCGGCGCCTCGATGGCGGCGAGATGGCCGGCAAGCACGGCGGAAAAGCCGGTCTTTGCGGCGCTCGTCATGCCTTCGCCGCTGCGGCGCTCGGCAAGGACGGTGCCGTCCCTGCCGATCAGCCAGAGCCGAAAGCTGCTGGTGCCCCAGTCCACCGCGACATAAGCTGGATTTGCCATTACAGAACGCCTCCATCGACAATCAGGGACTGGGCGGTCATCGCCGATGCACAGTCGGATGCAAGAAACAGGCAGGGACCGACGATCGCATCGGGTTTGAGCGCGACCTTCAGGCACTGGTCCTCGACCGAGCGCGCAATGCTCTCCTCGGTGAGCCAGTGCTGCATCTGCCGCTCGGTGACGACCATGCCGGGCAGGATGCAGTTGACCCGGATGTTCTCCGGCCCGAGCCTGCCCGCCAGGCTCTTCGTCAGCCCGACGACCGCAGCCTTGGCTGCCGCATAGGCGGGAAAACCGCCCATGTTCAGCTTGAAGGCGATTGACGACATATTGATGATCGCCCCGCCGCCGGCCGTCCGCATCGACGGCACGACTGCCTGCGAGGTGAAGAACACATGTTTGAGGTTGACCGCCTGATTGTTGTCCCAATAGGCCTCGGTCACCGCGTCGAATTCATGGCGGTCGTCCCAGGCGGCATTGTTGACCAGCACCCGGATCGGCCCCGAGCTGGCAGTGACGGTATCGACCGTGTGCCGGATCGCCGCGATGTCGCGCAGGTCGCCATGGTAAAAGGAGACCGGATGCGCCGTCTCCCGCGATAGCCTTTCGGCAAGTTCGCGGCCGGCGGCCTCGGCGATATCGATGAACGAGACCTTGGCGCCCTGGCGCGCGAAACCTTCGACGATCGCAGCACCTATCCCCGATCCGCCGCCGGTCACCAGCACGGCTCGTTCTTTGAACTCGGGAAATTGTGCTGCCATCATGGTCACCGTCGCCTCCCGACTTGATTGTTCCATTATTTGGAACCTAATTTGACTATATGGAATTATCGAATTACACTGCCCTTTCTGTCAAGGGCGGACGAGGCGATGAATTCAAACGGCGAAAGCACGGCACAGGCACGCGAGACCGGCACGCTCGGCAAACTGATGGTTCTGCTCGATCTCGTCACCCATGCCGATGCGCCGTTGCGGTTCACCGATATCCTAGCCCTTGCCGGCCAGCCGCGCGGCACGCTGCATCGCCAGCTCACCCACCTGGTGGAGGAGGGGCTGCTCGAGCTCGATGGCGACGGCCGTTATGCGCCCGGCCTGCGCCTTCTCGATTTCGCCGCGCGCAGCTGGGCGCGCAACGAATTTCGCCTGATTGCCGAACCGCACCTCAGAGATCTGCAGCAGGCGACCGGCGAAACGGTGCATCTCGGCGTCCTCAGGGGGCAGTCGATCATCTATCTCGACAAGGTCGAAGGCCGTCAGCCGGTGCGCATGTATTCGCAGATCGGCAATGCCTCGCCCTGTTATTGCACCGGCGTCGGCAAGGCCGCCCTTTCGCTGCTGCCGGCCGAAAACCTCGTCGATCTGCTTGCCGGCCTGAGCTTCACCAGCTTTACCGCCTCGACCCATGTCTCTGCCGAAACGCTGCTTGCTGAAATCCGCGAGATTGCCGATCAGGGCTATGCCTTCGACCGCGAAGAACATGAGGCCGGCATTCGCTGCGTTGCCGCGCCCGTCTGGTCGGAGGATCGGACCTTCATGGGGGGCATTTCGATTACCGGCCCGGCCTATCGCTTGTCGATGGAACTTCTGCACCAATGGGTCGTTCCGGTTCAACTGGCGGCTGTCAGGATCATGGAAGGCATGCGCGTCCGTCTCGGTCCGCGCCGCTGACGGAAAAATCGCCATCGGCTACTGCTGGACGTAGTCGCAGAGCATACTTATGATAAGCGCGATATTGAGATTTTTCGGCGAATCACCACAACTAGAACGGTCCGCGAAATCTACAACCAGCCGGCCGAACGCTCAACGCTCAAGCCGATTTCAACCAGCGATCGTCGTTCTCCGATGCAATCGAAACCCCCATGGTGGGCAGGTTTCGCGAATGGTTTGCCGGCCGCTGTGCCGAAGATGAAGAAATGTGATGGCACCCTTGTCGCAGACATCCACGGAAGAAGACGACTATGTTCAGGAAATAGCGGGCCTGAAGACCCAGTTCGATATTTTCCGTTTCATGAAACGCGTGACGGAAGCCTATCGCAGCCGTGCCTTCATGGTTCTCAACCTGCCGCCGATCACCTCCTTCGATCTTCAGGGCAGCACTGTCATCACCAGCTGGCCGGCCGAGCTTCTGGCGCTCTACGACCAGGAAGGCTTGTTGGTGAACAGCCCGGTCCTCAGGCGGCTCAGAACATCCGCGCGGCCCTTCTTCTACGACATGTCGCGGCAGAACTGGTCGCGGGACGACGGCAAGTCCATTCTCGTCGCCTCCCTGTTCGAGCGTTTCAAGATGATGCGCTGCGCCTATTTCCCGACGCATGAGCCCTCCGGCCTGCGCGGCGCCGTCTCTTTCGCCGGCGACCGCGAGCCCTTCAGCCCGGCGGAAATGCGCGAGCTCTGCTACATCGCCATCCATGTCTTCGACAGGCTCGCCGAGATCCGCAACCTCGATACGCGCATGACGGACACGCTGACCGACCGCGAGATCGATTGCCTCAACTGGACGGCGGCCGGCAAGACCAGCGCCGAAATCGCCGAAATCCTGACGCTGTCCGAGCATACGGTCAATCACTACCTCAACCGCGCCACCAAGAAGCTCGACACGGTCAACCGCACTCAGGCGGTCGCCAAGGCGTTGCGCATCGGCCTGATCAAATAAGTTGCAAAAAACAACCGACGGCTTTCGAAGTCGCCCAGCGCGTAGGCATATCTTTCCCGCCGAGGGGCTGTCGCAAACGCTTTTGCGCTGTTTTTACTAATTTTCCATCTGGCACGCTTTCTGCATCTCTTGTGCGAGAGGTCCAGAGGGGACTTTGAGACCAGCGCCAGGAAATGGCGCGGCCGACACACCGCTGCCCGACGCCGATGCCGCTTCTCTCCCGGCTCTTCGGTGTCGGCGGCGGTTGTTGCGTTTTGGCACCGCTTCTTTCCCGGCTGTCTGCGATTTCGTCTTCCTCGTTCACTTTTCGCTGGTCTTTTTTTCGGCTTGCTCTAGTTCGCCCCGGATTGCGCCGGTTCTCGGGGACCGTTGCGGCCATCAGGGCGAAAGCCCGGCGGACTTGATGGCCGCAACGGATTGCCAAGTCTCCCCGGCGCTCTTTTGGCGCGCCGGATTTTCCTCCCGATGATTTTGTTTGGCGAAGGCTTCCGTCTCCACTATTTGTGATCTGCAAGAAGCAGTGAGGGTGGAATGGCCGACGTCACCAAGGAACAGGTTCTCGAAACGCTGAAGACCGTGCGGGGACCGGATCTCGAGCACGATATCGTCGAGCTCGGCATGGTCTCCGATGTCTTCATCTCCGACGGCAAGGTTTATTTCTCCATCACCGTCCCGGCCGATCGCGCCAAGGAGCTGGAGCCGATGCGGCTCGCCGCCGAGCGGGTCATCAAGGAAATGCCGGGCGTCAAGGGCGCCCTCGTCACGCTGACTGCCGACAAGAAGGCGGCGGCGGCCGCTCCGGCGGCCCGGCCGAACCCGCCTCACGGCCATGCCGGCCACGATCACCAACATGATCATGCGGGCCACGCCCACGCTCCTCAACAGCCGCAGCGCGCCGGCAAGATCGGCGTGCCCGGCATCGGCGCCATCATCGCCGTCGCCTCGGGCAAGGGTGGGGTCGGCAAATCGACCACCGCCGTCAATCTCGCACTCGGCCTGCTCGCCAACGGTCTTCGTGTCGGCATTCTCGATGCCGATATATATGGTCCCTCGATGCCGCGGCTCTTAAAGATATCCGGCCGCCCGACGCAGATCGACGGCCGCATCATCAATCCGATGGAGAATTATGGCCTCAAGGTCATGTCGATGGGTTTCCTTGTCGACGAGGAGACGGCAATGATCTGGCGCGGGCCGATGGTCCAGTCGGCGCTGTTGCAGATGCTGCGCGAAGTCGCCTGGGGCGAGCTCGACGTTCTCGTCGTCGATATGCCGCCCGGCACCGGCGACGCCCAATTGACCATGGCCCAGCAGGTGCCGCTTGCCGGCGCCGTCATCGTCTCGACGCCACAGGATCTCGCGCTGATCGATGCCCGCAAGGGTCTCAACATGTTTCGTAAGGTCGAGGTGCCGGTGCTCGGCATCGTCGAGAATATGAGCTATTTCATCGCCCCGGATACCGGCACCCGCTACGACATCTTCGGCCATGGCGGCGCCCGCAAGGAGGCAGAGCGCATCGGCGTGCCCTTCCTCGGCGAAGTGCCGCTGACGATGAATATTCGCGAAACCTCCGACGCCGGCACGCCGCTCGTCGCCTCCGAGCCGAACGGCGTCGTCGCCGGCATCTATCGCGGCATCGCCGCCAAGGTCTGGGAACAGATCGCCGGCCAGTCCCAGCGTCCGGCACCGACAATCGTCTTCGAATAATGCATGCCGCCCGGAAGTGTGCAACGGTTCCGGGATAACGGCATGCAGAAACAAATGCATGTCGCCCGGAAGTGTGAAGCGGTTCCGGGATAGCGGCATGCATAAACAAGAAGCTGAAGCGCATCGCATGGATCAGCTGCAATGCGCGGCACGTTAGAGGGCGCCGAATCGCCGCGGCGGATACCCCTAATTGTGGGGGAAACGTGGTGAAAAGCCGCGTTTCACGGAAGATGTCTTGATTATTTCACGGCTTTGCTTCATATGCCGCGGCGCCATGATGGCATTTTGCTGCAGATGCTCAGTGACGGCTGTCTTCGTTTCGAAGAAGCCGGCCCGCCTGCAAGTTCGGAGTTGTCTTGTCGATCGAAGGGTTGGGAACTGCGATGCGGTTGAGCACAACGCGCATGCCGGCCTTTAGGGTTGGATGCAGCCGGAGAGACGACCGGTGATTACCGCTTACTGTTCCAATTGCAGGTCGGTCGAGATTCGCGATCTGTCGCACGCCGCGTCCTTTCCCGAGGATGTCGTCTGGATCGACATGATCGAGCCGACCCGCGATGAGGAACTCTATGTGGAGAAGGTTCTCGGCATCGAGGTCCCGACCCGCGACGACCTCAAGGATATCGAGCCTTCCGCCCGTCTCTATGTCGAAAACGACGCCGTCTTCATGACCGCCTCGCTGCTCTGGAAGGCTGACACCGACGTGCCGACGCTGACAGATGTCGCTTTCATCCTGGCTGGAAATCGCCTGGTCACCATTCGCTACGCCCATCCCAAATCCTTTGCACTGTTCATCGCCGCTCTCCACCGGCTGCCGGAAAACTGGCGCAGCGGCGCTGCCCTTCTCGCCAAGCTCTTGGAGACGATCGTTGACCGCACCGCCGAGATCCTCGAGATCTCCGTCTCGCGCATCGACATCTTGTCGATGCATGTCTTCGGCGACCGGGCAAGGAAAGTGCGCAAGCCCTCGAACTACCTCGAGGAGAAGTTGCGCGATATTGCCGGCCATCACCGGATGATCAGCAAGGTGCGTGACAGTCTCGGTTCGCTTGCCCGCCTACTGACGTTCTTTCACACGATCCCGGCGATCCAGCAGGACCGTGAGGCGAAGGAGCTCTGCCGCACTGTTTCCCGCGATATCCAGTCGCTGTCGGAGCATGCTTCCTTCGTCGCCGCCAACATCACCTTCCTGCTCGATGCTTCGCTCGGGCTGATCAACATCGAGCAGAACTCAATCATCAAGATTTTCTCGATTGCCTCAGTGGTATTCTTGCCGCCGACATTGGTCGCCTCCGTCTATGGTATGAACTTTCAGGTCATGCCGGAACTCACCTGGGCCGCGGGTTATCCCTATTCGCTGGCCCTGATGGTGTTATCCGCCGTCATTCCTTTTTTCTTTTTCCGCTGGAAAGGCTGGCTCTGAGGAGCCTGTTGAAACTTCATGTCCGAAGATAGCCATCCGAACGAACGCCATATGACGCCGAAAAAGCTGTTCTATCTCGGGCTAGGTTCCGTCGGAGTCGTCTACGGCGATATCGGCACCAGCCCGCTCTATGCCTTTCGCGAGGCACTGAAGCCGGTGGCCCATGACGGCGTCACCCGTTTCGAAGTCATCAGCCTGATCTCGCTGATGATCTGGGCGCTGACGATCATCGTTACGATCAAATATGTGCTCTTCCTGCTGCGCGCCGACAATGACGGCGAGGGTGGCACGCTGTCGCTGCTTGCCCTGCTGATGAAGACCGCCAACGGCCACACCGCCATTCTGATGCTGCTCGGCCTGATGGGTGCTGCCCTCTTTCTCGGCGATGCGATGATCACGCCGGCTCTATCCGTGCTGTCGGCCGTCGAGGGTCTGAAGCTTGTCACACCCAGCTTCGCGGAATATATCGTGCCGATCTCGGTGGTGATCCTGGCGCTGCTCTTCGTCGTGCAATCGCGGGGCACCGGCGCCGTCGCGAAGTTCTTCGGCCCGATCACCGCCGTCTGGTTCCTCGTCATGGCTGCCGCCGGCATTTCCCATATCTCGGACGATTACGGCATCCTTGCCGCCTTCAATCCCTATTATGCCGTCGCCTTCCTGCTGCATGAGGGCTTTTACGGCGTCGTCGTGCTCGGCGCCGTCTTCCTGACGGTGACGGGCGCCGAGGCGCTCTATGCCGATCTCGGCCATTTCGGCCGCCGCCCGATCCAGTGGGCCTGGTTCCTGCTGGTTTTCCCGGCGCTGACGCTGAACTATCTCGGGCAGGGGGCGCTTGTTCTCGGCAATCCGATGACGATGTCCGATCCCTTCTATCTGATGTATCCGAAATGGGCTCTGCTGCCCGTCGTCATACTGGCGACCGCCGCAACGATCATCGCCAGCCAGGCGGTCATCACCGGCGCTTTCTCGATGGTGCGCCAAGGCATCAACCTCGGCTTCCTGCCGCGCATGGAAATCCTCTTCACCTCGGAAACCAATACCGGGCAGATCTTCGTACCTTCGGTCAACGCCGTGCTGTTCATCGGCGTCATCTTCCTAGTCTTGAGTTTCAAGACTTCGGACGCGCTGGCGACCGCCTATGGCATCTCCGTCACCGGCGCCATGGTCGTCACCTCGATCATGGCCTTCGAATTCGTCCGCGCCCGCTGGAACTGGTCGCTTCCCGTTGCTGTGATCGCGCTCGCGCCGCTGGTCGTGCTCGAATTGATCTTCCTCGGCGCCAACCTTTTGAAGATCCACGACGGCGGCTATATCCCGATTCTGATCGCCACCGCCTTTACCGTCGTCATGTGGACCTGGCGTCGCGGCACCGCGATCCTGATGGAAAAGACCCGCCACACCGATATTCCGCTCGCCTCCTTCGTCAGCTCGATCGAGCGCAAGAGCGAACATTCGCCGGCCCAGGTTCCGGGCACCGCGATCTTCCTGACCAGCGATCCGGAGTCCGCTCCCGCCGCGCTTCTGCACAATCTCAAGCACAATCATGTACTTCATGACCGCAACGTCATCCTGACGATCCGCACG
This sequence comes from Rhizobium sp. BT-226, assembly GCF_025847085.2. Taxonomy (NCBI): domain Bacteria; kingdom Pseudomonadati; phylum Pseudomonadota; class Alphaproteobacteria; order Hyphomicrobiales; family Rhizobiaceae; genus Rhizobium; species Rhizobium sp. BT-226. The sequence continues at coordinate 908,166 of NZ_JAOYTI010000002.1, read as the reverse complement.
GTCAACAAACCGCGCGTGCCAAGCCACGACCGCTACAGGGTCGAGCAGATTTCCGAGCGTTTCTCCCGCGTCGAACTGCTCTTCGGCTTCATGGAATCGCAGAACGTCTCGCAGGCCTTGGCGACATTGCGCAAGACAGGACTGAAGTTCGACATCATGTCGACCTCCTTCTATCTCGGCCGCCGCAAGCTGGTGCCGGACGCCAAGTCGGGCATGCCCTACTGGCAGGACAGGCTCTACATTGCGCTTGCCAACGCCGCCGCCAACCCTTCGGATTACTTCCGCCTGCCGGCCAACCGCGTGGTGGAGCTCGGCTCGCACGTTATTATTTGATGGGTGGGGCGAAATTGCTGATGCGGGTGCTTTGAATGGCCCCCCTTCCGCCGCCTCGTCCTCCGTCATGCTCGGCCTTGAGCCGAGCATCCACACGGCACCCACCAGCAGCTGTGGCATGGGTCCTCGGCTCAAGGCCGAGGACGACGGAGATCGGGGAATCGTTCCCCTCGAACTCGCCCTAGGGAGCCAGGCCAACAGGTATAGGGCCAGGAGGAGCGCATCCGCCCTAGCTGGACGAAATTATCCCCAACATTAGAACATCCAAAAGTTCTCATGGGCACATTTCGGCACAGCTGTTAACCGGACATCAAGGTTAATGCGGGATTTTCAATGGAATGTTCCCGCGTTCCATGCCCGGAGTCCGTGTTGCGTCGAAAGAGCCCTTCCCGTAGCAAGCTGCGTCTTATTCCCGAGAATTGGGTGTCGCCCGCAATCTTCGGTCTCGCCGGCTGGCTGATCTTCCCGAGCGTCGCATCCCATGCCGATCTCGCCGCTATGCTCACCGGCCTCGATCATGAGGGGGAGAACTGGCGCATGGTGCTGACCAATTCGCCGGCCGGCTCTATCCACCAGGCCGAACTCGCCTTCTCCGAGCCGATGGTGACGGGTTCGATCTCCGCCGGCGCCGGCATGGTGCTGCCCGATGGCCGCAAGGTCGCTTTTACCGCTAAAGACAAAGGCACTGCCAAGGATAGGGGCCACGAGGACACGCCGGACGAGGATCGCGTCAACCGCGGCAGCAAGAAAGGCCGCGTCGTCGCCGTCGAGAAGATGCAGCCGCCGAAGGATTTTTCCGCCGGCTCGATCCTCGAGCGCACGAAGATGCTCTTCACCCCGAGCTTTGATCTCAAGGACAGGTCGGCCTTCGTCAAACCGAAGATCCAGGGCAAGGAAATCGAGATCGCCACATCTTTCTATAAGACGCAACCGGTGGTGACCGATAATGGCGTGCCGGCGATGCTCGCAAGCCTCGTCACCAGCAGCAAGGCCGATGTGCTGGCCACCGCCTATGGGCCGGCAGCACCCGACTATGCCCGCCAATCGCCGTTCGATTCGATCCTGACCGAGCAGGACAGCGGCCGCTTCGTTCCGGAGATCGGTCCGCGCGACCATGCTTGGGCCGCAAGCATATTGGCGCCGAGCGTCTTTTCAGCCCGCGAACAGCAGTGCCTTGCCTCCGGCATCTATTTCGAGGCGCGCGGAGAATCGGTGAAGGGGCAGGCGGCCGTCGCCCAGGTCATCCTCAACCGCGTCCGCAACCCTTCCTATCCGAAGACCATCTGCGGCGTCGTCTATCAGAACGAGGATTGGCGCAACCGCTGCCAGTTTTCCTTCGCCTGCGACAGCATCAAGGACAGGGTGAATTCGGAATATCACTGGAGAGTCGCCCGCGACGTGGCGATGGCGGTGACATCAGGCAAGATCTGGCTGCCACAGGTGGGTTCGGCGACGCATTACCATGCCGTTTATGTTCGCCCGAAATGGGCAAAGACCATGGAAAAGGTCGGCCGCATCGGTCTTCACGTCTTCTATCGCACCTATGGCGGCGGCTGGAGCTGAGATAAATCGCCGGGGCAAGCCGATTTCCGGCCCGGAAAAGCGGATTCTTTCCGTCGAATTTGCGCGATCGATCCAGAGTCGATTTATCTCTTTGATTTGATGGAATTATTTTCTCGCTGGACAGATGCTGTCTACGCCTTGACTATGCTAATCCCTAAAACTATGTTGCGCGCGACTTCAGAACGGGCCGGAAGGGTCTCAACCTTCGCGTCCGGGGTCCGAATGACCGGGGTAGCGGGAGTGCGGGCGACGGGCAGGCGAGGAGAGATCCATGGCGGACGACCGCGAGGAAAGTCTAGAAAAGCGCCGTGCGCAATTGGGAGCAAAACTCGCGACCAAGGGCGTCGAGACGGGAGAAGACGAGGCTAGGGAAGCCCGCGCCGAGGTAAGCCGCAAAGGTTATGCCCAGGCGATGAAGCTTTCCAGCGAGTTCATTTCCGCAATCGTCGTCGGTGCTCTCCTTGGCTATCTCCTCGACCGTTTTGTTGGCACGGCGCCTTGGGGTTTGATTGTTCTTCTGCTTCTTGGATTTTGTGCCGGCGTTCTGAACGTGCTGCGTTCTGCGGGGGTGGTGGCCCATCCCCTGGACGACAAAGACGACAAGAAATAAGGACCGGTCCCGGTCCAGTGCAATGACCCCGCGTCCTGCGGGCCAAAGAGAGAGAACAAGCGGTGTCTAACGATCCGACTCATCAGTTCCTGATCCAGAAGATTGTGCCGATCGAAATCGGCGGAATTGATTTTTCGTTCACCAATGCATCGCTCTTCATGGCCGTTTCGGCTGCCGCTGCTGCAGGCTTCCTCTATTTCGCGACCTCGAACCGCGCCATCGTGCCGGGCCGTTCGCAGTCGGTTGCGGAAATGTCCTATGAATTCATCGCCAACATGCTGAAGGAAGGCGCGGGCAAGCAGGGAATGAAGTTCTTCCCGCTGGTCTTTTCGCTCTTCATGTTCGTCCTGACGGCGAACCTGCTCGGCATGTTCCCGTATTTCTTCACGGTGACGAGCCAGATCATCGTCACCTTCGCCCTTGCCCTGCTCGTCATTGGCACGGTTCTCGTCTACGGTTTCTATAAGCACGGCTTCCACTTCCTGAATGTCTTCGTGCCTTCGGGCGTGCCGGGCCTTCTGCTGCCGCTAGTCATCGCGATCGAAATCATCTCCTTCCTGTCGCGTCCGATTTCACTCTCGGTTCGTCTCTTCGCCAACATGCTCGCCGGCCACATCACGCTCAAAGTGTTCGCAGGCTTCGTCGCCTCGCTCGGAACCATGGGTGCTCTCGGTATCGGCGGCGCCGTTCTTCCCCTCATCATGACCGTCGCCCTGACCGGTCTCGAGTTCCTCGTCGCCTTCCTTCAGGCTTACGTCTTTGCGGTGCTGACTTGCATGTACCTCAACGATGCAATCCATCCGGGCGGGCACTAAGGATAACGACATCGACGTCAAAGGGCGTCAGTCATTCGCCGCAACAACCATTTCAAAGGAGTTCAACATGGAAGCGGAAGCAGCAAAGTACATCGGTGCAGGCCTGGCTTGCTTTGGTATGGCCGGTACGGCTCTCGGCCTCGGCAATATTTTCGGCAGCTACCTCTCCGGCGCACTGCGCAATCCGTCTGCCGCTGACAGCCAGTTCGGCCGTCTGGTATTCGGCTTCGCCGTTACGGAAGCTCTGGGCATCTTCTCGCTGCTCGTCGCTCTCCTCCTCCTCTTCGCCGTCTGATATCGGCGAATAGATGGATCACGGCCTGCGACCGCAAGCCGTGATCCTTTGCATTTGCAGTCCACCTGGAGGTGAGCATGTTTTTTGTGACCCCGGCTTACGCTGAGGAAGCACCGGCGGCAGCGACGGGTACGGATGCGCACGCCGCTCCGGCCGCAGGCGAGGTCCATACCGAGACTGGTGTTGCCGAAGGCGAACACGCCCGCGGCCCTTTCCCGCCTTTCGATTCGACGACCTTCGCGTCCCAGCTGCTCTGGCTGGTGATCACGTTCGGCGTCTTCTATTTGCTCATGCAAAAGGTCATCGCGCCGCGCATCGGGGCCATCCTCGATCAGCGTCACACGCGCATCTCCCAGGATCTGGAAGAAGCAGGCCGCCTGAAGGGCGAAGCCGACGCCGCCGTCCAGACCTATGAAGGTGAACTGGCCGCTGCCCGCGCCAAATCCAACGCGATCGGCTCTGCCGCACGCGACGCCGCCAAGGCCAAGGCCGAAGAGGAACGCCGCGCTGTCGAGGCGAGCCTTTCGGAAAAGATCAAGGCTGCCGAGCTGCGTATCGGCGAGATCAAGGCCAAGGCCTTCGCCGACGTCGGCACCATTGCCGAGGAAACGGCGGCTGCGGTGGTCGATCAGCTGATCGGCGGTACCGTTGCCAAGGCCGATGTCGCCGCCGCCGTCGCGGCTGCCAAGAAGGAGGCTTGATCGATGGAATTTGCCTTTGACGCGACTTTCTTCGCCTTTGTCGGCCTCGTCCTCTTCCTGGCGCTGGTCGTTTACCTGAAGGTTCCGGGCATGTTGGCACGGTCGCTCGACGATCGCGCCGACCAGATCCGCAACGAATTGGCCGAAGCCAAGCGCCTGCGTGAGGAGGCCCAGCACCTGCTCGCCGAATACCAGCGCAAGCGCAAGGAAGCGGAAGCCGAAGCGGCCCACATCGTTGCCGCCGCCGAGCGCGAAGCCGAAATGCTGACCACTGAGGCGAAGAAGAAGACGGAAGAATTCGTCGCCAACCGCACGGCGCTGTCCGAGCAGAAGATCAAGCAGGCCGAGGTCGAGGCGATGAAGGCGGTACGTTCCGCCGCCGTCGATCTCGCAATCGCGGCCGCCGAAACCGTGCTTGCCAAGCGGGCCGACGCCAAGGTCCAGTCCGAGCTCTTCGGCACTGCCGTCGGCCAGGTCAAGACACGGCTGAACTGAGCAATTTCGAAAAGATTGAGAGCGAAGGCCGGGCATGTCCCGGCCTTTGGTTTTTGGCAAAGCTCTTTTTTCGCAGCCTCTACCTCAAACGCCGGAACGGCTGAGAACGAGGCGTGACGCCGCCACTTGTCTCTTCTCCCCAGCGGGGAGAAGTGCCGGCAGGCGGATGAGGGGGCCACACGGTACAGCATTCATTCCCTTCGCTTTCGCTCAGCACAACAACAAATGTTCTGCCGTGAGGCCCCCTCATCCGACCCTTCGGGCCACCTTCTCCCCGCTGGGGAGAAGAGGGAGCAAGACGCGCCGACTTCCTAACCTGGCCGTTGCGTTTGGCATGCCGGTCTCCTGAAAAGCGCACTACTCAGAAAGCAGCTCGTCCGTCTCGGGACCATCCTCGGTCTTGCGCAACGGCCTGAAGCTCATCCGGTGCAGCGAACAGGGGCCGTGCCTCTCAATGCCGGCGCGGTGCTGCGCCGTGCCGTAGCCCACATGCGCGGCAAAACCGTAATCCGGAAATACACGATGGGCCCGCGCCATCATCCGGTCGCGTGTCACCTTGGCGACGATCGAGGCGGCGGCGATGGAGACCGAGCGGGCATCACCCTTGACCACGGCCTGTCCGGGGCAATCGAGGCCGGGCGGCACGTCGAGCCCGTCGGTCAGCACATAGCTGGCCGGAATGGCGAGGCTGCATATGGCGCGGCGCATGGCGTCGAGGCTTGCCTTGCGGATATCCGTCTCGTCGATGCGCGTCGAGCTCGAGGAGGCGATGGAAACGGTCGCGGTCGCCAGAATCTGCACGAACAGTTCCTCGCGCCGTTGCGCCGAAAGCTGCTTGGAATCGTTCAGACCCTCGGGGATGCGCTTTGGATCGAGGATGACGGCGGCAGCGACGACCGGTCCCGCCAGCGGCCCACGGCCAGCCTCATCGGCGCCGGCGACCGGCCAATGGCCGGCCTTGCGGGCTTTGAGCTCGAGTTTGAAATCCGGCACGAGCGGTGCCGTGTCGAAAAGCAGGGGAGAATCGGGTGGCGTGCGAGGTTTCATGCGGCTGAACCTCGCACGCCAACCCGATTTCCCGCAAGTCCCCGGATCAGGGCGGCGGCCGGGGACCGGTCCGGCGGATGGTGGCGGTCAGGGCCATCCGCGGGAATTGCGCTCGGAGCTCGAAAACAGGGCGGTTTTATCGAGAAGCCGATGCGCAAGCTTGAAGCAATTCCAGGAAAAGTGCGAAGCGGTTTTCCGTCCGGAATTGCGTAAAAAACAAAAGGCTAGAGCAGCGACAGCTGCACGCCGCTGCCGTCCGGCGGCACGAACAGGTCGTCGCGCAACGGCACGCTGCGGCGCGTCAGGCCGAAACGTCGGGCGGCCATCTCAAAGCGCCTTGCGATCTGCCAGGCATAGGGACCGGCGCCCTTCATGCGCTTGCCGAATTCGGCATCATAATCCTTGCCGCCGCGCATCGAGCGCACCAGCGACATCACGTGCCGGTAACGATCGGGATAATGCTGCAGCAGCCAGTCGCGAAACAGCGGGCTGACCTCGAGCGGCAGCCTGAGGATGACATAGCTCGCCTCGGCGGCGCCGGCAGCCTTGGCCGATTCGAGGATGCGCTCCAGCTCGTGGTCGTTCAGCGCCGGGATGAGCGGTGCGGCCATGACAGCCGTCTGGATGCCTGCTTCGGCAAGGGTGTGGATCGTCTCCAGCCGCCGCGGCGGTGTGGCGGCACGCGGCTCCATCGTCCGGGCAAGCTTGCGATCCAGCGTGGTCACCGAGATGCCGACGCGCACCAGGTTCTTAGCTGCCATCTCCTGCAAAATGTCGAGATCACGCAGGATCATCGCCGACTTGGTGACGATCGATACCGGATGGTTCGCCTTGTTCAACACCTCGAGAATGCCGCGCATGATGCGCCATTCCTTCTCGATCGGCTGATAGGGATCGGTATTGGTGCCGATCGCGATCACCCGCACCTTGTAGCCGGGCTTGGCGAGTTCCCGCTCCAGCAGTTTTGCCGCATCGGGCTTGGCAAAGAGCTTCGTCTCGAAATCGAGCCCTGCAGAAAGGCCCATATAGGCGTGTGTCGGCCGGGCGAAACAATAGATGCAGCCATGCTCGCAGCCGCGATAGGGATTGATCGAGCGGTCGAAGGAAAGGTCCGGCGATTCGTTGCGGGTGATGGCCGTGCGCGGCTTCTCGACCTGTACTTCGGTCTTGAAGGGCGGCAGCTCTTCCCACGTCTGCCAGCCATCGTCGACGGTCTCGCGCTGCTGTGCTTCGAACCGACCTGTCGGGTTCAGTCCCGCCCCACGTCCACGCCGCCGGTCGACCTCGACTCTCAGACCGGAGGACACGATCATCGCATCGGCAATATCTGCCGTATTGGCAGGCGCGAATGCGGCCTGCCCTGCCAGGGACTGCTCTCTCATCGGATTCTCCCGCGGCGGAAAGCCATCGCCTCCGCCCGTTTTGCTGATTAAATTCCTATCCGCAAAACGAGAACAATGCAAGAACAAAATGAGGAAAACGGCGCTGGCAAAAATTTGTGCGGCGCATTATAAATGGTCAATGTTGACGGTTGTTCTCGAATGTCAGGATCAGGAATCTGAGCTGGCACAGACATTATCGGTATTGGTGGCAGGCGCGGTGGAGGGGCTGGTGAGCGACGTGGTCGTACTCGATCACGGCTCGCGCGACGGCACCTCGCGGGTCGCCGACGCCGCGGGCTGCCGCTTCCATTCGCAATGGGATATCAAGGACATCGTCCGCTCCGCCCGCGGTGAATGGCTGCTCTTCGTCGAGCCGGGCGCGAGACCACAGGCCGGCTGGATCGATGAAATCGCCGAATACGTCGCACTGAACAAACTGCCGGCGCGCTTCACCGCTTCGCGCGGCTATCGGCGCCCGTTCTTCCAGCGTGTCGGCCGGGCCGTGCCGCCGCTGGAGCTTGGTTTGCTGATGCCGAAGAAGCTGGCGCTCGCCACCGCCAAAAGCGGGATGGCTCTTACGGAATTCGTCAAAGGCCAGAAGCCGCGCAAGCTCGCGAGCGAACTCATTCCGTCCTGGGTCGCCCGCGCCGCACGCTAAGCAATTCCGCTCTTCGTCATCCTGCCTTCGCGCCAATGGCAGCCCCTCACCCTAACCCTCTCCCCGTAAAAAACGGGGAGAGGGGACGTGCCAAACGCAGCGTCGAGATTGAGGGAAGCAGGTGCGGCATGTCCCTTCGCCCCGTTTACGGGGAGAAGGTGGCGGCAGCCGGATGAGGGGCGGGTCGCCGAACCTCGGAGGAGTATCATGCTCCTCCCGTCATCGCGCAAAAGATGGCGCCCAATAGGATTTCGCGCTATAATTAGTGCATGGCGCCGTCGAAGCGCCGCGCTTCGCAACGGAATGGCCATGAAATGCCGGTGAACGGCAGAACAGGTCAGCGAAAAATCTCCTCTTCTGCCGGGTACCCGGCGAAAGGAGGTGCGTCATGACACGCGGTAGGATCTACGGCGTACGCAGTATGATCTACGGCCTCATGGCCGTCATATTGCCGACATTGGTGATCGCGCATCCGCATTCGGCAGCATCGCAGATGATGCGCAGTTGCGCAGGCCGACCCGAAATCGTCAATTTCCTGGACAAGAACTTCGCCGAAAAGCTCACGGCAGTCGGACTGATCAACCAGAACGCCATTCTCGAGGTCTATGCCGCCGAAAGCGGCACTTGGACCCTCATCGTCACGGATGTTCACGGCATAAGCTGCGTCCTGCTGTCGGGTGACAGCTGGGACACGATGCCCGTCCTGCCGGGCCTTGCGACATAAGAATGCCGCTGTTGCAGGCAGTCTATTTTGTCGCGCCGCGTTTCAGGTGCTCGTCCAGACGCGGCATGATCTCGACGAAATTGCACGGCGCGCTGCGATAGTCGAGCTGTCCTTTCAGAATGCCGTCCCAGGCATCCCGGCAGGCGCCGGGCGAACCCGGCAGCACGAAGATGAACGTGGCGTTGGCAACACCTGCCGTGGCGCGCGATTGAATCGTCGCCGTGCCGATCTTCTCGTAGGAGATGCGGTGGAAGATGGCGGAAAAGCCGTCCATCCGCTTTTCGAACAAAGGCTCCAGCGCCTCTGGCGTCACATCGCGGCCGGTAAAGCCGGTGCCGCCTGTGGTGATGACGACGTCTATGTCTTGGTTCTCAGTCCAGGCCTTCACCCGCGCGGCGATCTTTTCGCGATCATCGGGCACGATCCCCCGGTCGACCAGCCTGTGCCCCGCCTCCGTGATCCGCGCCGCCAGCGTGTCGCCTGACTTGTCCGTTTCCGGCGTGCGTGTATCCGAGATCGTGAGAACCGCAATGCCGACCGCGATGAAGGGCCGCTTTTCGTCCAGACCTGCCATCATGCGCCTCCCGAAACCGTTTCCGTCGCCTGGAAATACCAGTCCGGCCGCTCGCCGTGAAGAGTTGTCACCGCCTCTTGCGCAGCGGCCATAGTAGTAAAGATGCCAAAACAGGTGGCGCCGGAGCCGGACATGCGGGTGAGCAGGGCGCCGCGGGCCTGCAGCATTGCCGAGATCGCCGAAATCTCGGGCACGAGTTCGCGCGCCGGCGGCTCCAGGTCGTTGCGGGCGATGCCGATCGCCGCGAGCCAGTCGGCAGTCCCAGCGAGATTTGAAGCCAGTTTCAGAGGCGGATTGTTCTTCGCGGGCAGCCGCCGGAAAACTTCCGGCGTCGAGACGCCTTTCAGCGGATTGGCGAGCACAATGGCAAAGGCCGGCAGTTCCGGCACAGCTTCGATTTGTTCGCCGATGCCGCGGGCAATCAGCGGCCGGCTCTCCAGGCACATCGGCACATCGGCGCCGAGCTTCAGCGAGAGCGTAGCAAGCGCTTCCACCGGCAGGCTCATGCCCCAGAGCCGCATCAGGCCGCGCAGGGTCGCCGCTGCATCGGCCGAGCCGCCGCCGATGCCGGAGGCGATCGGCAGGTTCTTTTGCAGGTGGATATGGACAGGGAAGGCGAGGGCGCCGACCGCTTCGCGCAGCAGATCGCGCGCCCGCAGCACCAGGTTGGTGCCGCCATCGTCGGCAAGCGTTTCGCCGAAGCGGCCAGACAGGGTGAACGTGTCGGCCTGCGAAGGCAGGAAGCCCAGCCGGTCGCCGCAATCGGCGAAGGTCACCAGCATGTCGAGCAGATGATAACCATCTGCCCGCTGGCCCGTCACATGCAGGGCGAGGTTGATCTTCGCGCGCGCCTCTTCGGTGACGCCGAAAGCCTCGGCCAAGCCCCCTTCAGGCATATTGTCAGCCCGTCAGGATTTCTTGTCGACCGGTGGCGGGGTAACCGGCGCCGGATCCGGCTGCTTCTTGTCGGCCGCCTTGGCATCGTCGCTGACGGGAGGCAGGCCGTTGGCGACCTTGTCCTTGATCTTGGGGATCTCGGCAGCTTCGGGCTCGGAGGCGAGCGCCCGGTTCCACTGGTAGACGGCCTCGAGCTTGCGCCCGACGCGCCAGTAGGCATCGCCGAGATGGTCGTTGATCGTCGCGTCGCCGGCCTTGATCTGTGCGGCCCGCTCCAGCTCGTCGACGGCCTCGTCGAAGCGGTTGAGGCGGAAATAGGCCCAGCCGAGGGAATCGATGATGTAGCCGTCGTCAGGGCGAAGCTCGACGGCCTTCTTGATCATGCCGAGACCTTCGTCGAGGTTCCGGTTCATGTCGATCCAGGAATAACCGAGATAGTTCAGCACCTGCGGCTGGTCGGGATTGAGCTCTAAGGCCTTGCGGAAGTTCGGTTCCGCCTGGTCCCACTTTTTCAGCCGCTCATAGGCGATGCCGCGCTGGAAGAAGACGCTCCAGTTGGCGCGGCCGGGAATGGGGCCGATCGTTTCGACGGCCTTGTCGTAATTCGTGGCCATCGCCTGGTAGTCCTTGGCGTCGGAGAGCACGCTGCCATAGGCGAGGTAACTGCGGATGTCCTTCGGGTCGGAGGCGATCAGCGCCTGCAGGTGCTTGCGCGCCTCGTCCACCTTGCCGCCCTGGGCAAGGGCAAGGCCGAGCTGCAGCTCGGAGATGCGCCGCATCGGCGAATTCTCCGGCACCTTCTTGTAGAGCGCGATGGCGCGGTCCATCTGGTTCTGCTTTTCGGCGATGCCGCCGAGCAGCACCAGCGTATCGGCGCTGTTCGGGTCGAGCGCCTTGGCCGTCTGCAGGTAAAGCGAGACGATGTCCTCGGCGCCGTCGCGGTTCAGCGCGCCGCCGACCGAAAAGAGCACGCCGGCGGCACCTTCTTCGGCCGTCCTGACCTGCTGTTCCTGCTTCTCGTTCTTTTCGATACTGTCGCGCAGCGCGTTCAGCGGCGCATAGTTCGGCAGCAGATTGTCGCCGACGGAAACGGCGTCGAGCGCCTTCTGCTTATTGCCTTGTGTTGCTTCGAGGCGGGCAAGCGCCATCACGGCGCGCATGAAGGTGTCGGGCGCCGTAGCACCCCCTTCCTTGTCGAGCACGGCATCGTTCAGATGCTTGCGGGCGGATTTCACGTCGCCGATGGCGATGGCGATGGCGCCGGCATTGTAATTCTGGAAGATGCGAAACCAGTCCGGCCCCTTCATCTTCTCGACCATCGTGAGCGCTTCCTTGCCGCGGCCGGCACCGACGCGGGCCCAGGCAAGCAGCAGGTCGTTCATCATCCGGTCGAGATCGTTTGGCCCCTTATATTTCAGAATGGCCTCGGCGGACTTGTAGTCGCCGCGGCGCACGGCATCCATGCCGCGCACGATCGTGGTGATGCGCTCGACGGAAGGATCGCCCTTCAGGTCATTGGCATATTTGACGCCGTCCTTGATATCGCCATTGAGCAGCAGCGAGATCATCAAACGCTGGCGAATCTCGGGATTGCCGGGCTCGATCTGCAGCGCCTTCTTGTAGAGTTCGATCGCCGTTTCGTAGTCATGATCGACATCGGCGGTGCGTGCGGCGAGAAAGGCGCCGGAGAAAGTGGTGACGCTGTCCGCATCGAAGTGAACGGCAGTGCCGGCATCGTCTGTCTTGGCCGCATCCTCGGCGTTCGCGCCGCCGACACCGCTGAGCGAAAGGACAGCGGCTAGCGCTGCGCTCGTAAGAAGACGGATGGCGATTCTCTGCCGCATTAGGAAACCTTTCTTCGACAGCGTCCCGACAAATGGTGCCGGTCGCAAAATCAGTTGCGATCACTGATTCATAACAGGATGGCTTTTTTGAAGCGGCGCTGCAAGAAAATCAGCCGGCGATCAAGGACGTTTGATCAATTGACCCGCTCGATGCAGAAGTCGATCACTTCCATCAGGGCGGATTTCCAGACCGTATCGGGAAGGGGCGCAAGCGCATCGCGCGCGATCGTCCCGTAATGGATCGCGCGGCCGATCGTGTCGCTGAGCGTACCGTATTTGGTGATCAGTCCCAGCGCTTTTTCGAGGTTGGCGTCGGTGCTGTTGCCGGCCTCGATCGCATCGCGCCAGAAGGCGCGCTCATCCGCGGTGCCGCGGCGATAGGCGAGAATGACCGGCAGGGTGATCTTGCCCTCGCGGAAATCGTCGCCGACATTCTTGCCGAGATCGGCGGCCTTGCCGCCGTAGTCGAGCGCGTCGTCGACCAGCTGGAAGGCGAGCCCGAGATTCATACCGTAGGATTTCAGCGCATTGCGGCCGGACCGGCCGGCCTCGGCGACGATCGGCCCGACTTCGGCGGCGGCGGCAAAGAGAGCTGCCGTCTTGGCGCGGATGACAGAGAGATAATCGTCCTCCGTCGTCTCCATGTTCTTGGCGACGGAAAGCTGCAACACCTCGCCTTCGGCGATCACGCAGGCGGCGGAAGACAAGACGTCGAGCGCATCGAGCGAGCCGACATCGACCATCATCCGGAAGGCCTGGCCGAGCAGGAAGTCGCCGACCAGCACGCTTGCCTGGTTGCCCCAGATCATCCGCGCCGTCGATTTGCCGCGGCGCAGATCGCTTTCGTCTACGACGTCGTCATGGAGCAGCGTTGCCGTATGCATGAACTCGACCGATGTGGCGAGTTTGACGTGGTTTTCGCCCCTGTAGTCGAACAGCGATGCGGCGGCCAGTGTCAGCATCGGCCGCAGCCGCTTGCCACCGGACGAGATCAGATGGTTCGCCACTTCGGGGATCATCTGCACATCGGAGCCGGCCTTAGACAGAATGAGCTGGTTTACTCGCTCCATATCCGCCCTGGTGAGATCGACCAACGGCTTTATGGATGCCAGTTTGTTTTTGCTTTCTTCAAGCGGTATGACCACGCCCAACGACCCGGACTCCTATTCATTCATTGCACCTGACAATAGAAAGGGGCGATGGACGCGGCAAGGGGTGAATTGTCGCGCTGGGCGAAATTGGAAGGAAAACGACGGCAATGCATGAGCTTATCCGCGCCAACGACCCCGTGCTTCTCTCCTTTGCTGAGAGTTTGATGAAGGATGCCGGAATTCACTGCTTCATCGCCGATCAGGGCATGAGCGTGCTGGAAGGCTCGCTCGACATGCTGTCGCGCCGCCTGCTGGTGGATGAGGAGATGGCCGATCAGGCGCGCCGCATCCTTACCGATGCCGGTCTCGGCGGCGAGCTGCGTGAGCGGAAGTGAGTTCCGATGACCGCCACTGAGACTGTCGATGCCTTTCATCGCGGCGGCTTCCATGTGGTGCAACCGAAGGGCAGGGGCCATCGCTCCGGCATGGATGCGATGCTGCTTGCGGCTCTGGTCGCCGACGATCGAAAGGTCAGGGTCGCCGATCTCGGTGCCGGCGCCGGTGCTGCCGGCCTTGCCGTCGCCTCGCGCCTTGCCGATGCGGAAGTGGTGCTTTTCGAACGCTCGGCCGAGATGGCCGATTATGCCCGCCGCAGCATCTTGCTGCCCGACAATGCCCACATCGCCGGCCGCGTCAGCGTCGTCGAGGCCGATGTGACGCTGACCGCCAAGGCGCGCAACGTTGCCGGGCTCACCGATGAGAGCTTCCACCACGTCATCATGAACCCGCCCTTCAACGACGCCGGCGACCGGCGCACGCCGGATGCGCTGAAGGCCGAAGCCCATGCGATGACCGACGGCCTGTTCGAAAGCTGGATCCGCACGGCCGGCGCCATCATGATCCCCGGCGGGCAATTGTCGCTGATCGCCAGGCCTCAGTCGATCGCCGAGATCGTCACTGCCTGCGGCCGGCGCTTCGGCGGCATCGAAATCACCGCCATCCATCCGCGTCCGGGTGAAAACGCCGTGCGGATACTGGTGACTGGTATCAAGGGATCGCGGGCGCGGCTGTCGCTGCGGGCGGCCCTCATCATGCACGAAGAGGGGAGCCATAAGTTCTCCCCTCTCGTCGATGATTTCAACAATGGTCGGGCGGCCTATGCCAGGCTTTAGACTGGCTTCACACTTTTCCTGAAAATGCTTCAGCTGGTGACGAAGTCGAAGAGCAGCTTGACGTTCAGCCCGGCGATCACGATCGCGATCAGATAGGCAATGCCGCTCAGCCAGCGCGGCGCCACCAGTTCTCCCATCTTGGCCTTGTCGGCGGTAAACATCACCAGCGGGAAGACGGCGAAGGAAAGCTGCAGGCTGAGCATCACCTGGGTGAGGATCAAAAGCTCCGCCGTGCCCTGGTCGCCATACCAGATGGTGACGATCGCCGCCGGCACGATGGCGATGGCGCGGGTAATCAGGCGGCGCACCCACGGCTTCAGCCGGATCTTCAGGAAGCCTTCCATGACGATCTGGCCGGCAAGCGTCGCCGTCACCGTCGAGTTGAGGCCGCAGCAGAGAAGCGCGATGCCGAACAGCGTCGGCGCGATGGCGAGGCCGAGCAGCGGCGACAGCAGCGAATAGGCATCGCCGAGTTCGACGACGTCGGTCTTGCCGTGCGCATTGAAGGCGGCGGCCGCCAGGATCAGGATCGAGGCGTTGATCAGCAGCGCGAAACAGAGTGCGACCGTCGAGTCGATCGTCGCAAAGGTCAGCGCCTCCCTCTTTTCGGGAACCGTATGGCCATAGGCCCGCGTCTGCACGATGCCGGAGTGGAGATAGAGATTGTGCGGCATGACGGTCGCGCCGAGAATGCCGAGCGCCAGGTAGAGCATCTCGGGATTCGTGACGATCTCGGTCGTCGGGAAGAAGCCGGTGAGAACAGCGCCCCATTGCGGGTCGGCCAGCAGGATCTGCACGCCGAAGCAGACCGCGATGACGCCGAGCAGCGCGATGATGAAGGCTTCCACCCAGCGGAAACCGAGCTTCTGCAGGAAGAGGATCACGAAGACGTCGAGCGCGGTGATCAGCACGCCGAGTTCAAGCGGGATGCCCATCAGCAGATTGAGGCCGATCGCCGTGCCGATCACCTCGGCGATATCGGTGGCGATGATGGCGATTTCCGCAAAGGCCCAGAGCGGCAGCGAGACATATTTCGGAAAGGCGTCGCGGCAGGCCTGCGCGAGATCGCGGCCGGAGGCGATCGCCAGGCGCGCGCAGAGCGATTGCAGCACGATCGCCATCAGGTTGGAAAGCAGCGCGACGGTGAGCAGCGCATAGCCGAATTTCGAGCCGCCGGCGAGCGAGGTCGCCCAGTTGCCGGGGTCCATGTAACCGACGGCGACCATGTAGCCCGGCCCGGCGAAGGCTGCCGCCCTTCGCCACATCGAGCTGTGACGCCCGGTTCCGACGGTGCGGTAGACATCCGACAGCGACGCTTCTCCGCGTTCGTGGCGCCAGCCGCTCTTTGTATTCGGATTGAGCACGTCCATGCGATTTCCACCTGTTTTATCGTGCGTGCACTATGACGAGTTAGAATGATAATGCAAGTCATTCGCAACAACAAAGTCAAGCCCAATGTTTTCAGGAACGCAGCCATTGCGTTTGTCGTTCCAGCGCATACATGGGTGACGATCGTGCGACCCGAAGCAAAGGATGGGAAATGGCCGGATTCTTGAGAAAGCTGCTGCCGAAACGGTTCCGCAAGGACGGCATCACCATTCCGGTCGTCCGCCTGCAGGGGGCGATCATCAGCGGCGGCGGCCAGTTCCGGCCGACCCTCAACCTCGCCAATGTCTCTCCGGTTCTGGAAAAGGCTTTCGCCATGAAGGACGCACCGGCGGTGGCCATCTCCATCAATTCGCCGGGCGGCTCGCCCGTCCAGTCGCGCCTGATCTTCACCCGCATTCGCGAGCTCGCCCGCGAAAAGCAGAAGAAGGTTCTGGTCTTCGTCGAGGATGTCGCCGCCTCGGGCGGTTACATGATCGCGCTGGCCGGCGATGAGATCATCGCCGACGCCACCTCCATCGTCGGCTCGATCGGCGTCGTCTCCGGCGGTTTCGGCTTTCCCGAACTGCTGAAGAAGATCGGCGTCGAACGCCGCGTCTATACGGCGGGCGAAAACAAGGTGATCCTCGATCCTTTCCAGCCGGAAAAGGAAAAGGACATCGAGTATCTGAAGAGCCTGCAGCTCGAAATTCACCAGGTCTTCATCTCCATGGTGCGCGAGCGCCGTGCCGGCAAGCTGACGGACGATGCGACGGTGTTTTCCGGCCTGTTCTGGAGCGGCACACGCGGCCTCGAACTCGGCCTCATCGATGGCCTCGGCGACATGCGCCAGGAACTGAAGAGGCGTTACGGCCAGAAGACCAAGCTGGAGCTTGTCACCGCCGGCCGCGGCCTGTTCGGCCGCCGGATTCCCGGTGTATCGCCAGTCTCGCTCGAAGGTGCTGCATCCGGCCTCGCTACGGGGCTTGTCGAAGCGGCGGAAGAGAGAGCATTGTGGAGCCGTTTCGGACTTTGAAGGGAGCAAGAGAGGGGCATGGCACAGCTTATTACGATCCTGGTCCTGGTTTTCTCAGCCTGGTGGCTCTACCGCCGCTTCGTCTCCGATGCCCGCAAGCTCGCCGAAAAGTCGCGGCGCGCTGAAAAGGAGCGCCAGACCGGCGCAATCGGCACGCTGATCAAGGACCCGGCGACGGGAGAATACCGGTTGAAGCGCGAGGGAGAATAAAAGGCGTCGCCACTCATCTGCCTCTCATCCGGCAGTCGCTTAGCAGTGCGCAGCGTAGGGCGGGCTTGGAACCCCCCTCTGTCCTGCCGGACATCTCCCCCACAAGGGGGGGAGATTGGCAAGGGGAAATGTCTCGACTTTCCTGACTGCTTCGCGCAGGCGCTTTCGTTGTTTGGGGAAACCCTAGCCACTGGTCGATCTCCCCACCTGTGGGGGAGATGCCCGGCAGGGCAGAGGGGGGTATTCCCCGCTGCCACAAGGGTTAGGGTGAGAGGCGGCGAAGTCCTCTTCCATATCGGCCATCGCCGGCTGTCCGCCGCAAATGTCTTGACCCCCGCCGCCCTCCATGGCACCTGTCGCGCCGATAAATCCCAAGCAATCGGTGCCGTTCGATGTCAGCTATCCCAGACCATATGAACCCGAAGCGCTCCTTCCAGGCGCTGATCCTGACCCTGCATAACTACTGGGCGGACAAGGGTTGCGCGGTGCTGCAACCCTACGACATGGAAGTCGGTGCCGGTACGTTCCATCCGGCCACCACGCTGCGCGCCCTCGGCCCGAAGCCGTGGAAGGCGGCCTATGTCCAGCCGTCGCGGCGCCCGTCCGACGGCCGCTATGGCGAAAACCCGAACCGGCTGCAGCATTATTACCAATACCAGGTGATCCTGAAGCCGAACCCGCCCAACCTGCAGGAGCTTTATCTCGGTTCGCTGGCGGCGATCGGCCTCGATCCGCTGCTGCACGACATTCGTTTCGTCGAAGACGACTGGGAAAGCCCGACGCTTGGCGCCTGGGGCCTCGGCTGGGAATGCTGGTGCGACGGCATGGAAGTCTCGCAGTTCACCTATTTCCAGCAGGTCTGCGGCATCGAATGCTCGCCGGTCGCCGGGGAACTGACCTATGGTCTCGAACGCCTCGCCATGTATGTCCAGGGCGTCGACAATGTCTATGATCTGAACTTCAACGGCCGCGACGGCGACGAAAAGATCAGCTATGGCGACGTCTTCCTGCAGGCCGAGCAGGAATATTCGCGCCATAATTTCGAATTCGCCAACACCGAGATGCTGCATCGCCACTTCGTCGATGCCGAGAAGGAATGCCGGGCGCTGCTCGATGCCGGCGCCCCCGGCGACAACGCCAACCAGCGCCTGCACAAATGCGTCTTCCCGGCCTATGACCAGTGCATCAAGGCAAGCCATGTCTTCAACCTGCTCGATGCCCGCGGCGTCATCTCGGTCACCGAGCGCCAGAGCTATATCCTGCGCGTGCGCACGCTTGCCAAGGCCTGTGGCGAAGCCTTCCTGCTGACCGACGCCGGCGGCGTCAACCTGACGAGCGAGGCGGCGTAAAAGCCGTCTCGAAAATTTCCGTCGCTTTCGGCGCTACGCTTCTTTTGTATTGCGCAAACCGCCCCCACATTGTCTTGTGGGTGTTGCGATCACGTTCGGTATCTCTTTTGAAGAGCGGCATTCTTTACTTTAAACATTTGTATGAAAATTCCGCCCCCAGGATGTTGCGCCTTTTAGCATGGCCCATCTTATGCGCCATGCTGTTCGTCCTGACTTCGTGCAGCAATTTCGACAAAGAATTCACCGTCTCTTCGGCAAACACTACGATCGAAGTCTATACCGACGGCAGTGCGTTTGTGTCGGAACACTTCGACATTTTGGTCAAAAAGGCGGAAAATTACGGCGGCGTCTACGTTGATATCCCTCAACGTTTCACGGATGCGTCAGGTGGTGTTCACTGGCGAGATTTCGAACTGGCCGCAGCCCGGCGTGACGGAATCGACGAATATTATTTCAAAGAAAACAATGTGCCGGGCTATTCGGTTTACATAGGAACGGAGCACTGCAAAAGCTGTTCTGCAGATCTGCCCACCGGTGTCACAAAGATCCAGATCGCTTACTGGCTCGGACGCCTGGTTCGTCAGGAAGGCGATCGCGAGGTTCTCTTCCTGCCGGCCTATATGGGCCGCGTGCACGGCCAGGGAGCGAAAAAAACGCTTACTCTAAAACTGCCGCCCGGCGGAACGGTACGCCCCTCGCAACAGGATCGGGCGGCGGCCTATGACATTACGCGGAGCGCACCGAATGAGATCTTGGTATCTATTCCAGTAGGTAAAGCGGATCGAGAGCTGCCGGACATTGAGATCGAATATCCCGCAGGGACCTTTGTGACCGTAACGAGCGGCGAGCGGGTGCAGTGGTGGCTTTCCGATCACTTTCTCCCATTCATAAGCATTTTGGGACCGCTCCTCGCCGGTCTGTTTGTCCTCATTAGATTGGGGCAGAGCTGGCGATTGCCTGCACCTTCAATTGCTGTCGACAGCAAGAAGACGGAGAGCATATCGCCTGCTCTAGCCGCCTATGTGTTTCGGAACTGGAAGCTGGATGCTGCAAAGGCAGCCTTCATGGCGTCTGTCTGCCATCTCGCAATGAAGAGACTGCTTCGCATTTCTGGCCTTGGAGAGAATGCTGAAGCTTCGGATTTGTCTGCCAGGCAGGTGCGCAAGAAGGGCAAAGTGGCGCGCGCCAGATGGTATGGTCTTCCAGCTGTGACGCGTTCGGTGTTTGGTCGAATTGAAGGAGAGCGGCCTATCAATGATCGGCGCACCGTCGTATATGCCCTGTATGGTTTCGAACGTGACTTGCATCAGACAGTCGCTCAGGAATATCGGAAAGTTAGGGGCGGCGCAGATCGAGCAGCGTTGGCGACTTCGGCGACGATTCTAGCTCTTGGCATTGCCACGGCCTATTTGTCGGGCCTCTTGATCTTTTCAGCGGCTATCTGCGGGATATTGTTTATTCTTTTTCTAGTTGTAACAATGTTCCGCCATCCAGAGCGGTTTCCCGCGGCCACCGGCACCTCCGAGCAGTTCAAACAGGCGATTAGTTTGTTTGTGAGTCTTCCAGCGCTGATGATTCTTTCGCTTGGCTATATTGGCATGACTGAGGTGATCGGCGAACAGCAGCCATATCTGGTGGCGATCTTGCTGCACATTGTCGGCATTATCGTCGTTCTGGCGATGCTGCGCATGCCAACGTCGAAGCAGCGGCAGATGCGCAATAACATCCTCAGTTTGCACCGTTATTTCCACGGCGAGATCGATGGCCCGCCAATGTCGATCGAATGCTACGAGCACCATCTGCCCTTCGCCGTCGCGCTTGGTGTCGAGCAACGCTGGACCGAACGTTTCAACCTCTGGCGAGAGAGCGAGAAGATGGATGCCTATGCTCCGGATTGGCGAATAAGTTTTTAGCCGAGCGGTATTTCCAAAGTCTGATCGAAATCAGTCAAAGAATGATTGCGCCAAGATGACTTTGTTATGCCGAATCACTAACGTGCGATCATCAAATCGGGGAGCTCATCTGCATGTATGTGATACTCGCTGTTATCGTTGTCATCGCGCTCTATCTCGTCTTCATTTACAACGGCCTGGTTCGCGCGCGGCAGATGGCGGAAGAGGCCTGGTCGGGCATCGACGTCCAGCTTAAGCGCCGCGCCGACCTGATCCCGAACCTGATCGAGACGGTCAAGGGTTATGCCGCCCATGAAAAGTCGACGCTTGAAGAGGTGGTTGAGCTCCGCAACAAGGCGCAGGCCGTGCCATCGGGCGATGTCGCCGGCAGGGCGCAGGCGGAAGGTCTGCTCGGCCAGGCACTCGGCCGCGTCATTGCGCTCGCCGAAGCCTATCCCGATCTCAAGGCCAACCAGAACTTTGCCGAGCTGCAGGCTTCGCTGGAAACCATGGAAGGCGAGCTGCAGATGGCGCGGCGTTATTACAATGGTGCCGCCCGCGATCTGAACGTCAAGGTCGAAAGCTTCCCGTCCAATCTCGTTGCCGGTCAGTTCGGTTTTGCCAAGCGGGAATATTTCGAAATCACCAACGAGGCCGACCGCGCCGTCCCCACCGTGAAATTCTGACGATCCGGCATTTTGCCTTTGCGAGAAAGCGATTAAGAGCAGGGGCAGATCGCGGCCGGCTATAGCATGTCGCGCAAAAGTGTGCAGCGGTTTTGCGATGACGACATGCGCAAAACCAAATACCTAAAGCGCGGCACGCGCTTTAGAGTCGCCCCATGGACGGAAGAACAGCATGACACGTACAGCCAAACTCACGATCATCCCGCCGGGCAGGCCGCTTTCAGGCCGCGCCATGCCGCCGGGCTCCAAGTCGATCACCAATCGCGCCCTGCTGCTCGCCGGCCTTGCCAAGGGCACGAGCCGGCTGACTGGGGCGCTGAAGAGCGACGATACGCGTTATATGGCCGAAGCGTTGCGCGCCATGGGTGTTGCGATCGACGAACCCGATGACACCACCTTCGTCGTCACCGGCAGCGGCAGGCTCAAGCCGCCGAAAGCGCCGCTCTTCCTTGGCAATGCTGGCACGGCGACCCGCTTCCTGACGGCGGCTGCGGCTTTGGTCGACGGCACCGTCGTCGTCGATGGCGACGAGCATATGCGCAAGCGCCCGATCGGCCCGTTGGTCGAGGCGATGCGCACGCTCGGCATCGACGTGAGTGCCGAGACTGGCTGCCCGCCGGTCACGGTCAAGGGCACCGGCCGCTTCCAGGCCGACCGCATCCGCATCGATGGCGGCCTGTCCAGCCAGTATGTCTCGGCGCTGCTGATGATGGCGGCCGGCGGCGACCGGTCGGTCGATATCGAACTCGTCGGCGAGGATATCGGCGCGCTCGGCTATATCGATCTGACCACCGCGGCGATGAAGGCTTTCGGCGCCAAGGTCGAGAAGACCAGCCCGGTCACCTGGCGCGTCGAGCCGACCGGCTACCGCGCTGCCGACTTCATCGTCGAGCCGGATGCTTCGGCTGCGACCTATCTCTGGGCCGCCGAAGTCCTGACCGGCGGCGCGATCGATCTCGGTGTTCCCTCCGACGCCTTTTCGCAGCCGGATGCGCGCGCCTATGACATCATCGCCAAATTCCCGCATCTGCCGGCAGAGATCGACGGCTCGCAGATGCAGGATGCCGTTCCGACCCTTGCCGTGCTTTCCGCCTTCAACGAGACGCCGGTTCGCTTCGTCGGCATCGCCAACCTGCGCGTCAAGGAATGCGACCGCATCCGGGCGCTCTCGACCGGCCTCAACCGCATTGTTTCAGGCCTGGCCCGCGAAGAGGGCGACGATCTGATCGTGCAATCGGATCCCGCACTTGTGGGCCAGCATCTGCCGGCGGAGATCGACAGCTTCGCCGATCACCGCATCGCCATGAGTTTCGCACTCGCCGGGCTGAAGATCGACGGCATCACCATTCTCGATCCCGATTGCGTCGGCAAGACCTTCCCCGCCTATTGGCGGACGCTGGCAGCACTCGGCGTGACCTATCAGGACCAAGATTGACGAAACACGCAGCCGAGGCTGCCGGCGGGGAGACAGGGATGGGGCGTCGGTTTTTCGGATTTTGTTTTGCACTGCTCTTGATGCTTAGCGCCCCGGCGGCCCTTGCCACGGAGCTGATCGACAGTTTCGTCTCCGACATTGCGCTCGAAAAGAGCGGTGCGATGACGGTGAGGGAAACCGTCATTGTCAATGCCGAGCGCGACCGGATCAAGCACGGCATCTTCCGGGACTTCCCGCTCTATTTCACCGATGCCGGCGGCCGTCGCCGCAGCGTCGACTTCGATGTCATCTCGGTGAAGCGCGACGGCAAGGATGAGCCCTGGCATACGGAAAAGATATCAGGCGGCATCCGCATCTATACGGGCTTGGCCGAGTTGACCGTGACTCCCGGCCTTCACCGCTACGTCTTCACCTACAGGACCAATCGCCAGATCCGCTATTTCGATGATCATGACGAACTCTACTGGAATGCCACCGGCAATGGCTGGCTCTTCCCGATCCTTTCGGCCAGCGCGACGGTGAAGCTGCCGCCCGGGGTCGCTGCCACGGGGACGACCTTTTTCACCGGCCCGAAGGGCGCGACGGAAAAGAATGCCCGCGTCAGCCAAACTGCAGCCGGCCTCGTCTTTTCCACCACCGCGCGCCTCAACCCCAATGATGGCCTGACCTTCGCGATCCGCATGCCGAAAGGGTCGATCGATCCGCCGAGCAAGGATATGGAGAGCACATGGTGGCTGATGGATAACCGCGATTATTTCATCGGCTTCGGCGGCCTGATCCTGGTTTTCGCCTATTATGCGAGATCTTGGCTGAAGGTCGGCCGCGATCCCGCCCGCGGTGTCGTCGTGCCGCGCTGGGATGCACCAGAGGGCATCTCGCCGGCCCTGGTCAACTATATCGACAATAAGGGCTTCTTCGGCGGCGGCTGGACGGCGCTCGCCGCGACCGCCCTCGATCTGGCCGTCCGCGGGTATGTCAAGCTCGAAGACCTCAAGAATTCGATCATCATAAGCGGCACCGGCAGGCCGCTCGGCGGACAAAAATTGCAGGCCGGCGAGAGCGAACTCCTGAAAGCCGCCGGGGCAGCAGGCAGGACGCTGACGATTGACAAAGCCAATGGCGAGCATGTGAGATCGGTGGGTCAGGCCTTCCGCTCGGCGATCGAGAAGGAACACCGCGGCAAATATTACAATTCCAACATCGGCTACACCATCGGCGGCCTCGCGTTCAGTGCCGTCTTCCTGGCGGCGCCGTTCATTGTCGGGTCGCTGGAGCCCGATACGGTCGTGCTGATGCTGATTCCGCTCGCCATCTCGGCCTTCATTGCCGTCTTCGTCGCCACGTTCGCCCGGCCGCTTTATCGCAGCAGGTCGCTGTTCGGCAGGATCGTCGCACTCGTGGTCACCGCCATCATTGTTTTCGTCGGGGTGAGCATCCTTCTGCTCAGCGTTCTCTCCTTTGCCTCTTCGCTCGTGGAACTGCACGAGACGCCGTTGCTCTTTGCTATCGGCGGCATCGTGCTGCTCAACGTCCTCTATTTCTTCATTATGGGCGCGCCGACTCCGCTCGGCGCCAAAATGATGGACGGCATTGACGGCCTGCGGCAATATTTGACGCTTGCCGAGAAGGACCGCATGAACATGGCGGGCGCGCCTGAAATGTCGCCGCAGCATTTCGAGACCCTGCTCCCCTACGCCGTGGCTTTGGGCGTCGAAAAACCTTGGTCACGCACCTTCGAGACCTGGCTTGCGGCCGCTGCCGCCGGCGCGGCTGCGGCCTATGATCCCTCCTGGTACTCCGGCGATTTCGGCAGCGGCAGCTTCTCCGACCACGTCGGCGGGTTCTCCTCGTCGATGGCCTCGACCATTGCTTCGACGATACCCTCGCCGCCGTCGAGTTCATCCTCCGGTTTCTCCAGTGGCGGTTCCTCCGGCGGCGGCTTTTCCGGCGGCGGTGGCGGAGGCGGCGGTGGCGGGGGCTGGTAAGCTTTCTCGCTTGACCTTTCAGCCTGTGGCCCTTAACCGCCTGACGGAACAGGAAAGGGGTGGCGCATGAAGGTTCTGTTGATCGGATCGGGCGGACGCGAGCATGCGCTCGCCTGGAAGCTGGCCCAATCGCCGTTGATGAGCGAATTCTACGCTGCGCCCGGCAATCCCGGCATTGGCGAACACGCCGTCCTCGTGCCGGTCAATATCGAGGATCATGAAGCGGTATCCGCCTTCTGCCGGGACAAGGCGATCGACTTCGTCGTCGTCGGTCCCGAAGCGCCACTCGTCGCCGGCCTCGCCGACCGGTTGCGCGCCGACGGCCTGGCGGTCTTCGGCCCGTCCGCTGCCGCCGCCCAGCTCGAAGGCTCCAAGGGCTTCACCAAGGATATCTGCGCCCGCTACGGCATTCCCACAGGCGCCTATCAGCGCTTCAACAATGCGCCGAAGGCCAAGGCCTATATCCGCGCGCAGGGTGCGCCGATCGTCGTCAAGGCCGACGGCCTGGCCGCCGGCAAGGGCGTGACGGTGGCGATGACGCTCGACGAGGCGCTTGATGCCGTCGACGATTGTTTCGAGGGCGCCTTTGGCGCAGCCGGCGCCGAAGTCGTCGTCGAAGCCTATCTCGACGGCGAGGAGGCGAGCTTCTTCTGCCTCTGCGACGGAAAACACGCGCTGCCGCTCGCAACCGCCCAGGATCACAAGCGGGTGGGCGAGGGCGATACCGGCGTCAATACCGGCGGCATGGGCGCCTATTCGCCGGCGCCTGTGATGACTGCCGAAATGGTCGAGCGCACTATGAAGGAGATCATCGAGCCGACGATGCGCGGCATGGCCGAGAGCGGCCATCCCTTCTCCGGCGTCTTTTTCGCCGGGCTGATGATCACCAAGAAGGGGCCGGAACTGATCGAATACAATGTCCGCTTCGGCGACCCCGAATGCCAGGTGCTGATGATGCGGTTGAAGAGCGATCTCCTGCCGCTGCTGCTCGCCACCGCCAACGGCACGCTCGATCAGGTCAGCGCCGAATGGAGCGACGATCCGGCACTGACGGTGGTCATGGCCTCCAAGGGTTATCCCGGCGCCTACGAGAAGAACACGCCGATTCTCTCCCTGCCGGATGCAGGCGAGGGCGAGAAGGTGTTTCATGCCGGCACGGGTCTGAAGGACGGCGCATTGGTTGCGACCGGCGGCCGTGTGCTGAATGTTACTGCGTCAGACCGCACGGTCGCCGAGGCCAAGGACCGCGCCTACGCGCTGCTTGACAGGGTGCAATGGGAAAACGGCTTCTGCCGGCGCGACATCGGCTGGCGCGCGATCGATCGCGAAACCGGCTCGGAATGAGTATAAACCGGCCCGTTCTTTAAATTTTTACCCTTTCCCCTGACGGGATGGAAACAAAGCCGCGCTAATTTGCTCCGAAGATGAGACGGAGTAACTTTGATGCGTCAGATTTTCCTCGGTGCGGCAATCCTGCTGATGGCAGGTTCTGCGATGGCGTCCTCGATCGAGGTGGTCGGCAAGACTGCGCCGTCCGCTGAAGGCAGCATCGTCACCGAAACCTGCGCCCATTGCCCGCCGCTCCAGGCCGAGCTGACCAAGAGGGACTATACGGTGCCGGAGCTGAAGCCCGGCGTCCTCCAGGCGAGTGAAATCCGCGATGTCGGCGGCGAAAAGAAGATCTATCGCACCGAAGGCTGGATGGGCGGCTCCCCCGTCGTCTTCGTCAGCAAGGCGACCCCGGAAGCGATGCTTGCCGCGGCGCCTCCAGCCCCGCCTGCCGACGGCATCGACATGAGTGCGACGACCGCGGCCGTCATCGGCGGCGACGCCAGGCCCGTTGCAGCCGGGATTGCGGAACAGCCGGCAGCGCTTAACGTTTCCGATTTCAAGCTGCGTTTTTAAAGCAACTTCCAGGCAAAGCGCGAAGCGGTTTTGCCGGGAATTGCGTAAAGCAAAAGTTCCCTGCCCCCGCCTGATCAAGGTTTCGATCGTTTGGGGGTCCACCGCAGGTGGGCCGAATGCACCCTCGATGAGCAGCGGGGGTGCATTCATGTTTTGATGGGCCGGGCAAGCTGAGAACTCGAAAAAGAAGTGATGCTATGCCGACGGATGAAAATCCGGTGGTGCGCCTTGTAACTCTGCCCCCTGATTTTGAGGGAAGTTCACATCGCGTTCAATAAAGTTAAAGCTTTTTTATAGGGTGAGCTTTAACTGTTACTTACCCGGTCGCAGCATGTTTGTTTTAGCAGCGGTAGACGCGCCGTCTTGTTTGGCGCGCTCGCACAGGCGGTAGAAAACCGCACCGGAATGCAGCCATTCATTCCCGTTGCGAGGCGTCATGAAAAATTTGAAGATATCGAAGCAGCTCATATTGCTGGTTGTCGGCCTGATGATCGCCTTTGCGATCGCCACCTCCCTGCAGATCCGCTCCTCGGTCGATGCGATCTACAAGGAGCGCTATGACATGCTGCGCGCCGAGGTTCAGTCGGCGGTCTCCGTTCTCAAGCTTTACCAGGCCAAGGTCACCGCGGGCGAAATGACGCTGGAGGATGCCCAGAAGCAGGCCTATACGACCGTCAACGGGATGAAATACGATCCCGACGGCTATTTCTTCGGCTATAGTTACGACGTCCAGATGATGTTCCACTACGATGCCGCGAAAGTGGGGCAGAACCTGAAGGCCCAGCCGGACAGCAAGGGCAAGCTCTATCGCGAAGAGCTGGTCAAGCTCGGGCAGCAGGGCGGCGGTCTCGTCGAATTTCATTCCACCAGCAAGCCGGGCCAGCCGGTCGGCGATTACCGCAAGACGGCCTATGGACAGGCCTTCGACCCCTGGAAGGTCGTCGTCGTCACCGGCGTCTATATGGACGATCTCGATGCTCAGATAAACAGCACGATCCTGACCGCGCTCTCCGGCAGCATCGTTCTGTTCTTCCTTGCCATGACGGCCGCCTACGTGGTCATTCGCGGCATATCGGGACCTCTCAACAACGTCCATGCCGCGCTGAAGGCTGTCGCCGAAGAGGACGTTTCGATCGCCATTCCGCATATCGGCATGAACAATGAAGTCGGCATGATGGCCAAGGCGACGCTCTCGCTGCAGGAAAAGATCAGGGAGCGCCATCAGATGTCGGATCGCGAGGCGGCCCAGCAGCTGGCGCTGGAAAGCGAGCGCGAAAACAACTTGCGCCAGCAGCAGGACGAGGCAACGCTGCAGGCGCGCGTGGTGACGACGATCGGCCAGGCGCTGGAGATGATCGCCCGCGGCGATCTCACCGTCCGCTGCGCGGATCTCGGCCAGAAATACGCCGCCCTTCGCGACAACTTCAACGATGCGCTGTCGCATCTCGAAGCCGCCATGGCCAAGGTCAGCGCCAAAGGCACCGATATCGGCACCAGCAAGGAAGAGATCCGCCGCGCTTCGAACGAATTGTCGCAGCGCACCGAGCGCCAGGCCGCAAGCCTGGAAGAAACCTCGGCCGCCCTCGACGAACTCACCGTCGCCGTCCGCCAGACGGCCGATGGCGCCCATGAGGCGAGCAAGCGCGTCCATTCGGTCAGCACCGAAGCCACCCGCAGCGATGCGATCGTCACCCAGGCGATCGAGGCGATGAGCGGCATCGAGAAGTCGTCCTCGGAAATCACCAAGATCATCGGTGTCATCGACGAGATCGCCTTCCAGACCAACCTCTTGGCGCTGAATGCCGGCGTCGAGGCGGCTCGTGCCGGTGAAAGCGGCAAGGGTTTTGCAGTCGTCGCCCAGGAAGTCCGTGAACTCGCCCAGCGTTCGGCCGCGGCCGCCAAGGAGATCAAGGACCAGATCGCCCGTTCCTCCAGCCAGGTGGATCACGGCGTCCGTCTGGTCGGCGAGGCAGGCGAGGCGCTGAAGCGCATCTCCGACCAGATCAAGGCCGCCAACGAGATCGTCGCCAAGATCGCCCACAGCGCTTCCGAACAGGATACGACGCTGCGCTCGATCTCCTCGTCGATGAACCAGCTCGACGCCGCCACCCAGCAGAATGCCGCCATGGCCGAAGAGACCACGGCATCGGCCGAGACGCTCGCCAGCGACACCGACGAGCTGATCGATCTCATCCGCGGCTTCCGCGTCAGTGGCGAAAGCGCTGCCCCGGCCATGCATCAAGGTCGCCGTGCCGCCTAAACGACGCGGGGACAAAAAGCGTTTTTATCACCAAATTCTTAGCGGCCGTCGGATCTCCGGCGGCCGTGCCATTTGAAGCTCATTGCGCGATACGCTCGATCAGCCGTTCGATGTCCCGATCGGAAAACACCTCGACGCCATCAGCTTTCAGCGCCGCCGCCGTCACGCCGTTGCCGGCCTGCTTGCCGCCGGAAAATGTGCCGTCGTAGATGAAGCTGGATCCGCAGGACGGGCTGCCGTCGATGAGCAGCGCATAGCGGCAGCCGGCCTGCCTGGCGAGCGCCACGGCATTTTCCGCCGCCAGGAGGAACTCTACCGTCACGTCGGCCCCCGTCAATTCGACAACCCGCGCCTTGCCGGCCAGCACCTCTTCGCCGGTTGCCGCCTCTGCGATCTCCGCCGGCGGCCGCGGCACCGTCATGCCCGCCGACATCTCCGGACAGATCGTCACCAGCCTGCCCTCGGCCCGCCATGTCTTGATCACAGGATGAAGCAACGGCTTCGCCCGCCCGTCATAGCGGACGGCGTGGCCCATGAGACAGGCGCTGACAAGAATCTTGCTCTGCATGTCTGCATGAATAACGCCACGGCGGCGGCAATGCCAGACCGTCGATGGCGGCCGAACATCACCCCGAAATCTTCGAGAAATCCGCAACCGTTCCCGTCGCCTCGCGGATCAGCCGCAGCAAAGCGAGACGGTTGGCGCGGATGGCGGCGTCCTCGTCGTTGACGAGTACCTCTTCGAAGAAACGGTCGACCGGGCCGCGCAGCTTGGAGAGCGCTTCCATTGCCGAGCGGAAATCTTCTGCGGCCACGGCGCTTGCCGCATCCTTCGAGGCGCTGGAGATCGCGGCGAACAGCTCCTTCTCGGCATCGAGCTTCAGAAGCGCTTCCGAGACGGCATCAGCGATCACCGTGCCCTTCTTTTCCTCGGCGGCGAGCAGTTGCGTTGCCCGCTTGGTGCCGGAAAGCAGGTTCTTGCCGTCCTCCGAGGTGATGAAGGCCGTCAGCGCTTCGACGCGGCGCGCCACCATCAACAGGTCGTCGGCGTCGGGCGTCAGCACGGCGTCGATCAGATCGTGGCGGGCGCCCTGGTCGCGCAGATAGACCTTGAGACGATCGTGGAAGAAGGAGAGCAGGTCGCCATCCCTGGTCGTTGCCAGCAGCGGCAGGCGGATCCTTCGCTCCAGCAGGATCCTGACGACGCCGAGGGCCGCCCGCCGCAGGGCGAACGGATCCTTCGACCCGGTCGGCTTTTCGTCGATAGCCCAGAAGCCGATCAGCGTATCGAGCTTGTCGGCAAGGGCGATCGTGATCGCCACTCTGTCCTCAGGCACGCGGTCCGATGGGCCCTGGGGCTTGTAGTGGTCCTCGATCGCCGCGGCAACGGAGGCATCTTCACCCTGCAGCACCGCATATTTGCGGCCCATCAAGCCCTGCAGTTCCGGGAATTCGCCGACGGCCTCGGTGCGCAGATCGGCCTTGGCGAGCACGGCGGCGCGATCGACCAGGGCCGCGTCGGCGCCGGTGATGCCAGCCAATTCCTTGGCAAGCGTGCGGATGCGGGCGACGCGCGCGCCCTGTGTGCCGAGCTTGGCATGGAACGTCACATCGAGTGCATCGAGCTTGGCCATGCGCTGGTCGAGCGGCTTGTTGATGTCGAGGCCGAACTTTACCGCCGAAGCCGTGAGCGTCTCGAGATCCGGCAGATTGCCCTGGTCGCGTTTCCAGAAATGCAGCGCATCCGAAAGCCGGGCCCGCACCACCTTGCCATTGCCGTGGACGATTTCCTTGCCGCCGTCGCTCGCCTGGATGTTGGAGACCAGGATGAACTTGTTCGACAGCGTCTCGCCTCCCTGCGGCCGCGTCACGAAACACTTCTGGTTGGTCTTGATCGTCAGCCGGATGATTTCTGAGGGGATCGAGAGATAATCCTCCTCGAAACTGCCCATCAGCACCTGCGGCCATTCGACGAGGCCGGAGACTTCCTCCAGCAGGCCTTCGTCTTCCACTAGCTCCAGCCCGTTGGCAAAGGCGATGTCGCGGGCGTCGTGCAGGATGATGTCCTTGCGCCGCTCGGCGTCGAGGATGACCTTCGCCTTTTCCAGGTTCGCCGCATAATCGTCGAAGCGCCGCACCGTGATCGCCTCGGGCGCGTGGAAACGGTGGCCATAGGTGATGTTGGAAGCGGTGATGCCGTCGATCTCGAAGGGAATGACGGTGGTCTCTTCATGCTCCGGGCCGAAGGTACAGACGATCGACTGCAGCGGCCGCACCCAGCGCAGCGCACCGGGCTTCGACGAGGCCTTGCCCCAGCGCATCGATTTCGGCCAGGGAAAATCACGGATGATGCCGGGCATGACATCGCTGACGATCTCTTCTGTCGCACGGCCGGGCTTGGAGATGACTGCGACGTAGAAATCGCCCTTCTTCGGATCGCTCACCACTTGCGCCTCGGAGGCGGAGGACAGGCCAGCGCCGCGCAAAAAGCCTTCGATCGCCTTCTCGTTGGCGTCGGTTCGCGGTCCCTTGCGTTCCTCGCGCACATCGGCGGAACGGGCCGTCAGGCCATGGATGTCGAGCGCAAGCCGCCGCGGCGTCCAGTATTCGCGTGCGCCCTCGTAGGACAGACCCGCTTCGACAAGCGCATCGGTGACGAGCTTCTTCAGGTCGCCGGCAGCCTTGCGCTGCATGCGGGCCGGAATCTCTTCGGAGCGGAGTTCGAGAAGAAGGTTTGGCATGTCAATCTTTTCCTTGCGCCCGCGGGCAGGGCGATCCAAAAACGTTGCTTCTGCTATCAAAGAATGCCGCATCTGCACAACCGCAAAAACGGACGAGAGCGATGGGGTGGGGCGACACGCCGACGATCGCCCAACCACAACTTCCGCTGTGGAAACCACAGTCGGGCATTGCCTTGCCGCTTTTCGCCGCTATGGTCCCGCCACCTCTGACGAAACAGGAAATCCCATGGCCGCAGACCTTCGTTTTCTCGCAGCCCGCATCTCCGCCGAAATCAACGCCCGGCCCGAACAGGCCAAAGCCGCCATCGAGCTGCTCGACGAGGGCGCAACCGTGCCCTTCATCGCCCGCTACCGCAAGGAAGTGACGGGTGGGCTGGATGATACGCAGCTGCGCAATCTCGCCGAGCGGCTGGTCTATCTGCGCGAACTCGAAGCCCGGCGCGACGCGATCGTCGAATCGATCACCGGCCAGGGCAAGATGACCGACGAGCTGATGACCAAGGTCGCTGGCGCCGAAACGAAGGCCGAGCTCGAAGATCTCTATCTGCCCTACAAGCCGAAGCGCCGCACACGGGCGGAAATCGCCCGCGAACGCGGCCTCGGCCCGCTCGCCGAGACGATCCTTGCCGACCGAGCCAGGGAACCGGCGGTATTGGCCGAAGGCTTCGTCACAGCTGACGTACCCGATGTGAAGACGGCGCTCGAAGGCGCGCGCGACATCATCGCCGAAGGCATTGCCGAAAATGCCGACCTGCTCGGCAAGTTGCGCGCCCATATGCGCCAGGCCGCACTGCTGAAGGCAAAAGTCGTCGACGGCAAGCAGGCGACGGGCGAGAAGTTTTCCGATTATTTCG
Source organism: Rhizobium sp. BT-226 (assembly GCF_025847085.2). Lineage (NCBI taxonomy): Bacteria > Pseudomonadati > Pseudomonadota > Alphaproteobacteria > Hyphomicrobiales > Rhizobiaceae > Rhizobium > Rhizobium sp. BT-226. Next base: position 876,247 of record NZ_JAOYTI010000002.1, on the reverse strand, counting down.
ACCATTCCGAACGCTGGGCGACTGCGCCGGGCCACCGCGCGCTCGCCATGCTGCGCGGCTGGAACGAGGAGGTGTTGACGCTGACGATCGAGGCCGACGCCGAGACGATCTCTCCGAACAAGCCGGTCGAACGCATGATCGTGGCTGCTTACGAGATCGGTACGAGCCGTCCCGGCGACCGCTGGCTGATGGAGGTCGCAAGCTGGACCTGGCGCGTCAAGCTTTCCATGTCGCTCTCGCTCGACCTGATGCGGGAACTGCGCGAAAGGGCCGAAGAAGAGGCGATCCACGTCTTCGCCCGCAATCTCAAGGACCTGCTGCTGGCGGCGCCCGCCGGCTCGCGCGCGACGATGGGTCTCGATCCCGGCATCCGCACCGGCGTCAAGGTCGCCGTCGTCGACGGCACCGGCAAGGTGGTGGCGACATCGACCGTCTATCCCTTCCAGCCGCGGAACGATGTGCGCGGCGCCCAGGTCGAGCTCGCATCGCTGATCCGCAAGCATAATGTCGAGCTGATCTCGATCGGCAACGGCACCGGCAGCCGTGAAACCGAAAAGCTGGTGGCCGACATGCTGGCCGAGCTGCCGGCGCCGAAGCCGACCAAGGTCATCGTGTCGGAAGCCGGCGCCTCGGTCTATTCCGCCTCGGCGACTGCAGCGGCGGAATTCCCCGATCTCGACGTGTCGCTGCGCGGCGCCGTCTCCATCGCGCGGCGCCTGCAGGACCCGCTGGCCGAACTCGTCAAGATCGAGCCGAAATCGATCGGCGTCGGCCAGTATCAGCACGACGTCGACCAGCAGAAGCTGTCGCGTTCGCTCGATGCCGTCGTCGAGGACGCGGTGAATGCCGTCGGTGTCGATCTCAACACCGCGTCTGCGCCGCTGCTGTCGCGCGTCTCCGGCCTCGGCCCGTCGATCGCCGACGCCATCGTCCGCCACCGCGACAGCGAAGGCCGTTTCGAGACGCGAAAGGATCTCCTGAAGGTCGCCCGCCTCGGCGGCCGCACCTTCGAGCAATGCGCCGGCTTCCTGCGCATTCCCAACGGCAAGGAGCCGCTCGATGCCTCCTCGGTGCATCCGGAGGCTTACGGCGTCGCCAAGAAGATCGTCGCCGCCTGCGGCCGCGATCTGCGCGCGCTGATGGGCGACAGCGCGGTGTTGAAATCGGTTGATCCACGCCAGTTCATCGATGAGAAATTCGGTCTGCCGACGGTCAAAGACATCATCGCGGAGCTGGAAAAGCCCGGCCGCGACCCGCGTCCAAGCTTCAAGACCGCGACCTTTGCCGAGGGCGTCAACGAAATTTCCGACCTCAAGCCCGGCATGGTGCTGGAAGGCACGGTGACCAATGTCGCCGCCTTCGGCGCCTTCGTCGATATCGGCGTGCACCAGGATGGTCTGGTGCATGTGTCCCAGCTTGCCGATCGCTTCGTCAAGGATCCCCACGAAGTCGTGAAGGCCGGCGATGTCGTCAAGGTGCGGGTTGTCGAAGTCGACGCCAAGCGCAAGCGCATCGCTCTCTCGATGAAACGTGATGACGGCTCTTCAGCCCCTCCGCCGCGTGGTGATTCTCGCGGAAGTCAGGGTTCCCGGCCGCAGAGCGAACGCCGGCCGGCGGCGCAGAAAGCCGAAAGCCAGGGTGCATTCGGTGCAGCATTTGCCGAAGCCATGAAGCGAAAATAAGGGTTTAACCGCCATTTCGGCAAAAATGCAACAGTTTGGCAGCGTTCTGAGCGGAGTGCTAAATCCGGCGCTTGTAAGGCGAAAGAGAGCTATTAAGTTGATGTGACTATCCTGTCACATTTGCGAGGCGTCCATGGCGTCGGCATTCTTATCGATCGTCCAGCAAATCGTCCGCAAGGGTTCACTAAAACTTACCCTTGCCAATGGCGAAACCCACATTATCGGCGACGGCACCGGTGAACCCGTTGTCGCCCGCCTTGCCGATCAGGAGGCCGAGGACGCCATCCGGCGCGACCCGACCATGAAGCTCGGCGAAATGTACATGCAAGGCCGGTTCATTCTCGAACAGGGCAACATCTATGATTTCCTGTCGCTGGTGAAACAGAACACCACCAACGAGATCTTCGATTTCAAGATGGCGGCACTGCTCCTCGGCCGCATTGCCTGGCAGCAGCTGAAGAGCCGCGTGCCGGTCAATCGCAACAAGCACAATGTCGCCCATCATTACGACCTGTCGGCCAAGCTCTTCGATCTCTTCCTCGACGAGGACTGGCAATATTCCTGCGCCTATTTCGAGCCGCCGGGCATTGGTCTCGACGAGGCGCAGCTCGCCAAGAAGCGCCATATCGCTGCCAAGCTTCTGCTCGAGCCGAACCAGCGCATCCTGGAGATCGGCTCCGGCTGGGGCGGCATGGGCATGTACCTGACGGAGGCGACGGAAGGTGCCGAGTTCACCGGCATCACGCTGAGCGAGGAACAGCTCAAGGTCTCGCGTACGCGCGCCGAAAAGCGCGGCCTTGCCGACCGTGTGCGTTTCGAACTGCAGGACTACCGCACCATGACGGGCAGGAAGTTCGACCGCATCGTTTCGGTCGGCATGTTCGAACATGTCGGCATCGGCCATTACGGCAATTTCTTTCGTAAGGTATCGGATCTCCTCGACGACAATGGCGTCATGGTGCTGCATTCGATCGGCCGCCCCAAGCCGAGCTTCGGCACCAATGCCTTCATCGAGAGATACATTTTCCCGGGCGGCTACATCCCCTCCGTCGGCGAGGTGGTGCCTCCGCTTGAAAAGGCCGGGCTGCTGGTCAAGGATATCGAAATCCTGCCGCTGCATTATGCCTATACGCTGCGTCATTGGCGCGAGCGTTTCGTGGCGCGCAAGGCCGAAGCGGTGGCACTTTACGACGAGCAGTTCTTCCGCATGTGGGAATTCTATCTGGCGGGTTCCGAAATGGGCTTCCGCTGGGACGAGCTCTTCATCCTGCAGATCCAGATCGCCAAGAACCAGTTCGCCGTTCCGGACAATCGCAATTACATCGCGCGCAACGAAGCGAAGCTGAAGGAATTCGAGGCGAGGCGCGCTCCGCTCGAAAAGGTGACATTCTGATCCCCGGAAATGTCGCTTCCGCTGCGATTTTGCCGAGGAACCGGTCCTCATGAAAGGTTGTGCCGATGAGCAGTGCGTTTCCCGAGATCTACCTGGTCCGCCACGGTGAAACCGAATGGAGCCTGTCCGGGCGCCATACCGGACGCAGCGATATTCCCTTGACGGCGAACGGCGAGGCTGCTGCCCGCAAACTCGCCGACCGGCTGGCGGGCCTTAGCTTCTCCGCCGTCTGGTCGAGCCCGTCCGAGCGGGCCCGTAAGACCTGCGCGCTCGCCGGGTTCGGATCGGGCGCGGTGATCAAGGACGATCTCGCCGAATGGGACTACGGCGCCTATGAAGGCATCACCACCAAGGAAATCCTGGCGGGCCGCCCCGGCTGGCAGCTCTTTCGCGACGGTTGCCCGAAGGGCGAATTCGCCGCCGATGTCGGCGATCGCGCCGACGCCGTGATTGGCGGACTTCGTCAAACGGCCGGCACCATCCTGGTCTTTTCGAGCTCGCATTTCCTGCGCGTCCTCGCCGCCCGCTGGCTCGGCCTGCCGCCGGAAGACGGCTCCCGTTTCGTACTCGATACGGCCAGCATCAGCGTGCTCGGCTACGAGCACGATCTGACCGAGCCGGTCATCCGCCGCTGGAACCAGAGATAAAAATCAGACGCAGTCCACTGCCCGCTCAATCTCGCAGCCGTGGTTAACATTGAGGTAACGACATCGGGATAGATGTAGCGAGCGCCGCCCTCCGCGGCTTTGTTTTTGCGTTTTCTGGAGTGTGGACGTGTCTCATCGATCAGTCGTATCGATCTCTTTGGCTATTGCCTTTTTATCTGCTGGTTCGGCGGTCGCTCAGGAAAGCGGCCAGCACTTCTGGTCCGGCGACTGGTATCTGAGCGTCGGCGTCGCCGGCTTCTCCGCCCCGAAATTCGAGGGCTCGTCGCACAATGAATTCAAGTTCAGCCCGCTGATCTCCGTCGGCCGCCAAGGTGCCGGGGCGCGTTTTTCCTCGCGCAACGACAATCCCTCTTTCGCCCTCATCGACAAGGGCGCGTTGCGCGCCGGTATCGTCGGCAGGTTCGTGCCATCGCGCGATGACGGCGACGGCAACGAGCTGAAGGGCTTGAAGAAGGTCAAATGGGGGGCGGAAGCCGGCGGTTTCGTCGAGGTCTACCCGACAGATTTCCTTCGCGCCCGCGCCGAAGTCCGCCAGGGCATCCGCTCGCATGACGGCATCGTCGCCGATCTCGCGGTCGATGCCTTCACCGATATCGCGCCCGACCTGCAGCTGTCAGGCGGCCCGCGCGCGACCTTTGCCACCAGCGGCTATTACGACGCCTATTACGGCGTCAACGCCAAGCAGGCGGCGGCAAGCGGCCTTGATCCCTATAAGCCGTCGTCTGGCATCCAGTCCTATGGCGCAGGCGCGGCGCTCACCTGGAAGGCGACGGAAAACCTCTCGGCAAGTTCCTTCCTCGAATATAAGCGGCTGGCAGGCCCTGCCGCCGACAGCAGCCTCGTGCGTGACCGCGGCTCGAAGAACCAGGTCCTGATCGGCGTCTCGGCGACTTACAAGTTCAATTTCTCACTGCAGTGATTGATGCGGCTGCGCATCCCTCTCAGATGCGCAGCACTGTAACACTTTGAATTGCCGTATAATTTCATCCTTGGATCGATTTCGATCCAAGGATGATACAAATGGCAGCGCAATGATCGCTTCTTGACCGGATCGACGGCCCGCCGCTAGATGAGGGGCATGCACGATACCGGCGACTTCAACGATCGCGTCTCCGACGCACCTTCCGATAACTGGGTCTACCGGATCCTGCCGCCATGGCTTTGGCCTTATGCGCAGCTCGCACGCTGGGATCGCCCGATCGGCTGGCAGCTCTTGATGTGGCCGTGCTTCTGGTCGGCGACACTTGCCGCCAATGCGGCGATCGGCGAGGGGCTCTATTCCGGCAGCCTGCTGGTGTCGCACCTGTTCCTTTATTTCATCGGCGCGGTCGCCATGCGCGGCGCCGGTTGCACCTACAATGATCTCGTCGACCACGAGATCGACATGGAAGTGGCGCGCACGCGGTCGCGTCCGCTGCCCTCCGGCCGCGTCACGCGCGCCCACGCGAAGATCTTCATCGGCTTGCAGGCGCTGGTTGGCCTCATCGTGCTGCTGCAGTTCAACTGGCTCAACGTTTTCCTCGGCGTGCTCTCGCTCGGGATCGTGGCGTTTTATCCCTTTGCCAAACGTTTCACCGACTGGCCGCAATTCTACCTCGGACTTGCCTTTTCCTGGGGCGCGCTGATGGGCTGGGCCGGGATTTTGGGCGGCCTCTCCTTCGCCGCCATCCTGCTCTACGCCGCCTCCGTCGCCTGGACGATCGGTTATGACACGATCTATGCGCATCAGGACAAGGAGGATGACGAGCTGATCGGCGTCCGCTCCACTGCGCGCCTGTTCGGCGACAGGACACGGCTATGGCTGATCGGCCTTTATGGGTTGACGCTGGTGCTGATGTTTATCGCTTTCGCTCTCGCCGGCGCCAATCTCATCGCTTTTCTGGCCTTGCTCGGTGCGGCCGGCATGTTCGCCTGGCAGATCGTCCGGCTCGATATCAGCGATGCCGACCAGTGCCTGGCGCTGTTCAAATCGAACAACCGCGTCGGCCTGATCATCTTCTTCGGCCTCTTCGTCTCGCTGCTGTTTGCCATTCCCTGAATCAGGCAAAACCAGCAATCGTGTTCGCCGACCCTATAGTTCCAGGTCGTACCCGTTGTATGATCTGGTTGCAGGAGTCGGGGGCTGCGCCGCAACCTGTCGACAAACCTCCGTTCGACGTGTTCTATTCCGACCTTGCCGGACAGCGGGGTATGTCAACATATTCTTGCGACGATCGTGAAACCTCGAGGTTGAAATGACCATCTCTATTCGAGTCGGTAAAAAATCCGACGCCGAGACGGCCATCGCAGTCTTGCGCCAGTCTATAACGCAATTGTGCAGCGCTGATCATCAAGATGATGACGCTGAGATTGCGAGCTGGCTCTCCAATAAGACTGCCGCTTCCTGGGCAGCATGGATCAATCGCGAGGACGCCACAGTTCTGGTCGCAGAACTTGAGGGCAACATCGTCGGGGTCGGCATGGCGGATGCGCGGGGTGAAATTCTGCTCAATTATGCTCATCCCGACACACGCTTTAGGGGGATAAGCACGGCAATCTTGCTTGCGCTTGAAGCCGAGGTTCGCGCGCGTGGAATGGAGATGTGCGTCGTGGAAAGTACTCGAACCGCCAAGAAGTTCTACGAAACTAGGGGATACCAGGCTGCGGCGGGCGATTCCCTCAGCCTTTCCAAACGGCTGTAACGGCAAGATTACCTGGGAACCGAGAGCCACAGTGCCCTTGTCGCAGAAATCCCAATTAAGGCGACAGTTTTGCCACCGAATTCGACAGAGTCGCAAAACGGGCATTCCGCGACAGGTGAGTGCGCAGAATGCCCGGCAATGATGTCCGGTGTCGCGATTTCGGTCAGTTGCGGGCGATGATTTCCTTACCCTCGATCTTCATGGCGACGCCCAGCCGGCCGGTGGTGCGGCGCACGAGGAAGCGCGGGCGGCGATTGGCGAAGTAGGAATGGCGGCGGCGCGGCTTGAGGTCGCTGGTGCGCAAGGCGCCGATGTGGTCTTCGAGCGGCCGGGCGACGCCGTCGGCCTCGACCATCAGCATCGGAATGCGGAAGGCTTCCGACCAACTGCGCCAGTCGGCGGCAATGTCGCTGAGATCATGGGCGACGAGCAGCGGAATGCAGAGCTCCGGATCGGTGTGGTGAAGCTCGAGCGTAACGGTGACTTCGCCGTCGCCGTGGTCGATGGCGCGGGCGGCGACACCTTTGAAGACGCGCTTCGGCAGCGCAATCGAGAGCGGCAGGCCGCTGGAGGGGAGGACCTTGCGCAGGACCGCGCCACGTTCGTCTATGGTGATATTGACGTCATCCGAACAATCATGGATGGCGTAGCTGACCTGCTGGGGGAAGCGGGACGGATCGAGGCGTAACGTCGTGCCAGCCCAGGCGGGCTTCATAACGGGATTGTTCATTTCATTCTACCCTTGTCTTACCTGAGAGCCGATTTTCGGTCTTCTCCTTGGGACTTTTCGTCCTCTATGGCCGACAATAGGCAGCTGCCGTTCCGTACAGCTTAAAAATTGCGGTTAAGAAAACTTTGCCTCCTCTGATGGTTATCAAAACCGAATCCGGCAGGGTTTCCGGAAGGTGAACGATGTGGTGTCCTGGAATGATGCATCCGGAGGTAAGTCTCAGGTAAGCTTTCCATGGCAAAATATGCTCACCAGCATTTCGTCGTTCTTTTAGAGATTTTGCCGAAAAGGGCGCTTTCCATGATCACGGCTTCCCTCGCTTACACGATCCTGTCGCGGGACATGACGTCGAGCCTCAACAAGGTCGCGTCGCAGACGACGGTCAAGAAGGATGCCCAATACTACGCCGACCATATCAACAAGGTCACCAACGTCGACGACTTCCTCGGCGACTACAAGCTCTACAGCTATGCGATGAAGGCCTATGGCCTCGAGGACATGACCTACGCCAAGGCCTTCATGAAGAAGGTGCTGGAAAGCGATCTCACCGATCCCGACAGCTACGCCAACAAGCTCTCCGATACGCGCTACCGCGAATTCGCCGCCGCCTTCAATTTCAATGCGCCGGAAAAGGACGTGCAGACGGATGCGCAGGAGGACGAGCTCATCGGCCTTTACAAACAATCATTCGCCGATGCCGAAAAGGCCGCGAGCGCCGAGAGCACTTATTACAGCAACAATATCGACAGCGTGCAGAGCGTCGACGACCTGGTCAACAACACCCGGTTGCGCACCTATGTGCTGAAGACCTTCAAGATCGATCCCACCTATGCGTCGAAGGACTTTCTGCGGCAGGTGCTGACCAGCGATCTCAGCGACCCCACGAGCTTCGTCAATACGCAGGGCGGCGACAAGTATAAGGCGCTTGCCGCCCAGTTCAGCTTCAACGCCGATGGTACCGTCACCGGCACGGCCCAGACCGCCGCGCAGAAGGCTTCGGTCATCGAGTCCTACACGCTGAATTCCCAATCGGTCATCATCGACAATTCGGTTGGCTCCGACGTCTATTACGTCGGTAAGACGGCGGCCGAATACAACAAGGCCTATTACACCGCCAAGATCGGCACGATCACCAATGTCGATGACCTGATCGCCGACAACCGGCTAACCTCCTATATCAAGACAGCCTACAGCATGGGCGCCGACTTTACCGCGGCAGCGCTGCGCACGGTGTTGACCGACCCCGGCTATGCCCAGCTGATGGGCTTCACCAATGTCTACAATGCTTTCAATTTCAAGGCGGACGGTTCGACGTCGAACACGGCGCGCGCCCAGTCTATCGCCCAGGCGAACAATCTGCAGTCGGCTGCGTCGAACACCGGCAATTATTATACCTTGACCTCGCAATCGAGCAGCATCACCAATGTCGACGACCTGCTCGCCGACAATGTGCTAGCGCGCTACATCAAGGATGCCTATGGTCTCGGCACGAATTTCAGCAATGCCGAGCTGAAGAACATCCTGACGGATTCGGCCTATGCCGCGGCTCAGGGCCATGCAGGCATCAATGCCGACTTCAATTTCCAGGCGGACGGTTCGATCAACGGTTCGGTGATTCAGACGGAAGCGCAGCGCAAGTCGACCACCGACAAGTCGGCGGCGAACGCCGCGCATTTCAAAGGCATGATCGGCAATGTCACCAATGTCGATGACATCATGTCGGATGCCGCTGCCGTCAGCTACATCAGAAACAGCATGCAGATCGCCGACAGCGTCTCTGATGCGACGCTGAGGACGTTCCTGGTCGATCCCGCGGCTGCCAGCGCTCAGGGCTATAGCGACGTCCACGAACTTTTCAATTTCAAGACGGACGGTTCTGTCGCCACCCTTTACGCCTCGCAAAGTGCCTCGCAGAGCGCGACCACCACCAGCAAGGCCAATGAGGCGGCCGTCTACTATCAGGCGACCATCGCCGGCATCTCGGACGTCGATCAGTTGCTGGCGGACCAGAAACTGAACAATTTCGTCCGCAACGCCTTCGGCATCCCGTCGACGGTCAGCGATCTCGATCTCAGGAATATCCTGACCGACCAGAGCGGCACCGGCACTTATGCCGACGTTGCTGCCGCCTTCAACTTCAAGGCGGACGGCACGCTTGAAGATGGTATGCAGGCGCAGACGGCGGCCCAGATCAGCAATACGAAAATTAGTGCCACAGCGCGGACCAACGACTATTCCGCGCGGATGAGGGCAATCGCCAATGTCGATGATCTTATTGCCGATGACGGCATCACCAATTTCCTGAAGAGCACTTACAATCTGCCGTTCGATATCTCGGACGCCGATCTGAAGAGCATCCTGACCGATGCGACGGCGGCCGCAGCAGCCGGTCACGCCGATCTCAATGCCGACTTCAACTTCGCCGCCGATGGATCGCTTCCTGTCGTCAGCTCGGTCCAGACGGCCGACCAGGCGCAGACCACCAACGACAATTACGCGGCGCGTTATGACGACGAGCGCGACGAGGCGATCGACGAGGTCGCATCCAACTACCAGAAGCTCATGGCCGACAGCAGCAGCCTGCTGAATTTCTCCGACGTCGACAGCGTCAATGACTTCCTGCGCAGCAACTCGTCAGCGGATTTCACCAAGAGCAACGACAATTTACCGGATCTCTTCCATGTGGCGCTGCAGGCTTTCGGCCTGACCGACCAGGACGTATCGCGTTCGATGATGCGCAAGATCCTGACCAGCGATGCCTATGATCCGAACGGCTATGTCGCTTCGCTCAAGGATGAACGCATCACCAACCTTGCCCGCGCCTTCAACTTCGGCCCCGACGGCAAGGCGGCATCACCCTTCCAGGCGCTGCCCGACGCGACAATGGCCAAATACGCCACCGACTATAGATCGCATATGACCATGCTGATGAAGGACGGTCCGGTAAAGGACAAGGCAGCGAAGGATGCGACGGCCGAAGTCGATTATTTCGCCAAGGGCATGGCCAAGGTAAAGTCGCTCGACGACTTCCTGGACGACAGCCGGCTGACCGACCTGGTGCTGAAGGCGAACAACCTTGACCCCAAGGATTACGACAAGGCGACGCTAAAGAAGATCTTCACATCCGATCCCGACGACAAGAAGAGCTATCTCAACGCCACCGCCGATGCGCGATTCAAGGATATCGTCGCCGCCTTCAATTTCGATAAGGATGGTAACCTGACCCGCGCCAAGATCGGCACCATCCAGAACAAGGCGGCCGAGGAGCATACGCAAGAGCTCTATGTTCAGCAGACGATGGAAGCCCAGGAGGGCGAAAGCAACGACGGCGTCCGTCTGGCGCTCTATTTCAGCCGCAAGGCCTCGAGCATTACCTCGATCTATGGAATCCTCGGCGACAGGGCGCTTTATCAGGTCATCACCACAGCCTACAGCCTGCCGTCGCAGATCTCCGGCATGGATGTCGCCAAGCAGGCCGATCTCATCAACCGCTTCGTCAAGCTCGAGGATCTCCAGGATCCGAAGAAGGTCGACAAGCTGCTGCGCCGGTTCACCGCGATGTACGACGTCCAGAACGCCACCCAGCAGTCGCCGGCGCTGATGCTCCTGACCGGCGGCGGTACGCAGTAAAGCTGAGGTAATTTCAGGAAAGCGGGCGGTGGGTTCAGACATGTTCAGTGCTTGAGCTACAGCAGTCCGCTTCGCGTCAATGGCTGCCCCCACCCTAACCCTCTCCCCGTAAAAACGGGGCGAGGGACGTGCCCTACGAGAGGTTGGTGGGGAATGGGGAGGTCGCGACATCTCCCTTCGCCCCGTTTACGGGGAGAAGGTGGCGGCAGCCGGATGAGGGGCCGGTCTCGTCGACCTCACACCTCGAGGCTGACCACTTTTCCCGGATTCATGATATCGGCAGGGTCGAAGGCGCGCTTGATGCGGCGCATCAGCTCGATTTCGATTGCCGGGCGGATCGCCGCCAGTTCGTCGCGCTTCAGCTGGCCGATGCCGTGCTCGGCCGAGATCGAGCCGCCATGGTCAAGCACCAGCCCATGCACGATATGGTTCATCTCATGCCAGCGGGCAATGAAGGCGTCCTTGTCTGCACCGACCGGCTGGGAAATATTGTAATGGATATTGCCGTCGCCCATATGGCCGAAGGCGCAGATGCGGGCGCCAGGCATGGCCGCCATCACCGCTTCTTCAGCCTCGGCCATGAAATGCGGGATCTTCGACACGGGTACGGAAACATCGTGCTTGATCGACCCGCCTTCCGGCTTCTGCGCATCCGACATGCTCTCGCGCATGTGCCAGAGCGCCTTCTGCTGCGCCACGGATGAGGCGATTGCGGCATCCAGCACCAGCCCGGCCTCAAAACCCTGTTCGAGCACGCCATTCATCATCCGCTCCGCCGTCTCGGCCGAATCCGACGTCGAAATATCGATCAGCACGTACCAGGGATAGGCCGTTTCCAGCGGATCGCGCACGCCGTCGATATGGCGTGTGGTGATCTCGACACCGAAACGCGGCATCAGCTCGAAACCGGTGAGCGAGGCGCCGCAGAGGCTGGAGGCGAGATTGAAGAGGCCAAGCGCGTCCGTCACCGAATTCAGGCCGGCGAAGGCCACCTGATGGCCGAGCGGCTGGGGAAAGAGCTTCAGGACCGCGCCGGTGATGATGCCGAGCGTGCCCTCGGCGCCGATGAAGAGATCGCGCAGGTCGTAGCCGGTATTGTCTTTCTTCAGGCGGCGTAAGCCGTCCCAGATCTCGCCGGTCGGCAGCACCACTTCGAGACCGAGGCAGAGCTGACGTATATTGCCATAGGCAAGCACGGCCGTGCCGCCGGCATTGGTGGAAAGATTGCCGCCGATGCGGCAGGAGCCCTCCGAGCCGAGCGACAGCGGAAACAGCCGCCCATGCGCCTCGGCCGCCTTTTGCACCTCGGCAAGGATGGCGCCGCCATCGGCCACCAGCACGTTCGCCACCGGATCGACATCGCGGATCCTGTTCATGCGTTCGAGCGACAGGATGATATCGGACCTGCCCTGACGCGGTGTCTGGCCGCCGACGAGGCCGGTATTGCCGGTCTGCGGCACGATCGCCGTTCCGGTCTCCGTCGCAAGCTTCATGATCGCCGAGACTTCTTCGACCGAACCGGGTTTCAAGAGGAGAGGGGAGGAGCCGTGATAGAGCCCGCGGTTTTCGATCAGATGCGGCGCAAGGTCGGCCTCGCTGCGAAGCGCGTATTTTTCGCCGACGATCGCCACGAAGCGGTCGAGATCCTCGCTGGAAATGCTGCTCATCGGGCTCGATTCTCCATCCTGTTCCTGGTCCTTCAGTCGCGGGGCGCGGCTGCCCGCTGCAGGCGGTCGTTGATCGCCTCGCCCAGCCCCTCCTCGGGAATCGGCGAAAAGGCGATGCTCCGAGCGCCGCTGGCATCGGCTCGCTTCATATAGTCGAAAAGATTGGCCGCCGCCTCTGCAAGGTCGCCGCGCGGGCTGAGATCGAGGACGACCCGCGCACTGTCCGCGCCGGAGACCGCGGCGCTGCCGAAGGCGATCAGCGCTTCGCCGGGTTCGACTGCCGTTGCATTGAGGCGCACGGAAGCACCCGGCGCGTAATGCGAGGCGAGCATGCCCGGCGCCTCGATGGCCGCCGATGCCGCCTTCGCCCGCAGCAGCGGTTGGCCTGCAATGCGTTCGATCTCGCGCGCCGCCAGTCCACCCGGCCGAAGCAGCCTGAGTTGGCCGCCCTCTGCCTTGACGATCGTCGATTCGACGCCGACCGCACTTGGGCCTGCATCGAGGATCAGCGGGATTTTCGCCCCGAGATCGGCGTCGACATGGGCGGCACTCGTGGCGCTGACCCCGCCTGAGGTATTGGCGCTGGGGGCTGCGAGCGGCCGTCCGAAGGCGCCGATCAAAGCGCCTGCAAACCCCTTCGGCACGCGGATGCCGACGCTGTCGAGTCCGGCGGTCGCCAGCGAATGGATCGGGCTTTCCCGCTTCAGCGGCAGCACGAGGGTCAGCGGACCGGGCCAGAAGGCTGCAGCGAGCGCCCGCGAGACCGGGTCGAATTCGGCATGTTCTTCCGCCATCGCGAGGTCGGCCATATGGCAGATCAGCGGGTTGAAGCGCGGTCGTCCCTTTGTCTCGTAGATGCGGGCGATGGCTAAAGGATTGGTGGCGTCGGCGGCAAGGCCGTAGACGGTCTCCGTCGGGATGGCGATGGCAAAGCCGCCGGCAAGAGCGGCTGAGGCCGCCTCGAGCGCTGCCTGCCTGTCTGCCTCTATGTTGATCGTGCGTGCCATATCCTGCCTGTGTTCGTCCCGGCAGTCATTAGGCTTTCCGCCGCCCACGATCAATCGCTTTAGAGCTGCCGGATGATTTCGCGCAGCTGTTCGTTGCGGGCGCCGAGCAGCAGGATGTTGCGAATCGCCGCCTGCGGATCATGCGTGCGGAAGAGCAGGCCGTTGCCGCGCACCGACCGGTCGATAGTCATCTTTTCCGCGGAGTTCTCGCCGGGTTTGATCGCGACGGCGAAATACATGCGGGAATAACCGACATCGATGCGCTCGAAGAAATTGTCGTTCTCGCCGATCTCGGAATAGAAATTGGAGATGTAGAAGGCCCAGCTTACCTCTTCGTAATGGGCGAATTTCGTCCGCGCGGCGGTGACGTGGCAATAGCCGAGATGCGGGCTATCCTCCAGCGTCCGGTGGAAGATCATCTTCGGAAACTGGATCGAGTGGTGAAAGCCGTTGATGTGCTGATGTGTCTTCTCGCCGGCCACCTGCAGCTTTCGTCCGGTCTTCGCTGCGACCTCGTCATGGGTGAAATACCGCTTTTCCTCGGCCAGCCAATGCCGCCGCTCGCGGGGGATGCGACCGGTTCGCAAGAATTCGGAATGGGCGGCAATCAGCTGCGGTTCTTGCGATCTGCTCGCATCTTTCGCGTCGAAATAACGGAGTCTGGCCATGGTTCGCGTTCTTCGGTCGGTCGGTGATCATCAGGAGGATAGGACCGTATGCTTAAGGCGATGTTAAAAAATGGCCCCGCGGCCGGCCGGCTGGGAGGCAAATGCCGGCAGATGTCGCAAATGCGACGGCGATCGATATCAGGCAGCCGGCCTCTTTGCGGAGCGGGTCTTTACGCCATGTCGCAATTGAGGATAATTGCCCGGAGAGTCGGGCAATGTCATCGACCGGGATCGGCGGCTTGCGGCTTGCCGTATCCTGTCGTCAATTTCGAAGCCGATGTCGCATTACAACCAAGCGGCAGGCAGGCTCGGTGATTAAATGACGCCATGAACACTTCTCCCCAAGGAGAAGGAAGCGGGCGCGCTTCCGCCGGCCTTCTTGCCGGCAGCCGGCAGCCGGGTGCACGAGGACATGAAGATGGATATTCGCAGCAACGTTTTGCGTCAGCTCAAGAGCCGCCGTGAGGGCTTCAGCCTCGAACAGCCGTTCTACATCGATGAGGATTATTTCCAGCTCGACATGGAGATGATCTATTATCGCGACTGGCTGTTCATCGGCCATGATTGCGAGTTGCCGAAGCCGGGCGCCTATTTCACCGTTCAGATCGGCAGCTATCCTGTCGTCATCGTCCGCGGCCGCGACAATGTCATCCGTGCCTTCCATAACAGCTGCCGCCATCGCGGTTCGCGCGTCTGCACCAAGGAGCACGGCTCCTCCGTGCGCCTCGTCTGTCCCTATCATCAGTGGACCTATGATCTCGACGGCAAGCTCGCCTTCGCCCGCCACATGGGTGATGACTTCGACAAATCAGGCTTCAACCTGAAGCCCGTCCATTGCGAAATCGTCGCTGGCTATGTCTTCATCTGCCTTGCCAACACCGCCCCGGATTTCCAGCCGGTGCGCGACAAGATCGAACCCTATGTCGCGCCGCACCGGATCAGTGAGAGCAAGGTCGCCTTCCAGAGCACGATCATCGAGAAGGGCAACTGGAAGCTCGTCTGGGAAAACAACCGCGAGTGCTATCACTGCGCCGCCAATCACCCCGAACTCTGCCGCACCTATCCCGAAGCCCCGAGCGTCACCGGCACGGATGGCGGCGCCGACGATCCCGAGATCGCCGGCCATTGGGCGCGCTGCGAGGCGGCCGGCCTGCCGAGCAAGTTCCAGATTTCGCCGGACGGTCAGTTCCGCACCGCCCGCATGCCGCTGATCGAGGATGCCGAGAGCTACACCATGTCGGGCAAGCGCGCCGTCAAGCGCCCGCTCTCCGACGATATCTCGATCGGTCATATCGGCACCATGCTGCTCTTCCATTACCCGACGACGTGGAACCACCTGCTCGGCGACCACGCCATCTCCTTCCGGGTTCTGCCGCTCAGCGCCAATGAGACGGCGGTGACGACCAAGTGGCTCGTCCACAAGGACGCCGTCGAAGGCGTGGATTACAATCTCGAGGAACTGACCCACGTCTGGACCGAGACCAACGATCAGGATCGCCGCATCGTCGAGGAAAACGCCTTCGGCATCCACTCGCCCGCCTATGAGCCAGGCCCCTATTCTTCCCTGCATGAAGGCGGCGTCATGCAGTTCCTCGAATGGTATTCGAACTTCATGGTGAACCGCCTGCAGGGCGACCAGGCGAAAATCTCCGCCGTTGCCTGATCGCATCGCCGGCGCCGGTTAATCTCCGGTTCAGTTCAGACTCTCTAAAAGGGAAAGCAGCCGGCCCCGGCTGCTTCTGGAACCATTCGGGCGCGGAAGCGTTGCTGGGCAGGCGGTGATCGCTGTTGAATGGGAGTTGAAGCAATGATCGGGCTGAGAAACAAGATTGCGACCGCAGTTCTGGCTGCCGCCGTGGTGCTGACGGGCTTTGCGCCGTCGCAGGCAATCCAGATGCCCACCGCCCCGCAGGTGGAAAAATCCTCCGCCGTCGAGAACGTCCAGTATCGCCGCTACTATCGCCCCGGTTACCGGCCCGGCTATCGTCCCGGCGCCTACTACCGGCCCGGCTATTACGGCGGCTATCGCGGATATTCCTATTACCGCCCGGGATACCGCCGTTATAACGGCTACTGGTATCCGCTCGCCGCCTTCGGCGCCGGCGCGGTCATCGGTGGCGCAATCGTCGCGCAGCCGCGTTACGTCGCGCCTGCGCCCCGCATGGGTTCGAGCCACGTCGCCTGGTGCGCAAACCGCTACCGGTCCTATCGCGCCTACGACAACACGTTCCAGCCCTATAACGGCCCGCGCCAGCAGTGCTATTCGCCGTATTGAGGCTGGAAGCGCGCCGCGCTTCCGATTGGTCTGTGTCAATGCGATGTGACGTGATGCGATAGCCGCAACGCCGCTGCATCGGCGGCGAGTTTGGCAGGAACGTTATCCCACCCTCCGTCATCCTCGGCCTTGAGCCGAGGATCCATGCCCGCTGCTGATGGAGGAGGCCTGCGTGGATCCTCGGGTCAGGCCCGAGGATGGCGGAGAGTGGGGTGAGCTTTGTGGCAAATACCACGACGTTTGATGGATTAGGAGCGGACCCGCGCGCCCCCGGTCACGCCAAGCTTTTCCCGCTCAAAGAATATCCACCCGCCGCAGCAGCCACCAGGCTAAGGCGATGGAGGCGACCATGAGGACGACGGCGTATTCCGTGCCGTAGTCGCCGACGGCGAAGGGCAGGTTTGCGGTGTTCATGCCGAAGAAGCCGGTCACCAGGGTCGGCGGCAGCAGGAAGGCCGTCATAATCGATAGCAAATAGAGGTGACGGTTGGTTTCGGAGGATTGTTTCGAATCGATTTCTTCGTGCAGCAGGCGCGCCCGGTCCTGCAGCGCATAAATATCGTGGTCGACCGTTTCCAGCCGGCTGGTCAGCCGCCGCGCCACATCGTCGAAGCCGAAGGGCATCTCGTCGTCGTCGGCCGCCGCCGCCCGGCGCATCAGCGCCAGCACGGTGCGCAGATGCCGATGCAGCCTGACCACGGTGCGCCTGACCGGCGCCAGGCGCCGGCGTTCATCGCGCTGCGCGCTGTCGTAGACGATATCCTCGATCTGGTTCAGTTCTTCGGTGAGTTCGATGACGATTGCGATCAGCGTGCGCTGGAATTCGATCACCAGCAGTTCGAAGAGATCGACCGGCCGGGAAAATTTGCCCGGGTTCTTCTCGATCAGCGCCCGCGCCCGTTCGACGCTGCGCAGCGGCTGCAGCCTTGTGGTGATGAGAAAGCGGTCGGACATGGCGAAATGCAGCCAACCGAGATTGTTGGTGTCCTGGGCGAAATCGCGCTGACAGTCGACGAGCGTGCCATAGAGCATCTGCTCGTCCACGGTGATGGCCGCATGCGTATCCCGCGTCGTCAGCGCCGATTTCGCGTCCTCCGTCAGCCCCTCCAGCGTATCGAGCAAGGCCGGCACGCGGGCGTCGACAAGGTTGAGGTGCAGCCAGTAGAAACAGTTTTCCGCGGTCAGTTCCGCCACCGTCGCACTGTTGTTCAGCCGCACCGCGGTCTTTTCACCCGGCGAGAAGCGATAGGCCCAGACGAAACCGGGTATGTTGACGGGCAATGTATCCATTGGTCGCCGGTCCTTTGCGAAGGCGATGTCATTCCCTACTGCATAATTCCTTAAATCGGAATCGATTTACGGATAAAATTATGCAGCATTCAAAGTGATACAGCGTCCTTTGCGCGTCTGAAAAGACGCGCGGCGCTGTAGTGTCTCCATGACGGCTATTTATGCAACGGTGCAACAGCAAAGCGTCATCTCAGCCAAACTATCGCATGACCACTGAAGAAATCGAAATTGACGTTTACGTAAAAATCAATTAGCCCTTGCCTCGGAGGGGCTTTGCCGCGCGAGGCCGGTCTGCGGAGGAAAAACCATGTATAAGGCGCCCGTCGAGGAAATCGCGTTCACGTTGAAGCATGTAGCGGGTATGGACGAGGCGATTTCAAAGGGGCTGCTCGGCGATCTCGGCGAGGATCTCGTCGATGCGATCCTGGCCGAAGCGGGACGTTTTGCCACAGAGGAAGTGGCGCCGCTCGCCGACATCGGCGACCGCCAAGGCGCCCGCCTGATCGATGGCGAGGTCAGGCTGCCGGATGGCTGGCGCGATCTCTATCGCCATTGGATTGCCGGCGGCTGGAACGGCCTGACGGCGCCTGAAGCTTTCGGCGGCCAGGCCTTGCCGCATATGCTGAATGTCGCGGCCCTCGAAATGTGGAATTCCGGTTCCATGGCCTTTGCGCTCGCTCCGACGCTGACGATGGGCGCCATCGAGGCGGTCAGTGCCCATGGCAGTGCTGCGCTGAAAGACAAATATCTGGAGAAGATGGTCTCCGGCGAATGGACCGGCACCATGAACCTGACGGAGCCGCATGCCGGCTCCGATCTCGGCGTGCTGAAAGCCCGCGCCGAGCGCAGCGACGACGGCAGCTACCGCCTCTTCGGCCAGAAGATCTTCATCACCTGGGGCGAGCATGACGCGGCCGACAACATCATCCACCTGGTGCTGGCCCGCCTGCCGGATGCGCCGGCCGGCACCCGCGGCATCTCGCTCTTCCTGGTGCCGAAATTCCTGGTGAACGACGATGGATCGCTCGGGCGCCGCAACGATCTCTTCTGCCATTCGCTGGAGCACAAGCTCGGCATCCATGGTTCGCCGACCTGCACGATGATCTACGGCGACGGAAAATTCGGCGGTGAAAAGGGCGCTGTGGGATGGCTGGTCGGCGAGGAGAACAAGGGGCTCGCCTGCATGTTCACGATGATGAACAATGCCCGCCTTGCGGTCGGCATGCAGGGCGTGGCGATCGCCGAGGCCGCCACACAGAAGGCGCTCGCCTATGCCAGGGAACGCACTCAGGGCAGGGCGCCGGGCTCAGGCAGTGCCGGCATGAGCCCGATCGTCGAACATCCCGATGTCGCCCGCATGCTGCTGACCATGAAGGCGCTGACGCAAGGGGCGCGCGCGATCTCCTATGCCTGCGCCCATGCGATCGACATGTCCCACCGGGCAAGCGATACCAGCCGTCACTGGCAGGAGCGCGCCGCCCTTTTGACGCCGATCGCCAAATCCTTTTCGACCGATGCCGGCGTCGACGTAGCCTCGCTCGGCATTCAAGTGCATGGCGGCATGGGCTTCATCGAGGAGACCGGCGCGGCGCGTTATCTCCGCGATGCCCGTATCGCCCCGATCTACGAGGGCACCAACGGCATCCAGGCGATCGACCTCGTCACCCGCAAGCTGCCGCTCTCCGGCGGTGATCAGGTGAAGGGCTTCATCGCCGAGCTTAAGCAGATCGCCGATGGTGTCCGCGGCTCCAATCTCGATGGTTTCGGCGAGACCGCTGTCAGGCTCGACGCGGCCATCGCCGATCTCGAGCAGGCGACCGCCTGGCTGATAAAGACGCTTGCCGAGAACAGCACCGCCGAGGCGCTCTCGGGTGCCACCCCCTATCAGCGCCTGTTCGGCCTCGTGCTCACCGGCTGTTATCTCGCCAAGGGCGGTCTCGCCGAGAGCAGCGATGGTGCGGCCGAAAACCGCATCGCGCTCTGCCGCTTCGCCGCCGAAAACCTGCTTGCCGAGACCGCAGCCCTTCGCGACCGCGTCGTCAGTGGCGCAGCAAGCCTTGCCGCCGCCCGCATCCTGCTTGCCTGAGGAGACCTTATGACCGATCACATCGTCGTCGAGCAGCCTACCGCCCATCCCGGCGTCCAGTCTATCCGCTTCAATCGGCCGGAAAAGAAGAACGCCATCACCCGCGCCATGTACCGCACCATGGCCGATGCGCTGAATGCCGCCAACACAAATCCCGGCATCCGCGCCACCGCCTTCCTCGGTACCGAGGGCTGCTTCTCGGCCGGCAACGACATGAACGATTTTCTGGCTGCCGCAATGGGCGGCCGCGGCCTGGAGCAGGAAATCCTCGATTTCCTCTATGCGCTGGTGAACGCCGAAAAACCCGTCGTCTCGGGCGTCGACGGCCTTGCGATCGGCATCGGCACGACGATTCATCTCCATTGCGACCTGACCATCGCCTCCAGCCGCAGCCAGTTTCGTACACCCTTCGTCGATCTGGCGCTGGTGCCGGAGGCGGGTTCCAGCCTCGTCGCGCCGCGGCTGATGGGCCATCAGCGCGCCTTCGCCCTGCTGGCCGCCGGCGAAGCATTCTCGGCAGAGGAAGCGAAGGAAGCCGGCCTCGTCTGGAAGGTCGTTGAGTCAGGCGAGGTCGATTCTCTGACTTTGGCCACGGCAGCAAAGCTCGCTTCAAAGCCGCCGGAGGCGTTGCGAATCGCCCGCGACCTCATTCGTGGCAATCGCGGCGAGATCATCGCCCGCATCGACGAGGAGGCCCGCTATTTCTCCGCGCGGCTGAAAAGCGCCGAGGCCCGGGCGGCCTTCGAAGCCTTCATGCGCCGCTGAGCATCGCCTGACATCGCTTCTTAGACCGCCGGCACGTTGAATACCTCGCCGGCCCTGAGCGGCCGGAACCGTTCCGGGGAAATATCATGCTCGCTCATGGCGTCTTGCAACGCTTTTGCTGGCGCGTCGACCGCTTCATTTGTCAGTTGGAACGTGGCGAAGTGATGCCCGGCCACATAGGCAGCATTTGACAGTTTCATCCCGATCACCGCCTCCTGCGGATTCTGGTGCTGCCCTTTCATGAACCAGCGCGGCTCATAGGCGCCGAAGGGTAAAATGGCCAAACGAAAGCCGCCATGCTTCTGCTGTGCCGCTTTGTAATTGATGCCGTTGTGAAAGCCCGTATCTCCGACGTGATAAATTTTTCCGGCTGGCGTCGACAAAACGAACGACGCCCAGAGTGCCATCCGGCGATCGGCGGTTCCGCGAGCGGACCAATGGTGCGCAGGCTCCGCATCAATGCTTATTCCGGCGTGCGAAATGCGCTCGCCCCAGTCCATCGATGTCGTCTGCATATCGGGCACGGCACGGCGAATGATCGTGTCATTGCCAAGTGGCGTCACCACACGTGGCCGATGCTTCGCACCCAACCGTCTGAGCGTTGCGATATCGAGATGATCATAATGATTGTGCGACACCAGCACGAGATCAATCGGCGGCAAATCATCGAACGCGATGCCCGGTGGGACGACGCGCTTGGGTCCGGCAAAAGCGAAGGGACTCGCGCGCTCCGACCATACCGGGTCGGTGAGGATATTGAGCCCAGCGACCTGCACGAGCATTGTTGCATGGCCAACCATGGTCACCCTTAGATCCTCGCCGTCTAAGCGTGGATCCGGCTTGGCCGCCGCGTACGGACTTGGGACCGACCGCGGCCAACGCTCACGGCCACCGCCGAATTGCCACCGCAGCAGATCGCGGAAACCAAGGGGCTCAATACCTTCGGGATTGAAGAAATGCGTGCCGTCGAAGTGATCGGACACTGGGCCATTATAGTAGGGGTTGCGTCTTTTGGTCTTTCCGACAGCCACGCCTATTTCTCCAGCGTCGCCACCACCTCGACATGCGAGGTCCAGAGGAACTGGTCGATCGGCGTCACTTGCGTGATCCGGTAGCCTCCCTCGACGAGGATCGCGAGATCCCGCGCCAGCGTCAGCGGATTGCAGCTGACGGCGACGATCCTCTTCACGCCTGAGCGGGCAAGCTCCTGGCACTGGAACTCGGCACCGGCGCGTGGCGGATCGAAGACGACGGCGTCATAGGGCTTGAATTCCTGCGTCATCAAAGGACGGCGGAAGAGATCGCGCTTTTCGACGGTGACCGGTTTCAGCCCTTGCGTGTTGCGGGCCGCATGGTCGAGTGCGGCGAGCGCCTTAGCTTCGGCTTCGACGGCGTGCACGCGGCCGATCCGCGCCAGCCGCAGTGAAAACGTGCCGGAGCCGGCAAAGAGATCGGCGATCCGCTTCGACTTGCCGACATGGGCCGTGACCAGCTCCGCCATCGCCTCTTCCGCGGGCTTGGTTGCCTGGGTGAAGCCGCCCGGCGGCGGTGAAACCTGGACGCCGCCGAATTCGACCATCGGCTTCGACGGCTCGACGAGGATTTCGCCGTTCAGCGAAACACGGGCGATACCGCGCAGGCTGAGCGCCGTCTCGATCGCCTTGCGCCGCTGCGGGTCGGAAAGTTTCTTCACTTCATCGACGGAGATATCGAGGCCGGAAAGCGTTTCGAGCACGGCGACGCGGAAGGGTTCGGCACTGGTCGCCAGCGATGCGGCAATCGCCCTGATCGCCGGCAGCCGGGCGATGATCCCTGCCGACGAGATCGGACATTCCTCGATGGCGACGATATGGTGGCTTTCGGCCTGATTGAATCCAACAAGCATGTCCTTCTCGGTCTTGCGCGCCGCAAACACCACGCGCCGCCGTTCGCCCGGCCGGGCCGGAACGATCTCGCCGACCTCCGGCGTCAGCCCCTTGGATTTCAGCGCGTCGATGACCAGTTGGCGCTTGAAGGCGCGGTAGGGCGCATCTGCCATATGCTGCAGCGTGCAGCCGCCACAGGTGCCATTGACACCATCCGGACCGAAATGCCGGCAAGGCGGCTCCTGCCGGTCGGGCGAGGACGTCGTGATCGACATGATCGTGCCCTGGCTCTTGACGCGGGCGATCGCTACGGTTTCGCCGGGCAGGGAAAAGGGCACATAGACAGGCCCGCCGGCGCTGCTGGCGATGCCGTCGCCCTGGGCGCCGAGCTTCTCGATCGTGACGGTTTCGGTGCTCACGGTTTCAATCCTGCCAGAAGGAATTCCTGATTGCCGTCGCCGCCGGAAATCGGGGAGGGGATGAGGCCAAGGCTTTTCCAGCCCATATCCTCGGTGAACCAGCGCTCCAATTCTGCAGCGACGGCGGGAGCGGACGAGGGGTCCTTCAGCATCCCGCCCTTGCCGATCGCCTCGCGCCCGGCCTCGAACTGCGGCTTGACCAGCAGCACGGCGACAGCGCCGGGTTCGGCGATCTCAAGGGCCGGCGCGAGCGCCAGCTTCAGCGTGATGAAGGAGACGTCGGAAACGATGAAGGTGGCGGGATGGTCGATATCGTCTGCCGTCAGGTTACGGGCGTTGAGGCCCTCCCTGTTCGTCACCCGAGGATCGCCTGATATGCGCGGGTGCATCTGCCCATGGCCGACATCGATCGCGGTGACATGCGCGGCACCGCGCTGCAGCAGCACCTCGGTGAAGCCGCCGGTGGAGGCACCGACATCGAGACAGTGATGGCCGGCAGGATCGAGCCGGAAATGGTCGAGGGCCGCGGCAAGCTTCAGTGCGGCGCGCGAGACATAGTCCTGCGCCGGATCGTCGATCTCGATTGCCGCGTCTGCGCCAAACAGCGCGCCAGCCTTCGTGACCACCTGGCCGCCGATCCTGACAGTGCCGCGCTGCACGGCGTCGCGGGCGCGCGAGCGGCTGGCAAAGAGGCCGAGGGAGACGAGAAGCTGGTCGAGACGTTGGGTGTTTTGATCTGACATCGGCTGTGCATGACCGGCAAAGCCGCCGGTTGCAAGCATTTTGTTCCCAAGACCGTCATTGACCCTCAAAAGCTTTCGGCGATAATCCCACCGCGGCGATCGCGGGGCGTGCCGCAGACACGGGGGTGTTCCATGCTGAAGCTCTTCACTCTACCTGTCTCGGTGGGGCTTGTCGCGGCGGGGATCGTATCGTCCGCGCTCGCGAACGATACTCTGGCAGAGATCAAGACCGGCGGGCTGATCTTTGCCCAATCCGACGATGTCAGCATGGCGCAAGAGGATCTCTTCATCTCCGCTTCGGAAGTGCGTGTCGACTACGTCTTCGAGAACAGCTCCGACAAGGATGTCGAAAGCCTGGTCGCCTTTCCAATGCCTGATTTATCAGGTCAGGTCGACAACAATTCCGCCATCTCCGACTACGATAGCGATAATTTCCTGCATTTCTCGACCCTGCAGGACGGCAGTCCGATCACCGCCAAGCTGCAGCAGCGCGTCGTCTCGCTCGGCATCGACGTGACCGACGAGTTTGCCAAGCAGGGCATCCCCGTCTTGCCCTACAGCCAGAAGACCACCGAGGCGCTCGCCAAGCTTCCCGAAACCGTCCGCAAGGACTGGATCGCCCGCGGCCTCGTTTATCCCATGGGCGCCGGCGATGCCAAGGTCGATCTCGTACCGCTCTGGACCCTGCGCTCGACCTATTGGTGGCGCACCACCTTTCCGGCGAAGAAGAAGGTCAGCGTAGCGCACCGTTACAAGCCGGCCGTCGGCGGCACCGTCGCCATCAGCTTTCTCGAAGGTGGCGAGCCGAAGGGTGAGCGCTTCGAGGAATATTCCCGCAAATACTGCCTCGACGGAGATTTCGTCCGGGTTGCCCAGCAGCGCGCGCGGGAAGCCGAGGCCGGCGGCGCCAACTATACCGAAAGCTGGATCTCCTATGTGCTGTCGACTGGCGCCAACTGGGCGGGACCGATCAAGCGCTTCCAGCTGACGATCGACAAGGGCAAGCCCGGCAGCCTCATCAGCTTCTGCGGCAGCAATGTTCAAAAGATCGGCCCGACGACCTTCCGGATGACGGCTGAGGATTTCGATCCCACAAAGGATTTCGACATCCTCATCCTCAATCCTCCGGAAGCTGCACAATAATCCTCAGGTTCGGCCGCTGCTGCGATGCACAAATTTAAACAAATTTAAAGCCTGCCCGGATAGGTTCGGCGTGATTGTAGCGGTTCATCCAAGCCGCTCGGCGCCATGACGGCGCAAGTGTTTGCACGTCGATCATGTTCTCAGCTTCAAACATCCCGGCGGTTGCGTCTCGCGCGACCTGCCTCTCGCCGCGTCGACTGTCGTCAGGAGAAATCACCGATGTCCGCCAAAAACATATCCTTGAACGGTAAGCTTGCGGCCACGTTCGCAGCCCTCATTCTCATTTTCATCGCCGTTTCCGCTTTCGTTTATTCCAAGGCGACGGCGTCCGCTGCCGCGTCTGCCGAGCAGGAAAAATCCGAGCTGCTCGTTAACCAGATCGACGATGCGCTGCAGGCGATGCTCGAGCAGGCCGTCAACCTGCGCGGCTTCATCCTCTTCCGCAGCGACAGCACCTATGGCGATGTCTTCGCCAACCGCGAGCGCATGCTGAAGGCGATTGCCGCCGCCAAGCAAACGGCGGCCGGCGAGCCGCAGCTGATCGAGATGATCGACGGCATGCAGAAGGCCGCCGATCTCTATTTCCATGAGCTTGCCGAGCCGCAGACCAAGGCGCGCAAGGAAACCGACATGCCGATCGAAGAGGTCGTCAAGATCGGCGTCAACGCCACCAAGGGCCAGCTCGACGGTTTCCGCCAGGCCTCGGCCAAGATCAAGGCCACCGCGCGTGAAAAGTCCAACGCGTTGGCCGCAATCCGCGCCGATGCCAACAGCGATCTGAAGATGACGCTGCTTGCCGGCGGCATCGTCGCCTCGCTTGCTGCCGCCATGCTTGCCTGGCTGATGTCGCGCATCATCGTCCGCCCGGTCGTCGGCATGACGAGCGCGATGGACCGCCTCGCCGGCGGTCAGAACGACATCGAGGTTCCGGCTGTCGAGCGCGGCGACGAAATCGGCCGCATGGCTCAATCCGTCCTGGTCTTCAAGCAGGCGGCAATCGAGAAGCTGCGTCTTGCCGGCGAGACCGACCGCATGCGCGACGATGCCGAGCGCCAGCGCCGGGCAGGCGACGAGCAGAAGGCGCGCGAGGAAGGCGAGCTCCGCCATGCCATCGACGCTCTGGCGGGCGGCCTTGCCGAGCTTGCCAATGGCGATATGGCCGGTCGTATCCAGATGCCGTTCGCCTCGCAATATGACAGCCTGCGCAATGACTTCAACCATGCCGTCGAAAAGCTGCAGGCAGCGCTGCAATCGGTCGGCCGCAACGCTTCGGCGATCAATGCCGGCGCCGGCGAGATCCGCTCCGCCGCCGACGATCTGGCCCACCGCACCGAGCAGCAGGCTGCCGCCGTCGAACAGACCGCAGCTGCGCTTGAGGAAGTGACGACGACCGTCCGCGACAGCGCCAAGCGCGCTGAGGATGTCGGCAATCTCGTCGAGCGCGCCCGCCTCGGCGCCGAGAAATCAGGCGAAGTCGTCCGCAAGGCCGTCTCTGCCATGCAGCAGATCGAGAAGTCCTCGGGCGAAATCTCCAACATCATCGGCGTCATCGACGACATCGCCTTCCAGACCAACCTTTTGGCTTTGAACGCCGGCGTCGAAGCCGCCCGCGCCGGCGATGCCGGCAAGGGCTTTGCCGTCGTCGCCCAGGAAGTGCGCGAGCTTGCCCAGCGCTCGGCCAAGGCGGCCAAGGAGATCAAGGCGCTGATCACCACATCCGGCGAACAAGTGGTTGCCGGCGTTGGTCTCGTCGGCGAGACCGGCAAGGCGCTGGAGGTCATCGTCTCCGAAGTGCAGGAGATCAACCACCACGTCAGCGCCATCGTCACCGCCACGCGCGAACAGTCGATCGGCCTGCAGGAGATCAACACAGCCGTCAACAATATGGACCAGGGCACGCAGCAGAACGCTGCCATGGTCGAGGAGCAGACCGCGGCCAGCCATGCGCTCGCCCAGGAGGCAAACGCCCTCGAAGAACTGCTGCACCAGTTCAAGCTAGGCCAGGTGGCCCCGACGCCGCGCGCTGCCGTCGCCGGCACGAGCTCCCGCCCGGTCGCCTCTCCGGCCCACGCCCTGACCAGCACCGTCGCCAAGGCCTTCGGTGGAAGACAGGCAGCCGCTGCGGCCGTGAAGGAAGACTGGACGGAATTCTGAGAACGCCTTCACAGGGACGTCAAATGAAGAGGGCGGTGCAGTGATGCGCCGCCTTTTTTATTGAGAGGACCTGCCGGGCAGCCCCCTCATCCGCCTGCCGGCACCTTCTCCCCGAGGGGAGAAGAGATTTGCGGCGACGTTTCGATTCCCTCTTCTCCCCCTCGGGGAGAAGGTGCCCGTAGGGCGGATGAGGGGGCCCCACGGCACGCCCTCACATAGTCACCTATCCCGCAACCCCAACCGCAACACCGCGCCCCAGCGCCTTGAACACCGTCGAGACGATTCCGGCGCGGTCGAGCCCCGCATGGGCGTTCATGGCTTCGGGCTTGGCCTGCTCCATCCAGATGTCGGGCATCACCAGCGAGCGCAGCTTCAGGCCGTTGTCGAGCAGGCCTTCGGTGGCGAGGAAGTGCATCACATGGCTGCCGAAGCCGCCGATCGAGCCTTCCTCGACGGTGATGACAATCTCATGGTGGCGGGCAAGCTGGCGGATCAGGTCGCGGTCGAGCGGCTTGGCGAAACGCGCATCGGCGACTGTCGTCGAAAGCCCCGCGGCATCGAGATCCTCGGCGGCCAGCAGACAATCGGCCAGCCTTGTGCCGAAGGAGAGCAGCGCCACCTTGGTGCCTTCCTTGACGATGCGGCCCTTTCCGATCTGCAGGATTTCGCCGCGCGCCGGCATGTCGACACCGACGCCTTCGCCGCGCGGATAGCGGAAGGAGATCGGCCCGCCATCATAGGCGACAGCCGTGCGCACCATATGCTTGAGTTCGGCCTCGTCGGCCGCCGCCATTACCACGAAGCCGGGCAGGGTAGTGAGGAAGGCGGTGTCGAAGGAGCCGGCATGGGTCGGCCCGTCGGCGCCGACGAAGCCGGCACGGTCGATCGGAAAACGCACCGGCAGTCCCTGGATCGCCACGTCATGCACGACCTGGTCGTAGGCGCGCTGCAGGAAGGTGGAATAGAGGGCGGCGAAGGGCTTGTAGCCTTCCGCTGCCAGGCCGGCGGCGAAGGTCACGGCATGCTGCTCGGCAATGCCGACGTCGAAACAACGCGACGGAAAGGCCTCGGCGAGCTTGTCGAGACCGGTACCATTCGGCATAGCGGCGGTGATGCCGACGATCTTGTCGTCGAGGGCGGCTTCCTGCACCAGCGCTTCGGCAAAGACGCTGGTATAGCTCGGCGCATTCGGCTTGACCCTTGCCTGGGCGCCGGTGATGACGTCGAACTTGTTGACGCCGTGATATTTGTCGGCCGCAGCTTCCGCCGGCGGATAGCCCTTGCCCTTCTGGGTGACGACATGGATCAGCACCGGCCCGCGCCCATTGTCGCGCACGTTGCGCAACACAGGCAGCAGGTGGTCGAAGGAATGCCCGTCGATCGGCCCGATATGATAAAAGCCCATCTCTTCGAACATCGTACCGCCGGTGACATAGCCGCGCGCATGCTCGACGGCACGGGTGATCGCCCGGTCGATGTTCTTGCCGAGATAGGCCGTCAGCTTCTTGCCGAAGTCACGGAAGCCCATATAGGTGCGACCGGAGGCAAGGCGCGCGAGATAGGCGCTCATGGCGCCCGTCGGTGGCGCGATCGACATGTCGTTGTCGTTGAGGATGACGATGAGCCGCGCATCGAGGGCACCCGCATTGTTCAACGCCTCATAGGCCATGCCGGCCGACATCGCCCCGTCGCCGATGACGGCGATGACGCGGCGGTCTGATTTGTCGAGGTCGGCGGCAATCGCCATGCCGAGGCCGGCCGAGATCGAAGTCGAGGAATGCGCCGCGCCGAAGGGATCATATTCGCTTTCGGCCCGGCGGGTGAAGCCGGAGAGCCCGTCTTCCTGGCGCAGCGTCCGGATGCGGTCACGCCGGCCGGTGAGGATTTTGTGCGGATAACATTGATGGCCGACATCGAAAATAAGCCGATCATCAGGTGTGTCGAAGACGCTGTGAATGGCGATCGTCAATTCGACGACGCCGAGACCGGCGCCGAGATGGCCGCCGGTGCGCGACACCGCATCGATCATTTCATCCCGGACTTCGCGGGCGAGCTGCGGCAGGTCGCGATCCTCGAGCTTGCGCAGGTCGGCGGGGTAGATGACCTGGTCGAGCAGGGGGGTCTTCGGCAGTTGTGTCACGGGCGGGCGCTCTTTCTTGCTTTTCCTTGCTCCGCTTTTATTCGATTAGATTGCGGCAAAACAAGTGCATTTCAGGAACCGAAGCTTTTCACCTTAGAGCATGATGCCGAAAAGTGTGAGCGGTTTTCGGATAACATCATGCTCCCATCATTAAAGCATGATGCCGAAAAGTGTGAGCGGTTTTCGGATAACATCATGCTCCCATCATTAAAGCATGATGCCGAAAAGTGTGAGCGGTATTCGGCGGATATCCTGGTCTATTTCTCTCATCTCGTGTCATTCAGCCTTCCGGCAAAGGCACGAATTCCTCTTCATCTCCGGGCACGATATCGAAGCGGCCGGTGCGCCATTCCTCCTTGGCCTGTTCGATCCGCTCCTTCGAGGAAGAGACAAAATTCCACCAGATATAACGTTTCGAATTGAGCGCCGCACCCCCGAAGAGCATCAGGTGGCAGCCATCGCGGCCGGCTTCCAGCGTGATCGCATCGCCTGGCCGGAAGACCAGCAGCTGGTCGGCGGCAAAACGGTCGCCTGATATGACGACCTCGCCCGAGAGCACATAGACGGCGCGCTCTTCATGCGCCGCGCCGAAGGGAAATTTGGCGCCCGGCTGCAGGTCGAGATCGACATAGAGCGTGTCGGAGAAAACGCCGACCGGCGATGTCATGCCTTCGAACGAGCCGATGACCACGCGCCCACGCACGCCTGCCGTCTCGATCAGCGGCATGGCGGATTTTTCCGTATGGGCGAAGGCGGGATCGATCTCCTCCTTGTCATCGGGCAGCGCCAGCCAGGTCTGCAGCCCCGACATCAGCAGCGGATGACCGCGCAGATTGTCGGGCGTGCGTTCGGAATGGACGATGCCGCGGCCGGCCGTCATCAGGTTGATATCGCCGGGACGGATGACCTTTTCGGTGCCGAGGCTGTCGCGATGGCGGATCTCGCCGTCGAACAGATAGGTGACCGTTGACAGTCCGATATGCGGATGCGGCTTGACGTCGAGCGCCTCGTCCGGCTTCAGGATCGCCGGTCCCATGCGGTCGAAGAAGATGAACGGCCCGACCAACCGCCGCTGCCGGCTGGGCAGCGCGCGGCGCACCTGGAAACCGCCGATATCGCTGGTGCGCGGGATGATCAGGTTCTCGATCGCGTCGCAGGCGAAGGCATCGCCGGGCAGGGGGTCTTTACCGGGAAAGAAGGACATTGGGATCTCCGATCGCTACAGTGCCGAGCGTCATCGCCCACAGATAGCGCCTGGAGCGCCGCGCGTCCAATCGGACGCGCCATGGACGCTCCAACACATGAAAGCGCGCCACGCGTCCAATCGGACGCGCGTCGGGGCTCAGATCGCGGTAAAACCGTTGTCGACGAAGAGATGGGCGCCATTGACGAAGCTCGATTCGTCGCTGGCGAGATAAAGCGCGGCCCGCGCCACGTCTTCCGGTTCGCCGATCCGCCCCTGCTGCGCGGCAATGGCGGCATCCGAAACATCGACGCCGAGCGCCTGCAGGTCGGCCACCTCGCGCAGACCATGCGGCGTGCGGATGAAGCCGGGGCAGACGGCGTTGCAGCGGATGTTGCGGTCGCGGAATTCCACCGCGATGGCGCGGGCAAACATATGCACGGCACCCTTGGTCGTGTCGTAAAGCACCTCCATTGGCGTGGCGGCAACCGCCGAGATCGACGAGGTGCAGACGATCGACCCGCCGCCGCTGGCAATCATCTTCGGCAGCACGGCCTTGGTCATCAGAAACATCGAGCGCACATTGACGGCATGCAGCCAATCCCATTCCTCGACGGTCGTTTCCAGGAAAGGTTTGATGACGATCGTGCCGGCGTGATTGAAGAGAACGGTGACTGCGCCGTAGCGTTCCTCCACACCGGCGACAGCGGTATTGACGGCTGCTTCGTCCGAGACATCGGCCGTCCAGCAATCGGCCTCGCCGCCGGCGTCACGGATCGCTTGGACGGTCTCGGCCGCCGCCTGGCCATTGCGGTCGATGATCGCAACACGCGCGCCTTCCGCTGCAAAAAGCTTCGAGGCGGCACCGCCCATGCCGGTCGCGCCGCCCGAGATAATGGCGACCTTACCCTTCAACCTGTCCGTCATTTTTACGTCCCCTCATCGTTTTGCAAGGGGATCATAGATCGGCCGGAAGCCGATAGCCAAGCGTCTTCGAAAGGGAGTTTGCCGCCTCAGGCGCCGTCCAGCGGCTCGACGCCCTGCGGCTTGCCGGCGCGGTCGAGCCGGATCTTCTCGATGCGGTTTTCGGCGGCCGAAAGCAGGGTCTCGCAATGTTTCTTCAGCGCTTCGCCGCGCTCATAGATCTCGATCGATTCATCCAGCGCCACATCGCCGCGTTCCAGACGGGCGACGATGCTTTCGAGTTCGGCAACCGCCTTTTCGAAGGAAAGACCGGACACCTCCGGCTTGGCGCTGTCAGTCATTCTCAACCCTTCATCATTCTCAGAATATGCATGCCCGCCGATTCGGCGAGTCCCTCGAGATCATAACCGCCTTCGAGCAGGCTGACGACCCGGTTCTTCGCGTGCCGGTCCGCGAGTTCCAGCACGCGCCCGGTCGCCCAGTCGAAATCCTCGCCGGTCAGATTGATCTGCGCTAAGGGGTCGCGGTGATGCGCGTCGAAGCCGGCGGAGATGATGATGAGATCCGGCCGGAAATCGTCAAGCGCGGGCAGCACGCGCGATTTGAACGCCTCGCGGAAATGATCGCTGCCGACATTCGGCGACAGCGGCGCATTGACGATGGTGTTGTGCTTGCCCTTCTCGTCCTTGGCGCCGGTGCCGGGATAGAGCGGCATCTGATGGGTCGAGCAGAACAGCACCGAAGGATCGTCCCAGAAGATATCCTGCGTGCCGTTGCCGTGGTGCACGTCCCAGTCGACGATGGCGACGCGCTCGGCGCCATGGATCTTCTGCGCATGGCGAGCGGCGATCGCCGCATTGTTGAAGAAGCAGAAGCCCATCGCCGTCATCTTCTCGGCATGGTGCCCGGGCGGGCGGGCGGCGACGAAGACATTGTCGGCCTGGCCGGTAAACACATCGTCCACCGCCGCCATCGCCCCGCCGATGCCGGTCAGCGCCGCCTGCAGGCTCTTGCTGCTGGCATAGGTATCGGCTTCGATCTGGTTGATCTCGCCCTCTTCCTCGGGGATCTCCCGCATGACGGCGGTCAGATGCTCTTCGGGATGGGCAAGCAGCACCGCATCCTCGTTGGCCTGCGGCGCCTGCCGGCGCTCCAGCCGCTCGAAATTCGGATGTTCCAGCGCGACGTTGATGGCGCGGATCCTGTCCGATCGCTCCGGATGGCCGGCGGGCGTGACATGTTCCAGGAAGATCGGGTGTTCATAAAGACGGGTGCTCATGAAGACACTCTATCGGTCGCTTATGTCATGTGCCACAGCAGATGGGGCATCGCCTGACGATTTCAACAAGCGCTCTTGCCGCGCCGTCCGACCCTTCGCCTATCACAACTGTCTCGTTCGCGCCGTTTCCGTCAATCAGGTCCGCGGCTACTGCGCCGCATCCTTTCAGGCGCGTGGAGGACACTGTAACACTTTGAACTATTGCGTAATTCTATCCTTAAGCCAGTTCCGGTATAAGCAATTATGCAGTAGTGTTCATGGGGAACTGAGTAGGGCAGATCTGTTGATGAGTCAGTCGAAACGCCCGGATGTGGCGGAAATACGCGTGCCGTTTCGCGATGTCGATATGAACGGCCAGATGTTTCTGGCCTCCTATATTTCCTATGCCGAATCCGTCCTGGCAGGCTTCTGGTCGTCACGGCCCGATGTCGATGACGAACCCGTCTATAGCCCCAGCAAGGTTTCCTGCATGCTTCACCGTCCGCTGCACTATGACGAACAGGCAACCTTCACCGCCACCATCGACAAGATCGGCATGCATTCCATCGGCTTCCTCATTTCGATCGACACCGGGGAGGAGCGCGCCGCCGAGGTCGAGATCATCTGGCAGGCCCGCATCCGCGAGGACCAGGCGCCGGCCTCGCTGCCGGAGGAGACGCGCGACTGGCTTTATCGGTTTTTGGATTAGGGTGGGGTGCGGACGGCGGGATGTGCTTTTCGTTTTCCTGCTGCAGTCCAATCATCTCGCCGCCATGCTTGCGACCAGATCGCTGAACCTCTCTCCCTGAATGCCGACATGCGCCCGCAGCAGGCGGCGGGCTTCGTCGCCGTCTCCGGCAAAGATTGCGTCGACGATGGCGCAATGTTCCGAGAAGGAGGTCGACAGGCGGTTGCGCACACGCAGCTGGAGGCGGCGATAGGGTCTGAGGCGGCGGTGCAATTGCAGGCATTGCTCCTCGAGGAATTCGCTGCGGCCGGCTGCGTAGATGGCCTTATGGAATTCCTCATTGTCGTAATAATAGGCATCGCTGTCACCGGCGGCGGCCGATTGCTCGCAGCGGCCGTGGGTGGCGGTGATCGCTTCCCGGGAAGCCTTGTCCAGCCGTCGGGCGGCGAGCGACCCGGCCAGGCCCTCCAGCTCGGCCATCACCTCGAACATCTCATAGACGCGGTGCGGTCCGGGATCGATGACGATGGCGCCTCTGCGCGGTCGAATTTCGATGAGGCCGATCGCATCGAGCTGCATCAGCGCCTCGCGCACCGGCGTGCGGGAGACCCCGAAACGCGTCGCAAGCACCATTTCGTCGAGCCGCTCACCGGGGGAGAACTCGTTGGAAAGAATTGAATTTTCAATCTCATCCCGAAGCCATCGGCCGACATTCTCGGACATTCGTCTCACTTCCATCATACATAAACATAATTCTTGTATACACGATTGTTGACCTCGTGTACGAAGAGTGGCATTCTACATACTACCGGTGAAACCCGACGATGGGAAGCAGCCGTCAAAAACGGGCCGCACCCAAGCCGGCCGGCAGAAGAGAGGAGAGATGGCATGTCTGAGGCTTCCTTCTTCACCGACATGCTGCAGAGCATCACGGATCGCGGACGCCAGCTTCTGTTTTCCGGCTCGCGCGCCACGCAGGTCGCAGCCAAGGCCGATCTCCAGACACTCTGTGAAATGCTGCTGTCGAGCCGGGGCGAAGCCTCGGGCATGGCGCTTGCGGCCGAGATCCTCGATCGATGGGGGGCGCTCGACAGCGAGGGCGCGCAGGCATTCCTCCTTATGCTGCATGAAAAGTTCGGGCCTGACACGACCAAGCTCGACCAGGCGATCGAAATCTACCGCACCGATAAAAGCTCTGCCGCGGTCATCGCGCTCCACCAGGCAGCCGAGCCGCGGCGACAGGAGCTTCTGCGCCGATTGAATCACGCGCCGAACGGCACCGCCAAGCTTGTCCGGATGCGTGAGCAGCTGCTTGCTTCCAAAGACCAATCCGAAGGTTATCACGCGCTCGACGCCGACTTCACCCATCTGTTCGGCTCCTGGTTCAATCGCGGCTTTCTGACGCTGCGCCCCATCGACTGGACGACGCCGGCTTACATCCTTGAAAAGATCATCAAATACGAAGCCGTGCACGAGATCGCCGGCTGGGAGGAGTTGCGCCGTCGTTTGGCGCCGGCCGACCGCCGATGCTTTGCCTTCTTCCACCCCCGGCTGGTTGACGAGCCGCTGGTGTTCGTCGAGGTGGCGCTGACACGATCCGTGCCGAGCGCGATCGGCGATGTGCTGGTCGAGGGGAGGGAGCAGATCAATGCCGACGAGGCGACGACGGCTGTCTTCTATTCGATCTCCAACTGCCAGGATGGCCTGCGCGGCATCTCGTTCGGCAACTTCCTGATCAAGCAGGTCGTGGAAGACCTGCGCAGAGACCTGCCTGGCCTGAAGAATTTCGTCACGCTGTCGCCCGTGCCGGGCTTTACCCGTTGGCTTGCCAAGGCGCGTGCCTCGACCGCCGATCGGTTGCTGCCGGAAGCGGCCCGCGAAACACTGATGGCGCTGGACGATCCGAACTGGCCCGACGACGAGAAGACGGCGACGGAAGTGGAGCGCGTATTGCTGCCTCTTGCGGCGCGCTATTTCCTGACCGAACGGACACCGGAGGGCCGCCCGGTCGATCCTGTCGCCCGCTTCCATCTCGGCAACGGCGCTCGACTGGAAAGACTGAATTTTCTCGGCGACCGCTCGGCCAAGGCGATGCAGCAGGCCCACGGCCTGATGGTCAACTACCTCTACAAGCTCGACGATATCGTGGCCAACCACGAGGCCTTAGCGCAGCGCGGCGAAGTAATTGCCTCGCCTGCCGTCAAAAACCTGCTCGGCCAGAACGACGAAAGCCGCCGCGGCGGCAATGGCCAGCAAGGCTCCCGGCCATTCCAACAAATAGTGAACTCAACGCTTGGAGGAGGGCGAAAGTGAGCAACCATCTTTTCGACGCCATGCGGGCGGCTGCGCCCGGTGACGCACCGTTCATCCGGATCGATGACACCCGCATATGGACCTATGACGACGCTTTCGCTCTTTCCGGCCGCATTGCCAGCGCGATGGACGCGCTCGGCATTCGCCCCGGCGACCGGGTGGCGGTGCAAGTCGAGAAAAGCGCCGAGGCATTGATCCTCTATCTCGCGTGCCTTCGGACCGGCGCCGTCTACCTGCCGCTCAACACCGCCTATACGCTGGCCGAGCTCGATTACTTTATCGGCGATGCGGAGCCGCGTTTGGTGATTGTTGCGCCGGCCGCCCGGGAAGGCGTTGAGACGATCGCCAAGCCCCACGGTGCGATCGTCGAAACGCTCGATGCCGACGGTAGCGGCTCGTTGCTGGATCTCGCCCGCGATGAGCCGGCCGACTTTGTCGATGCCTCGCGTTCCGCCGATGATCTGGCTGCGATCCTCTATACCTCGGGAACGACGGGACGCTCCAAGGGGGCGATGCTCACCCATGGGAACCTGCTCTCGAACGCCCTGACCTTGCGGGATTATTGGCGCGTCACATCAGGTGATCGGCTGATCCACGCCCTGCCGATCTTCCACACCCATGGGCTGTTCGTCGCCACGAATGTCACGCTGCTCGCCGGCGCCTCGATGTTTCTGCTGTCGAAATTCGACGCCGACGAGGTCGTTTCGCTGATGCCTGAGGCAACGATGCTGATGGGCGTGCCGACCTTCTATGTGCGCCTGCTGCAAAGCCCGCGCCTCGACAAGCAAGCGGTCGCCAACATCCGCCTGTTCATTTCCGGTTCGGCTCCCCTGCTTGCCGAAACCCATACCGAGTTCCACGCTCGTACCGGTCACGCCATTCTTGAGCGCTACGGCATGACGGAAACCAATATGAATACGTCCAACCCCTATGACGGCAAACGGATTGCCGGAACGGTCGGCTTCCCGCTGCCGGGTGTCACGGTGCGCGTCACCGATCCCGCCACCGGGCTCGAGCTGCCGCCTGAAGAAACGGGCATGATCGAGATCAAAGGGCCGAACGTCTTCAAGGGCTATTGGCGCATGCCGGAAAAGACGGCGGCCGAATTCACCGCCGACGGTTTCTTCATCAGCGGCGATCTCGGCAAGATCGACCGGGACGGCTATGTCCACATCGTCGGCCGCGGCAAGGACCTGGTGATTTCGGGCGGATACAACATCTATCCGAAAGAGGTCGAGGGCGAGATCGACCAGATCGAGGGTGTGGTCGAAAGCGCTGTCATCGGCGTGCCGCATCCCGATTTCGGAGAAGGCGTAACGGCCGTCGTCGTGTGCAAGCCCGGCGCCGTCCTCGATGAAAAGACCATCGTCAGCGCCCTCCAGCAACGTCTCGCCCGCTACAAACAACCCAAGCGCATCATCTTCGCCGAGGATCTGCCGCGCAACACGATGGGCAAGGTTCAGAAAAACATCCTGCGGCAGCAATACGCCGATCTTTATACCAGGAGGTAAGGCGGCTGCGCCCTCTGGGAGGAGGGTGCGTCGACATCAGCATCGATCTTGAACACAACAGCTACGGCGCTGGAGGCGTCGGAGGGAGGGGAATCATGGGTATTGAATTACTGGCCATAGGCCTACTGGTCGCCATGTTCATCATTGCGACGATCCAGCCGATCAACATGGGTGCGCTGGCGTTTGCCGGCGCCTTCGTGCTCGGCTCGATGATCATCGGGATGAAAACCACCGACATTTTCGCCGGCTTTCCGAGTGACCTGTTCCTGACGCTAGTCGCCGTCACCTACCTCTTCGCCATAGCGCAGATCAACGGCACGATCGACTGGCTCGTTGAATGTGCCGTCCGCCTGGTGCGCGGTCGGATCGGCTTGATTCCCTGGGTGATATTCCTGGTCGCCGCCATCATTACAGGTTTCGGTGCCCTTGGGCCTGCCGCGGTCGCCATTCTCGCACCCGTCGCGTTGAGCTTTGCCGTTCAATACCGCATTCACCCGGTGATGATGGGTCTGATGGTGATCCACGGCGCGCAGGCGGGCGGATTTTCGCCGATCAGCATCTATGGCGGAATCACCAACCAGATCGTTGAGAAGGCCGGCCTGCCTTTCGCTCCGACCTCGCTGTTTCTCTCCAGTTTCTTTTTCAACCTGGCGATTGCGGTGCTGGTCTTCTTCATTTTCGGCGGCGCAAAAGTGATGAAGCAGGACGCCGCATCGATTGGCCCCTTGCCCGAAATCCATCCCGAGGGCGTATCGGAGTCGATCAGAGGTCACGGCGGCACGCCGGCAAAACCGATCAGGGAGCATGCCTATGGCACGGCGGCCGATACCGCGACGACATTGCGCCTGAACAATGAGAGAATTACCACCTTGATCGGCCTGACGGCGCTCGGCATCGGCGCCCTGGTTTTCAAGTTCAATGTCGGCCTCGTCGCCATGACCGTGGCGGTCGCGCTGGCGCTGCTGTCACCGAAGACCCAGAAGGCGGCAATCGACAAGGTCAGCTGGTCGACCGTGCTGCTGATTGCCGGCATCATCACCTATGTCGGCGTCATGGAGAAGGCCGGGACTGTCGACTACGTGGCGAACGGCATATCCAGTCTCGGCATGCCGCTGCTGGTGGCGCTCCTGCTTTGCTTTACCGGCGCCATCGTCTCGGCCTTTGCATCCTCGACCGCGCTGCTCGGCGCGATCATCCCGCTCGCCGTTCCGTTCCTTCTGCAAGGACACGTCAGCGCCATCGGCGTGGTCGCGGCGATCGCGATCTCGACGACGATCGTCGATACCAGCCCATTCTCCACCAATGGCGCGCTTGTCGTCGCCAATGCACCGGATGACAGCCGTGAGCAGGTGCTGCGACAGTTGCTGATCTACAGCGCGTTGATCGCGATCATCGGCCCGATCGTCGCCTGGTTGGTGTTCGTCGTGCCCGGGCTGGTGTGACGGGCTGGCAACGACTGGGCTTGTTCGAAACCGCCCTTGATGGTAAGAAAATCGCATGGACAACACCGTGATCAGCACTTTCGTGATGATGATGCCGCGCTCATAGCGTGGCGGGTTTCGTGCGTCCATAATGCACCAGAGACCGCCCTCGAGGCGGTCTTTTCATGGGTCGATCCGTCTCGCGGGCAATAACAGCCTTCGAAAGGAAACGCCGATGAACAAGATCTACATCACCACCTCGATCCCCTATGTGAATGCCGCGCCGCATGTGGGCTTTGCCCTCGAACTCGTCCAGGCCGATGCCTATGCCCGCCATTTCCGCCTTCTCGGCCACGACGTCCGGTTTCAGTGCGGAACCGACGACAACAGCCTGAAGAATGTCCGGTCGGCGGAAGCCGCGGGGGTGCCGGTCAAGGACTTCGTCAATGCCAACGCCGACAGGTTCGAGCGCCTTGGCGACCTGCTCGACATCTCCAACGAGGAATTCGTCCGCACGTCTCGCGATCAGAGGCATATCGCCTGCGTCCACGCCTTGTGGAGGGCATGCGCCGGCAATGGCGACCTCTATCGCAAGGCATATGAGGGTCTCTATTGCGTCGGCTGCGAGCAATTCTACGAGCCGTCGGAACTCGATGACGGGCGCTGCCCGGAACATGGCATTGCTCTTGAGACCATCCGTGAAGAGAACTGGTTCTTCCGTCTCTCCCGTTACGGCGACCGGCTCATCGAGCTGGTCGAGACCGGCGAGCTTCGGATCGTCCCGGCTCATCGGCGCAACGAAATCCTTGCCCTGCTGCGGCGTGGCCTGACCGACATCAGCGTGTCGCGCAGTGCGGAGCGGGCGCGAGGCTGGGGTGTTCCCGTCCCCGATGGAGATGAGGTCGTCTACGTCTGGTTCGATGCCCTGGCGAACTATCTCACAGGTCTCGGCCACGGCTCCGATGAAACCCTCTTGCAGCGCTATTGGAACGGCGGCCAACGCATCCACGTCGTCGGCAAGGGCATCTCCAAGTTCCACGCAATCTACTGGCCGGCCATCCTGTTATCCGCAGGCCTGCCGCCGCCATCCTCGATCCTGGTGCACGGCTACGTCACGGTGGACGGCCGGAAGCTCGGCAAGTCGGCCGGCAACGGCATCGATCCGGAACGTATCATCCAATCCTACGCAACACCGGACGCACTGCGCTATTACCTGCTCCGGCATATACGCTCGGGAGATGACGGCGACTTCTCCGCCGAGCGTCTCGAAGCCGCGTGGTCGGGAGAGCTCGCAGGGCAGCTCGGAAATCTTGCCAACCGGGTGCTTGCGCTTCTCTCCACGTCATTCGACGGCATCGTCCCGCCCGTGCCGGAAAGCGCGTTCGTAGACGAGGCTGCCCGCCTTCCGGGGAAGGTGGCTGAAGCCTTCGATGCCTACGAGCTCCATGTCGGCCTCGCTGATATTTTTGCGTTTATCGGCGAGGCGAACAGGCGGTTTACACAACGCGCGCCGTGGGCGGATGCAAAAGCCCTGCTTGCCGATCTCACGCCCGAAGATCGGAGGGCGACCGCCGCGCGTCTCGGCGCTTGCCTGGCCGAGCAGGCCTATGGCCTTGCGATCATTGCCCGCTGCCTCCTGCCGTTCCTGCCGAGCGCGGCCGCAAAGCTGCATTCGAGGCTTGGAATAGCGTCTCCTCGCCTCTATCGGGACCCCTTGATCGTGGCTGGAGTCAAAGCCGCTCCGCAAGCCGTCCTCTTTCCGCATCGAGCGGCGGCTTGAAGAAGGCAGCCCGAAATTCTCTGCGCTGCAACCTAGGCAGCGCAGAGTTTTGACGTGATTCAGAATGTCATGAAAGTTTCATATTCAGGCTATTTTCGGGAGTGGGAAAATAATCTACTATTTTAATCAGGAAACAAGATTTCCTGAAACAAACGAAGGAGACTGATTGAGTATATTTCTTATGACTACCATGCTCATCGCAGGCTTTGGCCTGTTTGCCCTGATCACCGGGACCGCCCGGACCACCGCAAACACCAAGCGCAGGTCGGGCAGTTCAGGAAGCTCCGGCGATGGAGGTGGAGGCTGGTTCGACGCTTCAGGCGACTGTGACGGCGGTGGCGGAGATGGTGGAGGAGGAGACTAAATCAAACTGAAATCGATAGAATGCCCGACCGCCTC
Source organism: Rhizobium sp. BT-226 (assembly GCF_025847085.2). Lineage (NCBI taxonomy): Bacteria > Pseudomonadati > Pseudomonadota > Alphaproteobacteria > Hyphomicrobiales > Rhizobiaceae > Rhizobium > Rhizobium sp. BT-226. Next base: position 835,764 of record NZ_JAOYTI010000002.1, on the reverse strand, counting down.
AAGGCGGTTTTTTGTTGCTCGGATTCCTGGCTGTGCCGTGACGGCAATCAACCCGATAGTCGCGCATACCGGTGCAACTGAGCGGTCCGGTTCAATCCAAAGGCATCACAAAGGTGAAGCGCGTCTCCTTGTCATCGGAACTGGCCGTGATCGTCCCACCATGGGCGCGGGCGATTTCCGAAGCAATGTGCAGACCCAGCCCCAATCCTCTTTGACCTGTGCCGGCTTCGCCTCTGAAGAAAGGCTGAAAAAGCCGTGTCATCGCGTCGCTGGAAATCGGAGCGCCGCCGTTGGCGATCCAAAGCTCCAGTTTTCCGTCGACAGTTGCCGCCGATAGCCGCACCGGTTCGTCCGGCGTCCCATGGGTCAGGGCATTTCCCAGAAGATTGGACACCAGTTGGCCGATCCGGCCGCTGTCGCAGTTTATCGGCCCGTCGAATTCGATCGTCACCTCAATTGCGCGGTCGAGATGACTGAAGCGGAGTTCTTCGATGACCTGCCGCAAGAGCGGCTCGAGATGCTCCGCCCGCCTCTCGATCGTGATGCCGCCGCCCAATCGTCCGCGCGCGAAGTCGAGGACGTTGTCAATCAGGGCGGACATGCGAACGACGCTGCCCTGCATCAGGTCGAGAACTTTAATCGCGCGATCGGTCTGCTTCTCTTTTCGCAGCACGCGCGCCGCGGCTGCAATCGAGGCAAGCGGGTTGCGCAGGTCGTGGCCGAGGACGGCAATGAACTGTTCCCGCAGCTCGGCGGTTTCCTGTTCGAGCTCGAGCTGGGATTTGACGATGGCGCCGGCAGCATCGGCGGCGGCGCGCGCGTCGACCAGCTCCCGTTCATAGCGGCGACGCTCGGCAGCCTGGAACATCGTCACGCGGGTGAAAAGCAGGGCGCCGTCTTCGGCCCGTCTTTCCATGGCATTGGCGAGCACAGGCAGCTTTCTGCCGTCCACTGCGACAAGATCGAGGGCAACCTCGTTGAAAAACCCTTGCATGCGCAGCAAAGGCGCAAAATGGGTCTCGTAGAATATACGGCCCGACGTGTTGAGCAGGTCGTGAAGGCGTTTGCCGAGGAGCTGATCGGCAGGGATGCCGATCCAGGTCGACAGCGTTCTGTTGACCTTGACGATGCGCCCGTCCGGCTGCAGCGAAAGATAGCCGCATGGCGCGTTTTCGTATAGGTCCTCGAGGTCCTCAGCCGGCGTGGAGATTTGCGTATCGGCACCGGTCATCGGACGAACCGCCGGATTGCAGATATGACCTCGTCGGGAGCGCTGAGGTTAGGGCAGTGGCCACTCGCGTTCAGCACCACCAATTGACTGTTTGGGACCTGCTGATGGACGAATTCGCCGACCTCTTCGGAGGCGATGATATCATCGCGGCATTGAAGGATCAGCGTTCTGGCGGTGACGCGCGGAAGGTCGCTGCGATTGTCCGACGTGAATGTCACCCGTGCGAACGCCTTGGCGATCTCCGGATCGGTGCGGCAGAAGCTATTTGTCAGCTCTTCGCTGAGTTCCGGTCGATCGGGATTGCCCATGATGACGGGCGCCATGGCGGCAGACCACCCCATATGGTTGTCGTCCAACGACGTCAGCAGTTCGTCTATGTCAGCCCCGCTGAACCCACCGACATAGTCACCGTCGTTGATATAGCGCGGCGACGGCCCGACAAGGATCAGGCTTTCAAACAGCTCCGGCGTCTTCAGCGATGCGACAACGCCGATCATTGCGCTGACGGAGTGCCCGACGAAGACCGTTTGCGTCAGGCCGAGCGCGCGGCAGATTTCCACGAGGTCATCGGCATAACCTGCCAATGACGAATACTTCTGGGCATCATAAGCCGCGAGATCGGATCGTCCGGCGCCGACATGATCGAACAGCACCGTCTTGAAGTCGTCTTCAAAAGCCGGCGCCACGAAGCGCCACATATTCTGGTCGCACCCGAATCCATGCGAAAAGATCATCGCACGCTGGCCGTCGCCCCGGACTTGAACATGATTTCGATCGATGACGGTCATCTCGTCCTCTTCCCCGCTTTCATAGCATGTTCCGCCTGTCTTGGATTGAGGAAAGATCGGGGAGGCAAAGGGTTCGATGGTCGGGTGACACGGTATTCCAGAAGGCGGCCGCCCGGCCGATTGCGACATGCCTCAATCCATCACTTTCCGGAGTTGGAAGAAGAATCGCCGGGGGTCGTCGTGCACGCACATCATCCCGGCAATCCCGTCATCGTCAATCCTCCGGAAGTAGTCGACAATCGGCTGTTTGTCGTAAACCATCGCCGCCGTTTCGACGCCGTCGAGAGCCTGAAGCCGCAACGAAGCTGTCGTGCCTCTCGCGCGAAGCACCTTCTGCAGGTATGAGAACCAACTGCGGGCGACGAACGTCCGGCCAAAGGGCGCTATCTTGATCGCCAGCCCAATGGGTAAGAAACTTGGCTCGAGCGCCACGAGCCGACCCGGTCTCCAGTTGAAGAGCAGCGCGTCCGCCCGCATGTCGGAATGGAAGCGCTTGCCAAACCAGTTGAGATTCTCGAGCACGCCGTCCAGTGGATGACCCGACGGAATGCCGACGCCGCTCCAAAGGCCGACCATGTCATTCGGCTGGACGGGCTCCAGCGACCGGAACCAGGCGGCCATCTCCTCCTGCTGGTCGCCTCGCATGGTTTCTCCTTCACGGATGTTCGTTGCGACAAATGAAAAGAAGCTTTGGAAGTTCCCGCATTCATGTCGACCGGAAGCGACGCCTGGTGAAGGGCTCTATGTCTTTAAGCCCAACGGCCCTCGACGGGGCCGTTGGGGTATTCGCCGGACAAGATCGACCTCTGCGTCAGGCGCGCGCCGGCAGCAGGGGATAGCCGACCATGACGGCGCGGCCGAGCAGGGCTGCGACGAAAGCCTTGATCACATCGCCGGGAATGAAGGCCATAGAGCCGACAAAGGCTTTTGTGAAGCCGAGGCCGGCGACGGTGGCGAGATAGGCGATGCCGAAGGCGTAGAGCACGACGATGCCGCCGGCCATGGCGGCGAGGAAGAAGCTCACCGTCTGCACCAGCGCGGATTGCTGATGGTTGACCAGCCGTTCGCTGAGGTAGCCGGTGACGAAGGCGGCAAAGATCCAGCCGATCAGGAAGCCGGCCGTTGGCGACGCGAAGATCGCAAGCCCACCGCGGCCGCCGGAAAGCACCGGCAGGCCGATCGCCACCAGCACCAGCACGATCAGCACGGCAATCGCGCCGCGCCGGGCGCCGAGCACGACGCCGGCCATCATGACGCCGAGGGATTGGGCGGTGATCGGCACCGGGATGAAGCCGAGCGAGATCGGCGGCAGCAGGCCGAGCGCCACGATGATCGCGGCAAAGAGGGCGGTAAGAACGAGGTCGCGAGTGCTCATCATGAATTCCGTGTTTATAGAACGTTAACTCACATGCCGCCGAATGCCGCGCGCGTCAATCGCCGCGGCGATATTATCCGCATCCTTAAGGGTCAGGATGATCAGCGGCGCAAGCAGCGTTATCGGCCGGACCTTCAGCCCGCGCGCCCTGTGCGCCTCGCGAATCGCCTGATAACGGCCGACGATCTCAGGTACGAAACGCAGCACCAGCCCAAGCGCCAGGCCGATATCGTCGGCCTGCACCCAGCCTATGCGTTCGAGCGGGCGGGCAAGCGACGTTACCTCGTCGATGAACTCGGTGATCGAGGTCGTCGCCGTCACGGTGGCGGCGAGCAGCATCAGCGCCGTCAGCCGCAGCAGCGGTACCAGCGCCTCCTGCCAGGGATTGAAGATCAGGTTGAAGAGCGCGACGACCGCAATCGTCAGGAAGATCGGCCGCAACCGCCTGAGCGCATCGGCAAGCGGCAGGCCGACCAGGCGATAGAGAACCGCCGTCAGCAGCACGGCGCTCGAAAGCAGCACCAGGTTATCGCTGATGAACAGGAGGATGCCGAAGGCCGTCAGCGACAACAGTTTTAGCCGCGGCGAGAGCCGGTGCATCACGCTGTTGCCTTCGACATAGAGCGATTGCATCAGGCGGCGATCTCCTTGTAGCGGGCGATTGCTTCTGCAGCCGGCGCATCGGCGGCAAGCCGCCCTTCATGAAACAGCAGCACCCGCTCGAAATCGGCGATTAGCTCCAGATCATGCGTGATGATGATGGCGCTTTCCGGCAGCCCGGCGATAATCCCTTCGACCAGCGCCCGGTTCTTGAGGTCGAGCTGGTTGGTCGGCTCATCGAGGATCAGAATGCCAGGCCCCGTTGCCAGCACCGAGCAGAGGGCGGCCACCTGCAACTCGCCGCCGGAAAGCTCGTGCGCGCGCCGATCGGCCAGCGCCTCAGCCCCGAAGCGGGCCAGCACGCCCTCGACCTTCGCCTCGATCTCCGCCTTGCTGAAGCCGCGCCGCTTCAGCCCGAAGGCGATGTCGTCTTTGACGATCGGCAGGATGATCTGGTTCTGCGGCGACTGGAAGATGAAGCCGACATCGGCCACCGCAGTCTTCTCATCGCTCGTGTCGCGGCCGTTGACGGTGACGCGGCCGACCGACGGTTTGGTCAACCCGTTGATCAGCCGCGCAAAGGTCGTCTTGCCCGAGCCGTTCAGCCCGATGACGCCGATGCGCTTCCCACTGATGCCAAGCGTCAGCGGCTGCAGCGCCACCCGTGCCCCGAAACTGACCCCGGCATCTTCGAAACGAATATCCAAACCAATCCCTCGCATCCACGCGATCCCGCTTCTATACGGGGAATCCCCGGTGATGAAAGAGTAAATCTCGCTGTCGATTTTGGGTCGATATCGGGTGGCTAGGAAGATTTTCAGGATTATGATGTGGCCATGACGAATCTGCTTTCCAATTCCGACGCCCGCCGTGTCTTTCTTGCCAAGCAGGGCCTCAGCGCTCCGCCGAACCGCGCCTTGACCAAGGCCGGCCTGCTGCAGCTCATCCATGAACTGGGTTTCGTCCAGGTGGACAGTATCCAGACGGTGGAGCGGGCGCATCATCAGATCCTGTTTTCCCGCAATCAGACCTATAGGCGCGAACATCTGACGGCGCTGCTCGAAAAGGAACGCGCGTTGTTCGAGCACTGGACGCATGATGCCTCGATCTTGCCGAGCGCCTTCTTCGTCTATTGGAAGCACAAGTTCCGCCACCAGGAGAAGGTCTTGGTCGAGCGCTGGCGCAAGTGGCGTGGCGAAGGCTTCGAGGCGGCTTTCGAGGAGACCTATGAGCGTGTGCGTCGCGACGGCGCGATGCTGGCGCGCGACGTCAAGGCCGATGGCCACGTTTCCGGCGGCTGGTGGAACTGGCATCCGAACAAGACGGCGCTCGAATATTTCTGGCACACCGGCAAGCTCGCCATCGCCGGCCGCTCGAATTTCCAGAAGATCTATGATCTTACCGAGCGCGTCATCCCGGCCGAATTCAGCGAGCCGGAGGTGAGCCGCGAGGAATTCGTCGACTGGGCCTGCCGCAACGCGCTTGCCCGGCTCGGCTTTGCTACCCATGGCGAGATCGCAGCCTTCTGGAACCTCGTCTCGCCCGATGAGGCCAAGGCCTGGGTATCAGCCCATCGCGACGAACTGACCGAAGTGCTGATCGAACCGGCGCTCGGCGGCAAGGCGCGCCCATCCTGGGCTTTTGCCGATTTCCTCTCGACCCTCGACGATTACCCCGGCGCTCCGCCGCGCATCCGCGTGCTCAGCCCCTTCGACCCGATGATCCGCGACCGCAACCGCACCGAACGCCTGTTCGGCTTCTTCTACCGCATCGAAGTCTTCGTGCCCGAGCCGAAGCGCGAATACGGCTATTACGTCTTCCCGCTCCTCGAAGGCGACCGGCTGATCGGCCGCATCGACATGAAGGCGGATCGGAAGAAATCGACCCTGGACGTCAAGCGGCTCTGGCTGGAACCGGGCGTGAAACCTTCGGCCGGGCGATTGGAAAGGTTGGAAGCGGAGTTGGAGCGGGTTGCGCGGTTTGCGGGTGTGGAGAAGGTCGTGTTTTTGGACGGGTGGAGAGCATGATTTTACTCTATAGCGCACCACAGTTCAAATCCGAGTCATATCCTGCCGCTCGGTCTTTTCCGCGCTGAGAGATATCTTCATCTCACCAAGTGCCAAATACTCAGCAGTAGTTATCAATATCCCCCGCCCTAAGCCATGGCGGAGCTGGAGAACATTGACCAAGATCCTCGCCTAGTCAGGCTTCGACGTTCCCATGATTTTATGGACAACATGACTGCACTAGGCGACATAATTGCATGCTCTGGTTGCGGCGCTTGCGATCAATCTCGAACAATGTAAGATAATCAAATCCAAGGAGAAAAAATTGCAAAGCAGACGCTTTTCAAATGCGTGTATTATATTAGTGTATCCAATATTGTTTATTATATTTTTTGTGTATAACTATTTCGCTCAATATTATTTAGTATTAAATGGCGATTTTCTCGGCGACGGAGTTTGTTATAATGATACTAAGATGCACTTCATCAGGCATTTCACGACAATAGTATCGTTTTGTGTTGCCTACATATGTATTTTTCTTTTGGTGGGGAATCGGTTTTCCGTGAGCGTGGCTGTTTCAGCGTTGGTTGCTTTTGCATGCTCCATCGTTCTTTCTGGGCAGATTATAAGTAATTTTGTTTGCCCAGAATAATATCTCCGGGTCGTAAAAATTGCGTATGAATATCGCCTGGCGGCAGCCGCTAAGCTCCTTCAGCAAATTTCCGTCGTGCTGATCTTGATGCCGAAACCTTCCAGGCCGACATAGTGGCGCTCGCGGCTGGTGAGCAGCTTGATCGAGCTGACGCCGAGGTCTTTGAGGATTTGTGCGCCGAGGCCGATTTCCAGCCATTCGCTGTCGCGCGTCTGAGCTTCGGCATGGGCCTCGCGGCCCTGGTTGCGGGCCTTGCGGCCATTGTCGGTATGGCCAACGCCGACCGAGCCCTCGCGCAGATAGACAATGACGCCGCGGCCCTGCTCGGCAATCTTCTGCATGTAGAAATCGACCGGGCTGTTCTTGCCGAAGAGATCCTCGGCGACATTCTCCGGATGCAGGCGCACCGGGATGTCGACGCCGTCGCGGATGTCGCCGAAGACGACGGCGAGATGCTGCATCGGGTCCCAGGGCAGGGAATAGGTATGGGCCTTGGCCTTGCCGAACGGCGTCTCGATGTCGAAGCTGGTGCCGAGTTCGATCAGCGTCTCCTTGCGCTGGCGATAGGCGATGAGGTCGGCGACGGAGACAAGCTTCAGCCCGTGCTGTCCGGCAAAGTCGACCACCTGCGGCCCGCGCGTCACCGTGCCGTCGTCGTTGACGAGCTCGGAGATGACGCCGATCGGCGGCAGGCCGGCGAGCTTGCAGAGGTCGACGGCCGCTTCCGTATGGCCGGAGCGCATCAGCACCCCGCCTTCGCGGGATACCAGCGGGAAGATGTGGCCGGGACGGACGAAATCGGAAGCGCCGACATTCGGATTGGCGAGGTTGCGCACCGTCAGCGTCCGGTCGTCGGCCGAGATGCCGGTTGTCGTGCCGTGTTTGAAATCGACCGAGACGGTGAAGGCCGTCGTATGGGCCGAATCGTTTTCCGCCACCATGGCGTTGAGGTTGAGGCGCTTGGCCTCTTCCTTCGGCATCGGCGCGCAAACGATGCCGGAGGTGTGGCGCACGATGAAGGCCATCTTCTCCGGCGTGCAATGCACGGCGGCGACGATCAGGTCGCCTTCGTTCTCGCGGTCATTGTCGTCCATGACGACGACGATCTCGCCGGCCTCGAAGGCCCGGATGGCGTCGACGACGCGCTTCTGGTCATAAGACATGGGCGAGCGCTCCTATTTCAGACGGCCGGTCTGGCCGCGGTCGCGAAGATAATGGTCGGCGATGGCGCAGGCGACCATCGCCTCGCCGATCGGCACGGCGCGGATGCCGACGCAGGGGTCGTGCCGGCCCTTGGTGCGGATATCGACATTTTTGCCCTCCGCATCGATCGACTGGCGTTCGGTCAGGATCGACGAGGTCGGCTTGACGGCGAAACGCGCCACCACCGGCTGCCCGGTGGAGATGCCGCCGAGAATACCGCCGGCATTGTTGGAAAGGAAGATCGGCGTGCCGTCATTGCCCATGCGCATCTCGTCGGCATTGTCTTCGCCTGAGGTTTCGGCGGCGGCAAAACCATTGCCGATCTCGACGCCCTTGACCGCATTGATCGACATCAGCAGTGAGGCGATCTCCTGGTCGAGCTTGGCATAGATCGGCGCACCGAGGCCGGCCGGCACACCTTCGGCGATCACTTCGATGACCGCGCCGATCGAGGAGCCGTTCTTGCGGATGCCGTCGAGATATTCCTCCCAGACCGGGACGATCGCGGCATCGGGCGAGAAGAACGGGTTCTGTCCGACCTGGCCCCAGTCCCAATTGCGGCGGTCGATCTTGTGCTTGCCGATCTGCACCAGCGCGCCGCGGACGGTGACGCCTGGCACGACAAGGCGGGCGATGCCGCCGGCGGCAACGCGGGCGGCAGTCTCGCGCGCCGAAGAGCGGCCGCCGCCGCGATAGTCGCGAATGCCGTATTTGAGGTCATAGGTGTAATCGGCATGGCCGGGGCGGTATTGCTTGGCGATCTCGCCGTAATCCTTGGAGCGCTGGTCGGTGTTTTCGATCAGCATGGAGATCGGCGTGCCGGTGGTCGTCATCGTCTCGCCGTCGGCGTCGAGCATGACGCCGGACAGTACCTTCACCAGATCGTCCTCGCGCCGCTGCGTCACGAAGCGGGATTGCCCGGGTTTGCGCTTGTCGAGCCAGACCTGCAGGTCCTCGAGCTTGAAGCTGAGCCCCGGAGGGCAGCCGTCGACGACGCAGCCGAGCGCCGGCCCATGGCTTTCGCCCCAGGTGGTTACGCGGAAAAGGTGACCGAATGTATTGTGCGACATATGTTCCCACGGCGGCGCGCCAGGGCCGGTCGCCGCCGGCCGCGCCATTGCTTGAAAAGGCGCGACACTCATAGGCCAAAAAACCGCCGAGGCAAAAGCCTTTCTTTGCGTCAAACCGGCAGCGGCGGAAATGCTGTTTCTGTCTTTCCCGGAGGATGGACGGCGCATCTTGGCGCTATCCTCTCTGCACGGACAGGCCACAGCTCAGGGGAGGGCAATCGGCAGGCAGCGATCAGGACGCCAGCCGCCACCCCGTTCCGGTCGCTTCCGCGGTGAAATCGTCGAAGGAAAGCGGCCGCGAGAAGGCATAACCCTGCAGGATGTCGCAGCCGAGATCGCGCAGCAGTGCGGCATGCGCTGCCGTCTCCACCCCTTCGGCCACCGTCTCGACGCCGAGCGAGCGGGCGATCTCGATGATCGAGCTGACCAGCGCCCGCTCCTGCGAGGCGTTGACGATCGGCTGCACCAGCTGGCGATCGATCTTCAGCCGCTTCGGCTTCAGCTTCAACAGGCTGACGATGGAGGTATGGCCGGTGCCGAAATCGTCGATCTCGATATCGATGCCGAGCGCCTTGATGCGCTCGAGATTCTGCGAGACGACGTCCTCGCTCTCGTCGAGGAAGATCGACTCCACCAGTTCGAAGGAGATCTCGCCGGGACGGATATGCAGGTCGGCGAGCGATTCCAGCAGGCTGCCGTCATGCAGCCGCCGCGCCGAAACATTGACCGAGACCTTGGGCACGGCAATGCCGCGCGCCGTCCAGCGCATCTTGTCATGCAGCGCCGTTTCCAGGACGATCCGGTCGAGCATCTGCACGACATTGATCTCGTCGGCGATGCGCAGGAACTTGTCGGGGGTGAGCAATCCCTTGGACGGATGTTTCCAGCGCACCAGCGCCTCGACACCGGTCAGCTCCATCGTCCGGGCGCAGAATTGCGGCTGATACCAGGCGGTGAATTCGCCATTGTCGATGCCGGCGAGGATCTCGTCGGCGGTGCGCTTGGTGTTGATGATATCGGCCTGGAGATTGTGATTGAAGAATTCGAAGCGATTGCGGCCCATGCTTTTGGCGCGATAGAGCGCGATATCGGCATTGATCAGCACCTTGCGCGCATCGACATGGATGCCGTTGGCGAGCGCGATACCGATCGATACGCCGCAGCGGCAGGAGAAGCCCTGGAAATCGATCGGCTGGCGCATCTCCTCGATGATCCGCGTCGAAAGCTGCGCCATCTCCTTGTCGCCGACGTCGAGAGCGAGGATGACGAATTCGTCGCCGCCAATGCGCGCGACGATATCGCTGCCGCGGACATTCTTGGCCAGCACCTTCGAGGCATGCACCAGCATCGCATCGCCAGCGGCATGGCCGAGCGTGTCGTTGATGTCCTTGAAGCGGTCGAGATCGATGTGCAGGATCGAGAATTTCTGCCGTTGCTGACGGCCGTCATGGGTCAGGCTTTCCAGTGCGATATCGAGCTTGCGGCGGTTGGCGAGTGCGGTCAGCGGGTCATGCAGCGAATTGTGCTCGATCCTGTTCTTGGCGAGCTCGAGCTCGATATTCTTGGCGACCGCCTCGTCCTTGGCCGCCTTCAGCCGGATCGTCATCAGCACGTCTTCGGTGGCATCGAACGCGATGCCCATGATCTTCATCTCGCCGGTCCCCGTCTGGTGGACCTTTCCGACCGAGCGTACATAACGTACCGAGCCGTCGTCGACGATCACCCGGCAGACGAGGGTGTGCGTATCGCCGTTCCGCCTGAAGTAGCGGGCGCTTTCGAGTGCCAGGGCCCGATCCTCGGGGTGGATGCAGCCAAGCCAGATCTCCTCGGTCATGAAGCCGTTGCGCGGCGCAAGGCCATAGAGTTCGTGCATCCGCTCGTTCCAGATCGAGCCGCCTCGGCCGGGCCGCGCTTCCCATATCCCGCACTGATAGGAATCGAGCGCCAGGTCGAGCCGGCTGGAAAGCTCGGCGAGCTGCCCCTCGCGGCTCGACAGCTCTTCAAGCGCCAGCTCCAGCTCGGCATTCTTGACCTCGCTCATATCCTTGGCCTTGCGCAGCGTGTCGGTGGTCACCGCATCGGCGGTCACGTCCCAGACGATGCCGATGGTCTTACCGACGCCGCCGGCATCCGTATAGAAGGCGCCGACCGAGCGCAGGTGCCGGATGCCGCCGTCGCCAAGCAGGATGCGGTACTGCGCCGTGCAGGCGGCGCCGGCGATGCTGCAGCTGAAGAAATGCACTTCGGCGGTTTCACGATCCTCGGGCAGGACCGCTGCCAGCCATTCGTCGAGCGCCCGGCTTCCTTCCTGCGCCGGCTTGCCGTGCAGGGCCGCGGCGCGTGCGTCCCAGAGCAGGCTGCTCGAATCATCCTGCAGCTCCCAGATGCCGATATTCGAGGATTCCAGCGCCAGGTTGAGCCGCTGCGACAATTCCAGCAATTTTGCCTCGCGCGTCTCCAGCGCGGTGATGTTGCGATTGCGCTCGCCGAGCAGCAGGGTCGCGAAGAAGATCGGCACGATGATGATGAAGCCGGCGGCAACGATGATCAGGCGCAGTTCGGTGCGGTTTTCGGGTATCGCGTCCCAGCCGCTGTTCGGGACAGCGGCAAGCTCCCACTTGCCGCCGGCAAAACCGATCTTCTGGCGCATCGGATCCTTGCCGTCGATATCGGAAGACCCGAAGAACGGCGCCGGGGGAGAAGCTTTGGCGGCGGCCGGCGAGCCGATATCGCGGATGGCGATCGAAAGATGGCCGAGATGCGGATAGCGCCCCTGGTTTTCGCGGTCGCGTGCCGGCATCAGCCCGGTCGCCTGGTAGAACATCGTCTGGTCGATGGCGACTTCGACCGCCCCCCAGTTCCGCCGTTGGCCATTCTCCTTGACGTAAACCGGGAAGAAGATGGCAAAGGCATCCCGGCCGTCGATGCTGATCGGGCCGTAGAAGCGCGCCGGCTGAACGCCGGCCGCGCCGTTTATCGCCTGGCGAAAGAAGAGAGCCTCGCGCACGTCGCGGCCGATCCGCTCATTGCCGGATTGCGGTGGGTGGATGTCGCGGATGATGAAATCAGGCGCGACGGCGATATGAATGAAAGACGGGTTCTGGATCAGCAGCCAGTTGATCTGGCGCTCCATCTCCTCTCCATTTGCCGCGCTGACGGAGATCAGGTTCGTGAGGTCGCGCACGACGCTGAGGTCCATATTGATCTCGGCCATGACGCGGGCGCGGATCAGGTTCGTCTCGTTTTCGGTGCGGATATGAAGTTCGCGCACATAAGACGCAGTATTGGCCTGGTCGAGCCCGAAGCCGACCATGATGACGACGAGGGCGACAAGCGACGAAACCAGAAACGAGACGCGGCTATTCTTCAACACGCGCCGCAACTGCTTGCTGTCGCTGAGCCTGGATAACAAAATGAACCCCCATGTTGACGAGCAACTGTAGGGCGCGCGGGTTAATTTACGATTGCCCGCCGGCGATGCCGAAAGATTGTGGGACGGGAAAAACCGCGGGCTAACGCACCATCTTGATTATATTTAAAATCCTATTCATCAATTGGGCGGGAAAAGCCATTCTTACGGGCAATTTTCGCCATATTCAGGAGCTTATCTGTGGCCAGTCATGTTCTCGTGCAGCGTCTTAGAAGGATTGTCGCCATGCGTTTCGTCGTCGCCACGCTTTTGGCAACAGCCAGCTTCCTGTCCCCGATGAGCGGTTTTGCCGAGAGTGCCGATGTCGAGGCGACGATCAAGAAGGTCGACACGGCCAATCTCGTGCTGACGCTCGATGACGGCAAAACCTATCAGGCGCCCGAGGAATTCAATTTCGACGGCCTCGAAGCCGGCGTGAAGGTGATCGTCTTCTATACCGAGGTCGACGGCAAACGCGTCATCAACGATCTCGATATCGTTAAATAGGCGGCGTAACGCCTAGATCGGCGTATAAAATTCACTGCCATTCCACTACATATGTACACTATGTCACGTCGGCGTAGTGCCAACAGTGGTGCGCAACCTCGTAGGACAATCGTGTCCGCTATGGAGACTGATCGTATGAAGCACGCCTCGATCAGAGTGCGCGCGGATTGGGATGAAGAGGCTGGTGTTTGGGTTGCCAGTAGCAACGATATCGAAGGGCTGGCCGTCGAGGCCGACACCCTCGAAGCCCTCGAGCCTAAAGTTGTGGCAGCTATAACCGACCTTTTCGAGCTTAACGGCTTCACCTCGAGTCTGCCGGAAATCCCCGTCCATATCATGGCCGAACAGCTCGTTCGCATCCCCAATCCGACCTACTGAGCCCATGGCCGGCTATCTCCGCGAACTCAAAGAGTTATTGCTGAAAGCCGGCTGCGAATACGTGCGACCGGGAAAGGGTGATCATGAAATCTGGTACAGCCCGATTTCTAACCGCCACTTCACGGACCAAGGTGTAAAATCCCGCCATACGGCCAATGAAACGCTGAAACAGGCCGGACTTCCGAAGGCTTTCTGATCGAGGCGCAATGGCAATACCTATAGCCAGGCGATCGTCCGCTCAGTGGTTTCGATCCGGATGATCCGGTCCTGTGGGATCGCACCTTCAGCAGCAGTGCTTTTCGGCAGGTCGGCGATCGTCTGGAAAAGCGTGCGGATGACGCCGCCATGGGTCACGCAGACCGTCGGACGATCGACAGAGTTCAGCCATGAGCCGGTGCGCCAGGAGAGGATTTCGTAGCTTTCCGCGTCATCGCCGGGCGGGATGAAATCCCATTTCGAGGCGTTGCGTTCCGCCACCCGCTCGCGCTGCGTCGCCTTCAGCTCCTTGATCGTCGAGCCTTCCCAGTCGCCGAAGGAAATCTCGACCAGCCGCGGATCGGTGCGATAGGCAAGCGGCGGCAGGCCCATGGCAGCGCGCATGATTTCCATCGTCGCGCGTGTGCGCCCGAGCGGGCTTGCGACGAAATCGAATTCATCAGCCTTGTCGCCGAGAATCTCCGCCAGCGCGATGCCGTTCTGCCGGGCCTGTTCCAGGCCCGTGGCATTCATCGGAATATCCTTCTGACCCTGCAGACGGCGCTCCGCATTCCAGTCGGTCTGGCCGTGTCTGATCACGTAGATAAGCACGGTCTCGCATCCCTATGGAGAAATCAGTCCTTGACGACGGAAATGTCGGGCGCGTCGACCGCCTTCATGCCGATGACATGATAGCCGCTGTCGGCATGGTGCACTTCGCCGGTGACGGAGCGCGACAGGTCCGACAGGAGATAGAGGCCGACATCGCCGACTTCCTCGATGGTGACGGTGCGGCGCAGCGGCGCGTTATATTCGTTCCACTTCAGAATATAGCGGAAATCGCCGATACCGGAGGCGGCAAGCGTCTTGATCGGCCCGGCCGAAATGGCATTGACACGAATGTTCTGCGGTCCGAGGTCAACGGCGAGATACTTGACGCTCGCTTCGAGCGCGGCCTTGGCGACACCCATGACGTTATAGTTCGGCATCACCTTTTCGGCGCCGTAATAGGTCAGCGTCAGCATGGCGCCGCCATCCGTCATCAGCTTCTCGGCGCGGCGTGCGACCGAGGTGAAGGAATAGACGGAGATCTGCATCGTCTTGGTGAAATTGTCGGCCGAGGTATCGACGTAGCGGCCGGTCAGCTCGTCCTTGTCGGAAAAGCCGATCGCATGCACGAGGAAATCGATCTTGCCCCACAGCTTTTCGACGTTCCCGAAAACCTCGTCGATGGTGGCTTCGTCGGCGACGTCACAGTGGCCGACGAGCGTCGCGCCGATTTCGGCGGCGAGCGGCTCGACGCGCTTCTTCAGCGCATCGCCCTGATAGGTGAACGCGACTTCTCCACCCTGCGCATGAATGGCCTTGGCAATACCCCACGCAATCGAACGATTGTTGGCGACACCCATGATGACGCCGCGTTTGCCTGCCATGAGGCCGGATGCTTGAGCCATATTTCGCTCCCTAGGATTCTGATCGATCCTGCCTATGGCATAGGCCGTTAATCGGTTCAAGCTTGGCCGGGATCATCAACTGTTAGGCATCGTAATAAAGGGTGCGAATGTCATAAAAATTTCATAGGAACAGGCCTTCGCGCATGCTCCGCATGAGATCGGTGATTTTATCGTCGGGTTTTTCCCACAGGATAATGCGCAATTCGACGACCAGATCGCCTCTGCCGCCCTCTTCGCGGGGCAATCCCTGGCCGGGAATTCTAATCGTCTTGTCCGAGCCGGACCATGCGGGGATCGTCACGTTCAGCGGCCCGCTCGGTCCCTCGATACGCGCCTCGGTGCCGAGCACGGCATTTTCGATGCTGAGCGGCAGCACCGCGTGCAGATCGAAGCCGTCGACCGTAAAGCGCGGATCGGGTGCGATGCGAATATTGATGACGGCGTCGCCGCGCTGCATGCCAGGCAGCTTGAAGCCCTGTCCCTTGAGCCTGATCTCGTGACCATCGGTCGTGCCTGCCGGCAAGGCGAAGCCGATTTCGCGGCCCTCCGGCAGCGACGCGGTGATCCAGCCGCTCTTCAACACGTCGTCGATCGTGACCGTCGCCGTCGTCACCTCATCCGGTGCTTTTTCGAGGCCGGTATCCTTGGCGCCGGTGAAACGGCGCACCAGGTTTGTCAGGATGCTGAGCGGCAGCGACAGGTTGGCGGCGGCATTTGCCCCAGCTTCGCTCGCTTCCTCGTCGCCCTTGGTGTCGGCCTCGGCGGCATCGCCATCCATGCGCTTGCCGGCATCACCCTGGGCGTTTTGCGTCTGCTGATTTTGGGCCTGCTGATACTGCGGCTGCTGGGCGCGACCCTGCACCTGGCCGCCGGCGGCCGCGCGGGCCTGGGCGCCGAAAATGCGATCCACCATCTCGTCGGCGGCCTCGGCGGAGCCTGCCTGTTGCCTGGAGCCGTCGGCGGCAGCCTTCTGGGCGGCGCGCGCCAGCTCTTCCATCACGCGCTCGGCATTGGCCTGCGCCGCCTTGGCGCGCACGGCCGCCTCGCGGGCGGCCTGGCGCTGCTGCATGATCGTCTGTTCGTGCTTCTTGGCTTCCGCCATCCGCAAGGCATTGTCGAACAGGCTGCGTTTGCGCGGGTCCTTCAGGGTTTCATAGGCGCGGCCGATCTCGGCGAACCGGGCCGTCGCCGTCGGATCGTCCTGATTGTGGTCGGGATGGGCTGATTTGGCCATGTTGCGCCAGGCCGCCTTGATCTCGTCTGCTGCCGCGTCGCGCTTGACGCCCAGAATTTTGTAAGGATCGCGCATGTCAAAACCGCCGGTGTTGCGATGCGGCAAGCCTCGTCCTTGCCCGGCATCCCCGTCCAATAAAACCTGTGCGGCGTCACCCGCCGCAAAGGCAGGAACAGCCACTCTCAACGCCGATCCTGCGGGCCGAGTTGCTAATCACCTGTTATTTCTGTGAAGAGATGTGGGGTGTTTCGCGGTAAATGGTTAGCTCTTTGCTAAGCATTCGGCAGAAATCGGTCACGCGTTAACCAGTTGGGGAGGGCGCGCGCCCCGCGTCTTTTCGAACGTGCAAAGGACGCTGTAATATTTGAGCGACCTTGGGGAGATCAGCTTTCCGGCTGGAAGCTCAGAAGCTGCCAGTTGCCGCCGCCGACGAGGCAGGTCTTGCCGTAGAATTTGGCAATGCCGACATAGGAATGCCGGGTCGTGCGGAACTGGCGGCAGACCTGGCCGGACTCGTTATTCTCGACGATCGTATCGATGACGCCGGCACTGCCGGTCGATGCGTTCGCCCAGGGAAGCGGCTGGCCCTCGAGCCTTTGCACATCGGCCGAGGTCACGGCGTTGCGCACGGTCATTTCGTCGGAAAGCGTGTCGGTGCTCGGCGGCGTCTGCGGCACGGTGCCGGTGGCCACCGACCGGTCGACCTTGGCTTCACTGAGGAAATCCATGCCGCCGCCGACGCAGCCGGACAACGACAACATCGCGACGCCGATGACGAAGAACGCGCGGCTGCGTCGCCGCAGGCCCTTTGTATGGCGAGATGACTTTGCTATGACTTCCACCCTGCATCCTGTCCAGTTATCAAAAGCTGGGCGAGTTTTGAATAATCCGGGGCATTTGAACCAATATGTCGGCAAACGAGTTAACAAGCGGTGACTTTACCGAAAGTGGCGAGCCCTTCAAGCTCTTTGCCGAATGGCTGAAAGAAGCCGAGGCTTCCGAACCCAATGACCCCAATGCAGTGGCGCTGGCAACGGTCGATGAGGATGGTCTTCCCAATGTCCGCATGGTTCTCCTGAAGGGATTCGACGACGACGGTTTCGTCTTTTACACCAATTTCGAGAGCCAGAAAGGCCGCGAAATTCTGGGCCAGAAAAAGGCGGCCATGTGCTTTCACTGGAAAAGCCTGCGTCGTCAGGTGAGATTGCGCGGCCCCGTCGAGATCGTCACCGATGCCGAAGCGGACGCCTATTTCAAGACGCGGGCGCGCGGCAGCCGCATCGGCGCCTGGGCCTCCAGGCAATCCCGTCCGCTCGAAAGCCGTTTCGCGCTGGAAAAGGCCGTGGCCGAATATACCGCGCGCTATGCCATCGGCGAGATTCCGCGCCCGGCCCATTGGTCGGGCTTCCGTATCCGGCCGACCTCGATCGAATTCTGGAAGGACCAGAAATTCCGCCTGCATGACCGGGTCGAATTTCGCCGCCCATCACCGGAAGGCGAATGGGACAAGGTGCGGATGTATCCGTAGCGGCTTACCTGCCCATCAGCTTCAGCGGTATGCCGGAGGCGAGCGCCGAGACGTAGCGTCGCTTCTGATAGAAGCCGTTGAGCGAAATGCGCGGGAGATAGCCGGTCAGTTGCGCTGAAGGCAGCCCGGGCTGGGTGGTGACGGCGAGGGTAAAACCGAGATTGCGGGCGATGCGCGCCTCGCGTGCGGTCGCAGCCTCCGGCGTGCCATAGGGATAGGCGATCGTCCCGGGACGGATGCCGGTCACTGCTTCGACGTAATCCGCCGAAACCTGCATTTCGATTCGCGCTTCGGCTTCCGGCAGCCGGGCGAGCGCCCGATGGCTGATCGTATGGGCGCCGAGCGTTGCGAGCGGATGTGCCGCCAGCCATTGCAATTCGCCAGGCCCCATCACCAGTTCGCGGACGATATCCGTTGGCTCGATGCCGTTTTCGCGCGCCAGCAGATCGATGGCGGCAACGGCGCGCGCCTCGTCGGAGCCGTGGATGTAGGCGGCAAAGCGGTCGAAGGCCTGCCATTGCTGCTGCGGGCTGTCGAGCGCCAGGCGCTCTCTGCCACGGCCGAAATCGAAGTGGATTTCGCTTGGCTGGCGCAGGAGGACAGCGAGCGTTTCCCACCAGATGCTGTGAGAGCCTTCGGCAAAACCCTTGGCGACGAACACCGTGAACGGCGCCTGATGCCGCTCGAACACCGGCAGCGCATGTTCCAGATTGTTGCTGTACCCGTCGTCGAGCGTGAAGGCCGCGAAGGGCTTTGCGCCTTCCGGCTCCGCCAGCAGCGCCGGCACCTGATCGAGCGACACGAAGCGGTAGCCCTCTCGCCGCAGCCGCCGCAGCGCTGCGTCGAGAAAGCGTGGGGTGATTTCGAGATGCGCATTCGGCTCGAAGGCCTGGGGCAGGTGCGGGCGAACATGATGCAGCGTGAAGACGACGCCGCGCCCGCGTGCTTGCCGCATCAGCCCGACTGACGCGAGCAGCCAGGAAAACTCGAGCCCGGCGCCGATCGCCAGTCGCTTGCCCAATCGCTTGAATTGTCCCGTCATGCGGCGCCCGTCCCCTGCCTTTTCCGGAAACTAGCAAGTGCGACTTAAGCCTTGCTGAATCCCGATCCGGCACGGGTCTTTCATTTCCTGTTTACCAAGACGATGAAAAGACTAGAAAAATGATAGGCGTTGCCTCAAAGTCGCGCCAAACTTGCGGCTTCTGTCACATTACGGCACAAATGCCGGTCTGACCGAGAGCCCGCATCAAAGGCTGCGCATCAGGGACCAGCGTATGAGGGGCCAGGGTATGAGGGGAAAGTGCATGAGAAAGCTTTTGGCGGCTGTTTTGACCGTAACGCTTGCCGTTTCGGCGCCGCTTGCGGCCCTTGCCGGCAGCGCTTCGCTGATCCTCGATGCCCGGACCGGTAAGGTTCTCGCCTCCGAAAATGCCGATACGCTGAACCATCCGGCGTCGCTGACGAAGATGATGACGCTCTATCTCACCTTCGAGGCGCTGAAGCGCGGCAAGATCACCTGGGATACGCCGATCAAGATGTCGAAATACGCCGCTGCACGCCCGCCGACCAAGCTTGGCGTCAAGGCGGGCGGCACGATCACCGTGCGCGAGGCGGTCTATGGCATGATCATCAAATCCGCCAATGATGCCGCCGCCGCCATGGGCGAGAAGCTCGCCGGCTCGGAAAGCGGCTTTGCCCGGGTGATGACCGCCAAGGCCCGCCAGCTCGGCATGAGCCGCACCGTCTTCATCAACGCCTCCGGCCTGCCGGACGGCCGTCAGGTCACGACGGCGCGTGACATGTCGACGCTCGCCATTGCGCTGATGAAGAATTATCCGAACGAATACCGGCTGTTTTCGGCGGCCAGTTTCAATTTCCGCGGCCGGACGGTGCGCGGCCACAACAATCTCATGTATCGCTACCAGGGCATGGACGGCATCAAGACCGGTTATACCAACGCTTCCGGCTTCAATCTCGTCAGCGCCGTCAGAGACGGCAACCGCCGCGTGGTCGGCGTCGTGCTCGGCGGCCGCACCGCCCGCAGCCGCGACGCCAAGATGGCTGGTTTACTCGACCGTTATCTCGGCCGCGCCTCGTCTTCCGGCGGCGCAAAGCTGTTGGCGAGTGTCGGCGCCAAGGAGCCCGTCGAAGTCGCGTCCGCCGCTGAGGCTTCCGATGTCCCGGTGCCGTTCAACGCACCGCGGCAAGTCGACGATCTCGCAGCCAAGAGCCTTGCCTATGCCGATGACGCCGTCGTGCCGCTGGAGCGTCCCGTCGCGATGGACGAGATCCTCAACGCCGGCAAGACATCGAAAACCGCGGCGAAAAAGGCCGATGGCGACTGGCAGATCCAGATCTCGGCCGCTCCCAGCGCCGATGCGGCGCGTGCGCTTCTTGCCCAGGCCCAGTCTGAAGGCGGCGCGCCGCTCGTGTCCGCTTCGCCCTATACCGAAGCGGTTGGGCAGGGGGCCAACAAGATCTATCGCGCCCGCTTCATCGGTTTTGCCAGCAAGGATGCCGCCGTCTCGGCCTGCGATGCGCTGAAGCAGCGCTCCTATGACTGCATGCTGCTGCCGGACCACAGCTGATCGCCGCCCCGGCACTGCGGCAATTCACTCTGGACAAGCATCGGGAATCAGCGTCTCCTCCATAAACAAAAGGAGAACGCCCATGTTGCGTCGTCTTGCCGACCAGTTCGAAATCTCATCCTCTGTTCACGTCGCTGCCAACAACATCGAGCGTGATGCCGACTGGTTCCTGCTGAAGCTGCAGGAGGAAATGGGTGAACTGACCCAGGCATGGAACCGGCTGACCGGCCGCGGCCGTGCGAAGGGCCGCTCTCCTGAAGACATGCAGCGCGACCTCGCCGACGAGACCGCCGACGTTCTCGGCCATCTTCTGCTGTTTGCCCGCCACAATGATCTCGATCTTGCCGCCGCGATCGAACGGAAGTGGCTGTTTCGACCGGTGGAGGTGCCGAAGAGCTGATGCATGTCGTGCGAAAGTGCGGGCGGTTTTCGGCAATGGCATATTCAATATGACGCAGTTTCGGCTTGGCCGTCCGTCTTCGGAAAATCCGGCTGCGCCTCCGGCCTTGCCGTCCGGAAGGCTTCGAGCGTCACACACCGCTGCTCGACCGCAAGCAGCAGAGGGTAGGGCGTCAGATCGTGGCCGAGACGGCGGGCACTGCTCATCTGCGGAATGAGGTGCAGGTCGGCCCAGCTCGGACGATCGCCGAAACAGAAGGGTGACGGGCTCTGACGCCGCGCGAGCGTCTCTTCGAGCGCGGTAAAGCCAAGGCTCAGCCAGTGCGCTAGCCAGCGTTTCACTTCCGCTTCACCAGCGCCGAGGTCATCGCGCTGGAAATGCCGGACGCGCTGAACTGTCAGAGCGTGCATTTCCGAAGCGATATGGGCGGCAAAACCTCTCGCTTCGGCGCGCAGTGCGGGATCCTCGGGCAGGAGGCTCGGATCGGGATAGGTCTCCTCGATATAGGAGAGGATCGCTGACGACTGCGGCACGACATGGCCGCCGCCGATATCGAGCGCTGGCAGCAGCCCCTGCGGATTGAGCCGGCGATACTCGCCGGGCTCCAGCGAGCTCACAGGCACATAGCGGTAGGCAATGCCCTTGAGATTGAGGGCGATCCGCACCCGTTCCCCCGCCGAATTCTGCCATCGCGAAATCAGCCGCATCATGATCTTTCCGAAGTGAAGTCAGCCGACCTTATAACGGTAGAATTTGCTGTCCACCGCCATCAGCGGGAAGGAGCGGGGCAGGGCGCTTTTGGCGATCTCGCTAAAGCCGTTCTTCTCGTAGAAGCGATGCGCGGCGACGAACTTGTCCGTCGTGCCGAGGAAGATATCGGTGAGGCCGGCATCCCTGGCATGGGCAAGCAGCCGATCGAGGAGCAGGGCCGCTACACCATGTTCGCGGCCGCGAACCGCGGCTGAGACGAACATCTTGCGGAGCGCCGCCTGGTTGTTGCCGATATCCTTCAGCCCGACCGTGCCGACTATGGCGCCATCCTTGACGGCGACCCAGAACTGCCCCTTGCCGGACTGATAGAAATCCGGGATGACCCTGAGATCCGGCTGCTCATCGGCGGTGATATCGATGCCGAATTCCTCGCGCTGGATCGGCAGGATCACCGAAAGCACGGCATCGGCGTCATCGGCTGTAAAGGTTCTGATTTCGATGTCCGTCATCAGCCGATTCCTCCTGCCTCAGGTCTGTGTGCCGCCGACCGTCACCTGATCCATGCGCAGATGCGGCTGGCCGACGCCGACGGGAACCCATTGGCCGGCCTTGCCGCAATTGCCGATGCCGGTATCGAGCTTCATGTCGTTGCCGATCATCGACACCCGCTTCATCGCATCCGGGCCGTTGCCGATCAGCATCGCGCCCTTGATCGGTGCACCGACCTTGCCGTTCTCGATCAGATAGGCCTCGGTACAGCCGAAGACGAACTTGCCGGAGGTGATGTCCACCTGGCCGCCGCCGAAGGAGACGGCATAGATGCCCTTCTTCACCGAGGCGATGATCTCCTCAGGTGTCTTGTCGCCGCCGAGCATGTAGGTGTTGGTCATGCGCGGCATCGGCACATGGGAATAGCCCTGGCGGCGGCCGTTGCCGGTGGGCGCCATGCCCATCAGCCGGGCATTCTGCCGATCCTGCATATAGCCGACGAGCTTGCCGTTCTCGATCAGCACGTTGTAGGCGGACGGCGTGCCCTCGTCATCGATGGTGATCGAGCCGCGGCGATTGTCGATCGTGCCGTCATCGACGACGGTGACGCCGGGAGCGGCGACCATCTGGCCGAGAAGGCCGGCAAAGGCCGAGGTCTTCTTGCGGTTGAAATCGCCTTCCAGCCCGTGACCGACAGCCTCATGCAGCATCACGCCCGGCCAGCCGGAGCCGAGCACGACGTCCATCGTCCCCGCCGGCGCATCGATCGCCTCGAGATTGACGAGCGCCTGGCGCAGCGCCTCGTCGGCGCCGTATTGCCAGCTGCCCTCGGCGATGAAGTCGCCGAAGCCGATGCGCCCGCCGCTGCCGTAGGAGCCGCTCTCCTGCCGCTCGCCTTCGCCGACCATGACCGAGATGTTGATGCGCGTCATCGGCCTGATGTCGCGCACACGATGTCCGTCGGCGCGCAGGATATCGACGACCTGCCAGCTTGCGGCGACCGAGGCCGTTACCTGCCGAACCTTGTCATCCTTGCCCCTGAGATAGGCGTCGATGTCCTGCAGGACCTTGACCTTCTCCTCGAAGCTCGGCTGGCCGATCGGGTTCTCGTCGCTGTAGAATTTCTTGTTGGTGCCCTGGGGCGCGGCCGCATAGGAGCCGGAATAGCCGCGCGTCACCGCGCCGACGGCATCGGCTGCCCGCTTCAACGCCGCCACCGAGAGATCGCCGGCATGGGCATAACCGACCGCTTCGCCGGCAACGGCGCGCAGGCCGAAACCCTGTTCGGTGTTGAAGCTGCCGCCCTTGAGCCGGCCATTGTCGAAGGTCAGCGCTTCCGCCTGCGCGTGCTCGATGAACAGTTCGCCGTCATCGGCGCCGGACAGGGCCTCAGCCACGTGCTTGCGCATCGTCGCTTCATCGGCATCGAAGAGCGTCAGGAGATCGGTGGTCATGGTAATGGCTCCAATAGGCATGCGTTCAGGAATGCACTTACTCCCTAGATAGGGCTCCACATAATAAGGAGTGAAGCCCCGCCGTCGAATTATTCTTTGTTGGGCAAGGATGATGTGGCGAGATGGAACGTACCATGTGATGAGTTGGCGGGGAACGGAGAGGGCGCGGCGCAATCTCTTCTCCCCTCGGGGAGAAGGTGCCGGCAGGCGGATGAGGGGGCCACACGGCACATCCTTCACGTAAACCCTATTCCCGGTTCGCTAACGATAACACCGCGCCCACAAGACCCCGAGCATGGTCGAGATGACGCCAGCGCTGTCGAAGCCCGTATGGGCGTTGTTGAAAAGACCGGCTTCGCCGGCCCCCTCATCCGCCCTACGGGCACCTTCTCCCCGCTGGGGAGAAGAGGGAATCGAGACGTCGCAGCCCCCGCCTCACGGCAGAGCGTCGAAGCCTTCGGCGAAGCCCTTGAGGTCGACGGGGATGCCGATGCCTTCTTCCGGGGTCTGGAAGACGATGAAGGTTGCCTGGGCGCCGCTGCGGAAGGTCTTGAGCAGTTCGTCCTCGAGCACGACTTCGGCGTAGCAGCCGTCGGCGAAGCAGCGGACGAAATAGGCGCGGCCGATATCCTTGCCGTCGACGTTGAGCCCGAGGCCGTTCGGCAGCAGCACGCCAAGTGGTGCCAGCACGCGCAGGATCTTCGACTTGCGGTCGGCCGTCTTCAGCACGACGACGGAAAGCCCGACCTCCGGCCGATCCTCGGCGATGACATTCTGCATTAGCGCGCATTGTTCGGTCGAAGCACCGGCCGGCTTGTCGCAGACGACGGACCATGCGCCATGATTGGACTTCACCGTGCCCGGCGCCGGCGGCTGCGTCTGGCCAGGTGTCACCGGTTCGACATTCGGTTTGGCGGCACTCGGCTGTTGCGGCGCCGGGGCGGGAGCAGGTGCCGGTGCGGCAGCCGGAGGCTTGGCCTGCGAGGGGGCGGGTTGCTGCTGTGCGAAAACGGGCGTCGTCGCTGCGGCCGCGATGCTGGCAGTCAGGAGAAGCGACTGCGCGAGGGAACGGAAGCCCATGGAAACCTCTGGATATCGAATCATTGCGGCTATTGTTGAAGCTGCCCACCAAAAATGAAAAGCCCCACCCCGTGAAAACCGGGGGACTGCGGCGGAAATTGGACCTTTGCGAAATAATGTGTCGCGCGCGGATTGGCCGGAAAGCCGATTTTTCATATGCTGATGAAAAACTTGGGATGTTTTGCCGTTCGAGCCTGCCTATGCTTTGAGCAAAAATGCCGCATAGACAATTGCTCTGACCTGTTGCGGCAAATGCCAAACTGTGGTTTGAAGCGCTGAAGATGGCAAGGATTCTGCGTTCTATTTTGCAGGTCAAGCGCTCGAGGGAGATAATAAGGTGATGAAGAAGGCTTATGCAGCCCTGACCACGCTGGTCTGTCTGCTTTTTGCTTCCGGCACATATGCCGACCAGCCCACGCCGTGGCAGGCGACGCTGCAGCCGGCGGCAACGCCGATCATGCGGGAAATCCACTGGTTCGAACAATATACCCTGTGGTTTATCGTTCCGATCACGCTCTTCGTTCTGGTCCTGCTCATCGTCGTCTGTGTCAAGTTCCGCGCCAGCGCGAACCCGGTTCCCTCGAAGACGAGCCACAACACGCTGATCGAGATTGCCTGGACCGTGGGGCCGGTCCTGGTGCTTCTTCTTCTCGCCATTCCTTCGTTCAACCTGCTGACGGCGCAGCTGACGCTGCCCGAAAACCCCGACGTGACGATCAAGGCGACCGCCACCCAGTGGCAGTGGAATTACGAATATGAAGGTTCGGGCGAAAGCCCACTGGCTTTCGATTCCTTCCTCCTGAAAGATCAGGACCGCGCGGCCGCCGGCAAGGAAGACAAGTCGATCTATCCGCGTCTTCTCGCCGTCGATAACGAACTGGTCCTGCCGGTCAACAAGACGGTCCGCGTTCTCGTGACCGCAGCACCCACCGACGTCATCCACGCCTTCGCCATGCCGTCCTTCGGCGTCAAGATCGATGCCGTGCCGGGCCGCCTGAACGAGACCTGGTTCAAGGCCGAGCGCGAAGGCCTGTTCTACGGCCAGTGTTCCGAGCTCTGCGGCAAGGACCATGCGTTCATGCCGATCGCCATCCGCGTCGTCTCCGAGGACAAGTACAAGCAGTGGCTGACCGCAGCCGCCAGCGACCTGCCCGGCGCCTACAAGTCACTCATGGCCGCAACCGATGGTCCCGCAAAGACCGTCAACGTCGCCGAAGCACAGTAATAAAGGGGATCGGGACAATGGCTGGACCTTCCGCTCACGACGATCATTCTCATGATCACGCCGCCCATGACCACGCGCATGACGATCACGATCACGGGCACAAGCCGAGTTTTGCCAATCGCTGGCTGTTCTCGACCAATCACAAGGACATCGGCACGCTCTACCTGATCTTTGCGATCATTGCCGGCATCATCGGCGGCGCGCTCTCCGTCGCCATGCGCATGGAGCTGCAGGAGCCGGGCATCCAGATCTTCCACGGCCTGGCCTCGATGGTCTACGGCTATGAGGGCGATGCCGCGATCGACGGCGCCAAGCAGATGTTCAACATGTTCACGACAGCGCACGCGCTGATCATGATCTTCTTCATGGTCATGCCGGCGATGATCGGCGGTTTCGCCAACTGGATGGTGCCGATCATGATCGGCGCGCCCGACATGGCCTTCCCGCGCCTCAACAACATCTCCTTCTGGCTGATCGTTCCGGCCTTCGCGCTGCTGCTGCTGTCGATGTTCGTCGAAGGCCCGACAGGCGCCTATGGCACGGGTGGCGGCTGGACGATGTATCCGCCGCTGGCGACAAGCGGCACGCCGGGACCGGCGGTCGATCTTGCGATCTTCGCGCTCCACATTGCCGGCGCCTCGTCGATCCTCGGTGCGATCAACTTCATCACCACGATCCTCAACATGCGCGCTCCCGGCATGACGCTGCACAAGATGCCGCTGTTTGCTTGGTCCGTGCTGATCACCGCCTTCCTGCTTCTGCTGTCGCTGCCGGTTCTGGCAGGCGGCATCACCATGCTGCTCACCGACCGCAATTTCGGCACGGCTTTCTTCTCTCCGGAAGGCGGCGGCGATCCGATCCTTTACCAGCACCTATTCTGGTTCTTCGGTCACCCCGAGGTCTACATCCTCATCCTGCCGGGCTTCGGCATGGTCAGCCACATCATCTCGACCTTCTCGAAGAAGCCGATCTTCGGCTACCTCGGCATGGCCTACGCCATGGTGGCGATCGGCGCCGTCGGCTTCGTCGTCTGGGCCCACCACATGTACACGGTCGGCCTGTCGCTCGACGCGCAGCGCTACTTCGTCTTCGCGACGATGGTCATCGCCGTTCCGACAGGCGTGAAGATCTTCTCCTGGATTGCGACGATGTGGGGCGGCTCGATCTCGTTCCGCACGCCGATGCTCTGGGCGATCGGCTTCATCTTCCTGTTCACGGTCGGCGGCGTCACCGGCGTCCAGCTGGCCAATGCCGGTCTCGACCGCTCGCTGCATGACACCTATTACGTTGTGGCTCACTTCCACTACGTTCTGTCGCTCGGCGCCGTCTTTGCGATCTTCGCCGGTTGGTACTACTGGTTCCCGAAGATGACCGGCTACATGTACAACGAGCTGGTCGGCAAGCTGCATTTCTGGATCATGTTCATCGGCGTCAACCTGGTGTTCTTCCCGCAGCACTTCCTCGGCCTCGCCGGCATGCCGCGCCGCTACATCGATTATCCGGATGCCTTTGCCGGCTGGAACTATGTTTCCTCCATCGGCTCCTACATCTCGGCCTTCGGCGTGCTGATCTTCCTCTACGGCGTCTTCGAAGCCTTCGCCAGGAAGCGTGTCGCCGGCGACAATCCGTGGGGTGAGGGCGCAACGACGCTCGAATGGCAGCTGCCTTCGCCGCCGCCCTATCACCAGTGGGAACAGCTTCCGCGCATCAAGTAATTTGCGCTGATATCAGGACGCCGCATTCGATACGGCGTCCTGATCGTGAGACATTCAGGACGGAATGATGACGGTCATCGACAATCACGGGGCGCTTGCAAAGGACGGCGAATTGTCGGAAGCGAGTGCACGCGATTATTTCGAATTGCTGAAGCCACGGGTCATGTCGCTCGTGGTCTTCACTGCCTTTGCCGGTCTCGTGCTGGCGCCGGGCCACATCCATCCCGTCCTCGGCCTGATCGCCATCCTCTGCATCGCCGTCGGCGCCGGCGCCTCCGGCGCGCTGAACATGTGGTATGACGCCGATATCGACGCCATCATGAGCCGCACCGCCAACCGTCCGATCCCGGCCGGCCGCATCGCGCCCTCCGAGGCGCTCGCCTTCGGCCTGGTGCTGTCCGGCTTCTCGGTCGTGATTCTTGGTCTCGCCGTCAACTGGCTCTCGGCCGGCATCCTCGCCTTCACCATCTTCTTCTACGCCGTCGTCTACACCATGTGGCTGAAGCGCTCGACGCCGCAGAATATCGTCATCGGCGGTGCTGCCGGCGCCTTTCCGCCGATGATCGGCTGGGCCTGCGTGACCAACAGCGTGACGATCGAGAGCACCGTTCTCTTCATGATCATCTTCCTGTGGACGCCGGCGCATTTCTGGGCGCTTGCCCTCTTCAAGATGCGCGACTACGAGGCCGTCGGCGTGCCGATGCTGCCGAACGTTGCCGGCGAACGGGTGACCAAGCATCAGATCGTCGCCTATGCGGTGCTGACCGCCGTCTGCGCGGTCTTGCCGTCCTTCCTCGGTTTCGCAAGCCTCGGTTATGGCTTTGTCGCCGCCGCCCTCGGCGCGATATTCCTATACTGTTCCATCGCCGTCTGGCGCATGCCCGACGGCGATTTGAAGATGATCCCGGCGAAGAAGCTTTTCGGCTTCTCGATCTTTTATCTCTTCGCCGTGTTCTCCGCCTTGATGATCGACCGGCTGGCGTCGGTGCTGGTCTCGCATGCGGGAGGTTGGTTCTGATGGAATTGGTAAAGCTCACGGAAAAGCAGCTCAAGTCGCGCCGCAACCGCAACATCGCGCTGGGGCTGGTGCTTGCCGGCCTCGTCGTTCTCTTCTACGTGATGGCAATCGTGAAGATCGGCGGGGGAACGGCCGGATGAGCGATAACCCCGCCGCACCGAAGAAGCAGGTCCGCAACAACGGCGCCGTCGTCATGATGTGCCTGAGCTTCGTCTTCGGCATGGGCGCGATGAGCTATGCCGCCGTGCCGCTCTACCGCATCTTCTGCCAGGTGACCGGCTATAACGGCACGACGCAGCGCGTCGACCAGGTGTCGAGCGTCGTGCTCGACCGCACGATGCGCGTCACCTTCGACGCCAATGTCGCCCCCGGCCTGCAATGGGACTTCAAGCCGGTCGAGCGCGAGGTCAATCCGAAGATCGGCGAGACCATCCAGGTCAATTTCACCGCCGAGAATCGTTCTAACGAGACCCAGCGCGGCCAGGCGGTTTTCAACGTCACGCCGGGCGAAGCCGGCGTCTATTTCAACAAGGTGCAATGTTTCTGCTTTACGGAAACGGACCTGAAGCCGGGCGAGAAGCTCGACATGCCGGTGGTGTTCTACATCGATCCTGAAATCGTCAAGGCGGTGGAATCGAAGAACATCCATACGGTTACGCTGTCATATACGTTCTACCCGAAAGAGGGTCCGAAGCCGGTGGCTTCGAATGAGGGTGGAGCGGAGAAGATTGAAAAGAAACTTTGATCAAGGCTCGTTTCCGGCTATGCCGGGAGCGGAGTGAAGGAAGACATCCGGGGATAGCGACATGGCCGATGCTCATCAGAAGAATCACGACTATCACATCATCGATCCGAGCCCATGGCCGATTCTAGCCTCGCTCGGCGCCTTCATCATGGCGCTCGGCGGCGTCTCCTACATGCGCTACCTGAACGGCGGTTCGTTCAAGCTCGCCGGTTTCGAGCTTGCCAATCCCTGGGTTTTCTACATCGGCTTCGCGCTGGTGCTCTACGTCATGTACGGCTGGTGGGCCGATACGGTGAAGGAAGCCCATGAGGGCGCCCACACCCGCGTCGTCTCGCTGCACCTGCGCTACGGCATGATCATGTTCATCGCTTCGGAAGTGATGTTCTTCGTTGCCTGGTTCTGGGCCTATTTCGACGCCAGCCTCTATCCGAACGAAGCGATCCAGGCCTCGCGGCTCGCCTATACCGGAGGTGTCTGGCCGCCGAAGGGCATCGAGGTCCTCGACCCCTGGCACCTGCCGATCTACAATACCGTCATCCTGCTGCTCTCGGGCACGACGGTCACCTGGGCGCACCATGCGCTGCTGCACAACGACCGCAAGGGCCTGATCCAGGGCCTGACGCTGACGGTGCTGCTTGGCATGTTCTTCTCTGCCGTTCAGGCCTACGAATATGCTCACGCCCCGTTCGCCTTCAAGAGCTCGATCTACGGCGCGACCTTCTTCATGGCGACCGGCTTCCACGGTTTCCACGTCCTCGTCGGCACGATCTTCTTGGGCGTCTGCCTGATCCGTGCGCTGCGCGGCGACTTCACCCCGAAACAGCATTTCGGCTTCGAGGCCGCCGCCTGGTACTGGCACTTCGTCGACGTCGTCTGGCTGTTCCTGTTCTTCTGCATCTACGTCTGGGGCGGCTGGGGCGCTCCGGTAGCCGGTTGACCGGAACCATAGTCAAGCAAAAGGCGTGCCCGCCTTTTTTGTTGGCAAATCTCGTCTTTACTCGGCGTCATCCTCGGCCTTGTGCCGAGGATCTGCTACATATCAACCGGTCGCAGATGCCCGGGACAAGCCCGAGCATGACGAAAGAGGAGTTGGCCGGCTTTGTCAGCAATCTAAGGCAGGCCCCGTGCCTGCTTTTCATCGCCTCAGCGCCCCCCGGCGATCCGTTCGAAAGCCGAAGGCTCGGGAATACCGAGATCCAACTGGTGGCGGATCGCTTCGGCGCATTCGAGCGGTGTCAGCACAGATGTATCGACCTCCATATCGTAGATGCCGGGGCGATGCACCGCGTCCTGCCAGCGTTGCACCGGTTCTGGAATGGGCACGTCCTCCGTGGCACGCAGATAAAGCGTCTCGCGCCCCTCCTGGGCAACGTCGCGCCGCTGCATGATCGTCTCGATCGGACAGCGCACGCCGACGAACAGCACAGGAAAGTCCTCCAGTCGCCGAGCGCAATCGCCGAGGATGCCGAGTGGCTGCGAATAGCTGTCATGGTGGCCGAGATCGGCGATGACATTGAGCCCCAGGCTGGCGTGGATGGCGATCGATTCGTAGAGTGCTGCATAAAAGAACGGCACCAGTTCCTCCAGGTCCGGCCGTTCGCCGCCCGGCCTGAGGCCGATGCCCGGCAGGTAGCGCTTCGGTGTCATGGCATTGTAGTTGTCGACGCCGAGGTTGAGCCACGGTCCCTCGAACTGTTCCTGTACTGCGCGCGCGATGCTTGATTTGCCGCTCCGCGGCGCGCCGTTCAGGATAATGATCTGCACGGAATGGCTATCATTGGTCATCAGTCTTCTTCTTCTGTTTGGCGCGAATCACACCAGCGCCGCGCGACTTTTCAGACGTGGTAAGGACGCTGTAACACTTTGAATTGCTGTATAGTTCCTCACATCGATTCCGATGTGAGGAACTATCAGTGGGACGAAATCGCGCAGGCATTTCCCTTCGTCCTGCGAATAATTTATGGGAGAGTTAAGGCAGCATCGAAAAAGCCGCGGCCGCCAAGGTTACGCAAAGGAATGGAATGAACGAGGACAGCGCCCATTTTCCGCCCGTCGATCCGGTGAAAACAGGCATCAAGGGCTGCTGCCCGCGCTGCGGCCAGGGCAAGCTGTTCGATGGTCTGCTCGGCGTAAAGCCGCGCTGTGCGGCCTGCGGCCTCGATTATTCCTTTGCCGATTCCGGTGACGGTCCCGCCGTCTTCGTCATCTTCATCGTCGGCTTCATCGTCATCGGCATGGTGCTGTGGCTGCAGGTGAATTACGGGCCGCCGATCTGGGTGCATATCCTGCTCTTCGCTCCGCTGACCATCATCCTGTCGCTCACGACGCTGCGCTGGTTCAAGGGCATCCTGATCGCCATGCAATACCGCCATAATGCCCGCGAAGGACGCCTGAGTGACTGATATCGACCATGCCGCGCCGCGCCGCCGGCTGCCGGTTTTCACCGGCATCCTGGTGCTGATCGCCCTTGCCATCCTGATTTCGCTCGGTACCTGGCAGGTGGAGCGCCTGCACTGGAAAGAGGGCCTGATCGCCGATATCGCCGCTCGGCAGGCAGCAGCCCCCGTGCCGCTCGCCGACATCGAGGCGATGGCGGCTGCAGGCGGCGACATCGAATACCGCAAGGTGACCGCCACCGGCCGCTACATCAACAACAAGGAGCGGCACTTCTTCGCCACCTGGCGCGGCCAGACCGGCTATTACATCTATACCCCGCTGGAGTTTGCCGACGGCCGCATTCTCTTCGTCAATCGCGGCTTCGTCCCCTATGACAACAAGGAGCCGGAAATGCGCATGCAGGGCCAGCTGACGGATCAGCAGACCGTCACCGGCCTGGCGCGCGAAAAGCTTCCCGGCAAGCCTTCCTGGGTGGTGCCTGACAACGACGTCGCCAAGAATATCTTCTACTGGAAGGATCTCGACGTCATGGCCGAGAGCGTCGGGCTGGAGAAAGCGAGCGTCATTCCCTTTTTCGTCGATGCCGATTCCACCCCCAATCCGGCCGGCCTGCCGATCGGCGGCGTCACCCAGGTGGATCTTCCGAACGACCATCTGCAATATGCTTTCACCTGGTACGGGCTGGCCGCCGTGCTTGTCGTCGTGGTGGCGATCTCCTGGTTCCGCAAGGGCGCCAAGACACCTCCGCAATAGTATCACTTCAATTCTCGACCATATTGGGCTAGAGGTCCCTAAATCTCTCAACCCGGAACAGACATGAATATTGCGGCGAAACCTCCTTTGACGATCAGGCTCTGTGGCCCGCGCGGCTTTTGTGCCGGCGTCGACCGCGCCATCCAGATCGTCGTGCTGGCGCTGAAATCCTATGGCGCCCCGGTCTATGTGCGCCACGAGATCGTCCACAATCGCTATGTCGTCGAGGGGCTGGAGGCCAAGGGCGCCGTCTTCGTCGAGGAGCTGGACGAGATCCCGGCCGAACATCGCGCCCAGCCGGTGGTTTTTTCCGCCCATGGCGTGCCGAAATCGGTGCCGGAGGATGCGGCGAGCCGCAACCTCTTTTATCTCGACGCCACCTGCCCACTGGTCTCCAAGGTCCACAAGCAGGCGATGCGCCACAATCGCCTCGGCCGCCATGTCGTCCTCATCGGCCATGCCGGCCATCCCGAGGTGATCGGCACGATGGGTCAGTTGCCGGAGGGTTCGGTCTCGCTGATCGAGACGATCGAGGATGCCGACGCCTATGTCCCCGTTGATCCCGACAATCTCGGCTATGTCACCCAGACGACGCTGTCGGTCGACGATACGGCCGGCGTCATCACCCGCCTGCACGAGCGCTTCCCCAACCTGACGGCGCCGGCAGCGGACTCGATCTGTTATGCGACGACCAACCGCCAGGAAGTGGTGAAGCAGGCAGCCCCCGGCTGCGATCTCTTCATCATCGTCGGCGCGCCGAATTCGTCCAACTCCAAGCGCCTCGTCGAAGTGGCGCTGAGGGCAGGGGCGAAAAAATCGATCCTCGTGCAGCGCGCCGCCGAGCTCGACTGGGACGAGATCGGCGCGATTTCGACGCTTGGCCTTTCCGCCGGCGCCTCCGCCCCCGAGGTCATCGTCAACGAGATCATCGAGGCTTTCCGCGCCCGCTTCGACGCTCGCGTCGAACTGGCCGAAACGGTGCAGGAAACCGAAAACTTCCTCGTCAACCGCGAACTGCGCAATATCGAGCTGACGGCGGCCGACATGGCTTTCGTCAACGGCTAGATCGGCCTTTCCTCCGGCAAATCCAATATCAACAAGGCATGAAGGGCGAGACCTCACTTGGCAGTCTATACCGATATCGCCGAAGACGATCTGAAGTGGTTCCTGACGGAATATGACGCGGGCACGCTGCTCTCCTACAAGGGGATTGCCGAAGGCGTCGAAAACTCCAACTTCCTGCTTCACACCTCCAAGGATCCGCTAATCCTGACGCTCTATGAGAAGCGGGTGGAAAAGAGCGACCTGCCTTTCTTCCTCGGCCTGATGCAGTATCTTTCCGCCCGCGGTCTCTCCTGCCCGCTGCCGCTGCCGCGCCGCGATGGTTCGCTGCTCGGCTCGCTGTCCGGCCGTCCGGCGGCGCTGATCTCCTTCCTCGAAGGCATGTGGCTGAGAAAGCCGGAGGCCAAGCACTGCCGCGAGGTCGGCAGGGCGCTGGCCGAAATGCATGTGGCCGGCGATGGTTTTGAGCTGAAGCGCCCGAACGCGCTGTCGATCGACGGCTGGCGGGGGCTTTGGGAGAAATCGGAAGCGCGCGCCGGCGAGGTCGAGCCCGGACTGCAGACCGAGATCCGCAACGAACTCGATTTCCTCTCCGCCGCCTGGCCGAGTGGCCTGCCGGCCGGCGTCATCCATGCCGACCTCTTTCCCGACAACGTCTTCTTCCTCGGCGACCAGCTCTCCGGCCTGATCGATTTCTATTTCGCCTGCAACGACCTGCTCGCCTATGATGTCTCGATCTGCCTGAATGCCTGGTGCTTCGAGAAGGATGGCGCCTATAATATCACCAAGGGCACGGCGATGCTTGCGGGTTACCAGAGCGTCCGGCCGTTGAGCGATGCGGAAATCGCAGCCTTGCCGGTGCTGTCGCGTGGCTCGGCGCTGCGGTTCTTCCTGACCCGGCTTTATGACTGGCTGACGACGCCGGAAGGTGCCATGGTCACCAAGAAGGACCCGCTCGAATATCTCCGCAAGTTGCGCTTCCACCGCCAGATCAAAACGCCCGCCGAATATGGATTGAGCCTATGAAACACGTCGATATCTTCACCGACGGCGCATGCTCCGGCAATCCCGGCCCAGGCGGCTGGGGCGCGGTGCTGCGTTATGGCGATGTCGAAAAGGAGCTTTGCGGCGGCGAGGCGGATACGACCAATAATCGCATGGAGCTGCTGGCGGCAATCTCGGCGCTGCAGGCGCTGAAGAGCCCTTGCGAGGTCGATCTCTATACCGACAGCGCCTATGTCAAGGACGGCATTTCCAAGTGGATTTTCGGCTGGAAGAAAAACGGCTGGAAAACCGCCGACAAGAAGCCGGTGAAGAATGCCGAACTCTGGCAGGCGCTGGAGGCGGCTCGCGACCGCCACAAGGTGACGCTGCACTGGGTGAAGGGCCATGCCGGCCACCCGGAAAACGAACGCGCCGACGAACTCGCCCGCCGGGGCATGGAGCCCTTCAAGAAGGGCAAGGTGGTTTCGTTTTAGGAAGCGGCTGTTCCCTCGAGCTCCTGACGGACGAGAGAGGAATATGGCGCTGCCACACGTCTCTTCTCCCCAGCGGGGAGAAGGTGCCGGCAGGCGGTTGAGGGGGTGAGCGGCAAAGCCGCGAATGCGCTGAGCGCAAGCGAAGGGCAATGAAGGGTGTGCCATGCGGCCCCCTCATCCGACCCTTCGGGCCACCTTCTCCCCGCTGGGGAGAAGGGGGAGCAAGCAGCGCGCCCGAACCTCCTCAAATAGCCGCCTGCTACTGCGCCGCCCCCGCACCCTGGATCAGCCGGTGCAGATATTCGAGCTTTGCCACGACGGGTGAGGACAGCACGAAGGGATAGGAGTCCGGCTGGCCCATGCTGCGCTGGATGGCGTTGATCGCCAGGCTGAGCGGCACCCAGGCGCTGACCAGCTGTTCGGCGCTTCTTGCCCTGTAAGGGATGAAATCCACCTCGCCGGCAATTTCCTCATGGCCGCGCGGATCGATGGCGATGCCGAAGGCGCGTGCGGTTTCGAGCGTATCGACGATATGGAGGTAATGCGCGAAGCATTCGGCGAAATCCTCCCAGGGGTGCGACGCCGCATAGGCACTTATGAAATTGTCTGGCCATCCCAAGGGCGCCCCGCCGGCATAATGGGTCTGGAGGGCTGCCATATAATCCTGCCGTTCGTCGCCGAAGACGGCGCGGAAATCGGCAAGGCCGTCTCGATCGCGCACCAGCTTGTTCCAGATGAAATGGCCGGCCTCGTGGCGGAAATGGCCGAGCAGCGTGCGATAGGGTTCGTTCATCGAGCTGCGTGCCTGTTCGCGCGTCGCATCGTCGGCCTCCGCGGCGCGGATGGTGATCAGGCCTTCCTCGTGGCCGGTCATGGCCGGCACGATATAACCGTTGCTCTCTATCGAATCCTCGAGGAAATCGAAGACCAGGCCGCCCTGCGGATCTTGCGCCCGATCCGGATGCGGCAGCTTCCAGCGCAGCAGCGAATAAAACAGATGACGCTGCGCCTGGCTGATGCGCCGCCAGCGATCGATGCCGTCCTGGGTGTCGGTGTTCGGAACCAGCCGGTTATGGCGGCAGGCAACGCAGAATTCGCTCTCGCCATCATGGTCCACCAGCCAGTTGCAGATATCGAGGCTGGCATTGGCACAGAAGCGGACGTCGCGATCGGGATTGGAAACGAGCTGCCAGAGCTCCTCGTCGCGCGGCTCCAGCGCATGCATGGCGAGATCGCCGGGCAGGAAGCCGAGGCGATGGTTGCAGCGCACGCATCGCCGGTTGTCGAAGTGGACGACCTGATCGCAATTGTCGCAGGCAAAAAGCTTCATCTTGTCTATCTCTGCAAAGCATGAGGGTGGGGGATTGAAAATGCCTGCCGCGCGAGGGGCGCAGCAGGCATGGTTCTTAAAAGGATGCGCTGATTGCTCAGAGCCGGTCGACGGCGCCCTTGAGCTTGTCCTTGACCTTGCCGGTTGCGACCTGTCCCTTGCCCTTGGCTTCCTGGACGGCGCCCTTGGCCTGCATTTCGCGATCGTCAGTCGCCTTGCCAACGGCCTGCTTGGTCTTGCCGGCAATTTCGTTTGTCTTGCCGGAAATCTTGTCGCTGGTGCTACCCATCTTGTGATGTCTCCTTGGTCGGCATGGGCCTTTTGTCCATGCTTGCCGAAATGAAACGTCACTCTTGGCTATTCGTTCCCGCTGCCGTGCAGCCTCTCAGGCATGGCCGGCTTCGGCCGAAAGCATGGCAGCGGTCACGCCCATGCCGGCGAGCGCCCGCTCGTATTTGTCGTCGAGGCTGCGGTCGAAGATCAACTCCTCATTGGCCGGGCAGGTGAGCCAACCATTATTGACGACCTCGCTTTCGAGCTGGCCGGCCGACCAGGAGGAATAGCCGAGCAGCATGGTCGCCCGCGTCGGCCCATCGCCCTTGGAGATGGCGCGCACGATATCGAGCGTCGCCGTCAGGCAGATGTCGTCGCTGACGGGAATCGAGGAGTCGCTGGAATAATCGTCCGAATGCAGCACGAAGCCGCGGCCGCTTTCCACCGGGCCGCCGGTCTGGATCGGGAAGTCGCGCGCCCGTTTCGGCAGCACGATCGAATCTTCCTGCTTGATCATGTCGAGATGCAGCAGCACATCGGTGAAGGTGAGGCTCTGCGGCCGGTTGATGACGAAGCCCATGGCGCCGGCATCCGAATGCGCGCAGATATAGATTACCGTGCGCGCAAAATTGCGGTCTTCCATGCCCGGCATGGCGATGAGGAACTGGCCATCGAAGAAGCCACGTTCCCGTCTGTTCTTCAGCGTCAATAAGGACATCGTTCCTCCTGCTGCTAGACCGCACCAAGGCCTCGACAAAAGAAACAT
Organism: Rhizobium sp. BT-226; assembly: GCF_025847085.2. Lineage (NCBI taxonomy): Bacteria > Pseudomonadati > Pseudomonadota > Alphaproteobacteria > Hyphomicrobiales > Rhizobiaceae > Rhizobium > Rhizobium sp. BT-226. The sequence goes on along the minus strand of NZ_JAOYTI010000002.1, from coordinate 798,650 downwards.
GGGCCAATGTCACACATCAATCAACTGAAAATGAAGATTTAAATCGCCGCGACTTCTGGCGGCCAAACACCACATTCGGTAAACCTTTGTTCCATGATGATTATTTCCTCGAGCCCGCGCAGGCTTTTAATCGCGTTTGTATCAGCGGTCGCAGCCCTTGTGCCGTTTTATTCCGCCCATGCGGAAATGAGCGCCTGGGCGGAAAACGAAGGCGGCCGCATGCGCCTCGTGGCGCTCGCGCCCGATGCCGGCGGCAAAATCCGCGCCGCCCTTCAGATCGAGCCGAAGCCCGGCTGGATCACCTATTGGAAAGAGCCCGGCAACAGCGGCATTCCGCCCCAGATCACCATCGCGGCGGAAAGCGGCGTCACGCTCGATGCCATCGCCTATCCCGTTCCGAAACATTTCTTCAACGGCGCGATCGAGGATATCGCCTACGAGGCGCCGGTGACGCTGCCGCTGTCGCTGACGGCGGCCGGCAAAGGCCCGGTTACGATCGACGCCGCCGCCTTTATCGGTATCTGCAAGGATATCTGCATTCCCTTCCAGGCGAATTTGCAGCTGAAGCTTGGCCCCGCCATCCAGTCACACCCGCAGGAGGAGGCGATCCTTCAGGCCGCCGATGCGAGGCTGCCGAAGCCGCCATCGCAGGATTTCGACGTGACGGCGCATGCGATGTCGCCTGACAGGAAGACGCTGTCGCTTGATCTCGTCTTGCCGGGTGAGGGGAAGGCCGCGCCCGATATCATCGTCACCGGCCCGAGCGGCTATGCCTTCACCAAGCAGATCGGCGGCAAACGCGACGGCGCCACCTTCAAGGTCGATATAGCAATCGGCAAGCTGCCAAAGGATTACGACATATCAGGCAAGCACTGGAGCGTGCTGGTCATCGACGGTGAAAGGGCGATGGAGACCACACTTGCCTTTCAATGATGGGCTCCTATAGTCGCCTCCGATCCCCTGCGGCGCCCGCCGCCAGGCAGAACCCCCAAAGCCGGAAACCCCCAAGCCGGAACCAAGGAGAAGACCATGACCATCGCGATCGGCGACAAGCTTCCTGCTGCCACCTTCAAGGAAAAGACGGCCGACGGCCCGGTCGAAATCACCACCGATCAGCTCTTTGCCGGCAAGCGCGTCGTGCTCTTTGCCGTGCCGGGCGCCTTCACGCCGACCTGCTCGCTCAACCACCTGCCGGGTTATCTCGAAAACCGCGACACCATCCTTGGCAAGGGCGTCGATGACATCGCCGTCGTCGCCGTCAACGACTGGCACGTGATGGGCGCCTGGGCGCAATCCTCCGGCGGCATGGGCAAGATCCACTTCCTCGCCGATTGGGATGCCGGTTTCACCAAGGCCGTCGGTCTCGACGCCGACCTCTCCGCCGGCGGCCTCGGCCTGCGCTCCAAGCGCTATTCGATGCTGGTGGAAGACGGGGTGGTGAAAGCCCTCAACGTCGAGGAAAGCCCCGGCCAGGCAACCGTATCAGGTGCCGCCGCAATGCTGGAAAAGCTCTGAGCTTCGAACGAGATCTGCCCCTCAGCCTAACCTGCCGGGGTCGAGCCACTCCTCTCGCAAAACACTATAACAGACATCCAGACACATGAAGGGCGGCCATTTCGGTCGCCCTTTTCAATTGTGTGAGCAACGGCCGAGCTCCCGCCTCAATCTCGCCGCAATCGTTATAACATAACCGTAATGTTATTACGTTGTAGGATGCGCCATGCCCCCGAGCCCCGACCGCCCCTCCGTCAGCCTGCTCGGACAGTCGGCATTCTCCAGGGTGATCGCCATGGCGCTGGTCATTGCGCTGCTGTGGCTGGCGATCCACTGGGCGGTTCTCTTGCCATGACGCCGCTGATCCGTCTGGAGAATTTGACCGTCGCCTATAACAGGCACCCCGCCGTGCATCATGTCTCCGGCGCCTTCGCCGCAGGCAGCCTGACGGCGATTGCCGGGCCGAACGGCGCGGGCAAGTCGACGCTGCTGAAGGCGATCATGGGGGAGCTTCGTCCCGCCGAAGGCAGGGTCGAGCACCGGCTGGGGCGGGCGGAATTCGGTTACCTCCCGCAGGCGGCCGAGATCGACCGGCGCTTTCCGATCTCGGTGATGGACACGGTCATGCTCGGCGCCTGGAAGAAGACGGGCGCCTTCGGCCGCATCGCGCCCTCCGAGCTGAAAAGGGCAGGCGAGGCACTTTCCGCCGTCGGCCTCGAAGGCTTCGGCCGGCGCCATGTCGGCTCGCTCTCGGCCGGCCAGTTCCAGCGTGTGCTCTTTGCCCGGCTGCTGCTGCAGGATGCCGGCATCATCCTGCTCGACGAGCCGTTTACGGCAATCGATGCCCGCACGACCAGGGATCTCGTCGATATCGTCACCCGCTGGCATGGCGAGGGCCGCACGGTGATCGCCGTGCTCCACGATTTCGAACTCGTTCGCGCCCACTTCCCGCAAACCCTGCTGCTCGCCCGCGAGCTGGTCGGCTGGGGCGCGACCGCAGACGTCATGTCCTCCGTCAATCTCCTGAAGGCCCGCGCCATGGCCGAGCGCTGGGATGAGGATGCGAATGCCTGCGCACCCGAAGAGGCGCCGGCGGCATGACGGCTTACGATCTCTTCCTGGCGCCCTTTGCCGATTACGGCTTCATGCGCCGCGCCCTTGTCGCCTGCCTCTGCCTCGGGCTCGGCTCGGGTCCGATCGGCGTTTTCCTGATGCTGCGGCGCATGAGCCTGATGGGTGACGCCATGAGCCATGCCGTGTTGCCGGGGGCGGCGATCGGTTACCTCGTCGCCGGCTCGCTGTCGCTGACGGCGATGGGGCTCGGCGGCCTGATCGCCGGCCTGTCGGTGGCACTACTATCAGGCGCCGTCAGCCGGATGACCGTGCTGCAGGAGGATGCGAGCTTTGCCAGCTTCTATCTCGCATCGCTGGCGCTTGGCGTGCTGATTGTCTCGCTGCGCGGCTCGAATATCGATCTCCTGCATGTGCTCTTCGGCACCATCCTTGCGATCGATGCGCCGGCCCTTTATCTGATCGGCGCGATCACCTCGCTGACCCTCGTCATCCTCGCCTTCATCTACCGGCCGCTGGTGGCCGAATGTTTCGATCCGGGTTTTCTGCGCGCCGTCGGCGGGCGCGGGCCGGTCTATCACGTCCTCTTCCTGCTGCTCGTGGTGCTGAACCTCGTCGCCAGCTTCCAGGCGCTCGGCACGCTGATGGCGGTCGGCCTGATGATGCTGCCGGCCGCCATCGCCCAGCTCTGGTCGCGCAGCCTGGCTGTGATGATGGCGATTGCGGCCGCCAGTGCCGCCGCCTCCGGTTATCTCGGCCTGATCGCCTCCTACCATCTCGAGCTCGCCTCCGGTCCGACGATCATCATGACGGCGGCGATCCTCTACGGCTTCTCGATCTTTTTCGCGCCTTCCGGCGTGGCCCGGCGCTTCTTCCCCCGCCCGCATTTGAAGGGCTGATCCCAAGGAGACTTCGATGACATCGCACAGACTGCTTCTCTCCGCAGCAATCCCCGCTTTGATGGCGCTGTCGGCCATGCCCGCCTCCGCCGAAACGCTGAAGGTTGTGGCGTCCTTCACCGTGCTTGCCGATGTCGTCAAACAGGTCGGCGGCGAGCACGTCAAGGTGACGAGCCTCGTCGGGCCGAACGGCGACCCCCATGAATTCGAGCCGTCGCCGGCCGACGCGAAGAATTTGAACGCCGCTCAAGTCACCTTCGTCAGCGGCGAGGGGCTGGAAGGCTGGATGGACCGGCTGATCACCGCCTCGGGCTATAAGGGCAAGCCGGTTACCGTCTCCGAAGGCATCAGCACCCGCACCATGGAAGAGGACGGCGAAAAAATCACCGATCCGCATGTCTGGAACAGCCCCGTTAACGTCAAGGTCTGGGTCGCCAATATCGAAAAGGCGCTGTCATCGGCCGATCCCGCTGACGCCGCCGCCTTCAAGGCCAATGCCGAGAAATACACAAAGACGCTGGACGCATTGAACGCCTATGCCCATGCGAAATTCGACAAGGTGGCCGACGATCGCCGCAAGGTGCTGACCAGCCACGATGCCTTCGGCTATTTCGGCCGCGAATATAATGTCAGTTTCCTTGCCCCGCTTGGTCTGTCCACGGAAAGCGAAGCCTCGGCCGCCGATGTCGCCAAGCTGATCGAGCAGATCAAGGGCGAGCACGTGAAGGCCTATTTCTTCGAGAATTCCAACGATCCACGCCTCGTCAAGCAGGTCGCCAAGGCAACCGGTGCCGAGCCCGGCGGCGAGCTCTATGTCGAATCCCTGTCCGACGCCAAGGGGCCGGCGCCGACCTATGAAAAGATGTTCAGGTACAATGTCGACCAGCTCGCCACCGCCATGGCGAAATCGAGCTGATGATTAAGAGTGGCCGCAGGCTGAACCTGCGGCCACCTTGGGGCCCGAAGCTGCCCCTCTACAGAAACGCTTCGAAAGTCCGGATAGGTGGTTTTCTGCCATTCCTGCATATAAATCGCCACTTCCGCGCCTCGCCTCATGCGGTCATCAAATCGATGACCCGCATGATCGCGACCGAATTGCTCGTGTTCTGGGTGCCTTCTGTCGTATCGGCGTTAGCGCAGGTCCAAACATCGCCCTTCTTGACCGTGAACTTTTTTTCGTTCTGAACGACCGAAAGTTCTCCCTCAGTCATATGGCAGAGCATGTCGTTCTTCATCATGTTGTCCGGCGTCTTCGCCCCAGCTTGGATAACAACATCCCGCAGTTTCACCATTTTGTAAGCTGGTATGACCGAAGCCCGCTCACCGAGCGCGACAACTCTGACACCGGGTCCGATCTCCTCGCCCTCATCGGGGCCGTAAGTCTGGGCGGCTGCTGGCGTCGCCCAGGCGATCAGTGGCGTTGCGGCCGTTGTAAGACCGAGTGCGAGCATGGTTCTACGATTGACGGCTTCCATTGTTTCCTCCCTAGCCAATTGTTAGGATGAATATTATGAATTACTAAAGCAGCCCCGGCGCGGGTGGTTGTCAAATCAACTTTTTGGAAATGGCTTGCCGCATCCTATGGAGGCGTATGGCAAAGTTCCGCCCAACTCGATCATGCGTGACCTGCCACTGGACTTTCATCCGGCTGCGATTAGAGCCTCGGTGGTTTGGAGCCGCCAGTTGGCGCGGTGGTAGCAACCGGCGGAAACGCGAAGCTTCCATATTGCGCAGCGTTGGAGCCGGTTGCGGCGATGATCCCGGCATAGTCTGCCGGGGTCTGGTATCCGAGCGATGAGTGCGGACGGAAATTATTGTAATCGTCCGCCCATTCGGCAATGGCGCTTCGGGCATGTTCAAGGCCGAGGAAGAAGCTCTCGTTGAGCAGCTCGTCGCGCATACGGCCGTTGATGCTCTCGACATAGCCGTTCTGCATTGGCCATCCCAGCGCGATGTAGTGCCACTTGACTTTGTGGTCCTAGGATCGGCGCACACGTGCCGACAGCACGCCGCCTGACTTTCCGCTTGCGCACGGAAAGACCTTCCTCGCGATACAGTCGGTAGATGCGATTGACCCCGGACGGCTCTTCGTCCCGTCGAAGCAGGATGAACAGCAGTGGCGGACGGCAGCCAGTCGTAAACCTTTGCTAGCCACTTCCTTAAAGCCGACTGCTGTCCATGAAAGACGGCCGCTCACGCTGACGGCAGGGGCGACATGCGTGCACGGTAACACGCGCTCGTGCAACATCGATAAATCGGCTTCTTATGCATTCTCACAAATTAAGGTCGAAGACGAGGATGCCGGCAAGGCCTCCATCCGTCGACGAGACGATGCGCTCGCCGACCGTCACGTGCTCGGGATGGATGAGATAGGCGTCCCGGGCTTCGGCGCTTTCAAAGGTCACGGCAAACCCGTCGACGAAGCCGCCATGCAGCCCCTCCGGCGAAACATTCGGCCCGTACTTGATATCCAATATGCCGGGAATGAGCTGTTTCAGGGCGACGATCGCCGCAAACAGCGACTGCTTGTCGTCGGCCGTCACCGCGGTCTTCAGCCGCAGGAATACGCAGTGCAGGATCATCAGTGGTCCTCCCGACTTTCTTTGGGCCGATTTTCTTTGGCCCGATTTTCTTTGGGTGGAGAATAGCGGCGAAAGCCGGGAGAGCAACGAGATTTATTTTCACGCAGGCGTTGCGCCGCAAGCCGTGAGCCGGGCAGATTACATCTGGTCGGTCTTCACCAGAGGCCGCTTGTAGATCTTCTGGACGAGATCGCTCGCCAGCGCGCGGGCTTCGTCCTTCTCAGCCGCCGTCATCGGCCGGCAGGTGTTCCTGGTGTTTGAACTGTCGAGCACTGTCGTCGAACCGGAATTGGCGATGACGAGATGCCAGCTGCAGGAGGCGACCCTGTCGATGGCGACAGCACCATGGCAACCGGTGGACAGGCAGAAGGCAACGGTCACCTGCGCCCCGTGGTCGCCTTTATAGGCGAGCTGGACGGCTTTCTTGATATCGGTGACCCATCGCTCGCATTGCGCCTGTTTTGCCCCCGGCTGGCAGCTCTGGGTAACGGGTGTGACGTCGCCGGCCTGAAGTGGCGAGACGCAAAAAACACCCATCGAGAGGGCGAGCAGAAACTTGAGCATGGGATTTTCCTTGTGCAAGGAATGAGTGGCGCACATCGCAGGCGGTTGGTCAATGGCCATCGATAAAAGCGAAGGCGGCGCGCCGAGCAGATGTTGGCGCGCCACCGGGAAAATCCGGAATTGTGCAGATCCGGCGTCGCCCCCTATTCCAGAATGACGACGGCTTCGACCTCGAAGAGCATGGGGTCGATCGCAAGCTTGGGAACGGGAATCAGCGTCTGCGCCGGCAATGCTTCGCCGAACATGTCCTTGACGTTCCTGGTCAGCACCTCGAGCTTGGACATGTCGTGATCGACCACGAAGACCGTCAGCTTGGCGACCTGATCCGGCCTTGCGCCGAGCGCATCGAGGGCGGTGCGCAAATTCGCGTAGGCCTGCTTCACCTGGACGGCGAAGTCGGGCGACAGGCCCCCCGTGCTGTCCTGGCCGCCCTGTCCGGAGATGTAGGCCAGCCGGCCTTGGCGCGGCACGATCACCGCCGTGCTGTAGCCATTCGGCGAGGGGTCGTAGAGGTTTTTCGGATTGACGATGGTCAGCTTGAGATCGTCATCGGCTGTCGCCGCAGTGGGAACGCTGATGGTCATGATGATTATGCCTCCGATGATGAGATGCTTGATTGTGCGTGACATGATTTTCCCTCGGGCTATGCGGTTGCGAGCGGCGGGTTCTCGCGGCCCGCAGGATGGAACCTTATCGCCACATGATTGACTCGTACGGCGTACGACTAAATTGCATCGTACAGCGTACGAGTCAATCGGTCAGCATCGACATTCCCGGCATTGTCGGCTTAGATCGACGTTCTGATCAGTAAAGGAAGACGAATGGCAGCCAAACGCAGGGGCGCTGAGAGCAAAGGGTCTGGACGGAGAAATGCGTCACCTCAGTCCGGGCAGGAGCCGCGCAGCGAACCGCCTCTCTCCCTGGAGCGGATCGTGGCGACCGCGGTGGAGCTGCTGGACGCCGAGGGCGTCGACGGATTGAAGATGCGCCGGCTGGCCGATCGCCTCGGCGCGGGCGCGATGAGCCTCTATTGGCACGTCGGCAACAAGGAGGAGGTCTTCGATTTGGCGCTGGATTCGGTGCTCGAATATCGCGGACCGTCTGACATCGTCGAGCCTCGAGACTGGCGTGGGGACGTCGTGCATATGCTCGAAGACTGGCGCGCCAGCATGCTGCGCCATCCCTGGTCGGCATCGCTGCTGCCGCGCCGGGCGCTCGGCCCGAACATCCTCAGTCGCCTGGAACTGCTGAGCAAGACCCTGTCCGGCGCCGGTGTCGCTGATACGGATTTGAACGTCGCGATATGGTCGCTCTGGAACTATGTGATTGGCGCGACCATCACCCGGGCGAACTTCGATCTCTCGGAAGACGACAGGGCGGCCGCGCAGCAGCGTCTGACAGGCCTCAGCCAGCATTATCCGACGATCGAACGCTCCCGTCTGCTGCTGGACAATGATTGGGACGGCGCTTTCAGGAAGGGCCTCGACTTCCTGCTTGATGGTCTTGCTCCGCGGCAGTGAACATTCGTCATTCCCGGACGAGACCGGTGCCGGCTTCTGCGCGCGTGTCGTGCGTGATCGCCGGCACCGTCCGACACGGCTCCCGCCTATTTCCGCAGGATTTTCTCCATCGCTTTCCCCTTGGCGAGTTCGTCGATCATTTTGTCCAGATAGCGGATTTCCCGCATCGTCGTTTCCTGGATGTCTTCCACGCGCACGCCGCAGATCACGCCTGTAATCGACGATCGGGAGGGATTCATCTGAGGCGCTTGCGCAAAGAAATCCTCGAAGTTGGTCTTCGCAGCCAACTGATCGTCCAGGCTCTGCTGGCTATGCCCCGTCAGCCAACGGATGATTTCATCGACCTCTGCCTTCGTCCGCCCCTTCTTCTCTGCCTTGGCGACATAGTGAGGATAGACGCTCGCGACGCTGATGGAATAGATACGATGCTTCGTCATGCGTGCTCCTCAACGTTTTCCGGCTCGAGATAGCTGACTTCAAGACCTCAACAAATGGCCCGTTAACGGGCAACGCTTCCGTTGTTGCGCGGGCGCTAAGATTGGCCCGCCAGCGTATGGGCCGAAAGGAGGGTTACGCAGCGGCGTTTCGAGTGCTCGGTCGCATCAGAAGCCTCCTGTCGCCAAGCCGCATTCGCGCTCCTTAGAAATGGATCGCGACACCTATGATCGGACCCTGCTGGACGATGTCGAAGACGAACCCGTCGTTGTCGTAGTTCACGCCGAGCGCGCGATATCCGGCGACGGCAGATATCGTGTCCGTGAACTTGTAGCCGACCGCCAACGCGACATCCCAGTCGACATCCGCACCACCCGCACCGACCAGACCCCATCCAGTAAGGTAGACCTCCGGCGTGAAAAAGTAGTTGCCACGAACACCCGCCATACCGTCGACCCAGGTCGCGCTGTCGCTTCTCTCGATACCGTCCAAGATACCTCCATTGAAGGAGATATCGGTGTCGACGGACCACACCCTGACGCCGGCGACGACGTCCAGGTGTCCTGACTGGTCTTCGAGAATCGAGTATCCGACGCCGAGAAGCCCGGCGAATGTCTTCGACGTGATGTCGATGCTATCGGCCAGGATGCCCCTCCGCGTGTCGCCGTCCGCCCCGAGCTTTGTGTAGATGATGTCGCCGAAGACGCTGAAGCGGTCATAACGGGCTTCACCCGCAGCCATGAACGCGAAATCGAGATTTCGCAGGATATCGGTGAAGCTGGAATCGATATGGACTTCGGGCAGGCCAAACTGGCCGATGTCGCCGGAAATCCCGGCTCCCCAGAAATAGGGTGCGACGGTAAAGGTCCAGCCGCTCGGCGTCTCGACCACGGCGACGTCGGGCGCAAGCGGTGTCGGATCGGCAGCCTTGCCCGGCGATGCGAAGGCGACCATTGCGACGGTCGCCAGTGCTAGAATTATTTTCATACCGATCTCCCTGGATTGCTTTGGTAATACTCGTTGGATGCCGCAAACTCGTCCCGCCGAACGTCGGTGGCAGCGCCAAATTGGTTGGACGCCGTCTTGCGGGACGGTATCAGGTTTCCGCTCGGGAAGCGCCGCGCTGCTTCTGATGGCCCAGTGGCATTGGAAGCGCGGCGATGTTCATAAGCCAGTGGCTGTATTTCGTCTTGCGTCATTTCACCAACTCGATGTCCGGCAGCTTCCACGTCCCGTCGAATAGGCCTGCCTTGGGTCCGTAGAAGCGGAACATCGGATAGAAGCCCTTGCCGGGGACGGTCTCGATCCAGTTGGCTTCCGAGCCCGCGGGGGCGCTTCCGGCGGGTCCGAAGTAAAGATCGATAGAGCCGTCCGCGTTGGTATTGAGCTTATCTTGAGAGAAGCGAGCCGAATCGTTGGGCGCGTTCTGGATCATCGAGCGTGTCGCGGTGTCGTAGAGCGTCAGCGACCAGAACTGCTCGGCCGGAGGATTTGCAGGTACGTGCAGCCGGTACGACTTTCCACCATCGAGGCGGTTGCCGTCCTTGTCCTTGAATGCCTGGACGTAGTTTCCGCCAGGAGCGGCTTTCATGACGCCGAGAGCGGGCGTTGTATAGATCGCGCCGTAGGTGTAGTGCAGGCGTTCATCGATCTGGCCGTACGTATCGGTCTTTTGAACGGGATTCACCTGGAACACCCAGTGCCACTTCGACCCGGGGAATGGCTCGACTCCGAGACCTTCCCCAACCCGGTGGAATCGGTCGGGTCCTTCGAACAGCATCACGCGGCCCATGGCATCGCCCATCTGTGCGGCCTCTTCGAGGATGGCCTTTTGCCGCGCGTCGGGTTTGAACTCCTTGCCCTTCTCGATGCCCAGCGGCTTCAGCATGGCCATGTAGAACAGGTCGCGCTCCTGAACGGGGTTGTTGTTGATGAACGCCGAAAGCAGCTCCCAGAACGCCATCCCCATCGGCGGGGTCGTGTCCATGACTTTTCCCGACATGGACACGAACTTGTTGGGCTTGGGATTGCTGCTTTCGCTCAGGGGATAAACCTTGACCCGCTTGACATTCTCGACGGCGGCATCCTTGTCGTTGTTTAGAACGATGCCACGGATCATGACGTTGTAGTTGTTCATCGTACCCTGAAGAATGAAATATCCGGTCTGAGGAACATCGCCCTTGTATCCAGGTGGAAGGAGGAGAAATTTCCCGCCCTTCCCGGCATCGGGTCCGGGTATGCCGACGTCGGCAAGTGATCTCTGCCAGAAGTCGTCGATGATTCCGGCGATCGCTCCGGGCGGGTTCTCGACGACGATCGGTCCCGACTTCCCGAGATCCACGTTGGTATAGGCGTAGATGGTGGTGTCGTTCGCTGTGAGCCAGCGGCCCTTTGGGTCGGCGTAGTTGTCGGCGATGACCATGTCGATGAGATCAGCACCGAGGTCGCGTTTGGTCCCGATGCGAATAGCCTCGAATGAAACCGCCGGATAGGCCCACAAGTAAGCCTGCACGGCCCGCTGGTAGTCGATCTCGTCGAAGACCTTTTGCGTGGTCTCCTCGGTTGGAAACCCCTGCTCGAACTGGAGATTGCCGATACGGCTGTTCACGCTGTCGGGCGTCTGCGCTTGCGCGCTCGTGACACTCAGCGCGCCGACAATTGCGGCGGCGATGAGGCGCTCTTTGTAGTTTGTTGTCATGGCGTTGATCCTCCCATGGACCGTGGCTCGTCGCATGATTTCTTGTCGAACCACACTGCAGCGGTGAATAGAACCGGAACAATCTGGTTGGCGGGCCTTCTTCACCTACGCCCAGAACCCTCCGACCCTCTCGATCAGCCAAAACGCGGCGATGCCGCCGATGCAGTAAGCAGTTGCCACCCGAGCCCACGCGTGTGGTGCGCGGCCATGTTGCGATCGAAAGACCCTGATCGAGAGCCGTCCCAGAATCGCAAACGTCGCCAGGACGGTTGCCGCGAAGGCGAGTTGTCCTAATTCCACTCCGATGTTGAAGAACAGCAGCGCGGCCGGGATGGCATGATGCGGCAGGCCGATTTCGCTGAGCGCTCCGGCAAAGCCAAGCCCGTGCAGAAGGCCGAACGCAAAAGCTACGAGCCAGGGTAAACGAGCGGTGAGGTTAGCCTCTTTTGCCTGTCGCGACTTCACAATCTCGACCGCGACCAGCACGATGCTGAGCGCGATCGCAGCCTCGACTGGCGGACCGGGAACATTGAGGTAGCCGAGCGTCGCTGCGCCAAGCGTGATGCTGTGCGCGACCGTGAATGCAGTGATCGTGATGGCAATGCGCTTCCAGCTTCCAGCCAGCAGGATGAGCGCCAGCACGAACAGCAGATGGTCGACACCGAAAAGTATGTGCTCGATGCCCAGCCAGACATAGGTGGCGCCCACCTGCTGCCAGCCGGTAGCCGCCGGTACCGCCCAGGAGGGGTTGGCCGGCGTTAGGCGCGCGGTGCTGACTTCGCCGCTCAGCCTCTCCACGCGCAGGAGGACGTCCGTGCGGCTTTCGGGCAACCCGTCGAACGCAATGGTTTCGCCGGCGAAGCCCGTCGGTGCGTGCACCGTCCATCGCTCAATGTAGGCGTCGTTGAGAATGGCGCCTTCGTGCGGCGTCGCCTCGACCGCGCTCAGCGGCAATCGGGGATAGACCGCCAGCCTGCGTTCACCCATTGCCGGCGCCTTCCAGAGCACCGCGTAGATCGCGGGCGCACTCTCGGTGATGGACAGGTACGCAGGTCTGAGGTCATGCGCATGAGCATGGCCGGAAATAAAGGTCAGCGCGACCCAAAGGACGATGAGGAGTCGGATCACGGCACGACCTCGGCTCGTCGTTCCTCGATCGCCCCGGCAGGGGTGGTCTCCATCTTCACCACATAGAGCGAGCGAAACCGTTGGTACAGTGCCTCGTTGGCGACGACTTTTCGGGCATGCAGCCACTCTCGCCGCGCCGCCCCACGGACGTCCTCAAGGGGAGGCTCCCGTGCTTCGACGCGCGCGGTCACGCGAACCAGGTGTGTGCCGTAAGCCGAGGTGACGGGACCGCTCCATCCGCCCGGGGCTATCTTGTCGATACCCACGGCGAATTCCTCGCCGAATGCCTGCGCCACGGCCGACCTCGAAACATCGCGGAACTCGGTTCCTGCCATCAACTCGCTGCCGACGGTTGACGCCTCCACGGTTCCCGCATTCAAATCCAGCAGCAGGCGGTTCAGCCCGTCCGCATCCGGAACCCCGCCTGCCGGGAAGTAAATCTGGTCGAAGGAGACACGAGCCTCGCTGCGGAACCAGTCGGGATGCTCCCCGACGAATGTCTGCAATTCGGCGTCGGTCGGCTCGACGTCTGCCGCCTGTTCCGCGACGAACTCCATCTTCTGCCGGATCCGCCGTCGAACCACGGCATCGTCCTTGTCGAGGCCCATCGCCACGCCCTGGCGGTAGAGAACCTCGTCACGGATGTGTTCGTTCACCAGTGCATCCAGTTCCTTTGCGGTCGGCGGCCGCTGCCAAGTTCGGCTGAAGATCGCGGCGAGGCTGCCGATCTGGCCGGAGCTGACGACGATTTCGTCGGATGCGGGCGACTTGCCCCCATCCGCGAGCCGGAACACGCCGAAGATGGCTGCGCCGATGACGAGGAAGTGGAGAAGAGGTTCCCGGAGGAATTTCACGGTCCCCTCCATTCAACGTGGCGTGTACCAGATAGGCGAGGTGTAGGCGCGCTCCTGACCGAACATCGGCACGCCGTCTGGCAGCTTGACTCCGAAGCGCACCGCGTCATAGGCGGTCCACCGCGGCGTCGGGATTTCGAGCACGCGTGCGTAATAGACCGCCCGCAGTGCCGGATCGAAATCCGGGTCCGTCCACGTTTTGATCAGCTCGGACGCGCCAATCGTATTTGTCCAGGTGGCCGTTGCAACGTCGACAGTATTGCCAACCGGCGGCAGTTTACCGTCCGCGCCGGGGACCCGGCCGTCCGACCACACCACGTCGTAAACCTTTTCTTGGCGAGCGCCGGCCGCGTCGACCCAGCCCTTGACGATCTGTATGCGATCGAGATTCCCGCCGAGCGGGTCCTTGAGCGCCGCCATCAGGAAAGTAGGAGCCTTGCCCGCGGGTGCGGCACGAAGGTCGCCACCCATCGGCACGCCCTTGCTGTAACCTGCGAAGGCCGGACTGCGCGACTGCGCGTCGGCCTCGGTGAAGTCCCAGCCACCGAAGAAGCGCACGAGCATGCGCGGGCCGGTCGTCCCATAAACTTCCTTGCGGCGCAGGGCGTCCCACAGCGCCTCGCGCGTGTTGTCAGTCGCCCATACGCCGGCATAGCCGGAAGCGACCTGTTGCCACCCCGTGAGGAAGAGGTCGCCATTTCGCATGAATTCGTGTTCAGCACGATGGGGGCTGGGCTCCGAACCTGAATGCTTGCCGAAGAAATTATCTTCCTCGGCAGTGGTGAGTGAAGTGTGGCTGTCGGTCGCGCCGATCATGCCGAACTTGTACGGATTTACCCCGAGCTTCGCTTCAAGCTGCAGTCCGGTCTGCAGCGCCGTGCGCGCATACTCGCTTTGCAGCATCTCGGGCTTCTTCGCCTCGCTGAGGTTGAGGTTGCCTACGTCCCACAGCTCGTAGCCGGCGAATTCGTCGGTGGGTGAAAGATAGGGATGCGCCTCGCCATCACCCTTGATCTGCGTCACTTCGTAGAGCGGCTCCCACCGGGCGCGTGTCTCCGCATACTCCGCCGACAGAGGCTGTCCGGTGGCGGGATTGGTTTCGGTCGGGAACATCCAGCCATTCGAGAGATTGCCGTTGTGCGAGATGGCCAACACCCGTCCGCCGGACTTCTCTTCGTAGGCCGCGAGATGCTTCCAGAGGTCCTCCGGAGTGGTGCTGCCAGCAGGGGGATAGGTCGTGAACGGAAGGGTCTGCTTCGCCTGCTCCCCGCCGTCGCGATAGATCACCACACGATGAAGATTGTTGCCGGGCGGCACCTGCGAGGTCCATTCGTAGCCAATAAAGGCGGTGAAATGTCCCGGCTCATTATATTTTTCCGCCGCGGCAATCATCTGATCCCAGGTCGAGCGATAGCCGTCCGATCCGGGCAGGAACTGCAGTGCCGGGGGAAAAGTGCCGCGCGAGAAGTTGTCGATGATCTCGAGCGCCGCCTTCACGCCCTCTTCGCCCCCTGCTTGAACCATGTCGTACCATTTTCGCCCGGTCGGGTCGGCGAGCATTTCCGGCTTGCCGCCAAAGAGGGCGGGGAAGAAGCCCATATTGTCGGAATGGTCGGTGATGGCCAGAAAATCCAGCGGCCGCGAGAGCTTCACGCGCTGGCCGCCCGACGCGGTCAGTTCCTCGCCGCGGGCGAAACGGTAGGCTTCGTCGTAGCCGAGCCGGTTGCCGAAGGCGCCGGCGTCCATCGAGGCGCTGGTGTGAAGATGCGTGTCGCCCCAGAAGACGCGGCTCGGGAAGTTGCGGCCCGCATAAGGCGAATAGCCAGGCGGCTTGCTGGGAAGGACGGTTGACGGAGTAATCGTACCGATGTCGGTGGTCGTCGACTGCGCCATTGCGGGTGATGCGATGAGCAGGCACGCGATCGCGACAGCATCGCGCAACGGCCTCGCCCCTCGCCGGCCATGTCCGATGACAACGGTCGACTGTTCCAGTGCTGTGCGCATGGATACCTCCTTATGTGTGGTGTGCATCGCGTTGCCTCCTTCTGATTTGTTTCAGCCATGGCTGAACTGAAGGATCGGGAGTGGATCGACGATACGCTTCACCACGGCGGGCCGCTATCGGAATCCTGCAGCGGCGCGCACCCGCAAATGCCGTTCCGGTAGCCGAGCCGGAGGAGGTCTGATAGTGTTAACGTGGGATAATCCCGCGGGGGGGGGGATGCCAATGGCGGGTCCGGTCGCTCGAGACAATCGTCGGATAGAGATCCTAGCCTCCGTCCAGGCCCGTTATGCGGACTTCGACATGATGGCCGCGAGTGCGATTGGCTGGGATCAGAAATACGACCACATCGGCCGGGGCCGCTTTGAAGGCAGTTTGAGCATGGTCGTCCTCAACACGCTGCAGATTGGGCGAGAACGCTGGAACCCGGGAATTATGCAACGCGGCAGCTCGCCGGCGCGGTGCTGGTTTGTCGGCCTCCCGATCGCCGCAGACGGGTCGCTTCATGTGCGCGGTCGGCAAATTGCGAGCGGTCAACCGGTCTTGGCTGGACCTTGTGACGACATCGCATTTATAGCAAACGGCAACGCCGACCTCGCTCAGGCAGTCATACCCGTCGACCAGATCGAGCATTGGATGCAGGTCCGCAGGGGCTCCGGTGGCCTCGACAGAAAATATCTCGACCGGCCGTTCACAATGTCCGAGCAGGAGATTGTTCGTCGCGGCACCGTTTTGGCAAGACTCCTGCAGACGCTGCTCCGCAACACGGGGGACGATGCTCAGCCCGATGCACTAGCCGCCATCGAAGGCCAAATCGTCGATGTCGTCCTTGGAATGGTGCCGTCGACCGAGGTTGCCGAGCCGCTGCACCGGCGGGCACGCGTCGCCATGAAGTTGAGGGACATGCTCATGGGCCATATTGAGGCGCCCCTGAACGTCAGCGCAATGTGCGAAACGCTGGGGGTGAGGGAGCGCACGCTCTACCTCGCCTGCGTGGAGGCCTTTGGCCGACCGCCGAAAGCCATGTTGCTTGAACTGCGCCTCAACGCCGTGCGCCGGGCTCTTACTCATCCTTCCGCCGAAAGGACCGTTACATCCGTAGCGTCACGGTTCGGCTTCGGGCACTTTGGCGAATTCTCCGGCGAATATAGGAGAAAATTTGGCGAATTGCCCTCGGCCACGCTTACCAACACACTGGGGACAAGTCAGGGGCTGGTCGCGCGGCAGAGGAATCCATGCTGAAAGATGTCGTCGCAGATGAGCCTCAGCGGTCCCCTGCTTTTATTTTCCGCGGGTGAGAATGCCCGCGTCATCCAGACGTTCCAACCTTCGGCACGGTTCTCCGTTCCGAACTCGTAGTAGCCCTTCAGGTTCGCATAACCGTTGGTGGTGTCGTTGACTTCGAAGTTGTAGCCAATCTGCGGGCCGGTATCAAAGACGCGGGATTTGAAGTCCCCGAGCGTAGCACCCGCGCCGCTATCGCCCGTCAACTGCTGGAAGGCGTATCCTACCAGACCGATATGGGTGTGTTCGTTGAGGAACTGCGAGGCCGCCCAGTCGATGTGGGCATCGATGCCGTTCTTGTAGTCGGTCTCCGGATTCTCGAAGTTGTAGGTGAGGCCGCCGGCGATTGAGAACTCACGCCCGGGTCGAGGGGTCGAGATAGGTGTAGCCCGCGCCCCTTCTTCTCTGCCTTGGCGACATAGTGGGGATAGACGCTTGCGACGCTGATGGAATAGATGCGGTGCTTCGTCATCGAATGCTCCTCAACGTTCCAGATATTTTCCGGCTTGAGATAGCTGACTTCAAGTCCTCAACAAGTGGCCGATAATGGGTGAGCTTCCGCGGGCGCGAAGTAGATCAGTGCAAAGGCGACATCTCTACAGCGCCGCGCGTCTTCGACCGGCTTGCACCAACAACAGACATCGGCTCGGCTTGGGTACACGGCCGCTACGGGGCCGACGGCGGACCGTCCGCTGCGAGGACACCTAGCACGAAAGCGGACATGCGAGGCCTCGGTGCGAAGGTCCGGGATCGGCCCGGAGCAGTCGTAAACCACGAGTATGACGTACGGCTCAATTTGGCGCTCATCGCGGACGTCGCGCACCGACGCCTTCTCGACGCGAGTTAACCGGAAGTTCGCGTAACGACGGTGCCTCTTGCTTTCACAGGGAGGGCCATGGGTGATCAATTTCCAAGCCAAGAGCCCGTAGGTCGATGGACGAACGGGCTTTTTGCAGCGGATTGCCGTCACGAAAGGGCGGCGGTTGAACGATTGCAGTCTATCCAGACGATTTCGACGGGCGTCGCCGAAAGAGCTGATCCCAGATGTCGTACCCCGCAGGGACAATCCCGATCAGCAGGGCAGCGGCCAAATCGAACCGTGGAACAAACGCCAGGATGACCGCGCAGAACGCGACAAGCGTCACGAATGCAAATATTGCAAAAAACCGGCTTCTGTTCATCGGTCTATCCTTTCGGAATTGGCCAGACACTGCGTCATCTCTGTACTCCATAGAGTAGATTCGGCAGCATGTAGACGATGCTCGGGAACAGATAGATGACCACCATGCAGAGAATGACGATCAACATATACGGCATCATGCCGCGGAAGATGTCTGTCAGTTTGACATGCGGAGGCGAGACGCCCTTCAAGTAGTATGCCGACATCGCCATGGGTGGTGATAGGAAGGCCGTCTGCAGGTTGATTGCCACGAGGATACCGAAGAACAGCGGATCGATCCCGAAATGCGGCAGCAGCGGAATGAAGATCGGGATGAAGATGACGATGATTTCAGTCCATTCCAAAGGCCAGCCGAGAATGAAGATGATGATCTGGGCCAGGATCAGGAACATCAGCGGCGACATGTCCAGGCCGGTCACGAAGTCACTGATGAACTGTTGGCCGCCGAGATAGGCGAATACCGATGCGAAGGTCGCCGAACCGACGAACAACCAGCAGACCATCGCCGTCGTTCGCGCCGTCAGATACACCGACTCCTTCAGTCGCTGCCAGGTCAGCGCCCGATAGGCCGCAGCAAGCGCCAGTCCCCCCAATGCGCCGATTGCGGCGGCTTCCGACGGCGTTGCCAGGCCAAAGAGAATGGCACCCAGCACCGCAAGAATCAGAAAGGCGAGCGGCGCGAAGGATGTAAGCATCATCCAGGCGAGTTGGACCGGCGTGTGCTCGCCCACATCTTCTTTCGTTGGCCGCGGCGCCAGTTGCGGCTGCAGGATTGCTCGCACCACGACATAGATGAGATAAAACCCGGCCAGGGCGAGGCCGGGCAGGAGCGCCGCCGCATACATTCGGACAACCGAGATCCCGGAGGTGGCCGCATAGACGATCAGCAGGATGGAAGGCGGGATCAGGATCCCGAGCGTGCCGCCCGCGCAGATCACGCCCGTCGCGTAGCGCACGTCATACTTTGCCTTCAGCATCGCTGGTAGGGCGAGCAGTCCCATCAACGTCACCACGGCCCCGACGATGCCGGTTGCCGTGGCAAAGAGTGTGCAGGTGGCGAGGGCAGCGACCGCCATCGAGCCGGGCACCCGGCGCGTGACGCTGAATAGCGTCGAGAACAGCCGATCGACGATGTTGGCTCGCTCGACGATGTAGCCCATGAACAGGAACAGCGGGATAGCCGTCAGCACGTCGTTCTGGATGACCGAGTAGGTCTGGTTGACGAACAGATCGAAGATCCGGTTGTTGAAGAAACCGCCGATCCAGGTCTGCGCCAGTGTAAAGGCATCGCCGCCGGATTCGAGCGCGCGGTCATAGCCGCGCCACATGCGGCCGGCATCGTAATAGGCATAGTATCCGAAGCCGACACCCAGAGCCATCAAGGTGAACGCCACCGGGAAGCCGAGGAAGATAGTGAGGATCAGGATGAGGAGCATCCCGACGGCGATATGTGCGTCCGTCATTGAGCGTCCCGATCCCGTGGTTCACGTCCAGCGTCAAGTTCCCGCGACGGAAGGAAACCCTCGTCCTCGGACTTGAGCACGTCCAGGCTTTTTGTTTCCAGTAGTACCTTTTCCAGTTC
Organism: Rhizobium sp. BT-226; assembly: GCF_025847085.2. Classification (NCBI taxonomy): domain Bacteria; kingdom Pseudomonadati; phylum Pseudomonadota; class Alphaproteobacteria; order Hyphomicrobiales; family Rhizobiaceae; genus Rhizobium; species Rhizobium sp. BT-226. The sequence goes on along the minus strand of NZ_JAOYTI010000002.1, from coordinate 779,357 downwards.
TTCGACATCTTCGGCCTGCTTCGGCCATTCGCCCGTCCTTATGCAGAGAATGCAGCGGAAGACCTGCGCCACGCCCTGCAGGAACAGGAGAATGCCGGCGGCGACGATCACGGCCTTGAACTGGAAGATCGGCACACCGGCGGGACTGTTGGAACTGACCTCCAGGTAGCCCCAACTGCGTGCGGCATATTTCCAGCCCGAGAACACCAGCGCGGTTATACCGGGAAAGAAAAAGATGAAGTACAACACCAGTTCCAGCCTGGCCTGCGTGCGCGGTTTCCAGAGCCGGTAGATGAAGTCGCCGCGCACATGGCCATCACGCGAGAGGGTATACGCTCCCGCCATCATGAAGATCGTTCCATAGAGCATGTAGCTCAGATCGAAGGCCCAGGGGGTCGGCGCGCGAAAGAGGTAGCGTGCAACAACCTCATAGCCGACGCCGAAGGCCATGATGAGTATCCCCCACGCGAACACCTTGCCGAACCACGCCGACAAATCGTCGGCGAATGCAATGTAACGGAGCATGCAAGCGCCTCCCTACCTCGATGAGGGACGAGGCCCGGAAATACCGGGCCTTCACCATCTATTTTCCGAGGTTCAATTTTCCGGGGAAATAGTGCTCATAGGCGAGTGCGAGATCGGCGGAGTTCATCAATTCGTAGTACACGACCCTCTCCACCCACTGCCGCTGACTGTCGAGCACCTTCTTCATGAACGCATCCGCTTCAAGCGTGGGGATGATCTCATCCCAGGCCTTCAGTTGCGCATCCAGAATTTCCTTTGGAGTGCGGTGCACGGTCACGCCATGTTCGGCCTGGAGTTTTCGAAGGTCGCTTGAATAGTTGTCCATCGCGGACGCTGTAATCGCCGTGCTCGCTGCCTCCACGCCATATTCCAGGATCGCCTGCAGATCGTCGGGAAGGTCGTCAAACACATCCTTGTTGAAGAGGAACTCGAAAGATTCGCTCGCTTGATGGTAGGACGACAGCATGTAGTTCTTGGCGACATCCTGCGAACCAAACCGTATGTCAGAGGAGGGATTGTTGAACTCGAAGGCGTCGATGACACCTCGCTCCATTGCCGGCACGATCTCGCCGCCCGGAAGTTGAGCGACGCTCATGCCCATATTCTGCATGAGATCGGCGGCGAGCCCGACCGTACGATATTTGAGGCCGTTGATGTCGTTCACGGTCGCGACCGGGTTCTTGAACCAGCCGAACGGCTGCGCGGGCATCGGGAAGCCATAGAAGCCGTAAAGGTTCAGCCCCATGATGTCCTGGGTGAGTTCTCGGTAGAGATCCTTGCCGCCACCTTGATGGAACCATCCGAGCATGGTGGTTGCGCTGCCGCCAAATACCGGCCCGGTACCGAAGAGGGAGGCTGCCTTGTGCTTTCCGTACCAATAGACGGGAACGGTGTGGGCTGCGTCGATCACGCCATCGTTGACGCCGTCGAGCACCTGAAACGCGCCGACGACCGTACCGGCAGGCATTAGTTCGAACTTCAAGCGTCCGCCGGACATTCGTTCGACCCGTTGGACGTACAGGCGGGCAAAATCCATCCAGATGTCCGAGGCGGGCCAGGATGTTTGCATTTTAATGACGGTGGGTGCCTGGGCCAGCACGGCCGGGGCGGCAAGAGCCCCAACTGCGGTTACTCCAACGAGCGTAGAGGCTCCCAGCAACTCTCGACGCGATACTGCCTTTTTGGTCATTGTTCTTCCTCCCTGGATTGTTGTCGAATTCTCCCTGCATTTCCTGGTAGTCTGCTCAGTTGAAGAAGAGGGCTCCCAACCTCTTCGCGATCAGTATCAACAACTGATTGTTCTCATTTGTCAATTATGCACACTTTTTGCAATTCTGACAGACGTTCAAGTGTTGTTGATGACAGCTTGGGGCTGTGGTCCATCCAACGGCCAAGGCACAGTACCGCTACTCCGCGTTGTCCGGACTACCTCAGCTTAGCAAGAAAAAGCTGCTTTCGCCCGTCGACGATGAACTCGAGCCATGTGCTGAACTGGAACCATGTGCTCGTTCTTGATCGCCCTCGTCCCAAGTCGATTAAGCGACGAGAGCCGACGTCCACACATGGCGCACAGATGTCGTCTCGTCAAACCAATGCTATGGCCGCTTTCGGGGAGCGGCAACAATTGCCTCTATGGCCGACAACGGGGAGCATTGCCGTCCGGGAGCATTGGTTCGGTCGGTGGTGTCTCCGACCGCATTTCTGCTAAAGCTGGGAAGCAAATCGCCCGCGATGTCACCAACTGCCGAAGTGTGAAGGGCGCAACGGGCTGATGGGTCTCTTGTTCATCAGGCCTCTTGTCTTGAAGGAGGAGCGATAGGATGAGCACCCACCTGGATACCGTGCGGTCCTATGATAGGGTCGCGGCGGAGTACGCTGCCGAGGCCGCGGCGATGCCCGAATGGGTCGCAACAGAGATCGATGTGTTCGTGACCGAGCTGGGCGGCTCGGGCAGGGTGCTGGAGATCGGAAGCGGTGGTGGGCGAGATGCACTTGAGCTTGAGAAGCGCGGAATGAGCGTCCGGCGCACCGACATTGCAAAGGGTTTCGTCGAACTGCTTCGCGAAAGTGGCTTCGAAGCCGACCTGTTGGACCCGCTGACCGATGACTTGGCCGACCCGCAGCGTCCCGGCACGCCATACGACGGGATCTGGGCCTGTGCCTGCCTGATTCATGTCGCGCGCGAGGATTTCGGCACGGTGCTTGGACGGCTTGCCGAGGCGACCCGAACCGGTGGCCGATTGCACGCCTCGGTTAGAGAGGGCGAAGGCGAGGATGTCTCCACCCACGGCAGTGCCGCAGCGCCCCGGCGCTACGTCGAGACGTACTGGCGCGAGTCTGCCCTGCTCTCCGCACTCACAGACGCCGGCTGGATCGTCAGCGAGGTACGTCGGTGCGTCGGAAAGCCCCATGATCGGTGGCTGAGCGTTCGGGCGAGTCGGGCGTGACCGCACATAGAACTTGCGGGAATGGCTCCGCTAGTTCCAGCGCATCCTCAATATCCACCCCCTTCGGCCAAGGATTGGCCGCGTGGAAAACGTACGTGAGCAGTGAGAGGGGCCGTCAATTCTTTGGCGAAGCGTTCCCAGGTAGAGTGTCTTTTCACCAGATCGAAGTCCATGATAAGCGGCGCCTATGGGAATCAAGAACTATCTGATCGAAGGCGGTTCCGGCACTGGGAAAACGTCTGTCGCTACCGAACTGGAGCGGCGGGGCTACCATGTCGTCCATGGTGATCGGGTGTTGGCCTATGTCGGCGACCCCGAGACGGGCCAGGAGCTCGCAGGACCACCCGAAGGCGCGGACCGCATCGTTTGGGGATACGCCCACTGGATCTGGCGTGTCGACAAGGTCCGCGCTATTGCTGCCGACACCACCCATCCTGCCACTTTCTTCTGTGGCGGCTCGCGCAATTTCCACAAATTCCTGGACCTTTTCGATAAGGTTTTCGTGCTCGACATAGACGTCGAGACCTTGAACCGACGATTGGATGGGCGGCCAAATGAGCCGGGCTTCGAGCCAGCCGAGCGGGCGCTGGTGCTCCGCTACCATCATACCCGGGAATATCTTCCCATCGGCATCAATATCGATACGACGGGTACTGTCCCAAGTGTCGTCGACGATATCCTCGCTCAACTCACCTGACGACCGATGAGGTCGGCGGCTCCGCTCAAGCCCGTTTCGTCAGCGCAAAGCGGTCCCGCAGCAACCGCAGCACCGATTCCGAAGGGATCGGTGGGCCGAAAAGGTAGCTCTGGCCGTAGTTGCAGCCCATCTTGGCGAGTTCGATCGCATCCTCGCTGGATTCGATCCCCTCGGCCACCACCTTCATGTCAAGCTCGCGCATTGCGCGTAGGCGCGCCGCTGACACTCTATCGCAATCGGTTTCAGGTAGCTCGGAAGACCCGGAAAACTATCCTCGACGATCACGGCGGAGAGTGGTCTTGCCAACGTCAGTGGTATTTTTCAACAGTATCCGCCGGAAGCGGACATAGCGACATTTTCAGCGACGATTTTCGGTGTTGTCATAGCGTAGCGTGGCCGCCTCAACCTTGTCGCCGTTGGCCGCTGCCCATGAACACAGTGCTTCAAACGGCTCCCGCAGTGAATGGCCTAGTGGAGTAATTGCATATTCCACGCCAATCGGCTGCGTTGGGAGTACGGTTCTCGTCACAAGGCCGTTCCGCTCAAGCCTCTTCAAAGCGTCGGCCAGAGCCTTGTGCGTGATCCCATCGAGACGCCGCTTGATTTCGTTGAATCGCGAGGGTTTGGGACAGATCACTGTCAGTATCAGGATCGTCCATTTGTCAGCGATCTTGTCGAGCACCGGGCGAACCTGCGCCATGTCGCCAAACGCGCGATGAGAAAGTGCCTCCAGATCAGTATACTCGTCCATATCTAAGCTACTTCAGGTGCGTAATTGATACCAGATATATGATGTATATCATAGCGAGACCATCAATTGAAAGGGTTTACGATGGCTCGAATGAGTAACAAGATTGCCCTGGTCGTCGGCGGCGCCAAGGGAATCGGTTTGGCAATTGCAGAGCGGCTTTCTGCCGAAGGGGCGAAGGTCTTCATCACCAGTCGTAGAAGTGAAGATGCCGAGAAGGCGGCCAAGGGTATCGGCAATGACGCGGTCGGCATTGCCGCCGATGCCGGTGCCCCCGAAGATATGGTGGAGGCTGTCGAAAAAGTGCGAAAAGCATGCGGGCGTATTGACGCGCTCGTATTAAATGCTGGCCTCTCCGAGCCTGCGCAGATCGCCGAAATAACGCCAGACCACTTCGACCGCCACTTCGGCGTCAACGTCCGCGGGATGGTTTTCGGCCTGCAGGCGGCTCTCCCGGTGATGACAGGAGGTGGGGCGGTCGTCCTCGTCGGATCCATCGCCGATAACGCGGGCTACTCTTCGTACGGCACCTATGCCGCCACCAAAGCGGCCGTCCGTTCCTATGCTCGAACCTGGACGGCAGAACTCGCGCCCAAAGGTATACGCGTCAACGTTGTTGCGCCCGGTCCAACCGATACGGAAATGATGGCTGCGGTTGCCGAAGACACTCGCGCGGCACTTGTCGCTCCGATCCCGATGGGACGAATGGCGAGGCCTTCAGAAGTGGCTGCGGCCGCCTTGTTCTTGTTGAGCGATGACGCGAGCTACATCGCCGGTGCCGAACTGTGCGTCGACGGCGGCTTGCGGCAGGTCTAAGGTTCCGTCGAAACGGTGTACCCGATCTGAGCAGGTCGGGTACAGCAAAACGCGCTTGTTGACAGACCAGCCTTAAATTGAAGCCGTTCAATATCGAAAAGAGCACCGAATACGATCATATTAGCGCCTGTATTTTCGACGAACCCGTCCATTATACACGGGGAAGAAATTCACCTGTCGTGAAGCTTCCGCTTAGGGCCGCATAGCAGCCGCACCCCTCAACAACGAACAGGTGTCCGCCTCGGGCCGAAGACGGCCTTTGGTTGCTAGCGGAAAACCGACGAGACCAGCCGTTCTGCTCAGGCGCGTTTCGTCAGCGGAAACCGGTCGCGCAGCAGCCGCAGCACCGATTCCGAAGGGATCGGCGGTAGCGACTCGCGTCAGGCCTGCAACATGCCCACTGCCCTGTCCGACGCTGGCGTTCCTGTTGATGTCAGGGTCTTCGAGTGCGGGCACCGAATCCCGCGCGAAGAATCTCAAAGTGTGCCGCCCATTTCTACAGAAGGTATTCGTCTCCGAGATCATGCGTCACTAGACTTCGATGACGGCTTCGGGGCTGAAGGCGGCCGGAATCCGCCATAAGCGGCCATCAATCTACGTTTTTGTTGCAACGTGCTCATAGTCGTAGGTCGTTATTTCGATCCGGTTCTCATCTGGATCAACAAAATAAATCGACCATGAAAGGCCATGATCCACGATATCTTTATTTGAGAGGTGTGTTCCTGAACGATGCGCCAATCCGAGCTCTGGAAGCTCTTCCAAAAAGCTCAAGAATTGTTCTCCGGAAACGCGGAACGCAACTGTCGAATCTCTGGATACAGGCTTGAGCTCTCGCGCAAAAAGAGAAAGCACAGGCTTCCCGGCCGCCGTGGCCAGAATCAGCGGCCCCATTGGATCGTCTGCCCAGCTTGCAAACCTCTCATCTCGCATAAGGCCTAATATGCGTTGGTACCAAGCGGCCGCAGCATCCCGATCTCGAACTTCGACGTGAACGTGGTCTATTTCCTGAACGTCCATAGTGGGCATCTTTCTTCTGGACTTGCTCATCCAACGTAAGGATTTAGCTCAGTCAAAGGAAGGGAGGCAGTGGTCCGCAATGGGCCGACGGCGACGTTTGGTGGCATTTCCACCTAATGCCGGGAAAACCCTGGGACCAGTTGCTCCTCACGCCCGTTTCGTCAGCGGAAACCGGTCCCGCAGCAACCGCAGCACCGATTCCGAAGGGATCGGCGGGCCGAAAAGGTAGCTCTGGCCGTAGTTGCAGCCCATCTTGGCAAGCTCGATCGCATCCTCGTTGGATTCGATCCCCTCCGCCACCACCTTCATATCAAGCTCGCGCGCCATCGCGATCACCGACCGGAGCACGGTCGCCTTCTTGTCGCTGCTGTCGCGTACCAGCGCCTTGTCGAGCTTGATCGTGTCGAAGGGGAAGCGGGTGAGATAGGCGAGCGACGAATATCCGGTGCCGAAATCGTCGAGCGCCAGGCCGATGCCGGCTTCCTTCAGCTTCTGTAAGACGAGCCTGGCCTGTTCCGGATTTTCCATCACCATGGATTCCGTCAGTTCGAGCTTGAGACGCGAGGGCTGGCAATGCGTCTTGGCAAGAACCGAACGCACGTCGTCATAGAGCTCGTTGTTGAGCAACTGCACGCTCGACAGGTTGATCGAGACGAAGATCGGCAATTCGCCGGTCTGGTGCTGCCAGCTCATCAGATCGTTGGTCGCCTGTTCCAGCGCGAACATGCCGAGCGCGCCGATGATATCGGAGGCCTCGGCGATCGGGATGAATTCGGAGGGCGGGATATTGCCGCGTTTGGGATGTTCCCAGCGCATCAGCGCCTCGAAACCGGCGACCTCGACATCTTCAAGCCTTGCGATCGGCTGGTAGACCATCGACAATTCCTTGCGCTCGATGGCGCGGCGCAGATCCGTTTCGAGCTGCAGCCGGTCGGTGCCGAAGTCGCGGAAGGCCGGTTGGAACGGCTCGACGCGGTTGCCGCCGGCCCGTTTTGCCCGGTACATCGCAAGCTCCGCATCGCTGAGCAGGCCGGTGGCGCTCTCCTGCCGGTCGACCCAGGAGGCAAGCCCGACCGAGGCCGTCAGGATGATCTCGCGATTGGCGAAGTTGATCGGCACCATGATCGCCTTGCTGATCGCATCGGCAAAATCGGCGACCTTGGCCGGATTGTGCTCGGAAACCAGGATGAGGCCGAACTGGTCGCCTGCAAGCCGCGCCAGCGTGTCCTGCGGTTTCAACAGCCGGCGCAGCCGCCGCGTCAGCGCAATCAGGATGTTGTCGCCGGCGGCAACACCGAGCGAATCATTGACCAGCTTGTAGCGGTCGATGTCGATCACCATCACCGTCGGGCGCAGCGTATCGCCACCCGGCGCCAGTGCCAGCACCGACTGCAGCCGGTCGAGGAAGACCTGCCGGTTCGGCAGGCCGGTCAGATTGTCGTGCAGCGCATCGTGCAGCAGCCGCTCGACGGAATTCTTCTGCTCGGTCACGTCGACGATCGTGCCGACGCAGCGGATGATCTCGCCGTTCGAGCCGAGCACCGGCCGGGCGCGGATCAACAGCCAGTGGAAATGCCCGTCCTCGGCGCGGATGCGGAACTCGTGGTTCAGCCGCCCGCGCCGGTGTTCGAGCAAAACGTCAAGTGTGGCGCGGAAGCGGTCGCGGTCGTCGGGATGCAGCCGCGGCAGCCAGTTGCGCGCCGCGCCATGCATGGCGCCCGGCGACAGGCCGAGCTTGATCGACACGTCGGGAATGGTGACGACGCGGTCGCGCGCCACGTCCCAATCCCACACCATGTCGCCGGAGCCTGTCAGCGCCAGCGATTGCCGCTCGAGATCGGAAAACAGCCCCTGCTGGTAGGCGCCGCCTGCAAAAGCGTGCTGCATGACGGTGAAGCCGATCAACAGCACGATGAGCACGAGGCCACCGCCGAGCGCCGGCTGGATGATGTCGTTGTCGAGCCGTCCGGTGACCGTCAGCCACGCCCCGAACAGCCAGACCAGGATCAGCGCCCAGGCCGGCACCAAAAGGATAGCGCGGTCGTAGCGGTTGAAGCCGAGATAGATGATCAAAATCAGCCCCATCGTCGCCGTCAGCGCGAAGGAAAGCCTGGCGATGCCGGCGGCGATCGACGGGTCGTAGATCGCCACGCCGAAGAGCAGGGCAAGGCCGAGCACCCAGGCAAGCGTGGCGTAGCCGAGATGCGCATGCCAGCGGTTGAGGTTGAGATAGGTGAAGAGGAAGATGACGAAACTCGACGCCAGCGCCACCTCGGCGCAGGCGCGCCATATTCGCTGGTCGGCCGAGGCGACGCTGATCAGCTTGCCGAGAAAACCGAAATCGACGCAGATATAGCCGAGCACCGCCCAGGCGAGTGCCGCCGTCGCCGGCAGCATCGAGGTGCCCTTGACGACGAAAAGGATGGTCAGGAACACGGCGAGCAGGCCGGCAATGCCGAGCACGATGCCGCGATAGAGCGTGAAGGCGTTGATCGTATCCTTGTAGGCGTTTGGTTCCCAGAGATAGATCTGCGGCAGTTCCGGCGTCGACAGTTCGGCAACGAAGGTGATGACGGCGCCGGGGTTCAGCGTGATGCGGAAGACGTCGGCCTCGTCGCTCGGCTGCCGATCGAGCGCGAAGCCTTCGCTCGGCGTAATTGCGCTGATGCGCTGCGAGCCGAGATCCGGCCAAAAGAGCTTGGAATTGACCAGACGGAAATGCGGGGCGACGATGACGCGTTCGAGCTGCTCTTCGGAGACGTTGGCGAGCGCAAACACCGCCCAGTCGCCCTGATGGTTTTCCGAGCTTGCCCTGACCTCGATGCGGCGGCGGATGCCGTCGGCGCCGGCCGCCGTCGAAACCTGGAAGGCCTCGCCCTGGTTGGCGTAGATCTCGGTCGTTGCCGTCAGATCGAGCGCGGTATCGTCACGGGAAATTTTTACCGGTTCGGCCGCCTGGGCAACGCCCGCCACGAAGGCGAAGGCCGCCAGGAAAAGGGCTGCGATCACCGCGATCACTCGTCCGGACGGTGACTTGGGCAGCATGCGGTCTCTTGTCATCGGCTGTCGGTTTTCCTGCCTTTATCCGTATCGGTGGCGAGACGTGAAAACATCACATGATCGTGCCACTGACCGTTGATCTTCAAATATCCGCGCAGATAACCTTCCTGTTGAAACCCGGCTTTTTCAAGCAGACGGATGCTGCGCGCGTTATCTGGAATACAGGCTGCTTCGATACGGTGCAACTCAAGCCCGGCGAAGATGTAAGGAATAACCAATTGAAGGGCGGCGAACATATGCCCCTGGCCGGCATGGCGTTCGCCCATCCAGTAGCCGATCATGCAGCTTTGTGCCGCACCTCTTCTGATGTAGCCGATGGTGACGCCGCCGACGAGCGTCATGTCGTCTTTCAGGAAAATGAACAGCGGCACCGCCTGGCCCGAGGCATATTCCTGCTTGCCGCGGACGACGCGGGCGCGGTAGGCGCCCTCCGTCAGCTCGTCGCGTCGCCAGGTCGGCTCCCAGGGTTCCAGGAACTTGCGGCTGTCGGCGCGCAGCCGGTGCCACTGGTTGAAATCCTGGTAGCGCGGCAGGCGCAGGAGATATCTGTCGTTCTCCAGCTGCACCGCTTCCGGCTGCCGCTGCAGGAACCGAAAAACCGATTTTGGCATCGATCACTCCCGGCAGGACGGACGTCGGCTCAGCGGCTTGCCTGCAGCGTCTTCGACGCCGGGACCGAAAGCGAAGCAGTGATGTCTTCCATCGGCGCGAGCTGTTCCAGTGGACCGATCGCCGAAAGCGTCGGCACCGTGTCATAGAACAGGCGTCCGGCAAGGTCGGTCAGCCGCTCGATGGTGATGCCTTCCAGCCGCTCCATCATCTCCGGATTGGAGATCGGCCGGCCGTAGAGCATCATCTGCCTGGCGATCTGGCCGGCGCGGGCGGCCGGGCTTTCCGCACCCATCAACAGCTGGGCGCGGATCTGGGCGCGGGCGCGCTCGATCTCGTTCTGGTGGATCGCATCGGCGGATTTGTGCAGCTCGTCGATGATGACGGGCACCAGCTCCGGCAGGTTTTCGCCGCCGGTTGCGGCATGAATGCCGAAGATGCCGGTGTCGGAAAAGCCCCAGTGGAAGGCATAGACGGAATAACAGAGGCCGCGGAATTCGCGCACCTCCTGGAACAGCCTGGACGACATGCCGCCGCCGAGGATATTGGCGAGGATCTGCGAGCAATAGAAATCGCGGGCGTGGTAAGGCTTGCCCTCGAAGCCGAGCAGGATCTGCGCATCCATCAGGTCGCGCGGTTCGCGCACGCTGCCGCCGATGTAACGCGCCGCGTCCATGACGGGCGGCGCGGAAGGGGCCGTCGGCAGGCTGGCGAACCGATCCTCGACCATGCGCAGGAATTCTTCATGCTCGACGGCGCCGGTGGCGACCACGAACATGCGGTCGGTCGTGTAGTTGCGGCTGAGATAGCCACGGATCTGCTGCGGCGTGAAGGAGACGACGGTCTCCGGCGTGCCGAGGATCGCCCGGCCGAGCGTCTGGTCGCGATAGGCGACCTCGGAGAACCGGTCGAACACCACGTCGTCGGGCGTGTCGTTGGCGGCGTTGATCTCCTGCAGGATCACCTGCTTTTCGCGCTCCAGCTCCTCTTCCTCGAAGGCCGATTCCGTCAGGATGTCGGCGAGGATATCGACGGCGAGCGGCACGTAGTCCTTGAGCACGCGGGCATAATAGGAGGTCGTCTCGGTCGAGGTGGCGGCATTGACTTCGCCGCCGACATCCTCGATTTCCTCGGCAATCTGGCGGGCCGTGCGGCGCGCCGTGCCCTTGAAGGCCATGTGTTCGAGCAGGTGAGCGATGCCGTGCTCGTTGTCCGTCTCGTTACGCGATCCCGATTTGATCCAGACCCCGAGCGCAACGCTTTCAAGATGCGGCATGGTCTCTGTGACTACTGTCAGCCCGGATTTCAGCCGGGTGCACTCAACTGTCATTGGCTATCTTTCTGCGCCTGCTGTCGTCTCGCCGCGGGCGTGCTTGCCGATAAAGGTTTCAACGGCTTTCAGCTCCGGTTTGATGATCTGGAAACGCTCCTCCCTTTGCATCAGATCAGCAAGCCACGTCGGAAGCGCCGGGTCAATACCGCAGGCGGATTTTACGGCAACGGGGAATTTCGCCGGATGCGCGGTCGAAAGCGTCACCATCGGCGTATTCGGCTTTTCTTTCTTGGCAGCGACGAAGACGCCGATCGCCGAATGCGGATCCAGCAGATAGCCGGTCTCGGCATGGGTCTTGCGGATCGTCTCGGCGACTTGGCTTTCGCTGGCGCGCCCGGCGCGGAAGTCGCGGCGGATCGCCTTCAGCGCCTGCTCGCCAATCTCGAAGCCGTTGGATTGCTTGAGGCTTTCCATCGCCGCGCGCACCTTCGAGGCGTCGCGGTCATAGGCTTCGAACAGCAGCCGTTCGAAGTTCGACGAGATCTGGATGTCCATCGACGGCGAGCTCGTCGCCTTGACCGCCTTCATGTCGTAGCGGCCGGTCTTCAGCGCCCGCGCCAGGATGTCGTTCTCGTTGGTGGCGATCACCAGCCGGTCGATCGGCAGGCCCATGCGCTTGGCGCAGTAGCCGGCGAAGATATCGCCGAAATTGCCGGTCGGCACCGTGAACGAGATCTTCCGGTCCGGTCCGCCAAGCGCCACCGCCGCCGTGAAATAGTAGACGATCTGGGCCATGATGCGCGCCCAGTTGATCGAGTTGACGCCGGAAAGTCGGACCTTGTCGCGGAAGGCCACGTCGTTGAACATCGCCTTCACGAGGTTCTGGCAATCGTCGAAATTACCCTCGACGGCAAGCGCATGCACATTGGGCGAAGACGAGGTGGTCATCTGCCGCTGCTGCACCGGCGAGACCTTGCCATGCGGGAAGAGGATGAAGATGTCGGTGCGCTCGCGCCCCGCGAAGGCGTCGATCGCCGCCCCGCCGGTGTCGCCCGAGGTGGCGCCGACGATCGTCGCCCGCTCGCCGCGCTTTTCCAGCGCATAGTCCATCAGCCGGGCGAGCAGTTGCATCGCCACGTCCTTGAAGGCGAGTGTCGTGCCGTGGAAGAGCTCCATGACGAAGCTGTTCGGCCCGGTCTGGACGAGCGGCGCGATCGCAGGGTGGCGGAAGGTGCCGTAGGCCTCGTCGATCATTGCCCGGAAAGTCTCGTCGGGGATCTCGCCATTGGTGAAGGGCGACAGGATGGTGAAGGCGATCTCCTGATAGGTCTTGCCCCTGAGCGCCCGGATCTCCTTCTTGGAAAAGCTCGGCCATTTGCGCGGAACATAGAGCCCGCCGTCGCGCGCCAGCCCCGTCAAAAGGGCGTCGCAAAAGCCGAGGGAAGGGGCCTCGCCGCGGGTCGAGATATAGTCCACGTTCATCATCCTTGATCTATCGCTGGAGGAAATCCGGCCGGGCGCGGCCATGGCCCGCTCTGCCGGAAGTCTTGGCTGGAAATCGGGCCGGAAACCGAAAAGGGGCCGCTCTGCGGGCAGGGCTTTGCTCGTATGCTTTTGAAGTTGCCCGCATCCGGCGTCGAAAAGTGCATCAAAACGGCGCTTACCCAATCGATTTTTGTTTGCGCCGCTGATATAGACCATCGCAAACCGTCGTGAAAGGCCCCGCGGAAAAGACAGGGGGCCTCCAAGAAGCGCTTATACAAGGGATGGAATATGGTGCTCGGCAAGGTCTCGCGTCTCATCGTCTCCGCATCTTTTCTTGCCCTGCTCGCTGGTTGCAACTCGCTCGGCATCGGTGGCGACAGCAAGCCGGCGACACCGGCGACCCAGCCGAACGGCACCGCCCAGATCATGCCGCTGGCGCCGACCAACCCCTCCTCGAACAATCCTTCGATCGGCACCGCCACGACAGCGCAGGGCACGGTCGCCCCCGTTGTGCAGGGCGCCTGCCCGCAGATCTTCATGCGTGACCAGGATGCGATCTTCCGCACCTATGCCAAGGGCAAGAAGGACGATCCGCAGCAGATCGTCTACCAGGCCTCCTTCGGCGATTACACCCGCCAGTGCACGCTGAACGACACGAACCTGACGATGACCGTCGTCGCCCAGCTGCGCCTCATCACCGGCCCGGCCGGTACGCCAGGCCCGCTGACGCTGCCGATCCGCATCTCCGTCGTCGATGGCGAGACCGTGCTCTATTCCGAGGTCACCAAATTCCCGACCGAGATCCAGCCGGGCGCGCCGGGCACCCAGGTCATCTTCCGTAAGGACGGCATCAAGATGCCGGTCGGCTCCGGTGCCCTGGTGCGCGTCAATATCGGCTTCGACACCCAGCCGGCAAAGACCAAGAAGAGCAGCTAAGTTACTCCAGCGACTGTTTCCGAGATTCGGTTGCACCTCCCTCATTCCTGTGCTCGTCACAGGAATCCAGCCACGGCGCGTCTGCGCCGTGAATAGCTCTCATCAATGAAGCCGTTCTCTCGCGCCCAAGGACTTAGGCGCACTGGATCCCTGTGACGAGCACAGGGATGAGGGAAGGAGAGGGCGTGCTCACCCGGCAGAGCATTCAGGGTTGAATCAGGACGATTCCGTGGGCTCCATAGACTCGGAGCATAGTGAAAGTTGCATAACCCCTAGTATCGGAATCAGCACTCCGGCGCCTCAGAGAACGCCTTCCCATGCCGCCAGGGCCGCAACGACGCCCGGCAGGTCGTTCATGCGGGAGATTGCCGTTTCGGCGCCGGCATCCGTCAATTTGTCGGCATGGGCGGGATAGCTGTGCGAGGCGCCGGTAAAACCGATGACGCGCATGCCGGCGGCGCGTGCCGCATGTACGCCGTGGACGGAATCCTCGACCACGACGACCTTGTCAGGCGAAACGCCCATCTGGCTTGCGCCATGCAGGAAGATGTCGGGCTTCGGCTTGACGCGGTCGGGGCCAAGATCCTTGGCGGAAAAGATGTTCGGCGCAAACAGCGGCTTCAGCCCCACCTTGCTCAGCATCATGTCGAGCCGCTTGGTGCTCGAATTCGAGCAGATGCAGCGCTTCATTGCCAGCCTGGAGACGGCGAATTCGACGCCCGGAATGGCCTGGACGTCCTGCGCCAATCTGAGGTCGAGCAGATGCTCCGACTTGTCGAGCAGGGAGGCCGAAAACGGGATGCTTGCCTCGCGCTCGATCTGCAGCAGGATGTTGCGCCACGTCATTCCGGCGAAGCGTTCGCCCATTTCCTCGGCGCTAATCGGATATCCGGCTTCGGTCAGAAGCCCGGATTCGACCTCAGCCGCGATGATTTCCGAATCGACGAGAACGCCGTCGCAGTCGAAGATGATGAGCTCGAAGCCGTCCATATGTTCACGCCTTGCTGAAAGTCTGGGCTGGAAGTCTGGGTCTTGTCCGGGAATACTGCGGCTTTACACGATGCCCGGCCAAAGCTCAACCTGATCTCAAGCATGGCTGCGATGCGGCAAGCGACCGGCTCCGGCGTCGCTGCCGGACCGGTCGTGTCGGCTTGGCTTGGGAATGAAGCATGGCGATGAGATAGCAGCCGTCAGGCCGCCAGCTGCCCGCCCCGGCGTCCGGCTGCAGATGGCGTCGAAGCTGTCGCCCGCAGCTTGAACCGGGAAACGAGTTCGCGCAGCTTGGCAGCTTCCTCGGCAAGCTGACCGGATGCCGCGGTGGATTGCTCCACCATCGCCGCGTTCTGCTGGGTCACCTGGTCCATGGAATTGACGGCGGTGTTGACTTCGGCAAGGCCGGTCGACTGCTCTCTTGCCGATACGGCGATGGCATCCATGTGCTGATTGATGCGGGCAATCTGTTCGCTGATCGCCTTCAGAACCTGGCTGGTGTCGAGAACCAGTTTGACGCCGCTTTCCACTTCCACCGAGGATTTCTGGATGTGGCCTTTGATTTCCTTTGCCGCCTGAGCCGATCTCTGGGCCAGCTCGCGCACTTCCTGGGCGACCACCGCAAAACCCTTGCCCGCGTCGCCGGCGCGCGCGGCTTCGACTCCGGCGTTCAGCGCCAGCAGATTGGTCTGGAAGGCGATCTCGTCGATCACGCCGATAATGCTGGAGATCTGCTGGGAGGAGGCCTCGATGCGGCGCATGGCTTCTTCGGCATGCGACACGACCTCGGACGACTTGGCGGCGTTGCGGTTTGCATCGGTCGCTTCCGTGCGCGCCTCGTCGGTCCGCTTGCTCGAGTTCGAGACATTGGCGGTGATCTGATCGAGCGCTGCGGCGGTTTCTTCGAGCGAGGCCGCCTGCTGTTCGGTTCGTTTCGACAGGTCGCCGGCCCCGGATGCGATTTCCCTTGTGCCTTCGTCGATGGCGGCAATAGCGGCCGTGATCGCGCTGAGCGTCTGATCGAGCTGCCGGATCGACATGTTGAAATCATGCCGGAGGTTCTCGAAATCCGGGGCGAAGGGCTCGTCGATCTGGAAGGCGAGATCGCCGGATGCAAGCCTCTTCAGGCCTGCGGCGAGGCCGGATGTCGCCGCCCGCAGCCGTTCAGCGGCATCTTCGTCAGCCTGCTTTCGCGCCGTGACCCGCTCGGTTTCACTCTGCAATCGAGCCGCCTCGGCATCTTTTTCGAGTTGCTTGTTGGCAATCGCCGCCTGGCGGAAGACTTCGACGGCCGACGCCATCGTCCCGATTTCATCGGTGCGGCCGATCCCGGTGCAGGCAATCGCCGTGTCGCCGCCGGCAAGCCTTTGCATATCGCCGGAAAGCGAAAGGATCGGCTTGGTGACGGTCTTGCGGGTGAGGAAATAGAGACCAAAGGCGAAGAGCGCGGCCGAAGCCAAAAGGGCTTCCAGGACAATATCGACCGACGCATTTATATCAGAGCTGCGATTGGAAATTTCCTCGGATGCAGCGGTGATCTGATCGCCGGCCTGTTCCATCGCCGCTTCCAGCGTCGAGAACTGCGCCATGAACTCAGGCAATGCCTTCATAGCTGCCGTAGGGTCCTTACCGGCAAGTTCGACGATGTGAGTGGCGCTTGCGATATAGGCAAGCAGGGGACGTTCGACGCCGGCAAGGATCGTTTTCGTCTTGTCGTCGACGGCAAGAGCCTTGTTGGCGTCAAGCATTTCGCGGAACGACGCCTCATGCTCCGCCAGATCGGCCTTCACCGCGGCAGGGTCTATGCCTGCTGCCGGATTGGACGCCAGCAATGATGCGAGCGCATCCGAGCGCAGCGCGTCATGCATCATGTCAGCCTGCATGTGGTTGCGCAGGATTTGGGCCGACCGGGCAACCTCGGCGTTGTTTTCGGAGAGGATCGACGCGGACCAGATGCCGACGCCCGTGGCGCCACCCGCCAAGGCGAAAATCGCGATGCTCGCAATGATGATCTTATGCTGGATCGATGCCATGACAGGGCTCTCTCGTTAATTCAGAAGGTGAGAGTAGCCGAATATGCTTAATTATTTTCTTAGCACCATGCCGCTTAGCGGCGCAAAAACAACAGGTTGCAGCTGATATTTCAATTTCGATGAAAAGTTGAGCTGCGTTGAGCGTGGAGCGGATGACCGGCGCAGGCACCTCGAGCGCCGGAAAATGCGATAAGGGTGGGGCTCTCCCTTGTGCCAAGGGCGGGCCCCATCCAACTATTGTTCCGGCAGGATGATCTTCTGATTGGTGGTGTTCTTGACCGGCTTCTCGCCGGGGACATGCGACATCGTGCGGGTCGTGCTTTCCAACGTGCTGCCGTCGGTGCTGGTCTTTGTACGAGACTTGCTGAACGTCCCTTTGTCCACAGCTTGGGCTTTGGTCTGCGCTTTCAGCTTGTCGCCATTGTCGTTGACGTGGGTCTTGCTTTGCGCCTTTCCATCGGTGGTGGCTGCACTTCCCCCCGATCCGATCGAAGAGGTCGTGCCGTCGTCGGTCCGGCAGGTGCCGGCTGTTCCGAGCGAACTTGCGGATGTGCCTCCTGCCGAGGCGCTTCCGCCCGATCCGACCGTTCCGGCTGCATTGCACTCCTCTGCAATAACGCCCGAGCTCGACGCGAGCAACGCGATCGAGGCGGCCGCGATAAGGTTGATAGGTTTCATTGCCATCTCCTACTTCTTGGGTTTCGTGACCGAACAGGTTCCGTCGGACCGTTTGGTGATGACGGTGCCGTCAGGCCGGGTGATGCTCGCGGTCGAATAGCTATCGACGCTTCCCGATCCGGCCGAGGAGCCGGCGGAGGCGGATGACGAAGAGGTGCCGGTCGATCCGCCGCCGGTCGTGGTCGTTGACGAAACCTGGCCGTTGCCGGCCGTCACGGTGGTGGACATGTCCCCCTGCGACGATTGAGACTGGACAACGGTGCATGTCGTTCCGTCGTCGAGCTTGATCTCCTCGGACATTGCCTGCCCGGCGATCAGGGCGAGTGAAGCGCCCAGTGCGATTGTGGAAAAATTTGCCATTGGTTTATCTCCGAGGGCTTGGCCGACGCCATCAAGGCGCCGGCCGACATCGTCAGCAGCCTTCTGTGCCGGCGGCGTCCTTCTTGACCTGTCCGGGTGCACAGCCCTTCTTGCCCTTGTTGTCAGAGCTTCCTGCGGCGCTGCCGCCGGTGCCGACAGTGCTGCCGGTCTTGTCTCCGTCCGCAGACGAAGCGCCAGTCCCGACGCTGGAGGCCGAGTTGGCGTCGCCCGAACCTGCAGCGGAGCCGCTGGTACCGACCGAGCTGCTGGAGGTGCCGCCGCCGGCCGACGAACCGCCGGTGCCAAGCGTCGAAGCAGACCCCGAGCCGGAGCCCGAGCCCGCAGCAGAGCCGCCAGTGCCGACCGTGCTGCTCGAAGTGCCGCCACCGGCCGATGAGCCGCCCGTGCCGACCGTCGAGGACGTGCCGGATTTGCAGTTGGTCGAACCAGCCGGGCAGTCGCCCCCGGCAGAGCTGCCACCAGTACCGATCGTGCTGCTCGCAGTTCCGCCGCCGGCCGACGAACCGCCTGTGCCGACGGTGCTAGACGATTGAGCGAAGCCGGAAACAGCCGTGCCTGCAAAAAGGGCGGCCGCCAAGGCCAGATGTGTTGCCTTCATCATGGTGTATTCCTCTGTTTGTTTCTAACTTGCCGTCGCATCCGGAATGGATGGATAGCTGCCTGACAAACTTCGGTTTCGACCCACTGTTCCTGCCTTAGGTACTCAGTCGGATATCCCTCGGACCTTGGTCCGACCTCGCCGTCATGGTTGACGTTCGAGCGTTCTGGGAGGGTTTCATGAGCCGGCCGGCGGGTCGGAAAACCTCTTTCTCGGCGGCTCCGACGGCGCCGAAGAAGGCCAGGCTGCAGGCGACGTCATCGCTGGCCGGTGGAGCGACGCCCATCAATTCCGCGTCATGTCGGGAGAACCGCAGCCGCAGGCCTACCTTTGGCAATCTCATGCACTAGATGGCGATCGGGAGGAGAACGCCACCGCCGCTATTGGGAAGAGAAGCGGCATGCCAAAGAATGAATGAAGAGGAAGACTGCATGACGATCGAGGATATTATCGAAACCCTGGAAAAGACTGACATGCCCGACAGCCGGATCGACGCCTTCATCACCTGTGCGTTCTTGTTGAAGCAATTCCGGCCGGCCGAGCCCAACGATTTCGACGGTCCTCACGACTACCTGCCGAGCAGCATCAAGTCAGAGCACGGCTTCCTGATGGCGCGGCCCTTCACGCACGACGTCAATCACGCCATCGATCTATGCCGGGAAGTCCGGCCGGATGCGGTTTGGCACCTCGCGCGAGGTCGCCAGACAGCGGACGAGTCGCTCTACGGTGCGCAGCTGCGCGAGATCCAGGAGGAGGAAAATGTCCTCGGTGAAGCCGAGAGCAATCACGCGGCGCTGGCGCTCACTCTTGCGGCGCTGCGGGCGCATGTGCGGCAGGAAGATGAAAAGAGGGCAGGGGCATGAAGCACCCGGATACTGCCTTGGAACCCCTTGCGGATCGGCAATAACCTACGGATCGACCGGAAAAAGCTTCAGGAACTGCCGGTCGCCTTCCGGGGAGAAAATGATCGAGCGGCTTTCGGCCGCGCGCCGCGCCCAGCCTTTGTCGAGGAAGCTTGAAAGCAGGGCTTTGCCGAGGCTGCCGGCCAGATGCGCGCGTCTTTCGCTCCAGTCGAGGCAGGAGCGGCAGAGCGGTCGGCGCGAGGATCTGAGGTCGCCGACATTAATGCCGATGCATTCGAGCTCGCTTTCGCCCTTTTCCGTCAGCGCCAGGCCGTCTCCGACCGCATCGATCGAGCCGGAGGCAATCAGGCTGTCGAGCATGCGCACGCCGTAATCGCCGGCAAGGTGATCGTAGCAGATGCGCGCCTTGCGCAGCGCCGGCTCCTTCGGTCCCGGCTGGTGGCGCAGATGGCCGCGCCCGGCGGCAAAACCCATCATGCTTTCGATCAGCCGGGCGGCGGCCTCGTCAGCCAGCGTGAAATAGCGGTGGCGCCCCTGCTTGCGCTGGGTTAGCAGCCCGCCGGCTTCGAGCTTGGCAAGATGGGTGCTCGCCGTCTGCACGGTGATGCCGCCGACGCCGGCAAGCTCGGTCGCCGTCAGCGCCCGGCCGCCGGTCAGCGCTGCCAGCATATTGGCGCGCGCCGGATCGCCGATGAGCGCGCCGATCTGCGCAATGTCAGGACCTTCCTTCATAGTTCGATCGTAACCGAAGCATCGCCGTCAGGCAATGTGCGAAAAAGGATCGACAGCAAAGGAGAAACGATATGATCACCTGCTTCATCCGCTATCAGATCGATCCCTTCAAGAAGGAGGCGTTTGCCGAATATGCCCGCAACTGGGGCCAGGCGATTCCGAACAATGGCGCCGATCTGATCGGCTATTTCGGTCCGCACGAGGGCTCGGCAACGACGGCCTACGGCGTCTACAATATCGAAAACCTCGCCGCCTACGAGGCCTATCGCGCCAGGCTGGCCGCCGACCCCCTCGGCCGTGAGAATTATGAATTTGCCCGACGCGAAAACTTCATCCTGAAGGAAGATCGCATCTTCCTCAAAAATGTCTCCGCCCCTCACGCCAAGCTGGTGCTGCCATGATCGCCGTCATCTTCGAAGTCATGCCCTATATGGGCGAACGCCACAAATATCTGGATCTCGCCGGTGAGTTGCGCGGCGAACTCGAAAAGATCGACGGCTTCATTTCGATCGAGCGTTTCGAAAGCCTGACGAACCGCGGCAAGCTGCTGTCGCTCTCCTTCTTCCGCGACGAGGAGGCGGTGAAGGAATGGCGCAATCTAGAGGCGCACCGCGCAGCCCAGCAGGCCGGACGCGGCGGCATTTTCGCCGATTACCGCCTGCGGATCGCCAGTGTCGTCCGCGATTACGGCATGTTCGAACGCGACGAAGCGCCTGATGACAGCCGTAGGGTTCATGATGCCGCCTGATCGCCGGGCGGGCGCATTCTTGCCGCCGCTC
The DNA here is from genome assembly GCF_025847085.2 of Rhizobium sp. BT-226. NCBI lineage: Bacteria > Pseudomonadati > Pseudomonadota > Alphaproteobacteria > Hyphomicrobiales > Rhizobiaceae > Rhizobium > Rhizobium sp. BT-226. The sequence continues at coordinate 758,690 of NZ_JAOYTI010000002.1, read as the reverse complement.
GGCAGCCGGCCGGCGTCGGCAAAGTCTGCCGCTCATTCGCTGGTCACCTGAATAAATTCCCGAAATCGGCCACCGCTTCAGGCTTTGGTAACTAAGTTGCGTAACCATAACGGACAGTTAAGCGTAGAGCGTATGAGTGAGTATTTAAATGGCATCAGTTTTTCCGCTTGCCGACCTCAAGGCTTCCGTCAAGCCGGATTCCCGGCCGGGATCCCGGTCGGATTCCTGGGTCGACACGATCATCAAGGGCGATTGCGTCAGCGCCCTTGAAGCCTTGCCCAGCCACTCCGTCGATATCATCTTTGCCGACCCGCCGTATAATCTCCAGCTCGGCGGGACGCTGCATCGTCCCGACCAGTCGCTGGTCGATGCGGTCGACGACGAATGGGACCAGTTCGCCTCCTTCGACGCCTATGACGCCTTCACCCGTGCCTGGCTGCTCGCCTGCCGCCGCGTGCTGAAGCCGACCGGCTCGATCTGGGTGATCGGCTCCTACCACAATATCTTCCGCGTCGGCGCCACGCTGCAGGATCTCAATTTCTGGATCCTCAACGACATCATCTGGCGCAAGACCAACCCGATGCCGAATTTCAAGGGCCGCCGTTTCCAGAACGCCCATGAGACGATGATCTGGGCAAGCCCCAGCGCCAAGGCCAAGGGCTATACCTTCAATTACGATGCGCTGAAGGCCGCCAATGACGACGTGCAGATGCGCTCCGACTGGCTCTTCCCGATCTGTAACGGAGCCGAGCGGTTGAAGGGCGAGGACGGCAAGAAGGCGCATCCGACGCAGAAGCCGGAAGCGCTGCTCGCCCGTGTCATCATGGCCTCGACCAAGCCCGGCGATATCGTGCTCGATCCCTTCTTCGGCTCGGGAACGACGGGTGCGGTCGCCAAGCGTCTCGGCCGTCACTTCGTCGGTATCGAGCGTGAGCAGGATTATATCGATGCCGCCTCGGCCCGCATCGCCGCCGTCGAGCCGCTCGGCAAGGCGGAACTGACCGTCATGACCGGCAAGAAGGCCGAAGTCCGCGTCGCCTTCAACGTGCTGGTCGAAAGCGGCCTGATCAAGCCCGGCCAGGTGCTGACCGACGCCAAGCGCCGCCATAGCGCGATTGTCCGCGCCGACGGCACCGTGGCTTCAGGCGGCGAGGCCGGCTCCATTCATCGTCTCGGCGCCAAGGTGCAGGGTCTCGATGCATGCAACGGATGGACCTTCTGGCATTTCGAAGACGGGCAGTCCCTGCGCCCGATCGACGATCTCAGGTCCGTCATCCGCAGTGATCTGGCAAAGGCGGAGTGAGCAGCGCCTCTGACGGATCGAAATACCTTCTTCCGATTTCCCTCCAGTTGCGGGAGAAGGGCAAGGCGCCCGGGGTCAACCCCCGGGCGTCCTCTATTCAAAAGTCCTGGTAGTCGGTGACCTCGACCCGTGTGACGCGGCCTTCCGCGTTGAAGGTGATCGTCTCCTCGCCCTCGCGGACCAGCGGCTTGCCCGTCTTACTGTGGGTGGCGCGCACCGACCAGACCGACCGGCCTGAAAGCGGCGTCAGTGTTTCCACCAGCGAATTTTCAGCCGTCTGGTCGGGATAGTCGTCGAAATAACGCCGGAAGGCGGCCATGATCTCAGCCCGTCCGGTGAGATCGCCGACGCCGTTCGAGACATAGGTCGCGTCCTCGGCGAAATAGGCTTCGATCGCCGGAAAATCGAGGGCGTTGATCGCAGCGTGGAAGAGTTCGATTTGCTTTGCCGGGTCGAAAGCCATGGGTCTCAGACCTTCACGCCATAGCCGGCGAGATCGCTGCGCAATTTGTCGGCACCTGAGAACAGCACCGCATTCCAGCCGAAGGCTTTGGCGCCGTCTACATTGATCGGCGCGTCGTCGATGAAGATCGTCGCTGCCGGATCGAGGCCGAAACTTTTCGTATGCGTCTCGTAGATCGCGACATCGGGTTTGATCAGGCCGACATCGCCGGAAACGGTGACGCCGCGCGGTTTGGTCAGGAAGGGGAAGCGCGTCTGCGCCTCGCGGAAGGTGTCGGAGGCGAAGTTGGTGAGCATTGTCACGTCGCGCCCTTCGGCAATCAGCCCTTCCATGATCGCGACGCTGTCGTCATAGGCGTGCGGCACCATCTCATGCCAATATTTGCGGAAGGCGCGGATATGCTCTTCGCGGGCAGGGTGCTGTTCGATCAGCAGCGCTTCGGCTTCGGCCCAGGTGCGGCCGCGGTCCTGCTCGATGTTCCAGTCATGGGTGCAGATATTGGCGAAGAACCAGTTGCGCTCCGTTTCATCAGGGATGAGGCGGCTGAAGGGAAGATGCGGATCGTAATGAATTAAAACTTTGCCGATGTCGAAAACGATGTGTCTTATGTCGGTGGTCATGGTCATCCCTTGGATGTTTTAAACGCGAGAGGAATAGCTGCTGCGATCGCTTTTTTCATGATGGTTGGTAAGGCCTGGGCTTCAAGATTTGTAACCGGCTCCCACCATCCGTCATTCGGCCCGTCATCCATGGTGACTTTGGTTGCGATGGCCGCACGCCAGATCGAAAGCCTGAGCTCGAAATGGGTGAAGACATGGGTGACGGTGCCGGAGGCCTGCCATGCCGCTTCGAAGGGCGCGGCGGCAGCCGAGGTCTCGCCATCGATGCGCGCCGTCCACGCTGTCGTCGGCACCTCGGTCATGCCGCCGAGCAGGCCGCTGTCGATGCGCCGCCGCAACAGGATCTCGCCATCACCGGTGACCGCGATGAAGGCCGCGCCGTATCTGACCGGCTTCTCCTTCTTCGCCGCCTTGACCGGAAAGAGCTCGGGATCGGAAAGTTTCAGCGCCTCGCAGGCACCCCGGAACGGACAGAGCGAACAGGCCGGCCGCTTCGGTGTGCAGATCGTGGCACCCAGATCCATCATCGCCTGGGCGAAATCGCCGGGCCGTGTCGCCGGCGTCAACAGCGCCACCTTCTCCCTCATCGCCGGCTTTGCGGCCGGAAGCGGTGTTTCGATGGCATAGAGCCTGGAGATCACCCGCTCGACATTGCCGTCCATGACAGCCGCCTGCCGGTTGAAGGCGATGGCCGCGACGGCGGCTGCGGTATAGTCGCCGATGCCGGGCAGGGATTTGAGGCCCTCTTCAGTATCGGGAAAGACGCCGCCATGCTCTGTCGCCACCGCTTCGGCGCATTTTTTCAGGTTGCGGGCCCGCGCATAATAACCAAGCCCAGCCCAGGCGGCCATCACCGCATCGGTCTCCGCCGCGGCAAGGTCGGTCACCTCGGGCCAACGCTGCAGAAACTTTTCGAAATAGGGTTTGACCGCCTGCACCGTCGTCTGCTGCAGCATCACCTCGGACAGCCAGACTCGATAGGGGTCGGCCCTGACGCCGCGGGCCGCCATGCCGGGCGAAACGCGCCAGGGCAGGTCGCGGTGGTGGCGATCGTACCAGTCGAGCAGGGGCTTTGCTGAGGGCGTGTCGAGTGTGGTGATCGTCATGATTTGCTGCGATGAGGGGAAGTGCCTATACTTGGCGAAGCAATGCCGCGCGATCAAGTCGCCTGTGCGAGTTGGCATGCGAATTGGCGGCGTCGCTGAAGGGTTTCGATGAGTTATCCACGCAAAGGTGCAAAGCAGATTTCCGAGCTGGCGAACGGGCTGATCGATCCCGTGCTTGCCAAGCGCGCCGGTATCAACACGGCGCTGCTCGGCTCGTGGAGCGAAATCGCCGGCGAGGATTTCGCCGATTGCACCCGGCCGGAAAAGATCGCCTGGGCCCGCGGCGGCGATGAGACCGGCGGCTTTCGGCCCGGCGTGCTGACGATTGCCTGCGAAGGCGCGCGCGCACTCTTCCTCACCCATGCCCAGGGCGAACTCATCCAGCGCATCAACAGCTTCTTCGGCTTTGCCGCCGTCCACCAGATCCGCATCGTCCAGAAGCCGGTCTCACAAGCCATCCGCCGCTCTCGCACCCCGCCGCCATTGAAAGGCGAAGCCGCCCGCAAGCTCGAAGGCATGATGGAGGGGATAGAGAACGACAAGCTGCGCCAGGCAATCCAGCGTTTGGGCACGGCGGTGATGGGGAAGCGGGGAAATCAACGCTAACCCTTTACGGTCATGGGTTGCCAACCTGAACTGCACTCGCCGTGAACCACAAGCGTTGACTTCAGCTAAGCGAATTCCTTTTGCTGATCCGCGTAAGGTCGTGCTAGATTCTGACTCATGACGAGCAAAACGCCCAAGTTGACCCGCAACGCCAAGACCGGCGGCCTGACCCAGGCCAGTGCCGAAAAGATCAGTGCGGTTGAAGGCCTAGTCCTCAGCCCGCGCATGCGCAAGCTCCTCGCCGAGACCAAGGATCAGCCGCCCGAAGAACGTCGCCAGGCGATCCGCGCACAGTTCACGCGCAAGTCCGCCTAAGCGTTGGTCTATACCGCCGAATCCGATCCCCTCTGTTATCCGGGCACGACCGTGCTCCGCAACAAACTGGACCTCACGGACCAGAGCGAGCTCGACGAGTTCGAGACAACGATGTTCGTGCTCCGCTCGGAAGAACCTTGGCCGGAGGGTAACCTGGATGTCACCCACTATCTCGCCCTTCATCACCACCTGTTCCAGGATGTCTTTGATTGGGGCGGTGAGATCCGCACCATCCGTATCGGTAAGGGTGGCAACTGGTTCTGCTACCCGGAATTTATAGCAAACGAGCTTAATCGGATTTTCCAGGAGCTGGCGCGGGCGGATTATTTCGAAGGTCTGACACCGGCTAACTTTGCCGCTCAGGCTGCGCACCTCCTTGCCGAAATTAACGCCATCCACCCGTTCCGTGAAGGCAATGGCCGCACCCAATTGACCTTTCTCGCGCTTCTGGCCAGGCATGTCGGCCTGCCATTCAATGCCGAAGTGCTTGATCGTGAACGTGTCATCGAGGCCATGATCGAGAGCTTTGCGGGCTCCGAGCAGCCGCTAGCGACGCTCATATTCGACATCGTCACCGAACCTTGACGCTACCCTCTTGAATATTCCTCGGCAGTGTAGAGGCACTGGCGATCGAACACCTCGGATGCCATACTTATATAGCAGACGGGAGAAAAATCATGCTGGTCCTGCGGTTGCCGCCCGAAATTGAAGCGCGGCTCAATGAGCTTTCCAGGCGTACCGGCCGCAGCAAGAGCTTCTATGAGCGGCAAGCCATCCTCGCGCATCTCGACGACCTCGAAGATATCTATCTTGCCGAAAAACGCTTGGAAGAGCTTCGTCGCGACGAGAGCGATACCGTGCTGCTGGCCGAGCTGTTGGCGCGTCATGGCTTGGACAACTGAGTTTCATCGAGCAGCCGATACGAGGTGGGCCGCCGCCGCGATGTCTGCCGATGAAATCGACAAACTGCCAATCCTGCAATTTTTGGTCTAATCGTCTTCCCGCGGTCACAATTCTTTGAAGGAAGTTGGCGAACCGTGCCTTGTGAGCGGCCGCAAGCCGTTATATCGCACAGTCACGCCGTCAATCTCATTAGTTATGGGGAATCCATGCAGATGTCCGAAATGCAACTGACGAAACGCCGCCTGCTCAGCGGTATCGCCATCGCCGCAGCTGCCGTAGCGCTTGTCGCCTGCAACGACAGCAAGGACGCTGCCGATGCTTCGTCCTCCGGCAAGACCATGGCTGATGGCACCAATGTCGACACCATGCAGACGGCGGCCACCTCGGCGACCGAAATGCCGGAGTCCGACGGCGATGTCGATATGGCGGAAGTGCTGAAGCCCGGCGCGCTGCCGGAAATGGCGCTCGGCAAGGCCGACGCCCCGGTCAAGATCGTCGAGTACATGTCGATGACCTGCCCGCATTGCGCCCATTTCCACAACACCGTCTTCGACACGATCAAGCAGAAATATGTCGACAGCGGCAAGGTGCAGTTCATCATCCGCGAATTCCCCTTCGACCCGCGCGCCGCCGCGGCCTTCATGCTCGCCCGCTGCAATTCTTCCAATCCGGAGCAGTTGAGCACGCCGGAACAGTATTTCCCGATGGTTTCGATGCTGTTCAAGCAGCAGCAGATCTGGGCTGCCGCCGATGATGGCCGCGCCGCACTGCTGCAGATGTCGAAGCTTGCCGGATTTACTGAGGATAGCTTCACGAAATGCTTGACGAACCAGAAGCTTCTGGATGAAGTGAATGCCACGCGGGAAAGAGGTTCCAAGGATTTCGGCGTCAACGCCACCCCGACTTTCCTGATCAATGGCAAGCGCTACTCTGGAGACATGCCGGTTGACACTTTGTCGAAGCTCATCGACAGCCTGCTCTGAACCGGATCGTTTCGATAGAACGGGCGACGGCGAAAGCCGTGCGCCCGTTTTTCGTTTTCAGCGCAGTTTGCAGGTGCGGCCCCCTCATCCGCCTGCCGGCACCTTCTCCCCGCTGGGGCGAAGGGGATTTGCCGCAGCGTCTCGATTCCCTCTTCTCCCCAGCGGGGAGAAGGTGCCCGTAGGGCGGATGAGGGGGCTTCCTGCCGTGGATATTTCCGCATGAAGTTCAACAAGCTGCGCCTGGTTGGCTTCAAATCCTTCGTCGAGCCGACGGAATTCATCATCGAGCGGGGACTGACCGGCGTTGTCGGGCCGAACGGCTGCGGCAAGTCGAACCTTGTCGAGGCGCTGCGCTGGGTGATGGGCGAAAATTCCTACAAGAACATGCGCGCCTCCGGCATGGACGACGTGATCTTCTCGGGCTCTGGAAATCGCCCGGCGCGCAACACCGCCGAAGTCGCGCTCTATCTCGACAATGCCGAGCGCACCGCGCCCGCCGCCTTCAACGACAGCGACGAGATCCAGGTCACCCGCCGCATCGAGCGTGAACAGGGCTCGCTCTATCGCATCAACGGCAAGGAAAGCCGCGCCAAGGACGTGCAGCTGCTGTTTGCCGATGCCTCCACCGGCGCGCGGTCGCCCTCGATGGTCGGGCAGGGGCGTATCGGCGAGCTGATCCAGGCAAAACCGCAAGCCCGCCGCCAGCTGCTCGAAGAGGCGGCCGGCATTTCAGGCCTGCATTCCCGCCGCCACGAGGCCGAACTGCGGCTGCGCGCCGCCGAAGGCAATCTCGAGCGTCTCGACGACGTCACCTCGCAGCTGGAAAGCCAGATCGAGAGCCTGAAGCGCCAGGCCCGCCAGGCAAACCGCTTCAAGACGCTGTCTGCCGATATCCGCGCCCGCGAAGCGATGCTTTTACATATCCGCTGGGTGCAGGCCAAGGAAGCTGAAGCCGAGGCCGACAGCGCGCTGAATCAGGCGACCTCCGTCGTCGCCGAAAAGGCGCAGATGCAGATGGAGGCGGCGAAGAACCAGGGGGTCGCCAGCCTGAAGCTGCCGGAACTGCGCGAGGGCGAGGCGCGTGCGGCCGCCGCCCTGCAGCGCCTGCAGATCGCCAGAAGCCAGCTGGAGGAAGATGCCGGCCGCATCCTGCGTCGCCGCGACGAGCTGACCCGCCGTCTCGCCCAGCTTGGCGAGGATATAAGCCGCGAGCAGCGGTTGGTGGCCGACAATGCCGTCATCCTGGCGAGGCTCGATGCCGAAGAGGCGGAGATTTCGGAAATCCTCGCCGATTCCGGCCGTTATGCCGAGGAAACCCGCGAGGCCTTCGAGGGCGCGGCGGCAAAACTGGCCGACAGCGAGCGCATCTTCACCCAGCTGACCGCCGAGCGCGCTGAAGCTGCCGCCGGCCGCAATCAGCTGGAGCGCGCCATCCGCGATCTCACGGACCGCCGGATGCGCCTCGAACGCCAGATGGATGAGGCAAACCACGAACTGTCAGCCGTCGGCGAGAAAATCGCCGGCCTGCCTGATCCCGACGAAAAACGCGCCATCGTCGAGGCCGGCGAGATCGCCGTCGCCGATGCGGAAGCGGCGGTGCAGGCGGTCGAGCAGGCGCTTGCCGCGGCCCGCCAGACCGAGGCGCTGTCGCGCGCGCCGGTCGAGCAGGCCCGTTCGAGCCTGAATGCGCTGGAGACCGAGGCCCGCACCATTTCCCGCATGCTCGCCGCCGGTGCCGCCGCCGGCAAATTTGCGCCGGTTGCCGACGAGCTGAAGGTCGATCGCGGCTTCGAGACCGCACTGGGTGCTGCCCTCGGCGACGATCTGGAATCGCCGCTCGATGCCGAGGCGCCGGCCCATTGGTCGGACAATGGCGATGGCGCCGCCGATCCAGCCCTTCCATCCGGTGTTGCGCAACTGCTTGATCACGTCCGCGCGCCCACCGCACTGACCCGCCGCCTGCGCCAGATCGGTCTGGTCGCGGAAGGCGATGCGGAGCGGCTGATGGCGGCGCTGAAGCCCGGCCAGCGGCTGGTGACCAAAGAGGGTGCGGTCTATCGCTGGGACGGTCACGTCACCGGTGCCGACGCCCCGAGTGCCGCGGCGCTCCGCCTTGCCCAGAAGAACCGCCTGGCCGAACTCGAAGGTGAAGCCACTCTTGCCCGCGACGTGCTTGCCGAAGCCGAGGAGCGGCAGGCAGCCGCTGCCGAAGCGATCCGCGCCGAGGAGCGCCGGCTCGCCGAGGCGCGCGACATGAGCCGCCTGTCGGCGCGTCATTTGGCCGAAGCGCGCGATGCGCTTGTTGCTGCCGAGCGTGCCTCCGGCGATCTGATCCGCCGCCGCGATGTCGTCAGCGAGGCTGCCAGCCAGCTGCGCGCGCAGCTGGAGGAAATCGCTATCCAGGAAGAGAATGCCCGCATCGAGCTGGAGGACGCGCCCGATCTGACTGCGATCGACGAGCGGCTGCGCTTCCAGCAGGCGGAAGTTGCGACCGATCGCGGCGCGCTGGCCGAAAGCCGCGCCCGCCATGAAAGCCTCGCCCGCGAAAACGAGGCCCGCCAGCGCCGCATCATGGCGATCGGCCAGGAGCGAGAGACCTGGCGCCAGCGGGCGGCAAGCGCTGAAGATCATGTCGCGACACTGCGCGAGCGCGAGGAAGAGGCGCGGGACGAAGCAGCCGAGCTCGAATTGGCGCCGGATGAGTTCGACGACAAGCGCCGCGCTCTGCTCAGCGAATTGCAGAAGGCCGAGGAGGCGCGCCGCCAGGCCAGCGATCTTCTGGCCGAGGCCGAACGCATCCAGCGCGAAGCCGACCAAAAGGCGACGACGGCACTATCGGAACTTGCCGAATGCCGCGAACGCCGCGGCCGCGCCGAGGAGCGCCTCGTCTCCGCCCGCGAGAAGCGGCAGGAAAGCGAAGGCCGCATCCGCGAGGTCCTGAACGTCGCCCCGCACGAGGCGCTGCAGCTGACCGGGCGCCCGACCATGCAGGCGCTTCCCGATCCGCGCGAAGTCGAGCGCGAGCTGGAACGCCTGAGAATCGAGCGCGAGCGGCTGGGCGCCGTCAACCTGCGCGCCGACGAGGAACAGAAGGAGCTGAGCGAGAAGCTCGAAGCGCTGATCAAGGAACGTGACGACGTCATCGATGCGATCCGCAAGCTGCGCGGCGCCATCCAGAGCCTCAACCGCGAGGGCCGCGAGCGGCTGATCGCTGCCTTCGACATCGTCAACGCCCAGTTCCAGCGGCTGTTCACCCATCTTTTCGGCGGCGGCACCGCCGAGCTGCAGCTGATCGAATCCGACGATCCGCTGGAAGCCGGCCTCGAAATCCTCGCCCGTCCGCCCGGCAAGAAGCCGCAGACCATGACGCTGCTATCGGGCGGCGAGCAGGCGCTGACGGCAATGGCGCTGATCTTCGCCGTCTTCCTCACCAATCCGGCGCCGATCTGCGTGCTCGACGAAGTGGATGCACCGCTCGACGACCACAATGTCGAGCGCTACTGCAACCTGATGGACGAAATGGCGGCCTCCACCGAAACCCGCTTCGTCATTATCACCCACAATCCGATCACCATGGCCCGCATGAACCGCCTCTTCGGCGTCACCATGGCCGAGCAGGGCGTCTCCCAACTCGTCTCCGTCGACCTGCAAATGGCCGAGCGTTTGCGCGAGATTGCGTGAGGTTTTCGACGAACGCGTTTTCTGCGCCGGGGAGATTGGCGAGAGCAGCCCCTCATCCACCTGCCGGCACCTTCTCCCCGCTCGCGGGGCGAAGGGACATGCCGCGCCCGCTCGTCCCCTCCGACCTTTCGCAGGGCACGTCCCCTCTCCCCGTCAGAACGGGGAGAGGGTTAGGGTGAGGGGCAGCCACTAGCGCCAACCGGACAGAAGTGGGCTTGACCCGAGCATCCAGGTCGACGCCGAGCGCCGACGCAATTTCAGCAAAGCTATGGCGCGGTTTTGCGTCCAGAAATTGCGTAAAATCAAGGGCCGAGCAATAAACACCAAAAAAGGTCGGCTCTCTTGCCGTCTGTACCCCATTTGGGTGATGCTCTTTTCGCTGACTTGCATTAGAAGTTGTTTCAACGCAACCTAATTACTCTGCTGAAAAAGCGGGTGATCAAACGCTGCGTATTGTCGAATTTGCGTGCGGTTTTCCGGGCGAGGGCAGAACCGGAAGCCGTTGGAGCAAATCCAGGGAAGTAGCGATCTATTTTCCAGGAATTGCGTAAAACGAAGGTCAGAACGGTTCTGTTTTATAAAAAAGCTGAACCGTTCCTGGGTTGAGGGACCCCCCGTCCAGTTTTCCTGGCTGGACGGAAACAAGGCTTTGCGGGACATTGTTGCAGTCCCGCAAAGCTTTTTTTGTGCCTTGTTTTCTGTTTGGGCACCTTTCAACCGTTTCGATGCCGCCCGCGGCCAAGATTTATTGTGCAACGCAACATTCTGCCGCATTTGTCGATTTTCATTTCAACTCCAAGGGATTAAGCTAATCCTGATTTGGTGTTGGGGGGAAGATGACCAAGTGGGTCTATAGGTTCGGCGACGGGCAGGCTGAGGGCCGGGCGCGCGATCACGAGATTCTGGGCGGCAAGGGCGCCAATCTCGCGGAAATGTGCGCCCTGGGACTGCCTGTGCCGCCGGGGCTGACGATCGTCAGCGACGCCTGCAACACCTATTACAAAAACGGCCGCCACATCGAGGATGCGGTGAAGGCCGAGGTGCGCGCCGGCATATCGGCGATCGAGGCGATCACCGGCCGCCGCTTCGGTTCGGTCAGCCAGCCGCTGCTGCTCTCGGTGCGCTCCGGCGCCCGCGCCTCGATGCCGGGCATGATGGACACCGTGCTCAATCTCGGCCTCAACGACGAGACGGTGCAGGCGCTCGGCCATGATGCCGGCGATGCGCGTTTTGCCTGGGACAGCTACCGCCGCTTCATCCAGATGTATGCCGATGTCGTCATGGGTCTCGGCAACGACGCCTTCGAGGAGATCCTGGAAGACGAGAAGGCCAAGCTCGGCCATGAATTCGATACCGAACTCAGCGCCTCGGAATGGCAGCATATCGTCTCGCTCTACAAGAAGCTGATCGAGGAGGAGCTGGAGCAGGAATTCCCGCAGGATCCCGAAGTCCAGCTCTGGGGTGCGGTGGGTGCGGTCTTTTCCAGCTGGATGAGCGCGCGTGCCGTCACCTACCGCCAGCTCCACAATATTCCGGCAGGCTGGGGCACGGCGATCAACATCCAGGCGATGGTCTTCGGCAATCTCGGCAATGCGTCCGCCACTGGCGTTGCCTTCACCCGCAACCCCTCGACCGGCGAAAAGGCGCTTTACGGCGAATTCCTGGTCAATGCCCAGGGCGAGGATGTCGTGGCCGGCATCCGCACGCCGCAAAGCATCACCGAGGAGGGGCGGATTTCCTCCGGCTCCGAAAAACCCTCGATGGAAAAGCTGATGCCGGAGGCGTTTCGCGAGCTCTGCCGCATCTGCACCGAGCTCGAGATCCATTACCGCGACATGCAGGATATCGAATTCACCATCGAGCGCGGCAGGCTGTGGATGCTGCAGACCCGCTCGGGCAAGCGCTCGACCCGGGCGGCAATGAAGATCGCCGTCGACATGGTCGATGAGGGAGTGATCACCGAGGACGAGGCGGTGCTGCGCATCGAGCCTTCGAGCCTCGACCAGCTGTTGCATCCGACAATCGATCCGCGCGTCACCCGCCAGGTAATCGGCAGCGGGCTGCCGGCCTCGCCCGGCGCTGCCACCGGCGCCATCGTCTTCACGGCGGAAGAGGCCGTCGAGGCGGAGGCCGAAGGCCGCAAGGTCATTCTGCTGAGGGTCGAGACCAGCCCGGAGGACATTCACGGCATGCATGCCGCCGAAGGCATTCTCACCACCCGCGGCGGCATGACCAGCCATGCGGCGGTCGTTGCCCGCGGCATGGGCATCCCCTGCGTCGTCGGCGCCGGCACCATGCGCATCGATCAACGCAACGAGCGGCTGCTCGGCGTCGGCGTGACGCTCAAGAAGGGCGATATCATCACCATCGACGGCTCGGCCGGCCAGGTGCTGAAGGGCGAGGTGCCGATGACCCAGCCGGCGCTGTCGGGCGATTTCGGTCGCATCATGGGCTGGGCCGACCGCGCCCGGCGCATGACGGTGCGCACCAATGCCGATACGCCGGCCGATGCGCGCGCCGCCCGCTCCTTCGGCGCCGAAGGCATCGGCCTTTGCCGCACCGAACACATGTTCTTCGAGGGCGAGCGCATCCATGTGATGCGCGAGATGATCCTGGCTGTGGACGAGAAGGGCAGGCGAGTGGCGCTCGACAAGCTGCTGCCGATGCAGCGGCTGGATTTCACCGGCCTCTTCACCGTCATGCACGGCCTGCCGGTGACGATCCGCCTGCTCGATCCGCCGCTGCACGAGTTCCTGCCGAAGACCGACGATGAGGTGGCCGAAGTCGCCTTCGCCATGGGCATGGAGGCATCCGTGCTTCGCCAGCGCGTCGATGCGCTGCACGAGTTCAACCCGATGCTCGGCCATCGCGGCTGCCGGCTGGCGATCTCCTATCCCGAAATCGTCGAGATGCAGGCCCGCGCCATCTTCGAGGCGGCGATTGCCGCAGCGCAGGAGACAGGGGCTGCTGTCGTGCCGGAGATCATGGTGCCGCTCGTTGGCCTGCGTTCAGAGCTCGATTACGTCAAGGCGCGCATCGACGAGGTCGCCGGCGACGTGATGAGCGAGGCCGGCATGAAGATCGATTATCTTGTCGGCACGATGATTGAGCTGCCGCGTGCGGCCCTTCGCGCCCATGTGATTGCCGAAGCCGCCGAATTCTTCTCCTTCGGCACCAACGACCTGACGCAGACCACCTTCGGCATCTCGCGCGACGACGCCTCGGCCTTCATCCCCACCTATCAGCGCAAGGGCATCATCGAGCACGATCCCTTCATCTCGCTGGATTTCGATGGTGTCGGCGAATTGATCAGCATCGCCGCCGAACGCGGCCGGCGCACCCGCAACGACATGAAGCTCGGCATCTGCGGCGAACATGGCGGCGACCCGGCCTCGATCCGCTTCTGCGAAACGATCGGCCTCGACTATGTCTCCTGCTCGCCCTTCCGCGTGCCGATCGCGAGACTGGCGGCAGCGCAGGCGGTGATTGCAGGCGGTCTGGAAGAGATCCGGCGCGGTCCGAAAGACCTGCGGGGGAGTGTAGGGCAGGCCGCCCGCGGTCAGTGACGATACCGCCAGCGATCGCGGTAGATATAAGGTCCGTTCAGATCCCAGGCCATGCGGTTCATCATCTCAGCACTTTGCGCCCGCGATTCGGCGCGCCGGTCGAGGTCGATGCGCTGCAGGCAGGTGGCAAAACCATCCGTGCCGCGCCGGAAGCCATAGCTCAGGCACCGCTGCTCATCCGCCGCCCGCCGCTCCTCCGGCGTCATCGTCTGGCAGCCGGAAAGCCCGGCGACGATCGTGGCCATGACGGTGATGAGAAGACGAATGCGCATTGGTGTGTTCCTTGGAATGCATTTCCCTGAGGAAAGGCCATTCGGGCGAGGGCGTCAAGCCGCTCTTGGCGGAGATCGCTGAGTGCTGGGTGATGACGTGAGCCATGTGCCGTGCGGCCCCCTCATCCGACCTTCTCCCCGCTGGGGAGAAGGGAATATGCCGCAACGTCTCGATGCCCTCTTCTCCCCTCGGGGAGAAGGTGCCCGTAGGGCGGATGAGGGGGCCGCACGGCACCACCTCTCCACCGTTATTCCCACCTACGCCGCCCCAGCCGGATCCCCGATCGGCAGCAGTGCTGGATTGAGCGGCGGATCCTGTGGGTTCTTTGTATCGGCCGGATCCTGCGCCGGTGTCAGCGGCGGTTTTTGCTGGATGGGATCGGGAATGCCAGGCGTCGGCGTCGGGCCGCGCGGTGTGTCGGCATTGGGTGTCGGGATCGGGTCTCTGTTGGGCATGAGTGCCTCCTTTTCGAAAAAGGAACGGCAGGCTCAGCACTTGGTTCCACTTTCGCCGGCCAACCTTTCTATGCATGAGGGCCATTCCTATGTATGAGGAAAAGCATGGCCGCTCCAGGAGCGGCCGGAAACCTTGGAACGAGCATGGCCCTTCGCGATCGATTTTCGAAAAAACTGAACTGTCCGCAATGCGGCAATGAGGGCTTTGCCGAGGCCTCGGAAGTTGATGATCCCAAGCGCAAGCATCCGGATTTCAAGGTCGATCAGCTGCCGCGCGGTTTTGGCGTGCAGCGGCCTTCCAACCATCAGGAAAATTTCGTCATCAAGTGCGAATGCGGGCGCAAGTTCCCCTTCCGCAGCGTTGCGGAAGCCGCGGCCGAGCGCCGCTAAAATCTTGATCTAGAATTAGATCCGCTCCAACAGTTCGATGAAGGCATCGGCAAAACGCACCAGCGGCGCGGTCTCTTCATCGGGCGCCTGCATGCGGATTTCGGTGCCGTTGCCGTCGAGCAGCGCCAGCACGACGCGCATCTCCTGGCCATCGCCCGGAATGCGCAGCACGGCGATGCGGCGGCAATCGTCGATAAGGCCGCCGGCCGGCAGGTCGAACAGCAGTTCGCCGCCGGAGCGTGCCGCCGCCTGGCGCACGGCCTCGCAGAAGCCGGCATCACCGCCGGCATAACCTTCGAGCGAAAGTTCGAGCTCGAGCAGCTCCAAAGGCAGCATTGGTTCGGACTGGTGGTCGATCCCGCCAAGCGCAGACGCCTGCGGCCTTGCTGCCGTTTCGGGTAAAATCATCCCGTCTCTCCTCTGCATCTGGAGATGAAACCGCGGCAGAATGGCCTTTTTTTGACATATCAGCAAGGGCTTATGAAGAAGCCGCCGTTTCGCCATGACCATCGCCGTGAATTCCAACGCAATGCCTCAGACAATAGTTTCAATTTAGCCGAATCTTGCACTAAAGAGGTTGAGGCGATTTGCGTGGTCGAACGCGCGGGCGCTGACGAGCAACCGGTAAGTTTGATGGCCATCCGCTATGACCGCCCCGTTTCCAGCGCCGCCCGCTCTTCGCGGCTCATCGGGGCGTTTTCCCTGGTGCTGGCGCTGGCCGTGATGATCGCCCATCGCTTCGGCGGTCTCGCCACACCCTATCTGGTGCTGCTGTTGATTGTCGCCGCCGGCTGCGCGCTGCTCGCGGCGATGCTGGCAGCTCTCGGGCTGCGCAGCCTCTGGATGACGGGGGCTGAGGGCGGACTGGCGGCGCTTGCGGCACTGATCTATGCCGCCTTTCCGCTGGCGCTTGGCGCCTATGCCACCGAGCGTTACATGACGCTGCCTGATATCTATGACGTTTCCACCGATCCGGTCACCGCACCCGACTGGCTTTCGCAGCCGTATTCCGACCAGATCTGGCTGAAGCGCCAGGTGCAGGTGACGCCCGAGGATCGTGAAAAGCAGCTCGCCGCCTATCCCGAACTCACCGGCCGGCGCTATGAGGGCGCGCTCGACCGCGTGCTGGAGGCGGTGCGCAAGGTCGCCAAGATGAGCGGCATGACCATCACGAAGAGCAGCGGCGACACTGAGCCCGGCCGCGACCCCGAGGACAGACCGGTGAAGCCGCAGCCGGGCGACGATGCCGTGGCTGATGCGCCCGATATCATCCCCGTGCCGACGCCGCGCCCCTATGACGACGACGTCGCCAAGCTGATCCGCGGCGTCAACGGCGTGACGCTGCAGGGCACCACCCGCACGCTGATTCTCGGCCTGCGCTTCGATTTCATCATCCGGCTGCGCGAAGAGGCCGAAACCACCTTCGTCGACATCCGCGTCGCCTCCCGCTACGGCCAACACGACCTCGGCTTCAGCGCCGCAATCGCCGGCGATTACCTGAAGGCGCTGGATGCCGAACTCTTGGGGATTGCGGGTGGGTGAGCCGCGGTGGCGCAAAGCGCCAGCAATCGATCCGGTGAATCGATTGCAGCGGCGAACGCCCTGAGCCCAAAGCGAAGGGCCGGGATACGGTGCGGCAAACTCGACACCCTGCGGGCACCAACCTCTCGATTCCCTCTTCTCCCCTGCGGGGAGAAGGTGCCCGTAGGGCGGATGAGGGGGCCGGCGAAGCCGGTCTTTCCAACAACACCATGTGAGTTCCACACCGCTCGCGTCGTCTCAGTCGCCGGATAGGTTATTACGGGTGAGCCGTGTGGCCCCCTCATCCGCCTGCCGGCACCTTCTCCCCGAGGGGAGAAGAGATTTGCGGCGACCTCTCGATTCCCTCTTCTTCCCAGCGGGGGTCCGGAGGACGGGTCGAGACGGGTGGCTCGACCCCGCCAAGGTTAGGGTGAGGGGCAGCGACTCGCGCAAACCGAACAGCGCACTTGCCACCAGAAAGCGGATGAATCTCGCCTCACTCCACCACCAACCACCCGGTATACCGCACCACCAACCCCGTCAGCCGCCCACCGATCTCCACATGAAAGTGGAACCGCCCATCGCGCTCCTCCTCATACGTATCCCCGCCAGGCGCCAGAAACATCGGCAGCGGAATCCCGCAAAACCGCCAGCCGCGCACCACGAGCCGCAGCTTTTCTCCATCCGGCACCAGCGCCATCAACACCCGGAACGGCCCGAAGACCTCGGCGAGCAGATGCCGGTCGCGGCCCTTTCCCTCGGCCTGCCAGCTGCGGAACACCGTGCCGCCGAAATCGCGTGTCCAGATCTCCTTGTCGCCGTCGGCAACGAAGCGCACCGTGACCGGCACATCCTCGCCCGCCTTGGGAAAGCCGATCACCCCGGCGACGATCCTCGCCAGCAGCCCACCGCCGCGCTCGATCCGCGCCCGGCCGGAGGCGACGCGGGCGCCGCCGGCATGCAGGGCTGATATGGCGGGCGGCAGCCGCTCCCAGGCGCTGCCGAGGATTCTCTGGTAGAGCGGCAGGGGCGCCTCCTCGTTTTCCATCCGGATGCCGGATGTGATCGAAAACCGCCGGAAGGCCGCTTCGAAATCCGCAAGCCGCAATTCCCCCGCCGCCGGCCGCGCGCCGCTCTCCGGCCGTGTGCCGGTCAGCAGCCGGCGCACCAGCGCGTCCACGCCGATGATGGGGATGAACGGCCCATCATCACCTTCGGCAATCAGATGCCAGCCGCAGGACAGCCGCTTTCCCGCGTGATCGACGCCACCGACGCGGACGAACATGCCGCCGCGATGTTCGCCGAT
The DNA here is from genome assembly GCF_025847085.2 of Rhizobium sp. BT-226. Classification (NCBI taxonomy): domain Bacteria; kingdom Pseudomonadati; phylum Pseudomonadota; class Alphaproteobacteria; order Hyphomicrobiales; family Rhizobiaceae; genus Rhizobium; species Rhizobium sp. BT-226. The sequence goes on along the minus strand of NZ_JAOYTI010000002.1, from coordinate 741,199 downwards.
CGCCAGGCTATGGCTGGCGCGCTGCAGCAGCCGCGCAAACGGCAGCAGCGACGGCAGGAGCCGGAAGCGAACGAGCCTTGCCGCAAGGCTGAGCAAGTGCTGCAGCGGCTGCGGCTCCGTGCCGACACCGGTGAAGCTGGATTTGAGATCGGCAAAGCGCGCCGGCAGCAGCTTGAGATCCGGCGCATCCACCAGCAGGAACTTGCGGCTGCGCAGCGGCGTAACCCCCGGCGGCGCCACCGTCACCCGCATCGCATCGATCAGCCCACGCCCGGCGGCCGGCTGCCCATCGCGCCGAACGGTGATCTTCTTGCCGGCATAGGTCGCGATTGCTCTCACGACATTCAGCCCGATCCGCACATGCGCCGAGGGGGCGATGCCCGCCGAAACGCTTTCGATCCGGGAGAAATGCGGCGCCATCGCATTAAGTGCCGCGAAGGAGAGGGCGGGAAGGCTGCTCAGCCCCGAGAGCGCGAAGGTGCCCTTGGCCTTGGCTGCCGCATCGAGCCCACCGATGCCGGCGACGAAGCCGGTGCTGTCGGCGATATCGGCATAGTCGATGCCGAGGCCGATGCAGGCCTCGACCACCTTATAGGCATCCTTCCCGAAGGTCTGAAACGGCCCCGAGGCATCGACGACGAGATGGGGCCTGAGCCGCGTCAGCTGTTCGGTGAGATCGCCATCGCGATCGAAACGCACCGCCTGCACCATCGCGCCGAGATTGTTGCTTCCCAGTCCCTCGGCTCCATCTTTCGGCGTTCGGAGATCTGCAACGAAATCGTCAGCCTTTTCAAGCGAGCGCCCCGCAACCAGCAGCCTGAGCCTGGGTTGATCGCCAAGCAGCCGGGCAAGCCGCCCGCCAAACGTGCCGTAACCGCCGATGATGAGCAGCGAAAACCGGTCGTCGCTCATGTGATGAAGCGGCTTCGCTGCTCCGGCGTCGGCACCATGCAGCTTTGCCGCCCGGCGATCTTCAGCCGGTTGCGGGCGATGAATTCATAGAGCGCATCGGCCACCCGCCGCGGCAGCAGCCGGAAAATCTTGACCAGCGAATAGGGAAAGCCGAGGCCCGCCACCATGCGGATCGAGCCGTCGGACTTGAAGAAGGCGTGGCCGTTTTCGATCAGGATATTGGTCTCATAGTCGCGCGCGTGCAGCCCGTAATGCCGGTAGAGCGCTTCGCCGAGCGGCGTCTGCGCTGCAAGAAAACGATATCGCTGCCGCTTGTCATGTTTCAGCGCGAATTTCACCCAGCCGGAGCAGAACACGCATTCGCCATCGAAGACGATCAACGGCCGGTCATCGGCAAAGGCCGGCACATCGGGATCGTCGCGATAGCTGTAATCGGCTTGCGGCTTCATCGTCATGTCCCCATCCTCATGACCCCACCCTCATGTTCACGACGCCGGCCGGTAGTGGGCGGCAAGCGAAGGCGGCCCATCCGCCGCAATCTCGCCGCGCTCCAGGAGATCCTCGATATGGGCGAGCACGGAAAGGGCGGCCGCCCCATGCAGCTTCGGATCGGTATCGCGATAGATCACCTTCACCATCTCGGATATCTGCCGGTCGCCCGCCTGGACACGCGACAGCACCGCCTGCTCGCGCTTGAGGCGATGCGCCTTCAGCGCCCGGAGGAAACTCGAGGGCTCCGTCACCGGCCCGCCATGGCCGGGCAGCAACAGGCGGTCCTCGCGCGCAATCAGCCGCTCGAGCGATTCCATGTAATCCGCCATCGAACCATCCGGCGGCGCGACGATCGAGGTCGACCAGGCCATGACGTGATCGCCGGAGAACAGGACGTCGCGCCGCTCAAGCGCGAAGGCGGCATGATTGGCCGTGTGCCCCGGCGTCAGCACCGCGCTCAGCGCCCAGCCATCGCCCGAAATCGTCTCGCCGTCACTGAGCGCGATATCCGGCACGAAGGATATATCCGAGCTTTCGGAAAAGGGATTGATCTCGCCCTCGCGCAGCGGCCGCGCCGGCCGGTGCGGCCCTTGGCCCACCGTCACCGCCCCCGTTGCCGCCTGCAGCCGCCTGGCCAGCGGCGAGTGGTCGCGATGCGTGTGGCTGACGAAGATATGCGTCACCTCGCGGCTGCCAAGCGCTGCCATCAGTGCCTGAAAATGCGCCTCGTCCTCCGGCCCGGGATCGATGACCGCGACGGAGGAAGAGCCGACGATATAGCTGTTGGTGCCGAAAAAGGTGAAAGGGCCGGGATTGTTCACTGTCACCCGCTCGACACCTGAAACAACCGGCACGGCCTGCCCATAGGCCGGCTCGAAAGCGAGGTCGAATGCGGGACTGTCCATGAAGGAATGATCTCGGGCCGATGACGTCGCCAATTCCTAGCACGACAGCGGGTGCTGTGTAGCGCATAAATCTGCGCCGGGTTAAACTTAGTCATTGTGACAGGCGAAGAGCTTTGCTAATCAGGCGTCGATTTGAGCAAGCGGTTTCCGCTCAAGCTCTGGTGGGGCGTCGCCAAGCGGTAAGGCAACGGTTTTTGGTACCGTCATCCCTGGTTCGAATCCAGGCGCCCCAGCCAGTCTGTATTTCTTCAGATTTCAATCAGTTAATGTGAATTAGGAATTGCTAACCGTAACGGTAATCCGATCCATGAAAGCGTATCAGCGAGGCTTTGGATGAGACTTGTGATCCTTGCTCTGGGTATCATGGCGACCATATCTTCGGAGGCGCACACCGCCGAGCCGGATCACTGGCAGAAAATGTATCTGAGCTGCCTCTCGGCAGATGTGGTTGTTAACGCCCATCGCTCTTGCATTCCGCCCGGTGATCTGTTTCTCGCAGCTGAGAGTGAGTGCAAAGGCAGTTTGCGTCTCGCCGATCAAGAGATCGAAATGCGATACGCCTTGGACAGTGCTAAGCGACTGGCGAGGATGGAAGCTTGGAGGTCCGAAATGGAGGAGTATCGGAAGAGGGTTATTGCGATGGCGGTTGAAGTCCAGATTAACAAACGCCATTGCCCTTGAAGCGCAGCCGAGTTGAGTTTTATACAGTTTTGAAACAATAACCAACTGGATCCGTGGCGGTGCCATAAGTGAAACGCGCCCAACTTTTCCGGTGTCGAGTGTCTCAGTGGTATAGGATAGTTCGTTTATCTGCTGCTGCTCAGCATCACTCGGCTAAACTAGTCGCCGCCGTTCACGGAGGACGGGATCTTCGATGCAAATTCGATAATATCACTAGCGAGTTTGGCGCTACCGGCCGCGAAGTCCTTCAGGTCTGAAATTACCAAGGTCTCATCCGGGGAAAAATCAAGATTCTTTACGCTAAAGTATGCGGGCATTAGTCTGGGCTCCATCTGCCTCATCTCCTTCACGGTCGAAACAGGCTGATTCTTGTGCCAATGTCCCACGTGCCAATGAGCAATCTTGTGGCGAACCGCAGCCTTGTGTTGAACTCGCTTCATGATGTTCTTGAATACGGGCAAGTCTTCAGCGGAGAGAACAATTTTGCCTACCGCTATGATGATCCTGCATTTCGTTTCAATGTGGCGAGCTTCATCTAGTGTGAGAAAGCACAACTGGCGCGGTGCGGGATGCATTAGATTTCCGTAAAGTAGGGAGAGTGTGCTTTCGACCATGGAGAATGCTGCGATGCAGTTGCCAATCTCGGTCCTCATCGGAACCAAATCGGCAAGCTCAACTACTTCAGGCTCAGTCATGATAATCACCTAAAAATCCAAATTTCCCGATCGTCGGGGTCTATGCTTGCGCTTAGTCACGGGGAAAGGTGCGATCGAAGCCGCATCAATCTTTCCCGACCAGCCTGAAGTTACATGCTCGCTGGTCAAACTCTTGTGCGGCTATCGGTTTCCACACCTCAACTTTCCGGAGAGCGACCATAACCCGTTCGGGGGCCGCTGCTCCCGGCCTCAATGGAACCGGCTGCTGTGTCTGAAGCCACTCCTCAATTTTAGCTTGGCTTTGTCCATACCACATGCCTTTCCAGAAATCGGTCGAGCGATCTACTAGGAAGTTTGGTCTCCCTTGCGTCGCCTCTTTGACTCGGTCGATAGATTGCCGCACGTCGTCGCTTGCTAGATTGAATCCTAGCTGCGCCAGCTTCTGTGATTGCTCATCTAGCCCGGCCCACTCTGCTAAAGCTGAGCACTCGAAAACATCAGCCGCGCCATCTGCCCGTAGTGGAGCGGGGTATAGCGCAATCAAAATAACTGCGCAAATCACGGCCCGGCTCATATCAATCCTGCCTTGGTTCGGTGTGCGTCTGCCGCAACAGTGTCGCTTTCTCGCGGCCCACACCGACGCGATTGCCGACAAGGCCGAAGAATACCGTCATCACCACAACGGCAAACCAACAGCCCGCGAAGGCCGTCCCGAAAACAGCAATACCGAAGCCAGGCATAAATACCGTCGTCAGCGCCATGCCGGCGGGGACGAATGATGTGGTCCATTTCTGTTGTGTGGTCGTCCATACCAGTCTGACAGACTGGCGAAGCATGAAGCGCGCGGTTGCACGGTAGTTGAATTGCATTGATGGTTTCCCCTGCCTACGCATGATTGTGCCAACATCGGAAGCGCCATGCAAGAAATCGAAAAGTCGATATTACAAGTCATGTTAATGACCGGCGTTGTGAGCTATCTCAGTCACCCACCGGTAGGACTTGACCCCCCATGTTTCGCTGGAGGTCTCTAAATTAGAGTCTCTCGCCACGTTCGAGCATGTTCAATGTCTCACGAAGATCTGCGGCGAACTCAGCATATTTTTCGCACGCTTCTCGAAGGCGCCGACCTATATCCTCAGCGTTGTCTTCACCAAGAGGTATCCAAATGCGGGCGATATCTTGCGGATAGATTTCCACTTGCCCACTTGAGCCATTTATATATCGGTAGATTTGCCGCTGTCCTTCCTTCGACAATAAATAGGCTGCGATAAACCATGCCTTTGTCGGATCACGTAGGCGAACGATCGTTATATGTCCGTCGACCAGCGCCGGAAAATCTTCATTGTACACAGCGACGCGTCCGATCGTTCCGTCGCCAGTCGAGTTGATAAGAATATCGCCCGCTACCGCTTCCGCCCGCGCCCTTTTCCGATTGTAGAAATTGCGGGGAGCAGATCGCGCTGATCCAAAATCGACATATCCCGCCCGGATCGAAACCGACTTCAAGGCGCAGACAGATCGCGTTGCATTTCCGCGATCAAGTGCTGCGTCGAGACGAACACCTTCGTCAGTTATGAAGCCCTCATACTCCAACGTGGTGGGGTCATTTTCATCATCGGCCTATTCGGGTTGAGTTCCTCTGAATGGATATTGAGCCACCAATTGAAGATCGCCCAATCGCATCGCGCCACGTTTGGCAGCTGCGTTCAAGCACGCGTCGGCGTAGATGGCCTGGTGAAATTCAGGCTCCAGAATATGATTCTGTCTGTGCTCTTGGTCTCCAGCGGCCAAATCGAGAAGCGTTTCCTGAAGAGAGCGTATTTGGAAAAGAGCCATTAGATCCAAATTCCTGCAGCTTTGATATTCTCTGCGATTTCTTCGAGGTCACTGTCCACTCGTCCATCTTCTAGGTGGATCAAGTTGCCGCTTTTGTCTTTGCCAGGGCGTTCAGAAACGGCGAAAACGATCTGTGGATCATTGAGCGCTTCGTTTATGTCACTGAGCTCCTTCATTCTCTTTTGAAGAAAAAGGACGCACGTCTTAGTATTTGTATAAGGTTTGAACATCGTTCCGGTCAGACTGACCACGGCTGCAATCCGTGCCCGCATCAAAATGAAACGACGAACATCCTCATCTGAATAGTTCTTTAAGGTGCCGCGTGGAAGGACAATCGCCATCCTTCCCCCAGGAGCCAACATGTTGAGTGACCGCTCCACAAAAAGCTTGTCTTTGGCAACTTTGGTCGCACGTCTCTTCCGGCCGTTGGACGCTTGTTTATAAGCGAGATAGTACTTCGAAAGCGTCTCTTCAGAGGAAATATCGCCAGCGAAGGGTGGGTTCGTCGCGATGATATTGAATTGCCTCAGCTTCGCGCTTTTTCCAGCTCCAACAATGTATTTAACGAGATTTGCTTGATCCCATCCAGTCTCATTAAGCCCATCTTCGACGGATATATTCGATCTGCCATCACCCCAGATCAACATGTACGCTTTGGCGACCTTCGCAATATTACGATCGAAATCTATACCGAACACATTGTTGGACGCATAATCCTTCTGGTTCTCCAAGATCTCAGATTCGTCATCTCGATCGCTCCGAATCTTCGCGTAGACGTGGTCCATTGCTGAAACTAGGAAGCCGCCGCTGCCACAAGCGGGATCAAAAATCGACTCGTTTTCTTGGGGGTTCAAAACGTCGATGCACATTCTAACTACGTGCCTCGGTGTAAAATACTGCCCCTTGTCACCTTTCATGCTCGGGTTGATCATCACCTCGAACGCGGAGCCAAGGATGTCCGCGTCAGATCGCAAAAGATAGGACTTCTGTAGAGCGGACACACTAAAAGCAAGAGATTCATCGGAGAGGAGAATATCTTCGCCTTCATCGAAAACACCACGCCAGTGCTCTTTTGCTGCTTTGAATAACTTGCGAATCCGAGCTTTGGCGTCGGCCGCATTTTCAAAAGCCCCAACTCGGAAGGTTGTGGGAGATTGATCGTTTTTTAGGTTCTTTCGCTCATCGTAAAGTTTCGCGAATATGAGCTTAAAAACCTCCTGGAAAACGTCGGCTCCTTCGTGCGCCTTGATATAGTTTTCGCACTCCCGCATAACGCTGAGAAAATCTGTGACTGGCGCCAGTTCAGCACGAATAATAGGCGTATCGACATCGGCTAACTCCTGGGTTTTTTTGGGGACGTCTCGGAGCTCACGCCAATTTGCCTGTTCCTCATCGGCTGTTGGCTCCATCCGAAGAAGGTATACGTGCGGCGGGTCACCATTGCTCCACAGCCCTATCCTGCATCCCGTCGCGTTCATGTAAACTTTTAGCTGCTCAATCCCATCTTTGCGGTTCGGCTTTTTAACCTCCACGAAGAAGCGCGGCGTCTTCTTGCCAGGATCAACATAGACGACGATGTCCGCGGCTTTTTTCGCTTCGGTCGATCCGACCGGAACGCTTACCTCAACGCCCATTTGATTAAATGCGTAGCCGTAAACGTCACGAAGGCGATAAAGCCACCACTGACGAACAATCTCTTCGGGCTTTCCGTCGACTTTATAGGCGCGCGACCGGACAGGGCAAAAAACGTATTGCTCCGGTCCGAATTGAAACACAGTAAATTGGGCCGGCGCCTCGGTAGGTTTTTCGTTCGTGTCGATCGTCAGATAATTCATTGGTATTGAAGACCTGCATGTTTTAGCTATTGCTGGAAAATTCCAAACCAAACAAAGGCAATATGTTCGCGATCCGCTTTAGGCGAATCGGATAAAATATCAATCAAAAGTCGTCGGAGAACAACGCGGTTTCTGAGTTTTCCGGGGCATAAGAAAACGCCAATATGCGGTCCAGGTTTGAAGTTGGCCTAAACGAAAACCTAGAATTGGGCCTATCTGTCAGGCGTGGCGCAATGCCGACTGCCAAGGTCACCTATAGAAGGCAGCAAGAAGCTCTTCCGGCTCTATCGGGAGAAGAAGCTGACGGTGCGCAAACGCGGCGACCGAAAGCGAGCGATAGGCACGCAGTTGGATAAGCAACAGCCCAACATCATCGATTTCGATGCCAAGGTAGAATATGGTAGTTTCAATCCAATTGGATCATCCGCGAATCGTCTGATCAAGGCATCAGATGATGGGCGCGCTTGCGCTGCAATTTTCTCCAATATCCTTCCTTCTCGGCGAGACTACATCATCGGTCACCGCCAGCGCTGACGGCAAGGTGGCAACTCCCGATAGCCGGCCGGCCTTGCCCCTACTGGAGCCCTTGAACAACCGAACACCCATCAACCCGCACCTTCGCCGCCGCCTCCGGTTGCTGCCGATGATACCAATACCCACCGCTCACCTTCGCGGCTTCGTCCTCGCTCGTCGCAAACCACGTCTGCGTGAGATACTCATTTCGAGGTCATCGGGCGCGCCGGCGCTGCCCATCTTGGTCAGCCCCAGCCGGGGTCGACGGCCGATCCTCGCAAATCGGCGCTCGCCGGCAAATTATCTGGACAAGGGCGATAAAGCGAATAGAAATTTCAGTACAATCTGCGGTCACGCCCGGGGCAAATTTTGAGCGACATCAAACTCTTTCATTTCGGCGACGCGCAGGTGAGCGAACTGCCCGGCAGTGCCATGCAGGTCGAGAAATCCCTGCAGGTTCTGTTCGAGGCCAATCTCGAGGCGCTGCTCGGGATCCGCTTTCTGGCGACCGAGCATTCGACCGGTCACGTGCACGGCGGAAGGATCGACACACTCGGCCTGGACGAGGACAACTCGCCGGTCATCATCGAATACAAGCGATCGGTGAACGAGAACGTCATCAACCAGGGCCTGTTCTACCTCGACTGGCTGCTTGATCACCGCAAGGAATTCCAATGGCTGGTTATGGAACGCCTCGGCCAGGACGTGGCGAATGCCGTTGACTGGTCTGCTCCGCGACTGCTCTGCATCGCCGGCGATTTCACCCGCTATGACGAGCACGCCGTTAAGCAGATCGCCAGAAACATCGAGCTTATTCGCTACCGGCGGTTCGGCGAGGATCTGCTGATGTTGGAACTGGTGCATGTGCCGAAGACCAGTAAACTCAATGGCGTTAAGGTGATAACTGAGGTGAAAAGCCTAGGCTCCCTGCAGCCCACAGCTGACGCCGGTCAGGAAAGCGACCCCTATCTCAGTCAACGGATGAGCTACCGGCTATCGCAGTCGCCAGCAGACCTTCGAGATATTTATGACGCTGTTCACCAGTTTCTGATCGCGCTCGGGGATGATGTGCAGGTAAAGGAATTGAAGTTCTACACAGCATTTAAGCGGCTGAAGAACTTCGTCTGCATGGAGATCTATCCCCAGGCGCGGACTGTGACGCTTTTCCTAAAGCTCGATCCAACTACCTTGGCGCTTGAAAGTGGCTTTACGCGCGACGTCACCAATGTTGGCCACTTTGGTACGGGTGATCTGCAGCTAACGCTAAAGTCGATGGCGGATTTTGAGAAAGCACAGCCATTGCTGGTTCGGGCTTACGAGGGTGGGTGATCAGGGGAGCGCCACGGCATCCATGAGCGGCTGCTTACCGCTGCAAGGAAAAGGAATGTGCCGTTTAGATAGTGCGCGACCTTGGCATTTTGCCGGCATGCACCGGCCACTCCCGCTGACCCTGGGTGCACGGCTGTTGAATTGCCAGTCTGTCATTTGCCCGTTGTGAGAACGCCCGCGCCGAACAAGCGCCGACCAACATTGAGCGCAAACCCGGCAAAGCCCGCTAACCCGGTCTCGCGCCTCACCCGCGCTCTTCAAACAGCCGGACACCTGTGAGCTCCACAAGCTTCTCCACCAGCGCATCCTGAAACCCCGGATCGCTAGCCTCCGCCGCCGCCTCCCGCCGCTGCCGATGATACCAATAACCACCGCTGACTTTCGCGGCTCCCGCATCGCTTGCCGCAAGCCATGTCTGCGTAAGATGCCCCATTTCGAGGTCATCGGGCGCGCCGGCGCCGCCCATCTTCGTTGGCACCCAGCCGGGATCCACCGCGTTGCTGAGAACATCCGGCCAATGGCGGGCGACGGCGGCGGCGAGGGTGGCGATGTAGAGCTTGCTTTCCGAATAGGCCTGGCTTGCGTTCCACGGCCGCTTCTTCCAGTCGATATCGTCAAGGGCGCTGCTGCCGCTGCGGTGCATGCCGCTGCTGAGATAGACCAGGCGATCGGGGCGCGCGATCCATGCGGTGAGCAGATAGGGGGCAAGCACATTCACCGCCAGCGTTTTTGCGTGACCATCAGGCGTTTCGCCCCGGCTCCGCTCAAGGTAGATGCCGGCATTGTGGATGACGGTGTCCATGCGGCCGATGGCGTTGACCTGCTCCGCAATCGATCGCGTCTCGGTGGCGCTGGCGAGATCGCCGATGACGATGCCGAGGGCCGCAGCCGAAATCTCGGAGATGGCGGCGGCACGCTCCCGGGAGCGGGCGTGCAGCACGACGTCATGGCCCTCCTTCATCAGGGTGCGGGCGGCGGCGAGGCCGAGGCCATCGGTGGAACCGGTGATGAAAATACGGCTCATGGGGTTTCCTTTCGCGGCGGCGTGGAGGGCACAGAGTGCTTGGGTAGGGATGGTCGGGTCAAGGTGGGATGGTGGACAAGTCCGCCAGCGAGGGTGCGGTTTTGCAGATTGGTTCCCACCTACTCCGTCATCCTCGGGCTTGACCCGAGGATCCATACGCAGCACTCGACGTACATGAGCTCACGCAGAGGATGCCCCCTGCCGCTCCGTCTGTCGACGGCGAGCACAATGCTCGGGGCATGGATCCTCGGGTCAAGCCCGACGATGACGGAGGAGGTGGTGGGGCTCGGCGAAAAACGGCGGCGCCATGGATCCCAGGCTCAAGGCCTGGGATGACGGAGTGTGTGGTGATGCGGCGGCCAAACCACGGTTTGTCGCCGCCGCCGCCATTCCCCCAACGCCCCATCACCCCCTCCGCCGCTCCGCCCCCGCCGCGATCGTCTGCACCAGCTCATCCACCTCCCGTGCCAGCCGTTCCAGCGGCAAGCCGACGAAGCGGCCTTCGAGGCTGATGCTGACGACGCCGTGCACCGCGCCGAACAGGGTGCGGGCGCGGATGGCGCGGTCTTCGGGGGGCATGTCGGGTTGCAGTTCGGCCAGCGGTTCGGCGATCACATCCATCAGGAAGAGGTGCTCGTTAAGATGCCATTGCGGCGTCGGGCTGCTTTCCGGCGGGAAGTGCTCGAACAGCGCCTTCCAGAGGTTCCGGTGTTCGACGGCGAAGCTTAAGTAACCCTGCGCCAGGTTGCGCAGCCGGTCGGTCGGCGGCCGGTCCTTGGCCTCGGGCAGGGTGAGCCTCGCCTCCAGCGCCTTCAGCGTGGCGGAGTTGACGTGGATGACGAGCTCGGCGAGGTCTGAAAAGACCGTGTAGAGGCCGCCGAGCGCGCAGCCGGCATCCTGGGTGATGTCGCGGGCTCGGAGGTTCGCCAGCCCGTCTTTGGCGATCCGCTCGCGCGCCGCCTCGATCAGCCGGGCCTTCAGATCTTCGCGTTTTTCTTCTCGCCTACCGGCCATTTACCATTCCACTTCGATTTTTTTGAACGTCGTTCAAAATTTATCTTGAACGACGTTCATGATTCTGGCATAACACCTCTCGTGAACAACGTTCATAAACCGGAGGAAGGAAATGTTCAAACTGATTTCCATTTTGTTGCGGGGCAGGGCGCATGATGCCGAACAGGCTTTCGCCGACTGCCACGCCGTGCCGCTGCTTTCCCAGCAGATCCGCGATGCCGCCCAATCGATCCAGTCGGCGCGGCGCAGTGTCGCGGTCGCCATCGCCCAGAACGAACAGGAGAAGGGGCAGCACGCAACCATCGTTGCCCGCATCACCGATCTCGAAGTTCGCGCCTCCGCAGCACTCACCAAGGGCAATGAGGGCCTGGCCCGCGAGGCGGCCGAGGCGATCGCTTTTCTCGAAGCCGAGCGCGATGCATCGGAAAAGGCGCAAGCCCAGTTCACCCAGGCGATCGACAAGCTGAAAGGGATCGTGCGTGCCTCCGAAGCCCGGCTGCAGGAGCTGCAGCGCGGCGAGCGGCTGGCCCGTGCCACGCAAGAGGCGCAGAAGCTCGATGTCGCAGTCGCCGGTCCAGGCTTTGCGACGCTCGACGATGCCGAGGAGACCCTGGCGCGCCTTCGCCTGCGCCAGAGCCAGAATGAGCTGACGGCCGTAGCCCTGAAGGACATGGAAGGCGCCATCCGCCCGGCCGGCATCATCGAAAAGCTTGCCAATGCCGGCTTCGGCGCGCCGCTGCGCTCATCCGCCGATGATGTGCTGGCGCGGCTGAAGAGCCGCATCACGCCTGCTGCCTGAAATTGCATCCAACCAACCATCCATCCATCGAACCACAGGGACTAAGACAATGAACGACAGTTTCCAGAAACATTCCGCAAGCTGGGTCAGCTTCTCCTACATCTCCTTCGGCTCGGCCGCTTTCATGCTGGCGCTTGGCCTCTACATGATGCCGCTCGATCTCTGGGGCAAAGGCTATCTGGCCATGGGCATTCTGATGCTGGTGCAGACCACGGTGAATATCACCAAGACGCTGCGCGACAACGCCGAATCCGAGAAGCTGATCCGCAAGGTCGAGGATGCCCGCACCGAGAAACTCCTGGTCAAGTTCAATCGTAACGATGAAGATTGATCTTGGTTAACCACAGCGCAGAGTTGTTGCCGCATTCAACTTTTGCGTAACAACTCTGTGGCCTTCTCTGCCAGTCGAAAGAGGGACGAGCCCGTGCAACACAATCTGATGACCTCGAGGAAATTCGCGCCGCTGTTCTGGACCCAGTTCCTGACGGCCTTCAACGACAATTTCCTCAAGAACACCCTGGTGTTCCTCATTCTCTTCAAGATGTCGGCCAGTGAAGGGGCCGCCCTGGTGACGCTTGCCGGTGTCATCCTCATCGTGCCCTTCCTGCTGCTCTCCGCACTTGGCGGCGAACTCGCCGACAAGCACGACAAGGCGAAGATCGCCGAGCTTTTGAAACGTTGCGAGATCGCGGTCGCCGCCCTTGCGGTGGTCGGTCTGGCATTCTCCTCGATTTTTGTGCTGATGGCGGCGCTGTTCGGCTTCGGCGTCGTTTCGGCGCTGTTCGGGCCGATCAAATACGGCATCCTGCCCGATCATCTCGAACGCCGCGACCTGCCGAAGGCCAATGCCTGGATCGAGGGCGGCACCTTCATCGCCATCCTCGCCGGCACGATCATCGCCGCATTCGCCTTCTCCGGCGGCGACAATGTGCTGATCTTCGGCACGATGATGATGGGGCTTTCGGTGCTTTGCTGGCTGGCCAGCCGAATGATCCCGCCCACCGGCTCCAAGGCGCCGGATCTGGAAATCGACCGCAATGTCATCCGCTCCAGCTACACCCTCGTCAAGGAAATCCGCGCCGACAAACGCCTGTGGCGTTCGGCGCTGATGAACTGCTGGTTCTGGCTGGTCGGCGCCTTCGTGCTCTCCATCCTGCCGACCATGGTGACCGAGCTGCTCGGCGGCTCCGAGCTCGTCGTGCCGGCCTATCTCACAGTCTTTGCCATCGCCGTCGCTGTCGGTTCGGCGATTGCCGCCTGGATGTCCTCCGGCCGCATCGTGCTGCTGCCGGCCCCGGTCGGCACGGCGCTGCTTGGCCTCTTCAGCCTCGATCTCGCCTGGAACCTCTGGGGCCTGCAATCCACAAGCCATGCAACGACGATCGCCACCTTCTTTGCCGGTGAGAATACCATCCGCGTCGCCATCGATCTCGCCGGCATGGCGATAGCAGGCGCCTTCATCGCCGTGCCGACCTTCGCCGCGCTGCAGACCTGGGCGCATGAGGACCGCCGCGCCCGCGTCATCGGCGCCGCCAATGTGCTCTCTGCCCTGTTCATCACCGTCGGCCTCGGCCTCGTTGCCGTCGTCCAGGCGCTCGGCGCTTCCATTCCTCAGATTCTGATCGGCCTCGGCATCATCAATTTTGCTGTCGCCTGGCTGATGCTGAAGACGCTGCCGACCAATCCCTTCCGCGATTTCATCTCGATCCTGTTCCGCGCCTTCATGCGGCTGGAGGTCGAGGGGCTGGAGAATATCAAGAAGGCCGGCCGCGCGCCGATCATCGCGCTGAACCATGTCAGCCTGCTCGACGGCGCCTTGGCGCTTGCCATCACCGAGGAAGAGCCGACCTTCGCCGTCGATTACAAGATCGCCCAGGCCTGGTGGGTGCGGCCCTTCCTGAAGATGTGCAAATTCCTGCCGCTCGACCCGACAAAGCCGATGGCGACGCGTTCGCTGATCAAGGTGGTGCAGGACGGCAACCCGATCGGCATCTTCCCCGAGGGCCGCCTGACGGTGACCGGCACGCTGATGAAGGTCTATGATGGTGCCGCCATGGTCGCCGACAAAACAGGCTCGATGGTCGTGCCGGTGAAGATCGACGGGCTGGAGAAGAGCTATCTCTCCTATCTCGATAACGGCAAGATCCGCCGCCGGCTTTTCCCCAAGGTCAAGGTCACCATTCTCGAACCGGTGAAGCTCGAAGTGCCGCCGGAGCTGAAAGGCCGCAAGCGCCGCACGGCGGCGGGTGCAGCACTTTATCAGGTGATGTCGAACCTGCTGTTCCAGACCGCCGATACCTCGTCGACCGTGCTCGACCGCGTCATTCAGGCAGGTGGCGAATTCGGCATGGGCAAGCTTGCCGTCGAAGATCCGGTCACCGGCCGGCTGACCTATGGCAAGCTCCTGACCGGGGCTGCTGTGCTCGGTGCAAAATTCCGCGCCATGTTCCCGGAACAGAACCTCGGCGTCATGCTGCCGAATGCCAATGGCGCCGCCGCCACGCTTCTCGGCGTGATGACGGCGGGCAAGGTGCCGGCGATGCTGAACTTCACCGCGGGTGCCGCCAATATCCTCTCCGCCTGCAAGGCCGCCGAAGTCAGGCATGTGCTGACCTCGCGCGCCTTCGTCACCCAGGCGAAGCTCGGGCCCGTGATCGCCGAGATGGAAAAGCAGGTGAAGATCGTCTGGCTCGATGATCTCAGGGCCGAAATCTCACTCAAGGACAAGATCCTTGGGTATCTCCGCAAGGCGCGGCCGCTGGTCAAGCGTAAGCCGGATGATCCGGCCGTCATCCTCTTCACCTCGGGCTCCGAAGGCACGCCGAAGGGTGTGGTGCTCACCCACCGCAACATCCTGTCGAATGCCGCCCAGGCCGCCGCCCGCATCGATTTCCACAGCGGCGACAAGGTGTTCAACATCCTGCCGGTGTTCCATTCCTTCGGGCTGACGGCCGGCACGGTGCTGCCGCTGATCTCGGGCGTGCCGGTCTATTTCTATCCGTCGCCGCTGCATTACCGCATCGTGCCGGAGCTGATCTATGCCTCCAATGCCACGATCATCTTCGGCACCGATACCTTCCTCAACGGCTATTCGCGGACGGCGCATCCCTACGACTTCCGCTCGATCCGCTATATCTTCTCAGGCGCCGAGCCGGTGAAGGCCGCGACCCGCCAGACCTATATGGAAAAATTCGGCCTGCGCATTCTCGAAGGTTACGGCGTCACCGAGACCGCGCCGGTCATTTCCATCAACACGCCGATGTACAATAAATCAGGCACCGTCGGCAAAATCCTGCCGGGCATGGAATGGAAGCTCGAACCGGTGCCCGGCATCGATGAGGGCGGCCGGCTGCATGTGCGCGGCGCCAACGTCATGGCCGGTTATCTCCGCGCCGAAAAGCCCGGCGTGCTCGAGCCGCTCGTCGACGGCTGGCACGACACCGGCGACATCGTCACCATCGACGAGGACGGCTTCGTCAAGATCCGCGGCCGCGCCAAACGCTTCGCCAAGATCGGCGGCGAAATGATCTCGCTCGCCGCCGTCGAGACGCTGGCCGCCGAACTCTGGCCCGGCGCTCTCTCGGTCGTCTCCTCGCTGCCCGACGCCAAGAAGGGCGAGCGGCTGGTGCTGCTCACCGATGCCCCCACCGCCACCCGCGCCGAATTCCTCGCCTTCGCCAAATCCAAGGGCGCCATGGACATGATGGTGCCGGCCGAGGTCAATATCGGCAAGGTGCCGGTGCTCGGCTCCGGCAAGGTGGATTTCGTTGCGGCGCGCAAGCTGGCCGAGGGTGCGGGGCAGAAGGAGGAGGCGGCGTAGGTGAAAGTTCGGGGGCGTCGTGTGGCACCCCCCTCTGCCCTGCCGGGCATCTCCCCCACAAAGGGGGGGATTGGCAAGGGGCGGACACCTCGTCCCTCTCTATCGATACGCTGATGCCAGCGGTCGTTGTTTGGGGAAGCCCGTGAGCCCAGCCGATCTCCCCCCTTGTGGGGGAGATGTCCGGCAGGACAGAGGGGGGTATCCATGCACCGCGGTGACTATTGCGGCAATCTCCTGCATGTTGCCCGCGCATCAGCTTCCCCAGCCATGCAAAATTGATCCCGGAGGAAACCGACATGGCCGAAATCGATGTCTTCGACGGGCACAATGATGCGGTTCAATTCATCGCGGAATACACATCCTCCGGCCGGGACTTTCTGGTGCGGTCGGAAAGCGGGCATCTCGATCTGCCGAGAGCGCGCGAGGGCGGCTTGGCCGGCGGGTTGTTTGCGCTGCATGCAGGCCCGGAGCGCCAGCCGGAAAATGATCTGATCATCACCGAGAATGGCTACGAGGTTATCTATGCCGAGACCGTCGATCCGCTGTATGCCCGCCGGCAGATCGAGGCACAGCGCCTGGCGCTCGAAACTTTGATCCGCCGCTCCGGTGACCGGATGCGCATGGCGGTTGATGTCGATGAGATCGCGGCCGCCAGAGCCGAGGGAGCCTTTGCCGTCGTGCTGCATATGGAAGGGGCCGAAGCGGTGGATGGCGAATTCGACTATCTCCATCGGCTGCATGCGGCGGGCCTGCGGTCGCTGGGACCGGTCTGGAGCCGCCCGAATATGTTCGGCTATGGTGTTCCCTTCGCCTTTCCGCGGTTGCCGGATACGGGTCCCGGACTGACCGAGATCGGCAAGGACCTGGTCAGGACCTGCAATCGGCTCGGAATCATGATCGATCTCTCGCATCTGAACGAACGGGGATTCTGGGATGTGGCGGCATTGAGCCACGCCCCTCTCGTCGTCACCCATGCCTGCGCCCATGCCATCTGCCCGTCGACCCGAAATCTCACCGACAGGCAGCTCGACGCCATCCGCGATACCGATGGCGTGATCGGCTTCAACCTCTCGGTCTGCGACATCCGCGCCGATGGCCACCTGAATGACGATACGCCGCTCGATGCCGTCGCTCGCCATCTCGACTATCTCGTCAACCGCGTCGGCGAAGACAGGGTCGCCCTCGGATCGGATTTCGACGGCGCGGTCATCCCCCGCGCGATCAAGGACGCCAGCGGCCTGCCGCATCTGTTCGAAGCAATGCGCAACAGCGGCTTCGACACACAGAGCCTGTCGAAATTCGCTTTCGACAACTGGCTGCGCGTGTTCGCGCTGACCTGGAAGAACAGCCTGTCATCGTGAAGCCAGGACGATTTCGTCGCGGCGAGAAACACCCGTTGGTTGCATTTACTGCCGAAGGTCCGTAAATATCGATCGCTTCCCCGGCGTCGATTCAGCGCCACTGAAAACTGCTTTGATGCTTGAAAACGGCCGGACGCGCGCTAGCTGCAAGCATCGTCATACGACCGTTGATTTGCATGATTAGTTTTTACTCGTTCAATAAATTTCGGATTGCCGCCCATGCTTGATGCCAGCGCGCTGACACTGTTTTCCCATCGCCCCTGGCCGCAGCATCACCCAAAGACATGACCGTGCAGAATTGCCCCTGGCGAGGAGGGATTGACGATGTTCGTAGAGGGTTTGAAGAAGCTTTTCCGTGGCCGTTCGGAAACGGACGACATTCCGGCAGGAAGTGCGCTGACGGCAAGGGACAGGGAGGCGATTACGGCAGACCTCGCCTCCTTCGACGCTGTGGAGAAGGGTCTCGGCAAGGCCCTTGCCCGCTATGTCCTGACAGGCGCCGACGAAGCGAGCGTGCTTCATGTGAGCAATCTGTTGAAGACCACCCAGGGTGATATCCGCACCAGGCTTCACAATGTCTTCATCGCCGTCGCCGACGATTGGAATAACAAGGTCGAGCGCGAGAAGCGCCACAAGGCCAGGGAACGGGTGCTCTTCGAACTCGAAGGCTTCGATCCGGCCGCGCTCTATCGCTATCTCCATCTGCACAGCCAGTTTAATGCGCAAAACCGGGCGTGGCGCTTTCCCGGCAGCGATCAATCGCCACCTTGGCTGCGCACGGCAAGCCTGCTTTTCGACACCTCGGCACCGGAAGGCCGTAATCCCCTCGGTTTTCTCACCGCGCCGCGCATCTTCGAGATGATGAAAGCTGCAGAGCTTGCCCCCTCGGTCGCGCCGCTGATCGACTGCACCTTTTCCGACAAGGACGTGCCCTACGGATATCTGACCCAGCGGATGCTGAAATTGCCGGGCCTTGCCGATGCGATGGCCGCCATGCCTGAGGAAGCGACCAAAACGATCGGGACGCTCGCGGCAGGCGGCCGCGAGGTCATGGTCAGCTTCCTCGGCCAGAACGGGCTGATCGATCGCGACCGGCATTTCTTCGACTTCGCCTTCCAGATGGCGAGCGACGGCGCCAAGACGGTGCGCGAGGCGGCTTCGAATGCGCTGAAGGTGGCCGACGAGGCAAAGGTGCAGGCAAAGGCCGAGGAATTTCTCGGCTCCCGAAAGGCCAACGAGCGGCTGGCCGGCGTCAATATTCTGGCCGCCCTGCTGCGCGAGCGCTCCCTGCCGATCCTCGACCGGCATGGGGGCGAGGAAAAATCCAATACGGTGCTGGCGGCGATCGCAACGATCCGGGCGACCTATGCGGCAGGCTCGGTTGCCGGCGCCGAGGCAGGCGAGGGCGAGGGAGATGGCGAGGCAGGTTACCTCGCCTTCGACGGCAGCTTCGTTGCCGCGCCGCCGCCGGCCGCCAAGGAGGAGCCGCTGCCGGCCGATCTGGAAGAGGCGTTCCGCAAGCTTCTCACCGAAGCCAATGCGGCGGCCCGCATCGATTACGACCAGACGCCGCCCGGCAAAGACTGGAACCAGCGGCCGGCCCGGCCGTTTTCGCCACCCTTCGACCCGGCGATTGCAAAACATATCGTCGCCGCCATGCGGGGTGAACGCCTGAGCGAAGCGCAGCGCCGGGACGTCTGGAAGGCGGTCGACGACAAGAGCACCGATAACTGGATGCGGCAGACGCGCCAGGTCCAGGGCAACGGGCTGAAGGCCATCTTCTCCCGTGCCGATATCTCCCTTCAGGCGCTGTCGCGGCTGCTTTTCCAGGCGACGGACGGGCGGCATTGGCAGCATATATTGCGTGTCTCGCTGGGGACGACGAATTATTGGATGCGCGGCCCCGACAATGAGATCATCGCCCGCATCAAGGCCGGCGCCGATATCCGCATCCTCGCGGAAATCGCCGCGGAGATGGGCGCGCCTAGTGTCGGCGACATGACCGATGCGCTCGCCGACAAGGCCTATGTCAATATTTCCGAGATGATCGACGAGCCGGTGCCGGCCAATGTCTGGCCGCTGCTGGCCGAGAATTTTGCCGCGATCGACGCCGCCCTTGCCGGCGACGGCCTGAAGGAGCGCTGGACCGAGGATTTCATTTTCTCCTGGCTCAGGATGTTTCCGCGCCTGCCGCGCCGCTATTTCCCGCTGGTGGCCGACCGCGCCGTGCAGGCCGGCGTGCGCCAGCGCGAGTTTGCCCGTTACCTCCTGCGCGAAGTCGCCGATCTGACGCCGCTGATCACGCCGATGCTGACGGCCGGGCCGGAAACCAAACGCCTTGCCGCCGCCCGCTGGCTGGCGGAGCGGCGGGACGCCAATGCGATCGCGCCGCTGCGTGCGGCCCTCGCCAAGGAGAAATCGGTGACGGTCAAGGCGGCGGCCATGTCGGCGCTCGCCGCCTGCGGCGACGATACCTCCGATCTCTTCGCCGAAGAGACGCTGCTGGCCGAAGCCGAAAAGGGGCTGGCCTCGACCAAGGTCGATTATTCCCCGCTTTTCGATGCCGAAAACCTGCCTGTGCTGCACTGGGCGGATGGGCGCGAGGTCTCGGCCAAGCTGGTCAAATGGTGGTTTGCCCGGTCGCATAGACTGAAAATGGCCGGCGGCGATCCGATGATCCACATGGCGCTCGAACGTCTCGACCGCAGGGATGCCGAGCGGCTGGGGGCGGCGGTCGTCTCGGCCTTCATCTCTTACGACACTCAGCGGCCGACCAGCGAAGAGGCCAATGCCTATGCGGCGCAAAATGCCAAGCAGCGCTACGACTATACCAAGAAATGGCGCAAGGATTTTACCGAGGAACTGGCCTTTGCCGAACTGCGCCGCGAAAAGCTCGCCATCTATTTAAACAGCGCGCTCGATCATCGCGGCCTGCTGGCGCTTGCCCGTTTTGCGCCGCCGGCCGAAACCACGCTGCTCGTCAAGCGGTACCTGCGCGAACACGGCAAGCGGCCGAACCAGTGCCGGGCGCTCCTCGACGCGCTGATGGCAAACCCGGTTCCCCAGGTGCTGCAGCTGGTGCTGATCGCCTCGCAGCGCCACAAGCAGCCGGGTATGCGCAAATATGCCGGCGAGGTGATCACCGCCTTTGCCGAGGCCCGCGGCTGGACGCCGGCCGAGCTCGGCGACCGCACCATGCCCTCTGCCGGCATCGACGAGGACGGCATTCTCGAACTGCCGATCGGCGAACGGCTTTTCCGGGCGCGGCTGGTGGCGGAGCGTGCGAAGAACGGCGCGCAGGAACTGAAGCTTGTCCTTGAAAATCCCGACGGCAAGCCGATCGCTTCACTGCCGACCCCGACCGATCCTGAAGAAGCGGAAGAGGCGAAGGAGGGCAAGAAGCTGCTCTCCAACGCCAAGAAGGAGCTGAAGCAGACGGTGGAGCTGCAGAGCGGCCGTCTCTATGAGGCAATGTGTGCGGCCCGCATCTGGCCGCGTGAGGATTTCGAAACCTTCCTGCTCGCCCACCCGATCGTCGGCCGGCTGCTGCGCCGCCTGGTTCTTGCCGGTCATGACGACAAGGGCAAGATCATCGGAAGCTTCCGGGCACTTGATGACGGCAGCTTCACCAATGCCGAGGACGAGCCGGTCAAACTTGACACTTTTGCCGGCATCTCGATCGCCCATCGCGTCAGCCTCGGCGAGGCGGGCGCCAAGGCCTGGAAGACCCATCTCGACGATTACGAGGTCCAGCCGCTGTTCGAGCAGCTCGACCGGCCGGTGCTTTCCGAGGGCGAACCGAACGCCAAGCACATCGACGACCGCAAGGGCTGGATGATCGACAATCTGACGCTGCGCTCGGCCGCCGAGGCCTTGGGCTATGTCAGGGGGCCGGTCGAGGACGGCGCCGGCTTCTACACCTATGAGAAGGCCTTCGGCGATTGCGGTTTTGCCGCCGTCATCGAATTCACCGGCAGTTATATCGGCGAGAACGAACGTGTGCCGAAGGCGCTGACGGACATGCGCTTTGCGAAAATTCTGCCGGGCGGCCGGGTGATCTATGGCGGCGAGACGACGCTCTCCAAGGTGCCGCCGGTGCTGCTCAGCGAAACATGGAACGACCTGCGCGCCATTGCCGACAAGGGCACCGGCTTCGATAGCGAGTGGCAGAAAAAGGGCGGATGGTAAGCATGGATCAGACAGCACTTCGCCCGGCGACGGAAACCCTGCATGCCGCCGAACTCGCCAAGCTCGATCAGGCCGACAAGGGGCTGCGCCCGCCGGGCTGGCGGCTTTCGGCGCGCGCGGTGCGCTCCTTCGTGCTTGGCGATCCCGCGCTCGGCATCTCGCGCAAATTCTATGGCGACGATGCGCTGGTCGAGCGGGCGATCGTCAGCCTGATGGGCGAGCAGGGACTGCTGCTCGTCGGCGAACCGGGCACGGCGAAATCGATGCTGAGCGAGCTTCTGGCCGCCGCCGTCACCGGCTCGACCCGTCTGGTCGTGCAAGGCTCGGCCGGCACCATGGAAGAACATCTGCGCTATGGCTGGAACTACGCGCTGTTGATCGCCGAAGGCCCGAGCGAAAAGGCGCTGGTGCCATCGCCGGTGCTGCAGGCGATGCGGGGTGGCCTGGTCATGCGCATCGAGGAGCTGACGCGCTGCCCGCCGGAGATCCAAGACGGGCTGATCTCCATCCTGTCGGAAAAGATGATCGCCATTCCCGAACTCGGTGATGGCGCGATCGTCCGCGCCGCACCCGGCTTCAACATTATCGGCACGGCGAACCTGCGCGACCGCGGCGTCAGCGAAATGTCGAGCGCCTTGAAGCGCCGCTTCAATTTCGAGACCGTGCATCCGATCACCGACCCGGCCTTCGAACGGGAGCTGATCGAGCGCCGTCTTGCCGACCGCCTGGCGCCCTCCGGCATCAAGCCCGATATGTCGGAGGCAGCCCTTGGCATTCTCGTCTCCTGCTTCCAGGACTTGCGCGCCGGCCGCACGGCCGAAGGCGTGACGCTGCAGAAGCCGACCGCCGTCATGTCCACCGCCGAAGCGGTCAATGTCGCCCATGCCGCCGCCCTCGAAGCCGCCTATCTTGGCGACGGCAGGGTGACGGGCGCCCATCTCGCCCGCCAGATCGGCGGCATCGTCATGAAGGACGATCCGGAGGACGGCCGCAAGTTCAAGTCCTATGTCGATCACATCGTCAAGGATCGCGCCCGCTCGGGAAGCGACTGGCGCTCCTTCTACGAGGCGGCGCGCGCCTTGAGGCTCGACTGAATGGAGGCGGCAGCGGCAGCGGCGGAACGTCAGGACTTTGCTGCCTACGGGCAGCGGCTGACCTCGGGCGAGGGCGGGTTTTTCTTCTTTCCGATCCGCCACCACAGCCCCGCCTGCGCGCTGCATCTTGCCGCAGCCCTGGCCGAGATCCGGCCGCGCGCCATCGTGCTGGAGATGCCGGCGGATTTTGCGCCCCTGCTGCCGCTGCTCTCGCATCCCGACATTCGGCTGCCGATCGCCATCGTCTCGGTGGCCGACGGGGAAAAGACCTCCGACGAGCGCCTCCCTGTCGGATACTGGCCGTTTTCGACGACCTCGCCGGAATGGGCGGCCCTGCGGCTGGCGGGCAAATTCGGCAGCGCCGTCATTCTGGCCGACCGGGAGAGCGGCGCCCGCCTGGCCGCTGCGCGGGCCGAGAAGAAGGGCGAGGCCGGGGAGGACGGCGAGGATGAGCCCAGACAGGACGAGCGAAGACAGGACGAAACGGGGCCGACCCTTTTGACCGATGAGGGCCAGCTTGCCTATTCGCATTATGCCGATGGCCTGGTGAAGCGCTTGGGCGTGCGCGATTTCAACGAGGCCTGGGATAGGCTGTTCGAATCCCGCGCCGCCGAAAAGGACTGGCGCGGTTTCTTCCGTGACGTCGGCATTCATTGCGCGCTGTCGCGCCTTGCCACACCGGCCGAGGAGATCGCCGCCGACGACACGCTGGCCCGTGAGGTCTGCATGCGGGCGGCCATGGCAAAGGCTGAGGCGCTTTCCGGCGACGGGCCGATCGCCGTCATTACCGGCGGATTCCATACGGCTGTGATGATCGATCCCCCGGCAGAAGAGGCTAAGCTCCAGCCGGAGGCGAGGCCGGGCATTCAGACGAAATCCTATCTGATCCGCTACACCCACGACCATCTCGACCGGATCAACGGCTACGGCGCCGGCATGCCATCGCCGCGCTGGTACGAGCGGCTGCAGCAGCGGATCGCCGAGGGCCATGACGATCCGTTCACCGAGGCGGCAACCGATGTGGTGCTCGACCTCACCCAGCGCCTGCGCCGCGACCGGCCGAATTTCACCCCGCCGCTGCCCTCGCTGTCCGCAACTATCGCCCAGGCCCAGGCGCTGGCCGATCTGCGCGGATTGTTTGGGCCCGGGCGGGCTGAGATTCTCGATGCGGCGCGTTCCTGCCTGCTGAAGGGGGAGGACCCGCGAACGGGTTCGCCGCTGATGGACGCGCTGCTGACCGAACTCACCGGCGAAGGCATCGGCGAGGTGCCCAGCGGCGCCGGCGCTCCGCCGCTGGTGGAAGCGGTGCGCCGGCGGGCCCGGGCGCTCGGTTTCCGCATCGAGGACGGCACCGAGCGCAACCGTCTGCTCGATATCCATCGCAAGCCCCGGCACCTTGCCGCCAGCCGCTTCCTGGATGTGATGACCTTGCTCGGCACCGGCTTCGGCCGTTGTCTCAGAGGCCCGGATTGGGCAGGCGGCGTTGCCACCGACGTGCTCTTCGAGGAATGGACCTATCGATGGTCGCCGGCCGTCGAAAGCCGGCTGGTGGCGCTGTCGATCGATGGCGATACGGTGGAGCGCGCCGCCGATGCCGTTTTCGCCCGCCGGGTCCAGGCGCTCGGCGAGGAAGGCCAGGCGAAAAACGCCCATGCGGCCATCCGCCTGCTGATGATCGCAGCCCAGGCGGGGCTGGCCAGATCCTGCGGCGCGCTGATTGCCGCGATCGGTCCGGCCGTTGCCACCGATCCGGATTTCGGACGGGTCGCCGTCTGCCTGTCGATGCTCGATAATCTCCAGCGCGGCCGCAAGGCGCTGGGTTTTGCCGGCATGCCGGGGCCGGATGAACTGCGCCTCATCGCCTATCGCCGGGCGATCGACCTGCTGCCGGACCTCGAGGGCGCCAAGGACGAGGACGTGCCGCGTTATGTCGATGCGCTGGCAACGCTGAACGAGATCGCCGAAGCCGGCGCGCAGGACGCAGAAGACGAACAGCCGCTCGATCTCGATCTGCTCGACGAGGGGGTCGCCGCCCTCATCGACGCCGATCTGGCGCCACGGGCGGCAGGCGCGGTCGCCGCCATCGGGCATATGTCGGGCAGGCTGAGTGCGGAGGCGCTGGCCACCCGCGTCATCGGCCCGCTGCAATTCAGCGTCGGCGAACCGCCCACCCGGGTGGAGGCGCTGGTCGGCCTGCTGGCGGTGCAGCCGGCCCTGCTCAAGCGCACGCCGGCGCTTCTGGAAAGGCTGGATCTGGTGCTCGCCGGCTTCGACGAGGCTGATTTCATCGAGGTGCTGCCGGCGTTGCGCCTTGCCTTCACCGCCCTTGCGCCTGATGAAACCGACGCGCTCGCCGCCATGATCGCGCAAGTGAAGGGCAGCGATCTCGATCTGGCACCGCGTTTCTCCGGCGGCCTGACGGAGGCCGAAATGCTCGCCAATGCCCGCCTCAATGCCAGCTTTGCCGAGCTGATGCAGGCGGATGGGCTGAGCCTCTGGCTGGAGGAGCAGGCGCCATGAGCGACAACAAGCCCGAGGAGAGTCTTCGCCGCTGGCGCCTGGTGCTCGGCCGCTTTGCCGAGCGCCAGCTTGCCAACTGCTGCAGCGGCGCCGATGCCCGCCGTGATGCCGCGCTCGACCGCATCTACGGCGAATCCTACCGCCGGCGCGGCATCCGCACAGGGGGTCCCGAAGGCAACAGGAAGAACCCCAAGGGCGGTGCGGAGCCGCCGCAGATGACGCTGCCGGAATGGTTTGGCGAGATGCGCTCGCTGTTTCCGAAATCGGTGCTGGAGCGGGTCGAAAAGGACGCGCTCGGCCGCTTCGGCATGACCGAGATCCTCGACGACCCGAAGGCGCTCGCCGAGCTCGATCCCGACCCGTCGCTGCTTGCGGCACTGCTTGCCCATCGTGGCCGCTCCGATCCTGTGATCGCCGGGAAAATCCGCCAGGTCGCCAAGCGCGTCGTCGAGGAGCTGACCAAGAAGCTGCGCCTGCAGACGAGCCGGGCGCTATCCGGCGCAAGACGGCGCGGCGAGACCACCGCGCGCCGCTCCAGCGCCCGCGACATCGCCTGGAACCAGACGATCCGCAAGAACCTGAAGAACTGGGACCAGGAGCGGCGTGTGCTGATCGCCGAACATCTGCATTTCCACGCCGCCGCCCGCCGGCACCTGCCCTGGCGGATCGTGCTCTGCATCGACCAGTCGGGCTCGATGGCGACCTCGCTGATCTACAGCGCCGTGATGGCCTCGATCCTTGCGACGCTGCCGGCGGTGACGGTGAAGCTGGTGCTGTTCGACACATCGGTGGTCGACCTCAGCGACGAAGTCGGCGATCCCGTCGATGTGCTGATGTCGGTCCAGCTCGGCGGCGGAACCGATATCGGCAAGGCTGTTACCTATTGCGAGGCGACCCATATTGCCGAGCCGCAGCGGACGATCTTCGTGCTGGTCTCGGATTTCTGCGAAGGCGCGCCGGCCGCCCCGCTGTTTGCGGCGGTGCGGCGGCTTGCCGGCGCCCGGGTCAAGCTGCTCGGGCTTGCCGCACTCGATGAGGCCGCCCGGCCGGCCTATGATCGCGATAGCGCCGCGCGGCTCGTCGATGCCGGAATGGAGATCGCCGCACTGACGCCGGAGCATTTTGCCGATTGGGTTGCGGGGCATATAAGGTGAAGCGGGGCAAGACCGAGAATTCCCAGCGTTTCGACGCCACAGCTGTCAGCGACGAGGTGCTGGAAGCAGCCTCCTCCAAGGGCCTGCTGCGCCGCGCCCGCCGGGATGTGGAGGCCGGGCTCGTGCGCCTCTCCGGCTGGGATGGCGGAACGGCGTTGGCCGAAGCCGACGGCGAGAGCGTGCGGCTCATCGCCGGTCCGCTCGCCTCAGCACGCTGCAGCTGTCCGGCGACCGGCCTTTGCCGGCATATTCTGGCCGGCATTATTTTCATCCGCGAAGCGGAGGAGGTGAGACCGGCCGATGAGCCAGGCGCAGCCGAGACACGGACGCCGATCCGCGCGGAGGCCATTCCGGATCCACATGCGGAAGTGCTTTCGCTCAAGGAAGACGTCATCATCCGCGCCTTCGGCCGCGCCGCTTTTATCCAGGCGCAAACGCTGCTGGCGGCGCTCGAACCGGGTGGGATCAAAATCGAAAGCAGCCCGAATGCCGTCCGCATCGTGCTGGGCGCCCATCCACCGGTGCTTTATCCCGCCGGCGGCGGTCCTGCCGGCATGCTCTCCAAGGCGGCGGCGTCGCAACGCGCCGCTTTGCATGCGGCAGCGCTTCTCGCCGTCCGCGGGCCTGGTGAGACGGCCGCCGGTGCCGAACAAGCGCCGCAAGAGCCAGGCAGAGCCACGTCAGGCACGCTCGAAGACGCGGCCGCATTGCTGCGCGATGCCGCGCGCCAGGCTCTGTCGAAGGCGCCTGCCGGTCTCGAAGAGCGGATCGGCGATCTCGTCCTGTCCTCGCGCACCGAAGCGATGCCGCGGCTGGCTGCCGAGCTTCGCACCATCGCCGCGATGATCCGGCGAAGACGCGAGCGGCTGGATGCGGCCGATCCTGCCGAACTTCTCGTCATGCTGGCGCGCGCCTATGCTTTGACTGAGGCGCTTCGGGCCTCGCCCGATGAACCGTTGCTCACCGGCGCGGCTGCCGAGGCGCCACAGCCGCTGCCGGCGATCGACCTCGTCGGCTGCGGCCTGCGCCTGTGGCAGGCCGACAGCGGCGCGCGCGGGGTGACCGGCTATTATCTCTCCATGGACGGGCGAAGCTTAAGCGCGACGCTGGCGCGCGGGGCCGGCAGCGATCCGGGCTTTGTGCCGCGCCAGGCGGCCACCGCCGAGCCGGTCTTCGGCCGTTCGCTCACGGCGATCGCCGGCAGCGCCTTCCGCCTCGAGGGCGCCTCCGCCACCGGCGATGGCCGGCTGCAGACCGGCAGCGGCCGCGCCGAGCCTCTCAAGGCCGGCTGGAGTGCGGCGGTGCAAGGGATCGAAGGCGCCGTCATCGATGACTGGAAGCAATGCGCCATCCGTCTTTCGAGCGCCTTCCGGCCGAAGCTCGCGACACCGCCGCGCCGCGCCCTGCCGCTGATCCTGCGCCCGGCCGCTTTCGGCTCGCTGCGCTTCGACGGCGTGGCGCAGGTCGGGCGCTGGCCGGTGCGCGACCGCGAAGGGGCCTGGCTGGAGCTGGAAATCGAAGGCGACGAACGGCTGGAGGCCCATTTCGCTCTGCTTGGCTCGATCGGCGACCGCCAGTCGCCGCTGCTCACCGTCCTCGCCGAAGCCCGCGGCGCCGACATCGTGCTCTCGCCGCTCGCTTTCGGAACCGACAGCCTGACCCTCCTCGACCTGCCGCCGCCACCGCCAAGGACGACCGCGCAAAAGCCGAGCCTGCTCTCGCGGCTGACCAAAAGCTTCGCGCTGCCGGGCGTGCCGGAGCGCAAACCGATGCGCTTCGAGGCGCTGGCCCGCCCACAGGCCGCCAGCCAGCGGCTGATCTCCACCGCCTTAGACGAAATCCTGGCACTCGCCGAACTCGGCGGCCGCATGGAGGATCCGGAGCGGCTGCAGCGCATGCAACGCCTCGGGCGCACACTCGATGAGGCCGGCCTGGCGTTTCCAGGCAACCTCGTCGGCCAGCTCGCCGCCGCCTCCGGCCAGACACGCGCCGACCGCCTGCTGCGCGCCGCCTACGCTCTCAATCTGCTAGCCCGCATCGATCCGACTTTGCCCTTCGTGCGCCTGCTGCCTTGAGGCTGAGTCGCCGGTCTTCTTGAAATTGCGCTTGCGCGGTATTTTGAGAGATTATCTACCGCGCTCAGCGGCTCGATATGCGCAGCGCGCCGGCATCTCCGAGACTGCGCTGGACGGCGGCGATTTGGGTGGATGCGATATCCGCCGAGACCTCGATCTCGCCTTCGAGCGGCGCATCGCGTCGGGCGCCGTCGTCATGAGAGACATCCCCGCCTGATGGCGCTGAACCCGCGCTGTTCCGGTCGCTTGCCGACTGGATAAAGATGTCGGGCCTCGAAATTCCATGCTGCTGAACCAGATGTTCGACCGCGAGATCAGCGGCTTCGCGTGTTTCGAACGTGGCTCGGATGGTGGTCGTGCTGTCGTCCGCCATTGGCTGCCTCCTGATATTGATTCCACAGGATGAGAACGCCTTGGGCGGCTGGTAGTTTCGACGGCAGGTCCGAGCTGCCCATTGGAATTGTTGATATCGCGTCCCAAGCCTGCTATGTTCTGTTTTTGTTTCGGCGCGCAATTTCAGATGCCGATCCCATCGCGATCGCTGAAACCGCCATGAACGAGATAAGCTCACCCCCCGTCCGCAAAATCGTCCATGTCGACATGGATGCTTTTTACGCGTCGGTCGAGCAGCGCGATAATTCCGACTTGCGCGGAAAACCGATTGCCGTCGGCGGGTCGGCCGCCCGGGGTGTCGTGGCGGCGGCGAGCTATGAGGCCCGTAAATTCGGTGTACACTCGGCAATGCCGTCGGTAACTGCCAAGCGCAAATGTCCTGACCTGATCTTCGTGCCGCCGCGCTTTGCCGTCTACAAGGCGGTGTCGCAGCAGATCCGTGAGATCTTTGCCGAATACACGCCGCTGGTCGAGCCGCTGTCGCTCGACGAGGCCTATCTCGATGTGACGCAAAATCTGAAAGGCATGACGATCGCCACCGAGGTCGCTCTGGAGATCCGCGCCAAGATCAAGCAGGTCACCGGCCTCAACGCGTCGGCCGGGATTTCCTACAACAAATTTCTTGCCAAGATGGCGAGCGACCTCAACAAGCCGAACGGCCAAGCTGTCATCACGCCGAAGAACGGACCGGCCTTCGTCGAGCAGCTTCCCGTCCGGAAATTCCATGGCGTCGGACCGGCAACCACTGAGAAGATGCATCAACTCGGGATCGAAACAGGCGCCGATCTCAAGGAGAAGACACTCGAGTTCCTCGTGGAGCATTTCGGCAAGTCAGGCCCCTATTTTTACGGCATCGCCCGCGGGATCGACGAGCGCCAGGTCAAGCCCGACCGGGTGCGCAAATCCGTCGGCGCGGAAGATACTTTCTCACAGGACCTCCACGCTTTCGAGCCTGCTCGCGAAGGGCTCCAGCCGCTGATCGAAAAGGTGTGGGCTTACTGCGAGGCCAACGGGATCGCCGCCAAGACAGTGACGCTCAAGGTGAAATATGCCGACTTCAGCCAGATCACTCGCAGCAAGACGGTTCCGGCACCCCTGCCGGCAATCGCGGACCTCGAGGAACTGGTCAACCTGCTGCTCGCACCGATCTTTCCGCCGCGAAAGGGCATACGATTGCTCGGCGTCGCCCTCTCTTCGCTGGAAGGACGAGCGCCGGCCGTGGCGCCGCAGCTGCGGCTGGCTTTTTAGACCGCCAGCATCAGCTGGGCGAAAGCGGCGTGACGCTTGTTGATGCGCTTTCGGGTTCGCCTGGATTGCCGTCATGTGAATCCGAACGCCTCATCGGATTCCCCGCTGACATGCTGAGGTTTGCTCGCTCTCCTCGCGTCATTGCGCCTGGCGTCTTTGATATCGGTCTTCAACGTGACGCGCCGGCCTCAGCGGATGCGCGGCGGGCTTGGTCTTCCAGGGGGCCAGGACCGTTGGCATACCGGCTTCGAGGCAGGCTGCGATAAAAGCCTCCCGCGCGATCATGCTCGGTATGATGCCGTTGAGGGCGCCACGACACGTCTTCACTGCTCGATCATGGCGTTCGCCATGACGCAGCGGCCACTCGTTCTCGAGAAAATCCAGGGCGTCGTAGACGCTTGTGAAGGTGCGCTCCAAACCGCACTGCAACCGGAGTCTCACCGGCCGAACCCATGGGACATCGTTCAGCGGCATTTTTTCCTCCTTTCTTGCCACCAATGATCCTGATCGAAATGATATTGTGGGTGACAGCGCTCCGTTCAAGAGCCGTCAGGACCAGCCCAATTTTTGATCATCCGATGACGCAACCTTGCGTCTCCGGCTGCCGCAGGCGCCCGCTGCACATCCTTGAACGGCCAGGTGTTCCATGGGATCGCATCCGATGTCGAGCTGGGCCGGAACCTCGACGGGCCTCCGAAGTTTGCGGGACGAGGAGAATTCCAAATGCATCTGATACAGTTGTTTATTCCAGCAGCGCCGCAAGCGGCGATCGACATCGAAGACATTATAGCGATGATTCAGCGCGAGATGACGGAGCGCCATGGCGGGGCGACTTCATACCTCAATTCCCCGGCAAAGGGGTTTTGGTCCACTAGCGAGGGCACTGAAGAAGATACGGTCATCGTGATCGAAGTGATGGTGAACAGTCTCGATCGGGCCTGGTGGCGCCAATACCGGCGCAAACTCGAACAGCTGCTCGGGCAGGAAGAATTGCTTGTGCGGGCGCTTCCAGTCGAAACGCTCTGACCGTCTGGAAGCCTCCATGGACACGCAGTTCCGCAATCTTGAAATCTATCGCAGACGCGGCGAGTTCGCAGCCTGGCCGGCAAATTATGGTCTCTGGTCGTGGGGTGACGAAATGGTCGTCGTCTTCGCGCGCGGCAAACTCGGAGCGAAGGGGGAGTTGCACGAATTGGATCATGATTACCCATTCGTACCCTGGCAGGCACGCAGCCTGGACGGCGGACTGACATGGATGGACGAGCCGTTCCGCGGCCACGTGCCGGGCGGGCTCTCGCTTTCGGCCGACGAGCATTTGAACGCCGACCTCAAGGTCCGCCCCCGTCTGTCGGTCCGCGAAGACCTTTGCTCGATTGGCGATCCCATAGACTTCCTCGACGCCGAGACGATCGTCATGTGCGCCAGAACCGATGTGCGGAGCGATGCCGTCAGCTGGTTCTATGTCAGCCGGGATCGGTGCCTGACATGGCAGGGTCCGTTCCGGTTCGCCGGTTTGCACCTTCCGATCTCGGCGCGCACCGATATCGTTCCTCTCGGAAGGGACGATGCGCTCTTCATGCTCAGCACGTCCAAAGAGGACGGCGCGGAAGGAAGAGTATTCTGCGCGCGCACCGTGGATGGCGGGCGCAGCTTCGTCCTGCAAGGCTTTGTCGATCCGGAACCTGAGGGCTATTCGATCATGCCGGCATCGACGGCACTTTCCGGTGGCGCCATCCTGACGCTGACGCGCTGCATGGGCAGAGGCGGTGGCAAGGGGTGGATAGAGGCCTTCACCTCCCATGACCAAGGGAGGACCTGGACGAAGGAAGGCTGCATCGTCGACGACACGGGCAGCAATGGCAATCCGCCGGCGCTCGGGCGGATCGAAGGCATGCTGCTGCTCGTCTACGGCCATCGTGATCCGCCATTTGGGATCAGGATGCGCATGAGTTTCGATGACGGCCGGACATGGGGCGCCGAGAAGATCATCCGGAGCGACGGCGGCACGGCTGATCTCGGCTATCCGAGACTCGTAAAACGCGGCGATGGATCCCTGCTCGCCGTCTACTACTTCAACGACGGCGACCGGGAGGAGCGTTACATAGCCGCGTCTATTGTCACGCCCGCCAAAGGTCAGGAAAGGCTAGGACGGTGCTGCTTCGGGCAGTCGCTGTTCTGAGCCATAGTGAAGGCGAACGTCCCACAGAGCGTCCTGGAACAAAGCGGGCCATCCGTGGTTTGGGGCTTAGGCAGTTGCCGGCACGAATTGGGAGGTTCGAAATGCAAAACGATTTCACAGATCCCGCAGGGCGGAGCGCGTCCGCCCAGACCCCGTCCTCATCCCCAGCTTCCGGTTCTTCGCCGGGAACGCACACGTCCATTTCCGATCTGGAAGCGAAGGTGAGCGCGGATGTTTCCGCCGCCAAGGAAACGATCAGGGACGGTGCCGACACCGCCGTCGAGAAAGCCAAGGAAGTCATTTCCGAACGCACCAGCTTTGCCGCTCGTCAGGTCGGCGGTGTTGCAATGGCGCTCGAGAAGGCTGGCGCCGAAATGGAAAGCTCCGGTCAGGCGGAAGTCGGACGATACGCCAAGCAGATCGGGCGGAGCGTGCAGACTGTTGCTCGGCGGATGGAAGGCAAGGACATCGGGGAAATCGCCACCATGACCGAGGATTTCGGGCGCAAACAGCCGCTCGCCTTTCTCGGCATCGCCGCACTTGCAGGCCTGGCCGCAAGCCGCTTCCTCACAGCGTCGGCGAAAAGGCAAACAACTGCCGCGTCGCGCGAACCATCAATCGGTCGCTCTGGCCCAGCAACGACCGGAGGTGAGAACAATGGCTAAATCTTCAGAGAACACACCCCTCTCCGAACTCGTCAGCGGCCTCGTTGGTGATGTGACGGGCCTGCTCCGCAAGGAAATCGATCTTGCCAAGACGGAGGCTTCGGAAAAACTTTCGCAGGCGCTCAGCGGCGTCGAGATTCTCCTCTTCGGATTGGTCCTGGCAATCGGGGCGGTCGGCGTCCTGCTGAGCGCCCTTGTCGGCGGTCTCGCGGCCTTCCTCGTGAAACAGGGTTTTACCGAAACCACTGCCAGCGCGCTCGCCTCGCTGATCGTCGGCATCATCATTGCCGGCATCGCGTGGGCAATGGTCTCCCGGGGCCTTGCCGCACTTCGCGGCAACAACTTGACACTGGATCGAACTGCGACCTCGCTTCGCCGCGACGTTGATGTTGTGAAGGACAAAATCTGATGGCAAACTCAATGGAGAAAACATCGGCCGAGCTTCAGCGGGAGATCGACCAGGACCGCCGCCGGATCGGCGACCGGATTGACGCTATCCAGGAACGGATGTCGCCAGGCCAGCTGGTCGATGAGGTGATTGCCTACGCCAAGGGAAGCGGCGGCGGAGAATATGTCAGCAATCTTGGCCACGCCCTCAAGGCGAACCCTCTGCCGGTCGCGCTGATGGGCGTGAGCCTGGCCTGGCTGATGGCAAAAGGCAGCCCGTCATCAGGCGACACGGCGACGTGGAGGGAAGATCCTGAATATCCGCTTTATCCGGCGACGGGCATGGTCCGCAGGATTGGTCCGCCGGCAATGGAAAACGGAGCGCGTTACAGCCACTTTGCCGACGAATCCGGCAAGAGGTTGAAAGCCTTGACTGACGAAACAGGGGGGCGTGCCGGCCATTTCATGGACGAGGCAGGCAAGACCTATCGCGGCTTCGCCGACGCTAGCGGAAAACAGCTCAGTCAGATCACCGACGAGACTGGTGCAATGCTCGACGCGGCAACCGGCTGGGCGGCGGAGAAATGGGAGCAGGCGAAAAACGCCGCGAGCGACCTGACCGCCCGTGCGTCTGGCGCGGCGAGCTCGCTTTCCAGCCGATCCTCCTCGGCGGCAACCAGTCTTCAGGAGCAAACGAGCAAGCTCAATGAGGCGATTCTCATCCATTTCCGCGACCAGCCGCTGGTTGGCGGGGCTTTGGCTTTCGCGGTCGGAGCGGCGATCGGCGCGGCGCTGCCCCACACCGACACTGAGGATGAATGGGTCGGGGAAGCCGCAGATAGCGCGAAAGACACTCTCAGCCATCAGGCGGAGAACGTCGTCACGCAGGGTAAAGAGGTAGCGTCGGAGATCTATCAAAAGGCCGTGGATGCTGCGTCCGATGCTCATGATGCCGTCAAGGAACGCGTGGTGGATGAAGCCGAGACTTTCATAAATCGCAAGGACAGCTTAGGCGGAACCGATCGGCGGTAAAGGATCCAAACCGATCGCTTCCGGGCCAAAAGAGGCGCAGGGCCAGACCCAGTCGGCTTCGATGAAATGAATGAACCGGCGCGGTGACCTGCCAAAACAAAAACAGGCGGCATCCGGGCCGCCTGTTCAGCATGTCGGACAAACCGTCCGTTACTTCTGTTCGGGCGCCAAAAACTCTGCGCAATAGGACGGGCCGTTGACGCCGGGGATGTCGGCGACGGTGCGGATGTCGCGGATGGTGTAATCGGAGCTGGTGGTGATTTCGGCCTGGCAGCGCAGATAGGCGGTGCGGGCGGACGCGATCTGCTTGCCGCGCTTGCCGTCGGCGCCTTCGGCATACTTCGCCGGAATGCGCACGGTCTTGTAGCCGCCGCGCCAGGTATAGACAGTGCTCGAGCCTTGCTCGCTGTCGCTGATCGGCGGCCCGTAGGCGGCAAAGAAGATGCCGGCCGATTTGCCGACCCAGCGGGCCTCGATCGGATTGCCGGCGGAAGGTATGGTCGTGCATCCGGCAAGCGCAATGGCAAGCCCGGCCGCGGTCATGGTGCGGAAATTCATCGTGTCGTCCTGATCTCTAGCGCATTGGCTGGCAAGCCCGCCTCGTGAGCGTTTTCGCCTGTCCCGTCTGCCCTTTAGCGCGGAACCCGGCAAAAGAAAATTGCTCTCAAGAGACTTCCGTTCGATTTGCGGCAGGTGTGGCTTTTTGCTGCAGCAGCCCACGCCCGAACGTGTCACAACCCCGTCAAAATTTCCGCCGGCTTTTTGGAATTTGGTGCTTGTGCAACCAGATAGGCTGTTCTATAGAAGCGCCGCTGGTCACGGAGTGTAGCGCAGTCTGGTAGCGCACCACGTTCGGGACGTGGGGGTCGAGTGTTCGAATCACTCCACTCCGACCAGCTAGAAACCCCGCTCCGGCGGGGTTTTTCGTTTCTGGCGCTGCTATGCCGATTTTGCACGGCAATGACTACGGCAACGATTGATCATCTCTAGTGCATAAACTCCGCCCAGGTCCGCGCCGGTCGGGTAGGGGCCATCGAATGGAACCAACCCCGGCCAGGGCCGTTGTACGCGAGGGAGTCCCACCATGAGCAACGCCGGTCAGGCGCAAACGAGATGGTGATGGTCCTCCCAGGAGAACGCACATGGATCTCACAACCCTTCTCATCATCGTTGTAATACTTCTTTTGCTGGGCGGCGGCGGCTGGTACGGCAGGGGACGCTGGTATTAAACGACGGTCGACGTGGCACGCATCACTGGGTTGACGAGCGCTCCGGCTAACTGAGCGCGGCGGGGCGGGGCCATTGGCATTGGCTGCCAGTTCAGGCTGCCGTCCTCTCAGTGTCTTCATCATGAAGTTCCCTCGACTCCGTCGTGGTCCGTTTGAACCCCGTAACGGACGGCGTCTTCGCCATTTTCCACCATGCCTTCGGCGAGAACGGACATGAGCTGTATACGGCGGTCCGGTCGCATGAATGAGAGTCCGCGCCCTATTGCGTCACGCCACGACTGCCCGCGTTCCCACGCCTCGCAATAGGCCAGCGCAATATCGGAATGGCGGCGTGTCGCGCCCATTGCTTCGAAAAGATGGGAGGCCTGTTGCACGTCCTTTTCGCGCTTGAGCACGCCATTGTCGTCGTTCTGGCGCCGCGAGGCGACGATTAGCTTGTGAACTGCGTAGCGCTCCGGAGCAGGAACATTGACCGTAATGCCGCTCTTGTGAAGGATCACGGTCCTGATTGGGTTGTAGATGAGGTAATCGAGGAATCTCAGCGGTTCTGCGGAAATTCCCCCAAGGGCCGGCATGTCGGCGGGTTTGTGCTGATTGTCGTCGCTGCCCGTATTCGGCGTCAGGAATTCGACCTTGTAGTTCTTCGCATTCACGAACTGGGTCGAGCGTGTGGGATGGTTGAGATGCGGGACCTCTCGGAACGTCGGGTCCAGTTTTTCGAGAACCTCTCGAATGGAAGGGATGCTGTCGTTGACCGCCGCCGAGATCGAATGGAACTGGGCGAAGTCGGCATCGCTCGTCTGCATAAGCGACGCCGGCAGTCGAACGCCGAGAACGCCGGAATAGGTCTGGAATGCCACGGTTCCGACGAGAACCGCGCGCAGACGGAAGAGCCCTGCATTGGCAAGCGCCTCGATGACGTCGCCGGTAAACCTGGGCGGTGCGTTCATGCCGCCTTCTCTCGTAAGAGTGGCCACCATTCGCCGGCGGTTTCGGAGATCATCCTTGATCGCGCCGAAGTCGGTCACTCTTTTCGTAAGCTCCTCGTCATTCTTTGGCCCGACATAAGACCGTTTGACGCCGTCTTGGCCCGGATGATCAAAATACCAGTATTCCTTGCCCTTCACGGGGACGGAGACGAACCGACCCTCCAGCGGGAACTCGGCGACAAAACTTCCGTCCAGCGAACGCTGGCCGAGCTCCGCCAGCATGGTCTGGTACATCAAATCGATCTCGCGGATGGGCACGGATCTCTCCGGTTATAACTTTCCTGCAAAAAGATTATAACATCGAGTTCAACCGCTCGAAAGCCCATCCTTTCGCTCGTTATAATTTTTCTGTAGGAAAGTTATAACCAAGGCGCGGCTGAGTGCGCTTAAGGAAACGCGCCGACGGAATCAAGCGGGGGAATTTTCCAAGGGTGCAGCGGCGGCGGCTTAAGGAAACGCATTCGGCAGATAATTGTCCAGAATATAGAAATGTTCGCCGATTTTTCTGACGCTGACGTACTCGCCCGGACCGGGATCGAGATCCACGCATTCCTTCTTTTCCGAGCATGATGTCTGGACACGCTGTTGCCAGGCCGTGGATTGCTCGCCCCTGGGCAAAGCGACTTCATCACTCTCGTCGTAGACGAGCGTCGAGTAGGTTTTCTCGAGGAACGTATCGTCCCATACGAATGTCCTGAATCGTTGCTCTCCGCCCGGCAGATCGGTTCGTTCGATCTCTGCCAGATACGTTTGCTTGGTCAGCGCAAATCGAAGGCTGTCGGACGTTATGCCGACAGCAGCGAGGATACGGAGCAGGACCAGCAACAGAAGGGGTGCGATTAGGAGAGAGACGAGACGCCGCCAGCGTCGCTGCGCCAGATTGATGCAGAGGGAGCCTGCGACGGCGATCAGCGTCATTACCCATATGATCAGGCTGATCGTCCACCAATCCCATTGGGGATGAAGCCAATATAGCCAATTTTGCGCCAGGAATGGCAACGCCCAGAGGGCATACGTCCAAGTAAACTTATCGCTACGTTTTTCTGGCTCTGGCACGTTTTAGCCACCGGCAAATTTCATTGATTCTCTGATCAACAATAACACGCAAGATAGGCGCCTCAACCGGAGCCAGTCCTGCCGTGTTTCGCGCGAGGTGCCGCGTCATGAGCATTGGTCGCGGTCGATCCTATTGGTTCGGAGCCCCGGCGCTCAACAGCGCCCGGACCAATGCCGCCTGGCTGCGGACGCCGGTTTTGTCGAAGATGCGCTGTAGCTGAGTGCGCAACGTGTTGACACTGACCCCGAGCAGATCGGCGGCGGCTGCGAGGTCATGGCCATCGACGATCAGGCGCGCGAGCCGGGTCTGCGCCGGCGAGAGGCCGAAGACCTCCCGCGCGCTCGCGATCCGGCGCACCAGCGTTTCGGCGTCGTCGAAGGAGACCAGCGCCTTGCCGTCCTCAAGCAGAACCCAGCAGTAGAGCGGAATCCCCGCCGCGTCCTCGCCGAGCGCCACCGCCCAGGCCTGCTTCGGCGCGATGTTCAGCGGTCTCTGGCTCTGCAGCTCGCGGAATGCCAGGCGCACCGCCTCGCGCAGTGCAGGGTCGCGTTCGCGCCGCCGGGCACGCAGGCGGCCGGCGGCGGCGACCAGCCCGGGATGGCCATGCATTCGCTCCCGCGCCAACCGGTTCGTCCAGAGAATCCGCCCATCCGCGTCGACCTCGATCAGCGGGCAGTTCGCCTCCTCGACGCTGCTCTCCATCATCACCATGCAGCCGATCTTCCAGGCGCCGTCGATCCGGTGGAGGATCCGGAGCTGGCGCTTGCGATCCTCGCCGGTGTCGCTGCCGATCTGATCGAAGGTCATCCAGGCCATGTTGCCGTCGACGACGATGTTGACCTTTTCCCAGCGGACGCGCTCCGAAAAGGCGTGTTTCTCCGGGAATCGCTCGACGATCTTCTTGATCCGCGCGGCGATCGGGTCCCAGCCTTCGTCCACGCGGACGCCGAGTGAGGCGAAGTATTCCATCCGCCGGGTCTGCGGTGACTGCACCCAGTGGCTCGCCAGCGCCTCGAAGTCGCGCTGCAGCCAGGCCTCGGTTTCGGCGCGGATCACGGCCATGATCGCCGCCCGGTCAGCCTCGCTGTCGTCCATCGCGCGGTCCCCCACAACGGATCGCAGCATAGCATGATCGCTCTGTCGGAGCATGACGGCACCTCATGCCTTGATGACGCCGGCCAAAAACAGCGTCAGGCCGGCGGTCGCGGCAGTCAGCCCGAGAAGCCGAAGCTTCAGGCGCGGCAGGGTGATCTGATTTCGGTAGTATCGGTCCTCGGCCGCGGCGCCCATCGGCGTCGGGCGGCGGCGGTTTGGCATATGCGCGGCGACGAGACTCTGAAGGTCCATTGTGTTGCCTCCTGGTTCGGGCTTCATCTGCCGCATTCTCGCACGCATCCGAGCCGTGCTCTGTCATGCAGGCGGAGGACATCGGGCTCAGCGCCCGGCTGGCGAACAAAGAATCATCTCAACCGGAACGAGTCCCGCGGTGATTCGTTGAGTCGCGTATTTCCAGCGTGGGGGGATGCATCATGAGCAGGCGACGAAGCTTCAAGCCGGTGAAGATCACCATCAATGGCAAGGTGAGGACGGTCTATAATGTCGTTCAGGCCGGCAACACTTTGCTGAATGACTGGCCCGAGCAGACGCCGGCGGCCAAGGTGGCCGAGCGGCTGGTGCTTGATGTGTTCAATGATGCCGCCGGGCCGGAGCAGGTGCGCCGCGCATTCATTACGGCAGCCAAGGCGAGCGACATCAAGTTCAGCTCCTGACCGGCGGTGTCTGGCAATAACCCTGGCTCACTTCCATGATACTTGCTCCTGGTTTCGCAGATCCCGGGTTTTGAACTGCGTCTCCATCCAGCCGGCCGTAACGATCGCCGCGAGGAAGCCGATGGCGAGGCAGGCGATTGCCTGGGTCCGCCACGAGACGAAGGTGACCGGCGCCGGGACGACCGGCTTTTTCGCGCATTCGCCGGGCGGGCAGGCGCAGCCGGAAAAGGCTCTGATGAGGCAATCGCTCATGCTGCACCGCCTTTCACCGTGTCGATGGCGGCGAGGATCTTCTGGTGAAGCGGGTAGCCGTGATCGGCGCTGCCATCGAAAAAGCGTTCGGCCTCCACCAGCGCCGTCAGCAGATCGGGCGCCCCGGCGGTGACACGGGCCTTGGCGCGGGTCTTTTCGGTTGCCCCGGTCCGCCGGGCGGCAGGAAGGGAAGGGCTCTCGGTCGGTGGCTCTGGTGCGGAACTGGCGGCAGACATCTCCGTTCTCCTCAGGCGTAAAGCTGATCGATATCGGTGATGCCCATGATCTCGCGGGCATAGCGGTAATGCTCCTCGACGCTAGCCGCAGCGCCGCGCAGCCAGGACGGGCCGCGGATCGAATGTTCGGGACGGCGCAGGAAGGCAAAGCCGAGGGCGCCCATGCGCTGGGCTTCGTTGGCCATATAGGCGCGGCAATCGCCCATCGTGCGCGCCGCATTCCAGCGGGCATCCCGCTTGCTCTCCTCGGTCTCGATATTGCGGATGTGCTGCATCGCCTGTCCTCTCGCGCCCCTGATCGGCTTATGAGAGAAAGGTATATATCATACCCGATTGCGTCAACGGTAAAAGGTATAAAAAATACCTCGATGCTTGACGAGGTACGAATCGTAGGTCTATGTCTGGGGCCATTGATTGGGCGACCGGGTGCAACTCCCGAGCTGACGAAGCCCAGCGGCGCGGGAAGCGAAAGTCCTTAAGTGCGCTGTCAGAAAATCAGGACGAGGGTGAAGCGAATGGCCCCTCTGGCACGTGTCCCATCCCGGCTCCGGCCTTCAGGACCTGGCCAATGCTCTCCCGGCTTCATGGGCTTTGCTCATGGGGTAGGGGGAAGCTTTGGCCGGAACCCTCCCTCACCAGCCTTCAGGAACCTTCTCCTCCTAAGCTGAAGAGAGAGGATAGAGAAACTGAAGTTGGAGTACATGATGAAAGCAAAAAGGAGGCCGGCCATGCGCATGAAATCGAAAACCCCAACGAG
The DNA here is from genome assembly GCF_025847085.2 of Rhizobium sp. BT-226. NCBI lineage: Bacteria > Pseudomonadati > Pseudomonadota > Alphaproteobacteria > Hyphomicrobiales > Rhizobiaceae > Rhizobium > Rhizobium sp. BT-226. The sequence continues at coordinate 700,798 of NZ_JAOYTI010000002.1, read as the reverse complement.
GTGATCGAGGCTGGATGTCATCACCGAGTTTTTAAGATCCATGGAGGAGAAGCTCCCGAAGGACATGTTCCCCGCAGCCATCCGTTCCATCTCGTGGCGGTGACGAGAGTGGTACGCGAATGGCATCCGGAGCTTCCGCAATTTCTGGTTTCAGAGGATGAATCGTCCCGATACCCCTCGTGATCGCAGCTGGGGATTGGCGCGCTTCGAGCTAATCCTACAGGCCGTACATCTCGCGCGCGGCGCTGTAGGCCAGGAGCAACACCGCTAGTGTGACGATATAGAACCAGATTCGGCCGGCGCGTGAGGAAGGGCGGATCATCCTGTTTTCCCTATTGAAATATGATTGATTGGCGGCATTATTTCCGAGCCTTGCGCTCTCATCCCTACATCTCGATGATCGATCGGCGGACGCGGCCGACGATGGTGACGGCGCCTTGGAATTCCGGCGGCGGCACGTCTTCGTAGGAAGCGGGCTGGAAGGGCGGATCGTCGTTCGGGCGATAGCGCTTGTAGGTTGCTGCACCTGTCTCGTCGGCGACGACATAGAGTGCGTTCGGCGCCAGGCGCTTGTCGCGCAGATTGACGAAAATGATCGAGCCGGGCGGCGAGATCTTGTTCATCGAATTGCCTTCGACCTCGAGCGCGATCCATTCGCCATCGGGCAGATCGAGGGCGGCGACCGTCGGGAATTCCGAAAAATCGGTGATCGGCGCCTGCTCGCTCAGCTGCCCGGCGCTGACCCAGGAGATTTTTGGCACATCGGCGACGGAGGCGGGCAGCTCATCCGGATCGAGCGCATTGCCGGCGCCGAACTGCAGCCAGTTGAGATTGACCTTGAAAGCGCGGGCATACTTCTTCGCGTCGGCAATGCCGAAGCCGTTGCGGCCGGATTCATGCGCCTTGTAGACATTGGCATTCCAGCCGAACCGATCGACGATCGCCTTCGGTCCGGCAAAGCCGGCATTCTTCCTGGCCATGACGAGGCGCTTTGCGCGTTCTTCGCGCTCAAATTGTTCCTGATCTTTCAACATGATATAAAAAATACCCTAAATTAAGGTACATGTCATGCCCTAATGTGCTTGACATTGCGGGTATTAATTGTACCCTAATCGCTATGACAAACACCGACATCATCAACAACGGTCGAGCCTTTTCGGACTGGGGAGACGGCGCCATGAGGTTCACCATCTCAAGCGAAGAGAAGCTCGCCATGGACGTCATGCCGACCGGCGTCGTCATTCACCGGCCGCAAGGCCCAAGGGGAGGGCGCATGTCCGTGATTCCCGTTCGCAACGAGGATATCCCCTTCCTCGCCAAGGCCCTGCAGCAGGTGCTGAACGCCAACCGGGAGGTGGAATCGATATGACCATCGCCACCGCAACAGTCGCCCGCTACACCGGCTGCCCCATCTGCGCAAAGGCGCTGTCGATCGCCGAGGTGATCGAGCGCCACTGCGAGAATTGCAATCGGCCGACGCGCCCGGAAGACATGCGGGAAACGATGATCCCGCCCGGCGCTCTGCCGATCTCCAACCCCGATAGCCCAGCCCCTCCCTGACGGCTATCGGCCGCTGGCGTCGTTGCTCCTCCCTCGGCGACGCCAGCATCTCGGACGCGACTCTGTCGCGCCGAGCGGGCGCGGCTCTGTCGCGCCCACCCAGGCGGCGGCCTGGCAGACGACCGGAGCCCTTGTTTCCAAAGCCGGCTCCGGTCGTCATCCACGAATTTGAAAATGAAGCATATGGCCAGCACCCGCTTCGGCGGGAACGGCGGGCTGCGTTCGAAATCGGAAAGAAGGATCAAGCGATGAGCTTCCAGGTCAACGCCGCCCCGGCGCAGCAAGGTGCCCACATGAACGCGCTCGAACTCTTCCGCACCGGCCAGGACTACATCGAGATCGCCGCCCTCCTTGGGACGTCGGTGCCCTCGGTGGAAATCGAGATCCACCGGCTTCGAAGTGCGGAAAAGGGCGACACCGCCCAGCAGAACCATGCCGGCTCAAAGATCCGGGGATTTCCCCGCCTTCCCGCGAGGCCCGGCGCCCCGGTCAATTTTGCTCGACGGGCGACGGAGGCCGCGGGTTTGAGGCCAACCATTCATGCGGCCGTGGCGGCCGCGAGCGGGAAAGGGACATCGCATGGCTAAGGACATGGTGAGTGAGGAGATCATGGAGATCCTCCGCCCGGTGCTGGGCGAGGAGTTGGCGGCGGCAATCATCGAGCATCGCAAGCGCACGCTGAAGAAGCCGCTGACGGCTTATGCAGCACGGATGCAGGCCAGGGAATATCTGATGACCGGCGATCCGGTCGGCGCCGCCGAGATGCAGATCTTCCGCGGCTGGCAGGCGATCAAATGCGACTGGTACCTCAAGGAGAAGGCGAGGGAGGCCGGGTCGATCAACAGCAGCATGAGAAGGACAGCAGTGGATGCCGCACGAGATTTCCCCTCTGGTGAAGATCATTTCGGGGATGCTTTCTGGCTTCCCGGCATCCGCAGGCACTGATCCCGACATGCAGATCCGCGCCTATCTCGTCGCCGTCGAGGGCCTTCCGGCAGAGGCGGTCTGGCGGGCCGCCAAACGCTTCATCTCCGGAAAGGTGAGGGACCATAACCGCGCCTTTGCCCCGAGCAGTGCCAGCTTTGCCGAGGAGTGCCGGCAGCAGCAGGCGGCGATCGAGGCCGAGCGCCGGCCGCGCCTGGAAGCCGAGCCGGAGGTGCCGCGGCCGAAAGTGCCGGCCTACAAGATGCAGCTGCTGCGCGATGCGGCCAATGGCAGCCAGAACGCCAAGCGGGAGCTCGCCCGCATGTTTCCCGACAACCCGATCATCGCCCGCGCCGCGCGGGACGCACAGGAGGCAGCCAAGTGACCATCACCTTTTGGACGGAAGACAAGATCGTCAAGGCGGAAAAGCTTTGGCGGGAAGGGCTGTCGGCCAGAGAAATCGCCAACCTCTTCGGCTCGAAGAAGAACACCGTCATCAACATGGCGCACCGCAACCGCGACAGGTTCCCCTCGAGGCAGGACACCTGGCATCCGCATCCCAAGGCAGGCCCGCCCATCCAGCCGGTCCGCCACCCCGACCGGGTGACGCGGGTGACCCGGTCTGGCGCGCATGTGACGATGCCGCGCGTGCCCAGCATCGATGGGCCTGTGGAGCCATGAGCCAGGTGACCCCACGCGAAACCGAAGTGATCCGCTGGATGGCGGAGGGCAAGACCGCCTCCGAGATCGGCACCATTCTCGGCATCTCGCCGATCACCGTGAACACCCACATCGCCAACGCCAAGATGAAGCTCGGCGTCTTCAAGGAAACGGCGCTGGTCGCCGCGGCACTCAGAAACGGCATCATTCGATAGAAGGACGATCAGCATGGGCGGCAAAGCCACCAAGGTGAAGACAGGACGGGCAAACAAGGGCGCCGGCCGGCCGCGCAAGGAAAATGTCGAGCGTTTTCCCTGCGGCAAGATCAAGCCCTTCGAAACCGAGAAAGACAATATCAGCGTGGCGATATCAGCCCGCCGCCGCATCCACGGCTTCGGCCGGGCGGTTGATGACGAGACGGTCAGGAGCCCCTTTGCCGGCTACACCCTCGGCCGCATGTTCCTCGACGGCCTGATCACCGCCGAGCAGCGCCAGGCCGGCGACGACTATGCCGAGGCGATCGCCCGCTACCACAAGACCACAGGCATCCCGGCCCCGAGCCCAAGAGCGCAATCGCTGTTCTCAGTCAAAGGCCATGAAGGCGAGGTAACCGAAACTTTCGCCGACCGCGCCCGCAAAGCCAGCAACCGCATGATGGCGCTGCAGGGCATTCTTCTCCGCTGCCCGGACGGACCGCAGGTGAGGAGCATGGTCTATAACGTGACGGTGATGGATTACGACCATCTGCGCCAGATGCCGCCGCAGCAATTGCTGTGGCTGCGGCGGGGGTTGACGGCGTTGCGGGGGGCGAGGAATGGGTGATGATGACGGGCGACGGACGCGAAATTCGCCCATATCCCATCCGCCATCGCTGTACTTGCCGCAGAGCTCACCCCACCCTCCGTCGTCCTCAGGCTTGACCCGCGGATCCACGCCGGCCTCCATAAGCAGCGGCCTGGAGACACGGGCGGGAGCGGGGCGAGGGGCATGCTGCGACATCTGTGATTACAGCCGTCTGCCTTCATAGGAAGGCTTCACGAGGCTGAGAATTTCACCATGACACCGCGCTGCCGAAAGTAGGCCTCCATCCGCTTCCTGCCAGAACGGTTATTCTGCACGAGCCTGGCCGGGTCGAATACGGCCTCTTTTAAACCCGCCCGCGTCAACGCTGCCTTGAGGGCCGCGATATGCACGTCGATGTCGGCGTTGTCCGCGTGGAGCGACTCATAAATGCGGTTTGTTGCATCTGCTACGGTCGGTTCGCTCACGATTACACTCCTGTTGTCGTCTGGCTGGCCTGACCGTATTGGGGTGAAACCTGTTCACGTCAATGGGTGACAATGGATTGGAACATTTCGTCCACTTTCGAAGATGAGCCACCAGAAGCAGCCCTGACGCCGGGTTTGCGGTCGAAACGTCACCGCGACAAAGCGCCAGAAGCGGTCAATGCAGACTTGCTTTTTATCCATGTCGTTCACGGGAGTGAAATGGCAGCAGGCCTATCATCCAATCAGCAATGCAGTAGATATCGCCATGACCCGAAACACTGCCGGTGAAGTTTATGAGTAAGTTTCAGGCTTCGCTCGATCTGTTTTTTGGGTACTCGATTTGTGCGCTGATACTATGCGGCGACCTGATTTCCCCGTTGGCCGATGCACCGATCATGGCACCAGGTGGGTCGAGAGATTTCTGGAACTTGTTCTTCATCGGAAGTTTCGTAGCCGCAGCGATAGTCGCATGGCCATCTGTCACTCCTGCAGTTTGGCCAGAATTTCGCCCGGCGCTGTTCATGGCGACTTGGATGTGTTTGGCGGCGATATCGGCAGGCATTTACGGCACGTGGAAAAGAACCGAAGCGATCGCTGCCTTCCATGCAGACAAGGTCATTCAGCACTCATTTTTCATGTCCCTGCATCAGGTCCCGCGTGATCTCCAATTCTATATTCACGCGGCAGTTTTGAAGAACTGCGTGCCGTATTCGTGGAGCTACACCAGTCTGTCTTTCTATCCGCTGGATTCGGGCGTTGCTGTGAACGTGCTACCGCAGGACTGGATAAAGGAGTGTAAAATCAAGCGTAGCTGACTGTTGTCCTGTCGGTGTCGGTCTTCGAAGGAGAACCGTGCCGATCGAGCCGAAGACCTGCGCCGGATGCAGTTGCTCTCCTGGCCGTGCAGGGGGCTTACGGCGGCGCGAGGGCCGGTTGACGCCGGAGCTTCTCAGCCCGACACTCATCCGCGTGAGCGCTGAATCAGGTCCATCGCATGGTCTTCCATCCAGGCGACCTCAAGCATCCCCTCATCAAGCACACCACGGCTGGCCAATTCCATCTCCCATGCGGACCCCGCTGCAGCAAGATTGCGCATATGTTGCTGCATTTGCCGAACCCGTTCGATTCCGGCCTGCATGATGCCGATCTCCGGCGCTATCCCGTAGGCATCGAGCAACAATTGAAAGCGGCGGGCTTTCTCGCGGACGCCCGTTTGCAAGCCATGCGCCTCGCATTTTTCGTCACGCCAGAACGGCACCCAGCGCCAGGCAACAAAGCCGAGGTCCCAGGCGCGCGGTCCCGGCGCTGCCGCGTCCCAATCGATGAAAGCCACGGGGAGCCCTGCTTGGAAGACCGTATTCCACGGCGTCAAGTCATTGTGGCAGACCGTTTCAACAGGGTGCCGGGCGTCAAGACGCCATTCGCGATCTCTCCATAAGAAGCTGGCTGCGGCATCGTGGTAGGATCGCAGCAATTGTCCCAGGCGCTCGAGGACGTTGTCGCGCCAGACATAATCCGGGAGACGGAGGTCGAAGCGACCGCCTTTGTCGGGAAGGAAACCTTCGCCGTTGCCGACTTCACCTTCGATATAGGTGAGGACTTCCCGTCCCTGGTCATCGAGGCCCAGCGCACGCGGCGACCCATCATATCCCTGGCGCTCGACGTGCCGCAGAAGGTCGAGAACGGCGGGGGACCACGCACGTCCGCCACGCCGCACCGTTTCGCCTATGCGCACGACGTTCGAATCCTTGCCGCCGATAAGTGGAATTTCTGTCTCTTCCATACCCCAGCTTAGGCGCGGGCGAACTGACGGGTCAACGGAGAAGATACCCGCAGAGGCGAGGAGCGTCGAACCGACGTCATCGATGATCGCAGCAAGCAATAGCCGCGAAAGCCCGGACTCCCGCGCTGTCCGGTTCATGCCGAGGGCTGCCTCCGCCCTAGCCTTGCCGGGGTCGAGAGCCACTCGTCTCGACCCGCCCTTCGGACCCGCAAACCGGGCGAGGGGATGTGCCATGCATAGGCCATACCCCTTTTCGTTGCCGCTCCATGGGAGTATTTTCCTCCCAAACTGTCTCAACTTGGCGCTGGAGAGTGCAGTGTTTGTGGACGGCAGTCGCACGTTTCTGCTCTTTTTGGCCGTCGCATCGTGTCAGCTGACGTTGGCGCCACGATTGGGTGCGGCAGACGACACCGTTACGATCGACAGCGGAATGCTGAAGGGTGAGAGGGCGGGCACGGTCGTCAGCTTCAAGGGCATACCCTATGCCGCACCGCCGGTGGGCGATCTGAGATGGCGCAATCCGAGACCAGCGGAGACATGGAGCGGTATCAGGGATGCCCGCGATTTCGGTCCGTCCTGCATGCAGACCGATGACCTGCCGAAGTCAGAGGATTGTTTGACCCTCAATGTCTGGACACCCGCCAAGCGTTCCAGAACACCCCTGCCGGTGATGGTTTGGATTTATGGCGGCGCTCTAGCCCAGGGAAACACCCTTCAATATCCCGGTGACCAGCTGGCGGCCCGGAGAGTTGTGTTCGTCAGCATGAACTACCGTGTCGGCCGATTGGGATACTTTGCCCATCCGGCGCTGATGAAGGAATCCCCTGACGAGCCCATCGGCAATTATGGCTACATGGACCAGCTTGCAGCCTTGAAATGGGTCCAGCAAAATATCGAAGCCTTCGGTGGCGATCCGAAGAAAGTGACGATATTCGGAGAGTCGGCCGGTGGCGGCTCGGTGATGGCGCACATGATATCGCCACTGTCACGCGGGCTTTTCCGCGGCGCCATTCTACAGTCGCCTGGTCTGCCTACAGCGCGTGCTGAGAGCACGCCTTTGTCACCTTTGAAAGAAGCGGAGAAAGCCGCGTTGGACTATGCGGCTTCTCTGGGAATCAATGGCAGCGATGCCGACGCTCTCACCGCCCTTCGGGCGCTGCCTGCGGAAAAGCTGACCGAAGGTGCATCGGCACATGACGTGCTGGCGGGAATGTCGACCGGCAAGCCCGTCATCGGCGTCTCAGGCCCGATCATTGACGGACGGTTTTTGCTCGAAACGCCGGAAGCGGCTCTTGCGGCAGGCCGTCAAGCGACGGTTCCCGTCATCGTCGGGGCCAATAATCGAGATCTCGGTCTCGGTCAGGCCACGACGAAAGACGATCTCTTCGCGCTGTTCGGGAAGCATGCCGCCGAAGCCCGCACCCTCTACGATCCGACCGGCCAACAGACACTCGATGAGCTGAAGCAGCAGGTTCTGGCCGATAAAACGCTTGTCGAACCGTCTCGCCACCTCGCTGACGAGATGATCCGCGCTGGTCAGCCGACGTGGTGGTATCGTTTCTCCTATGTCGCCGAGGCCCTCCGCAACGATCCGGCATGGAAAGGCACTCTGCACGGCTTCGAAATTCCCTATACGCTCAACATTCCAGACGCACTGGTGAAAGACAAGGTTACGCCTGCCGACTGGGCCATGGCCACATTGGCGAGTGCCTACTGGGTCCAATTTGCAACGAGCGGTGACCCCAATGGAGGCTCACGGCCAAAATGGCCTCACCACGACCCCTTCGTCCACAGGGTCATCGACTTCACCAATCACGGCGTGACGTTCGGAGCAGATCCGCTGAAACCCAGGCTCGACCTCTGGCAAAGATATTGGCAGGAAAAGGAGTGACGGGGCCGGTGCCTATCGTTTAGCCCGCCATTCGCAAGACTGCAGTCCCGGCCGTAACAGAAAGGCGCTCGTCCTCCACGTCCTCATGCTTTCAACCGCAGGACCATCGCTCCGTCGGCAAAAACCACGCATTCAAGGCGTCGTCATCGGTCCGGTTTGGGCGGCATCAAATTGCCGAACTCCATCGGAAAAGGAAATATGATCGTCGAGGTCTTTTCGCCGGCGATGACGTTCAATGTACTCAAATAACGAAGTTGCATGGCCTCGGGTTGCCTGGCGAGGATTTCGGCTGCTTCAAGCAGTTTGGCTGCAGCCTGCTGCTCGCCTTCGGCATTGATGATTTTGGCGCGCCGCTCGCGCTCGGCTTCCGCCTGACGGGCAATTGCGCGGATCATCGATTCGTTGATGTCGACATGTTTGATCTCCACATTGGCGACCTTGATGCCCCAGGCATCGGTCTGGGCGTCGAGGATTTCCTGAATGTCGATGTTGAGTTTGTCGCGTTCCGCCAGCAACTCGTCGAGGTCATGCTTGCCGAGCACCGAGCGCAGTGTCGTCTGGGCGAGCTGGCTCGTCGCCATCATGAAGTCCTCGACCTGGATCGTCGACCTCTCGGGATCGACGACCCTGAAATAGATCACCGCGCTGACGCGGACCGAGACATTGTCATGCGAAATGACATCCTGGCCGGGTACGTCGAGCACCCGCGTGCGCAGGTCGACCCGCATCATCTGCTGGACATAGGGGATGAGCAGGATCAAGCCGGGCCCCTTGACACCGGTGAAACGGCCAAGCGTGAAAACCACGCCGCGTTCGTATTCCCGCAGGATCTTGATCGCAGATGCGACGACGACGAGCAGAATAAAGATGATCACAAGATAGAAGGCGAGATCTGCAAACACGCCCATGACTTTTCCTCCTGCATCTGAAGGCCGCTAGGCCTCCTGCGAACTGCGAACCACTTCGAGCGTCAACCCGTCCCGGCCGGTCACTTTCACGCGGTCGCCGGCGGCAAGCGGCTCAGTTGAAACGGCCTTCCAGCGCTCGCCATGGGCGATGACGTAGCCTGAGATGCCCGTCCAGCTGTCGACCTTGCCCGAAATTCCGATCATCTGCTCACTTCCGGTGACGACATCGTGCCGACGCGAGATGAAGGCGAGACGGGCAATGATAAGGCTAAGACCGAGGCAGGCGACGGCGATTGCGCCAAGCACCGGCCAGGAAACCTTAAGCCCGGGTATATCCGTGTCGAACAAGATGGTAGCGCCGAGCACCAGTGCGATGCCGCCGCCGACGCCGAGTGCGCCGAAGGACGGCGAATGGGCCTCGACCACCGTCAGACCCACGCCGAGAACGATCAGCCCCAGGCCCGCAAAACTCACCGGCAGCAAGGCCAGAGCATAGAGACCAAGCAGCAGGCAGATGCCGCCGATCGTTCCCGGCACCAGCGTCCCGGGCGTCAGAAATTCAAAGATCAGGCCGTAGATACCGACCATCATCAAGATCAGCGCGATGTTCGGATCGGTGATCACCGAAAGCAGGCGGGTTCGCCAGTCCGGTTCAAGTTCCTGGACGATGAGACCCGATGTTTCGAGCCGGACATCCATTTGACCGGCCCGCACGACCCGGCCCTGCGCCTGTGCCAGGAGATCGTTTATATCGGCCGCCGTGAAATCTATGACCTTCTCACGCAGAGCCGCGGCGGACGAAAGGCTCGCGGCCTCGCGCACGGCGCGCTCCGCCCAGTCGGCGTTGCGATTGCGCAGTTCCGCCAGCCCGCGGATATAGGCCACCGCATCGTTGATCGCCTTCGCCTCGCCGGCATCGCGCGGCACTTGCCGCTGCTTGCCGGTCGTATCAGGGCTGTCGTTTCGGTCACCATCGGATGGTCGGCCGCCAAGTGCGATCGGCGTCGCCGCACCCAGATTGGTGCCCGGTGCCATTGCTGCGATATGGCTTGCGTAAAGAATATAGGTGCCGGCGCTGGCGGCTCGTGCTCCGCTGGGTGCAACGAAACTCGCGACCGGTATCGACGAGGCAAGGATCGCCCGAATGATGTCGCGCATCGACGTGTCGAGACCGCCGGGCGTATCGATCTGCAGGACGACTAGGCTGGCGCCACGTTCATTGGCCCGTTGAAGGCCGCGTCTTACATAGTCGGCCGTCGCCGGGCCAATCGCCCCGTTCATCTTCAGGACTATAGCGACACGCTCAGCTTCGGATGCGGGCGTCGCCAGGCTCAAAGCCGAGAACAACGTCAGCAAAGCAAGGATTGACGGCATCCACCGCCAAAGCTCCAAACGCCACACAATCGTCCGCCGGACTCTCATATTTTGAAATATATGGCAGAACTGCGAAACGGTAAGAGACAAGTCCCTTCTCTGCGCCGCGTCGAGCACGGCTTCGAAATTCCCTATACGCTCAACATTCCAGACGCATTGGTGAAAGACAAGGTTACGCCTGCCGACTGGGCCATGGCCACATTGGCGAGTGCTTACTGGGTCCAATTTGCAACGAACGGTGACCCCAATGGAGGCTCACGGCCAAAATGGCCTCACCATGACCCCTTCGTCCACAGGGTCATCGACTTCACCAATCACGGCGTGACGTTCGGAGCCGATCCGCTGAAGCTGAGGCTCGACCTCTGGCAAAGATATTGGCAGGAAAAGGAGTGACGGGGTCGGTGCCTGTCGTTTAGCCCGCCATCCGTAGGACTGCGGTCGCGGCCGTAACAGAAAGGCTCCCGTCATCCACGTGCTCAGGATTTCACCACTGAAAAGAACAGGAACCGCGGCTTGGTCGTCAGGCTCTGATAGGCCTGCGGAAAAAGCGTGCGGGCTTGCGGATCGGGCTGGGGCTCGCTGACGGTGTCGATTTGAAATCCGGCCGACTTCAGCGCGTCGAACATGGCATGCAGCGGCCGATGCCAGAAGCGCATGGCGATATCCTTTCCGCCGCGCTGCCAGGTCTCATCGAAGCTGTAGGTCTCGAAATAATTGTCCCGGCCGGTCGAGGCGTGATCCATGAAGGGATGATGGGTGGAAAAAACCAGGCGACCGCCTTCGGGCAGCAGGCGGTTGAATTCCGAAAGGGGCTTCGACCAGTCGGGCAGATAATGCATGACCAGCGAGGCAAGGATCAGATCGAAAGCCTTGTCCGCAAACGGCAATGCTTCGTTGAGATCCGCCGGTAGCAGGCGTGCGCGCCCTTGCAGGCGACGTTGCGCGATATCAAGCATGCCGGCACTGGCGTCGATCCCGGTCACGACAGCCCCGCGCTCTAGGAGCGCTGCTGCATGCGCCCCGCCGCCGCATCCGGCATCGAGCACGGAAAGCCCGGCGACATCGCCAACCAGGGAAAGAATGGCCGGCCGCTCGTAATAGGCATTCCAGGCATTGACCTCGTTATCGGCATCATAGGCCGCCGCGAACGCATCATAATCATTCTCGGCCAAGTTTTTCTCCTTTCAGAAGACTGTTCGAAGACGCGTGCTCATCGGCTTCTGATACGATCGATACTTCCATCCTTTGGCCGGGGTCATAAGGAACTCAGGCACTATTGCGTTGTCAGTGATGACCGGCAATTGCTTCCGCCCGGCAATCATCGACGCGCGGGATGCCATTGGCGAAGATCACGCTCAATGCTTCGTGTCATCATCTCCCTCCCGCAAGGCACTGTGGAGGGTATGCAACGACATCTAGATCCTCTCGGCGACCTTCGCCGCCGCGTCTGCGAACCAATCTGTGGCCGGATCCGGCGCTGTGCCGGCCAGGCGCGCAAGGCCGATCGTCCATGACGGAAGCGGGGGCGCCTGCGGATGAATGGCGATCGCCGCGGCGTCGGCGAGCCGCTGCGCCACACGCTCGGCCAGCAGGGCGACGAGGTCCGTCGCCGCGACGATGAACGGCGCCGCGAGAAAATTCGGCAGGGTCATGACGACGCGCCGGGAAAGGCCGGCATCGCGCAGGCGTTCGTCGAGGCTGCCCGTTGCATCGCCGCCCGTCGAGACCAGCAGATGGTCGAGCGCGGCGAGCATGTTGAGTGACATGTCGGCGGCCAGAGCCGGGTGGCCTTTTCTAGCCACCAGCACCAGACGCTCGGTGAAGAGCGGCGTCAGGACCAGGGCATCCGGCGCCGCTGCGAGCGGGCCGATCGCCAGGTCGATGTCGCGACGCCTCAGATCGCCCATCACAGCCTCCCGGCTGGTCGGCCTGCGCCGGATGTCGAAGCCGGGGGCGGAGATGCGCATCTCAGCCATCAAGGCCGGCATCAGTACCAGGTCCGTATAGTCCGAGCCCCCGATCGACACGGTGCGAACCGCTTGGCCGGGATTGAAGGCGCCGGTCTCCGCCAGTGCGGCGCGCACCGCCGTCAATGCATGAGCGATTGGCGTGTTCAGCGCTTCGGCGCGCGGCGTCGGCCTGACCCCGCCGGCATGCCTGATGAAAAGCGGGTCGCCCAAAAGCTGGCGCAGCCGGGACAGGGCGTGGCTCACCGCGGGCTGGGTCAGGCCGAGAGCTTCGCCGGAACGGCCGACATGCCGTTCCCGCATGACGGTCTCGAACACGACAAGCAGGTTGAGGTCGACGCGACGAAGATCAATTTCATGCATGTATCCTGATTACAATAATCGATTGGATTAATGAATAGAAATCCGCGACAAGGGCCGCGTTGAAGCACGGAGCGTTGCGATGGCGATGATGATTTTGGTTTTAGGCGCCCTGTTCCTAGGGTTTATGGCACTATACTGGCTGACGCCCCTCGGTGTGCCGACGCTGAAGCGGCTGGGGGGCGGCGAGGCCTCGCCAGACCTCCGCTTCGGCTATCAGCCAGACGAGACCTACCGCCTGCTCGCACATTACGGCCCGGCTGGCATCGCCCATTTTCGGCGGCTTCTGTGGATCGACATGGTATTTCCCGGTGTATATGCGGCCCTTTTCGCCTTGCTAACGCTCGAATGGGCGCAGTGGGTGGATGCGAGCCCGGCCTGGGCAGCGGCCGGCGTCGGATGTGCGATGGCCGCCGGCGCCAGCGACTACGTCGAGAACATCCTCCTGATGCGCGTTCTCGGCGCCTTGCCCGCTCGCGCCGACGCCACCGTGCGTGCGGCGAGCATCTTCACCCGCGCGAAGTTCGTCTTCTCCAAACTCACTTTGGCGATCCCTGTAGCCCAATGGCTCGTCGCCCACCTTCTTTGAGGCACGCCTACGGTGTAACCGTCAGCCTGGCTTCCATCCCGGCTTTGTAGTGTCCCTTCATATTGCAAAAGAGCAGGTAGGTCCCTGGCGCCAGCCTGGCATTCAGCTTGCCGCTGGCGCCTGGCTTCAGATCGGAAACCTCCCCAAGGCTTTTCAGTTTTGATTCATCGACGCGATTTTTGGCGGCGTTGAGCGGGATCGGCAGGTCCGGAAATTTCAGGGGAACGACGACCATTTCATGCTGCTCCGTCATCGCATCATTATGGACTGCGAGAGCCCGGACTCCTGCGCTATCTGGTTCACGCCGAGGACTGCCCCTCACCCTAACCTACCGGGGTCGAGCCACTGGTCTCAACCCGTCCTGCGGACCGCCGTAAAGACGGGGAGAGGGGACGTGCCACGCGAGAGCGAGGTGGGAACGGAGACGTTGCGGCACGTCCCTTCGCCCCGCCTGCGGGGAGAAGGTGGCGGCAGCCGGATGAGGGGCGGGCGGCGACCTCTGGGCGAGTGCGCGCGCTGAGCCGGTTGCTCAAGCCAGGGATCATCCGGCGCGGCACGCAGTGGTCGCTGTCGTCATCGAAGGCGCGGGGTTGTCGTTTCGATCGCGGGAAGGGAGGCGTCCACTGCATGCCGCAGGAGAGCTGGTAGCGCGGCATCCTTACGAGTCCTTTGCCGGGATCATACCAATCCGTAAGATTGCAACCTCGGCCGCTCGACCGCCGCACTTTACCAAAATGTATAGTTCCAGCGAGGTCCCCGTGAGGTTTGGGGCGCAGGCTTGGCGCCATCATTGCCAAGTCGAGGTCAGCTCTCTCATGAACATGCGCGCCGCACCTGCCGCCCTAATGCCCGCCATTCATCCGATCAGCCTGCGGGTGAACACCTACCTGATCAATCTCGACCGTGCGCCATTGCGCCGGTTTCGAATGGAGCGCCTGCTGGCAAGCTTCGGCCTTGCCTTCGAGCGCGTGGCGGCGATCGATGGGGCAGGGCTGAGCCTGCCGCATCCGGGCTTTGACGAAGCATCCTATCTCAGCCGGCACGGCCGCCGGCCGAACCCTTTCGAGATCGGCTGTTATCTCAGCCACGTCGAATGCGCCAAGCGCTTCCTTGGCAGCCATGCCGAATTCGCGCTCATTCTGGAAGACGATCTCGATTTCGATGACGATCTGGCCGAGCTGCTCGAGGCCGCCCTCGAGCACCAGGCGCGCTGGGACATCCTGCGACTGTCGACTGTCAATTCCGGCCGAAAGCACAAGGTGGAGCCGCTGACAGCGTCGCGCTCGCTTGCCATCGCGCTGACCCGCGAGAAGGGGTCCGGCGCCTATCTGATCAATCGCAAGGCGGCGGGCTGGATTGCCGGCGTGCTTGTCCCCATGCGCCTGCCTTATGATCTCGCCTTCGATCTGGAGTTCGATGATGGGCTGAGCGCCTGCTTCGTCGATCCGCTGCCGGTCAGCCAAAGGGCCGATCCCTGCTCCCAGATCCAGGCAGGGCTTTCGACCTACCGGCTTGGCCGCCGCCGGCCGTGGAGCGTGCTGCCGTATCGCGCCGCGGCTGAAGTGCGCCGCTTCACCGCCCGCTTCAGCCGGCTCGCGGCATGGCGGATGAGAAGTTAGGACTTCTCCGCCGGCATCAGCGGGAAGCCGATCGAAACGATGAGGCCGGGATGATTGTCGGCCATGGTGATCTCAGCCGAATGCAGGTCGGCGATCGCCTTGACGAGGCTGAGCCCGAGGCCGCTTCCTGCTGTCGCGCGGCTCTTGTCGAGCCGGTAGAGACGCCGGAAGACCTTGTCCCTTTCACTGGCGGGAATGCCGGGGCCGCTATCGGCGACCGAGACGATGGCGCGGCCGCCCTGGCAGCGGAGCGAAATGGTGATGCCGGTTCCGGCCGGGCAATGGTTGATCGCGTTTTCCACCAGGTTGGCGATCATCTGCGTCAGCAGATCACGGTCGCCCCGGATGAGCGCGGGACAGCGCTCCGTGATATCAAGCGACATCAGCGCGTCTTCCGCGACATCGACATAGACCTCGGAAATGACGGCAAGCACGGCGTCGATATCGGTCGTCTGGAATCGCTCCTTGCGGGCGCCGGCCTCGATCTGGGAAATGCGCAGCAGCGCCTCGAAGGTGGCGTTGATCCGGTCGCTCTCGTGTCTCGCTTCGTCAAGCAGAGCCGAAACATCTGCCTGCTGGTCGTTTCCGGCCACCGCGGCATCCAGCGTCAGGCGCAGCCTGTTGAGCGGCGTCTTCAGATCATGGGCGATATCGGCGCTCACCTGCCGCATGCTCTCGACCAATCTTTGCAGCCGCTCCAGCGCCGCGTTGATCTGGAGAGCCACCGTATCGAGATCGTCGCCGTTGCCGGTGATGGCAATGCGGGCGTCGAGCGCGCCGTGCGAGACGTCGTTCATGGTCAGCGCGACCCTGTCCAGCCGCGCCTGGGCCCGTACGGCGAGAAAGACGCCGCCGCCGATCGCAGTCGCGACGACGATCGCGGCGGCCCATTCGAAGCTGACCAGCACGATCCGCAGCATCTCGTCGACGTCGTTGAAGTTTTCCGCCACCACCAGGCTGTAGGGGCCGATAGTCGAGACCTGCATCCGGTAGCGTTCATGCCCCTTCAGCCCGACATCCCTGGAGGTGACGGTATAGACGCCGTTCGGGATGCGGGGTGCGGCGAAGTTGCCGGCAAGTTTGCGCCCGCCTGCATCCGTCAGCGAATAAAGCCCGTCGGAGGTGGACTGGAAGCTCGCATAATTGTTCAGCGTATTGACCAGGTCCTCGGTGTCGCCGGGATTGTAGGTCGAGACAATAAGCGAATTCATCTCGGTCAGCGACTGTTCGAGATCACGCGCAAGGCCGAGGCGCAGCATCTGATAGATGATCGCGCCGCTGAAGATGAAGGTGACGACGAAGAGCACGCCGAAGGTGACGGCAAGCCGGAACGGCGTGCTCCGGCGTAAGCTAGCGAGGCGCATGCAGGCTGTATCCGGTGTTGCGGACCGTATGCAGAAGCTGGACCTGGAACGGCTTGTCGACCTTGGCTCTCAGCCGGCTGATATGGGTCTCGACGACGCTGGTCTTCGGATCGAAGTGGAAATCCCAGACCCGCTCCAGCAGCATCGTCTTGGTGATGACCCGGCCTTCGCCGCGCATCAGCACTTCGAGCAGGGTGAACTCGCGCGGCTGCAGCTCGATCACCTGGCCGGCGCGGCGGGCCTCCCGCCGGATCAGATCGAGTTCGAGATCGGCAACCTTCAGCACCGTCCTCTGCTCCTGCACCGGCGGCCGTCGGCCAAGCGCATTGACGCGCGCCATCAGCTCGGAGAAGGCAAAGGGCTTGACCAGATAATCGTCGCCGCCCGCTTCAAGCCCTTCGACCCGATCGTCGACGCCGCTGATCGACGTCAGGAACAGCGCCGATGTGCCGACCTTGGCAGCCCTCAGTGAACGCACGATCGCCAGCCCATCGAGACCCGGCAGCATGCGATCGACGACGATGACGTCATAGGCCTCGCGCTGTGCCTGAAACAGCCCATCGCGGCCATCGCCAACCACGTCACAGACATGCCCGGCCTCGGAAAAACCCTTGGCGATATAATCGGACGTCTTGGTATCGTCCTCGATAAGCAGGATTCGCATCAGCCCGATCATTCCCGGCATGCCTGGGGCGAGATCTAGCCGAGAGGACGGCTTGGCCGCAACTTACGGATTGGTAAGGCGGACGTTCGATTCAAAAAGATGTTCTTGGGTGTGGAGTCAAACTGATCGCTCGATAGATGGCTTGACAGTGTGATCAGCATACAGTTAGCGCTTTTGGCCATGCACTATCACCATATGGTCGTTTCGCTTTTTCACATTTGAGGGGCCACGCATGGATGTGCAAGCCGAAGTCGACCTTCCAGCTCAGAGACAAAAGCGGGCTTGGGCACCGGCGGTGTTGCTTTGTATTCTGGCATCGCCAGTCTTCCTCGTTCTGAAAACACTCGCTTTTATGCTTGGCCTTAAGCCGTTCCTGTTTTTATTCGGGGCATTCCTCGTCGTCGCTGTCGTGGGGTTTCTTCTTGGCCCGGTGTCGGTGGTTTGGAGTGGGTATATAGCGGTGACCGAGGTCATTCTTGGGCTTTCGGAAGACCACAAATACTTCTTGTGCTGTTCGTCGAAAGACCGATTTGAAGCAGAAGTTTTTTCATGGGTGCCAGTTTTAATGTTTCCGGCAGGAATGACGAACTCCCTACTTCTAGCTCGGTCTATGTTTTGGAAATCCCTCACGCTCCGACAGATGATATTGGTTGTCGCGGTTTCGACTGTTATCGCGCAAGGTCTGTTGTGGTATTACGAATGGCAAGAGGTGATTGTGAACTGTTCGGCCGTTCAGTGTAATTTCTGAGATGATTTGCGAATTCATTGAGGTAGACCAACTCACGGCGACTAGCCTGAAGCCATAGGCATTAACCAGCCTAATCCCGAACGAAAAGAGCCAAAGCCGTGTGTGAGTGAAGCGTGTCGCCATGCTCCACTCGCCTTTCTCGGTGGCGAGGAGACCATGAGAGCGGGAACCTCCTCCTCCTCGAGCGTTTGCAATCCGTCTTGGCGTGTGAAATTTCCGCGCTACCTCTGCATGCGGCAATGGAGGAAGACGATGAAGATGCGTAAGTTCACGATCGCCGATGCGTCGTTGGAGCGTTCCCCAGGACAGGAGGCAGACATCTCCGTCGGCAATCTGGTCGACGAGCGGCACGGAGGGCCGATCACCATCGGCTATGGACGCTACGCACCCGGCCAGAGCCTTGCCGAGACGATGGCGGTAGACGACGTGATGATCGTTCTGGAAGGCCGGCTTTCGGTCTCGACGGACGGGGGAACGGTCACCGCCGGGCCAGGCGAGATCGTTTACATGCCCAAGGGCGAAGCGGTGACCATCCGTTCGCATGAGGAGGGCGCGCTCACCGCCTATGTCACCTATCCGCATTGGCGGCCGGCACACGCCTAAACCGCGGTCTGCGGCTCAGCGCTTGTATTCGGGCTCGCTGCGATCAAGCGCGCGCTTCACGGACTCCAGATGGAGCCGGGCCGACTCCGGATCGCCTTCGCGCATTTGCCGGTATGCCGCTTCCGCGATCTCAGGCGCGACGGCAAGGACTTCGCGTCCGGTCGACAGGGCGAGCGTCTGCACTTCGCAGGCGCGCTCGAGGTAGTAGAGATCGTCCCAGGCCTCGGCGATATTGGGAGCGCAGACCATGACGCCGTGGTGCTTCATGAAGACGATGTCGGCATCGCCGATCGCCGCCGCGATCCGATCGCCTTCGCGCGCGTCGAGCGCCAGGCCGTTATAGTTGCGGTCGACGGCCGTGCGTCCATAGAATTTCAAGGCGGTCTGCCCGGCAAAGATCAGCGGATCGCCCTCCGTCATGGAAAGGGCGGTGGCATAGGGCATGTGGGTGTGGAACGCCGCCTTGGCGCGGGGAATGTTCTTGTGAATCCTGGCGTGGATGTAAAAAGCGGTGGCCTCGGGCTGGCCGCTGCCCGACACCACGTTGCCGTGAAAATCGCAGATCAACAGCATCGAGGCCGTCAGTTCGGCAAACGCGTAGCCGTACGGGTTGACGATGAACAGGTCGTCATATCCAGGAACGACGGCCGAGAAGTGGTTGCAGATCCCTTCCTCCATGCCGAGCCTTGCCGCCATCCGGAAGCAGGCGGCAAGATCGACGCGGGCCTGCCAGATGTCGTCCGTATCGAGTTTCGGCTGGTTGGGGCCGCCGGCGGGCGAGGGGGCTGTATTGAGGGAGTGCGCCATGGGTTCGTTTCAGATCGGTGTCGAGGAGAGGGTGTATCCTGAACTACGCCCGGATCAGCTTCGCATCAAGCCGGCTGGAGACAAACATGGTTCGCTTCAATTGCATATTTTGGGGTGGGTAGGCTGCTCTGAGGGTGAGATGGTTGGCGGTCGAGGTCGGCCGTCGAGTTAGAGCGGTTCAGCTTTTAACGGAAGCGCAGAACCGCTCTATCCTTTTGTTTTTACGCAATTCCGGACGGAAAACCGCTTCGCACTTTTCCTGGAATTGCTCTAGTAAAGCGTCCTCTTGTATTCATCTTCGAGATCGTCATCGATTTTGCGCATCGCATCCTCGTCGCTTGGCGCGCCAGTCGTCTGATCCAGAATGATCTTTACAATTGACGGCATCTCAGTGCGATCCTGGAAATGATCGGGGTTCCACAAGTGAGAGCGCCGAAATGCCTTGGCGCAGTGCATGAAGACCTCGCTCACCTCGACCACGATTGCGAGTTTGGGGGCGCGGTCATTGACACGCATGCTCCCCAGAAGTTCAGGATCGGTCGTCAGAGTGGCGCGCCCATTCACCCGCAATGTGTCGTCAAACCCCGGAATGATGAACAATAGTCCGACGGTGGGATTGGCGAGAATATTGACCAGCGTATCGAGACGGTTGTTGCCGGGTCGATCCGGTATCGCCAGCGTGCGCTCATCGAGAATTTTGACAAAGCCGACAGGGTCGCCGCGGGGACTGACGTCGGCCTTTCCATCCAGATTCTGGGTGCCGATACAGAGGAATGGCGAGCGCCGGATAAAGGCTTGCGCATGCGTGCTGAGCGTGCCCTGACACTTCTGTATGGCCAGAGCATGTGTCGCGTCAAACAGACTTCGAAGAGATTGTTCATCTGTTATGGCGAAGTCTGGATTGACCTTGAACTCCTTCATTCCACTGCCTTTCGAAGCTCTGTTGTTGGCTTGATCAGCCCCGCTCGCGGGTTCGGCTTGATTGTTGGTGCAGCGCAGATCGCAGCTCGGACGGAATGATGATGTACGTACCTCAGAATGTCAAAAACTGTCAAGATCCGATAGCGCAGATGAGGACCACGTCTTGATTGACGCACCATTCTCTGGCGATTGCGCCGGGAGGACGCTACGCGCCCAGACCCCACAGTCGAAAAACACTTAGTTTAGCAGCCAGTCTTATTCTGGATCGACAGCAGATGCGCCATTGCATCGGTAATCGCGTGGCTGTCGTAGGGTTTCGAGAAGAACCGGCTTCCCGTGGGGAGACTGCTCTCTTCGAGGATTGCTTCGCCGGATGCGACAATCAACCTGACAGGTGGCCACCGATCCCGGATGTAATGGGATAGCTTGATGCCATCCATTGTGCCTGGCATCTGAACATCGGTGAAAACCAGATCGATGTCGTCTCGGGATTCGAGGATGCCAATTGCCTCGTCCGCATCGCAGGCCTCCAGCGCTTCGTATCCCGCAGAGAGTACCAGATCGACGGCACTCATCCGAATGATCGTGCTGTCTTCGACGACCAGGACGACCGCCTTGCCATTTTTCATCACTCACTCGGTCAAATTGGAGTGTGAACCTCGGGGGGCTCCGATGGGATAGCGCGTAGGAAGCCAATCGGTTCCTACGCGGCCGTAGAAATGTCGCGGGAACCGGCGCTTTCCCGGTGGCTGATGGTGACGGCGGTGCCGGGACCCGCATCGCTCAGCTGAATGTCGCCATCCAGGGTCTTTACCAGCGCCTCCACAATGCCGGTCCCCAGGCCCGCCTTTGGTGCTTCGCTGCCCGCGGCCATGCCGATGCCGTCGTCGGTAACGGTGAGAGTCCAGTCGTCGCCGGATGATTGATAGTCGATGACGATTGCGCCCGGTCGTTCATCGGGAAAGGCGTGCTTGAGGGCGTTGATGACAAGCTCGGTCACAACAAGCCCCAAGCGAACGGAAACGTCCGCGTCCACGGCGCTGTCGTCGACCGTCACTTGAATCGAAAGCCTGTCAGGATCAGCGATCATCGACGCACCGAGGCTTTGGCAAAGCTGAGTGAAATAGGCACGCAGTTCAACCTTGCCGCCGTTAGACGTCGAGAGTTGCCGCTGCAGGGCCGCAATCGACATGACCCGGTGATGGGCGTTGTGGAGGTGCCCGCGCGCTTCCTCCGATTGGACCCGGCGGGCGCTCTGCATGAGAACGCTGGCAATGATCTGGAGGCTGTTTGCGACCCTGTGCTGGACCTCCTGCAGCAGGATCGCATTATCGCGAACCAGATCATCTTTCAGTCGAGCCTCGGCGCGCATATCGGTCACGTCGGTGATGGCGAGAAGCAGGCGAATATGATCGATGTCGCCGTCATCGAGCGTCCGTGCATTGACGACCAGCTGCCGTGTTTTCTGGTTTGGCCGTTGAAAGTCGATTTCGTAAGCCTCGATATTGGCACTTCCCGAGGCAGTGGCCTTCAGCAGTGACGCAAGCTTGGGCGTCGCCCATTCGCCGTTTCCAATTTCGCTGAGGCTTTGGCCGCAAACTGTCCCGGGGTCGATGTCGAAGGCCCGGCAAAAGGATGCGCTCGCCGCGATGACCTTCAGGTCGTCGGACAGGAAAAGCAGCGGCTCATTGGACGACACCACCACGGCAAGAGTGCTCGCCGCTTCGAAATGCACTGTGGGAATCTTTTGCATGGAGAGGCCCTCATGGGCCGGAGACTCACGAAGCAAGTCATCACTCGGCAACAATGCCAACCGGCCGGAAGGCTCAGCTAGACAAAGGCACTGTAACACGCCTGACAGGGAATCGCTTCATGCTAAATATCGCGGCCATATCGACGCGATGAGCCGATGATGACGACGCTCGCAGGGGCTTTCGCCCCCCGGCGATCTCCGACGGGGACTTGTCCACTGAGGATCCCAAGCACCGAGATCAACGCTTCAACCCTCCTTGCGACGTGCAAGGAGGGTTGAACTCAAGGCCGGTTAGATCGTCCGGCGATACCGGTTACGCTCCTGCTCGATCTGCTCGGGGGCGTATGGATCGAGCGTGTCGTCGAAGCGGGTCCATCCCTGCTCGTTATAAGCACGCCGGCGTTCGATCGGGTCGACCCAGTTTGAACCCTGGAGAATGGCCTGCGCCTCGGAGGCGCGGGCGTCGTCGACCTTGGCCGTGACCAGGCTGCCGCCGCGGCGGACACCCTCGGCATAAAGGTGGGCATCATCTTCCGGGACGCCGGAATCGGTGAGGGCACCGATCAGGCCACCAGCGGCACCGCCAGCGACGGCGCCGGCGACAGCCCCGGCCGCAGTCGCGGCAAGCCAGCCTGCGGCAACCACCGGTCCGACACCGGGAATGGCCATCAGGCCCAGTCCCGTGAGCAGGCCGCCGGCGCCGCCGACGGCAGCGCCGATGCCAGCCCCCGTCGCGGCATCCTCGGCAACATCATTGTCGCGATCGATGCGGCCGGCCTTGTTGGAGACGATACTGATGTCGTTCGAGGGAATGCCTGCCGCTTCCAATTTGCTGACGGCGGAGCGAGCGTCCGAATAATCATCGAATAGTCCGGTTACAGTTTTCATCATGCTTCTCCTTGGGGTTACTTGGCGACGATGTTGCCTTGATAATCGAGGGCGATGGAGACGGCTTTGCCGTCCTTCATGCCGGCGGCCATCCAGATCCCCTTGTCATCGAGCTTGAGATCCTTGACGTCGGTGTAACCCGCTTCCGCAATGCGATCCTTCGCCTGAGCTTCGGTAAAGCTGTTGGCACCCTCAACGGGCGCAGTCGGATTCTTGGTGTCTGGGGTTGCAACCGCAGGTGTATTTCCATCCGGAGATGGAGCCGGTGTTGTCTGAGCAAGGGCTGCAAAGGCAGATGCGCCGAAAATTGCCGCCGCGAAGATGATCTTCTTCATATGTGTTTCCTCCATTTGCGGATCAGGTGACGATCCATGCGGTGAAAACACGCAGAGGAGATCTTTGTTCCCCGAGATTATGCAATTGATTTTTCTAAATATATGGCAATGCGTCGCGCAGCGGAGCTATTCCCTGAGGCGCCGGGGCAATGTAAGCAGGCAATAACGGGGAGGGTAACCGGCGATCCACGGGCGCCTTGAGGCAGGCTCTCGGAGTGAGGCCGGCGCTTTAACTCCTAAGGTTGTGCTGCTGTTTAAAGCTCCACGGGGTGGTAGCGCGGGGCCGCACTCCTGCCGGCACTTCCTGCGGTGGCGGAGGCGGCCCGGCGATGTCAGTGATTGGCCGGAATGCGGGCGATGACCTTGATCTCGAAGTCGAAGCCGGCGAGCCAGTTTACGCCGATGGCAGTCCAATTCGGGTAGGGCGGCTTGCTGAACATCTCCTGCTTGACGGCCATGATCGTTCCGAACTGGTTTTCGGGGTCGGTGTGGAAGCTGGTGACATCGACGATATCATCCAGCGTGCAGCCCGCGGCACTCAGCGTGGCCTTCAGGTTTTCAAAGGCCAGCCGCACCTGGCTTTCGAAATCGGGTTCGGGTGTTCCGTCCGAACGGCTGCCGACCTGCCCGGACACAAACAACAGATCACCGGATCGGATGGCGGCGGAATAGCCGTGCTCCTCGTAAAGAGCGTGCCGGTTGGCAGGAAAGATTGCTTCACGTTGGGTCATTCTGATCTCTCTATATTGTTGACAACGACCGTTGAGCGCGGCGTTTCGCTTCACATCTCGCGCCCCATTTGGTATACGGTACGTATGTGAAATGTATGGCATGCGTCGCGCATGTCAAGTCCATATACGCCTCGTATATGAAATTGAGGGATTGAATGGCGAAGAAACGCAGCGAAACGATGCAGGAAAACCGCGTCAAGCTGATCGCGGCGGCGCGCAAGACCTTTGCGGAAAAGGGGTATTCCGCGGCATCGATGGACGAACTGACGGCTGACGTCGGTCTGACGCGGGGCGCGCTCTACCACAACTTCGGAGACAAGCGCGGGTTGCTGGCGGCGGTGGTCGATCAGATCGACACGGAAATGGCGGTGCGCGCGCAAGAGATCGGCGCGCGCGCGGGCAACGATTGGCAGGGCCTGCTCGCCGAGGGGGCGGCCTATATCGAGATGGCGCTCAATCCGGAAGTCCAACGCATCGTCCTGCTCGACGGACCTGCGGTGCTGGGTGATCCCTCGCAGTGGCCGAGCCAGAACAACTGTCTGCAGGTGACCAAGAGCACGGTGGAGCGCCTGATCGCCCAAGGCATCCTCAAGCCGCTTGACGCAGAGGCGGCCGCCCGATTGCTGAGCGGCGCGGCTCTCAATGCGGCTCTCTGGATTGCCGCCAGCGAAGATCCGCAGGGCGTGCTGCCGAAGGCGGTCGAGGCTTTCCATGCCCTGGCGGCAGGTTTGCTGGTGGAGCCTTTGTGATCCGGGAGCTGGGTGGCAAGCCTTGCAGTGAGGTCTTTGACGCCGAATGACCCCAGGGGCGGAAGTGAAGCTCGCCCATATCCCATCCGGTTTGTGCATCCGCAGCCTGACAATAGCCTTGCGAATCAGATAAGTGTGTGCTTATCTGTTGGCATGATCGAGAACGAGATTTTCAAAGCTCTGGCCGACCCGACACGCCGCGTGATCTTCGAGAAGCTGGCGAGCGGCAGCATGAACGCCAGCGCCCTGCGTGACGGCATGGACATCAGCCAGCCGGCGATGTCCCAGCACCTTTCCGTGCTGCGCAATGCGCGGCTGGTCCGCGAGGAACGGCAGGGGCGCTTCGTGAACTACGAGGTCGATCCAGACGGACTCGCGCTCATAGCCGGATGGTTGGCGAAGTATCGGGCTTACTGGCCAGCGCGGATTGATGCGTTGAAGGCCTTACTGAAGGACATGGACCAATGAGCGATACGGAGGCCGAAAGGCAGGAAAAAGATCTGGTGTTTGAATACGAACTCGACGCCCCTCCGGAAAAAGTCTGGCGGGCGGTCAGTATCCCAGCCTTTCGGGACAAATGGCTGCCCGAGCAGCAACTGGCAGACGCCGAGCCGATCTCCACGGCACCGGGCGAGGAAGTGAGCTACAGGATGCGGGACGATGAGCCGCCCTTCCTTGAGAGCATCGTCACGTTTCAGGTCAGGCCCGATGCCAACGGCGGCACGATACTCAGGATCGTTCACGGGCTGGCGGATGCGAGGCTGGCCCTGCGGATGCCGCCAGCGGCGAACAGCAATGGGCCGTGGATGATGCTGGCCGCCTGACGCTTTGGAGCGGTTCAGCTTTTAACGGAAGCGCAGGACCGCTCCAGCCCTTTGTTTTTACGCAATTCCGGACGGAAAACCGCTTCGCACTTTTCCTGGAATTGCCTAGCTAGCCAGTCACCTTAAATCCGAACCTACAGGAGTTCGCCCATGCGCGAAGCGATGCAACTCGTCCCTATGGTCATCGAGCAATCCAGCCGTGGCGAACGCTCCTTCGACATTTATTCCCGCCTTCTGCGCGAGAGGATCATTTTCCTGAACGGTGAGGTCAACGACACCGTTTCCGCACTCGTCTGCGCGCAATTGCTGTTTTTGGAAGCCGAGAATCCCAAGAAGCCGATTCAACTCTACATCAATTCCCCCGGTGGCGTCGTCACCAGCGGCCTCGCCATGTATGACACCATGCAATACATCCGCGCGCCGGTTCATACGCTCTGCATGGGCACCGCCCGTTCGATGGGGTCGTTCCTGTTGATGGCAGGCGAACCCGGCGAGCGCACCGCTTTGCCGAACACCAGCATTCTCATTCATCAACCGTCAGGCGGATTCCAAGGACAGGCATCGGACATGCAGATCCATGCCGAGGAAATCCTGAAAACCAAGCAGCGCATGACGCGGCTCTACGCCGAGCATTGCAAACGCACCTATGAAGAGTTCGAGCAGGCGATGGACCGCGACCGCTTCATGACGGCCGAGGAAGCGCTGGAGTGGGGGCTGATTGATCGCATCCTGACAGAACGCGAGACAGTCGCAGCGCCGGAAATCACCGCGTGACCGCGCGTTGGGAAACTCACGCGGCAACCGACGCGATAGCCTTTACTTCAGACGCTCGCCGTTGCCGAATATCTCAGCTTTCACCGCGCGGCGGAGGCGCTCGTCTCGTCTGCGCTCGGCCCGAAGCGGCCGCTCGCTGGTGCCTTTGATTGCCCAGGCTCTAAGTTTTTGTTTTTACGCAATTCCGGACGGAAAACCGCTTCACACTTTTCCTGGAATTGCTCTAGAATCTTATCGCAAGCCCGAGGATCGGTCCCTGCTGGACAACATCAAACACGAAGCCGTCGTCACTGTAGTCGACACCGAGCGCCCGATATCCGGCAATGGCGGAAATCCTGTCGTTGAAATCGTAGCCGACGGCGAGTGCGACATCCCAGTCGATGTCGGCTCCACCGCCGCCGACCAGTCCCCATCCCGTCAGGTAGACCTCAGGAGTGAAGGAGTATTTCCCACGCAAGCCGACCATGCCATCGAGCCATGTGGCGTCGTCGCTTCTCTCGATGCCACCGAGCAGACCGCCATTGAACGAGAGCGTCGTATCGACCGACCACAACCTCACGCCACCGACGACGTCCAGATGTCCCGACGGGCCGTCAAGGACGGCGTAGCCCACGCCGAGCAGGCCCGCGAAGGTCTTCGAGGTTACCTCGACATCGGTCGCTAGGACTCCAAAGGGGGTCTCGCCATCAGCGGACAATTTTGTGTAGATGATGTCGCCGATGATGCTGAAACGGTCATATCGGGCTTCGCCTGCCGCCATGAAGGCGAAATCGAGATTGCTCAGGATATCGCCAAAGTCGGCATCGATGTGCACGGTGGGTAGCCCGAATTGCGCCGTATCGCCCGATATCCCGGCCATCCATAGATATGGAGCAATCGAGAACGTCCAGCCGTCCGCGGTTTCGGCAGCCTTTGGTTCCTGGGTCAGGAGAGGCGATACGTCGGCCGCCTGGGCACCGGTGGATATCAATGCCGCCAAGGTCAGGCCGAGCTTCAAATATTTCATCGCCATCGACTTCTCCTCTCATCTGCCGCGCGAGTTCGCCGGTTGTCACTGTACCACAGCGCACGTCTGTCCGCGTGATGCCGTTCTGGCGGAACTGCATCTCGTGTTTTCCTGCTTGCCCGTCTGCCCTGACACGCTATTCAAGTGATGGGCGTAGTTGTCTCGCGTATGCGGATCCATCGCTGCGATCGGGGCAGCGAGGATCAGACCTGCAGTACTGCCTGCAACCGCGGCCGCTCCCGTCGTTCCGGCAATCAGGTGGTCCCCGAGACCCATCTTGCTGTCGGTCAACGTCTGGCCTTCGGAAATCCGCGCGCCGATGAGCCGGACGATCTGCGGTGATTGCGCAAACTTGCTATGGTGGAGTCGGTCGCCGGCCTTGATTTTGGTCAAGTCGATCACGGCGATCTTATTGGCTTCGAGTTCGGCCTTGAAAGGAGCTTGCTCAGGATCGATGGATCCGAGCCGGGCGATATCACCCCAAATCCTGCGTGAGAAGGCCAGCGCACGATCGTCGCGCGATACGAACAATGTGAACCTGGGCTGCTGCTTGCCCATGTCAGCGATCTGTGAGCGGAACACGTCTACGTCGACGTCCGGAGCCGCAAGCATCACGTTCTTGAACTTCGGTGGCAGGCCGCCGTTTCGTATCGCCATTTGGCGCAAACCTTCGAGAGCCAGCCAATTGCCCATCGAATGCGCGAGGATGGAGACCTCCTTGATCTCTGAATCGTTCGCCAGATATTGAAACAACCTCTCCAGAGCGTTGCGCGTATAGTTTGTGCTTTCACGGTCGTATCCGTAAGCGAGAAGGCTGCCCCGCGACGGCCAGGTCACGAGAATGGGCGCACTGCGGACACCAGAATCGTGGACGATCTGCGCAAAGCGGTAGACGGAGTCCTCGAACCGGTTGTTGAAACCATGGATGAACACGAATGCGCTGCGATCGGGGCTCTTCTTGACGCTGGCGTTGAGCCAGGTCTTTGCCTGGTCCAGGCTGATCTCCTCCGCCTTCAACGTTGCAAAGTCGGTCGCCGGATTCGATGGGAGCCTCTTCGGCCAAGCGACGTCGCCGACCTTGCGAACTCCTGCAGGCGGTATCGAGACGGTGATGTCGGCAAAGGCCGGAGCAAGCGCTCGTTCGCCAGTGAACATCTCCCCCTGACTCGTGGAGCGGCTGCGGGTCGTCGCGATCAGCATGCTCACGCGGCTGGAACCGGACGACGTGTCTGCGACCGGCGTCAGTACACCTTTAGGATGTCCGCCGCACCCGGAAGGCAAAACGAGCGCAACACAAAGAATAAGCGACCGATATCGTTGGAATGGCGAACTCGAGCGGTGGCGATCAACAGAGTGCGGAACGTTTCCTGCACTTCCACTCGTAACCTTGAAGTACATTGAAATTGTTCCGCTTTACTTTTGCAAATTCCGAACCAAATCGCCGCAACGGCGAGCGGCATCTACGGTGTCGAAAGTTTAGTTCCGAACTGGCCTCGGCGATATTGTCCTTTTGGGCAGATTGACGCGACCGGCATTCTGTCGGCCATTTGAGAATGTTCTCGGTGACACTAACTTATCATCCTGCTAGTGTCGTTTGACTTTCAGGTGCTAGGCGCGTCAGTATGCTTCGCTCGCTCACGATCCCGTCGCGCCAGAATGCATCCGTCTTTCTCTGTTGTCTGTTCGGCGCGATATTCGCAACCGCCGGCATCTGTTCCGCGCAAGTCCCGGGCCGGGTTCCACGTGTTCTGATCCTCTATCCCTATGACGAGCGAATCCCGGCAACGAACATCGTCGGCGAGTCCACGAGAGTTCGGCTGCTGGAGGCGACGGCCGGCAAGATCGAGCTCTTCTCGGAATTTCTCGATCTTTCCAGATTCCCCGAGACGCCTCACGTTGATCGGATGGCGCGCTATCTTGCCGAGAAGTACATCGATCGCCGTCCCGACCTGGTTATCGCACTGGGCAAGGAGTCAACCAGCTTCATTGTCGCGAACCGGAATGCAATAGCACCGAATGCAAAGATCGTTTTCGGAGGTTTCGGAAGCGCGACTGCGAATGAACTGCACCTGCCCGACGACGTGGTCGGCGCCTTGACGGAATTTGAGATAAGAAAAACCGCGGAGATGGCGATCGGACTTCAGCCGAACGCCCGGCAGCTTGTCGTGATTGCGGGATCGGCGGAATTCGACAAGGCATGGATCGACTCGGCGCAGGAGGACCTGACCGGTCTGCCGCCGAATATCCAGACGACTTATCTCACCGGATTGTCGATCGATGAGTTTGTCGAGCGCGCGACAGCTCTTCCTCCGGACACAATTATCATCGTCTTGACCGTGTTAAGGGACCGAACCGGCCGGAACTTCGTCCCTGTCAACTCTCTGGAGAGGATCGCGAGCGCGGCCAGCGCTCCGGTCTATGGTCCGTACTCAACATATTTGGGACATGGGATCGTCGGCGGCAATGCGGCGACTTTCGAATCCACCGGCGCCGCGGTCGCCAGTCTGGCCATCGATGCCCTTGCCGGCAGGGCGATCACCGACGTGACTGTGCCGCAGAGCTACATTGCCGATGCCCGACAATTGCAGCGCTGGCGGCTTTCGGAAGCCGATCTTCCTCTGGGCACCGTTGTGTCCTTCCGCGAAAGATCCCTATGGGAGGAATATTGGAAGGAGATTGTAGCGATTTCTGTCTTTGTCGCGGCTCAAAGCCTCGTCATCGTTTGGTTGGTTTTCGAGCGTCGGCGGCGGACGGCTGCGGAGCTTCAGGCGCGCCGCCGCCTTCTCGAAGTTATCCATCTCAACCAATCAGCTACCGCAGGGGCGCTCTCCGCCTCGATCGCCCACGAGCTTAACCAGCCGCTCGGCGCCATCCGTATCAACGCCGAGACCGCAGCCATCATGCTTGAAAGCAAACAGCCGGACCTGAAGCTGATCCAGCAGATTCTGGCCGACATCCGAGACGACGATCAGCGCGCCGGCGACATCATTGACCGGATGAGAGGATTGCTGAAGAAGCGGAGTGAGGTCGACTGGCAGGAATTCGACCTGAACGATGTGGTTCGGAGCGTTATCCACATACTTCATCCCGAAGCTCTGCGACGAAATGTGGTCGTCAGCTCCGTTTCGTCTACACAGGGGCTGCCGGTTCGCGCTGATAGAGTTCATGTCCAACAGGTTATCCTCAACCTTGCGACGAACGCGATGGACGCCATGCTCAACGCGTCCGCGGCCGAGCGGAATTTGGTCATTCAAACGGCAGTGACTGAGACAAATGAAAAGGTTGAAGTGTCGATTTCCGACACCGGCTCCGGGATTCCGACCGACAAGCTCAGCAGCATATTCGATGCCTTTTACACCACCAAGCCCGCCGGTACCGGGCTTGGCCTTTCGATCGCGCGTGTGATAATAGAAATCTACGGGGGGAAGATCTGGGCGGACAACCGCCCGGAAGGGGGGGCGGTATTCCGCTTCGTCCTGCCGCTCGCGCAATATGGATGAAGCCGGTGGGTCCGACTGTTCACATCGTCGATGACGATAAATCGTTCCGCACGGCGGTGGGGCGATTGCTGGAGGCTTCAGGCCTCCGGGTCGAATCCTATGAATCGGGTCAAGAGTTGTTGGCACGTTTGCCAACGGAGCCCGGTTGTATTCTGCTCGATTTGCAGATGCCTGGTCTGTCCGGCTTGGAGCTGCAAGCTCGCCTTGCCGAAAGGGCGTCTCTTTTGCCGATCGTATTCCTGACCGGGCGCGCCGATATCGGAACCACAGTGCAGGCGATGAAGGCTGGCGCCTTTGACTTTCTCGAAAAATCGGCCTCGAGCGCCGCGTTGCTTGAAGCGGTCGAGCGGGCGTTGCAGCTTTGTGAGAGGCGCCGGCTGGAGCAAGATCGCGCCCAAGCTCTTCATACTCTTGTTGCCAACCTCACACCGCGGGAGTCACAGGTCTTCGGCCTGATCGTCCGCGGCAAGCGCAACAAACAGATCGCCTACGAGCTCAGCACATCCGAGCGAACCGTCAAGGCACATCGGCACAATGTCATGGAAAAGCTCGGAGCCCGATCTTTGGCCGAGGCTGTGTCGATGGCGGAACGACTGGGATTGCTTGAAAAAGCGCATGACGGACGTGCCAGCTATCCGATCGGGCCCCGCTTCCCCTAAGGACAATAGGCGACACCGGGATTTTGCCTCCTAATGGCCCCTCGTGGTCGTATTCCGCGGCCAACCGGCTCTGGAAAGGCAACACTTTGGAAACCCGGCGACGCACGGTTGCGGTCGTGGAAGACAATCCGAGCATGCGCACAAGCGTTGAGAGGTTGCTGAACGCTTATGGTTTGATGACTGAGAGCTATCCGTCGGCCGAAGCCTTTCTCAGCGATGCGAAGACGGCGGGTTTCGGCTGCATCGTGCTCGACATCCATCTTGCTGGCATCTCGGGCATCGAGCTACGACGCCGACTGAAAGGCGCGCAACCCAAGCTCCCGGTCATTTTCATCACCGCAGTCGATGATGACGCGCTTGAACTTGAGGCGCGCAGAATTGGCTGCGTCGCTTATCTCCACAAGCCGTTTCCCGCTGCCTCTTTGATCGACGCCATCAACGAGGCATTCGCGGGAAGTGCGACAGATTGAATGTTTGAAACGTCTCGACCACGCATCCAGGAACTGCCCTTCCCCAAAGTACAATAGCGCCGGGAGCTACATTTCATAAAATTGCCGGCAGAAAAGCGGCCGCAGGACAGAAGGGAGGGCTTCGTCAAATCCGCATTCATCGGCGGTGGTGTGTTCCGGTCGAAACGGCCCGGACGCCAAGGCTGCATCGGCATGTCAGTGCATTATTCAATCCAGTCAGGGAGGAGAAGAAAGATGAGCGACAAGCAAGAAAATCCGCGCCGCCATCCAAGCCGGCGTGAGGTTCTTTTGGCGGGCGGATCTCTGCTTGCCATAACGGCTCTGGGGTCGATAGCCAGCGGGGATGCGAAAGCGCAAGCACCAGCTACCAAGCCGAATATCCTGGTCATTTTCGGCGACGATATCGGCTGGTGGAACACCAGCGCATACAACCGCGGCCAGATGGGGTATCAGACGCCCAACATCGACCGCATTGCCGACGAAGGCGCGATCTTCACCGACCTTTACGCGCAACAGTCATGCACCGCGGGACGCGCCGCCTTCATCACCGGCCAGAGCTGCTTCCGTACCGGTCTGCTCAAGGTCGGCCTTCCAGGCGCCAAGGAAGGCCTTTCGGACAAAGACCCGACGCTTGCGGAATTGCTCAAGCCGCAGGGATACGCGACCGGCCAATTCGGCAAGAACCATTTGGGCGACCGCAACGAATTCCTGCCGACGGTGCATGGCTTCGATGAGTTCTTCGGCAATCTCTATCACCTCAACGCCGAGGAGGAGCCTGAAAATCCGGATTATCCTAAGGATCCGCAGTTCCGAGCGAAGTTCGGCCCGCGCGGCGTGCTGAAATGCGTAGCGACCGACACGGATGATCCGACGGAGGATCCGCGCTTCGGCAGGGTGGGCAAGCAAATAATAGAGGACACCGGTCCGCTCGACAAAAGGCGAATGGAGACGGTGGACGAGGAATTCCTGGGCGCCGCGATGAATTTCATCGATAAGAACCAGAAGGCCGGAAAGCCGTTCTTCTGCTGGTTCAACGCGACCCGCATGCATATTTACACGCACCTGAAGCCAGAGTCGCAAGGCAAGACCGGCCTCGGTCTTGTGGCCGATGGCATGACGGAGCACGACGGCATGGTTGGCCAGCTTCTGAAGCAACTGGACGACTTAGGCATCGCCGACAACACCATCGTGTTGTGGACGACCGATAATGGCGCCGAACTCTTCTCCTGGCCCGACGGCGGTTCAACGCCGTTTCATGGCGAGAAGAATACAAACTGGGAGGGCGGCTACCGGGTTCCGGGTGCGATGCGTTGGCCGGGCGTCATTAAGCCGGGCACGGAAATCAACGACATCGTATCCCATGAGGATTGGGTTCCGACGCTGGTGGCGGCCGCAGGTGAGCCAAACGTCAAGGAGAAGCTTCTGGCGGGCTATGAGGCTGCGGGCAAGACATTCAAGATTCATCTCGACGGATACAATCAGCGGGAGCTCCTCGCCGGCACTGGGCCAAGTTCGCGCAAGGAATACTTCTATTGGACGGATGACGGCAATCTCGCCGGGTTGCGCTATGACCGCTGGAAGATCGCGTTTATGGAGCAGCGAGCCGAAGGTCTCGATGTGTGGCAGGATCCGTTGATAACACTGCGCTTTCCAAAGCTCATAGACCTGAGGGCGGATCCCTTCGAGATGGCCCAGCATGTTGCCGGCGACTATGCCAGATGGCGTGTCGAGCATGCCTTTGCGCTCGTCCCGGCCCAGGCCTTCGTGGCCCGGCACCTGCAGACCTACGTCGATTTTCCGCCGCGGCAAAAGCCCGGCAGCTTCGCGTTGAACGAGGTGCTGGCGAAGCTGCAGGAGGGCGGGAGACACTGACCATCGCTCCACGGTCGCGCCAGCCAAGCAGCTGGCGCGATCTTCAGAGCGAATAGAGGCAGAGCAATGACGGTAGAGAAAACCCGCTCGACTGCGACAATTGCCCAGCGAGCAAAGCGCGAGCTTCAGGAATACGCCCTTTTGTCCGCATATTTGTACGTCTGCTTCGGCGCGCTCGTTCTATACAAGATGGCAATTCTTGGCAGCCAGGGCGTGCATTTCTCGGCATTCGGCATCCCCGTCGTCAAGGCGCTGATCCTGGGGAAGTTCATCCTTCTCGGCCACGCAGTCAAATTGGGGGAACGATACGGGAGGCTGCCTCTCGTTTCCGTCATAGCCTACAAGGCCGCGCTCTATCTTCTGCTGCTCATCGTCCTTTCCATCGCCGAGGAAGCGATCGTCGGGCTCAGCAAAGGCAGAACGATCGCGGAAACCCTCGCGGAAATTGGAGGCGACAAGCTGCCCGGGATGCTGGCGACGAGCCTGATCATGCTGCTGATACTCATCCCCTACCTGGCCTCGAGGGAATTTGCCGTCGCACTTGGTGAAGGGCGGCTTTGGGGTCTGCTTTTCGAATATCGCGACGGCGTTGATCACGAGAGGTCGACACGTGTCGCGAAAGAGTGACGCTGCCCGTGGCATGCCGGCAGACGATAACCGAAGGGAGACCAAGCCATGACCTCTTTCATTCGCGTCGTAAAGAACCTGTTGCCTGTCATTCTGCTGGTGGTGGTGGCTTCATCCGCGCAGGGCGCAGATGCGCTTCCCTCCTGGAGTGAAGGCAAGACCAAGCAATCCATCGTCGCGTTCGTCGAGCGCGTGACCGCCGAAGGCTCGGCGGATTTCGTACCCGTGCCGGAGCGCATCGCCGTCTTTGACAACGATGGCACGCTCTGGGCCGAGCAACCGATGTACTTTCAGCTTCTGTTCGCACTGGATCGAGTGAAGGTGCTCGCCCCCCAACATCCGGAATGGACGTCAAAGGAGCCGTTTGCCTCGCTCCTAAAGGGCGATCTGAAGGGGGCGCTCGCGGGCGGCGAACCGGCAATCATGCAGATTGTCATGACCACGCATTCGGGCATGACCACCGCGGAGTTTGACCAGATCGTCCGCGACTGGATTGCCACCGCCAAGCATTCGAAAACCGGGCAGCTCTATACGAAGATGATCTACCAGCCGATGCTGGAGTTGCTGGCCTATCTGAGAGCCAACGGTTTCAAGACGTTCATTGCTTCCGGAGGCGGCGTCGATTTCATGCGCGTCTTCAGCGAGGAAGTTTATGGCATTCCGCCCGAGCAGGTGATCGGCAGCAGCGGCAAGACCAATTTCGAAATGCGAGGCGGAACGCCGCTGCTGATGCGATTGGCAGAAATCAACTTCATCGACGACAAGGCTGGCAAGCCTGTGGCCATCCACCAGCACATCGGCCGCAGACCGATAGCGGCGTTCGGAAACTCCGACGGGGACCTTCAGATGCTGCAATGGACGTGCAGCCCTCCCGGGCCGCGATTTTGCCTTTTCGTTCGTCACACCGACGCCGACCGGGAATGGGCTTATGACAGGGCCTCGTCGATCGGCCGGCTGGACAAGGGCCTCGACGAAGCCGGGAACATG
The DNA here is from genome assembly GCF_025847085.2 of Rhizobium sp. BT-226. Classification (NCBI taxonomy): domain Bacteria; kingdom Pseudomonadati; phylum Pseudomonadota; class Alphaproteobacteria; order Hyphomicrobiales; family Rhizobiaceae; genus Rhizobium; species Rhizobium sp. BT-226. The sequence continues at coordinate 665,613 of NZ_JAOYTI010000002.1, read as the reverse complement.
AACTGGACGGTTGTCGATATGAAGACGGACTGGACCAAGGTGTTCGCGTTCGAACAGTGATCTCGAGGCACGACGCGAAGACGACATGGAACGAGGAATCCAAGGCCATGGCAAAGCTTGCCGATAATGAGGGAACGTTTGCAGGATCTTCGTCGACACCCTCCCTCGATCAAGTGATGGCGTGGATTCCCGGCGGCACATTCCTCATGGGGTCGGACAGGCACTATCCCGAAGAGGCACCGGCGCACAAGGTGGCAGTGACGAGCTTCTGGATGGACATCTGTCCGGTCACCAATCGCGACTTTGCGGCATTCGTCGAGGCGACCGGCTATGTCACGGTCGCCGAGCGCCCCGTCGATCCCGCAGACTATCCGGGTGCGAAACCCGACATGCTGGCTCCCTCCTCGGTGGTGTTCAGCAAGCCCAGGGCGCGTGTCGATCTCCGCAATCACTACAACTGGTGGGTCTACGTCCGCGGCGCGAACTGGCGGCATCCTTATGGGCCGGCAAGCTCGATCAAGCGCCTGCAGGATCATCCCGTCGTCCATGTCGCCTACGAGGATGCGAAAGCCTATGCCGCCTGGGCAAAAAAGGAACTGCCCACCGAGGCGGAATGGGAATTTGCGGCGCGCGGCGGGCTCGAAGCGGCGGACTATGTCTGGGGTGATGAACTGGCGCCTGGGGGCAGACAGATGGCCAACACCTGGCAAGGTGAATTCCCCTGGAAGAATCTCCGCGAAGACGGCTACGAGAGAACCTCGCCCGTCACCGCCTTTCCGGCGAACGGCTACGGCCTTTACGACATGGCCGGAAATGTCTGGGAGTGGACCTCTGATTGGTATCAGGAACATGGCAAGATCGACAGCCCATGCTGCACGATCTCCAATCCGATCGGGGGCGATCAAACGGACAGCTTCGATCCGCTTCAGCCGCACATTAAAATCCCGCGAAAGGTCATGAAAGGCGGCTCGCATCTCTGCGCCCCGAACTATTGCCGGCGCTACCGCCCGGCGGCCCGGATGGCACAGCCCGTCGACACTTCGACGTGCCACGTGGGGTTCCGCTGCATCTCGCGCGATGCGACAAGAGATGCTTGAGAGCTAGGAAGACGCGATTCGGAAGTTGAAGGCCGAGCGCGACGGGAGATCGAAGTTGCCGGCCCGGATCTGGGGCAAAGCCTCACCGAACTTGGCTTGATCGGATGAGTATCAAATCTACCTGCACCCCGTCGTGCCTGGGCATCCCCCATAAAGGAGTTTTCAACTCGGAATGACGCTACGGCGCTCCGTTACGGGACTGACCGGCGATGCTAGAGCCTTTCCGGGTTAGATTGCAGCATTCTGCCGGAGCAGGTTTTCGTCAGGGCAGAGGCGATTGGCGACGGGCATACCTCTTGGTACGTCCGAGCCGATCGCCTTTGATCCTGGCGGAAAGATGCCCGGCCCTTCGGGTTGGCTGAAACGGGCCGGCTGATCGACCGGCCGGCTTGGCCGTAGAGCCGGGCTACGACGCGCGCCGGCCGGTCGACCATCCGACTCCGTTGGAGCCAACAGGATGCTGCAATCTAACCCGGAAAGGCTCTATCGGTCACACCGCCGCTGCACGTCTCGGCAGAACAAGATCGCCGACCGTGTAGGTATGGAACTCGCTTTTAGAGACCGCATCGAGCCTCCGGAACTTCTCGACGAAGACCGGGTCGGAGAAGAATTCGTCGACGTTGCCGGCGCCCTGGATCGCCTCGATGTTGACGACCGTCTGGCCGTCGGTGCTCTTTGCCAGACTGCTCCACAGAAAGCCTTCTTTCCGGTCGGCGACGTAGTGCACGACATCCTGGATGATGTCGAAGGCTTCCTCCTGCTTTCCCGGATGGGCGTGGATGACGTTGACGATAAAGGTCGTTGGCGCGGGCGCGCTCGCAAAGGCGGCAATGAGGTTCGTTTCCATGTGTGTCTCCATCTGAAGCTCGGGCCATTGCGGCCGCGGCGACATCTGGATATTGCGATCGAGATAGCGGATAAATGGGCGCCTATTCGCAACACATCGGATAAAAATTCCGCAATAGGATAGTCATTGGACAAGCTCGGCACGCTCGGCATCTTCATTCAGGTGGCAGAAGTTGGAAGCTTCGTGGCAGCCGGCCACCGCCTCGGCCTCTCCGGCTCGGCTGTCGGCAAGGCGATCGCCCGGCTCGAAGACGAGCTGCGCGTCCGGTTGTTCAATCGCTCGACCCGCAGCATGGCCCTGACGGAAGAAGGCAGGTTCTTTCTCGAAGCGTGCTGGCGCATTCAATCGGAATACGAGTCCGCCCAGTCGCGGTTGTCGAACGCGCAGCTCATTCCCAGCGGGCAGCTGCGTGTGAGCCTTCCGCTGGCCGGCATGCTCCTGATGCCGACCATCTCCGCCTTCATGCAAACCTATCCGGACATCAATCTCGACTTGGACTTTTCCGATCGCCTGGTCGACGTCATCGAAGAAGGGTTTGACGCCGTCATCCGCACCGGCGAGATGAGGGACACCCGGCTGATGAGCCGAAAGCTCGGTACGTTCAGGCACAGGATCGTTGCCGCACCGGAATACCTGATGGCCCATGGCCACCCGCAAGTGCCGGAAGACCTTCTGGAGCATCGTTGCCTTCACCATCGTTTCGCCAACTCCGGCAAGCTCGAGCCCTGGCCGCTGGCCCGCAAAGGAGATGAGGTCAAACTCGACCTGCCTGTGACGACGGTCGCGAGCACCCTGGAGCCGCTGATCTACCTTGCGGAGCGATCCTTCGGGATCACCTGTCTTCCGGCATTTGCCGTGGCCTCCGAGGTCGCAGAGGGCAAACTGGTTTCGCTGCTGGACGATTATCTGGCCGATACCGGAACGTTTCGGATCCTTTGGCCGACAAACAGATATCTTTCTCCCAAGGTTCGGGTGTTCGTCGACTATATGGCCACTAACCTCTTCGCTGAATGATGGTTTTGAGCGCTGGGCGAAGTGTTGTCTGCCTTCGCGTGCGACGGCTTTGCGCCGGAGACCTGCCGTTGCTATGGTCGCAATGGCTTTTAAAGTAGGTGCGGCGGATCAAGCGGGAACCCAAAGTGATTGAGACGACGCGCCTGAAATTGCACCATTTCGCCGACCATCACCGGTCACCATTTGCCGAGATGCACGCCGACCCAGAGGTCATGGCGGACCTCGGCGGCCCAATCGACAATGTCGAGAGCGACCTCAAATTAGCCCGCTACCTCGCCGCACAAGCCGAACATGGTGTCGCGCGATGGGCTGTGGAAGACGTGAATGGCAATTTCGTAGGCTATTGCGGGGTGATGCCGCGGATGGACCCAAAACATCCGCTGGATTCCCATTACGAAGTGGGTTGGCGATTCCGACGAGAGGCCTGGGGAAATGGCTACGCTTTCGAGAGTGCCAGAGCAGCCCTCTCTCACGCAATCCATGATGTCGGGCTAGACCAAATCGTCTCATACACCAGTGGTGACAACCTCCGCTCCCAAAGCGTAATGCGGAAGCTCGGACTTGTCCGCGATTCATCGCGAGATTTCACGATACGAACGTCAACCTCTCGACCTTGGCAGGGATTAGTATGGTTGGTACCGGTCGGGTCTTGGCCACGTCCTTGATGCCTTGTCTAGGTGAAGCGTATCGCCATGCTCGCTACTCGCTCTTCGAAGCGAGAGGAGGCAAGCGGCACCGGCTCGATCGGTGGTCGTCGGGTTGCCTTCGCCATTGAATGATAATGGGGCGATGGGTCTGCTTCCGGCCAGAAAATCCCTGGAAAATCAGCGCTTCCGGTGTCGCGGAACTAGGATATTTGCGACGTCATGCATTATCTCGGGATTTCGCCTGTTCATAGGCCATGAATAGATCGGTTACGAGAACGCCGTTGATCCGCATCCCAGTCAAATTGGCATCTTTGATGTCCGAATCTGCCAAGGTGACGCCGCTTATGGTGAGTCGCGATAGGTTTGCATTGGTAATGGCGGCTCCAGACAGATTGACGTTATTAAAGCGCGCGTCTGCAAGGGTGATATCGTCAAAAACCGCTTCGCTTAAATTGGTGTCAGTGAATCTTGCCTTGGTCAAAACAGCGTAAAACCGTGCGTCTGCGAGGTTTACGCCATCGAAATTAGCGCCTGACATATCGGCGCGCTCGTAATGCGCTCCCTGCATCTGAGGGCCATCAAATTGGTTGTGTTCTTGGTCATCGCTCATTGTTGTACCTCACAGCCCGAAAAAGGTTACCAGGCCCCTGCTTTGTTCGGCGTTGAACATTAGTGACACGTCTACGTATTCATATGGTCCTGCGCCTTGATCTGTTGAGTACTCATAGATCACGGAAACGGGAAATGGCGTCCCGACTTTGAGTCCCCATCCATATTGGTGGCTGCTGTCAGCCAACTCAATCGGTGGCTTATAGGGCCAACCTACAGCCAAACGCTTGGCATCCGCAGGATCGATGTCGAAAGAGCATGTGGTAATGGTGTCCTGCGACAGCAGGGAACTGCATTCGCTATTGCGCAATGAGCTGGGGAGTTCAGACACGTTGAGCAAAGCGGCAGTGATTCTGCTAGGTCGAGAGAGGTATGCGGGGACACCGATTCCGGCCACCAAGACCGTAGTCGCGATAACGCCAAACACCCGCCGAGCCTTCACCAGACCTATATCCCTTCGGCCGACCAAAGGCCAAGTACTATCTTCACAGACTACTTTGACCTTTGCAACCAGCCCGGAGCGTCCACGAATAGCGCTCATATCCAGCCCCTTTCGGATCCCCCCTGCGACTCAGATAAGGTGCAATCCAGCTTGAAAATCCGCGATTCATACGGCCAGTAGCTGCACTACATCTTGGGCTGCCGGAGCTAACGGGATAAGCCGTTTACGCGACGGTGATGCCGATCCGTTGCCTAAGCATAGGCTAGGCACCAGCCGGGAGCGCGAACCCAACATCGCTCGGCCGGCAACTCATCATTGCGGTACAGCCGCGTCACCCGCTTGTGCTCCCCGCTCTCGAACGCCGCTGCAAGCGCTTTTTCCGATTCCGCGTCGCGCATCCCTTCACAGGGGAAGATGGCCACCGGCGAAATCCATTGCGCGTGAAAGTCATCACCGCTGCGCGTCACCAGGAACACCGCCCCGCGAAGGTGCATGTTGCTCCAATTGCTGCTGGTAAATCCAAGATCGGTCGTAAGCGGTAGAATCAGCCTTCCGCCATCATTGAGCCGGTCCAACCAGATATTCGCGGGCCGGGTCGCGCCGGCGTTCACATAGATCACATCGGCTGCATCGAAAGCCACGGAACTGCCATCGCCCGGGACTACGGAAACATTCCGATAGGCAGCGAGATTTGCTTTTGCCCGCGCAGCAAGCTCCGGCTCGAACTCGATCGCCGTCACCCTGCCGGATGCGGCAACGAGTTTCGCCATGATCGCAGAATAGTAGCCGGCACCGGCGCCAACATGCACGATATGCTCGCCTGCTCGCGGCGCAGCCTGCGAAAGCAGGAAGGCATGAAGCGACGGTTGTCCGTTGTTGATGTGGCGCTCAGGGACGATACCAACAACGTCATCCGTATAGAGGTAGACCGGGTCGGCGGCCGGGGTCGGAACATAGGCTTTTCGCATCCGGAAGATCGGCCACGGACCGGGACCAAGGAAATCTTCTCGCGGCACGTCGGCAAAAGCTGTTTCAACACGCTCATCGACAACTCTCACAGCCGCCGTGATCTGCTTCGCATAAGCTCGACGCACGATCTTCAATTCGTCCGGTGTCATCAGCAGATCAACTCCGATGAATAGTTCCCTGTCGCAAAATTCCCGAAACCTGCGACACCTTTTGCGACTAAAATCTGTGACCTAACAAGTCTTGGGATTTGTGCGGCGAACCATCCTCGTGGAAGGGCAACACCGGCCTACAGCGGCTTTCGGAAGAACACGACGCGCTGTGTTTCCTCAAATCCTAACGCGGCATGGAGCGCATGGCTGGCTGAATTCTCGAGCCGCGCGTCAGAGCCAAACTCACTACACCCAAGCGACTTCCCCCAATCGGCAACGGCATTGCAAAGCAATCGTGCGATACCCTTTCGCCTGTCAACGGGCCGGACATAAATCCCTTCGAGGAAGAGAACGGGCGAGCTGCTGCATCCGTTCACATAATCATGTCGCAAAGTGGCCTCAGCAAACCCGACGGCTTCATTCGCAGCATTTCGAGCGATGAACGCGACGGCTTCTCCACTTTCTGAAAGAAACGCCCGGCCCAACTCAGCTCGATGATATTCGAGCGAGTGATGCGGCCACAGCGCAACGCGAAGCTCCGCCCACGGCTCAACATCTTTTATGGTCCCAATCTCGATAATCGATTCCATATTGTGGTTCTCTTTTGTCGCGAAATTCCCGGAAAGCCAGACGTGAACACCTAAGCCGTTCGTATCACAAGGCAGTTCACTCCCCTAGATTTCGCCGGAAGAACACGACCACTTCAGCATTGAACTCCCTGTGGAAAGCGGCACGGTCGAAGCCCGGAGCATCGATGCACACTTCCGAAGACAGTTGGGTTTTAGGGCACATCGTCAAAAACGACAGATGGACGGCGTTGGGGACGATTCGGAAGTCAGGCTTTTCCGGCAATACACGCGCAAGTGTCGCGACATTTTCCGGCGATGCGCCGCCACCCCCTCCCAGCTCCGATCCCCATAGCTGAAGCGGAATCGTGATGTCCCTCACGCTATCTGTCGTCTGAAAGACGATGCTGAGAGGGTCTGCGACCACCATCGCCCTGATGCGGGGATCATGCGTTAGCGTCTGGGGCAACGGAGGTTGTTGCGGAGGTCTGGTTTGATTGACCTGCGGGCAGCCGACTGCTTTCGGGTCGGCGCAACGCGGTGGCAACTTGCTGAAATCCGGATTGGCCCCAGCAAGAAGAAGACCAGTATAGCCGCCCTGAGAGAAGCCATAGAAGCCGATCCTTTGCGGGTCGATCTTGGCAGAATCCGGGAAGTCGGTAAGCATGAAATCAATGGTTCGCTTGATATCGACGGGCCGCCCGATCAGGGGGCTCAAGCCATTCGCGCGGCTCATGTCGGCATAGTTTGCATGCGGATGATTGATGGCGACCACGACAAAGCCGGAATCGGCCAAGGCCTCGGCCGTGTCATGATGGCCAAGATACCAGCCACCATAGCCGTGCGAAATAATCACAAGCGGCAACCCTTCTCCAGCAATCGGGCAATCCGGAACCGCTGGAATCGTGAGCGCTCTGATCTGCACTTCTTCAGGCGCTTTGATGCAAGGCGACCACATCGCCGCGTCGATTGCCGGACCATTCCGCCCGCCCGGGATGTGAAGGTATTTCAGGCCTGCCGCCTGCGTAGTCGACATAGTGAGACAAAAAGCGGCCGCGAGGGCCAAGCATATGCGTGTCATGGTGATTGCTCCGATCCGAGAGAATTATGCGGCGGCCCGGCCTTTCGCCGCGCGGCTCGTGTCGAAATCGAGAAGTTAGGCGAAGTTGGTTCGATACCTTGCAATAACAGGTAGCGTGTTATAAACAGTCTGTAAATATCGGAAATGACATGGTTGACTCGATCCAAATCCAATTGAGAAAAGGCGCGCTCGATCTGTGCGTCTTGGCCGTGCTGTCACGGGGTGAGAGCTATGGCTATGAAATCGCCAGCACCCTGGTCGCGGCTGTCGGCATGGGCGAAGGGACTATCTATCCCCTGATGCGCCGCATGCAGAATGATGGCCTTGTGGCCACCCGACTTGTCGAATCCAGCAGCGGGCCGCCCCGCAAATACTATCGGCTCACGCCACTCGGCCAGACCGTTTTCGAGGCGCATCGCAGCGACTGGCGCTCCTTTACGGCTGCCGTCGACAAACTTCTTGAGGATTTATCATGACCAAGGATGCCTTTCTGAACACGCTGCGGCGTGGGCTTCGCGGTCTTCCAGGCGAAGAGATCGAAGAAATCATGTCCGACTATTCGGCCCATTTTGCCGAATCCGAGAGCCGGGGACGCAGCGAGGCGGAGGTAGTCTCGGCACTCGGTGAGCCTGCCAGGATCGCGCGGGAACTGCGGGCCGACATCGGACTGAGGCGTTTCGAAACGCATTGGAGCCTCTCGAACCTCATCGCTGCGGTCATCGCATTGGCCGGACTGGTTATTGTCGATCTCCTTCTCCTGCTGCCGTTGTTGTTACTGGCAATTCTACTGGTGGTGGGGTTTGCGGCTGGACTGTTGGCGATTGGAGCAGCCGGATTGAATGTCATTGTCACGGCTTTGCTCCCTAACCCAGATGATACGCTGACGGCTCTGCTGGCCCGCCTTTGTATCGGCGCTGGACTTGTGAGCGGCTTCCTCGGAGGCGGCGCTTTGCTTCTAATGGGGCTGGGGGCCGGTATCCGCGTACTCGGCCAGTATGCGCGATTGCATTTTCGTCTGGTCCGGCCGGATCGGCTCGGCAACTGAGAATTTCAACCAAAGTTATCGAAGGGACGAGACATGACCCGCACACTGGCATTCATCGCGACAGGTGGACTGATCGGTGCTGCCGCCTTTCTGACGCTCGGAACCGTTCTTTCCGGATCTGGCTGGGCCAGCGCAGCATATCTATGGAACGGGGGATCGACGTGCGAGCCTGCGAGCGGCACGCAGCAGCAAATTGCGCTGCCTTTTATTGCGGGCGACAGGCTGGTGATAGACTTGCCGGGCTCCATACACTACCGACCGGGGGAAAAGGCAGAGGTTGTCGTCAGCGGAGACTCAGCACTGCTCAGCCACTTGCGCATCGAATCCGGCCGACTGGGCCTGGATTGCGCGCCTGGCTTGTCTGCGTCGCAGCTCGATGTCAAGCTATCGGGGCCAGCCATCACCAGATGGGATTTGCTCGGCAATAGCGACCTGACTCTGTCGCAGATCAACCAGCCGGAGCTTCAGGTGAACATCAAGGGGAGCGGGAATTCCTCCGCGACCGGAATTGCAGACGCAGTTAATCTCAGCATTTCCGGTTCTGGCGAAGCCCGGTTTGAAGGCCTGACTGCACAGTCGGCGACGGTGCAAATCCGTGGGAGCGGCGATGCAAAGGTGACCGCAAAGGTAGATGCGGATGTTTCGATTTCCGGGAGCGGCAATGTCGAGTTGTCGGGGCATCCGGCGATGCGGCGTGCAGAGATCAAGGGTAATGGCCGCATCGTGCAGGTGCCGTGAACAAGGACGTCATCCGGCTCGGCGGGTCAATGTCAGCAAATGGCGCAAATCCGCCACGCGCACAGCGGGAAATATGCCGAGCTGGACCGGGAATCCGCGGACGCTAGGGAATAGCCTTGGCATAGTCTCGGGCTCGAAATAAATGCCGGACTTGCATTTCGGCTCCAGCGGTGAAGGCGAGACACTGTCACGGACCCAAAGAGTCCAGGCCGGGCGGAACCTTTCCTGCGGCTGCCGGTTAATCCGCCGAGGTCGCGGCGTGCCAATCGGACGTGACGGAGATGGTGAACGCACCGGTTTTTCCGATTTCTCGGTGCGGGCAACGAAACGCCAGGCGAGCACCTTTACCCGTTCGCCGCGACCTCATCCCGCTGAACGACCTCATCCCGCTGAACAGGATCTCGCGATGATCGAGCCGCCGACCAGCACTTCTCTTGGAACGCAGAAGCCGCCGCCCGCCTGTCAACGGCGGTGGGAACTGTCAGGCAGAGGAGGAGAAGGTCATGAGCAAAAATAATTGGAAGGTCGGACTTCGCGCCAAGCTGGAGCATCTCGTCGACGACTGCGTTGTGGCCGGGGCCAGGCAGCAGGACGTCTTCGATGCGATCATCAAGGAGATCGGCATTCTGCGCGCAGCCCTTGAGCGCGATCCCGATCCCGCGGACGACGACGCTGCTGTGATAGAGGAGCCTGCGAACGATTGGCCCGCGGCCGACAAGTGACTGAATCAGATCGGGAGGGGCACGTGACCTCCTGCGGACGGGGCTTATGGAACCAACTGGCGCCGCGGAAGGTTATAGTCGTGTCGCTTGGCAATCGGTTTAGCCTAGATCTGCGAGCCGTGATAGCCGGCGCCGGCCGCTCAATAATTCACAATGGGGAATTGCCATGGAAAATGCAGGTATTGGCTGGATCGCCGCCATCATCATCGGCGGCATTGCCGGCTGGCTCGCCGAATTGCTCATGAAGAGCAACATGGGCGTGCTCATGAACATCATTCTCGGTATTGTCGGCGCCATCGTCGCCAACTTTATCCTGTCTCTCTTCGGCGTCGCCCTTGGCGGCTGGCTGGGTTATCTGATCGCGGGCTTCATCGGTGCCTGCATCCTGATAGCTATTGCGAGAATGGTCAGACGTACGGCCTGATGAAACAGAAGGCGGCCCCGCAAACCGGCCGCCTTCTTCACGTTTTCGGGTTGCGCTCACGCGTTGAGGCGCGGTAGTCCGATATCAAAAGCGCCCCGCGGATCGCGTCATGGCGACCAGAGCCGATTTCAGAACAGGCGATCGACACATCGCTCGGTCTCCCACGTCTTGAGGTGGAGAGCGGACAAAGATGGGCCAGTCCTACAATTTGAACGTAGACTGCTCCGTTGCAACAATTACCTTCTTGTCGGCAATCTGCATCGCAGCTTCCGTCATCTTCTGGCTGTGATTAACGAGTTCCAAATCGTTCGATAAGCATCTCAGTGAGGGTTCGCACTTTTCGAGAGGGATACTGGCCGGGCGGCCTCACGACGAAGATGCCGGCTGGCGGAATCGGATGACGCGTCATGATTGGCACCAGCGCACCCGAACAAATATGGTCCGCGACAAGCGGTTCTGGCAGATAGGCGACCCCGAGCCCATCCAGAGCGGCCGCTACGAGGGACAACGCGTTATCAGCTATGAAGCGTCCCTGGGGACGCACCGTGACAATCTCGTCGCCATCCATGAATTGCCACTTCTCGGCGTCCCGCATAACGATTTGGTGATTCACAATTTCGTCCGGTGTCTCGGGGGCGCCGTGAGCCTCGATGTAGGCAGGACTCGCAACCAGCTTGCCGAAGATCGGTCCGATACGTCTTGCGACGAGGTTCGAGTCCGGCAGATGCCCAAGCCGAATCGCGCAATCAAAACCCTCTCCCACGAGATCGACGAAGCGATCAGTATAGGAAGAAAGGATTTGCAGTTGCGGGTGTCGGCTAGCCATCTGGGAGAGGACGGGAGCAAAATAGGTCGGACCAAATGACAGGGGCGCGGCCACGCGCATGCGGCCTCGAAGCTCACCGGCGGGCAGGATCGTTTCGCGCACCACATCCAAGTCAGCAGAAACCCGTGCTGCGTAATCTCTGAATGTAAAACCTGCTTCCGTGAGCGCTATACCACGGGTCGTCCTTGCAAATAGCTGTGCGCCGAGTTCCGCCTCAAGCCTGGTGATCCGCCGGCTGACCATCGACTTGGAGATGCCCAGTCGCAGCGCTGCAGCCGATACTCCGCCCGCATCAGCAACTTCGACAAATATTCTCAGATCCTCAAGTTCCACAAAGCGTTCCTTATTTTGCAACACGGCTTTACACGACTGAGGACTACCAAGGCAAAGAGGAGAATGACAACTTCGCTGCGGCTGACTCTTCCGTAGGGCATCCTCGCGACCTGCCTCAGGAACCGCCAATATAGGGCCCCGGCTTGTGCATGACCGCAATTCATAAAGATCAGTCGAACGAGGGTAAAATGATCAGAAAAATATTCATCGCGTTTGTGACGAGTTTTTCTTTCTCTGCGGTTCAGGCACAAACGACGCAGGAGCAGCCCGGTGCTGATCTGATCATTTTCAACGCAAAGATCTTCACCGGCAACCATGCTCAGCCCGAAGCTTCAGCTTTGGCGATCAAGGAAGGCCGCATTTATTCCGTCGGCTCTGATGTGGATATTCTCGGTCTGAAAAAATCGGAGACCACCAGGGTGATTGATGCGCGCAGCCGGCGGCTCATCCCCGGCATCATCGATGCTCATACGCACGTCCTCAACGACATGGCTTACAACTACAATGTAAGATGGGATGGTGTGCCGACGTTGCGTCGCGCGTTGAACATGCTCAGCGAGCAGGCCGCACGCACGCCGGAGGGCCAATGGGTCAAGGTAATTGGAGGCTGGTCCCCCTACCAGTTTGAGGAGAACCGCTTTCCCACGCTGGGCGAACTGCACGAGGCCGTGCCCGATCGCCCCATAATCGTGCAATATGCCTACAACCGCGCCTTCTTGAACAAACAGGCGATGGAGGCACTTGGCGTGGGCACCGATCGGTTCCCAAAGTTGCCGGACACCGAATTCGAAAAGGACAGCCGCGGCAATCCGACCGGTGTGGTCCACGGATACACGTGGTTGTTTCTTGCTTTGGAGACCATGGTGCCGCAGCCCACATTCGACGAACAAGTGAGTTCGATAGTCTATAGCATTCACGGTCTGAACCGGGTCGGCGTGACCTCGATCATCGATAACGGCGGCAGGTGGCCATACCCGGAGGCCCAGGCGAGGGTAGACGTGCTTGCACGAGACAACCGCCTCAATGTGCGCATGCCCTTTGTGGACTTGCAACTCGGCGACGGCGGGCCGGTAAACATGGTGGATCTGGAACTCGAGGCGATCACGAAAACGGCGCCGATAAGTCCAGGACAAAACCTGCACCCCACCCTGGCACATGGCCATGAATATCGAGGGGCCGGGGAGGTTCTGAGCGGGGAGGTGCACGATCATGAGAACTTCGACCGGCCGGCGGTCATCATCGAGCCCGAGAAGATGCGACGCTTCGTCGAGCAGGATGTGATGAAGCTGGTCCAGAGGCGTATCCCGTTTCGCATGCACATCAGTTACAACGAGAACATCTCCCCCTTTCTTGACGCTCTGGAGAAAGTAGACGAAACGATCCCGCTCGATGGCCTGAAATGGAGTCTCGAGCACGCTGAGACCATCAATCCGGAGAACATCGATCGGGTGAAAAAGCTGGGTGGAGGAATTGCCCTGGATGCCAAAATGGCGCTGCACGGCGATGGTTTCATCAAAACCCATGGTCGCGAGAAGGCTCTGGAGACCCCGCGTCTGCGCAAGCTCGTGGATAGCGGCATGCCGCTGGCCATGACCACCGACGCCTTCCGGGCAGCTACGTTCAACCCGTGGGTCGGTATAAGTTGGATGGTATCTGGCAAGTCTGTGTCCGGATCCGAAATTCTTGCTAAGGACAATCGCCTATCCCGCGCCGAGGCGCTGAAACTGTTTACCAATGGTGCGGCGTGGTTCATGAATACAGAATCCGAAATGGGCGTAATCGCTCCCGGATACCTGGCGGACCTTGTTGTGCTCGACAGGGATTACTTCACCGTGTCGGAAGATCAGATCAATTCCATCTCTTCCGTGCTCACGATCATGGACGGAGAGGTCGTGTTTGGTGCGCAGGACTATAGCGCTCTATCGCCAAAACTGCCCGAGGTCCTTCCGGCTTGGTCACCCGTAAAATCCTTCGGCAGCTATCATGGGGAAAAATGAACCCAGCGGAAAGGTTCTCCCGCTTCCACGCCAAAGAGCCAGCTTCCGTCGTCTTTGGCTGTAATTAACGAGTCCTGACCTAGGCGAACCTCCGCCGGCAGTGGCCATTGGGGCTGTGCTGCTCTATCTCTTTGTTTTCACGCAATTCCGGACGGAAAACCGCTTCGCACTTTTCCTGGAATTCCTCTAGGGGCGATCAGTCCGTCTTCGGCTGCCCGGGAAGCTGGCCGTAAGCCGTCAGAATAGCCTTGATCAAGCCCGGGAAGCGTTCGTCCAGCTCGGTGCAGCGCGTTTGATTGCGCATCTCCACACCCTGGCGCTCGCTCAGGATCAGCCCAGATTCGCGCAGCACCTTGAAATGGTTGGACAGCGACGACTTTGGAATGATGCGGTCGCCGAGATCGGCAAGCGCAGAGCACGTCCCGCCACCGCCGGCGCCGGCAAGCTTTGCATAGATGGCAACGCGCTCCGGATCGGACAGCGCATAGAGGATCGCCTCGGGCTTGATGTCCTCCAGGGCTGGGTGAAAGAGCGGTCTCATGAATTTTATATAGCGCCCCTTGACATCGAGATCAACAGTTCCGAATTTCCGAACTACGGAACAGTGCCGCCAATCCCGGCGGCTGTCCGGATCGGAAGGAACAAGAATGGCCAAGCTCACAGGAAAGGTCGCTGTGGTAACGGGAGCCTCCAAAGGCATCGGCGCTGCGATTGCCAAGGCACTCGCGGCGGAAGGTGCGCAAGTGGTGGTCAATTACGCATCGAGCAAGGCGGGAGCCGACGCCGTGGTTGAGGCGATCAGCGCGGCCGGGGGCAAAGCCATCGCAGTGCAGGGCGACGTTTCCAAAGCCAGTGAGGCGCAGGGATTGGTCGATGCGGCGGTCAAGGAATTCGGCAAGCTCGACGTGCTGGTCAACAATTCCGGCGTCTATGAATTCGCGCCGATCGGTGAGGTGACCGAGGAGCAATATCGCCGCATCTTCGACGTCAATGTTCTCGGTGTTCTTCTGACCACCCAGGCAGCGGTCAAGCATCTCGGCGAGGGCGGCAGCATCATCAACATCTCCTCGGTGGTCACCAGTCTGGCGCCGCCGGATTCCGCCGTCTATACCGGGACAAAGGGAGCCGTCGAGGGCATCAACAGCGTGCTTGCCAAGGAACTCGGCCCGCGCAAGATCCGCGTCAACGCCATCCTGCCGGGGATGGTCGAAACCGAGGGCACGCACTCGGCCGGCGTTATCGGCTCGGATTTCGAACAGACCATCATCGCTCAGACGCCGCTCGGCCGCATCGGCCAGCCGAATGATATCGCCGGTGTCGCCGTCTTCCTCGCTTCCGACGATGCCCGCTGGCTGACCGGCGAGCGATTGGCTGCCAGCGGCGGTTTCCGTTAGAACAGGATGATGTGAGGCCGGGTCGGCCTCAAACCTGAATCCTGTTCTGAATTAAACTGCTAGAGCATGTTGCGCAAAAGTGTGCTGCGGTTTTGCGGCAACGACATGCGTAAAAACAAAGACCTAAAGCGCGAAGAGCGAATCTGAAAGTTCGCGACGCGCTTTAGAGCATGAAGTCGTCCGAAAACCGCTCACGCTTTTCGGCATCATGGCGGATGACAGGGACGCAATCCTGTTCGAAAGCATGGTGATCTGCGAATATCTCGAAGAGACGCAGGGCGGCGGCAAGCTCTACTCTGAGGACGCGCTGTCGCGCTTAACAGCGCGCGTGGATCGAATATGGTACGGCGACTCTAGCCGAAGCCTGGCAATTCCTAAACGCCAAGGATCGCACGACCGCAGACGCCAAGCCGGCAGCGTTGGCCAGGGGGCGAACTTCTCTGGATCGACGTTCAGCATGGTCGATGCGGTGTTCGCGCCTCTGTTCCGGTATTTCGACCTCATCAACCCGACCGTGACGCAGATGATATTTCAGGGTCTCCCACGCGTATCCCTATGGCGTGAGGCTTTGGCATTACGAGAGAGCGTCGTCGCGGCCGTGGGTCGGGACTACAGTCACCGTTTCAAGCAACATCTGGTCGAGCACCAAGCGATCTTGGCGGATTGAAGCCCCCCAAGCCTGCCTTCGCTCTCTCGGTATCTTGACCCGGCGGCGCTCCGAAGAGACGCTTGTACTCACGGCTGAATTGCGAGGCGCTTTCATAGCCGACCGCAAATCCCACCTCGGCTGCACTCACCTGGTTCGCGATCATGCGACGGCGGGCCTCGTGGAGCCGGATATATTTCTGATACTGAAGCGGGCTGACGGCGGCAACGGCTTTAAAGCGATCGTAAAACACGGATACGCTCATGCCGGCGAGCGCAGCGACCGCCTTGAAGTTGAGGCGCTCGGTGTAGTGATCGCGGATCCAAGCCATGGCCTTTCGGATGTGCATCAGGCGCGAGTCAGATCCGGCAATCTGACGGAGCAGGCCGCCGTGCGGTCCCATCAGCAGCCGAAACATGAGCTCGTGCTCCAGAGACTGTGCCATGACCGGGATTTCGGTTGGGCGATCGAGCAGTTCCAGGAGTCTTCCCCAAGCGCCCAGAAGCGACGCGCTCGCGGTGCTGACGCCATATCCCGATTCAATCGGCAGCTCTGGTATCGCTGCCATTTCAAGTACGAGATCCGACAGCAGGGCTGGGTCCAAAAACAGACCGACTGCGAGAAACGGTTGATCCTCAGACGCCTCACAGATCTGACCCAACGCAGCGATCTCAGCCGCGACGATCATGCTTTGGCCAGGGCCGTACTCAAACATCTTGTCGCCGATAAACATGCGCTGAGTTCCCTGGATCACCAGGGACGCCGCAGGATCGTAGATCAGCGGGTCGATCTCGGTTGTATGGTCGAGGGTGTAAGCGAACAGTCTCGGCAGTTGAGGACTCTGACGGCCCGCGTGGCGCACCGCCATGGCGCGAATTTTGTCGAGTTCGCTCATCATGGCAACTTAACTCGATTGCCCAGAATTATCAATCATTCCGGAAAATCAGGCAATCATAGCGGAAGATCTGGCATCGTGGCGGCGCGATTCAAGGCCTATCTTCAGGCTGAACACAGAGGCCGTTGAGGCTTCGAAATCATCCAGAAGGGAACTGCCATGCCCACCCCAACCGAAACTGTTTCGGCTTTTTGCTCCACATTCTTGGAAGACGGCGGAAGGCCAGCCGTCCGTCGCTGGTTCACACCCAACACGCGCTGGGTCAACGAAGGCGTTTCAGTCACGAACGGCGTCGAAGAGGCTATCGCCATGATCGACGGACTGGAGACGTCGTTGGGCATCTCGACGGTCCATATCGACATGCTCGCGATTGCCGCCGACGGATCTCGCGTTCTCACCGAAAGGCTCGACAGGTTCGAGCGTGCCGACGGCAGCGAAATCGGACGCGTGATGATCATGGGCATTTTCGAGATCGAAGGTGACAAGATTGTCGAGTGGCGGGATTATTTCGACGTTACAGCCGTCCAGAAGTTCTCCGCCGCCTGAGACGCCGGCTTGTGAACGATGGGGCTGGACGCGGAGGTTATTGTCTCCGCGATCAGCACAACGCGCCAAATTGGGAACGCAGCCGTGCGGTGGGCTTTAAGATGAGTCGCGTCGACACGATGCGCTCAGGCCTGGGCCGTCCGCCGGTGAGCCCGGCGAAGATGGGGTCGAAGACGCCGAGCGCCCGCGCGACAGCGGGAAGAACGGCGATATCTGCGCCATCTGGCGCTCGCTCAGCAGAAACTAATCACCCTGAGCCTAGTAGGGCGAGACGCACGCCCGTCGCGGACCGTAATAGGGCTGGAACGTGTTGTCGTAGGCCCTGTAAGACCGGTAGCGCGCATAGCACCAACTCGTATGTCCGTTGCCGCCACTATAGACCTGGCGGTAACGCGGCGCGTAGTAGCGCGGACGGTAAATGGTCGAGCCGTAGTAGCGCGGCGGACCGTAATAGGGCGATCCGTAGTAGCCCCCGTCGTAGTAGCCCCGACCGTAGTAGCTCGGGCCATAATATCTCGGCTGCGCCAGCATTCCGCCGATGATTGCGCCGGTCGCGAGCCCGCCGAGTGCCCAGGCCCAATCGTCGCCACGATGGCGGTATCCACGCCCGCGATAGCCTCGATAGCCGCCTCGGTATCCACCGCGATAATTTCTGTACTGGACCGGCTGCGCCTCCGGGGCTTCGATCTTAGGCACGGCAATGGTGGGAAACGCCATGGCCGGCGGAACGCTCGTCAGCGCCGTCACCAGCGACAGGATAACGATTGCTAACCTTTTCATTGGCTCATCTTTCCTTCGTAAGCGCTGCGCGACGCATGCGGCGCGCAAGGACGTTTCCGCCCTCTCGATACACTGGTTAATTTTACCCTAAAAGTGACTAGGATTCGAGGAATTTCGCAGGAAGGCTTTTCGTCGACGGCGGGGTCGCGGCGAAAGCACGCCCCCATCCTCCGTCATCTCATATGAGCCGGTGCGCGGTCCGTGAAAAATGCGACGTGGAGCTCGTCAGTGACGCCGGCAAAGCGCGGTCATCACCTAGCAATATAGGCGGCCAGTTCCTCCGGCGTCCCATTGGGGAAGGCCTGCTTGAGAAAGTCGAGGAACGCCGAGACGCGCGCGCTGAGCAGCCGCCTTGAGGGGTAGAGCGTCCAGAGAGTGACCTCGGGGCCGTCGATATCCCCCCAGTTGACCAGGGTACCGTGCGCCAGGTCGTGGCTGACCAGCGAAATGGGAAGACGGCCTGCGCCGACGCCGGCGCGCACCGCATCGCGGATGGTGATGAGCGTTGACAAGGTGAGGACCGGCTCGATCCTGATCGTCGACCGGCCGCCTTCTGTCTTCACCTGCCATGTTTGCGCTTCGCTTGCGCCGCGCGCAACGCCGGGAGCGGCGCGTCCGCCAGTCGGGCGCGGAAGGTCGGGGCTTGCCACCACCACCAGCCGGTCGCGCAGAAACGCTCGTCCGACCAGGCTTTCGTCGGGATCGGGATTGACCCGGATGACCAGATCGTAGCCCTCCTCGATCATATCGACAGACCTGTCCTCACTCGTCACCTCGAGCCTCACCTCCGGATATTGGAGGGCAAAGCCGGCGGCGATCCTGCCCATTGCGGTCTGGGAAAAATGCAACGGTGCGCTGATCCGCAATCTTCCCTTGGGTTTTTGACCGCCGGACGCAATCGCCGCAGCCGTCTCGTCCAGTTCGGCGAGCAACGCCCCGGTTCGCTCGAAGAGCGCCCGTCCTTCCTCGGTAAGCTTCAGGTTACGCGCACCACGTTCAAATAGCCGCAGAGCGAAACCGCTCTCCAGCTCGGCGACACGCCGCGACAGGGTTGCCTTCGGCCGGCCTGTCGCCCGTGCCGCTTTGCCGAAGCCACCATGGCGGGCAACGAGATTGAAATCGGCAAGCGCAAGAAGATCCATCAGTGTTCCACCAGCGAGACGGCGTGTCCAAAATCACCGTCTATCGGACTACCAGTGAACCACACATATTCGCCGTGTCAAGCAACCCAACACGGAGAAAGACCATGACCATTCTCGTCACCGGCGCCACAGGCAATGTTGGCCGCCAAGTCGTCGAACACCTCGTCAAGCGCGGCGCCGATGTCCGTGCTCTTGTCCGCGACCCGTCGAAAGCCGAATTCCCGGCTGCCGTCAGCGTCGCCCAGGGCGACTTCCTCGACGTCGACACGCTGCGCAACGCCATGTCAGGCGTATCGACCCTGTTCCTGCTCAACGCCGTGGTGCCGGACGAATTCACCCAGGCTTTGATCGCGCTGAATGTCGCCCGATCGGCCGGCATCGAGCGGATCGTCTATCTCTCGGTGATCCACGCCGACGTCTACGTGAACGTGCCGCATTTCGCCGGCAAGTTCGGCGTCGAGCGGATGATCGAGCAGATGGGTTTCAAAGCGACGATCCTGCGCCCGGCCTACTTCATCCAGAACGATCTGATGGTCAAAGACGTCATCACCGGCTACGGCGCCTACCCGATGCCGATCGGGCCCAAGGGTCTCGCCATGATCGACGTCCGTGATATCGCCGAGATCGCCGCCCTTGAGCTGCTGCGCCGCGAACACTCTGCAGAGCCGCTGGCGCTCGAGAGGATCAACCTCGTCGGTCCGGAGACACTGACCGGAGCCGATATCGCCGCCATCTGGTCGGACGTGCTCGCCCGCCCGATCCACTATGGCGGCGACAATACCGAGGGCTTCGAGCAGAATCTCAAGCAGTTCATGCCCGCCTGGATGGCCTACGACATGCGCCTGATGGGCGAACGCTTCATCACCGACGGGATGCTGCCTGAGGCCGGCGACCTCGAGCGTCTGACAAAGCTGCTCGGACGCCCGCTGCGCAGCTATCGCACCTTCGCCTCGGAAACCGTTGGCTCCGCCTGAGACAACACCGTGATCTGACCACAAGGAGTATCGTCATGATCTATTCGACCGCCACAGTTCCGGTGAACCCGGAAGGCGAAACCCCGTTGACGCGCGCCGAGGTCTGGAAAGGTCTCGAACGCAAGGCGCGCGACGCCCGGCTCTTTCTTCCCGCCGGTCTCTGCACCCGCTGCGATGTCGTGGAGGAAAGCCCGACCCATTTCGTGCGCGAGGCGACGATTGCCGGGCAGGATCTGCGCGAGATCATCACCCTCGAACAGCAAAGCAAGGTCACCTTCTTTCAGGCGACAGGGCCACGCGAGGGAGCTATTATCAACGAGCTCTTCGAGGATGAAGAAGGTCAGCTGCAGCTGCGCTTCTACTGCTACATCGGGCTACGCGGCAAGGAGCCGAACGGCCCGGAAGAGCAGGCCGAGCAGGCACAATTCGACGGCGAAACGGGCTATAAGGCCGCCCTGCTATCGACACTGAAGCGGACTCGCGAACTGCTGGCAGAGGGAAAGCTCTAAACATCAAGAGAAACACAAAGAGCAGGGCTGCACCTTTCTCCAGCCTCATCCTTGAGGTGCCCCGGAAGGGGCCTCGAAGGACGGGGCTGGCCATGGGCCGAGCCGCCTGTCGCCTCCGAAGTGGACGCACCGATCATGTCCGGATACGTCGCTATCCTTGCTCCAGACGCCACCCAATCCTCCGTCTTCCTCGGGCTTGACCGAGGATCCACTCGCGCCTCCATCGGGCATGGATCCCAGGCTCAGGCCGTACATCAAGGCCCGGGGGAGGTTGGGGAGCGGCCTTCCCCGACAAGCTCCCATAGATCGACCGTCTCGGCGCGTCCCTTGACCTGCACCAGGCCAAGCGGGCGAAGATCGAAGCGGTCGGCGACGGCCTCGTGGATGGCGGCGCTCACCAGGATCGAGGTGTTGAAGTCCTTGTTCAGTCCTTCCAGCCGTGAGGCGACGTTGATCGTATCGCCCATGGCGGTGTACTGCTGACGTGAAATCGCGCCGAAGCTGCCGACGACGGCCGCGCCGGTGTGCAATCCAAATCGCGTGATGAGCGCGGGACGGCCATTCCGGCGGTTGGCTTCATTCAAGTCGTCGACCGCCGCTTTCATGGCAATGGCGCATCGGCAGCCGTTTTCGGCATGTCTGGCATCCGGAACAGGGGCGTTCCACATGACGAAAATGGAGTCGCCGAGATATTGCACGACAGTCCCGCCATGGCGCTCGGCAATGGTGTTTAAAAGTTCGAAATAGGCCGAGAGTGTATCGACCACGTCCTCGGGCGAATGTTGCTCGGATATGGTGGTGAAGTCTCTGATGTCGGTGAAGAGCGCGGTCACATCCTGCCGCTGCGCCTTGACGGCGGTTCTTCCCTTGGGATCGATGATCCGCCTGACGACTTCCCGCGGAACATAAAGGGCAAACTGGCTGATAGCATGGCGGCTTGCCGCCAGCGCGCCTGCGAGCGTGTTGATCTCCGTTATGAAGGAATGAGAGACGCCTTTCTCGCCGACGTCGAGATCGCCGATCCTGCGCGCCTCGTCGGCGAGGCGATAGAGGGAGCGGCTGACCATGCGGGACAGCAGCACCGATGCAGCAAGGCCCGCGATCACGAATGCGCTGGCAATCAGGAGATTGTGCATGAGCAGCCGATTGGCCTCAGCCACCAGATCTTCCAGCGGCACGACGATTGCAGCGACGCTTCCCTTGAACAGACCGGACACGCCGACGGGGGCGATCTGCAGGATCTGGCGTTCGCCATCGAAATCGATCCGCACCACGCCGCCATCTGCAAAGGCCGGATCCCGCCTGAGCCTCGCCACCGTTTCGAGGCTTGTGTCGTAACTGTCTGTCGTCGTATCGACGGCAACGGCGCCATCGGCATTTTTCGACCATATGCCGAGAAGCCTGTTCATGATTGCCGGGTCGGAATGGGCGATCAGATCATCGGCATCATCGATGATGTAGGCGCGCGCCCGCGGCGAAATCTCCTGAGCATCCAGCAGGCGACTGACAGTCATCAGGTGGATGTTGATGCCGACGACAACCCGACCGTCGTCTCTCATCGGTGCTGCGATCGTCAGCGTTGGAAGCTGCAGCGTTCCCGCAACATAGGGTCCGACGGATACTTCCTTGCCATGCTGGATGACGGATTTGTACCAGGGGCGTTGCCGCGGATCGAATGATGCATAGTCGACGTCACGCTCGGCGATCGGCCTTGCCTGGGGGTCGAGGAAGCGAATTGTCGATATGACGTCCGGGCCTTGTCTGCGTGCGATCGTGCGGATCGCGAAAGCCGTGCCATCGGGTGCTGCGAGGATCCGGCGGACATCCTGCCTTTGCGTGTTGATGACCTGCAGATACGAGCCGTCAGGATAGCCGGTGTAGACGCTCGCTGCGTTGGGGACGTTTCGCAGAACCTCCAGAAAGAATTGCTGTTTCGCCGTGATATCCTGGGGCAGCGGGGAGGCGAGCAGCGGCAGGGTGGAAGCGAGCGCCACCGCCTCGGTGCCGCCATGCAGCGTATTGCGATACCCCTCGATCAGCCGCAGGCTCATCTCGCGCATCTGCTGCACGCCCGCATTGACCGCAGCATCGCTTCCTTGCCTGAACGCCAGCCAGATGATCGGCGTCGACGTGAAAAGCAGCGATGCGACGACCAGAACGCCGAGATGCAGTCTTAGGGGTTTGGACCAGTGCACGAGATTTCCCCCGAAATGCAGACACGTCTCAGCACACCAAGCATAGCCAACGATGCAGCTAACCGCTTTTCGAAAACTTACACAAGGCGGTGAGTGCGGTCACACCGCCGCTGCACGTCCAGGCAGAACGAGATCGCCGACCGTGTGAGCTGTCGCCGATCATCTCCGCATACGTCGCCGTCCTTGCTCCAGCCGCCACCCCACGCTCCGTCTTCCTCGGGCTTGTCCCGAGGATACACTCCTATCTCCGCCGACATGCGTCTTTTCGGGGACTCCGAAAGGTTCAGGATAAGGCGCCGGTTTATGCGATTGGATGAGGACCGTTTCAGCCTCACGCAATCGAGGCGAAATAGACACGCCTATGCATAAGGAAAGATACCGATGCCGAGAGCCCTCCTGAACCCGCAAATGCGACTGGGCTTCGCAGCAATTCTTGCTTTGTTGGCTATTGGTCTAAGGCCCGCAGCAGGAACGCCGAAATGCCCTCCTCAGGATGAACTGCTGGCGAAAGCCGAGATCGTGGTTGAGGCGCGCGTGAAATCCCTGTCGATCGGCGAATCCGGTTTGCTCCTGGCGGAAGGTGTTCCGACGCGCATGATACGGATGGATTTGGAGATCGAAAGAGTCATTAAAGGCAAATACCCTGGAAACGACGCGATCGTGTACGGATCCGTGTTTCCTCCCGGGCCGTTCACGGAACTGACGAGGATGGCGTTGTTTGCCGGACTCGGTGGCGACGACACCTTCGAATGGGAGCTTTATCGCCTAGAAATAAGTACTGGTGTGGAGTTCTTTTCGATGAATGCCTGCAGCTACTACAAGTTTCCCGATTATGCGGCTGGTCCCCGCTGATTGATGGTTTCACGCCGCAATCGACGCACGACGACGTCTCACCACCAATCATGAAATGACAGGAAATAAGGGGCAGCGGGCGAGCCATTCCGACGATGCCCGCCGCCCCCGCCTAGGAGATCCCTTCCTTCGCTCGGCTCAGGCCCGCTTCCGCCGCATCTGCGTGACGCTTCGCCAGACGGCCGACACCAGGAAATAGAAGGCGCCGAGGCCGGCATAGCCGGCGATGTTGGCAATGGACGGTGCTTCCGGCATTTGCGCCTGGGCGATGAAGAAGGCGCCTGCCACCGCGGATTGGCCGCCGCTGAGGATCATCGCCCACTGGCCGCCATGGGTCTTCCAGCGCCGGACAGCGGCTCCGAGCTGCAGCAGGCCGGAAAAGATCGCCCAGAGGCCAAAGACGCCGAGAACCCAGTTCATGCTCATCGTCAGCGCGACGATCACGGCAGCGGTCGTCACCGCACTGACGGCGACGTTGATCGCCTGGCTGCGGTTGTTTGCCAGGCCGCCACTGCGCCCTGCGTCGATGAGGTTGGCGGCGGCATCCCAGGCCGGGTATAGGATCAGCAAGGCGGCCGCGACCGCGAGCGACTGGTGGCCGGCCGTCAAGGCTGCCGCGACCCAGATGGCGGAAAAGGCTGCGCGGGTGAAGTAATAGCGTGTCAGCCACTCTTCCCTGTCGCCGGACGCGACGGTGGTTTGATCGGTGGTCATCATGATCTCTTCCTGAATGTGATGGTGTTGGTCTGATAGGGACGGCTCACCGTCATGAGCGGTGCCGTCCGTCATCGCGATTGGATTTCCTGGGCTTGCGGGAACCGCCCCGGCACCGCCGGTTGCCGTCGAGACGGTGTTCTCCGTCGTTCGGGTCCATCGGCCGCAGTCAGGCGGCATTCCCTGGCAAATCGCCGGTCGAACCGGGGGCGGCCCGGCCGACCGGCGACGACGTGGTCACATGGGCGGGACCACGCCATTTTTCCCGACAAGGACCTGATGGGCGAGGGGACCCGAGGCAGCCTTCTCGGCGGGGATGAAGACGACGGCGCCGGGAACGAGATCGTCCTTGGTGGCTGGAGCGATGGTCACGACCGGCGTGCCGTCCGGAATGGAGATCTTCTTCTCCTTGCCGTGATAGGAGACGGTGACGGTGCGGCCATCGACGCCCTTGACGGCGTCGGCCACGGTCGCATTGGTCATGCTGCTGTTGGGCTTGAGGTCCCAACCATAGCTGCCTTCACCGGCGCCCTTCATCGCCGGCGGGAAGATCAGTACTTCAAGCGCGCCGTCGCCGCCGCCTTTGCTGGGCAGGGATGCGATGCCGACGAAGTCGCCCGGCTTGATGTCGGTGACCGCGGCATTTGCGACGCTCGCCAGTTTCCAGCCGTCGGCAAGGGTGACATCGACGGTCTCTCCTTCACGGGTCTTCACCTTGAGAGCCGACCCGCTATAGGTGACGATGCTGCCCCTGACATGGATCTGCTCGGGTTTCTGGTCTTCGGCATGGATGGGCGCCGGTAAGATAGCCGCCGACGCGACAGCGCTGAGCCCCAGCACGAGGGCGGGAAGAATGGTCTTGATCATGTTTGTCTTCCTACTAGTTGGTAGTTTTACTGGTCGTGTTTGTCGCTCCGGGCGTTCATCCCGCCCGGAGCTTTATCGAGCGGCGGCCGGAGTGAGCCGCTGCAAGGTGGGCGCCAGAATGGTGGCGAAGACCTCCGGGGTTCCGTAAGCCCGGGCTGAAAGCATGGCGCCATGGACGGAGGCCATGAAGGCTTCAGCCTCGACGCGCGGTTCGCTCGACAATGTCAAACTCCCGTCCTTGGCGCCCCGTTCCATCACCGAGGTCAGCCATGCCGACGCGAAGCGGAAGAAGGCCTTGACCTCGGCCGCGACCTCCGGCGGCAGCGCCGGCAGCTCGCTCGCCAGCAGGGCGCAAACGCAAAAAGGCCGGCTTGCATCCTCGATGCACTGGGCCCAGTGCCCTGCATAGGTTTGGAGAAGTGCCAGGGGATCCTGCATCTGCTGCTCCAGACCCGCGATACCCGCCTCGGCGTCCTGGCGATATCGCACGACAAGCGTGCGCACCAGGTCGGTCTTGCTGGGAAAATGGTGATGGATGCTGGCCTTGCGGATCCCGACGACGGCAGCAATATCGGCATAGCTGAAGCCGTTATAGCCTCCGGTCATGATCAATGCTCGGGCGGAGGCCAGGATTTCGTCGGAGGTCGTCAAAAGGTTGCTCATAGCCTTAATCTACCTTCCAGTAGGAAGGCTGTCAACCGGAAACAGATTTTCTGCCGTCAGCGGTCGTCGAGACGGTGACAGGCTTCACTTTGACTTGGATGAAAATGATGGCGGCATCGGTTGTAGTGACCGGCCTTGACTCGCCTCGAGCCACCAGAACATAGTTAGAACATCTAATATACGGGATGGAGTTCTGGATGTGCGGCCGCGTCTATATCAAGACATCGCTTGAAGAACTGGTGCGCAATTTCGCCTTCGCAGAGCGAGGCGCGATCGATGCGCTCGGGAACCGATTTCCGCGTTACAACGGCGCGCCGACGCTGGATTATCCGATCATCATTCGCGACATGATCCGCGAGCCTGATATCATGGGGCCGGTGTTCGCCTCGGCGCGCTGGGGTCTGATGCCGGCATGGATGAAGCCGGGAGGGCGTCCGCCGCCGATCAATGCGCGCTGCGAGGGTATCAGTATTAATGGCCTGTTCCGCTCGACCTACAGGTCGCGCCGTTGCCTAGTGCCGATCAACGGCTTCTTCGAATGGAAGGATATCTTCGGCACGGGCAAAAACAAGCAGCCCTATGCGATCGCCATGGCTGACGGCTCGCCCTTTGCGCTCGCCGGCATCTGGGAGACGCGGCGCGAGAATGACATAGAGATCCGGAGCTTCGCAATTGTCACCTGCGAACCGAATGAAATGATGGCGCAGATCCATGACCGCATGCCGGTCATCCTGCATCGTGAGGATTATGAACGCTGGCTATCGCCGGAACCCGATCCGGCCGATTTGATGAAGCCGTTCCCGGCGGAACTGATGACCATGTGGCCGATCGGCCGCAACGTGGGTTCGCCCAAGAATGACACGGCTGACATTATCGATCCGATCGACCCCGATCCGGAACCGACGCTGATCTGAATTCACCGGCTCGGGCGGGAGCCATCCATCAACCATGCGGTCAAAGGAATACCTCGCGAGAGGACAGGACGACGCATGCCAGAACAAATCACATGGAAATCGTGGGAACATGTCAGTGGCCGGGAAATCAGATTTAAATGGCGGCACGCCTGGAAGGAGAAGCCCGGCGACGATTACGTCGCTTTTGACGGCGATACTCAGATCGGAAGGATATTCCGGTCACAGGCAGGCGGAGGGATCGATAATCGATGGTTCTGGATCGTGGCGACTGACGGCAGCCATCGACTGGATTGGCCGTCGGCCGGATACGAGGACAGTGCCTATGTCGCCTCAAGACGGCTGGAAATGATCTATGAGAGCATCAAGAGCGGGAAACGCAGGACGGTGCAGCCATGAGCATCGAAGGCCATTCGAGCGCACCAGGCGCCAATGTGATCGTCGAGCATTATTGCGAACACCACGATGCTGACGGCACACGCTGCAAGGAATGGGGAGGCTGGGGCCACAGCCCATCCCCGGCCGTGCCAAAGCGCTGGTGGTGCTTTGAGCATTTCCCGCATAAATCATACGAACAGGAGCAGGCGCTCAGGCGAAAGCTGGAGGCGGCCGAGGGTGGGAAAATCATCCAATAGGAGCTGGCTGATCATCTCGATATCGTTAAAGCGGAAAGCAGATGTTCCGCCGTCAGCCGTCAGCCGTCGGTCGAGACGGTGAGGGACCGCCACGCCTCGATCTCCTGCTGCAGGCGTCCGATCCTCTCCGTCACATGCTTGAGGGCGTCGCTGCCGAGCAGCAGCTGCGGCGGCGGATTATCGGATTCGATGAGTTCTAAAACCGCTGCTGCCAGTTTGGCGGGATCGCCGAGCTGCTTGCCGCTGACGGCTTGTCGCGCCTCGCGGATCGGATCGAACAGGCCATCATAATCGGCGATCGACCGCTCTGTTCGGACCATTGATCGTCCGGCCCAGTCCGTCCGGAAGGAGCCGGGGCAAAGGGTCGTCACATGGACACCGAACGGAGCCATTTCCGAACGCATCACCTCCGATATGCGTTGCAGCGCAAATTTACTGCCGCAGTAATAGGCGATGCCGGGCATGGTGATCATGCCGCCCATCGAGGTGACGTTGACGATGAAGCCGCGGCGTCGCGCACGAAACCGCGGCAGAAATGCCTTGGCAACGGCGACGGCGCCGAAGACATTCACGTCGAACTGCCGCCGCATCTCTTCGATCGGCGACTCCTCGAGCACCCCTTCATGGCCGTAGCCGGCATTGTTGATCAGCACGTCGACGAG
This sequence comes from Rhizobium sp. BT-226, assembly GCF_025847085.2. Classification (NCBI taxonomy): domain Bacteria; kingdom Pseudomonadati; phylum Pseudomonadota; class Alphaproteobacteria; order Hyphomicrobiales; family Rhizobiaceae; genus Rhizobium; species Rhizobium sp. BT-226. The sequence continues at coordinate 637,722 of NZ_JAOYTI010000002.1, read as the reverse complement.
CCCATGCTCGTCCTCCGCGTGGCCGACGACATCATCGATCCGGTCGAACTCGGTGACGTCGCAGAGGACCGGCCGCAGGGCGGGCAGGGTTTTAGCAAGCGCCGTGCGCGCGGCTTGCGAGCGCACGGTGCCGATGACCGTGTGGCCCGCCTGAAGGGCCGCGGACGCAATGGCGAGGCCGAAGCCGGAATTCGATCCGGTAATGAAGAAGGTCTTTCGTGTCATGAGCGAAGATTCCTTGATTGAGGATAGGATTTGACAAATAGTATGGAGAAACCGTCGCATCGACTGCGGATTCTCTCAAAATGTTGCCAAATCCTATGAAGGGCGATCGCCGCCCATCCAGGCGAGGGGAGATGGTCGCCTTGGCCGGACGTCTCGCGCCTCGTCACGGATATAATCCGACCGCGCTTGCTTCCGTCCGCATCTTGCGCACCGAAGCCGTGCTCCACGACATCCCGGTGCTCTATAAGCCGGGCGCGGTTTTCGTCCTGCAGGGGAGCAAGCAAGGCATCCTCGAAGGCGAGGTCTTCCTCTATGACGAGGAGCATTATCTGGCGGTGTCGCTGCCCGTTCCATTCCGGATGACGTCGACGGCCAGTCCCGAGCGGCCATTGCTTGCGGTCTATGTCGAGTTCGATATGCAGATGGCGGCCGAGATCGCACTGCAGGTGGAAAACCATGCCGAACTGCCAGGCGACGAGCCGAGAAGTCTCGTGTCGAGCAGGATGTCCGGCGATATCGAGGATGTCCTGCTGCGCCTGCTGACGGCGCTTGGCAGCAGCATCGAGACGGATGTACTTGGCGCCGGCATTCTGCGCGAACTGCACTACCGGGTCCTGGTCGGTCCGCAAGGCGGCGCGATGATCGCTGCCCTTCACCAGAAAGGCAGATCCGGAAAGATCATTCAGAGCCTGGCCTGGTTGCGGGAAAACTATGGCCTGGAGATCGCGGTCACCGATCTGGCAAGGGATGTGGGGATGAGCGTTCCCTCCTACCATGTCCATTTCAAGGGTCTGACCGGCAACAGCCCGATGCAATACGTCAAGGCGATGCGGCTTCACGAAGCGAGATTGATGATCGCGCGCCGGACGAGAACGATCGCCGAGGTCGCGGCTTCGGTCGGCTACGCCAGCCCCGCGCAGTTCAGCCGCGACTTCAAACGGCATTTCGGGCGCACGGCATCGGAAGAGATCAAGTGGGTCCAGCGCCATCTTGGCGAACTGGGCGACGATCACGGCTAGGCCGCCTGCGCAGCCGTCGGCTTCGCCCATCGCGACGTGAGGGTCTCACGTCCCCGACGGTGCAACGGCCCGCAGCGCGGTCCTGACGATCGCATCGCCGAACTCCGGCGAGACCGGGCGATGGCCGACCAGCAGCCGGAAGAAGACCGGTCCGTAGATCATGTCGAGCAGCGCCTCCATATCAGGCGGCGGAACGATCTCTCCTCGAGCCAGAGCCTCCTCCAGGATGACACGACCCGCGTTGCGGCTCGACAGGATCACCTGATTGCGGAAGGCCTTGGTGAATTCGCTTTCCGGGTCGGCGGCCGCAAGTGCCATGGTGATCTGCCGCCCGCGCGTGCTCGCAAAGGCAGTCACCAGTCCGCTCATCTGTGCGCCGAGAGCCGCCTGCGCCGTGGCCCCTCCGACCTCCGCTTCCGGTAGCCGGTTGACCAGAAGAGCGGCCATCGCCAGTTCCTGCGCGTTGGCCCAGGAGCGGTAGATCGTCGGCTTGCCGACACCGGACCGCGCCGCCACGGCTTCGATCGTCATGCGGCCAAAACCTTCGGCCATCAGGATTTCATGGGCGGCCTCCAAGGCACGCCTCTGCGCGGCCGCGCTTGGCGGCCGCCCTCGTTTCTTCGGTGTTGCGTTATTCTCTTGACTCATATCATTACGATACGTAACGTTAATAAAGGAACCAGTCAAGGAGGATCATCCATGCCGAGTTTTGCCCGAAAAGTGAGCGCCTACTTCATCGTCAAGGATGCGGCACGCGCCATCGATTTCTACAAGGCGGCTTTCGGCGCCACGGAAGTCTTCCGCATGACCGATCCTTCGGATGGGCGGATCGGCCATGCCGAGCTGCGTTTCGGAGAGACGCTGATGATGCTGGCAGACGAATATCCGGACTTCGGCGCCCTGTCTCCCGATACCATCGGAGGCTCACCGGTAACCTTCCACATGGACACGGTGTCGACCGACGAAGCATTGGCGCAGGCGCTGTCGGCCGGGGCGACGATGTTGCGCCCGGCGACCGACCAGAGTTTTGGCGAGCGGGTGGCGCAGGTGCTTGATCCCTTCGGTCATCGCTGGATGTTGTCGCAAACCATCGAGCAGGTCACGCCCGAGGAGATGCAACGCCGCTGGAACGAGGACATGTCGGCGTGAGTGCCGCAGCCCTTGCAGCGCTCGAGGCGGCTGAGCGCGCCTTCAACGCGGCGATGGTTTCCAACGATCCCGCCCGGATCGCCGCCTGCATCACGAAGGACTGGGTGCTGGTGACGCCTGAGCGTGGCCCAATCCCTGCACAGGCTATTCTTTCGGCGATCGGATCCGGTGTCCTGAGCCATGACACGATGACCAAGACGACGCATCACGTCCATCTGCTCGGCAATGTCGCCACGGTTACCGGTCGCGGGCAGAACACCGGCATGTTCCGCGGCGAACCGATATCAGCCGACGAATGGATCACCGACGTCTATCACCGGGAGGGTAACAGGTGGCGCTGCGTACTGACCCACCTCAGCCCTGCCAGGAGCGGTGCCTAGCGTGACGGCGCAGAATGCGGTCGCAGCCGGAGCCCCGGGCAAGGTCGTGCTCAAGCGGGGTTTTAAGGCAGGGCCGGGGGACGGTGCAGATCTCTTGATCATGCCCGTTCTCTGGCGGTTGCACTGGAGGGCAGCGCATACCAAAACATCCGTCTTGACTCTCCCCGCTATCAGAACATAATAAGAACATCGGCGCGGCGGCCGCCATCTGAAAACCGAAGATGTGGAGAGCGGATATGCGCGAGCAGCCGATCGGCGAAGCCGTGGAAGATGATGAGTGGCCTGCAAGTGATGTGATGTGGCCGCCAGAGAAGGAGATTGAGGTCTCCGAGGCGCATGCAAGCCTGGTCAAGGCCGTGGCGGGGAGCCGAGGCGTGAGATTTTTCACGGCCTTCATCATCGACATCCCCAGCGATACCTATCTTGGCGATGTCCAGATGGCGATCGACGAGACCGCCGGCGAGGCCTGCGGCATCCTGCTGACGAAGCATGTCACCGGCCGTGATGCCGCAACAGGCGAGCCGGTTTTGACCGAGGAAGCCACGCGACCGTTCAAGTTTCCCTGCAGCGAGGGCGTCGCGAAAGCGATGTCGGTATTCTGCGGCAAACTCAAAATGGCGGGCATCTTCCCTTGAGCGCCGCCATGCATGTCCATCTTCAAAGCGATAGAAATACCGTCGCTGGAATCAAGAATCGCTCACTCAGCGCACGAGCTTGTCGGACGTTGATTTGTCTCTTTCCTCTGAGAATCTCGGACACGACGGACTGAGCGCCGACTTCCGGCACCTCGGACTGGCCAAGATTCCGCTCTTCCATGATGTAACGCAGTGCATCAGCTCCGGTCACCGGAGGCATTGGGCGGTTTTGCTCGTCATAGGCCTCGACAAGGTCTCCCATACGCGATGCAAGCAACGCCAAAGGATGACCCTCGTCGTCGCCGACTTCAGCCAGGATCTCGTCAAGTTGCTCCACGAGACGATCATATTCAGCGTCATTGGTCGGCATGGCAAGAAGAGGGGCTACATGCGTCCAGTGCTCGCTGATCAGTTTTACAAGTGCGCTCATCGGGCTAAGCCTTCCATGTTCCTTTGTCGTATTCCGCATGGTCCATAATCTTCTGGAGATAGACCTTCTTGAATGTGTAATGGACCACCGCGATCAATCGCAGCTTGTTGCCGCCAATGTCGAATACATGGTGCCGTCCGACCTTGTCGGTTGCCGGAAAGAGTGACTTCATGTCAGCGAAGTCAGTCGGCTCCGACGACTTCATGAGCCGATACCAACTATCCAGGGCATTGGTCGCCTGCGGCCATCGGTCTTTCGCTTCCCAGATCTTTTTCTGTGTAATGACGTGCATAGATCCGGAATCGCGCATCGCATTTTGCTATGGCCGCAATCTAGCTCAACCATGTGATTATAGCAAGTTGCTATGGCGCCGCCGCCTTGTTTTCTCCGGCATCCGAACTACGGTGCCGGTGGGTTTGATGGTGATGATTTGGGGGATGGTCGAGTGCGTTTCTTTGCAGCTTTGGTGATTGCGATCGTGTTGAGTGGGGAGGGGGTGGTTGCGTGCACTCTCAATGATACGTTGAAGCTTTGCGTGTTGAATGGCCGAAGCCTGGCTGCCCTGCAAAACGGCGTCGATCGAGGCGATTGGACCGTTGAAGCGCCTTCTTCTCCCGTCAACCGGACCTCTGAGCCTCGAACCGGCAGCGAGCAATACACGATGTCGAGCGGACTGCGGTTCGCCATGTTTTATCGGGAATACCGAAACCTCTTTTCTGCCACCTGTTCACTCGATTATTTTGGCGTCCTGGCGGCGGATCGTTCCGAGGATCTCCGTTGTTCGAGCGCTGAGTTCGAAGCCTTCGAAGCCGGGCTCGCGGCAGCCTCGTTGGGTTCAGTCACGAAAGACCGCAAGGAAAGCGGCACGGCCTATTTGATCGAGGGTGAGAATACGTGGATGACGGTCGTCGTCGTTGGTAAAGACCTGTTGAATACTTGGGTCGAGACGTCGGTTCTCAAAAAACCGTAGAATAAGCCGCGGACGTGGCAGGCGCAAAAGTGACCAAGAAAAACTGCAGCAACCCGCGCTCGGGAAACCCCACCGCCGAGGCTCCAGCGGTCGACGCGTTCACCCGCAGCGCGCTCGCATCGGATCTGACCTGGCTGCCGGATAAAAAGCGCTTGGCCAACTGGGCGCCGGGCCTTGTTGACAGCGCGATCAACACAGGGTTGTATCAAGTATCGACGCAGGAGGTACGGACGCGAATGAACCTCGTGAGGTTTATTGGTTTATTGGTTTCGATGGCATGGATTGTTTGCGGGCCGTTGGCCAATGCTGCTTCCTTGGATGACGATGCTTTCAAAAGCATCCCAATTGGCAAGACCGCGAAGTTTTCGGATCTATCGTCCTTTGATGCCCAGGTGGTCTGCCTGCTCCAGCCCTACCAAGACCGATTGCCTTCCAAAGATGCGTTAACTGCCAGAGTGAATATGTATCTCGCCGCGAACAACTACGTTGCGGATGAGGGCCATTTTGCATTCGTGCTCGTTGGGAAGGAGACTATCGAGATTGCGCCGTTCAGACGGTCTGAAAAGCTTGATGTCTTGGCAAAGCATGAGGTTTCCTCATCGATCGATGTGATGTTGCCGAAGGGTTATACCCCACACGACTGCGCAAGTGGTGAATCTGCAGGCTTTATGAAGATCGGACTGCGAGCAAGAAGCTACGTCGTGCTTGGTGAGCTACGCTAGGCGTTCAACCGGTGATGTGATCTTGTATTTTGATCCTATGGAACGTGACTGAGATAGCCGGTTGGCGCTCAAGCGGACAAAGCTCGGACTCTAGTTCGAAAGGTACTCTCGAAGGAATGTGTGAACGCTGCGGATGGACTTTCCCGCGGCGTCTGGATTGTATTTTTCGATGTGGCCCAACACCCTCCTTCCCACCTTAAATTCCGGGGCATCAAAATCGTGGTAGGTACCCTTGTAGATGTTGAGCTCGATGGGCGGACTATTGTCACTCAGACGGGCAAGCCTCTTCCGGCATCGGTCGGCCGGGCTCCAATTGTCTCGATCGCCAGTCAAAATCAAGATCGGCACCGTCGCATCGCCCTGAGTTGCCGCGCAGAGAGGATAGTAGGCAATGGCCGCCTTGAATTTGTCGTCCATCAGCTGTTCGTTGCCTTCAATTTTTGTCCCCTCCAGCGTCGCCGTGGCACCCGTTGAAAAGCCCATCAAGGCAACGCGCCTGATATCGACAAAGCTTTGTTTCGATAAAAAATTCAAAGCGCCATAGGCGTCGAAGACGCGATCGGGGAGATGGCTTTGACACGTGCCCTTGAGGTTGCGGGTGGTGAGGCTATCGACGGCGAGCACGACGTAGCCCCATGCGACCAGTCGTTTCGGCCAGAGGTCTTTGATGCTCAGACGCATACCCTCGCATCCATGCAGGAGGACGACCGCCGGGAAGGGGCCATCACCCCGGGGGCGGGATAGATATCCCAGCAGGGGCGTACCTTGCGGTTGAGGGAGGCTCTCTCCCTGTTCATTGGCCTTGCGGATTCGAAACGGGCTGAGTTTGACGGGCGCGCTTTCGAAGTGAACCAGTTCGTCGGCATCAGCCGGGTTTTCAGCGAAGGTGACGCTGAGAAAAGCGACGAGGCAAAGAAAAAGTCTCGTGGTTTTCACTGAACTTCTCCACCGTTGGATCAACAGCCTGCTCATTGTACGCCGGAGCTGAAGGCTCGCAAAGCGGTGAGGCTTTCTGCCGTCGATTGGGTCGGGCTGGGTCGTTTCAAACCGGCACGTAACCCGCGATGAAAAAGCCCTTGATCACCCCCTGGCACATCCGTTATGACTACCGTAAATCCAAGCTGCAAAATTTGAAATCAGAGGTGATGTCGACAACCACGTCGGCAGCGCCCGCCGATCAACGGTGACATGCCGAACCGGATCGCGAGGCTGACCAAGACCACGCTGATCGCCAATACATCCGTCAGCGTCACTGAGCCACCACCGCAGATTTGCCGCAGAGCTTACCCCTTGCTCCGTCATCCTCGGGCTTGTCCCGAGGATCTACGTTGGCCTCCCTAGCAGCGGGCATAGATCCTCGGCTCAAGGCCTGGGATGACGGAGGTTGGGGAGCGCGTTTTGCCAAATCCGTCGTCGGTGCGGGTAGAGTAATCTGGCGCCCACTTGATCGAGCAGGCTTGGTTTCGAACTGGCGCGAGAGCCACAATCAGTTCTTGATCACCCCCCGGCAAATCAGTTAAGACTACCGCAAATCCAAGCTGCGAAATTTGAATCCAGAAGGTGATGTCGACCAAGTCGGCGCCGCCCTCCGATCGGTGTGTCTGTCACCGTCCGTCCAGCTTCCGCAGATCATCATTGATCTCCCATCCTCATTGCCTGAACTCTCATGTTCGATCACTCGGGATCGGGCCGGGTAGCGCTCGCCTCTTTCAAGGAGAACTGCAATGGACCCTTCGATTGCTCCGGCCTCGCGGGCGGCAGTGGTGACGCCGAACGATACTGCCATTGTCGGCGCGCGCGCACTCTATATCGGCACGACGGGCGATGTCGCCATTGCGCCGCACCGGGACATGGATCCGGTCATCTTCAAGAGCGTGCCGGCCGGGACGATCCTGCCAGTTCATGCTGCCATCGTGGCGCTGACCGGGACCACGGCATCCAATATCGTCGCGCTGTTCTAGAACCCTCCAGAAGCGGCGCCTCATGGGCAGACCCACGAAGTTCACCCAGGCGATTGCCGACAGGATTTGCGAGCGCATCGCCGACAGGGAAAGCCTGCGGTCGATCTGCCGGGATGAAGGGATGCCGGCGATGTCGAGCGTGCTGTCCTGGCTCGCCGATCAAGAGAAGGCCGGTTTTCGGGCCAAATACGCCCTGGCGCGCGAGATTCAGGCGGATGGTTTTGTCGACGAGATGGTCGAGATTGCCGATGACCGCGCAGACGACTGGATCGAAAAGAAGAATGCGAGCGGCGAGACCACCGGCTGGCAGGAGAATGGCGAGGCCATAAGGCGTTCGCAGCTTCGCATCGCCACCCGTCAGTGGGTCGCCGAGAAGCTGAGGCCGAAGAAATACGGTTCCAAGGTCGAGCCCGACCATGGCGTTGTCACCGGCGAAGTTTCGCAATTGCTGGAAGATATCAATGGCAAGACGCGCGGACTTCCAAACGGCGGTTGACCAGTTTTCCGACTGGCGCTGGCGTCTGAACAACCTCTATTGGATCACCGACAAATCGGGCAAACGCGTCAGGTTCGAGATGAACTGGACGCAGATGACCTTTTTCGAGCAGATGCATTACCTCAATGTACTGCTGAAAGCCCGCCAGCTCGGCCTGACCACCTTCATCCAGATCTTCATTCTCGATGCCTGCGTCTTCAACCGGGATATCCGCGCCGGCACGATCGCCCACACGCTGGGCGACGTGCAGACGATCTTCCGGGACAAGATCAAATACCCCTATGACAATCTGCCTGATGGTATCCGCAACGCCGTGCCTGTCGTCAGAGCCAACCAGACCGAACTGCTGCTTGGCAACAATTCCAGCATCCGTGTCGGCACCTCGCTACGCTCGGGAACGCTGCAATATCTTCATATTTCCGAATATGGAAAGCTTTGCGCGAAATATCCCGACAAGGCGAGGGAAGTCCGCACCGGCGCGCTGAATACGGTGCAGGCGGGCCAGCTGGTCTTCGTCGAAAGCACGGCGGAAGGCCAGGAAGGGCATTTCTACACGCTCTGCGAAGATGGCCAGGTCAAGCAGCGCCAGGCGGCAAAGCTCACCGAACTGGACTTCAAATTCCATTTCTTCCCCTGGTGGAAGGAGCCGCAATATGCGCTCGCGCCCGAAGGCGTCATCATCACCGATGCTTTCGCAAAGTATTTCCGCAACCTGGCCGACCAGGGCATCACGCTGACGGACCGGCAGAAGGCAGTTGATGACGCTGGAGAAGATTCCCTCGCCGTTCGCCCGCGCCTACTTCCATCCACGGATTGGCAGCAGGAACGCCGTGAACGGCGTCCTGACGAGGATATCGGCGGCCTATTTCATAAGGTCCGGAAATCGTCTCGCATCGGGTCGATCGAAGGTTCGGAAGGCCGGAACGCGCAACGCGCACTCTGTCGCCCGATGAAGAAACAAATCGGCCCCGCCGTGAAAGCGCCGGCGAGAAACTTGGTCAACTCGATCGGAAACTGATCAACCACCCGCCTGACGGGGCCGGTCCTGAGCTGGGACCCTGAGGCAAGCGTCACGATGGCGATGACCATCGCGACGATCTTGATCGCTCTGTGTGACGGTTGGTTCGGCTCGGGATCACTCTGCACGCTGCAACCGATACTATACGATTCGAGGCCTCGCGATGCGGGGAGCCTTTTCCTTTGGAGAAGGTGAATGCCCAGAAACCCATCCACCGGCGTTTATTCCAAGCCCGCCGGCACGACACCCTCCGTCGGCCAGGTCATCGACCCCGTCTCGTGGAACGCGCTGACCACCGACCTCGGCAATGAAATCACCAACTCGCTGCCGCGCGACGGCTCGGCGCCGATGGTCGCACCGGAATAAACAAGCCTCTGTGCTCCCCGGAAATAGGAGACCGGTAGGTACTATAAATTGAGGGAGCGCTGATCTGAAACTATGGGTAGCGGGCCGGTCGTTTGTGTTGTAGGGGGTCAATTCATCCTCGACTAGCACTTACCAACAATTGAAACGCAGGCTTTTATGCTCAAACGTCTCGTCAAAAAGGTTCTACCTGGTTCCGCAGTTGCAGCCATCAATCGGTGGCGGAGGCGGGAAAAATCGTACGACTCGTGGAGCAAAGCAGCGGCGGCAGCTCCGGCGTATGGGGATAAGCATCTCACGGCATTCCGGATAGAACGGTCGCGGCAGATCGTTGGTCAGGAAGAGTCATATGTTCAACCTCCCGCGGATCTCCTGCCGATCATGGATATCCCGTCCGGCCGGTTCGTTGATTTCGGCGGATCCGCTGGTGAGATGTGCGCCGTCTTGCGAAAGCAGTTCCCAGCCTGGTCATTCACAGTCGTAGAGACGAAATCCATGGCGGATGCCGCGCAGGTCTTAAGGCCGGGGATAGTGTACTCTGACCGATTGCCGGCTGCGTTTGATGTATTCTACAGCAGCGGGACGCTTCAATATCTTGCGGATCCAGAGACTTTGTGGCGTGAGGCTTTGAGCAGGACAACTCGATATGCTTATTTGGCGAGGAACTCCTTCTCGAACAGGAAGCTCTTCACCGTCCAGTCGTCCCGGCTCTTCGACAATGGTGCTGGTCCTGTTCCTGAAGGATTCGACAACGTTGAGATACGTTACCCCCACCAGACCATTTCAGAAGCGTCATTGAGCGGGATAGCCGATGAAATGGGCTTTGATCTGGCCGCTCGGTTTGAGGGCCGCAACAGTGGCGTGACAGGCACCCGCACCGATGTCTATGGAGTCGACCTCTTGTTCAAGAGACGGTAGTCCCACGTAGGTCAGGACAGCCGAAAACCGGGCGGCTCTCTCGGGTCCGGCCTTCCCCCGTTGCCCGATCTCAACAAGGGGCAAATTCAAATACCTGCCTTAGAAGAGACGGGTGCATTGCCATATCCGCGATCTTGAGGTGGCCGATCCAGGCTGTCGATCTCCGGGTGCTCAACCGGTGCAAAATACGGCCGCCCATGCACGCGCCGTCGCCACACCACCCCAATGGCCTCGCAATCCGCGGGGCCTTTTTTCTTTGGAGACGATGAATGCCCAGAAACCCATCAACCGGCGTCTATTCCAAACCCGCCGGCACGACACCTTCCGTCGGCCAGGTCATCGACCCGGCGCCGTGGAACGCTTTGACCACCGACCTCGGCAACGAAATCACAAATTCGCTGCCGCGCGACGGCTCGGCGCCGATGGTGGCACCGCTGAAGGCTGCAAGCGGGACCGTGTCTGCGCCCGGTATCGGGTTTGCTCCAGTTCCTCAGACCGGCCTTTATCTCAAGGGTGGCGGGCTACTCGGCTTCACGCAGAACGGCGTTGATGTCGCGTTCGATCACGCCATGGTCTTCGCCTCGAAGTCAGGGGATTACACAGCTGTAGGATCCGATGATGCCGCAGTACATCGTTTTACTGCAGTCGCTACCGTCACCTTGACAGCAGCCGCAACACTCGGTGCCAACTGGCATTATATGGTGATCGCCGACGGCGCCGCCGTGACGATTGACCCCAGCGAGGCAGAGACGATCGACGGTGCGGCTAAGCTCGTCATTCCGAACGGCTGTTCGGCATTCATCATCTGCAGCGGTACGGCGTTCTTCACTGACAGGATAGCGACAACGCTCAAGACGGTAGCGGCATCCGCGCCGGCTGGACATATCTACGGGCTGACTCTTTCCAACAATGCCGGCGATCCAACAAACTCGATCGATATCGCAGCCGGTGTGGCAGCAAGCGATGGTGCAACCCCAGCTCTCATGAGCCTTGCAAGTATGTTGATCAAGGCCGGAAGCGTCGCGTGGGCCGTGGGCTCCGGCAATGGCTGGCTTGATACCGGGGCAATCGCGGATGGATGGTACTACCCTTATATCATCGCTCGATCGGACACAGGCGTTGTCGACTCGCTTCTTTCCGCAAGCGCGACCTCCCCCACTATGCCTGGGAGTTATGACAGAAAGCGCCGTATTGGAGCTCTCCTGAGGGTATCTGGGGCATGGGTGAGTTTCGTCCAAGATGGGGATTTCTTCGCATACAAGGTGCCGACGACTGACGTAAGCACGATTGCCACAGCCGCCGCCTTGAGAACGTTGAAAGTGCCCCCAGCCTTCCCGGTAATGGCTCGCATTGTGGCTCAGATAGTCAACACTGGCGGAGCGATCGCGAATATCAACCATTGGGATCCAGCATTGGGGACGAGCTTACCCTCTGCGTCAACCGGGTTTGGCCAGAACTTCGTCAATACCGCTGTGTCGCAGGCATTCTCACGACAGATGGATATTCGGACCAATTCTGCCGGTCAAATCTACAACGTTGCCTCTTCCACGTCATTGACTTCTTACACCATTTCGACGCAGGGATACTTCGACACGCGCGGTCGCTTTAACTGAGGTCTATGTCGGATGGGTCTACAGGCAGCCTATGGGTATGTACTGATGGCTTCCACTTCCCATGCGGGAGGATTTCGTAGTAGAGCTCCCGCATGAAGATCGACAAGGCATCATATCGAAACAGAGGCGGACCAATCCAGCGGATCACTACCGCCTATAAGCGGTTTCGCTACTTCACAGCGGCCGGTAACGATCTCGTGGTAAAGCGCAGCGCAGAGTTCCGCATGGTGAAGCATGCGGTTCTCAAAGTCGGGTCTGGCGTCACAATCCAAGACGAAGCGTTCTTTCAACTGACAATGCCGGAGCCGAAGGTCTTCATCGGCAACAATACGGTGATCGGTCGACGCAATGTCATCACGGCCAAGAACCGCATTTCGATAGGCAACGATGTGCTTATCGGCTCAGATGTCCAGATCATCGACCACAGCCACGGCATGAGACGAGACGTACCAATCAGGCTTCAGAAGGCTGAAATCGGCTTTGTCGAAATTGGCGATGATGTCTGGATTGGCGCGGGTGCCAAAATATTGATGAACGTTACGATAGGAGCGGGAGCCGTGATCGGAGCAAACTCAGTCGTTACGACCGATATTCCCGCCTATGCAATCGCCGTTGGCTCGCCAGCGAAAGTCGTTAAATACCGTATGTAACACATATGATTGCACGTCCGTAGTGTTGGGGCAGTGCTGCCTCAAGCATTTCTTAGGCGGCTTCTTCGCAGTAGCATAACACCTTCTGGGGCCAAGAGTTCAGCGGCGCCTTGGTTTGTCGCTGCGCTAGAATCTGCGACGGCGGAGCTCACGGTGCTCCAGTGATCATGCGCGATCGTTGCCGCAGGCATCGGGGTCCTCAGCACCTTTGAGGGGCTACGCACCGTCGCCTATCGCGATCTGATCGCTCTCTTCCAAGCGACGTCTGGCCGCTAACTGCTCCATTCTCTCTTTGGCACGGCGCGCGGCGGCGTGGCATGGCTTCTCGATCCATCGATAGAACGGGTAGACGAGTCCCAGTGAGAGGGCGCAAACGACAATCGGCGGTGTCACGAACCGTTCAACAGCCGCCGCCGCGATGACGTGGATAAGGTAGATGGAAAAGCAGGCGGCGCCGATCTTTTCCAGAGCCTTGACAGGGCCTCGATCAGTCGCGCTCCTGATCTCTGCCAGTATCCAGCATCCCGCCAGCACCGCGAAGGGCACCATAGTCAGGTAAAAGCCGGCGGCAGTGTTCATCGTCGCCCAATAAAGTGCGGAAGCACTTACGGCAGTCACGACACGCCAGCCCCAAACATTGCCTGGAAGTTTCAGGCGCTCGAGATTTTCAGCGAGATAGCAGCCAAGAAGCCAGGCAGGTAGTCCGACGACCCAATTGAGTTGCGGCCCATATTTCATAGCGTTCCCATATTGGTCCGAGCCGAGGCCAATTGCTACGCCATAGGAGGCAAGGACCGAAACGGCGATAAGAACCGGCCATCCGATCCGGCGCGATATCGGTAGGATCAGCGGATACAGGCAGTAGTAGACGGCTTCGCAGACGACGGACCATAGAATGTAGCCGTCTATTGGATTGTAGGCCCTCATGCCCATCGCTTGAGCCAGGATGAAGGCGGCGGCCGCAGGCGGTACGATCCGGATGAAGCGGCCGGAGAGGAATGGCGCAACCTGCAGGTCACGGAACCGATACGGATAATGGATGCAGAAGCCGGAAACCACGAAAAAGGCGATCACGGCAGGGTGGCCGGTGAAAATGTACTTCGCAACCCCAGGCAACGACGGCCCGAGAAGATGAGCGAATACGACGGAAAGGGCTGCAATCGCCCTAACGGTGTCCAGCCCCACAACTCTCTGCTGATCGGATTTCATTCCCCACCTTATCCGACTGGCGACAAACACCACAATAGGAAAACAATGATCCGACCTGAGCGGGTCCGATCGCTCCCGTCTATAATCCGGACTCCCCATGCTCGTCCATAACTTACCCGAGGTGCTGAAGCGTCCCTGGTCGGTGCGGCTGATGGCGCTGGTGCTGCTCCTCATCATCATCGAGCCCGTCTACAGCTTCGTCGCCGCACCTGGGTGTCCCGCAAGATTTACATCCAGCTCGCCATGTCGGTGGCGACAGAGCTTCTCGCCGTTGCGCCGATCATCACCCGCATCGCGGAGCGCTGCGAGGCGCTGTTCAGGTGAAACGGCGCGCCGCCATCGTCTTTCCCGATCCGACCGGCGCCGGCCTTTGGATTAAGAAGGCGATCGACGCGGCAGCCGATGCAGAGGAGGCCATAGGGGCAGCAAGCGTCGTCAACTGGCCATCTTGATGCACCGCATGCAATAAACTCCTGACGCGGGTAACGTTTAGGAGCGCTTTCAATCGCGGCAGGATTGCGTCGCCCGTCTCCTTCGACACGGGTGCGTCGTCACATCCAAAATCCGGAGCCCACCCCATGCTCGTCCATAACTGGCGCGCGGTGCTGAGGCGCGCCTGGAGCGTCCGCCTTATGGTGCTGGCGCTGCTCTTCATCACTATCGAGCCCGTCTACACCTTCGTCGCCGCCACCTGGGTGTCCCGCAACATCTACATCCAGCTCGCCATGTCGGTGGCGACAGGGCTTCTCGCCGTTGCGGCGATCATCGCCCGCATCTTCGTTCAGCAGAAAATCTCAGGAGACCTGAATGGCAAACCGCCTGCAGAAGGGTAGTGCCGCCGCTGCGATAGCCGTGGCGCTCGTCGGATCGTTCGAGGGGCTGCGCCAGAATGCCTATCCCGATCCGGCGACGCAGGGGAAGCCGTGGACGATCTGCTATGGCAGCACCAATGGCGTGAAGCCGGGGGACCGCAAGACGGTGGAGCAGTGCAGGGCGCTCCTGGCGCTGGAGCTGCAGACCTATGCCGGGGGCGTCGAAAGCTGCGTGCGCGTGCCCCTGCCGGATGCCCGCTTCGTGGCGCTGACCTCATTCGCCTATAATGTCGGCGTCAAGGCGGCCTGCGGCTCGAGCGCGGTCAGGCTGATCAATCAGGGCAGGACGGCCGAGGGCTGCGAGGCGCTTTTGAAGTGGAACCGTGCGGCCGGCATCGTCTTTCCGGGCCTCACCCGGCGCCGGCAGAAAGAACGCCAGTTCTGCCTCGAGGGTATCTGATGTTCGGCCTCCTCGACACCCTCAAGATGGGCGCCGGCCTCGCCGCCGGTCTTCTGCTCTATCACCTCTATGCCGTTTCGATCGGCTATCCCTCGGCGGCAAGGCAGGCGCGTGCCGGCTATGTCCTTGTTGCCGAGAAGGCTGCTGCCGATGCGAGGGCCGCCGAGATGGAACGCCAGCGCAATGCGGCGACGGCGGCCGGCGAAGAGCACCGCAAGCGCCTTGCCGCGGCCGCGGCCGCCGAGCAGGCCGCCAGAGACACACTCGAAACCGAGATCCAATCCTATGAGCTTCAGCTTTCGCAAAAGAACCGCGCTTGCGCTGTCACTGCTGCTGATCGTCAGTGGCTGCTCCGCCACTGAGCGATTGAACAAGGCGGCGGTGACGAAGGGGCAGGCGGCGGCCGGCGTCTCTCTGCCGCCTTTGCCCGATGATCTGCGCCGGCAGGAAGCGCATGCGCCTGTTGTCGAAGGCGAGCCGGTGATTTCGATCCTCGCCCGCGAGCGTCAGGCGCTCGACCGCGCCAACGCCCGCCAGGGGCGCACCATTCAATTCTACGACGACCTCACCAGCAGATTGGAAAAACACCGATGATGAATGCCATCTCGCTTGCCCTGGCGAATCCGATGCTGAGCGGTGGGGGCGGGGCCGGCGGAGACCCCGACCGCTACATGTTCTTCGCCACCCGCAACCGCATGCCATCAGGCAGTCTCGTCACCGCCGCATCCGGCACGAATTATGTCTGCAGCAAGATTGTCGTCAATACGCCGCAGTATAAGACCAGGACCTTCCGCTTTCACCTCTCGGGCTTCGCCTCGACGGAAGGCGGAAACTCGCCGCAGGAAACTGTCGTCACCGGCACGATCGGGACGCCGGGCAATTCCGTGGTCGCCGATGCGATGTTCATCAGGGCGGCCGGCGTCTTCTACCAATGCACCTTCGCCGGCCTGAACACGGTGACCGTCGCCGACCAGACGAACGGCGCCTGGACGGATGAACTCACCATTCCCGATGTCGACCCGGAAAGCGAAATCGAAATCTGGCTGTTTTATCATACCGCCGTCGGCGAGAAGATCTGGCCGGTCTATCGCATCCAGAAGCATCGCGGCGAGCGCGTCTGGGGTGCGGGCGATCTCGCCACGCTGCTCGCCTTCAAGGACACCCCGCTCGCTGACAGCACGGCCGCACTCGACACGAATTACGCGACCATTACCCAGCCGCAATATTACGGACCTGACTTCATGGTCGCCAAGGGCGATTGGGATGGTCGCGCGATCGTTCTCGGCCTTGTGGACAGCATCGGTGAAGCACGCCAGCAGTTTTCCGCGGCTGCCGATGCGCGCGGCAATCTCGGCTGGTTTCGCCGCTGGCTCGATAGGGACGGCGGCGTCGGCCGCATTCCGCATCTGATGATCGGCATGCCGGGAGCCGGTTCGGTGCGCGAACTCACCGGCACCGGTGCTGCGATCGCGACCCGGCGCTGGGCCATTCTCGACGAGATCACCGCCTTCAACAACAACAAGCCGTTCACCGTTATCGCCAACCAGATGGGGCAGAACGACACGGCGGCGACCTATACGCAGTTCTTCAACACCAACTACAGAAGCCTGATTACCAGGCTTCGGGCGCGTTACCCCGGCGTCAAAATCGTCGCATTCCCGCCGCTCGGCCGAACCGTGTCCACCCGCGCGGTCACCCTGACATCTGTCGGCACCGTCGTGACGGCAACGATTGCCTCGGGCGTCAACGGCCTCGCCACCGGCCAGACGGTTTCGATCTCCGGCGCTGCGCAGACGGAGTATAACGGCAATGTGGTGATCACGGTCACCGGGCCGAACAGCTTCACCTATAATTTCGCCGGATCGGCGACATCGCCGGCGACCGGCACGATCACCGCCAACGACCTCTATCTCAGGGCCGCCTACCAGAGCTTTTCGGCCAACAACACCTGGCCGGCGGACGGCACGGATGCCTCGGGCAAATGGCGGCTGCGCGCCGATATCCTGGCGAAGACCTCGGCCTGCTGCGACGACGCGATCGATACCTATGCGGCCTGGGTCTCCGGTGAAAGGGATGGCGTCTGGCCCGGCATGCTGGAGCTGCCGAGCACCACGGTGACGGTGCAGTCTGGCACGGACGGGGTTGCGACCTACACGACGATCGAGGTTGCGGATGCCAGCATCTTCGGGCCGGAGCAGGAGATCAGCACCTATGCCGGGCCGGATGGCCTTGCCCGCCTGTCGACCACCTCGATCGGCAGCATCTCCGGCAACACGATCACCATCTCGATCCCGCGCTCCACGGTGCTGCCGGTCGGCTCCATCGTCCGTCCGAGCGTCACGCCGGATGGTGTTCATCCCTATGGCACCGTGATCGACCGCGTCGTGGGCGACATTCCCCAATCTGAAAAGCTGAAATTCAATCCATAGTCATGTTGCCCGGAAGTGTGCAGCGTTCCGGGGTAACGAGATGCGTCAAACAAACAAAGCGGGTC
Source organism: Rhizobium sp. BT-226 (assembly GCF_025847085.2). Classification (NCBI taxonomy): domain Bacteria; kingdom Pseudomonadati; phylum Pseudomonadota; class Alphaproteobacteria; order Hyphomicrobiales; family Rhizobiaceae; genus Rhizobium; species Rhizobium sp. BT-226. The sequence goes on along the minus strand of NZ_JAOYTI010000002.1, from coordinate 620,198 downwards.
TGGGCAGAGATGACATCCAATGACGATATCCTGCGCGCTCTCGGGCGCGTCGAGGGCAGGCTGACCGGCATCGAGGAAAACGTCGCGCTTCTGCGCAACGAGGTCAGCGACGAAAAGGCCAACGCCCACGACAGCCGCGCCGTGATCCACAAGCGGCTCGACGAGCAGGCCAGGCAGATCGCCCGCCTCGACACCCGTGTAGCGATCAGCGGCGGCGCGGATGTGCAGATCCGCGAGGAGATCAAGAGCCTCAAGGAGACCGTCGAGAAGAACCAAGAGGCGGTCGGGCCGGCGCTTGAAGAGTGGAAGCGGATGAAGACGATCGGCTATGGGATATCGGGGTTGATTGCCTTTGCGGGACTGACGATTGGGGGCATCATTGCCTATGCGAGCGATGGCGCGGTGGCGGCGCTTCGGCATTGGTTGAAGATCAATTGATGGGCTCGATCTGAATCCCTGGCGAGGAAGACAGGCGCTCTTCAAGCAGAGATGACCGATTGGACCGAAGCAGACCGCCTCGGTGGTTTTTCGATCAGCGTATCGAGGGTTACGTTGAGGAAGGCAGAACCCTCATTTGATCTTCCCTCTAAATTTTAGCATTCGCTAACGAACAAAACGGCGCCCTGCTGGTTTTCCTCTCAGGAGGAAACAGTCATGAAGAGCATGAGCAATCGCCAAGTTCGCATTCCCGGCCCACGAGAGCACGATGTTGCGGAACATTGCCGCAAATTCGGGATCGGCCCGGCGGAGGAGAAGAAGCTGAAGAAATTGCTCGGGTCTCGGGCGCCGCTGCATGAAATCCAGGCCAATGCTCCGCCGCGCCAGCCAAGGTGGCGTTAGGTGGGGAGGGCCTGTAGCAAGTAATCATTACACGCCACATTACAGCAATGATTCAAAGATTGAGCGGACCAGAGCAGCGCCGTGAACGCTCGCGAAAGAGGTGCTTTTGCCGGATTGAAATGATCGATTTTGTTTAAAACGCGGGCCGAATGTTCGGCTTGCTCCACTTGGAACTGCTGAAAGCCCCGCTCCGGCGGGGTTTTTCGTTGGCGTTCTAATGTGCCTGTCGGTTTTCGCCCGGCGGGAGCTTGTCGGTGTGACGTCGCAATGTGCCCGGGCAGGTTGTCGATGATCCTCGGCGGAATTTCCGGGGTCGTGGCGCCGTTTCTCTGCCGGGAACTTCCGGCAATATCAGGGGTTTTGCCGGCGGATCGCGCGGCAGGTCTCGTCTCCTGTACCACTGCTACCCCTGCAGTTGCTGCGCGGTCCACTTCAAGCAGTTCACGGAAAGACTTTGCTCCCGGCTATTGGCAGCGGGCGAAGCCATGTTTTTCGTCCGTCATGTGCGATGGCTCAAGAAGGCACAGCTGCGCGCTCAGAAAGCGTGTCAATGCCGTGGTTGCCGCGACAGCATCAGGATGTAGTCGTCGGCGATATCGGCAATCACCATGGCGGCTTCCGCGGCCGTGTATCCCCTGCCGACGGCGTCGCTGACGATTTTCATCACGGCCGGTTCAAGCGCGTCCCGGCAGTCGGACAGGCTTTCGACATGCGGGCATTTTGGACGAAATTCCAAGACGTTGTTCATGGCGCACCCTCCATTTGATCGAGCTCGGGCCCTATGAAGGCAAGGCGGCCTCTCCAGGGAAAGGCGGGCCCACGGTTCCGGCGAGCTGCTTCAGGAACCAGAAGTGTTTTCGTGACGCTACGATGGCATAGGCGCGGATGTATTCAAGCGGATGCTGATGTTAAGGTAAGCCAGTAGGGTTAATTCGTCCGGCGATGTTGCATCGTGGCATCGCCGGCAGATGCAAAGCCGGCAGTCGCTAGCGCATCGTGCTTCCGAAAATCGGAATCGATTTTCGGAAGCACGATGCGTCGATTGAAAGTGTTACAGCGTCCTTTGCGCGTCTGAAAGACGCGCGGCGCTGTAATACACGTCATCCAAACGTTGCAGCGGTTTGCGGACGACGACGTGCATTTAACGTCTGCCGGGCCATTCAAGCTTCAGGCGCTGATGCGCCGGCCGGCCTTGTCCGCCTCTTTGCGATTGGCGCCGTGTTTTTCGATGATGTCCCTGGCATCCTCGCTGGAAATGCGGTGTTTCTTGGCGAAATAGATGACGTCGTAGGGTGCGTCAGTCACGGCCGCTTTGGCCGGCTGGACCTTTTTCGTTGTTTCATTGGTCATGATTTTTCCTTCCATGGAAATGTTGAGCTGGACGTGTCAACGCCGTCGTCTCCGAACCGAGGATCGGAGAACCGGCGCGCTCAAGTCGGCATCAGCCGGAGAATCGGCTTCGGGGCGTCTTATCGATGCGCTCGGGCCGTCATATGTTTTTCCCAGATCTGCGTCGCCTGTGCTGCCGTGCCGGTCTTGTGGAAGCGCAGCAGGTGCAGTCCTTCCGCCCGTCGTTTTTCGTTAAAGGCGCTGTTTTCGTAGTCGGTGCCTTCGACAATGCTCTCGCTTTGAAGAACGGCCTTCAATTCCTGCACGTAATGTCCGGTGATGTTGAAAAGCGCGTCATTTTCAGGTGCGTCTGTCATCGTTTTCCCTGTGGGTGGTCGTGTGGCATTGAACGCGATGCTGGTTCAGCAAACCGCGTTGGTAAGATGCATCATGCAATCCGCGCCCCTATGGGAAGGCTGGTATCGGACAGCGCTTAGCCGTGTCTGTCTGGAGTTCCATATATCGTGCAGCAAAGCCGCGCTAAGAATCGGTGATCGAGGCGCGGCAGGTCTGAAGGCTGCACCTTAAACCACTTGGCTTCCCGATACCACGTCAATCGAAATATCAAAGATGAACAGACGGGAAGGGCTGTCTTGCTCTCCGCCTTAAGGCAGGCAATCCGGGTTCCCGCTGTTTGCTGAAGCAGGAGAGACCAGGCGTAGATGCGTCTTGGCCTTGCCGGGCGGGTGGCAGGCCTGGCGAAGCGCGGGCAGCGCCATGCTTTCATTCAGCATCGCTTCGATCAGCTTCAGGCGGGCGAGCTTCCGTCGTTGATTGTCGTAGAGCCTGTCCAGCAGCGCGTAGGCCGCTCCGGCGGGCGCGCCTTTAAGCGATAGTGTCCGGATCACCTTTTCCTGGTCGGCAATGCGGTGCGCAGCCATCACGATATGGCGGCGTGCCAGCTTCAGGTCTTTCGGGCGATATCGCGTGCAAACCATATGTTTTGCTCCTCCTCTCAGGCTCTCAGGCGGCAGTGCGGGACGATGGCCATTTCAGCGCGCCGGCGCCATGCGCCTTCCAGCGTTCAGCGAAAATCTGCGGCCGTCAGCGTAAAGTTGTTTCCGCGTCGATGCTGATAGGCTCTCGATGCCGCCTCCTGAATGGAAGAACGCGCCGCATCAAAGGCATTGAGATAGGCGGCCTCGGAAGAGTTCTGGGTGATTGCGCTGCCGAGGGCTGCCTCTTCGACCAGAAACCTGACTTCGAACATGCCGTCATAGCCGGTGAAACGGACGCCTTTTCGCGCTTCGTCGAAGCTGCGGCTTCTGTTGGGGAAAATAAGTGTCATTGCGGTTATCCTTGGAAGTGGGCTCGGCCGATCTGCGGAACTCGGGCACCGGTGATGATGATGGATGCACGAGGGAGCGAATAGCTTGACGCCGGATATCCGCGATCAGCCTGCCTGAATGTCAAAGCGTCGGCAGATCTTAGTGGATGGTCTGCACGATAACCCGGTTTTCAAGCAAGGCTTCCGATGTCTTGATCAAGCGCATCGTACCCGTGATAACCTCATCGGAATAGAGCGAATCCGCACTGGATATTTCGTCCGTCATATCGCGGAGAAGTTTGTTGATCTCCAGCAGTGGCGGCACGAATTCCACCAATCCGGCGGCCGCCAGCCCGTGCGTCAGGCGTGCGATCGCCTCTCGCAGCTGATCGACCAGCGCACGCCTTTCCACCGGCAATGCCGACGGCTTTGTGAGGGTCGCTTCATCGTTGAACTGCATGATGCGTATCCTCCTCTCTCTAAAATGGGTTCCGTCCCGCCATTATCAATGGCGGCCGCCGAATGAGGTTGCGGTCAGATGGCAAAGAGCGCAAGCTGAACTATCGGCGGGCACGATACGGGCACCGCTGCTTGGGGCGCGCCAGTAAATCCTGGCGCCAGCGAACCCTAGCCCCAACGAAGGAGGACACCATGTCTTCCACATCAGATCAGTTTTTCGATATCCACAATTTGAGAATGCTGGACCGCATTCTCCGAAAGGCCGGCTTTCGCGGCGGCGAAACCTACGCGACCGATGATGGCGAGATCAGCGCCACAAGTTTCCTCATTCATTGTTTCCAGATGGGGATCGTCGACGAGGCCGCGTTGAAATCGGCTCTGAAAATGTATCTCGCGACACAATTGAGTTCAGGCCCGCTTCCGCAGGCTTTGGAAGACGGTTCCTTGGCCCGATGGCAGGATGACGGGGGCGCCCCGGTGAAAGCCTATCGGATCGCGCGATATACGGCGTCTGGGCGTGCGGATGCCTCGCTGCGGCCGCCAGCTTACCGCTTTCCCAAAACCAGGCTGCCTGAACGACTGTCCGAGATCCCGTGAACGGGCCGGCTGCCACAGGCCGCCAACCGGGGTCGAGACGAGTGGCTCAACCCCGGCAAGGTTACGTGGAGAGGCAGCGATCGGCGCGCCCGCTTTAGGGGCTTTCCCGAGGTCATTTCGTCTCAAGCAGCCCCAAACGGCACGGCGACGAAGGTCTTGTTGCCGTCGCGTTCGACGAGCAGCAGCACCGACTTGCGGCCGGCCTTGCCGGCGTCTGCAATCGCGGACTTGACGTCGCGGGCATTGTGGACCGGTCTGTCGTTCACCGAGACAATGACATCGCCGGACTGGATGCCGGCGGCAGCCGCAGACTTGTCCGGGGCGACCTTGGCGACCACCGCGCCATTGACGGAGCGCGGCAGGTTGAGCTGCTGGCGCACGTCGGGCGTGAGATCGGCAAGGCCGATGCCGAGGCTCGGCTGGCCGCTGCTCTGGCCTTGGGCGTCGGGGCTTTCGGCAGCAGCCTGCTTCTGCCCTTCCTCATTGGTGCCGACCGTGACGTTGAGCTCGATCGTCTGGCCGTCGCGCCAGACGCTGAGCGCTTCCTTGGCGCCCGGCGCAAGATCGGCGACCAGGCGCGACAGATCCTTCGGCGTCTTGACGCTCTCGCCGCCGACTGAGATGACGATATCGCCGGGCTTCAGGCCGGCATGGGCGGCCGGCGTATCGGCGGTGACGGCGGCAACCAGCGCACCGCCGGTCTTATCAAGGCCGACGGCATCGGCGACATCCTTGGTGACCGGCTGGATCTGCACGCCGAGATAGCCGTGATCGATCGAACCGTTCTTCTGCAGCTTGGCGACGATCGCCTTGGCCTCATCGGAAGGAATGGCGAAACCGACGCCGACGCTGCCGCCATTCGGCGAATAGATGGCGGTGTTGATGCCGACGACATTGCCGCTGCGGTCGACGAGCGGGCCGCCGGAATTGCCATGGTTGATCGGCGCGTCGATCTGGATGAAATCGTCATAGGGGCCGCTGTGCAGGTCGCGGCCGCGCGCCGAGACGATGCCAGCCGTCACCGTGGTGCCGATGCCGAAGGGATTGCCGATCGCCAGAATCTGGTCGCCGAGCTTCAGCCGGTCGGAATCGCCCCAGGCAATGGTCTGCAGCGTCTTGCCCGCCTGGACCTTCAACACGGCGACATCGGATTTCGGATCGGTGCCGATCAGCTTGGCCGGCAGTTCCGTGCCGTCGTCGAGCGTTACCTTGATGTCGACGGCATTGTCGATGACATGGTTGTTGGTGACGATCACCCCGTCGGGGCTGATGATGAAGCCGGAGCCGAGCGCCATCGCCTGCTGCGAAGGCCGCTTTTGCGGTGCCTGGCGCGGCAGCGGGATACCCTGATCCTCGAAGAATTGGCGGAACTGCTCGTCCATCGGCGATTCCTGCTCTCCGGCGCTGACATCGGTCGCCTTCATTGTGGTGGTGATGGTGACGACGGCAGGCTTGTCGGCATCGACGATGGAGGCAAAGGAGCCGCTGGAGGCGAGAATGCCGCCGGTATCCGACGGCGCGGCAACGGCATTGGACGCATTGATGGCGAAGGGCAGGCAGGCTGCGCCGGCGATGATGGCGGCCCCGACAAGGGCTGCTGTGCGATGGTTGCGGAGGATGTGCGACATGGTGGTGGTCCCTTGGGTGATGATCCCTTGTGAGAGCGTTGGCTTTGGATGGCGTCGTGGTTCCATGTCCTGGGACCTGGCGTCGGATGGCGTTTGGCGCCAATTCCTCTTGGGAACGCACAGTCGTCGAGGGCGGCGACCGGGGGAGAGAAGAATTGGCGCTCCGGATTCATATGATCCCACCAAGCGGATTTACAAATTAAAGTTTGATCATGTTTATATTGCCGATTTGTAAGATATGACTGGAATTTAATCTTCGCTCCCCCAGGGTTGGAGCTTCTCAAAACATCCGGCCCGATTTGCCCCGCTCGCGTCCTCAGCGGTGTTTTCATTCGAAATTAAATGGACTTATTCCCGGAGGCGGTGATCCGTTCGCCGCATGCGCCCGTAATTCGCCGTTAGACGAACTTGTTGCTCTTTCTGGAAGTTATATTCCGGATCCTGTTGCGAATATAAAATGTTAGTAGACTCTAAATTATTTCTTCTTCAGAAAGTAAAGGCCGCGATTCGAGGGCAAGCGAGTCTCGCGGGCGACGCATAAGGGGGATGAGGGCAGCAGTGGAGCGGGGGCGGAAGGCCAGGCGCGGCGCGCATGTGAAGTTGAGCGATGTGGCGAAGAAGGTGGGGGTCAGCTCGATCACGATTTCGCGCGCGCTTCGCAATCCTGAAATCGTCTCGGAGGATCTGCGCCAAACCATCCTGCGCACGGTAGACGAGATGGGGTATATCCCCAATCTTGCCGCGCGGGCGCTGGCCGGCCGCCATAACGGCATCATCGGCGTCATCACGCCCGCTTTGCACCAGCACGGCTTCGCCGGCCTGATGATCGGCATCGAGGATTGCTTGCGCGCCACCGAATTCCGCGTGCAATATTCCAATACGCTCCACCATGCCGACGGCGAGGCCGGCGAGCTCAAATCCGTGCTGACGCAGAAGCCGGCCGGCGTCATCATCGCCGGCGCCGAATCCTATCGTGATCTTCTGCCGCTGATCGAGAATGCCATCTGTCCGATCGCCCATATCACCGATCTCAGCCAGGAGCCGGCAAGGCTGGTCGTCGGCCTCGATCATCACGCGGCAGGCGCCGAACCCACCCGCTTCCTGCTGTCGAGGGGTTATGAGAGGATCGGCTTCATCGGCCGCGGCACGGATATTCGCTCGCGTCGCCGGAAGGAAGGCTATGAGGCCGCGCTGCGGGAAGCGGGCCGTTTCGATCCCGATCTCGCCATTGGCGGAGATGAGGGAAGCAGCACCGGCCTCGGCAGGGAATTGTTTGCCCGCCTGTTGCAGCGCGTGCCGGATATCGATGCCGTCTTTGCTCAAAGCGACGACCTGGCGCTTGGTGTCCTCATCGAATGCGCCGTGCGCGGCATCCGCGTGCCGGAGGATGTCGGCATTTGCGGCTTCAACGATCTGGAATTTTCGGCCTTCACCCAGCCGACGCTGACGACGGTGCAGATTGCACGCTACGATATCGGCCACCGCGTCGCCGACATGCTGCTGCGCGCCATTCGCGACGAGCCGCCCGGTGAAGGCAAGGTCGACTGCGGCTTTTCCATCATCCCGCGCGGCTCGACGCGGTAAGCTGGTATGATCTGCCGAATGAAATGCGACCGTATGCTCGAACTAGAGCCTTTCCGGGTTAGATTGCAGCATTCTGCCGGAGCAGGTTTTCGTCAGGGCAAAGGCGACTGGCGAAGGGCATACCCCAAGATACGTGCGAGCCGATCGCCTTTGATCTTGGCGGAAAGATGCCCGGCCGCACGGCCGCACCGCTTCGCCATGCGAAGCGACAAGTGCGTCCGGCGATTCTTAAGTCTTGCAGATTTGCCAGGCAAATCTGCGGGAGGGTTGGCTGAAACGGGCCGGCTGATCGACCGGCCGGCTTGGCCGTAGAACTGGGCTACGACGCGCGCCGGCCGGTCGACCATCCGACTCCGTTTGAGCCAACAGAATGCTGCAATCTAATCCGGAAAGGCTCTAGGCATAGCCCAGATTATTCCCTATATGGAATGAATGATCTTCACTGTGCTGAAAAATGGATAGCGCCGGACTGTCTCTCGACAGAATGCGCACCTTCGTTCGCGTCGCAGAACGCGGCAACCTGTCGATGGTCGCAAGGGAGCTGGGTGTCGGTCAATCCACCGTAACGCGGCACCTCAATGAGCTTGAGGAGGCTGTCGGCGTACCGCTTCTCAGCCGAACCACGCGTCGGGTGACCCTGACCGACGAAGGCAGCCGCTATTATACGAACTGCCTGCAGATATTGCGCCTGGTCGAACAGGCTGCCGAAGAAGCGAGAGATGCCCGTCAGGCCCCGGCGGGCGCTGTTCGGCTTTCTTGTACGGCAGCGCTCGGCGTGATGCACATCACGCGCCTCATCTTCGACTTTCAGGATAAACATCCGGACATCCGGGTCGACCTCAACCTGACGGACGAGCGTATCGATCTGGTTCGCGAAGGCGTCGACGTCGCACTGCGTCTTGGGCCTCTCGCCGACAGTGCCATGAAACTTCATGCGCTCGGAAAAAGCCATCGGCTGCTGGTCGGCGCGCCCACCTATTTGTCCGCCCGCGGATGGCCGGAGCGCCCCGCCGATCTGTCACGCTACGAAACCCTCATAATGTCCAATGTGGCGGGGAGCGATCGGCTCGTTCTTTCCTCTCCCGATGGCACAAGCCTGATGATCCCGGTGAGCGGCAAGCTGCGCGTCGATCACGGGCTTGCGGCGCGCAAAGCCCTTGCCGCCGGACGCGGCATTGGGCCCGCACACCTCTGGCTGGTTCACGATCTTCTGGACGACGGTCAGCTCGAGGTCGTGCTTGGCAACTATCGTCCTGCGCCGGTTCCGGTGAGCTTGCTAATCGTCCCAGAGCGGGCAGCCATTGCCCGCGTTCGGCTGCTCGTCGACTTTCTTGCCGCCGAGATTGCCAAGCTGCCTGGAATCCGGCCATCATAAGTCCTGGTTTCAAGCATGTCGTTGTCGCAAAACCGCTGCCGCAGTTTTGCGAGGCATGCTTCAACCCCCGAAAGACCGCTTGTCGCCACGCCACCCCGTCTTCCGTAGATACTGCTCCCAGTTGAGCGTGTCGGGGTTCAGGCGACGGCTCCATTCGAGATCATGCTCCCTGCCGAAATAGCCATATTCGACAGCATATTCGACCATCCCCAGAATCTCTCGAACGAGAAGTTCATTGGCGGCAAACTCCGGAAAATAGCGCAGCAGGCCATCCCGGGTGAAAGCGTTCCGATATTCGGCCTTGAGCCCGGTCACGTGCTGGAAGGTTTCGATCATCTCACGCGGAGAAAGGATATCGCCAACGATCGGCAGCGTTTTCCCGTTGTAACGCTCGGGATTTGAGAAAATTTCGAGCACGACCGGCCCGGTCGCCGTCAGCGGATCGACAAAAGGCGCTCGGAAATCTTCGGGAAGATAAATCGGCAGGAGGAGAATATCCCCCTCCATGCGGGGCACATAATATTCGAGAAGATTGGTGTAGAAGAACGCCAGCATGACGAAGGAATGAGAGATAGGCAGGCCGCGAATATGGTCTGCAACGCGCGCTTTGTCGGTAAAGTGCGGTGCATACTTCGTGCCGCTGGTGATCTTGTCGACATTTTCGAGGGTGCTGAAAACAACATGCCCAACGCCGGCCTCAACGGCGGCATCCGCCAGTTGCCGGCCGAGAGGGGCCTCGATCGTCTCCGGCGGGGCGATCGGCGGCGTCATCAGAAATGCACCGTCCGCGCCTGTGAAGGCAGCAACGAGGTCCTTTTGACGGCCAAGTTCGAGCGGGACCGTTACGATTTCAGCGCCGAGTTTCTCCAGGCGTAAAGCTTCAGGCGAATCCTTTTTCCGGGTGAAGGCACGCACCCGGAAACGTTGGCTCTCAAGGAGTGCCGCGGCGACGCTGCGCCCCTGTTTGCTCGTTGCACCGGCGATCGCGATCAGTGGCTTTTCATGTGCAGACATAGAGCTTTAAACCTTTCCCTGTCATTGACGCCGGCTACGGTGCCAGGCGTCGTTTTGCGGGAGAGCGGTCGGCCTGTGCCGAGAGCCCACCTTCATGGCGGTACCCTATCGCAACAGGTTCTATGGCTATAGATGTGTGAAATACATAACATAATGCCATTTTATGGATAATTGCGCCGGCTAGGCGCGGTCGGCTCGCCATGCCGGATCAGAATGTCGAAACCCGCGCCGGGATGACCGGAAGTGCCGAAAGCCATCCCTGGACTCTGCCGACATCCATGGCGGGCTCTGGTGGATCAAAGCTGAGGGCTACATTGCAAAAGGTCGTAAAGTTCACCCCGCAGATCGTCAAATAAATCGATAAGACCAAGGGTTTAGAAGTCCTGCCCGTCGCTGCAAGTTATTACGTTCATTGAATTCTTTTCAAGTCAGACTCTTGGGCTGCTTGGAAGATGTACTAATCATTCGTAAGTACTATTGAATATGGTTAATATTATGTTAACCTTAAACAGATCCGAGGGTGCTCAGCGCTTTCAAGGCGGAAATCCGAAAACATGAAGCTTTCGAAGATAATATCTCCAGCTATGCCTGAATATAGGTTGAGAAGAGGTTCTCGCCTAAATCAAACAATACTATGGATGGTATTTACGGCAATTGCTCCTTTGGCGTCAGCAGCGGAAGAGTTACCTGCGCCCACGGAAGCGGTCTCGGTTGTGACGTCTGGTGAGACTTCGGCGCGACAGCCTCAATTGTTGCGTGACGTTCTTCGCTCAGGCGATAAATTGGATCTCGCATTTTACGAAAGCTTGGCCTCCGTCGAAGATCGCTGGACGGGCTCACGGGGCACGGTTCCCTGGAACTTTTACCAGCGGCCCGAGCTCACCGGCGAATACGTCGTTGAAGCGGACGGGACGATTTCGCTTCCTCTTTTGGGACGCTTCCCGGTTCGAGGGCTTACTCCGGCGGATGTGGAGGCGATAATTCTTCCTTCGTACGAAAATTTGGTCGGCAGAAAGGGGTTCGTGAATATCGTCAAGATTGAGCACCAGCCAATTTATATTACCGGCCCGGTTCGGAATCCTGGGTCGTTTCGATATGTTGATGGCATGACTGTTCTGCATGCCGTCGCGCAAGCGGGTGGCATGGCTGCGAAGAGTATTGAGCCATGGCAGAGCGTGGAAATTTCACGCCAGATCGAGCGGTTGAAGGCTGGGCTGGCCGACGTGAAGCGGCTTGCGTCGCGCACCGAGGTGCTCAGGGCGAAGCGCGATTCCGTACAAATTGCCAGCATTGGCACGCCTGTTCTTGGTCCGGACCCCGATGCTCAACGGTTGCTGGATGATGAGACATGGCAGCGCCAATTGGTAACGACGAGCAAGGATGCGCAGAGCAGTGCTTACGCAAAATCTGTTGCCAATGCTCAGGCCGATCTTGATCTGCGTCAGGCACGAGTCGGCAATTATGATGCCACCATTCGGGTCCGCCAGGATCGGCTGGCAAGTATCGAGAAGTTGGCCAAAAACAAACTTGTCACGAGCATTGAGTTGACCCGGGCACAAAGCGAACTGACCGAGTCGGAAGATCGAAAGCAGCAAGCCGTCATCGATGTTGAGAGCGCAAAGCAACGGCTGGCGGCAGCCAAACAGGACGTTGAGCGCGATCGTATCGAACGCAAGATCGAGATCGAAAAGTCGGCAGCGGATGCCGAAAGAGGCCTATCCACGGCGTTGAAGACGACCGAGAGCGATCTTGAAATCTTCCAGTCGATGGTATCGTCGAATGATAGCGCCGGTGTTGAATTTGAAATCGTTCGGCCTGGACCGAATGGTGTCATCGTCGAACCTGCGACCGAAGAAACGGTCTTACAGCCTGGCGATCTGATCAAAGTACATTGAGACTTAGCCACATAGTCTTCCAGGAGAGTTTAATCCTCCTCTCGGCCAAAGAGCTCAGGGGCATCGTCGATTTGCGATTTGTCACGCGGTCCAAAACGCCAAGGAGAGCTTATGTCTACAATTGAAGCGTTACAGTCCTCGCATTCCTCTATGCCGGTCCAAGGTCCGATGTTCAATTTGCCAAGGACCTCACTCGTTATTCCAACCTTGAACGAAGCGGAAAACATTAAGCTGCTCTTGCCCCGCATACCGACATGGGTGCATGAAATCATCATCGTCGATGGGCGATCGACGGACGGAACGCCGGATATCGCGCGAAGCATGCGCGATGATGTCAAGATCGTGCTTCAGCCGAAGAAGGGCAAAGGCATCGCGTTGCGGACGGGCTTCGAAGCCGCATCTGGTGATATGATCGTGATGCTTGATGCTGACGGGTCGATGGATCCCTACGAAATCATCTTGTTCGTCGCAGCTCTTGTTGCAGGTGCGGATTTCGTCAAGGGTTCGCGCTTTATGCAGGGTGGCGGCACCAGCGACATGACGGTCATCCGCCGTTTCGGCAATCTGGGCCTGACGCTCCTGGTCCGGATGCTCTATGGCAGCTCTTTTAGCGATCTGTGCTACGGCTATATGGGCTTCTGGAGACGGCATGTTCCCTTGCTGCGTGCCGATTGCGACGGCTTCGAAATTGAGACGCTGATCAATTTGCGGGCTCTCAAGAATAATCTCAAAATTATGGAAGTCGCGAGCTTTGAATCGGAGCGTATCTACGGCGTCAGCAATCTGCGTGCCCTTCCGGACGGCTGGCGCGTGCTGAAGACGATCTTCCGGGAACGCGTCAGTACGCCGACGGGCGTCCAAGTCCTCGAGCAGGGCATTTCCTGAGGTCTGGATTCAATTGGCGAGGCCGCATGATGCGCATTTTGATGCTCAGCGCGAAATACCTGCCTTTTGCCGGAGGAACGGAAACCCATGTCAGCGAGGTCGCAATCCGGCTCGTGCGCAAGGGGCATGCGGTGACGGTATTGACGGGCAATCCCGACGGCCTTCTTCCGGCAGCGGAAACCCGAGACGGCGTGCAGATTGTCAGGCTGAAGACGTTTCCCCGTGGGCGGGATTGGTGCTTCGCCCCCGGCGTCTTCAGGGCGGTCGCCGAAGGGGATTGGGACCTGATGCATGTTCAGGGCTACCACACCTTCCTGGCACCGCTGGGAATGGCCGCCGCATCGCGGAAGGGGCTTCCTTTCGTGGTCACCTTTCACAGCGGTGGCCATTCGTCGCGATTTCGGTCCTCGATCCGGCGCCTCCAACATAGAATGCTTGCGCCTCTGGCTGCGGGGGCAGCGCAACTCATTGGCGTGTCGCGGTTCGAAGCGGATCTATTCAGCCGGAATATGGCAATCGCGAGAGACCGGTTCATCGTTATCCCCAATGGCGCGCGCCTGCCGGAAACGTCCGGGTGGCGACCGGCTTCTTCACCTCACGACAGGCGGCTGATCGTCTCGCTCGGCAGGCTGGAGCGCTATAAAGGTCATCACCGCGCGCTTGCTGCATTTCATGTGCTGGCAACGAAATTCCCTGATATGCGCCTTCGGATCCTGGGAGAGGGGCCTTATGAGGCGAAGCTGCGTCAGCAGGTGGCCGAGCTTGGGCTCGGCAACCGTGTCGAGATCGGGGCAATTCCGCCGACCGACCGGTCCGCAATGGCCGATCTTTTGTCTTCGGCCGCTCTTGTCGTGCTCCTCAGCGATTATGAAGCTCATCCCGTGGCGGTTATGGAGGCGCTTTCGGTCAAGGCTCCCGTACTGACCGCCGACACATCCGGCTTTCGGGAGCTGGCTGAGGAGGGCCTCGTGCGATCCATTCCGCTCAACGCTTCGCCAGACTTCACCGCGCGTGAAATGCTCGCCGCCATGGACGCGGGGCCGATCTCAATCGAGACGAGGTTGCCGGACTGGGACGATTGCACGGACCGGCTGCTGAAGGTGTACAGACGCGTCCTTTCGCATCCGCAGCCTGAATTGCGAACCGGTCCAGCACTGCTTGGAGATTTGAAGCACGATGACCGTTGTTAAGGGGCGGGCTTCTCCAGGCCGGCAGAAGGCCTACCAGGACGGAGCTTATCGTCATGGTTATCCAGGAAGGGTTTCCATTCCACGCGTCGATCTGTGGATCGCCGCATTTCTGGGCCTGCGCAGGCAGGACAGCGCGGTCGGGGACGTTGCCGATCCTTCGTCGCTGGGGATGTCGCCGGTCTTTGCCTTCCTATGCAGCTGCGCCCTTGTTGTGGCCGCTCTTGCTGCAAATGCCAGTCGGCTGGGAGAGGGCTGGGCGGTTCCGACGTTCTATTGCGCCATCGCCGCGATCTTTCTCCCCGCGGCGGCGCGAATCATCCATCCGGGAGCCAGCCGCCTGGAGCGCTTGGCGCTCATAGTGATCGTCACCTCAGCCCTCTTCGTGGTACGCCTCATCCGCGCGCCCGTCGCCTTCATAGACCATGACGAGTTCCTGCATTGGGCGACGGTGAACGACATTCTGGAGGCGGGGCGACTGTTCCTGCCCAATCCGCTTTTGCCGGTCAGCCCGCTCTATCCCGGGCTAGAGCTCATAACGTCCGCCTTGGTCAGCCTCTCCGGACTGTCCGTTTTCGCGGCAGGCCTCATCGTGCTGGCGGCGGCACGGATAATGCTGATGCTCACGCTATTCCTGCTCTTCGAGAAGATCACGGGCTCGGCACGGATCGCCTCCATCGCCTGCCTGATCTACATGGGCTCGTCCACGTTTTTGCTGTTCGACGTCCACTATTCCTATGAAAGCCTGGCGATCCCCATGCTTGCGGCGGTGCTGTTGGCTTCGGAAAGCCGACGCATGGAGCGAAGCGACGCGGCAGGCTGGCCGACGGTCGTCGCCACCATGGTCCTGATCGTGGCGCTTGCGGCCACTCATCATCTCACCTCCTATTTTTGCACGGCCCTTCTGTGCGCCACGGCGGTGATGGAATGCCTGAGACAGGGCGCGTCCGCTATGGGGAGGCGGCAGGCGATCCTGCTGGCCGCGATCGCCGTGATTGCTCCGGTCGCCTGGTCGAAGATCGTCGGGAACCCCACCGGCAGCTACATTCTTCCCGTACTGGCAGGCGGCCTGCACGAGGTAGCGCAACTCGTATCGAGTTCGACCTCGACGCGTAAGCTTTTCGTGTCGGACACGGGAGCCTTGGCGCCGGCTTGGCAACGTTACCTGACGATGGCGGGCGTCGCGCTGATCTGCCTGGGACTTCTCACCGGCTTTCTCCGCTCGCTCGTTTTCAATGGGCAGCCCCGGAATGCGAGCATCCTCTGGCCGCCGACCAGATGGCGCCTATGGCGGTCAAGCCTTCTCGTTGTCCTCGTTTTGGTGACGCTGGCCTACCCCCTCAGCATCATCTTCCGCCTGACGCGCAGTGGGTGGGAGATCGGCAACCGCATCGGCTCGCTATCCTTCCTCGGCGTCGCAATTGTCGTCGCGGTGGCCGTTGCGGCGTTCTGGCACGGCACGTCGCGTGGCTGGCTGCGCGCAACGGCGCTTGCCGCCGCCGCAACGACGGTGCTGATTGCTGGCGTCATCAGCTCCGAGGGACCACGTATCCTGGTTCCGGCCGGCTATGAAGTGTCGGCCGACTCCTCGTCGATAGAACCGATGGGGATCAGCGCCGCAAGGTGGACCAGGGAATGGCTGGGCGGCGACCAGCATTTCGCAGCCGACCGGATCAATCGCCTGCTCCTGTCTACCTACGGCCGGCAAAAGGTCTCGACCACGCTTGAGAGCGGGCAGGATACAGGCATGGCCATCACCGCAGCCGATCTCGGTCCGATGGAACGCAAGCTGCTGATCGAGTCGGGCATCGGTTTCGTCATGGTCGACCTGCGCATGACCACCGGCCTGCCTGGTGTCGGCGTCTATTTCGACGGCGGCGCGCAGGACCGAAACCACCTGGTCCCCCTCCAGCCGTCATCGCTGCTCAAGTTCAATTCCGAGCCCGATGTCGACCGTAGCTTCGACAACGGCTTCATGGTCATTTTCGACGTCGGGCGGCTCGGGAAAACACGGCAGCCCGGCGTCCCTGGTAAGCGGACCGGAGAGCCGGTGCAATCCTTGGGACGAACAGACGGAGATTCGCGATGATCGATAGCCGTCTCGACGCTTTCATGTGCGTCCATTCGCGGGACATCGAATATTTGCTCGAAGCGTCCCTTCGCTCCTACCAGCAGCATTTCCCCGACAAGGGAAACCTGACCATGGTCACCGACAACCCGGCCGCTTTAAGAGCCTTCCTCGACGCGAAGGGTCTCGTGCCTGGCGCATCCGTCACCGGCGACAACGACTGGCTTTCCGCCAGCGAACTGGAACTTCCCGGCTGGTTTCGGCAGCAGATCATCAAGCTGCGCGCCTCCGAATTCTGCCGGACCGAGCATTTCTGTAATCTCGGCGCAGATACACTGCTGCTGCGGCCCATTGCGAGGACCGATCTGATCGACGGGCGCGAACCGGTTCTCTACTATTCCAGCCACAGGCTTCCCGATCTGCACTACCGTTTCGAGAAGAAACGATTGCGCAATGTTGCAAAGATCCTTGGCGTCGAGCCAGCCCGGTCTTCTCGCTACGTCGATTTCATCAATGATTTCTTCTGCTTCAAGCGCGAATGGCTTATCGCTCTGAATGACTACATCGCGTCGAAATACGGCTCAAAACCCTATGTCGAGCTGCTCAAGGGGCTGAGCGCGTCAAAAGATCAGGCACGGTTCGGGGAATGGACGCTCTATTCCGTCTTTCTGCTCGATGTGATACACCAGTCGCCGACGATGCGCGATGCGCGCGGGGCCTATCTGACGCAGATCCATAGCCGTCTCGGCCTCACTCTGAGCCGGCTGGACAGCAAGATCGTTCATCTCGTCCAGAAATCCTTCGACCCGAACGTGATCCGGCAGAAGCTCATGAAGGTGAACCCGGGCGCCGCTCAGATCATCGGCGCGACGGCATGGGCGGATGCAGGAGCTCGTCCCCGATGATGGCCCGCCGTGTCTTTCCGGGAATCATTCCGCTGTGGGTTCTTGCCGCTGCGTTGGCCGTAACGTGGCTGCCCGAAACCTTTTCGACCTGGGAAAAGGCGGTCCGCCTGGCGCTCTGCGCGCCGCTGATACTGTATCTCCCGGGGCGCATGCTGGTGGACACCCTGCGCATAGAGGGCGATATGGTCACCAGGGGGACGCTCTCGGTGTTCCTGAGCTTCGCGGCCTGCATTTTTTTGGGGCTTCTGCTGCATGTCGTCGGACATCTCGATGCCCGAGGCTGGGTCTACGCGCTGGGCCTGACGACGATCGCCGTTCGGTGGCTGAATGTCGTTTTGCAGCTCGCAAGGCCGGTTCCAGCCATTCCCTGGGCTTGGCCCGGCCGCCGTTTTGGGACCTTCGCTGTTTCCATCATCTTGGCGACGAGTTCCGTGCTCATGGCGCGCCCGGTCGCGCTTGAACGCAAGCCGTTTCATTTCACCGAGCTTTGGATGGTGCCCAAAGGGAACTGGACGAACAATGTGGTAACGGTCGGCGTGCGCAATTCGGAAGACGCCAAGACGCTTTACAGTCTTGACCTTGTTCTCGGCGGCACGTTGATTGGAAAGATGCCAACCTTCGAACTGGCACCGTCCTCCAGCCAAACCTTCGAATTCTCCGTACCGACAAAAACGCGCCCCCCCGCACGGCTGGAGGCCTGGCTCTACAAGGGCGGCGACAGGGAAACGATCTACCGCAAGGTCTGGATGACCATCGACACGCTCCAGTCCCCGGCATCGACCGGAATAACCCTTCAGTTCGCTCCGGGGACGAAAAATGGATAATTTCCAGCACCCCGTGCCCGGCAAGCTTACGACGGCAATCGTCATCTGCTGCTATTCCGATAAGCGCTGGGACATTCTCAACAAAGCAATCGAGGCGGCAGCGCGCCAGGTCCCGGCCGCGGACGAGATCGTCGTCGTCGTCGATCACAATCCGGCACTCGCGCTGCGTCTGCGCGCCAAGCGCTTCGAAACCCCGATCAGGATCGTCGAGAACAGTCATCCGCCCGGCCTCTCCGGTGCCCGCAACACCGGGATTTCTGTCAGCCGCGGCGAGGTCATCCTGTTTCTCGACGACGACGCCGTGTCGGATCAAGATTTGCTGGCGACCTTGGTGCGGCAACTCGAAGATCCCTCGGTTCTGGGAGCCGTGTCCGCTATCCGCCCGTTGTGGGAAACAGACCGTCCGTCCTGGTTTCCCGACGAATTCCTGTGGACCCTCGGCTGCACCTATCGCGGCCTTCATCCGGGGCCGGTGCGCAACCTCATCGGCGCGTCCATGTGCATCCGCCGCGATGTCTTCGATCATACGGGCGGCTTCGATTCCGGCTTGGGCCGAACGGCCAAGGCTTTGCCGCTCGGATGTGAGGAAACGGAACTCTGCATCCGTGCAGCCAAGGCCTTGCCATATGGCCGTTTCGTCTTCGAGCCATCGAGCGGCAGCGATCACGCCATCCCCGCCGATCGCGCGACCTGGAAATATTTCCTTCATCGATGCTGGGCCGAAGGGCTTTCAAAGGCCAGCCTATCGTTGATCGCAGGCTCCGGCGAGGCGCTGGCGTCGGAAAAGACCTATGTGACAAGGACGTTGCCCCAAGGGGTTATGCGGGGATTCGCTGATCTGTTGCTTGGCCAGCCGAGCGGCCTTCTTCGCGCCGTCGCGCTGGGTGCCGGCCTGGCGGCCACTGCGGCCGGCTTCGCTTTCGGCCGGACCCGCGCTGCCCTTACGCGTCCGTTCACCTCCGTTCCTGCTCGCGCTCTCGAACCGGTGGAGTAGGCATGATGACCCTCAGCGCCGCCATGACTAAAGTCCGCAGCCTCCTGTTGAATCAGGCGGTTTTGCTCCTCAATGCAGGCATGCTGGGGCTTGGAACGTTGATGACAGCCATTCTTGGCTTCGTCTACTGGTGGTTCGCGGCACGCTCCTTCTCGGCCGAAGCTGTTGGGCTCGCCGCCGCCGCCATATCGTTGATGAATCTCCTCGCGAATCTCGGTGAAGTCGGTCTCGGGCCCTTCCTGATGGGCGAGATAGGCCGTCAGAAAAGAGCGGGCCCCTTTCTGACGGGCGCCCTCCTGGCCTCGTTCAGCGCCTCCATCGCCGTGGGGCTGATCTATCTTGGAATCGCAGCCTGTACATCGACGCAGCTTGGCTCGATCGTCGGTTCCTCCGCGACCGATCTCTTCTTCGTCGCTGGTTGCGCTCTGACGGCCGTGACCCTCGTGCTCGACCAAGCCCTGGTAGGCCTTCTGCGCAGTGGCCTTCAACTGGCCCGAAATGTCGTCTTCGCCGCCAGCAAGCTTCTTCTACTGATCGCTCTCGGCCTGACACTTGGCCGGGCGACCAGCGAACTGGCGATCTTCACCACCTGGTTTGCCGGGCAGCTTGTCTCGCTGGTCGTCGTGGCCGGGCTTCTTGTTTATGCCGGCAGGCGCGTTTTCCACCGGCCGGAAATCCGCGCCTTCCGCCCGGTGCTCGGACAGGTTTTCGGCCATCATACGCTCAGCATGGCTGTGCAGGCGCCGGCGCTGCTGCTGCCCTTCGTCGTCACGGTGATGCTGTCCGCTGAGATCAACGCCGCCTTCTATGCCGCCTGGACGGTGCTGAACGTCGCGCTTCTCGTCCCTGGGTCACTCGCCTCGGTGTTGTTTGCCATCGCTATGCGGGAGCCGGAGCTATTTCCTTCGCGCCTGCGCCTGTCGCTCGGCTTGTCGATGCTGGTCTGCGCGGCGACCGCCTTGGCGTTCCTCTTCCTGTCAGGCTTCATGCTCTGGATATTCAATCCGGCCTATGCCGTGATTGCAGGAAATGGCCTGCAGTTTCTTGGCGTTGCCGCTTTCGGAATGGCGTTGAAGTATCATTATCTGGCGGTTCAACGTGTCCGACGGCGCCTGGGTTTTGCTACGCTCGTTCTGACCGGCGGTGCGATGCTGGAGATCGCGGCCGCCGTCGCTGGTGCGCAATTCGGGATCGCAGGCACAGCCAACTTCTGGGTCATTGCTGTTTCGCTGGAAGGCCTGCTTCTTTGCCCGGCATTGTATTGGGCCACACGGCACACTGCGACGCAGCCCGCCATCGCGCCATCAGCGGCTGCCGGTGTCTCGACATACGGCAATTCCCTCGACGAGACAGACCAAATCGGAATTGCGTCACGGGCTTGAAAGGGAGTTTCTTCGCATGAGGCGTATTCATCATTTCCGGAATTTCGCTATCGGCGCCGCGGCGCTGGCGCTTTTTTGGTCTGCTCAGGTCGGATCTGCGGACGCACAGTCCTCTGCGCAGCAATCTTTCGTCACGACGAAAGAGGGGGGCTTCCTTCTGGACGGCAAGCCATTTCGGGTGGCCGGCGTAAACAACCACTATCTGACATTTGGCTCGCCAGGCGAGGTCACCCGTGTGTTGGACGATGCCACGGCAATGGGTGCCAATGTGGTGCGCACCTTCCTGCAACCGGTTATAGGGTCGCTGGACGGCCAGGTGCCGACGATCTGGAATTCAAAAAGCACGGCCGATTCCAGCAATCTGGGAACCAAGGGCATCTATATGATGAGTTGGGATCCGATAACCAACAAGATGGTTCCCAACGACGGACCTGACGGCCTGCAAAAGGTCGATTACCTCATCGCCGAAGCGGCGAAGCGCAAGCTCAAGCTGATCCTCGCATTCGTCGATTTCTGGGCCTACACCGGCGGTGCCCAACAGATGAACGCCTGGTACGGGAGTTCGGACAAATACACGTTTTTTGCCGCTGATCCGCGAACCCGACGCGATTACAAGGCATGGGTCCGGCATGTTCTGTCGCGCGTCAACACGATTACCGGTGTGCGCTATTCCGATGACCCCACCATATTTGCCTGGGATCTGGCCAACGAACCTGACATCCATCCCAAACCGCTCCTTTATGAGTGGGTGTCGGAAATGTCAGCCTATGTCAAATCCCTGGCACCGAAACAACTGGTAACGACGGGCCATGGGAACATGGATCAGAAGCTGGCGGATATGAATATTCCGAGCGTCGATTTCGGCACGTGGCATGGCTATCCATCCTACGTCAAAATGAGCCATTCCGATTTCGATGCCCGCATTCGCGAATACTGCGCGATCGGACGAAGTATCGGAAAACCGGTGATCCTGGAGGAATTTGGAATTCCCCGATCCGATGCCTATCAGGCAAATGCCTATGAAACGTGGCTGAACACCATCGCCACCTCGGATTGCGGAGGCTGGGTGGTCTGGCGGCTCACCAGCACCCAGGACTCGGGCCTCTATCCTGAGGACGATTATGACAAATTCGACATTCATAACGATGGAAGCCCTGCTTGGCACGCTCTGCGCGGCGCCGCCCTCAAGCTTCAATAATCAGGGCCACCGAAGCCATTCCGCCGTCCAGGATTCGAAGGCGGAAACCGATTTCAAGACGAAAACACGCGTGACACGACGATCGGAAGCGCGCTCGCCAACCGGGATGGTTGCGCGAACGGACGAGTGATAGCGATCTCAACACGCCAGAGTATTGACCTAATGCATCCATATTTTCTTGCGATCTAAACTGGGTCTCTAGCTTCGCCAAATATTCGCGGTATATCCAGGATATCGGGGGATAAACTGGAGATTTTCGAAGGTCGGCAGTTGGCAATATGAATAATGCGGACGGCTCGCTCCCAGAAGCGGTATCGTATATTGACTCATCATCGGGCTATCCCGATTCGAAAGAGGGAATCCGGCAGTGAACTCTTCACGCTTTCTCCAATCAATCGTCGAAGCCGAATCCCATGATACACGCTTGAATTTTGCCCGTGCCGCGATTTTTCAGCTTTATAGTGCTTGCCTGCCAACCGGTTCTGCGCCGGCTCAGTTTTCCGTCGAACTCACTCTATCTGAAGAAGAAGCGGTCACGCTTGTCGTGCGGCCGTTCGTCAATAAGGTCGAAGCACTTGGCGGGCTTGTGAAATCCCTGTTTTCGACAAACGCAGAGACCGTACTGCGAGCCCTGCCATGCAGGGTGGAGGATAAGCTTGGATCCGGCATTGGACTGATACTTTTCGTCGACGATGAGCCGATGATTACTATCGGATCTCTTGCAGATGATAGCGGACTGTTTCTTCGCCAGATCGAACCGGCATCCAGGACGACCTCCGGGGTTGCCACAATCGGTGCGGTGGTAGGCCAACGACTTGCCAGTGTGGTTCCTATTCCGACTGGATCTCTCGATCTGCGTAAGCCGAAATAACGGACTCTGAGCAATCAAGGGATCAGCAGGATACTGCCCGCCGAGCGTCCGGATTCCATCTCTTCGTGAGCCTTTGCAAGATCGGCCAAACGATATTCGGCACCGATCTGCGAAACGATCCCTGCTTCCATCGCGCCGACGGCAGCCAGGGCAGCCTCGCGATACTGTCCGACGTCGGCGCTCCAGGCCATGATGCTCGGATGGCAGAGCGCCTTGCCCGGGCGAAGTTCCTCGACAGGCACCGGTGGAATAGCACCGGCGGCCTGACCGATGGTGACAGCCATGCCGAATGGGCGGACCGAGCGTATGCTTTTGAGAAGCGTGTCGCCGCCGATCCCGTCATAGGCGATGTCGACACCAAGCCCGTTCGTGAGCCGCTTCACTTCCGCGACGATGTCGGCGTCTCGTCCAACGATAAGGTGATCGGCTCCATAAGATGCGGCGAGTGCGGCCTTTTCGGAAGAGCCGACCGTCCCGATCACCGTGGCATCGAGCGATCTCGCCCAACGAACGAGGATGCTCCCAAGCCCGCCCGCGGCCGCATGGATCAGAACCTGGGTGCCTGCGCGCACATCATAGGTCTTCTTCAACAGCATGTAGGCGGTCATGCCTTTGAGGAGCGAACTCGCTGCCGTTTTCGCCGAAACGGCATCCGGAAGCTTGATCGCCCTTTCGGCGACAATATTCCTGGTGGAGCGATAGGCGCCAACCGGCGGCCCGGCATAGGCGACGCGGTCGCCCTTTTGAAACATGGAGACGCCAGGACCGACATCCTCGACGATGCCCGCCGCCTCGGCACCGATCACCGCGGGGTAGGACGGCATCGGATAGATGCCCTTTCGGTGATAGACGTCGAGAAAGTTGGATCCGATTGCCTGATGACGGATTTTTATCTCGCCATCACCGGGAGGTTCTGAATGGTGCTGCTCCTCAACATGGAACTGGGTGACGTCACCTGGGGCATTCAGCCATACGATTTGGTTGGTCATCTCTCGTGCTCCTTCATGGGCACAAATTAGGCGATGGCGTGATGTGTGAAAATTCTCTATTGTTTCACAATGATTGGGAGAGAATTCACAAAACTCGACTGGGACGACCTTCGGCATTTCCTGGCGCTCGCGCAGTCCGGAACGTTGCTTGGTGCGGCAAAGCAGCTCGGCGTCGAACACGCAACGATCAGTCGGCGCGTTTCATCGCTTGAAGCCGGTCTCGGTCGCAAGCTCGTAGACCGCCGCGGACGGCGCATCACGTTAACCTTGGAGGGAGAGCAGGTTGCCAGGCACGCAGCTCTTGTCGCGGCGCAGACTGCGGCAATCGAGCAGCTTGGCCGCAGCAGCACCACGGAATTGCGTGGCCATGTGAGGATCAGCGCGCCTCCCGCTCTCTCAAGCGTGCTGCTGGCAAAGCCGATCGCCGCCGTCAGGCGAGACCATCCCGGGGTCCAGATCACGCTTGTCGGAGAAAAGCGCCTCGCCTCCCTGAACAGACGAGAGGCGGATATTGCCGTGCGAATGTCGCGTCCGGAAGACGGCGATTACTCTATCGTCAAGCTCGGCGAGACGAGCTTCCATCTCTACGCATCAAAGACCTATCTCGAAACGGTTCCACCATCGGACTGGACCTTCATCGGTTACGACGAAACCATGAACGCCTCGCCGCAGCAGCTGCGGCTGATCGAACTGGCCGCCGGCCGGCCGATCGCCGTGCGGTCGTCCGTTCTGGAGTTTCAGGCCGCAACCGCATGCCTTGGCGCCGGTGTCGTCATGCTCCCTGATTTCGCCGCCCCGGAGTCCGGCGGTCTCCAGCGCATTGAGAGCGAACAGGCTTTGACAAGAGAGGTCTGGCTGGTTGTCCATTCGGACATCAAGGACGTCCCCTCCGTCCGCGTCGTCGTCGATGCGCTGAAAAACGCTCTCGGGAAGTAGCCCGCTCAGTCCGTTAGGCCGCAAAGGGGCAGAGGCAGCCATTGAACTGGTCGCAGTCCGGCAGAGTTCCTCTCAGGATTGCGCCCATTGCCGTCATTGATATCTCACCGCTGTTGTCTTTAGTTTGTCGTCACAACTTTCAAGCGGGAGGAGAACATGCCAGTCGAAGCAATACGAACGGGTGGATGCCTGTGCGGTGCAGTGCGTTATGAGGTCCGAGGCGAGCCCTATCAGTCGGGGTTGTGCCACTGCAAGACATGCAGAAAGATCACTGGCTCCGCCTTCTCCGCAACGGCAAATTGGCATCGTTGGCAATTCCAGATGTCCGGGGAAATCAGCACTTTCGATAAAAGGTCCTTCTGCCCTGCCTGTGGTTCTCGGCTCTTCTTTCTCTTCGATGACGGCGTGGAAGTGTTTCTGGGGACGCTTGATGAAGCGCCTTACGCTATCAGCCCGATGGTCGAAGTGTGGAACATTCGACGTGAACCTTGGCTCGCACCGGTCGTCGGAGCTGCGCTTCACGAAGGAAATGAGATCGCTTCGGGAAAAGACGAAGGATGACTTTCGAACTTGACGCTGAAACTGTCTTGCAACTCATCCAGCACCTTGAGCCCGATCTCACCATCTGCGGTTTCTCCCGGCTGGAGGGCGGGAGCACCGAGGTCTATAAGATTGATCTTGCGAATTCCGATTATGGGTCGCTGGTTCTCAAGACTTATCCGGATGAGCCCGAGTGGGGCCCTTCGAAGGAGGCGCTCGTAGCGGGCTGGCTCAAGGATTTGACGCCGCCGGTTCCCACCTGGCTGCGCGTCGATGAATCTCGGTCTCTTCTGCCGCTACGCTATTCCTTGTTGACCCACTTGCCCGGCCGCTCGCTTCGCCACTGGATGGCCGAGCCTGATATCAAAAACGTCTATCGCCAGATAGGAGAGCTTCTGAGACGCATTCATGCGGTACCGATGCCTGCGTATGGCTATGTGCTTGGCCACGGCATCGACAAACCGGTACCCACGAACGCAGACTACATGACGGCAGCGTTTGACGATGTGTTTCGGCGGTTTCGCGCCCTTGGCGGCGATCCCGAGCTGGCACGCCGTCTGCAACAAGCAGCTAAGGGCAGCTTCGATTTTCTTGACGCAAGCGATGGCGCAGTCCTCGCCCACGACGATTTTCATCAGGGCAATGTATTGGCGTTACGTGGCAAGGCTGGCCGACTTGAATTGAGCGGGCTTGTCGATTTTGGAAATGCACGCGCTGCGGATAAGCTCTTCGACTTGGCCAAGGCCCTTTTCTGCTGTGCACATGAAGACCCGCGCAGCTATCAGCCCATTCTGGAAGGTTACGGCTCGGTCGATCACCCGGATACCGAAAGGGCGCTTTGGCTCTACACTCTTTTCCATCGGGTCAGCATGTGGTGCTGGCTCACGAAGATTGGCGTAGACGCTGCAGCCGAGGAAGGCCCTGGCGGACTTATTCGCGATCTCAGCGAAATGGTTGTCTAGCATGCAGGTAGCGAAAGAGCTTTGCTGCCCAACCTTTCCACGTCCATTCATTCTAATTAGCGATTGGAAGGCTTTGAAAGTGCTCTACTGTTTCGTCAAGCTGCACCCAATTATGTTTCGATTGTTCGAAGACTGACAGGGCAGGTGGCGCGAAGGCGGGGTCGGCGAGGGAACCTACCGCCACCCCGATCCAGGACGGCGCAGCATCGGCCTTCCAATAGACGGTCGAGCCGCAGGTTGGGCAAAAATGCATTCGGACGTTGCGACCGCTCTCGGCAGTACGAATGAATTCTGTAGACGCGCCAGATATTTCGACACAGCCCATCGAGTAGAAAGCGTTTGCGCTAAACGGCGCACCTGTCCTGCGCTGGCAAGCCAGACAGTGACACAGCGCAGTCAATTGCGGCGGCTCGCTGAGCATCAGTCGCAGAGCGCCGCAGGCGCATTGGGCATTGGCCATGGAAAATCCTCCCGCTTGCACGGTGAAAATACGTTGAATGGGGGATGAAGTGCAGGCCCGAACCGCAAATGGTTAGGGTGGGCGATGCGAAGGGGCTGAGACCTGATATAATTTCAGGCCCACAGAAGCTCAAATGTAGATCGCGGAATGCCGAAGTCTAGAGGAAAGCCCATCTGATCGCTTCGGGCCGGACGCGGATGCGGAGCCCTGATCGCACGGCCTTAGGTTCTGATCGGTTTCTTTGCGGCAAGCTGGATTTCAAATTCCACTAGCGATCAATAGCCAAGGGCGGAGTGTAGTCGTTAGTGACCCACTGAGCACCACCCGGGCGGCTGGGCGTCGAGCGAGTTTTTCGTTGTTAATGCACGACTTGGGAAGCGACCGACATCAATTCCTGGGAATTCGGTGCCTGGAATGTCTGGAGCCCAGCCTCCAGAACTTCAGTGAAGCTCCAGCGTACGATGCCCTCCCGGTCGATTAGGAACTGACCGACAAGCTGCCCGTGGTCGGCAGTCATCATTTGCTGATCGGCTTCCGTAATCTGATATCCTTCCTTCTTGTTGAGAAATTCGTCCATTGCCATCACGCCCATAGGCTCGGGCAACTCGCCCGGAAGATCGATCAGTATCGCCATGGCCGTGTCGATCCCGACCTCGCGTAGGCCGAAGGCTTGGTGCGAAGCCCGTACCGGGTCGGAAGCAGCAAGAAGATCGGGTATCGGATGGTAACGGAAATAGAGCCGCGCGCGTTCGACTGGGGTGTTTACCACCGCCAGCGATTGGACGCCTTTCTCACGCAGCATCGGGTTGAGATATGCCATGGCCGCGACATGGCGCCGGCAGAACGGACAATGCAGCCCTCGAAACAAACCGATCAACAATGGGCTGCGGCCACGAAAATCATCAAGTGCGATCTTCCCCTCGCGCGAGATCGCATCAAACACAACGTTCGGAACCCGGTCGCCCGGTTGTAGCGGATGGTCGACATAGCTCGTGGACATGGACAACCTCCTCGCTCGGGGATCAGTCGAGAAAAGGCAGTGCTTCGAGGTCGAGATTGAGCGTTGCAGGGCCTGACCTCTCGTCTTACCGCACCGCCAGGATCCGATCTAAGAATGGCCCCACATTGGCCCGCGGGCAAGCGGTAAACAGCGAATCGTGAATTGAAAAAGTCCGTTTTCTGCAAACTCTGATTTTTTTAGCGGCCGTAGAGGCCGACACAGAAAATTGAGCTGGGCGACCAGCCAATTTTGCGTTCAAGCAGTGTGGGGCCGCGTAGCGGAAGTTAAGCCCGGATTTTCGACTTTTCAACACTGTCGGCCGGAAGCGGACACGAAGCTGCTATCGCAAAGTCTCAGGTTCTGAACGGTTCTTTGCCGCTCGACAGGGAACCCGCCAGCCCTACAGCCAGCGAATTCGGCTGCGGTGAGGGGCCAGTCTTGCTGGCCCCTTATCCCTTATCCCTTGTCAGATATCGCTTGCAGCGCTCGACCAGAGGTCGGCCGCTTCGGCTGCCGTCATGCGCCGCACCTCGGCCTCGTGGCTGCGGCTGGCGAAGAGTTCGCTTGCCATGATCTGCTCGGCAAGGTCGGCCGGAAGCGAGAGGATGACGCGGGCTTCGCCATTGTGCAGGCCGCCGAGTTCCGTGCGCTTGCCGGTCACCATGCCGCCGGCGACCGTATTGTTGGTCTCCGGATCGATCAGGATGAAGGAGCCGGAAAGCCGGTTCTGCTCATAGGGGTCGAAGATCGCCGCTTCGTCGAAGACGAGCCGGACTTTGCCGATGGCGTTCATGTAGAGCCGCTGGGCGGCGTTCCAGGTGCCGGTCTTCAGTTCCAGCTGGCTGAGCGGCTGCACCTGCACGCGCTGGCGGCGGCTGCCGCTCTTCAGCCAGTAGCGTTTGCCGGGCTCGATACCCTCAGGCTGCAGCGCCACGATCTGCGCGTCGAAGGCAAGGCCGACCTGCGGCTGGGCGTCGATCGAGACGATCATGTCGCCGCGCGCCACGTCGACCTGGCGGTCGAGCACCAGCGTGATCGCGTCGCCGGCAACGGCGGCATTGCGGACGAGATCGAAGGTGACGATCTTCGAGACGTTGGCGACCATGCCGGACGGCAGGATCATGACGCTGTCGCCCGGCTTGACCGAGCCGCCGGCAACCGTGCCCTGATAGCCGCGGAAGCTTTCGCCGGGGCGCGAGACGCGCTGCACCGAAAGGCGGAAGCCGACCGTCTGCGACGAGCGCACAGTGGCAAGCTCCAGTGTCTCCACCAGCGTCGGGCCGCTGTACCAGGGCATGGCGGCCTGGCCGGAATAGACGACGTTTTCGCCCTTCAGCGCCGACATCGGAATGGCGGTGATCTGCTTGACGCCGAGCGACAGGGCAAATTCCCGGAAGTCATGGCTGATCTTGTCGAAGCCGGCGCGATCGTAGCCTGTGAGGTCGATCTTGTTGACCGCGAGCACGAACTGCTTGATCCCGAGCAGCGAGGCGATCGTCGCGTGACGGCGCGTCTGTTCGAGAATGCCAAAGCGCGCATCGACCAGCAGGATGGCGAGATCGGCGGTCGAGGCGCCGGTCGCCATGTTGCGGGTATATTGCTCATGGCCGGGCGTGTCGGCGACGATGAAGGAGCGCTTGTCGGTCGAGAAATAGCGATAGGCGACATCGATGGTGATGCCCTGTTCGCGCTCGGCCTGCAGGCCGTCGAGCAGCAGCGCGAAGTCAGGCAGTCCGAGATCGTTCTGCTTGCCGGTGGAATCGCGCTGCAGGGTGGCGGCCTGGTCTTCCTTGACCGCCTTGGTGTCCCAGAGCAGGCGGCCGATCAAGGTCGACTTGCCGTCATCGACACTGCCGCAAGTGATGAGGCGCAGCGGGCGCGAGTCGCGCAGAGCTTTCTGCTGCTCGGCGGCGGGCAGGGTGACGACGGTGGCGGCCGAGACGGCGGTTTGGGCTGCGGTCATCTCAGAAATATCCTTCACGCTTCTTCTTTTCCATGGAGCCGGACTGGTCGCGATCGATGGCGCGGCCCTGGCGTTCGGACACCGTTGCAATTTCGAGTTCGGCAATCACCTCTTCGAGGGTGGTGGCCTGTGAGCGGATGGCGCCGGTCAGCGGGAAGTCGCCGAGGGTGCGGAAGCGGATCATGCCTTCCTGGCGGACTTCACCGGGCAGCAGTTCCAGGCGCGGATCCTCGGCCAGGATCATCATGCCGTCGCGCTCCACGAAGGGCCGCTTCTTGGCGTAGTAAAGCGGCACCAACGGAATGTCTTCGGCCTGGATGTAGCGCCAGATGTCGACCTCTGTCCAGTTCGACAGCGGGAAGGCGCGCACGCTCTCGCCCTTGCGGATCATGCCGTTATAGATGTTCCAGAGTTCCGGCCGCTGGTTGCGCGGATCCCAGCGATGATCGGGCGTGCGGAAGGAATAGATGCGCTCCTTGGCGCGGCTGGCTTCCTCGTCGCGCCGCGCGCCGCCGAAAGCGGCGTCGAACTGGCCGGCATCGAGCGCTTGACGCAGGCCTTCGGTCTTCATGATGTCGGTGAAGGCGGCTGATCCATGCGTAAACGGCGTGATGTTTTCGGCTTTGCCGCGCGGATTGATGTGCTCGATCAGATCGAGATCGTACTTCTTCGCGGTCTCGTCGCGGAAGGCGATCATCTCGGAAAACTTCCAGCCGGTGTTCACATGCAGCAGCGGGAAGGGCACGCGGCCGGGATAGAAGGCCTTGCGCGCCAGATGCAGCAGCACCGAGGAATCCTTGCCGATCGAATAGAGCATGACCGGACGCTCGAATTCGGCCGCAACCTCGCGGAAGATGTGGATGGATTCGTTTTCCAGCGCTTTCAGATGCGGGTCGAGCGGCGCCTTGGCGCTCTGCGGATTGCTAAGTTCCGTATCCGGACGGCTATCGGGCATGTCTTACTCCAGGCTATCGGTCGTTGCGGCTCACCGCAAAACAATTCCTTGATGTTGGCTTTCCCAAGGCTGCGGCGGTCGCCGCGCCCTGATTGGGAAAGCCGTGGGGTGATTTACTGTGCGGCGATCGCTGCGGCCTCTTCGGCGACATGCAGGCCGCATTCGCGCGTCTCGTCCTGCTCCCACCACCAGCGGCCGGCGCGTTCCGGCTCGCCGGGCTTGATCGCCCGCGTGCAGGGCTCGCAGCCGATCGAGGGATAGCCGCGCTGATGCAGCGGATTGACCGGCACGCCATTTGCGGAAACGAAGGCCTTGATCGCCTCCAGGTCCCAATCGGCGAGCGGATTGACCTTCAGCAGGTGCCGTTCGGCGTCATATTCGGCAAAGGGCGTTTCGGCGCGGTTGGCCGATTGGCCGCGGCGCAGGCCGGTGATCCAGATCGCAGCGCCGTCGAGGGCACGCGCAAGCGGCTTCAGCTTGCGCACGCCGCAACAGGCGTGCCGTGCCTCGACGCTCTCGTAGAAACCGTTGAGGCCGTATTGCGCCGCATAGGCGTCGATATCGGCCTTCTCGGGCTCGAAGCGATGGATATGGATGTCGTACTGGCTTTCGGTCTCTTCGATCAGCGACAGCGTCTCGGCAAACAGCCGGCCGGTCTGCAGCGTCGCGACATCGATCGGCAGGCGGTGCGTACCGATCTCGGCGGTGATCACCTGGTCCTCGATACCGAGTGACGTCGTGAACACCACGCGGCCACCAAGGCCGGAGACCAGCGACAGACGTCCGGCAAGGTCGAGGCCTGCCAGCCTGTCGTTCAGCGCCTGGGCTTCCGCAATCGGTCCTTCTTCCGCAATCGGCCCGTCTTCCACAATCGGATTGATAGCAGTCATGATAATCCTGTCCTTTGTTGACCGGAGTATCGCAGTTCACGCATGGATCGGACAGAAAAAGGGATTTCGAAAGCTGCGGCCGGAGGAGCAAATATCTCTCCGAAGCTGCCGCGATGCAGAAAAGCAGCCGCCTGCGGACGAAAGTCCACATCGGCAGCTCGAATGTCTATAGAAATAGTAGAGTTACACGCAGCCTGTCAATCCGAAATCTGAAGTGATGCCGAAAATGGTGCGGAAGGCGCGGTTTTGGCATAGATTAAGAGAGCTTGGCCGAGGGCGAAAAACAAGGCCAAAACGCTTGTCTCTCAAGGCTTTCTCCGGCGCGTTCAAATTCCGTTCATGCTGGTTGTGCCATAGAGGCAAAAGTACTTCCGTAGCGGTGCGGAAATTCGCGCCGCCTGTGTGTGTCGATGGTCAAAAATGATTACGCAAAAGGCGAAATATGCGCTGCGGGCGCTCACGGTCTTGGCTGATGCCGATGCCGACGAACCGGTGATGATTTCCGATATCGCGGCGCAGCAGAAGATCCCGAAGAAGTTCCTCGAACAGATCCTGCTCGACCTGAAACATCACGGCGTCGTTGCCAGCCGTCGCGGCAAGCAGGGCGGTTATCTCCTGCTGAAGCCCGCCCATACCATCACCTTCGGCGAGATCCTTCGCATCATCGACGGCCCGATCGCGCCGCTTCCGTGCCTGTCGATCACCGCCTACCGCCGGTGCGACGATTGCGACGGCGAACAGAACTGCCAGATCCGCCATGTCTTCGCCAAGGTCGCAGACGCCACCCGGAAGGTGCTGTTCTCAACGACCATCGCCGATGCCATCGCCCCAAAGCACAGCGCCGAAGTCACCCGGTTGCTGGCTTGAGCATACGCCCGCCTCTTGCTTCAAGATTTGGTGAAATCCCTTTTCTTCCAGTCGGGATGCTCCACCTGCTTGCTCATGCTGGTAGGGAGAATATCATGTTTGGAATTTCAGCACAGCGAGTAGTGGCTGCGGCCATCCTCTCGGCGGCCCTAGCCACAGGTGCTGCCGCTCATCACGGCTGGTCGTGGGCTGAGGCGGATCAAATCGAACTGCGCGGCACCATCGAGAAGATCTCCATGGGCGGACCGCATCCGACGCTCGATGTCGCCACCGCCGATGACGGCGCCTGGCTCGTCGAACTCGGCAATCCGCGCCAGACGGAACGCTCCGGCTTCGTTGAAGGTGTGGCCAAGCCTGGCGACCAAGTGGTGGTCCTTGGAAACCGTTCGCAGGATCCAAAAGAGAAGCGGCTGAAGGCGGTGCGCCTTACCATTGGCGAAAAGCGCTACGACATCTATCCAGACCGCATCAAGACGAACTGACCTTGGGCGAACTGAGCTGTGATCGACATTCTCGAATGGCTGTCGGCAACGACACCTGCGGTCGCGTTCCGGCGCTCCGGAACACTCTACATGTTCGTCAACGCAGCCCATATCCTGGCGATCGGTCTTCTCATCGGCGCCATCCTGCCGCTCGATCTGAGGCTCGCCGGCTTCTTCCGCAAGGTGCCGGTTGAAGTCGTTGCCCCGTTTCTCTCCCGCGCCGCCGGCGTCGGCCTTGCCGCGGCTATTGTCACCGGCTTCTGTCTCTTCAGCGTCCGGGCGGTCGAATATGCCGGCAATCCCGCTTTTCTTGCCAAGCTCGGGCTGATCGCCTTTGGATTGCTCAACGTGCTGGCGGTGCATACCGGGCAGGGTTGGCGAACCGCAACCACGGTCGGCATTCTGCGCCCTGCCATAAGAGTTTCTGCGGCTCTGTCGGCGGCGACATGGATCGCCGCGCTTATGGCGGGACGCTGGATCGGATTTCTCTGATAGTGGAGGGGAGTTGAATAGAACACGATGATCCACCATATTGCATTGCAATTGCAACGCATGAGGAAGTTATGAAAACCGCATCGCTCCCGTCCCTTCGCGTGGATCCTGAATTGCGTGCTGCCGCCGAAAGCGTTTTGAAAGAAGGCGAGAGCCTGTCGTCGCTGATAGAGGACTCTCTTCGCCGCCAAATCGATTATAGAAAGACCCAAGCGGAGTTCATCGCGCGCGGTCTGGCTGGCTTGGCCGACGCGGAGCGGACCGGTGTATTTTATACAACGGGCGACATTCAGGAGTTGATGCGCGAAAAGCTTGAAAAGGCGAAAGCCCGTAAAGCCGCACAGCAGAAATGACCTTCGAGCTAAAGTATACCCAGACCTTCTATGAAGATCTGGACCGGCTCGCCGATTTTCTGATCGAACGTGATCCGGATTTGGCGGAACGTGCCCTCAACGCCATCCAAAAAGCTTTGATGATACTTCAGGATTTCCCGCTTATGGCCAGACGCGCCTCTGCGGATGATCCTTTGCTGCGCGAGCTCGTCCTACCATTCGGTTCAGCCGGTTATGTCATTCTTTTCAAAGTGATGAACGAAACGAGCGTCATTGTCCTCGCCGTCCGTCACCAGCGCGAAGAAGATTACCACTGACTATCTGTCGCTGACGGCCCAGCGCGGGTTGATCCACGGCTCTGGTTCGAGCGCACCAGCGGTTGTTTGCAGAGGATA
Organism: Rhizobium sp. BT-226; assembly: GCF_025847085.2. Lineage (NCBI taxonomy): Bacteria > Pseudomonadati > Pseudomonadota > Alphaproteobacteria > Hyphomicrobiales > Rhizobiaceae > Rhizobium > Rhizobium sp. BT-226. The sequence continues at coordinate 586,573 of NZ_JAOYTI010000002.1, read as the reverse complement.
TAGTCGGCCGCCTTCTCTCCCGTCATGATCGAGGGTCCGTTCACGTTGCCGTAGGTGACGTACGGGAAGATCGAGCTGTCGGCGACGCGCACCCCGTCCGAAGGCTTGCGCGGCACCGCGGCTTCAACATGCTTGTTCGAATTCATCGCCCGAATCCTCTGCCGCGCCCATCCCACAGTCAGCCTCTCAGCATGCGGCGAGCTTCATAAGCTTCCAGGAACTCCGGAGAGGCGACGTCATCGGCCAGCGCGCGAAGCGCAGCTGCGGAAGGACCCAGCACCACCTCAACGCGCTGATTGGCATCAGCCCAAAGGGCCAATGCCTCGTGCAGGCGTTGCTCGCCGGACGTCGTCAGCATTGCGTGCTTCGTCCGGCCATCATGTTCGTCAGGCATAAGCTCGACCAGTCCGTCCCGGACGAGCGGGCGAAGGGCGTGGGTCAAAGCGGAAATGCTGACGGCAAGGCGCTCGGCGAGCAATAGCAAGGTTGGCCATCCATGGCTGCCCTCGTGCAACGCTGCGATCTGGGTCAGAAGCCCGACCTGGGTGGCCTTCAGGCCGGTCGGCGCCACTGCGTCATCATAAATCTGCCCCAACCGCCGTGATGCGCGCCGGAGGGCGGTGTTTGTGCACACGAGTTCGGCCAGGAGTTCCGGCGGGCTCAGCCTGCCCGCGCGCAACTCCTCCCCTGGATCGCCAATCGAAAGTTTTTTGCCCATCCCAGTAAAATAGTTGAGGGCTCATCCATTGACAAGACGGCATCGCGACCATACGTAAACTTGAGCACTCAACCAAATAGGATTTTGACATGTCTGCATCATCGCTCAAGCCCGTCGCCCTCGTCACCGGCGCCTCCGCTGGTATCGGCGCCATCTATGCGGCGCGCCTCGCTGAAAAGGGGTATGACCTCATCCTCGTCGCCCGGCGGGCCGATCGTTTGAAGGCGCTCTCGGACAAGCTCGGCGCTGCCCACGGCACGAAAGTCGAGGTCGTGGAAGCCGACCTGACGAAAGACGCCGACCTCACCCGCGTCGAAAAAGTGTTGAAGGACAATTCAGCGATCACGCTCCTCGTCAACAACGCCGGCAACTCGACCTTGGCTCCGGTCGCCAAGACCGCTGAGGAAGACGCGGCCGCGATGATCGCACTCAACGTCACTGCGCTCACGCGGCTGACACACGCCGTTCTGCCTGCATTCCTCAGCCGCAACCACGGCGCGATCATCAACGTAGCTTCGGTCCTGTCCTTTCATGCCCTGCCGATCAGCGCGATCTACAGCGGCACCAAGGGCTATGTGATGAACTTCAGCCGGGGCCTGCAGCAGGAGCTGGCCGAGACCAATGTCCGCCTGCAACTCGTCATGCCGGCGGCCACGGCGACGGAACTCTGGGATTTGTCGGGCGTACCGCTGGCGTCGCTCAACCAGGCGACCGTCATGACGTCCGAAAACCTGGTCGACGCCGCCCTGGCCGGTTTCGACAAGGGCGAAGATATCACGCTGCCATCCGTTGCCGACGCCAGTCTGTGGGACAAGTTCGACCACGCCCGATCCACACTGTTCGCCGCGACGCAGACCGGTGAACCTGCGCCCCGTTACCGTGCCGTCTAGACACCCCGAAGGATCGAGCGCACGGATTAACCCGTACGCCAGCGGGCGTCGGCAGATCCGTGCGGTTGATTGATATTCATTTTAAGGAGATTCCATTGCCCAGCTTGTTCGACCAATTCACGCTGAAAGGCGTCATCCTCCGAAACCGCATCGCGGTATCTCCCATGTGCCAATATTCCGCGATTGATGGCGTTCCGAACGACTGGCACGCCGCCCATCTCACAAGCTTGGCGCGCGGTGGCGCTGGCCTCGTCAACGTCGAAGCCACGGCTGTCTCTCCGGAGGGGCGGATCACGCCGGGCTGTACCGGTCTTTGGAATGATGTCCAGGCCGAGGCCTTTGGGCCGATCGTCGCCAGCATCGAGAAGGCGGGCGCGGTCGCAGGGATCCAGATCGGCCACGCCGGCCGCAAGGCCAGCGCAAACCGTCCTTGGGAAGGCGACGATCATATCGCCGATAGCGACTCGCGCGGCTGGGAAACCATCGCACCGTCCGCCATCGCGTTCGGCGGCGGCTTGGCGAAGGTACCGCGCGCCATGAAGAAGGCCGACATAGATCGCGTCCGCGGCGATTTTGTCGCTGCAGCGATCCGCGCGCGCGACATCGGATTCCGCTGGCTCGTGCTGCATTTTGCTCACGGCTATCTCGGCCAGAGCTTCTTCTCGCCGCATTCGAACCAGCGCGACGACGAATATGGCGGCAGCGCCGATAACCGTGGACGCTTTCTCCTCGAGACGCTGGCGGCCGTTCGTGAAGTCTGGCCCGAGGATCGTCCTCTGACTGCTCGCTTCGGCGTCATCGAGTTTGACGGTCGCGACCAGGAAACCCTGCGGGACGCGATCGATCTAGTCGGAAAATTTAAGAAGGCCGGCCTCGACTTCATCGACGTCAGCCTCGGCTTCTCAACCCCGGCCGCCAATATTCCCTGGGGTCCAGGGTTCATCGCGCCTTACGCCGATCAAGTCCGCAAGGCCACTGGCCTCCCCGGTGCCGCAAGTTGGAACATCACTCAGCCGGAGCAAGCGGATGAACTCATCCGAAGCGGACAGGTTGACCTGGTTATGATCGGCAGAGCGATGCTCGCCAATCCGCATTGGCCCTACGAAGCCGCGCGCAAGCTCGGTGTCGAGCGTCCGTCCTGGACATTGCCTGCCCCTTACGCACATTGGCTCGCATCCTACCGCACTGCCTGAGTGATCGGGGCTCTCGAATAGCGTTGAGGGCCCTTGTCTCTTCGAGTTGAAAAAACGAACCACGGCCGTCTGACGGCTCGCTTCTTATCGATCGCTGACCGCCGCGCGTGGGTTGATCCACGGTTCCTGGTTCGAGCGTGCCAGCGGCTGTTTGCCGAGAATGTGGTCTGCCGCCTTCTCGCCGGTCATGATCGAGGGTCCGTTCAAATTGCCATAGGTGACATGCGGGAAGATCGAGCTGTCGGCGACGCGCAAGGCCTCTACGCCGATCACCCGCGTTTGCGGATCGACCACCGCCATCGGATCGTCCTTGGCGCCCATCCGGCAGGTGCCGCAGGGGTGGTAGGCGCTTTCCAAATGTTCGCGCAGGAAGGCGTCGATCTCTTCGTCGCTTTGCACGCCTTCGCCCGGCTGGATCTCCGGCCCGCGATAGTCGTTGAAGGCGCTCTGCCCGAAGATCTCGCGGGTGAGGCGCACGCAGTGGCGGAATTTCTCCCAATCCTCGGCATGGCTCATATAGTTGAAGCGCAGCACCGGATCGGCTTTGGGGTCGGCGGAGCGCAAGCTGACGCTGCCGCGCGATTTCGACAGGTTGTAGCCGACATGAACCTGGAAGCCGTGGCTTTTCGCCGCCGCCTTGCCGTCATAGCTGATCGCCACCGGCAGGAAATGATACTGGATGTCGGGCTGCTTCAGCCCCGGCGTCGAGCGCAGAAAGGCGCAGGCCTCGAATTGGTTGGAGGCGCCGAGCCCGCCGCGCGAGAGCAGCCATTGGGCGCCCGCCACCCCCTGCCAGAACCATGGCAGCCAGGAATAGAGCGACACCGGCTTGGTGCTGACCTGCTGGAAGTAGAATTCCATATGGTCCTGCAGGTTGGCGCCGACGCCCGGCCGGTCGGCCTTCACCGTTATGCCCATATCCTGCAGATGTTGGCCGGGACCGATACCCGACAGCATCAGGAGCTTCGGCGAATTGAACGAGGAGGCCGAGACGATCACTTCGCGGTTCGCCTTCACCACCTCGATCCTGCCGTTGCGTTCGATCTCGACGCCGGTCGCCCGTCCGTCCTCGATCACGATCCTCTGCGCCAAGCCGTAGACGATCTTGACATTGTCCCGCTTCAGCGCCGGTTTCAGATAGGCGTTGGCAGCAGACCAGCGGCGGCCGGAAAAGATGGTCTGCTCCATCAGACCGAAACCTTCCTGCTTGCTGCCGTTATAATCCTCCGTCGTCTCGAAGCCCGCCTGTTTGCCGGCCTCGACGAAGGCTTGGAAGAGCGGATTGGTGAAGCCGCCGCGCTGCACATGCAGCGGTCCGTCCGTGCCGCGCCAGCCCTCTTCGCCGCCATGCGAATGTTCCATCCGCTTGAAATAGGGAAGCACGTCGGCATAGGCCCAGCCGCTGGCGCCGAGCTCTTCCCAGCGGTTGAAGTCTTCGGCATGGCCGCGCACATAGACCATGCCGTTGATCGAGGAGGAACCGCCGATCACCTTGCCGCGCGGCGCGGTGATGCGCCGGTTGTTGAGGTTTGCCTCCGGCTCGGACAGATAACCCCAGTTATACCTCTTCATGCTCATCGGCCAGGCGAGTGCTGCCGGCATCTGGATGAACGGCCCAAAATCGCTGCCGCCTGCCTCGATGACGATGACGCTATTCTTGCCGTCTTCCGACAAGCGGTAGGCGAGGGCGGAGCCGGCGGAGCCCGAGCCGATGATGACGAAATCTGCTTGCATAGTCTTGTTCCCTTGAGCCGCCATCATCCGGCTGCTTCTTGTTTTTCCTGGAGCCTGCCCCTCATCCGCCTGCCGGCACCTTCTCCCTGTGAACGGGGCGAAGGGACATGCCGCACCGGCTTCCCCAGCCTCGACGCTGCGTTTGGCACGTCCCCTCTCCCCGCGAGCGGGGAGAGGGTTAGGGTGAGGGGCAAAGGGCAGGGCAGATGTGTTTCAATTCAATAAGGCGCCGCCACCGGCCCCATGCCGACATAGACCGTCTTCAGCTCGGAATAATGCTCCAGCGCCGCCAGCGAATTCTCGCGGCCGAAGCCGGATTGTTTCGAGCCGCCGAAGGGGATTTCCACCGGGCAGAGATTGTAGGTGTTGATCCACAGCGTGCCGGCTTCCAGCCGGTCGACGACGCGGTGGGCGCGGGTGAGGTCGGCGGTGAATACGCCGCCGGACAGGCCGAATTCGCTGGCATTGGCGCGCGCGATCACCTCGTCCTCCGCGTCGAAATCGAGCACCGACATCACAGGCCCGAAGATCTCCTCGCGGGCGATGGTCATGTCATCGGTGACATCGGCAAACACCGTCGGCTGCACATAATAACCTTCACCGGAGACATTGTTCGGAATGCCGCCGCCGGCAATGAGCGTTGCGCCCTCGGCCTTGCCCTTCTCGATGTAGGAGATCACCTTCTCGCGCTGCGCCCAGGAGACCATCGGCCCCACCTGCGTCGCCTCATCAAGCGGATCGCCGATCAGCATCGCCTCGGCGCGGACCTTCAGCCGCTTGAGGAATTCGTCCTTGATCGCCCTCTGCACGAAGACACGCGTGCCGTTCGAGCAGACTTGGCCGGTCGAATAGAAATTGCCGAGCATCGCGCCCCCGACCGCCGAATCGAGATCGGCATCGTCGAAAACAATGAGCGGCGACTTGCCGCCGAGCTCCATCGTCACATGCTTGAGGTTGCCGGCGGCAGCCGCCGCCACCCTGCGGCCGGTCGGCACCGAGCCGGTCAGCGATACTTTGGCGACGTCGGGATGGTTGACGAGCAGCGGCCCGGTGTCGCGGTCGCCCTGGATCACATTGAAGAGCCCCTTCGGCAGTCCGGCCTCATGCAGGATCTCGGCGATCTTCAGCGCGCCGAGTGGGGTGTTCTCGGACGGTTTGAACACCATGGCATTGCCGCAGACAAGCGCCGGCGCAGCTTTCCAGCAGGCGATCTGCTGCGGATAGTTCCAGGCGCCGATGCCGACGCAGACGCCGAGCGGCACCCGCTTGGTATAGGCAAAATCCTGGCCGAGCGGGATCTGCGATCCGTTGAGCCCGGCCGGCGCAATGCCGCCGAAGAATTCAAAGGCATCCGCACCCGAGGTCGGGTCGGCGACAATTGTCTCCTGGATCGGCTTGCCGGTATCGAGCGTTTCCAGTTCGGAAAGCGCCCGGTTCCTCTCGCGCATGATGTCGGCGGCCCGTTTCAGGATGCGCCCGCGCGCCATCGGGCTCATCGCCGCCCATTCCGGCTGGGCGCGTTTGGCCGCGGCAATCGCCTTTTCGACGATCGCAGGCGTTGCCGCATGCAGCCGGGCGATCACCTCGCCGGTCGCCGGATAAAGGCTCTCGATGACGGTGCCGTCGGTATCCTCGACATATTCGCCGTCGATGAAGTGCGAGGCTTTCGGCTGGGCTTTCATGTCATTTGTCCCTTGGGTGGTTCGATGTGGTCGTCCCTTCCCCCTCGGGGAGAAGGTGGCCCCGCAGGGCCGGATGAGGAGGCTGAAATCTCGGTCTTGCCCAACTGCGTCGTCAGATAATCCTCGGTCAGCGCGATCGAGGCTTCAATGCCGATCGGCGCCGATTTCAGACTTTGCCTGATATAGAGCCCGTCGATCATCGCCGCAGCGCCCTCGGCGATACGTTCTGCGGCGTCTGCGGGCAGCAGCGCCTTGAGGTCGGCCAGCAGATTGGAGCGCAGCCGCCTGGCATAGATCACCAGGAAGCGGCGGGTCTCTTCCGAGCGCTGCGCTTCGGCGTAGAAGGCAAGCCAGGCAGCAATCGTCTCCGGCGCGAACTGGTCGGCGTGGAAGCTGACGCGGATGATGGCCGAAAGCCGGGCGCGCGGCGTCCTGGCGGCCTTGAGCGCCGCCACCGTATCGCCGCGCAGCTGTCTTAGAAGTGAGCGGATCGTCTCGATCAGCAATTGTTCCTTGCTGCCGAAATAATGATGCGCCAGGGCCGGCGATACGCCGGCCTGCCGGGCGATGTCGGACATGGTGACGGCAAGCGAGCCGTGATCGCCGATCACCCGCAGCGCCGCATCGACAAGCGCCTTGCGGCGCACCGGCTCCATTCCGACCTTCGGCAACAACCTACTCCTTGAAATCAGCGGCAGGTTATTTTTGATTGACTGATCAATCAATAAAAATCTTTCTCGATTTGGCCCGGCGCAGATCTTTCCCTGAAAAATTGCTGCAACATATTCTGAATCTCAGGAGGTGGATCATGGCCGATGTCTTTGAGGGAACGCCGACATCTTCGCTGCAGTCGAAATGGATCTGGTTTGCCGGCCTCGGCGTGCTGCTGCTCGTCTGCGGCCTGATCGCGCTCGGCAATCTGATGCTCGCCACCGTCGTCTCGGTCTATTATGTCGGTATGCTGATGCTGTTCGGCGGCGTGATCTATCTCGTCCATGCTTTCCAAGTGCGCGGCTGGGATCACGTGCTGTTCTGGATCCTGAGCGGCCTGCTCTATGTGCTTGCCGGCATTTGCGCCTTCATCAACCCGATCCTGACCTCGGCGGCGCTGACGCTGTTTCTGTCGCTGGCGCTCGTCGTCGCAGGTGTCTTTCGCACCTGGGTCGGCATGCGCATGAAGCCCACCAAGGGCTGGCGCTGGATCGTCGCAAGCGGCGTCATCACCGCCCTTGCGGGTTTCGTCATCGCGCTCGGCTGGCCGGTGAACAGCCTCTGGATTCTCGGCCTGTTCCTGGCCGCCGATCTCATCGTCCAGGGCTCGACGTTGATCGCCTTCGGCCTCGGCATCCGCAGTTGAGATTATCGAGAGCGGCCGTTCTTTTTTTGACAAGACCCGTTCTTTTTTGACAAGACTATGACTGGGGATTAGACTTAAGGGGTTAGAGGCCGGTCCCGCGCAAGCGAACGGCCTGAGTGCGAATGCACCAAGGCACCGGCGAGATCGCCGAGAATGCTGAAAATGGTCATGCGTCCCCCAGAGGCAGGGTTCTGCCTGATCAGAAAAGGGAGGAAGTTCATGCCGATGGTCACCGTTTCCATCTCTCCGCAACAGGCAGCGGGCATCCGCGCCGCCGTCGACAATGGCGGTTATGCCTCGAGCAGTGAGGTTGTCCGCGAGGCTCTGCGCCTCTGGGATACCACCCGCAAGCTCAATGAGTTCCGGGACGATGTTCTTGACGACGGCGCTCCATCCGGCGGCAGATGCGTCGCCGACATGTTCGCCGATCACGAGGCGGAGCGCCGTCGCTCCGCCTGAATAAGCGTTTGATTGCATTCGAAAAATTGAACAGACGCGGAACGCGTGCAAGGCCCTTGCGCGTTTCATAAAACTTTCACATTGGCGAAAGAGTTCATTGACCCTTCTGCGGCATGTTCCGGATGAAAAAGAACAAGTCACAGTGGAGATCAGCCACAATGAAGACCGGCCACGTGAAGACTGGGTTGTCCTTGGCTGCCACCGTAGCGCCGGATGTCCTGCGCCGCTACGCCAGCGATCAGATCGTCACCCTTGCCAAGCTCGTGGTCGAGAATGCCTTCCAGCCGATCGTCGAGGCCGGCACCGGCACGGTCTTCGGCTACGAATCCCTGATGCGCGGCCAGGAGCGCATCGGCTACGAAACGCCCATCGACATCCTCGACGAGGCCCACCAGGCCGGACAACTGCTGCAGCTCGAACAGATGGTCGCCAGCCGCGCGCTCGCCAAATTCGCGACGCTGTCGAATTTCTCCACCTCGACGCTGTTTCTCAATCTCGACGTCCGGCTCATCCCGCATGGCGAAAGCCTGGTCGAGACCCTGCTGCAGCATCTGCGGAAGGCGAATATTCCGCCATCCTCCGTCTGCTTCGAATTCTCCGAGCGTTTCGACAATACCAGCGTGCCGGAATTTTCCGGCCTCGTTTCCAGGCTGCGCAAGGCCGGTTTCAAGCTGGCGATCGACGATTTCGGCGTCGGTCACGGCGAGATGAAGTTGCTCTGCGACTATGCCGTCGATTATCTCAAGATCGACCGGCATTTCGTCGCCGAGATCGACCGCAGCCCGCGCAAGCGGCATCTGTTGAAAAGCATCGTCAACATCGCCCATGTGCTCGGCACGCGCGTCGTCGCCGAAGGCATCGAGACCGAGGCCGAATTCATCGCCTGCCGCGAATATGGCGTCGACCTCGTCCAGGGCTGGTTCATCTCCCGCCCGACGACGCATATATCGGAGCTAGCGCCGTCCTTCCCGCATCTGCAGGAGCTCGGCAAGAGCAAGCGGGGCAGCCAGTCGCTCGACGAAATCCTCATCCGCAAGCAGATCGAGATGCTGCCGACGGCCTACGAGAACGACAGCATCGACAGCGTCTTCGAACTCTTCCGCCGCAATCCGCGTCAGGCCTTCTTTCCCGTCCTCAACGCCAATGACGAGCCGCGCGGCATCATCCACGAGCATCACCTCAAGGAATATATCTATCAGCCCTTCGGCCGCGATCTCTTGAAGAACAAGATGTACGAGCGCAGCATTTCGCATTTCGTCGAGATGGCGCCGATCGTCGGCCTCGACAGCGACGCCGAGCAGCTGATGGCGATCTTCGCCAATATGGAAGGCAGCAACTGCCTGATCCTGACCGACAATATGCGCTATGCCGGCGTCGTCTCCGCCGCCTCGCTGATCAAGGTCATCAACGAGAAACAGTTGAAGACCGCGCAGGACCAGAATCCGCTGACCGGCCTGCCGGGCAATCGCGCCATCCGCGATTTCATGCGTCAGTCCGGCCGCGACGGCGATGAGCTCCGCCACTTCTGCTATTGCGACTTCGACAATTTCAAGCCGTTCAACGATGCCTATGGCTTCCATCTCGGCGACCACGCGATCTCGCTGTTTGCGGCGCTGATGCGCCGCTATTTCTTCGCCGAGCGCCATTTCCTCGGCCATGTCGGCGGCGACGATTTCTTCATCGGCGTCGTCGGCTGGACCAAGGAAGAGCTGACGGAGATTCTCGACCGGCTGATCAGTGATTTCCACGACGACGTGCGGGACCTCTATTCCGATGAGGATCGCGCCGCCGGCCGCATCCTCGGTCACGACCGCACCGGTGCGGAAGCATTGTTCCCGCTGATGCGCTGCTCGATCGGCGTCATCGAACTGCCGGAAGGCCTCGTCATCGACGATATCAACCGCGTCAGCGCCGAAATCGCCATCATCAAGTCGGCCGCCAAGGACAGCGACGAAGGCCTGGTCTTCCATCTGCTGGGCGAGGCGAATTGACGCCTCTGCCACATCAAGCCTTCCCAAGCCCGCGGGGCTGATTTATTTCCTGTGCATCTTCCGTTTGCATCGGATGAGGGAGGAACCGGGTCATGCCATTGCCTCAGGACATGCGTTTCGTCGATCTGCCGTCCTTCGGCGGGCCGGAGGTGATGACGATCGGCAGGCGTCCGCTTCCTGTACCCGGCGACGGAGAGGTTCTGGTGCGCGCCGAGGCGATCGGCGTCAACCGGCCCGATATTGCCCAGCGACAGGGCAGCTATCCCCCGCCCAAGGATGCGAGCCCGATCCTCGGCCTGGAACTGTCGGGCGAAATCGTTGCCGTCGGCCCGGGCGTCAGCGGCCATGCCGTCGGCGACAAGGTCTGCGGGCTCGCCAATGGCGGCGCCTACGCCGAATATTGCCTGCTGCCGGCAGGCCAGATCCTGCCTTTTCCCAAAGGTTATGATGCGGTGAAGGCGGCGGCTTTGCCCGAGACCTTCTTCACCGTCTGGGCCAATCTTTTCCAAATGGCCGGGCTGACGGAAGGCGAGACCGTGCTGATCCATGGCGGTTCCAGCGGCATCGGCACGACGGCGATCCAGCTCGCCCGCGCCTTCGGTGCCGAGGTCTACGCGACGGCGGGCTCGAAGGAAAAATGCGAGGCCTGCGAAAGGCTCGGCGCCAAGCGCGCGATCAACTACAGGAGCGAGAATTTCGCCGAGGTGATCAAGGCCGAGACCGGCCACGGCGTCGACATCATCCTCGACATGATCGGCGCCTCCTATTTCGAGCGCAACATCGCCTCGCTGGGGAAGGATGGCTGCCTGTCGATCATCGCCTTCCTCGGAGGCGCGCTCGCCGAAAAGGTCAATCTCTCGCCGATCATGGTCAAGCGCCTGACGGTCACCGGCTCCACCATGCGGCCGCGCACGGCAGAGGAAAAACGCGCCATCCGCGACGACCTGCTCTCGGAGGTCTGGCCGCTGCTGGAAGCCGGCACCGTCGCCCCCGTCATCCACAAGGTCTTTGCCTTCGAAGAGGTCGTCGAAGCGCACCGGCTGTTGGAAGAGGGCAGCCATGTCGGCAAGGTCATGCTGCGCATTTAAAAAGACGCGCGGCGCGGTAATGTCAGCGACACGCCGACAGCGAGAACACCGGGCAGCGCCATCAGCAGATAGAGCCAGTGCGCTGCCGACAGCGCGCCTGATATGCCGCCGGGATCGACGAGGCCGGCGCCATTGGCGATGACGCCGGCAAAGGCGGCTCCGAATGCCCCACCGAGCGAACTCATTGTCGGGATCGCGGCAGAAGCCTTGTCCTTCTCGTTGTCGGCGACGAGCCTCAAAACCATGGCGACGAGATGCGCCCAGCCGAGACCGATACCGAAGCCCATCATGAACATGCCGATTGCCGCCGGTACGATGAGGAGCATATGCCCGTCGGGATTGTCCGTGGCGAGGAAGACGGCGAGGCAAGCGGTCGCCGCCGCCTCGATGAGGGCGCCAATGACGATTGCCCAATAGGCTCGGCCGCCGGTCCACGAGCCGCTGAGGAAGGCCGCCAAGGTCCAGCCGAGGGCGACGAGCGCCACGAGATAACCCGAGACGATCGCCGGCACCCCATGCAGGGTCTGCAGGAAATAGGGAATGAAGACGTCGCTGACGAGAACGACAGTCACGGCGAGCATCGCCAGGTAGACCCGTGAGATCGGCTGGGAAAGGCTGACGGCGCCGGAGGGCAGCAGGCGGTTCGGGCTTCGGCCCTCGATGACGATCATGCCGGCGACCGCGACGACCGAGGCGGCGATCAGCGCGACCTTCGTGGCTGTCGCCTCGATCGCGCCGGCCGCACTCACCATCAGCACGGCGGCAAGCAGCAGCCCGATCTGGGCGACCGGCGTCTTTGCCTGCTCGCGGTCGTCCTCGACGTCGGGCAACAGTCGTGGCGCCAAGACCGCCATCAGCAGGCCGAGCGGCACGAGCACGATGAAAGCGTAGCGCCAGGCGTGGCCTGAAGAAAAGAAGCCGCCGAGCGTCGGCCCGATGACGGTCGAGACCCCCCAGATTGCCGCATAGAGGGTCGATGCCTTCGGCCATAGCGGCTCGGGATAGACGAAGCGGATGAAGGCATAGCCGAGCGCGGCAAGTGCGCCTGTTCCGAGACCCTGCACCGCGCGTCCGATCAGCACCACCGGCATCGACGGTGCGGCTGCGGCAATCAGGCTGCCGGCGCCGAAGACCAGTGCCGCGATCACATAGACGGATCGAAGCCCGATGCCGCGCGACCGCATGGCGACGAAGATCGAGCCGAGCACGGCAGCGGCGACGAACAGGCTGGTGACCCAGGAAAACAGCGCGAGGCCGCCGACATCGCGCACGATCGAAGGCGCGATCGTCGCCATGATGTAACTCTCCACCGCATAAAGCGTCACGCCGCCGGCCAGCATCAATGTTGCCGGCAGGTGCTCGGGCAGGAAGAGGCGGAAGACGGAGCTGGCGCTGGGAATGACGGCTGTCTGGTCGATATTCGACATGGGAGGACCCCGAGATTTTACTGGCGAAGGATTATTTTCCAAGTTATAAATTGGAAAATTACACGCCGCCTCGAATTAAACAAGACGTGACTTGGAAAAATATGCGCCAGTCCCCAGCCAACCGCATCCTGATCCTGATAAAGACCGACGGGCCGCAGCTCGCCGCCGCGATCGGCGATACTCTCGGCATATCGGGCGAGGCCGCCCGCCAGCAGCTGTCGAAGATGGCGGAGGAGGGGCTGGTGGAACCGGTCACCGTTGCTGCTGCCGGCCGTGGCCGGCCGCGCCAGCTCTGGCACCTCACAGCCAGCGGCAACCGCCAGTTCCCGGATGGCCATGCCGAACTGACGGCAAACCTCCTCGGCACGCTCGTCGAGCAGCTCGGCCCCGCAGCCCTCGATACCGTCATTTCCGCCCGGGAGGCTGAGACGCTGCAGCGTTATCGGCAGGACCTCAGCCAGGCCCATGACCTTGCCGCGCGCGTCGAGGCCCTTACCGGCATCCGCACCCGCGAAGGCTATATGGCCGATTGCTGGCAGGAGCCGGACGGCGCTTTCATGCTGGTCGAAAACCACTGCCCGATCTGCGCGGCCGCCACTGCCTGTGCCGGCTTCTGCCGCTCCGAACTCGAAACCTTCCGCGCCGTCCTCGGCGCCGATATCGAACGCAGCGAACACATCCTCGCCGGCGCCCGCCGCTGCGCCTATCGCATCACGCCGCATTGACGCCTGTCGATCGGAACGGCACGTCACGCCGGTTGCCGCGCCTGCCGCCTGCTGCTTTCGAGATAGAGCAGCACTCCGATCGATGCGAGACCCGCGGCCGCGCCGACGAAGGCGGTGCCGGAATAATCGGTGATCGCGGTGCCGAAGGCAAAGAGGCCGGCGCTGACGCCAACCCCAATGAACGTGTTCAGCGAGATCAGCGAGGTTCCAAGCCCTGGCCGGTCCGCGATCAGGTCCTGCAGATAGGTGATCGGCACACTGAGGATCGCTGCCGCCCCGCAGGCATTGAAGAGGAGCAGTGCGTAGACGTGCCAGGGTGCGGAAGCAAAGCCGAGCAGCAGTAGATAGACGCAGTAGATCAGCGCGCCGAAGGCGAGCACATGCGCGGTTTTGAAGCGGCGCTGTGCAAAACCCCACATCATCATGAACGGCATCTCGAGCAAAGCCGTCAAACCTGCCATGAAGCCGACATCGACTACGGTGCCGCCGGCCGCATGGGTGATGATCAGCGGCAGGAGCATGGCGTTCAGCCGCTGCAGCCCGAACAGCATCGCCATGACGATAACGCGCGACAGCACATGCGGCACGAAAATCCGTTTCAGCGAAGCAAAGAAGCCGACTGGATCGGGGGCAGGGCCGCTGGAGCCATTTCCGGGTGCGAAGAAGAAATACAGGCAGAAGCAGGTGCAGCTTGCCAATGCCGCGATCCCATAGGCCGGCGTCATTGGCGGCGAACTGACGAGATAGAGGCCGATCAATCCCGGCGCCAGCGCCCATGAGCCGGAAAAAAGCGCCCGCACCATTGCGGTGATCGCCGCCCCCTGGCCGCGGTCCATCTGGTTGGTCCTGGCGCGCAGGCTGGCGAACAAAAGCGAATAGGTGGAATTGCTCATCGGCACCAGCAACAGCGTGGAGAAGATGAAGACCACGGGGCTATGAATGATCGCGATCGACCCGAAGCCGAGCATGCCGGCGACGGAAAGCCCCAGCACCAGCGGCCGGCGCTCCTTCAGCCTGTCCGACCAGATGCCGAGCGTCAGGCTCGTCGTGACGTTGACGATCGAAGAGAAGAACACCAGTGCCGAATAGGCGCCGTTGCTCAAGCCGAGTTCATTGATCCCGATGATCGACTGGTAGGGCGCGGTCGACGCATAGGTGAAGGCGAGCGCGACGAGGGTCACGGTCGGAATTCGGATCCTGTTGTCGCGAAGGATCAAGGAAAAAGTGGATGGCATGGGGATGGTTCCTGATGCACCACTCTTAGCTGCATCGGACTTATCAGAGAAACGATAGTTTTCGATCGCTTCGGTCAATTTATGTGATGATTGGCCGGACTGTGTGATCGTTGTCCGACAGCTCTCGCAGCTAGCGCTTGGCACGCCATAGCCGGTTGACTCTGCCAATCTTCTGCCCTTAGTGCTCGCCGCGGTTGATCAATTGGATGGGGTCGATGAAATTCCGCTTTCTTGGCGCTGTGGCGCTTTCTTTTGCCGTTGCCGGTTGCACGCTCCTCGATCCGCCAACGCCGTATGAGCGCAACTTTCGTCAGGGTACGAAAACTTGTGATTTTCCCATTACCTGGAAATCGGCGAGACAAGTCATGAATACTCTTGAGATAGATTCTCCTGCCAGCGCACAATTTTGGGATGCCATCACCGAAATCTGCAATGTCGCGAATGCTGGAAATAAGAGCAAGGCCATCGAAATCCGGGCTCGTGACAGACACGGTGTTCTGCATAAAATCATTGTTGAAAGAGATTAGGAAAAGCGCAGACGCACTGAGAGTGATGCCTACACAAAGGGCATCGAAACAGGGGCGGGCGTTGGAGAGAGCGACCAGCAGGAGGCCCAGCTACGCTCGCATTCCGCCGCACGTCGCTGTACTTGCTCCAGAAGCTCACCCCACCCTCCGTCATCCTCGGGCTTGACCCGAGGATCCACGCGGGCCTCCACCAGCAACGGGCATGGATCCTCGGCTCAAGGCCGAGGATGACGGAGCAGGGGGCGATGTTTCCGCCAACTCGCCGCCGTCGCGTCGGCCACTCCATCAGCCGGGCACCTCCGCCATCCTGATGGCGATCGCCATCGCTTGCCCCCACGCCACATCAACCCCGTTGGCTTTCGCCGCGTGACGCGTTATGGACTGCGCTATCCCGCCAGCATCCGGATAAAAGCTCATGACCAATCCCGTCACCGTCGAAGTCACCCGCGGCCTGCTCGTCGAAAGTCGCCATCGTGGCGCGGTGGCTGTGGTCGATGGTGATGGCAAGCTTGTCTTCTCGTTGGGCGATATCGAGGCTGCGGTCTTCCCGCGCTCGTCCTGCAAGGCGATGCAGGCGCTGCCGCTGGTCGAGAGTGGCGCGGCCGATGCCTATGGCTTCGGCGACAAGGAATTGGCGCTGGCCTGCGCCTCGCACAATGGCGAGGAGGAGCATGTGGCGCTGGCCGCGTCCATGCTGTCGCGGGCCGGTCGCGATGCCGAGGCGCTGGAATGCGGCGCCCATTGGTCGATGAGTCAAAAGGTCCTGATCCAGCAGGCTCGCAGGCTCGATGCGCCGACCGCGCTGCACAACAATTGCTCGGGAAAACATGCCGGTTTCATCTGCGCCTGCTGCCATCAGGACCTCGATCCGAGGGGCTATGTCGGCTACCAGCATCCGCTGCAGGTTGAGATCCGCGCGGCGATGGAAAGCCTGACCGGCGCGGTGCTCGGAGCAGAAAGCTGCGGCACCGATGGCTGCTCGATTCCAACTTATGCCGTGCCGCTGCGCAGCCTTGCCCACGGTTTTGCCAAAATGGCGACCGGCGCCGGCCTCGAACCCCTGCGCGCCAAGGCATCCCGCCGGCTGATCGAGGCCTGCATGGCCGAACCCTTCTACGTCGCCGGCTCCGGCCGCGCCTGCACGGCGCTGATGCAGATCGCCCCCGGCCGGATCTTCGTCAAAACCGGTGCCGAGGGTGTCTTCTGTGGGGCGATCCCGGAAAAGGGCATCGCCATCGCGCTCAAATGCGAGGACGGCATGACCCGCGCCGCCGAAGCCATGGTGGCGGCGACGCTTGCCCGCTTCTTCGAGACGGAGAGCGAGGTGCATGCGGGCCTGATGGCCCATGCCGCAACGCCGATGCGCAATTGGAACGGCATCCATGTCGGCGATATCAGGGTCACCTCCGCCTTGGCCGGATGAGTTCGAACCGAATATATAAGTTATGAGAAAAATAAGATTACCTAATATAAAAGGGTACGTCCTGCGATCGCGGATGCACCCTTTCGCGGCGACGTGAGCACAGTCCTGGAAGCCGTGAGGGCAGGGCATGTTTGCAGGCCGCTATCTCTGGTGGATGCTGATGGGTGTCGGCATCTTCATGTTCGCCGCGCTGAGCCTCGATTATATCACCTGGCTCACGATCCAGCTGTCCGGCTGCGGCGATATGGCCGGCGCCTGCGAGCCGGCCCTCCGGCTGATATCGGGCGTGCTCAAACCCGCCTGCATCTGGACCGCGATCGGGGTCCTCTTCATCGCGACGCTGCTCCGTCTTCACGCTCTCTCGCTCACCTGGTTCTGGGGCCTGATCGTCGCCATCTGGTTCGTCGCTTCGACGCCGATCCTGCTCTTCCTGGCGGCGGATGCGGCGGCTCTGACGCGGCCCGCCACCTTGGCGGCGCTGCCCGTCGCCTTGCTGTTTCTGGCGGCTTTCGTTGCCTATCTCATGATTGCCATCGAGGATGGCGACACGCCGCCGCTTGCAGCCTCGGCGCCGTTGCGCCTCGCCCTCCGCCTGACGGCGGTCTACGGCGCGCTTGCCGGTGTAGCCTTCATGCCGGAACTATCGCGGATCGCCGGGACCCTGCTCGATATGCCGGCATTTTCCGTCATCATCGCGCTGGCGCAGCCATATCTGCAGACGTTGCTTACCCTTGGAACCGGCAGCATGGCGCCGGCCTATGCCGTACTGGCGGCCTTCATCGCGGCCCTTGCCGCAAGCCTTCTGCCGCACGCTGCCGCACCGCAGCCCTCCCGCAGCACCATCATGCTGCGGCGATCGCGCCGTTGAGATCGCGATAGGGTTTCAGCCGCTCGGCCGTCATCTCCATGGGCACGATCAGCCCCGCCACCTCGGAAATGCCAAGCACCGGGCAGGGCGAGACGAGGTCGAACTTCTCCTCGGTCAGCAGCACATGCGTTTCGGCCGAGCAGCGGGCGATGTGCCGCTTGATCGCCGCTTCCTCGAAATCGCCGGTGGAAAGCCCGTGCACCGGATGCGCGGCCGTCACCCCGAGGAAGAAGAGGTCGGGGCGCAGTTGTGAGATCGCCACCATGGCCGCCGCGCCCGTCGCCACCATCGAATGTTTGTAGAGCCGTCCGCCGGTGAGGATCACCTCGGCTGTCGGGTGGTGTTCGAGTTCGGTGGCGATGGTCGGGCTGTGGGTCGCAACCGTCAGCGGCATGTCGCGCGGCAACTGCCGGGCGATCTCCGCCGTCGTCGTGCCGCCGTCGAGGAAGATCATCTGTCCCGGCTTCACCATCGCCGCCGCCGCCGCCCCCAGCCGCGCCTTGATCTGCGACGAGACGCTGCGCCGCGCGGTGAAATCAGGCAGGTCTGGCGCCAGCGGCATCGCCCCGCCATGCACCCGTTTCAGCAGCCCCTCCGCCGCCATTTCCCTGAGGTCGCGGCGGATCGTGTCCTCCGAAAGCGCGAAATCCTCGGCGACGCGCTTGGCGACCACCTGGCCGTCACGGCGCAAAATGTCGAGAATGAGGGTCTTGCGTTGTGTTGTCAGCATCGGATCTCCGCACGAAATTAAACATAATTGCCCGATATTGCACGAAATGACTCGACATTCAAGAAATATCGTGCATTTTCACGAAATCCCGTGCATGAGGCCGGGAGAGTGCTCACGCATAAGCGGAGCGAGGAGTGGATCATGTTGATTTTGATTGCCGGGCCCTATCGGTCCGGAACGGGCGACGACCCGGAAAAGATGGCCGCCAACCTGAAGCGGCTGGAGCAACCCTCGCACGCGCTGTTTCAGGCCGGCCACGTGCCGATGATCGGCGAATGGGTGGCCCTGCCGATCTGGCACGCCGCCGGCGGCCGGTCGGTCGGCGACGCGCTCTACGAAGAAATCTTCCACCCGGTCGCCGGCCGGCTGCTGCAGCTCTGCGAGGGCGTGCTGCGCCTGCCCGGCGATTCCAAAGGAGCGGACAACGACGTCCGCATCGCCCGGGAACGCGGCATTCCGGTCTGGCACAGGCTGGAGGATGTGCCGGGCTGCGGTTGAGCCGGGTTGCTCGCCCGCGCGCCTCTACATTGCCCTTCGCTTGCGCTCAGGCCATTCGCGGCTTTGCCGCTCACCCCCTCAACCGACCCTTCGGGCCACCTTCTCCCCGCAGGGGAGAAGAGGGAACAAGCGGATTGGCTTCGGTTCCACAACCGACGCTTTAAGAGGCGCTGCCACAAATCCCTTCTCCCCAGCGGGGAGAAGGTGCCGGCAGGCGGATGAGGGGGCCACACGGCACACCATTCATTGCCCTTCGCTCGCGCTCAACGCACCTCACTTGTCCTGGGAGAAGCAAAACCCAATCCCACCAGTTCCGACCCGCGCACCACTACGCTATAACCCTTGCCGAAAGGGAGTCGAGAACCATGCTGACACTATATTACGCGCCGGGAACCTGCGCGCTCGCGAGCCTTATTGCCCTGGAGGAATCCGGTCTGGCCTTCGAAGTAAAGAAGATCAGCCTCCGCGATGGCGAGCAGCGCTCGCCGGACTATCTGAAGATCAACCCGAAGGGCCGGGTGCCCGCACTTGTCACCGATTATGGCGTGCTGACGGAAACGCCGGCGATCCTGGCCTATATCGCCCAGAGCGCCCCGGCCGCCAAGCTGGCGCCGCCTGATGATCCCTTCGAATTTGCCAGGCTCCAGTCCTTCAACAGCTATATCTGCTCGACCGTGCATGTGAACCATGCGCATCGCCCGCGCGGCTCACGCTGGGCGGACGAGCCGGCGGCCATCGAGGCGATGAAGGCCAAGGTGCCGCAGAATATGGCCGATTGTTTCACGCTGATCGAGCAGACGATGTTTAATGGCCCATGGGTGATGGGTGAAGCCTATTCGCTCGCCGATCCCTATCTCTTCGTCATGACGGACTGGCTGCCGTCGGACGGCGTCGATCCCGCCCGCTTCGAAAAGGCGAGCGACCACCACGCCCGCATGCTGCAGCGCCCCGCCGTCCAGCGTGCGCTGGCCTACGACCGGGCCTGATAGCGGGCCGCAAGCTTCTTCGGCGCCCGGAACAGCCAGGCGCCGATCAGCCGCAGCCGCAATTCCTCGTCGCCGATCACGGCGGCGCGCACCGGCAGATACGGCCAGCCGACATAATGATCGGTTTGAAAATAGACGTCGGGCGCCATTTCCAGCAGGTGATCCTTGTCGTCGAGCGAAATCGAGATCACGATCGTCTCGGTGTTCTTCACCGCCGCAAAACTCTTGCCGCCGACCTTCAGCGCCGGATTGCCGTAGGAGGTGCTCTCCTCGACATCAGGCAGCTTGGCTTCCGTCGCCAGCCGCTTCAGCCGTTCGAAAATCGCATCGACATCGCCGGCCATGGTTCCGCCCTTTCTGCCAGGGAGAAAGCTTAGAGCATGATGCCGAAAAGTGCGAGCGGAAGCCATGGGCTTGTCCGCGCGGGCGCAGGTAATAACCATCGCGAATCAATGTGCATTGAGATCACCATCCGAGACCTGGCTTATCGTCAGGAAGCGCTCGCGAACGACATCGGAGCGCCCGGCCTGCCCACGCAGATTTCCGTCCAGGAAATCATCGAAATCCTGATGTGCCATCAATGCTCGGAACCCGTCGGCGATAAAGGCACGGACCTCCTTTTCGGCGCCCTGGATCTCCATCAGAAGCCCTTCTCGCCCGTCCACGACGAGCAGTATATCTTCTGCATCCCGGCTCAAATACAGATCGTTGTTGCCGCGTCCGGTAAACGCCTCGAGCTTTGTTGCAATGAAAAGTGGCGGTGTGAGGATATTGATAACGAGCGAGTCATTGAGAGCCTTTTGCGTTGCAGTTTCAATACCCTTTGCATACCAGCGATTGCTAAATCCAAGGATAGCTTCGTCATCCGGCATGAAGTCGACTTTCAGCGGACCGAGTCGCATCCGACATATAACAGTTTCGTCAGCAGCCTCGGAAAATCCCCTCTGGCGGAGTTCGTATAACAAGGCAGCCCACTCGGAAAAGCCTTCCAGATCTACGATGAGATCGACGTCATCGGTCGTTCTAACGCCTTCAATCGTAACGGGATCGGTTATGAACAGGGCGGTCGTGCAGCCGCCGACGAAGACCAGCCTCTTTCGTAGATCTTCGCCGAGCGCGTTGGCGACCGACTGCAGCATCTCCAGCAATTGGCCTTGTACCGTGATCATTTTTGCAGCAGCCTTGAAGACAGATGTTCGCTTGCGACGCCAACCTCTCGCTGGTTACCCAGTCTAATGGCGTCTGCGAGCGCCAGATATTCATAAAGCCGCGCATCCCTCAAAACCGCCTCCGGGACGGTTTTAAATAGCGGATCAATCGACTGGCCCAAGTCCCTGCCGCTGGGATGGGGCCAAACATATATGTAGTTGCCGCCACTGATCAGCAGGTCCTTCAACATCGGGGCGGCGAAAGCGGTGGGGATACCCCGTTGCATCGCTCCGGCGTTCGCAGGAAAGACGAACCGGAAGCCGTGCAGAATAAACTCGAGAATGTTCCTCCGGCTCGGTCTTGGCCGGCCGGATTGGCTGTCCTTTGTTGCAATTCCGGAGGAGGTACTCCTCTTTATCGCCTGACTGATTTCCGTTTTGCTTATCCCCAGCGATGCCTCCAGATTGCGAACAGAATAAGGATCGTCGCCCTGTGATACCAGCTGAAGCCACTCGTTTTCCTTGTGTTCTTCCTGCTCCTGAAGGCTGACGAGCTTTAGTAAAATCACGATATCCTGGCTTTTCATGCTAGCTGTCCTCTGTCCTGGGACCGAGGACAGCTAAGCACAGTTTGACGATCGTGTCAAAGTAGATGCCCCTTAAGCCAATAAAGCATAATCATGCTCTCCTTCCTTGACTTGGATATTTTCACGCGCATTTCGCCAGCAGCGGCTTGGCCTCAACAGAGAATCCGGTCTCCATCCCGAGCGGCAGATCGGCGATTTCGCGCATCGACATGCGCTCGACCTCGGGATGCCGCAGCGGATCGTCCTTCCAGGCTGGGGAATCCGCAATTTCCGTATTGCCCATATGGAGGACAGGCTTCAAGAAAAACTTCAGCAACGACATGGCATGCCTCGCTTTCTTCCGTGGCGCGGATGTGATCGCCCCGCGGCTCTCTGCCTCGGAGCCATCCTGTCTGGCCACCACACCTTGCGTTCGAATGGATTGCCTATGCTTGCAATGTCGGCCTCAACAGGTAGATTTTCAATTGAGAATAACGCTGAGGCGGTATAGAAAAACTATATGAAGAACCTGAACATGGTCCATCTCAACGGCCTGCGGGCGCTGGAAGCCGTCGGCCGTCTCGGCTCGCTGCAGGCCGCGGCCGACGAACTCGGCGTCTCGGTCGGCGCCGTCAGCCAGCAGGTGATCAAGGCCGAAGCTCAGCTCGGTCAGGTGATCTTCGAGCGCACGGCCAGGGGGATGATCGCCACCGAAACCGGCCGGCCGGTAC
This sequence comes from Rhizobium sp. BT-226, assembly GCF_025847085.2. Classification (NCBI taxonomy): domain Bacteria; kingdom Pseudomonadati; phylum Pseudomonadota; class Alphaproteobacteria; order Hyphomicrobiales; family Rhizobiaceae; genus Rhizobium; species Rhizobium sp. BT-226. The sequence continues at coordinate 564,597 of NZ_JAOYTI010000002.1, read as the reverse complement.
TCCTGGCGCTCGACGAGGGTTTCGCCCGTCTTTCGGCGGCGGTGTCGATCGCCAGCCGCAAGGATGACACCATCCTGACCATCTCGGTGGCGCCGGTTTTCGCTGCCCGCTGGCTGGTCTGCCGGCTCGATCGTTTCGCCGAGCGTCACCCGGATATCAAGCTGCGGCTGGATGCAACCACCAATCTCGTCAGTCCGGCGCTTTGCGATGTCGATATCGGCATCCGCGTCGGCAACGGCAAGTGGCCGGACGTGAAGGCCGAACTGCTGTTGGCACAGGAGGTCTTTCCCGTCTGCTCCCCCGAGATGGCGGCGAATTTGAAGGAACCCGCCGATATCCTCGCACTGCCTGCGATCATCGACGGCCATGCCATGTTCACCTGGGAGGTCTGGATGCGCGAGGCCGGGCTTTCAGGCGCGACGCTTTCAACCCGCCACGTCTTCAACGATGCCTCGCTCTGCCTCGATGCGGCGATCGCCGGCCAGGGCGTCATGCTGGCCTGGCAGACCCTTGCCGCCTTTGCGCTCGCCGAAGGCCGGCTGGTCGCCCCCTTTGGCATTCGCGCCCGCACCGGCTTCGGCCACTACTTCGTCACCGCCGAGGGCACGCGGGAGCCGAAGAAGGTGAGGGATTTCAAGGCCTGGATCCGCGAGGAAATGGCCGGCACGCTCACGCTTTTCCGATAATCCTCAAACCTCGATCGGCTCCTTGGCTCGCGTCGCCTGCATCGCCTTGTAGGCGGGACGGGACTGGCAGCGTTCGATCCAGGTTTTGATATTCGGATGCGCCTGGAAAAGCGCCTCCTCGGTCTGGGCGTAGCGCAGCACCTCGGCGAGGTTGAGATCGGCGACGGTGAAGCGGTCGCCGACGATCCACTGCCTTCCGGCAAGGTGGCCTTCGAGAACCGCCAGCGGCCTGCGCAGCGACCGGCAGGCAACCGCGATCGTCTGTTGGCCGCCTTCGCTGTCTTCGAGCCCGTTATCATAGGTGAGCACGATCTTCACCGTATGCGGCTCGACCTCCGCGGCTGCCCAGATCGTCCACATCGTCAGCAATCCGTCTTCTTCGACGCTTTGGCCGGAAAGCGGCCCGCCATGTCTACGCGCCAGGTAAAGATTGATCGCCAGCGACTCGTGCATGACGAGGTCGCCGTCCCGAATGCTGGGGATCTGCGCCATCGGGTTGACGGTAATGAATTCAGGCGAATGCGTGTTGAGGGGCGCATCCGTTGCGAGCGGTTCTGCCAGCCGCCTTGCCTGCAGCACCGGCACCGAGCGGAATTCGAGCCCGAGTTCCTCCGCCATCCAGTAAACGCGAGACGCGCGCGATCGATAGACTCCGTAGATTGTCAGCATAAACGTATCCCCTCGATGTGTCCGAGGGATCGTAAATGCCGGATCAGCCCCGGAAAAGTCCTTGCCACTGATGGGACGATGAAAGCTTTTGATGCGCCAAGCAATTCCGGTAAAAAAGTGCTCAGTTGTACAAACCGCGCGGCGGTTTTCACAGGCCGGAGGAGAGGTGAGTGCCTGATAAGCACCCAGTCGGGGGGCCTCTGTAGGCCGGTGCGAGTTTGGCGGATACGTGCCCCACCCTCCGTCATCCTTGGCCTTGTGCCGAGGATCTATGCCCGTGGCGATTGATCGATACGGTGCAGATGCTCGGCAAGGCCGAGCATGACGGAGCAAGGGGCGGGCGAAGGAACCACTCGCGGCGCAAACGCCCGTGTCAGCAACGCTATCCGCGAGCCAAACCAAGCAATGCCAGCCCTCGGCATAAACTGACTTGATGACGCAAAAACAAAGAGATAGAGCATTTCTGTCTCTCGGGAAAACAAATGCCCTCCTCAGGAGACGCGGTTTCTCTCGACGGTCAGCTGCGCATAGGGCGAGCCGCCGCCCGCCATTTCGCCGGAGACCTTCTTCTCCCATTGGAAGCCGAGCACCGCCCCCTCGGCGGTCTCCTGGAACACGTTGTCGGTGATGACGGCAGTGCCGGCGCCATCGGCGACCGAGACGGCGCATCCCACCGGCGCCTTGCGCACCACATTGCCTGTCACAACGACGTTGCGCAGATAAGGCCCCCAGCCGATCTGCAGCCCCCAGCGCGGCGCGCCCTCGATGACATTGCCTGAAATCAGCGTATCGGCCTCTGCCGCGATGCCGATGCCGAAGCCGACCTCGTGCTGGTATGGGCCGCGCAGCGTCAGGTTGCGCACGACATTGCCGGTGACGCTTGCCAGCCTACCGCCCTCGTCGAAATTGGCGATGGAAATGCCGTTTGCCGCCCCGTCGATCATGTTGGCGGAAACGACGGCGCCCTCGAAGGCGAATTCGACGTAGATCGCCGTTTCGCCGGACCGCCGGCACTGATTGCTGCTGATCTGGATGTTCGAAGCCGAATTGGCGCGGATCGCCGTAAACGCGCAATCGGAGATCTGGTTATTCACCACCATCACGCCGTCGGCGCGGAAGATGTTGATGCCGTTGCCGTTTTGCCCGGTGCCGCCGTCATTGGCGCGGATATTGGAGATGCGGTTGCCGGAGACGACCGTGCCGTCCTCCGCCTTCTTCCAGCGATGCACCAAGATGCCGCCATTGCCGCAATCCGAGACCGTATTGCCGGTGACCGAGAGGGTGCTGGAATCCACCGCGTAAAGCCCGGCTTGGGCAGCCCCCGAAATGCGGCTGCGCTCGATCCGCCCGCCGCAGCGCTCCAGTTGCAGCCCGTGCTTGCGGCTGCCGCCGATCTCGCAATTGTCGATCAGCACCTCGTCGACGCCGGTAAATTGCAAAAGCCCGCCGGCATAGTCGCCAAGCCAGCGGTTGCCGCCGTCGATGACGAGATTGGAAAGCTCGATCCGCCGCACGTTCTCGGCCGCAAAAAGATGGCCTTCGCCGGTATAGACGATCCGCGAGGCGCCGGGCACGCCAGTGATGCGGGTATTGTCGGGCAAAGTGAGATTGGAGACCCGGTAGGTGCCGGGCGGCAGGAAGACCGGCACATTCTCGCGCGCCGCTTGTTCGATCATCTGCTGCAGGTTGCGGGTCTTGCGGTCGCCGCTTTCGGGAACGGCGCGATATTCCACCGCGTCGATCGCCCCGCGCAGATCGGGCTGAGCGGCCGCCGTCAGCGGCGAGGCAAGCGCGCACGATGCCCCTCCCGCAACGGCCGAGGCAGCAAGAAAGAAAAGCATGTCGCGGCGTGAGGGCATCCGGGGATCACTTGTCATAACGCGCCCGTAGCAGGAAACGTGCCAAACCCGCATGTATTCTTTTGGCACAGGCTTGGCAAAGGCCGGCGAAATTGCCGTTATGGCCGAGCGCGACGGCAGGATATCGCCGCTTATATTGTCGTCTTGTTCACCCTTTCATTTAAGCAAGCCGAAGGAAATGAGGACTACTTTGAAGGGAATTTCTATGATGACGGGTGGGAATACGGCCTTCGGCCGGCGGGGAGAATGGCGGCATGCACGAACCGAGTGCCAGGCGATGGGAATCAGCCGATGCCCTGACGGCCGAAACGCGGCGTATCGTCGCCGCGACGGAGGCAATGATGGCATCGACCGCCCACCACCTTTCTGAGGGCATCGAGAATCTGCGCCTCAAGGAAATCGTCCACGAACTTCCGGATTTCCTCTACGTCAAGGATCGTGACAGCCGTTTCGTTTTTGCCAATGCCGTCACTGCCAGCAGCCTTGGTCTGGAGAGCGCTGCGCTGATCACCGGCAAGCGCGATTTCGACCTGTTCGATTTCGAGACGGCGTGCCACCATTTCGACATCGAGCAACAGATCATGGCGACGGGCGAAGCCCGCATCGACATGGAGGAATCCTACACCCTTCCCGGCAGCAGAAGACCGATATGTCGGCTGACCTCGAAGATACCGCTGCGCAACGATCGCGGCGAGATCGTCGGCCTGATCGGTGTTTCCCGTGATATCACCGAACGCAAGCGCCAGGAGGATCTGCATCGCGGCCAGGCGAGCCTGCTCGAAATGATCGCCCGCAACGAGCCGTTGCCGATGATCCTCGAGGCGCTGGTGCTGATGATCGAGGCGCAGCTGACCGGGATCGATGGATCGGTGCTGCTGCTCGATAGCGAGGGCACCAGGCTCTATCACGGCGCCTCTCCCAATCTGCCCGGCGGCTACAGCCGCCTGATCGACGGTGTCACGATCGGTCCCAAGGTCGGCTCCTGCGGCACCGCCGCGTGGCGCGGTCAGACCGTGATCGTCGAGGATGTGATGAGCGATCCGCTCTGGGAGGATTTTCGCGCGCTGATCGCCCCGTTCGGGTTCCGCTCCTGCTGGTCGACGCCGATCGCCACCTCGCAGAACAATGTGCTCGGCACATTTGCGCTCTACTCCAGGGAAGTCCGCAGTCCCACCGAGCATGAGATGACGCTGGTGGCGCTCGCCACCCATATCGCCGGCATTGCCATCGAGCGCAAGCGTGTCGATGACCGCATCCATTTCATGGCTCATCATGACGATCTGACGGGCCTGCCGAACCGCGCCTTCCTCAAGGAGCGGCTGGCGAGCATCCTCGACCAGGCCCGGCGCAACAACCGCAAGGTGACCGTCGCCTATATCGATCTCGATAATTTCAAGGACATCAACGACGGCCGCGGCCACGCCGCCGGCGACGAGGTACTGAAGGAGATCGCTGCCCGCATGGCCAATAGTGTCAGGGCGTCCGATATGGTGGTGCGTCTCGGCGGCGACGAATTCCTCGTGGTGCTCGTCCACCAGTCGAGCCACGATGCCGGCATCAGCCGCCGCCTTCGCGAGCTGCAGAAGGCGATCAACCGGCCGATCCGCGGCGCCGACGGCGAGATCACCGTCACCTCGAGCATCGGCGTTGCCGCCTTCCCCTTCGATGGTGCAACTTCACAAGAGCTTCTCGCCAATGCCGACCGCGCCATGTACCGCGCCAAGGAACTCGGCCGCAACACATTGCAGCATCACGATGGCGGCAGCACGCCTGTCGGAATGCCGCTCGGCGAGCACGAGGAATTGCACCAGGCGATCACCTGCCACCAGCTGTTTCTGCAATACCAGCCGCAGGTCGATCTCGCCACCGGCCGCATCACCGGGCTCGAGGCGCTGGTCCGCTGGAACCATCCTGCCAAGGGCAGGGTGCCACCGGTCAATTTCATTCCGCTTGCCGAAGAGACCGGCCTCATCGTCCCCCTCGGTCTCTGGGTGCTGAACGAGGCCTGCCGCCAGGCGCGCAACTGGCAGGATATGGGCCTGACGCCGCTGACGATCGCCGTCAACGTCTCGGCCAAGCAGTTCGCCGATCCGGATTTCGCAACCCATGTCGCCGAGGCGCTGGAGCGTCACCGCCTGCAGTCCCGCTGGCTGGAGCTTGAAGTCACCGAAAGCGTGGTGATGCAGAATGCCGAACGCGCACTCGCCATGATGGAAACGCTGCGGGGACTTGGCGTGCGCCTGTCGATCGACGATTTCGGCTCCGGCTATTCCAGCCTTGCGGCGCTGAAGACCTTCCCCTTCGACCGCTTGAAGATGGACCGTTCGCTGGTCGAGGCACTGCCGGGCGACAAGACCGCCGTCGCCATCGCCTCGGCGGTCATTTCGCTGGCGCAGACGCTGAAGCTCTCGGTTCTCGCCGAAGGCGTGGAAACCGACGCCCAGATGGATTTCCTGCGCCAGGCCCGCTGCGAGGAGGCGCAAGGCTTCCGCTTCTCCCGGCCGGTCTCCCCGGAGGAGATCCCGGCATTGCTGCGGGCGCGTAGTCTGTAGTGCATGTCGCCCAAAGTGTGCAGCGGTTTTGGGAGAACGACATGCACAAAGGAAACATTGAAAGATCGATCAGGTCGATGTGAGGTCTTTCAAACCTTATTTTACAAGCTTGCCGATCGCCTCGATCTCATTCGTCCATATGCCCGCCGCATAGTTCTCAGGCAGCCGCGCCAGTTGCGAGGGGCGGTCGATGCCGGTGGAAAAATCGCTGCCGCGATAGGGGCCGAGCACGAAAACCTCGGTCCCGGCATCCGCCATCCGATCGATAAAACGATCCGGCCAGCCCCAGAGCCACGGCGCGATATTGATCGGCACCAGCATCATCGCCTGTTTGCATTCGTCCGGCAGCAGGCCGGTCCAGCCATAGCCGATATAGCCGAACAGGCAGCCCTTCAGGCTCTTGCGCGAGGCGGTCTTGATATCGGGCGCCATCAGGCGGAGCACGTCGATCGGCTCGTCACCGCCATAGACGATGATCTCGGCCCGTCTTTCCCGGGGAAGTCCATTGAGGACCGCGGCGAGCTTTTCGCCCTCGGAAGGATCGCGGCTCTTGATGTTGACGAGGAAGCGCCGATCCGGAAAGGTGGACAGCACCTCGGCAAGCGTCGGCATCATGCCGATGCCCCGGCCGCGAAAGGGAAAGGTCTTGCCGCCATCGGCGGTATAGCCATAGCCGATGTCGAGTTTCCTCATGTCAGCCATCGAATGCTCGCGGGTGACGCCATGCCCGTCGGTGCGGCAGTCGAGCGTCCAATCGTGAAAGACGGCAAATTCGCCGTCGGTCGAGGGATGCACGTCGATCTCGACGATATCGGCGCCGGCCGCAAAACCTGCCTGCATCGACGGAAGTGTGTTTTCCAGATAGTCGTGTTTCGGCGGCAGCATGCGGCGCGCCGTACAGGTGTCGTTCTTGAGATCGGTTTCGTCGAACCGCTGGGCGATGCCGCGATGGGCGAGCAGCACTGGTTTTCCGGATCGATGCTGCGCTAGCATACTGGTATTGTTGAGGTAAATTCCAGCCGCGGCAATGGCTATCACCGCCGCACAATAGAAAAGCTTCCTGCCCAATGCTGATCCCCCTGGTTGCATCGCAAGAGCTAGAAAGCGATTCCGGTTGTTCTTGGGCTGTTTTCCGGCTTTTCTATGCTGCGGCAACAATGAGTCTGATCGCTATGGAATTTGACGACGACGAGCTCACCCATTTCGAAGCGCATGGCGCCGCTCCGTTGCCGCCGGCGGCAGTCGACGGTCATGTCGCCCATGACGGCGCCCGTATCTGGTATGCGAGCTATGGCTCTGGCCCACCCGTCATTCTGCTGCATGGCGGCCTCGGCCACAGCGGCAACTGGGGCTACCAGGTCCCGGCGCTCGTGCGCCGCGGCCGCCGCGTCGTGCTGATCGACAGCCGCGGCCATGGACGAAGCACCCGCGATTCCCGTCCTTATAGCTATGAGCTGATGGCTTCAGATGTGCTCGCCGTCATGGACGAACTGCATCTCGACAAGGCGGCCATCATCGGCTGGAGCGACGGCGCCTGCATCGCTCTGATACTCGCCATGGCGGCGCCGTCGCGGGTCGAGGGCGTCTTTTTCTTCGGCTGCAACATGGATCCGAGCGGCACACGGGAATTCGTCGCGACTCCGGTCATCGACCGATGCTTCAGCCGGCACGCCAAGGACTATGCCGCATTGTCCACCACGCCGGATGATTTTAATCCATTCGTCGAGGCGGTCAGCCTGATGATGCGGACAGAGCCCAACTACCAGGCCGCCGACTTGGGCCTGATCCGCGTGCCGGTCGCGATCGTGCTTGCCGAGCACGACGAATTCATCAAGCCAGACCATGCCGAATATCTTGCCCGCAGCATTCCGAACGCTGAGATGATCTATCTCACAAGCGTCAGCCATTTCGCGCCGCTGCAGCGGCCGTCGCAATTCAATGCCGCGCTGGAATCCTTCCTTGATGGAATAGGGTCGTGACGATCGCCGTCGTTGAGCCGCGGCGCATTCGCCAGTCCCTTCTTCCTGCCCTCTGGCCTCGCGCCCATTTCCCGCTATCTCTCCATTCATGAGACCTGATGCGCTGCTTTATCCCGCCCCGGAGGGGCTCTATTGCCCGGAAGGCGGATTTTATGTCGATCCGGTGCGGCCCGTCGAGCAGGCGCTCGTCACCCATGGCCATTCGGATCATGCCCGCCCGGGCCATGTGAACGTGCTTGCCACCCGCCAGACGCTCGACATCATGCGCTTGCGTTACGGCGACGGTTTCTGCGCCAGCGAGCAGGCGGCAGCCTTCGGCGAGGAGCTGCTGGTCAACGGCGTCAAGGTAAGTTTTCACCCGGCCGGCCATGTGCTTGGCTCTGCCCAGATTGCCATCGAGAAGAACGGCACCCGCATCGTCGTCTCCGGCGACTACAAACGTCGCCCCGACCCGACCTGTGCCGCCTATGAGCCGGTTGCCTGCGATGTCTTCATCACCGAGGCGACCTTCGGCCTGCCGGTCTTCCATCATCCCGATCCGATGGACGAGATCGGCAAATTGCTGGCGTCGCTGCGTCAATTTCCCGAGCGCACCCATCTCGTCGGCGCCTATGCGCTCGGCAAGGCCCAGCGCGTCATCCGGCTGCTGCGCGATGCCGGTTATGCCGAACCGATCTATATCCACGGCGCCATGGAAAAACTCTGCGACTATTATATCGAGCAGGGCATCGATCTCGGCGAACTGCTGCCGGCGACGATCGAAAGCCGCGACAAATCCGCCTTCACAGGCGCCGTCGTCATTGGCCCGTCCTCGGCCTTCGCCGATCGCTGGGCCCGCCGCTTCAACGAACCGCTGCCGGCCTTCGCCTCCGGCTGGATGATGGTGCGCCAGCGCGCCAAGCAGCTCGGCGTCGAACTGCCCCTCGTCATCTCGGATCATTGCGACTGGCCGGAATTGACGGAAACCATCCGGGAACTGCACCCCGCCGAAGTCTGGGTGACCCATGGCCGCGAGGAGGCCCTGGTGCGCTGGTGCCAGCTACAGGGCATCAAGGCGAAACCGCTGCATCTGGTGGGTTACGAGGATGAGGGGGATTGAGAAGATGAGCAATATCCCGCGTCAAGACCCCTCCGAAGTCGGGAGGCACCCATGAAAGCCTTCGCCGACCTGCTCGACCGGCTGGTGCTGACCCCCAGCCGCAACGGCAAGCTGAAGCTGCTGACCGACTATTTTCGCGATACGCCGGATCCAGACCGCGGCTACGGCCTTGCCGCCATCGCCGGCACGCTGGAGGTTCGCAACGTCAAGCCCGCCATGCTTCGCGAGCTTGTGCTGGAGCGCATGGACGAGGTGCTGTTTCGCTATTCCTATGATTATGTTGGCGATCTTGCCGAAACCATCTCGCTCGTCTGGGACAATGAGAGGGATATCGACCGCTCGGCCCTTGCCCAGCCGCGTCTCGGCGAGGTCGTCACCGGCATGAATGCGCTCGGCCGCACCGAAGTGCGCAGCTACGTCCGCGACCTGCTCGACCGGCTGGATTCGTCCGGCCGTTTTGCCTTCATCAAGCTTGCGACCGGCGCCATGCGCATCGGCGTTTCCGCCCGCCTTGCCAAGCAGGCGCTCGCCGATCTTGGCGACAAGGACGTTATCGAAATCGAAACCCTCTGGCATGGCCTGCAGCCGCCTTACGAGACATTGTTCGAATGGCTGGCGGGTGGCGGCGAAAAACCGGTGCTGGCGACACCGGCGATCTTCCATTCCGTCATGCTCGCCAATGCGGTGGAGGAGGGCGACCTGACCAGTCTCGATCCGGTGAATTATGCCGCCGAATGGAAGTGGGACGGCATCCGCGTCCAGCTTTCGCGCTCCGGCGACAGGCGCAAGATCTATTCCCGCTCCGGCGACGACATATCCGGCGCCTTTCCCGATATTCTCGACGCCATCAATTTTTCAGGCGTCGTCGACGGCGAGCTGCTGGTCGGCGGCACGGCCCGCTCCAACAGCCCGACCCGCACCTTCTCCGACCTGCAGCAGCGCCTGAACCGCAAGACGGTGACGGCAAAAATGCTTGGCGATTACCCCGCTTTCATCCGCACCTATGACCTGCTCTTCGATGGCGATGACGATGTCCGCGGCCGCACCTATGTCGATCGCCGCGACCGGCTGACCGAGATCATCGACCGCGCCCCGCACGATCGTTTCGACCTCTCGCCGCTCGTGCCGTTCTCGTCATGGGAAGAGCTCGATGCTCTGCGCGCCGCCCCGCCCGATCCGGTCATCGAAGGCGTGATGATCAAGCGCCGCGACAGCATCTACCAGGCCGGCCGCATGAAGGGCCCCTGGTTCAAGTGGAAGCGCAACCCCTATAATGTCGATGCGGTGCTGATGTATGCCCAGCGCGGCCACGGCAAGCGCTCCAGCTACTATTCCGATTTCACCTTCGGCGTCTGGGCCGACGACGAGGACGGCGAACAGCTTGTGCCCGTCGGCAAGGCCTATTTCGGCTTCACCGATGCCGAGCTCGAGCTGCTCGACAAATTCGTGCGCAACAATACCACCGAGCGCTTCGGTCCGGTGCGCGCCGTGCGCGCCGACAAGGATTTCGGCTTCGTCGTCGAAGTGGCCTTCGAAGGCATCAACCGCTCGACCAGGCACAAATCGGGGGTCGCCATGCGTTTCCCCCGTATCGCCCGCCTTCGCCCCGACAAACCTTCCTACGAAGCCGACCGGCTGCGCACGCTGATCGCCATGATCGAGGCCAAGCCAGCGTGAAGTTGCATGCCCTGCGCAACAATGACGCAGGGCAATATTTTCAACAGCATGTGTATTGGCGGCAACGATCTTCCGGTGCAGATTCTGCGTGCCGGGGAAATGATGGATGCTGCGTTATGAGCTCGCGTGAACGAAATTCCCTTTTCCTCCAGCGCCGTGCCGTGCTGGCGGGTCTTGCCGGTGCACTTGTCCTGCCGCGTATGGCGGCCGCTTTCGATGTGCCGGACGAGCCGCGGCTTGCCAAGCGTGACTATGCCAAGGTCCGCCACCATTTCCGCACCAAGCTCTTGCAGAAGGGCCCGGCGCCTGACAAATACGAACCGCTGAATGCGCCTGCCGATGCCGACAAGATCTTCTACCGCTCGGGCTACGGCGAGCTGGAGCTGGCGGCCTGGGTCTCGAAATACAAGCGCGAGCGCGCCGCCAGGCCGGCCGTGCTCTTCCTGCACGGCGGCAATGCCATGGGCATCGGCCACTGGCAGCTGATGAAGCCCTATATGGATGCTGGTTACGTCGTGATGATGCCGTCGCTGCGCGGCGAAAACGGCCAGATGGGCAATTTCTCCGGTTTCTACGACGAGGTCGACGACGTTCTCGCCGCCACCGAACGCCTGGCGCATCTGCCGGGTGTCGACCCCGAACGGCTCTTCATCGCCGGCCACAGCATCGGCGGCACGTTGACCATGCTGACGGCGATGAGCACCCACAAATTCCGCGCCGCCGCGCCGATTTCAGGCAACCCCGATGCCTTCCGCTTCTTCAACCGCTATCCGCAGGATATTCGCTTCGACGATAGCAATGCGCATGAATTCGAGGTGCGTTCGGCGCTATGTTACGCCCACAGCTTCAAATGCCCGGTCCGCGTCGTCCACGGCACCGAGGAGCCGCATTTCAACGACCGCGCCGATCTGCTCGCCCGCCGCGCCCGCGGTGCCGGCGTTCATATCGAGACCGAAACCGTCGCCGGCAACCACACCTCGGCGCTGCCGGCCGAGATCGAACAGAGCATCCGCTTCTTCCACGGGGTGGCGGCCTGACTTTCGCCGCCGCCTTTCTCACCCCAACGCCAGCCTCGCGCCAGCCGCAGATGCCATCGTTCCGGCAGATATCGCTGTCTGCCGATCGTTGATAAGGGTGGTTCCATGAATTTTCTGCGCCGGGTCTTCCCGATTGCCGGGCTCGTGATTGCGGTTGCGTCGCTGAGCGGCTGCAACATCCTCATTCCCGATGTCGCCGCCGATTCGCCCGCCCGCTTCGTCCAGGAAACCTCGCCGGTCTTCTATCAGCCGCCGGGTGTCGATCCGCGCCGGGTGCGGCCGATCCCCGATCAGCCGGTGCCGCAGACGCGCGAGCTCTACAAGACCCAGTTCCACCAGACCTATGGCCTGCCGGTCACCAATCCCGTGCACATGGCAATGTATGGCCAGCTGCGGGACGAGGATTTCACCCTGCCGGCGATCCCGGTCAGCCGCGTACAGCCGCAGTTCCTGCGCCAGGAGGTCGATTATCAGACGGTCGAGCGTCCCGGCACCGTGGTGATCGATACCAAGGCGCGTTTCCTCTATTTCGTCGAGGGCAACGGCAAGGCGATGCGCTACGGCGTCGGCCTCGGGCGCGACGGTTACGCCTGGTCGGGCCGCGGCGTCATCCAGTGGAAGCAGAAATGGCCGCGCTGGACGCCGTCGGTCGAAATGGTCTCGCGCCAGCCTGAGGTTCGCCCCTTCGGGGCGGAGAATGGTGGCATGAATCCGGGGCTGATGAACCCGCTCGGCGCCCGCGCCATGTATATCTTCAAGGACGGGCAGGACACGCTCTACCGAATCCACGGCACGCCCGACTGGCAGTCGATCGGCAAGGCCACCTCGTCGGGCTGCGTGCGCATGTTGAACCAGGACGTCGTCGATCTCTACGACCGCGTTCCCGCCAAGGCCGAGATCGTTGTGATGTAGCGCTGCAACAGCGCTGCTGATATCGTCCGCTTCAGGCCGGACACGTCTGCGTGAAGCTATGGTTTATTTGGCGCAAGCCGATAGATCTCTCTTGTTGTTATCGGCATCGGACGAATCGCTGGTTTATGCGGCGTCTCGTCCGGCTTCCCGCATCAAAGGAAATCAGTCCCGCGTCATGAGCTTCGATAGACATCTTTCCCGCCGCAGCTTTCTTTCCTTTTCGGCGTTGACCGCAGCCTCCGCGCTCGCCGGCTGCGCCTCCTCGGCCAATACCGTGACATCAGGCGATACGACGATCATTTACCGTTCGCCCATGCGCCTGTTCCAGTCCCCGGGTGCGTCGAGCGTGCCGAGTGGGGCCGAACTTGCCGTCATGTATGGCCCGATCGAAGACGGCGGCTTTCTCATTCCAGCCGTTCCTTACGAGCAGATCGATCCGCGCTATTATCGCCAGCGCGTCGTCGATCCCACCGGCCAGCCCCCCGGCACCATCGTCGTCGATACGCCGTCGCGCTTCCTCTATCTCGTCCAGGGCGACGGCATGGCGATGCGTTACGGCGTCGGCATCGGCCGCGAGGGTTTCGCCTGGCAGGGCTCGGGCGTCATCCAGTGGCGTCAGAGATGGCCGCGCTGGAAGCCGCCGAACGAGATGGTCGCCCGCCAGCCCGAACTCGTCAAATATTCGATCGAGAACGGCGGCATGGAGCCGGGTCTCAAGAACCCGCTCGGCGCCCGCGCGCTCTATATCTTCTCGAACGGAGAGGACACGCTCTACCGCCTGCACGGCAATCCCGACTGGCGCTCGATCGGCAAGGCCGTCTCGTCAGGCTGCGTGAGGCTGATGAACCAGGATATCATCGATCTCTACGATCGCGTGCCGACCAAGGCGCCCATCGTCGTCTGGCAATGATCGTCACCGAGGCGGCCGCAATTCGGCCCGCCTCGGATCGATCGCTTTGCCCGGGCAAGCTGGCGCTTTGCCCCCGGGCAAGCCGATGCTTTGCCCCCGCGGAAAAGGGTGCTTTCCCCTGGGGCAACAGCCTCATTTTGTGCCCGCGAGAGAATTATTTTCCGAAATACCATTGCTTAATTCGGCAAATATCCTACATGGTGCGTATCGAATTGCTTGCGACCTTTGTCCACGCGCTTGAGCGCTCCGTCAGATATCCTCTCAACATCGATACGGCTTGTCGGATATCTTTCCGCAGGCGAACACAAACGGTTGAAAAGGAGATCGTTATGAATTCAGGCGTCGTCAAGTGGTTCAATGGCACTAAGGGTTTTGGCTTCATTCAGCCCGATGATGGTTCTACGGACGTTTTTGTCCATATCTCAGCGGTTGAACGCGCCGGAATGCGCGAACTCGTTGAAGGTCAGAAGATCCGCTACGATCTCGTCCGCGACAAGAAGTCCGGCAAGAATTCGGCCGACAACCTTCAGGCCGCATGATTTGTCATTCGCCTAGGCTGGCCATGTGCTGGCAGCAAGCTGACCAAGGATGTACTGGCAGCGAGCTGACCAGGGATGGCGGTGAGCTGCCCATACCGGCAGCGGGCTGAGTGACTGGAAGAGGTCGGGTCCGAGCCCGGCCTTTTTGCTTTGATCGCAGGCTTTTCCGGAATGCCCGGTCGTTCCTGAATGACCCCCGGTCGTTCTGATTGACCGATTGAGCAGCCGAGGAGTCGAAGGGACGCTGAAATGGGCAGACCAAACTATAAAGTCGGCGACATGATTGTGCTGAAATCCGGCCTCACCCGCACGGCGAAAGCTGACAAGCGGTGCCGGATCTCCAGCATCCTGCCCAACGACCATGGGCATGTGCAATATCGTGTCCAGTTCGACGCAGAGAATTTCGAGCGCCGCATCACTGAGGCCGACATCGATACCGGTGAATCTCCGTCGAGGGCTTCCCCTGAGGCGGCGGCCAAGTCCGACGGCGCCGAGCCCTGGCTGAAGTTTTCGAGCATCAAAATCGGGAAGTAGTTCCGGGTTTTTATTTTGGCCCGGGGTTTTAATTTTGAACAGTGCGGCCTCGCCGCCGCAACAGGAAGGATATCGTTTTGCAGGTACTCGTCAGAGATAACAATGTCGATCAGGCGCTCCGCGTGCTCAAGAAAAAGATGCAGCGGGAAGGCCTGTTCCGGGAAATGAAGGCGCGCAGCGCCTTTGAAAAGCCATCCGAGAAGCGCGCCCGCGAAAAGGCCGAGGCCATTCGCCGCCAGCGCAAGCTCGCCCGCAAGAAGCTGCAGCGCGAAGGTCTGTTGCCGGCACCGAAGAAGGTTCTCCGCCCCACCCGCTAATCCAGGCCGTGGGGCATCACGGCCCACTGTGGCATCACGGCCCAACCGTGAAATCACGGTTCAGCCGTGAATCATGGTTTCTGCCGTGGAGCCATGGCTTGCAGCGCCGCGCGTCTTTTCCAGGCGCGCAAGGAGGCTGTAACACTTGAATTTCAGCATAATTCCTTGAGCCGATTCCGATTTGAGGAACTATGCAGTAACGCCGCCATCACCTGGGAAAGGGGCACATGACCGCCACCAAGGGAGAATTCTTCAATCCCGCCAAGCTCTCGTCTCGCGACAAGGCGGAAGCGACCGATCACACGGCGCGCGCCATTATCGCCGCCGAGGCGTCGGCCCGTGACAAGAAGACGGAGAAGCTGAAGGCGCTGCGTTTGCAGCAGGAGGCCGAGGCCGAACCTAAAGCGGCGCCTGCAAAGAAGCGCCGGTCGCCGGCTAAGCCACGGCCCTGATCCCGGCGCGCATACCGGCTCTGCCGGGTAATGCGTTCAGCCGTCGCCCGTGCCGGCCCGCCCGAGATTGCCCCGCAGCCGATGCAGCATGTCGCGCATCTCGGCCATTTCCTGAAGCGTGCAGCCTGCGGCTTGCCCGATCGCCGTCATGATCGTATCGATCTCCCCCTTCATTGCCTGACCTTGCTGGGTCAGCGACACGATCACCTGCCGTTCGTCGCGCAGGTCGCGGATGCGTTTGATCAGTCCGCTCTGTTCCAGCCGTTTCAACAGCGGCGACAGCGTGCCGGAATCGAGATCCAGTTGCTCGCCGATCGTCTTCACCGGCAGCTCGCCGCGTTCCCAGAGCACCAGCATCACCAGATATTGCGGATAGGTCAGGCCGACCCTGTCGAGGATCGGCTTGTAGGCGCGGGTGAAAGCATGCGCCGTCGCGTAGACCGCGAAGCACAACTGCTTTTCCAGCCGCTTCTCCTCTTGCGGTATCTCGATCGTCTTCGTCGTGTGCGCTTTCATATCCATCATCCTTGAGGCTTGATTGTCCTCTTTTCGAATTCGAAATGCAATTTGCAAAATTCACTTGCGTACAATTTAATTGTGCGATAATAAAATCCAACCCGATCGAAGGGCCAACCAAAGGAGATCGTCATGCCTATTCTCTATACGACCAAAGCTTCTGCCACCGGCGGCCGCGCGGGCCGCGCCGTTTCCGAAAACGGCGTTCTGGACGTGACGCTGACCGTTCCCAAGGAACTCGGCGGCGACGGCGCGACCGGCACCAATCCCGAACAGCTCTTCGCTGCCGGCTACTCCGCCTGCTTCCTCGGTGCATTGAAATTTGTCGCGGGCCAGCAGAAGGTCAAGATTCCCGAGGATACGACGGTCTCCGCCAAGGTCGGCATCGGCCCGCGCGAAGATGGCGGCGGCTTCGGCATCGAAGTGGCGCTGACGGTCAACATCCCGGGTCTGGACCGCGAAACGGCTGAAAAGCTTGCAGCCGCAGCCCACATCGTCTGCCCCTACAGCCACGCGATGCGCACCTCGACCGAGGTCCCGGTCACCGTCGCCTGATCGGGCTTAAAAACTTGGTAGCCGTATCGGCTGCCGCCATCTGCCGGCCGGATAGCGTGTTTATCCGGCCGGTCTCGGCGTTTCTATCGTCATTCATGACAGCGCCTGCAGATCCTGCCGCAGCCTTGCGACGCTGCCATCCGGCAGCTTTCCGTCGATCATCGCATGCGTGCTTTCCCAGATCGGCAGCGCTTTTGCCAGCACCGCCTTGCCCTCAGGGGTGAGGCTCAGCAGCCGGCCGCGCCTGTCCCTCGGGTTCTCCATCACCGTCACCCAGCCCTTGCGCTGCAATGGCTTCAGCGCCGCCGTCAGCGTCGTCTGGTCCATGGCGAGCAGGGCGGCGACCGGCCCCATAGGCGGCGGCTCCGGCCGGTTCAGCGACATCATCAGCGAAAACTGCCCGTTGGTCAGCCCGGCCGGCCTCAGCGCATCGTCGAACAGCCGGGCAAGCGCGCGTGCTGCCCGCTGCACATGCAGGCAGAGGCAGGTGTCGCGCACCATCAGCGTCGTGGAAAAGGGAATCTCGATCGAATTTGACATGCTCCATTTCTATTGATATCAATGTATTTAGTCAAGGAGAAGGAGATGAGCCGGCTTCACCGGCAAGCGCCGGAGGAGGGCGCATTTCATGCAGAACGAGGTTGTTTCCCGCGAAGAGTGGCTCGAAGCCCGCCGTGCCCTGCTGGTAAAGGAGAAGGAGGAGACGCGGCTGCGCGACAGCGTCAACGCCGCCCGTCTGGCGCTGCCCTGGGTGAAGGTCGACAAGGATTATATCTTCGAAACGCCGGAGGGCAGGAAATCGCTCGCCGATCTCTTCGACGGCCGCAGCCAGTTGCTGATCTACCATTTCATGCTTGGCCCGGATTGGGATGCCGGCTGCACCGGCTGCTCCTTCCTGTCCGATCATATCGATGGCGCCCTGCCGCATCTGAACAATCACGACGTCACCTGGGTCGCCGTTTCGCGCGCGCCGCTCGACAAGATCGCCGCCTACAAGCAGCGCATGGGCTGGCAATTTCCCTGGGTCTCTTCCTTCGGCAGCGATTTCAATTTCGATTATCACGTTTCTTTCAGTCCCGAGGATCTTGCCAAAGACAAGGTCTTTTACAATTTCACACCGATGCAGCCGGCTGATGCCAATGACGAACTGCCGGGCCTCAGCGCTTTCTACCGCAACGACAAGGGCGAGCTCTTCCATACCTATTCGAGTTATGCCCGCGGGCCGGAAGAACTGATCGGCACTCTGATGATCCTCGACCGCGCGCCGAAGGGCCGCAACGAGGACAGCACGATGAATTTCGTGCGCCGCCACGACGAATATGAGGAGGCCGCCAAGGCGCCATCCTGCTGTCACTGAGCCGGAGCATGATGCCGAAAAGTGTAAGCGGTTTTCGGGCGACATCACGCTCTAACTATCCAGCAATTCCAGCAAGACTGCGTAGCGGTTTTGCGTCCGGAATGCGGAAAACAGACACCACCATCACTCAAGGGAGAAGAGGATGATGAAGACCGCTGAAGTGCTGAAGGAACATTCCTTCCTGGAAAGATTGCTCGGCGACTGGACCGTGACCGCACCCGACATGAGTGGCGGCGAGCCATGGACGGAGACCGTCCGCTCGCTGCACGGCATCTGGTTCGTCGCCGAAGGGACCGGCCGCATGCCTGATGGTAAGGAGGCGACCAGCATCCTGACGCTCGGTTACAACGACGCAAAAGGCAAGTATGTCGGCAGCTGGATCGGCAGCATGATGGACTATATGTGGGTCTACGAGGGTGCGGTCGACGCGTCAGGCAATGTGCTGGACCTCTATACCACGGGCCCCGACTTCAATGGCGAGGGGCTCGCCGATTACCGCGAGCAGATCATCTTCGTCGACGCCGATCACCGCACTTTCGTCTCCAGCGCCAAGCAGCCGGACGGCTCCTGGAAGCAGTTCATGGAAGCACATTACGCCCGCAAGATCTGACAATCGCGGCGCTCACCCTCGAGAAAAGGGGCCCCGCAAAGGGGGCCCCGAAGAGGGGCGTCGAAAAAGGGAGAGTAGGATGTCTGAGACGCATGGAAAGTTCATCTGGTGCGAGTTGATGACCCCCGACACATCAGCTGCCGCGAAATTCTACAGCTCGGTCGTCGGCTGGACCACCTCCGAAATGAAAATGGAGGGCATGCCCACCTACACGATCTTCGAGGCGAACGGCATCGGCGTCGCCGGCCTGATGGAATTTCCCGCCGAACTCGAAGGCAAGGGCATTCCGCCGAACTGGACGGGTTATGTCGACGTCGACGACGTCGACCAGACTGCCAAGGATTTTGCCGCCAATGGCGGTTCGGTCCGCCGTCCGCCGGAAGACATCCCGACCATCGGCCGCTTCGCCGTCGTCGCCGATCCGCACGGCGCGGTGCTCTGCATCATGACGCCGGCGCCGATGGATAAGCCCATGCCGGAACTGGCCTTCGACGCCCCCGGCAATATCGGCTGGCGCGAACTCTATGCCGGCAATGGCAAAGAGGCACTGGCCTTCTATTCCAAGCTGTTCGGCTGGACGAAGGACAGCGAGTTCGACATGGGCCCGATGGGCGTCTATTACCTTTTCGCCCATAACGGCAGGCAGACCGGCGGCATGATGACCAAGCCGGAAAACATGCCGATGACCTTCTGGTGCTATTATTTCATCGTGCCGACCCTCGATGCCGCGATCGAACGTGTCACCTCAGGCGGCGGCAAGGTCGTCAACGGCCCGATGGAAGTCCCCGGCGGCAGCTGGATCATCCAGGCCACCGACCCGCAAGGCGCCTTCTTCTGCCTGGTGGCGCCGAAGCGCTAGGTTTTAGCGCGTCGTTGGCGGCGTGCCGTGAGGCCCCCTCATCCGGCTGCCGCCACCTTCTCCCCGCTGGGGCGAAGGGATTTGCCGCAACGTCTCGACTCCCTCTTCTCCCCAGCGGGGAGAAGGTGCCCGTAGGGCGGATGAGGGGGCTGCACGGCACACCGTTAACAACAATTATGCTCCGGATCCCACCATCCATCATCCCCCAACCGAAGCAAAGAACCCTTCCGGGCTCTCCACCTCCACCAGCCGCTTCCTCTCGATCAGCCAGAACCGGTTTCCCACCGCCCGCACGAAACTGCGGTCATGCGAGACCAGCAGGCAGCTCGCTTCGTGCGCCATCAGCTCGCTCTCCAGCGCCTCCTGTCCGTCGATGTCGAGGTGGTTGGTCGGTTCGTCGAGCAGGTAAAAGTTCGGCTCCGTCAACCTCAACACCAGCATGCCGAGCCTGGCCTTCTGGCCGCCGGAGAGCTGGCCGATCGGTTTTGCCTGCATGTCGATCGTCATGCCGGCGCCTGCCAGCAAGCCCCGCGCCCGCTGGTCGCCGACATCGAAGCGGCGGATGATCGTGCCGATCGGCGTGTCGGTGTCGGCAAGATCGGCAAGCGCCTGGTCGCCATAGCCGAGTACCAGCGAAGGCGTCGCCTTGATGCTGTCGCGCGCCGTCTCCGGTCTTTCGATCGCCTGCTTCAGCATCGACACCAGCCGTGACTTGCCGGCGCCGTTGAGGCCGAGCAGCACGATGCGGTCGCCCTGGCAGATGAATTGCCGGCCGGTCTTGAAGAGCAGCGTTCCATCCGGCGTCGTCACCCCCGCATCCTCCAGCGTCACCAAAACCTTGGCATGCGTGCCGCGATTGGCGAGCCGGATGGCGCCGGCCGAGCGCTCGAGATGCGCCGGTTTTGCGGCGTCCTCCAGCTTCTCCGCCCGCTGCTTGAGCTGCTTCGTCTTGACGACGAGCAGGTCGCTGCCGGAATTGATGCCGATATTGTTGAGCTTCGCCGCCTGCTTGCGCAGCTGCTCCGCGACCTTCATGTCGCGCTCGTAGCGCCGGGCCTCTGACGCATCGGCCTCGTCGAGGGCGGCGCGCGCTCGTGTATAGGGCAGGGCGAAGACCGATGATTGCTCCGGCCGCAGGAACAGCGTCCGGTTGGTCGTCGCATCGAGGAAGGCGCGATCGTGGCTGGAGAGGATCACCGGCACGTCGCGCGGCAGCGCGTTCAGCCAGCCTTCCAGCTGCGCGATCTTTTCAAGGTCGAGATGGTTGGTCGGCTCGTCGAGCAGAAGCACGTCGGGTTCGCTCACCCAGGTGCGGGCAAGCATGGCAAGCCGCTGCCATCCGCCGCTCAACTGCTTCATTGGCCGGCCGCGCATGGCCTCCGGCACGTCGAGCGATTCCAGCACCACGTCGACCCGCCAGCTTTCGCTTTCGGCCTGATCGGCCGGCAGGGCCTGCAACACCGCATCGTAGAACGGCGTGTCGAAAAGGGCAGGTGGCACATTCTGCGCAACATGGCCGACGGTCAGCCCGCGCGCCTTGGTGATCTCACCGTCGCTCGGCTCCAGCGCGCCGGTGATGCAGGCAAGCAGCGTCGATTTCCCCCGCCCGTTGGCGGCGACGAGGCCGATGCGGTCGCCGGCATTGACGACGAGATTAAGCTTGGAAAACAAGGGATTGCCCAGCGTCACGCCGAGATTGCGGATATTGATGAGTGTCATGATCGTTCTCTGGTCTTGACCGGGTATCGAGTGCGATCCAAGGGCATTCAGCCATCACGGGATTGCGCGTATCGGATCCGGGAATTGAGAAAAATGCGCGCGCTATAATTTACGGCGCTGCATTGGCCACGAAGGGCAGACCAGGAAGAGATGTCGAGAAACGGTCTCTGGTCAGCCCTGCAAACGCATTTGCAGGGCGTTGACGGGACCACGCTGGCGAAACTGAAAACAATATTGCATTGCGTGATCCTCCTTTCTCAAAAAAGTTGCGTGATCCAAATAACATTGCCCGCAAAAAGAGGCAAGAGAGCCGGATGCAAGCCGATAGCCGGCCGATATGCGAGCTCGCAGGCGATCATACGATGACCAAGCCTCCATGCCGACCATTGCCACATCATCAAAATGGTCGGATATAGGATCAATTGATTTAATATCCGTCAGGAGGAAGATGTGGCAAGATCATAGCCGCAGAGTGCCATGTGGTCTCCGCTCGACACTGTGTTCGGTACGGTCGCAAGGGGTGAGGATCACCTCGGCAGCGATCTGGACATCGGCCTTGTCGCAGCCTGGGCCGAAGTCGTTCTTGCGAAATAGCCGCGGTGGCGCTGGCAGCAGCGATATCGCCCAAGTCCCGATTTATCCACTCAGCCCACCACCAGCCAGCTCCAGCCGCCGCGTTATCCCGATGCTCTCAAGGAAGGTCTCGTCGTGGCTGACGACGATGAGCGCCCCATCATAAGCGCGTAGCCCGGCCTCGACCGCTGATATCGAGTCGATGTCGAGATGGTTGGTCGGTTCGTCAAGGATCAACAGCGGCGGCGGTGCCGAGCCGAGAACGCAGGCAAGGCCCGCCCGCAGCAATTGCCCGCCGCTCAGCGTCGATACGGTCTGCAACGCGGCATCGGCCCTGAACATGAAGCGGGCCAGCGCCGCCCGGCAGGTATTTTCATCGGCAAGCGGATTGATCCGGCGGAAATTGTCGCGGATCGAGGCCGACGGATCGAGAAGACTGACTTTCTGATCGAGCATCGCGAAAGCGGTCATGACGCCGACCGTGCCGGCCCAGGGTTTCAACTCGCCGGTAATGAGCGCCAGCAAGGTCGTCTTGCCCGAGCCGTTGCGGCCGGTGATGGCGACCCGTTCCGGTCCCGTCACATCGAAGGAGAGATCGCGGATGACGGGATCATCAGGCTGGTAGCCCGATGTCACGCCATCCATCTTCAGCACGATCTTGCCGGTGGGCAGTCCGGTCGGGGGCAGGGTGACCGACAAGGGCTGCAGGATTTCGATCTTCTCGCGCGCCGCCTTTGCCTCTTCCAGCGCCTGGGCGCGCCGGCGTTCGGCAAGCCGGGCATTGTCGCCGCCCGTGGTTTCGCTCCGCTCCTTCATGCCGCCGAGCATGATGCGCGGAATGCCGCCCTTGGCGGCCGTCTTCCGGCCGGCGCTGTCCCGTTGCGCCTGACGTTCCACCGTCGCCTGCGCTTTCCTTGCCACCTCCGCCATGCGTTTTTCGGCTTCAGTAAGATCACGCTGTGCCGCCGCAAGCTCAAGCGCCTTGCGCTCGCGATAATGGCTCCAGTTGCCGCCGTAGCGGGTGGCACCGAGCGACGTCAGTTCGACGATCGCATCGACGCTTTCGAGCAGTTCCCGGTCATGGCTGACGATGATGGCGCCGGCCCGCCAGCCTGACATCAGCGCGATCACCGCCTCGCGGCCTTCTCGATCGAGATTGTTGGTCGGTTCATCGAGCAGCAGAAAATCCGGCTCGGTGAAAACAAGCGCCGCAAGCCGGGCACGGGTGCGCTGCCCGCCCGAGAGTACCGCAAGCGGCGTCTCCGGCGGCGCGTCGAGCCCGGTCCGAGTGAGCGCTGCGGCAATGCGCGCCTCCAGCATCCAGTCCGCCGATGCAAGCTCGTCGGCCGTTGCCCCGCCAACTTCGGCGCGGCGAAGAACAGCCAGCGCATCGGTGACGCCGAAGAGATCGGCGACCGTTTCGTCAGACGCCACCTGAACGCTCTGGCGCAACACGCCGAGACTGCCGCTGTGGGATATCGTCCCCGAGTGCGGCTGAATATCCCCGGAGACGAGCTTCAGCAGCGTCGTCTTGCCGACGCCGTTGCGCCCGACAAGACCGGTCCGCTCAGCCCCGAAACTCAGCTCGAGATTGGAAAAAAGCGGCCGCCCGTCAGGCGTGGACCACGAAAGTTGAGAGAGAGTGATGGATGCAGGCATGGATATGGATTTCCCCGTTGGCAAGGCGAACTGGCGTTGCGATCGGGTTGAAATCCATTGCGGCACACATCCTGTTGAAATGGTCGATGGCGGGGAATTTAGGGAGTAAAGGCTGAAGGTTCAAGCAAAAGAGCCGACTTTCCGCCCCGTTTTTCTCGGCGGGCTTCATCCTGAGATTGCCCCTCACCCTAACCTTGCCGGGGTCGAGCCACTGGTCTCGACCCGTCCTGCGGACCCCGTAAAAACGGGGAGAGGGGACGTGCCCTGCGAGAGGTTGGTGGCCCTACCGCTTCAAACTCCCCAATATCCCGCGCACCAGCGCCCGGCCGACTTGTGTCGCCACCGTGCGCGCCACGCTCTTCATCGCCGCTTCGACCACCGTTTCGCGCTGGTAGCCGGAAGTCCTGCCGCGCGACTGGCCGCGGCCTTGCTGGCTGTCGTCATTGCTGCCGCCGAAGCCGGGCAGGGTCCAGCCGGAGGTGGTGCCCGGTTGTTGCTCTGCCGCTTCTTCCTGCGCTCGCTTGGCGGCCTCGGCATCGGCCGCCTTCTTTGCCCGCGCCGCGAGCAGTTCGAAGGCGGATTCGCGGTCGACATCCTCGTCATAGACGCCGAGAACCGGGCTCCTGTCCATGATCTGCCGACGCTCGTCATCCGTCACCGGGCCGACGCGGCCGGATGGCGGGCGGATCAGCGTGCGCTCAACGATCGAAGGCGCGCCCTTGGCCTCGAGCGTCGAGACCAGTGCCT
The DNA here is from genome assembly GCF_025847085.2 of Rhizobium sp. BT-226. Lineage (NCBI taxonomy): Bacteria > Pseudomonadati > Pseudomonadota > Alphaproteobacteria > Hyphomicrobiales > Rhizobiaceae > Rhizobium > Rhizobium sp. BT-226. Next base: position 540,780 of record NZ_JAOYTI010000002.1, on the reverse strand, counting down.
CGCCAGTGCCGAGATTGGTGATGACGGTGGCGCAATCGAAAGCTGGATTCGCACGGAAGGTATCGGCGGCGGTCCTTACCGCCTTCTGTTCGCGTGGCGAATAGGCGCGAAGCGCATGCTGCGCCCGGTTGCCGAGCTGGGCGAGCACCGTTTCCGGCACGTCGAGCGGGTTTTGCGTCACGAAATAGACGCCGACGCCCTTGGAACGGATCAGCCGCACCACCTGCTCGACACGTTCGGTCAGCACCTTGGGCGCGTCGTTGAAGAGCAGATGCGCCTCGTCGAAGAAGAAGACGAGTTTCGGCTTTTCGGGATCGCCCACCTCGGGCAGTTCCTCGAAGAGTTCCGAGAGCAGCCAGAGCAGGAAAGTGGCGTAAAGCCGCGGGTTCATCATCAGCTTGTCGGCGGCCAGCACCGAGATCTGGCCGTAGCCATTATGGCTGGTGCGCATGATGTCGGTGATCTTCAGCGCCGGTTCGCCGAAGAAATGCTCCGCACCCTGCTGTTCGAGGACGAGCAGCGCCCGCTGGATCGAGCCGACCGAGGCCTTGGAGATCAGCCCGTATTGGTTGGAAAGTTGGCTGGCGTTCTCGCCCATATAGTTCAGCAGCGAGCTGAAATCCTTGAGGTCGAGCAACGGCAGCCCGCCCTGGTCGGCGATCTTGAAGGCGATGTTGATGACGCCTTCCTGCGGTTCGGAGGCATCCATCAGGCGGGCGAGCAGCAGCGGTCCCATCTCGGCGATGGTAGTGCGCACCCGGTGGCCCTTCTCGCCGAACAGATCCCAGAAGATCACCGGAAACTGGTCGAATTCGTAGTCGGTGAAGCCGATCTGCTCGGCACGCTTCGTCAGGAAATCCTTGGGCTCGCCCTTGGCGGCGATGCCGGAAAGGTCGCCCTTGATATCAGCCGCAAACACCGGAACGCCGGCCCGCGAGAAGCCTTCGGCTAGCACCTGCAGCGTCACCGTCTTGCCGGTGCCGGTGGCGCCGGTGACGAGGCCGTGGCGATTGCCGAATTTCAGGTCGAGATATTCCGGCTTGTTGATGCTGTCATCGGGATTGCGGCTCGCGCCGATGAAAATCTTGCCTTCCTCGATCATTCGGAATGCTCCCTTGGGGCTCTGCCGCCATTTGTATGAGAAGGCGTGCTTCTGCCGCCTTCATCGAACCATCGTTTCCCTGTTATAAGCAGGCATGCGCATGCGGACAACTGTTTGCATTGAAAGCAAAACCGGACAAAGTGCGGCCCGGGGAGGGGCCGGCTTGAGTTGCGGTCGAATCTCGATTAACGTTGACGTTAACGTCAAAAACAGGAGGCTGACGATGAATGAAATTGTGACCCAGATCGCCGATCGCGTGGGTATTGCGCCTGATCTGGCCGAAAAGGCGCTCGGCATGATGCTCGGCTTTCTGCAGCGCGAGGCCGCCGATGGCCCGGTCGCCAAGATGATCGAAGCGATCCCCGGCGGCGCCGATCTCGTCGCCCAGTTCAACGGCGCCGGTGCCGGCGGCGGCGGTCTGCTCGGCGGGCTGATGAGCTCGCTCGGCGGCGGCGGCATCATGGGGCTCGGCCAGCAGCTGATGGGCGAAGGCCTCGGCATGGGCGAGATCACCTCGCTTGCCAAGGAGACCATCGCGATCGCCAAGCAATATGCCGGCGAAGAGGTGGTCGACGAGGTCGTCGCTTCCGTCCCAGGCCTCAGCCAGTTCGTCTGAGACGAGGGATCGGCAGGAGCCTCGCTTTGTCGCGGGGCTCACTGTTCTCGCCACACCGTGGTGAAAAGCAAGCGCTGTCCCTATGGAAGGAGAGCTCGTGACCGTCTGGCGCCCGTCGCAGCAGATCAGGGTGAAGGTGATCGGCCTCGCCTGGCGGAAAGACCAGTTGCTTGCCGCCGAAGTGGAGGATGACAGCGGTCGTATCAAGGGCGTTCGCCCGCTCGGCGGTGCCATCGAATTCGGCGAAAGCCGCGAAGAGGCCCTGCAGCGCGAATTCAGGGAAGAACTCGAGACCGATATCCGCATCGTCGGTCCCTGGCATCTGCTTGAAAACATCTACCAGCATCAAGGCGCAATCGGTCACGAATTCATCTTCGCCGCCGACATCGAACTGGCCGATGCATCGCTCTATGAGCGCGATGAAATCCGCTATTCCGAACTCGACGAGACGGCGGCGACGGCACGCTGGTTCGGCCGTGACAGGCTGCGGGACGCCGGCATCGATCTCTATCCGGCAGGTCTCGACAGGCTGCTGTCGCGCTGGCGCGATTGAACCTGATATCGATCGCTCTGAGGCGCCATATTTCGATCGCCAAACTTTGATCGTCCGCCCCCGCTACCGGGGGAACAATGAGGTCGTCCTGCTGTTTCTGTCGCATCGCTGAAACCATAGGGAATAGCATCATGCGTATGTTTCTTGCAGCAGCCTCGATCATTCTCCTCGGCTTCGCCGCTCCGGCTTTCTCCCAGGCGCTTGCTGATATGGACTCTAGCGGCCGCTTCGGCGGCATGCCACCCGGCACGGTGCCGGGGGCGGAATCCAGCGGCGGACTCATGATTCCGCTCGATTCAATCGAAACCGGTGATATCACCGTCGTCATTCCGTCCGATCGGACCACTTGCCCGCGGCCCGGAACGCGTCAGTATCGCGCGGCAGAGCGCGACGGTACGCTAAGCGACGCCTGCCGCTGACGGGATAGCCCAGATCAGAAAGCAGGACCGGCTATTTGTCGTTTCTGTGCAGCACGACGCCGAGTTCGTGCCACTGCCGTCTGTCGCGCTGGATCAGTTCATCGGCTGAGGCCGGTCCCATGCTGCCCGGCGCGTAAGCGTCAGGCACGCTCTGATCTGTAGCCCAGATATCGAGGAAGGGCTGCACCGCCGCCCATCCGGCCTCGATGCCGTCGGCGCGCTGGAACAGGGTCTGGTCGCCGATGAAGAGATCGTAGAGCAGTGATTCATAGCCGGTCGTCTTGGCAATGTCGAATTTGTCGGCATAGCGGAAATCGAGCGAGACCGGCACGGTATCGACGGAAAGCCCCGGCGATTTGATCGAGATTTCCATGCTCAAGCCCTCGTCCGGTTGCACCTGGATTACCAGCCGGTTCGGCGGCAGGCGGCGCTTGACGTCGGTCTCGCGAAACTGCGCGAAGGGAACCGGCTGGAAGGTGATGACGATCTCGGTGTCACGCGCCGTCAGTGCCTTGCCCGTCCTGAGATAGAAGGGCACACCGGCCCAGCGCCAGGTATCGGCATAGAGCTTCAGCGCCACGAAGGTCTCGGTCCTGCTGTCGGGTGAGACGTCCTTGGTATCGCGATAGGCCGCAAGCTCAGCACCATTGAGCGGGCCTGCGCCATAGGCGCCGCGCACGCCATGCGTCTTGGCCTCTTCCGGCGTATATATACGCAGCGCCTTTAGCACCTTGCTCTTCTCGTTGCGGATCGCTTCGGCATCGAAGCTGTTTGGCGGTTCCATGGCGATCATCGCCAGCAGTTGGAAGAGATGGTTCGGCACCATGTCGCGCAATGCGCCGGTTGCATCGTAGAATTTGCCGCGGCTGCCGACATCGACGATTTCGGCGGCGGTGATCTGCACATGGTCGATGTAGCGGCTGTTCCACAAGGACTCGATCATCATATTGGCGAAACGCGCCGTCATCAGGTTCTGCACCGTCTCCTTGCCGAGGAAATGGTCGAGGCGGTAGACTTGGCCTTCCCCGATCTGCGCGAGGATCTGTGCATTGAGCGCCTGCGCCGAGGCGAGATCGGTGCCGAACGGCTTTTCGATGGCGACGCGGCGGAAGGTGCCGTTGCTTTCATCGGTCAGGCCATGGACGGCGAGCTTCTCGACGATCGTGCCGAAAAAGGATGGCGGCACCGCGAGATAGAAGGCGGCATTGGCATGCGGCCCCAGCCGCTTGCCGATCTCGACGAAAATATCGTCCTTGGTGAAATCCCCGGACGTATAGGAAATGCGCCGGCGCAGGCTTTCCCAGGCCTCGTCCTTCACTGTCGGCTCTTCGCCGCTCAGATGGTTGAGGAATTGGTCGAGCCGCCCGCGCAGGAACTCGTCGTCACCCGGCTCTATGCCGATGCCGAGAATGTGGAGATCGTCGCCGACGAGGCGGCTGCGCGTCAGATTGATGATCGCCGGCACCAGCAGGCGGCGCGTCAGGTCTCCCGTGGCGCCGAAGATGACGAGGGTGACCGGCGGGGTAGGGGCAGCGTCCATGTGTCATCTCCTTGGATTTTCCGGCCGACTATAATGCGTGCCGGTCTCGCCGCAACATAGGCGGCGAGGGGTAACAGGCATTTGACGTCCTCTGGCGCTTGCGGCCGCCCCTCATCCGCCTGCCGGCACCTTCTCCCCGCAGGCGGGGCGAAGGGGATATGCCGCGACCTCTCCGTTCCCCGCCAGCCTCTCGCATGGCACGTCCCCTCGCCCCGTTTACGGGGAGAGGGTTAGGGTGAGGGGCAAGCCACACGGCAGGTTTTAGGGTGAGGGCTACCATCGGCGCGAACCGGACATGCCGGCAGCGGCCGCCTTTACCCCTTCACCGCCACCATGAACATCCTCGGAAACCGCAGCAGCACCCGCCCGTCCGACATCCTGGGATAAGCCTTTTCCAACCGCTCCAGATAATCCGCCAAAAATGCCGCACGATGCTCTTCGCCGGCATGGGCGAGATAGGGCATCAGCCCGGTTCCCTTCACCCATTCGACGATCGCCGCAGCATCCGCCATCGGGTGATTGTAGACGCTGTGCCAGATATCGACGCGCGCGGCTTTGGCGATCAGCCGGCTGTAATAGGTGGACGGCGGCGGCAGCGGCTTGCGGCGCACGCTCTTCGCCTCGAAGGCGGATTTCCACGGGCCGGCATAGGCGGTCTCCTCCATCGTCAGATGCGAGGGTTCGCCGAGATTGTCGGGCATCTGCACGGCCAGGACGCCGCCTTCGGAAAGCCCGTCCATCAGCCGGTCGAAGATATCGAGATGATCGGGCAGCCATTGGAAGACGGCATTGGCAAACAGCAGATCCGCGGGCTCAGTCGGCTGCCAGATGCCGAGATCAGCCTCGACGAAGGCTGTGCCCGGCAGCCTTTTGCGCGCCGCCTCCAGCATGTTGATGTCGCTGTCGAGGCCGGAGACGCCGGCAGCCCCATAACGCTCGATGATGAGTTCGGTGGAATTGCCCGGCCCGCAGCCGAGGTCGATGGCGCGAAGAAGACTCTGCAACGGCACCTGTGCCAGAAGATCGCGCGCCGGTCGCGTGCGTTCGTCCTCGAATTTCACATATTGGCTGGCGGACCATGCCATGGCGGTACCTCCTGGTGTCGGACCACGTCTTCCATGCGGATGGTGTCGGTGTTGCTGCCGTCGATCTTGACGGCACGGGCCAAGCCGTCACCCTCGATCTTCAGACACAAGTATTTTGTCGACGCGCCTCCCGTCGAGATCGATGACCTCGAAGCGCCATCCACCTCTCGTGAAGCTCTCGCCCAATTCGGGCAGATGTTTCAGCTCTTCCAAAACCAGGCCGGCGACAGTCTGATATTCCAGATCGTCATCGAGCCTGAGGTTTAAGAATTCAGCGAATTCGTCAATCGGCGTCCAGCCCGACACGAGATAAGAGCCGTCGTCTCGACGAGCGATGGCCTGTTCATCGACAGGTCCCTCCTGCAGAGCCCCCATGATTGCTTCCAGAATGTCACCTGACGAAACAATCCCCTCGAAGTGGCCGTACTCGTCGAAAACCAGCACCATGTGAACGGGCGATTTCCGGATGGCTTCAATGACATTGATGGCAGTTGAAAGGTCTGAAACCACCGGGACATCTTGCGTCAGAGCCTTGATGTCGACACTGCCGTGTTCGGACATCGAGTCGTAGAAGTCTTTGACCGGAAGAATGCCGATCACCTCGTCCGAACTGCCTTTTCGAACGGGCAACCGCGACCGCTTTGTCCTGTGCAACTGGGTCCGAATTTCATCGAGGCTGTCGTCAATATCAATGATTTCCACGTCCCGTCGGGGCGTCATAAGCGCTCGGGCGGTGCGGTCCGCCAGCCGCATGACGCCTGAGATCATCGCCGATTCTTCGCTTTCGATAACGCCAGCCGACTGCGCCTCGGCCAGAACAGTTTTGATCTCTGCATCGGAGACATTGTCGCCACCTTTTCCTGCCTGGCCCAAGAGCTTCAGCACAAGATTTCCGGAGGCGTTCAGAAGCCAAACGAGTGGCAGCGCGATTTTTGACAGGACTGCCATGGCGGGTGCGACCTTGGCCGCAACCGCTTCGGGTTCTCGCAATGCGATCTGCTTGGGAACAAGTTCGCCGATGATCAGCGAAAGATATGTGATTGCCACAACGACTGAACCGACGCCAATGGCATCAGCGGCCGTCGATGACATCCCTTGTGCCTCCAGCCATCCGCTCAGGCGAGCGCCGAGCGTGGCCCCCGAGAAAGCGCCGGATAGAACGCCGACCAGCGTGATGCCGATCTGCACCGTGGAGAGAAAACGACCGGGGTTTTCGGCAAGCTTGATCGCTTGAGCGGCACCCTTGCTCCCGTTGTCGGAGAGAACTTTTAGGCGGGCTGTTCGCGAGGACACAACGGCCAGCTCCGACATGGCAAGCACACCATTCAGGATGGTGAGAAACGCCACAATTCCAATTTCCAGAAACACAGGGACCCTATTCGTTGAGGTTATAATGCCGCATTCGTCAGGCGAAGCGACGAGGCATTCGAAGGGACGCTACTATAGACGCATCGCCTATCGTCTTTCTATCATCGTGTTGACATCAGTGCAGCTTCCATCAGACCGCTCGTCTGAAGTGAAAGTCAGAGGCATCGGTAAAATCGGGTAGGCCCGCGCGGCCACCGGTCATTGACAATGGTCTGGGAAGCGGTCCTCTCTGCGGGAGGCTTGATATGCCTGAGGCGAGGCGGAGGTCATCGCACCGTCTACAATGGTCGCCTGCTTCCTCGGCCGGGAGATCCCGGTTGGAATGGGCGGAGCTTGTACTGGATGGGTCGCTGTCAGGCATGTCGCAATTTTGACGGTGAAACAGTGCTGACGCAAGAGGCGCCGAACGAAAATCCTTATAGCGTCTTGATATGACAGTTTCGCCAACGGATTGCTTGTGAATGCGGCGCGAGACGCCGTGGGGTTTTACGAAGCGCTCGGATGGGCTGTCATTGAGGCCGGTCATGAAAACCCTGTGCTGACAAAGGAATTGCGAACCAGGCCTCAATGGTGAAGTATTGCGCTGACCGCGAGCTGCTCTGACGTTCTCGTGGAACCTCTCCAAAAACGACGAGGTCACAATGCTCATCATCTTTGGCGGTCTGCCTGGCAGTGGAAAGACGACGATTGCCCGCGCTTTGGCTGACCGGTTGAATGCGGTCCATGTGCGCGTCGATACCATCGAGCAAGCAATCCGCGCTTCCGGAATAGCCGATGATGCCGGGCCTGCAGGCTATATCGTGGCTTACGGTATTGCCGGGGACAATCTGACCCTCGGCAGGACCGTTATCGCCGACTCCGTCAACCCACTTCGGATAACCCGGTCGGCATGGCTTTCAGTCGCGCAAGCGGCCGGGGTGACGGCGGCCGAGGTCGAGGTCGTTTGCTCGGACAAAGCCGAACACCGCAAGCGCGCTGAAACGCGCCTCACCGACGTCGAAGGTCTGGTGAAGCCGACATGGCAAGAGATTTCCGAAAGAACCTATGACGAATGGCACGATGCAATCGTCATCGATACGGCTTCGAATACGGTCGATGCCGTTTTGGATGAACTGGTGAGCCGATTGAAATCGCTTGATGCGATGAATGAATGATCTCGTTTCCGAGCCGACACGTAAGGCGAGGCGGATCTCATCGCAGCGTCCTATAGCGGCCGCCTTCCTGGGCGGTGATTCCGGTTTGTCTGCCCAGTGGCCTCGTCTGTTTGGGCGCCCCGGCGTGGCTGATGGTAGCTTTGCTGGTGATTTCCGCAAAATCCTATCGTCCGATAGACAGGTTCCCTGTCGCCAATTCTGCCCGGCAAGCCTCACCAAAATCGAGGAGAAAGTTCATCTCGCCGGAACGCGCGAGATCGCGGATTTCAGAGAGTGAGCGATTGGGCGTCAAATAGGTCTCGACGATCCTTACCATTGCCAGCTCGGCTCCATCCACGACCGGACGGGATGCGATCAGACGCATGTGGGCGACCAATGCATAAAGCAGCACGAGGTCGGAGACGTCGTCCTTCTGGTGGCTTATTGCGTCACCATAAAGCCGCGTGGCTTCGGTGATGAAATCGGAAAACAGCTTTTCGCGTTTGGCAATCTCGGCCTCGCGTTGTTTTTCCTTCACCTGTGATCGATGCGTCATCCAGGTGGAGGCAAACGAGGTCAGGCTGCCAATCGCGATGCCGGCGAGCCCCATCAGAGCAGAGATGTATGCGTCCATGAGATTTCTCCTCTCGGAAAGAGCCGGCGCGAGCACCACGTAAATGACAGGGCGGGTGGCGGTTAGCCCAATGCCCAAGCGTGCTGGTCAAAAAGTCAAAGGTTTGCCAGCGCGAAGCTTGGGAGGCTCTACTCGGGAGCCGGAGGCCCGACCCAGACGCCGGCTGGTATCTCAGGGATACAATTTGCCAATCCGTCGAGCATGCCTTGCAAGACGCCCTCGGTCAGCTCCTCCATCTTGTCGCTGGGGCCGACGAGGCGGTCCACCAGCAGCAAAGTGAGTCCATGCATATGCGACCAGAATATTAGAATAGCCCCATCAATCTTACGTGTGTTTGCCGCGGTGTCTGGAATGAGGCGCCCGAGAGCGCCGTCGCATATCGCCTCTACCACAAGGGCTTTCATGTTATTTGCCGCGGTTCTTTCGATCGCGGGACGCCCATCCTCCTGACTGCCAAGGTAGCCGCCGAACATCAATCTGTAGAGCGCCGGATTGTTGACGCCGCCGGAGACATATGCACGCGCCATAGCTGCCAGCCGCTCGCGCGGACTGTCGAGTTCCTTGGTCGCTTCGGCCATCCGCTTCGCAAGGAGCTCAAATCCGACCGCCGAGACGGCTGCCAGCAATTCCCGCTTATCGGCGAAGTGTTTGTAGGGGGCGTTGTGACTGACGCCCGCCCGACGTGCGAGCTCACGAAGCGAAAACTCCGTGCTTTGAGACTCGCTGAGGACGTCCAGGGCGGCTTCTACGATCGCCCTATGCAGGTCGCCATGGTGGTACGGGCGCGGGTCTTTCGGGGAAATGTCTTGGGTCATGCCATCCATTTAGATTGTTAAGTTGCTCGCGTCAACATTCTGCCGAGCATATGTTGACATTGTCCACTCTAACACCTAAGTGGGCGATGTCAACATATGCTGCGGCCGATCTGGAACGGCAGTGGGATCAACAACCGAGGTAAACTGCATGGCCGCTCAACATCCCGTCAAAAACAACAGGCACCGCATAGCGGAGCGTCCGCCATTCGAGCGTATCGCGCTGCTGCTGCAAGGCGGAGGGGCGCTCGGTTCATATCAGGCCGGCGTCTATCAAGCATTGGCCGAAGCCGGTCTGCATCCTGACTGGGTCGCCGGCATCTCTATCGGTGCCATCAACAGTGCCCTGATTGCGGGCAATCCGCCTGAAAGACGAGTGGAGGCGCTCCGGGGCTTCTGGGAGACGGTAACCGCCCCGGCTCACGGGTTTCCCACTCTGTTTTCGGCGATGCTGGGGGCGATGGGGTTCCAGGGTGATTTCGCGCGTGGCCTGCTCAATCAGGCACATGCCTTCGCCACCCTTATGGACGGCGCCGCGGGCTTCTTCACGCCCCGTCCGGTGCCACCCTTCTTTTCCGCCGCCGGCAGTATCGAGGCGGAAAGCTTCTATGACGTCGCACCGCTGAAGGCGACGCTGGAACGGCTGGTGGACTTCGACCGCATCAATACAGGGACCATGCGTTTCAGCGTCGGCGCCGTTAACGTGCGCACCGGCAACTTCGAGTACTTCGACACCACCACCCACACTATCCGCCCCGAACATATCATGGCGAGCGGCTCCCTGCCGCCTGGCTTCCCGGCCACGAGGATCGACGGCGAGTGTTACTGGGACGGCGGCCTCATCTCCAACACGCCGCTGCAATGGGTCCTCGATAACGCGCCGCGCCAGGACACGCTGGCTTTTCAAGTCGATCTCTGGAGCGCGAGTGGCGAGTTCCCGCGTGACCTCCTCGGAATCGAACTGCGGCAGAAGGATATCCGCTTCTCGAGCCGCACGCGCGCGGCGACCGACCATTTCAAGACGCAACAGCGGCTGCGCCGCGCACTCGGCCATCTCGTGGAGCTCGTCCCGCAGGACGCGCTGCTGCAAGCCGACCCGGAGATCAAGCTGCTCGTCGATCAGGCCGACGAGAAGGTCTACAACATCGTACAGCTCATATATCGCGCCAAGAAATACGAAGCGAGCTCCAAGGATTACGAGTTCTCCCGGCTGACGATGGAGGAGCACTGGGCCTCCGGCTACAACGACGCCCTTCAAACATTGCGCCACCCCGAGGTGCTGCAGCGGCCCGGCACGCCGGACGGCGTCGCCATTTTCGACTTCGATTGAGATTTCACCCAAAGAGAAGAGCACGACTATGAAGATCGCCGCAGTCCGCGAAAACGCCTTCGCGATGCCGCTCAACAATCCGGCCTATCCGAGGCCACCATACAAATTCTACAACCGCGAATTTGTAGTCATCAACTACCGGACCGATCCGGAGACCCTGCGCGCCGTCGTGCCGGAGCCGCTGGAAGTGATCGGCGACACCGTCGCCTATGAATTCATCCGCATGCCGGATTCCACGGGTTTTGGCGACTATACGGAAACCGGGCAGGTCATTCCGGTGCGCTTCACGACGCCGTCGGGCAAGGTGCAGGAAGGCAGCTACGTGCATGCCATGTATCTTGACGACAACTCTCCGATCGCCGGCGGCCGCGAGATCTGGGGCTTTCCGAAGAAGCTGGCGACGCCGAAGCTGTCTCACGAGCAGGAGACGCTCGTCGGGACGCTCCACTACGGCTCGGTTCTCTGCGTGAGGGCGACCATGGGCTACAAGCATCGCGAGCTCCCGCTTGAGCCGCTGGCCAAGGCAATGGCGAAGCCCGCCTTCGTGCTGAAGGTCATCCCGCACGTCGACGGTTCGCCCCGGATTTGCGAACTCGTGCGCTACTATCTCGAGGATGTGACCCTGAAGGGCGCATGGGCCGGGCCGGCAGCCCTGCAATTGTTCGAACACGCAATGTGCGACGTCGCGCGTCTACCCGTGCGCGAAGTCACCTCGGCCAGCCATTACGTCGCCGACCTGACGCTCGGCCTCGGCGAGGTCGTATTCGACTACCTCCAACACGACTGATCTCCCGCAACTGAAAGGAACTATCCATGTCTCGATTTGATGGAAGAGTAGCGATTGTCACCGGAGCCGCGAGCGGCATCGGCAAGGAAATCGCGCTTCGCTTCGCAGCCGAAGGCGGCATTCCCGTGATCGCCGACCTCAATCTCGACGCCGCGAAGGCAACGGCCGCCGAGATCAAGGAGAAGGGCGGCGATGCCTTCGCCGTGGCGATGAACGTCGCCGACGAAGAGCAGGTGGAAAAGGCCGTCGGCGAGGTGATCGCCAAGTTCGGCAAGATCGACGTGCTGGTCAGCAACGCCGGCATCCAGATCGTCAAGCCGCTGGTCGACTTTCCCTTTGCGGACTGGAGAAAGCTGCTTTCGATCCATCTCGACGGCGCCTTTCTGACCACTCGCGCCTGCCTCAAGCACATGTATGCCGCCAATTACGGCCGGGTGATTTACATGGGCTCCGTGCACTCCAAGGAAGCCTCGAAGCTGAAGGGCCCCTATGTCACGGCCAAGCACGGACTGATCGGACTGGCCAAGGTACTGGCAAAGGAAGGGGCCGAACACAACGTCACGGCCAACGTGGTCTGCCCCGGCTTCGTGCGCACGCCGCTCGTCGACAAACAGATCCCCGAGCAGGCGCGGGAGCTCGGCATCAGCGAGGAGCAGGTGGTCAAGACGGTGATGCTCAAGGACACGGTCGACGGCGAGTTCACCAGCACCGATGACGTGGCCGACGCTGTTCTCTATTTCGCCGCGGCCAGGTCCAATTCCGTGACGGGTCAGTCGCTGGTCGTGAGCCACGGCTGGTTCATGCAGTAGGATCGATTGCGGACAGACGGACGGCACGCTTAGCGGCGCCGTGCGACAGAAACGCTCCAGCAACCCGGACCAACTCTACCTCGCGACGAGCCGCAGCGCGCTCGCGCTATCTCGTTTAGAGCAATTCCAGCAAAAGTGTGCAGCGGTTTTGCGTCGGAATTGCGTGAAAACAAAGAGATAGAGCATTTTTATGATTCGAAGAAAACGGAAATGCTCTAGTATCAAAGGAAATGAACATGGAAGTCTTTAATGGTTTGCGCCGGGCCTTCACGAAGGCCCGGCGACCTTCGGTGGCCACGAGTCGCTCTGTCGACGGCGCATGCGTGCATGGAGTGCCTGCGATACTGCGGAACGCTGTCCAGACTACTGCGCTCGGCATGTGCTTGGGATTCGCCGCACTGCCGATAGCCCGAGCGGATGAGCCGAGCCCGCCGGTAAAACGGGCGATCAGCGACGAGGCCGCGACCGCCGTTTCGCAGATGGGAAAGACGCTCCTTGCCAGGGATCTGACGATCACGGCGAGAACGATCAGCATTTACCTGGATCAGTCGGGACAACCGCTTCACATCTTCCATACGATGAAAATCACCGTGCGCCGTCCCGACCGGATCGCCGTCGAGTTTACCGGCGATGATGGCAGGCATGATCTGTTCTACGACGGCAAGTCGGCCTCGGTCTTCTTTCCCGACAGCAAGAAATACGCAACGATCCCGGCCTCGGGCGACATACCATCTGCGCTCAACGAGGTGGCAACCAAGCTGGACGTCGATTTTCCGCTCGGCGCCCTTTTTGCAGACTTTCCGGACAAAGTCCTGTTGGGCGATGCGTTGGCCGCCTGGCAGGTGGGAACGGCTACCGTCGACGGCGTCGAGTGCCGGCATCTGTTTTTCTCTCAGAAGTCCGGCATCGATCTGGAATTGTGGGTCGAGAAGAATGCCGCGGCGACGCCGCATCGTCTGGTCGTCACCTACCCCTTGCTGCAGGGCCAACCAAGCTTCGTCGCCGAATTCACCAGCTGGAAGACCAACCCCCCTCTGTCCGACTCCGAATTCACCTTTGAACCTCCCGCCGATGTGAAAAAGATCGACCTGACACCAGCCGTCGCGTCGGGAACGAAAGGAGGCAAGTGATGAACTATCTGAAGCGCACCTGCTTTGCCTTTCTCGCTTTCACGGCCATCACATCGGACGCGGCCTTCGGTCAGTTTGGGCCGCCGCCCGGCGGTCCACCGCCCCTGCCGTCCGGAGGGCCACCCCATTTCCCGTCGGTCGGGCCGGGCGGGCCCCCACGTCCGCAGATAGGCCGTACCCCGCGTCCGCCGATGGCGAGCCACCGTCGGCCGCCGGTGAGCGCGCAGAAACGTCCTCCGGCAAACCCACGTACTCGTATGCCAGGTGTCGGCGGCGCAAAGGGGCGATTGGCGGAGGGGCCCGGCCGCAGAGGGAGCAACGTGTCCGGAAAGATCCGCAACACGCTGAACTCGGGCGGTAACGTCAACGGGAGCCGCGCCTTCATGAACTCCGGGGGCAATATCGTCGCCAAGGACTCCGGCAACCTCACCGTTAACAATTCCGGCGATCTCAAGGTCTCGGGCAACGGCAACGGATACTTTGGCCGTGGATATTATGGTCGTGGAGACGGCGTCGGCGGCCATGGTCACGGAGAGTATGGCGGTGGAGACTATGGGCGTGGATATTATCGCCGCGGAGCCTACGTTCTGGGCGGGTATGCGGCAGGCGTCGTCACCGGCGCGGCAGCCGCCTCGAGCACCGGCGGAACGACATATTCTTCCTATGGAGATCAGTCTGGATCCTCTGCGGGTTCCTCCGGCGCAGCGTCCTCGAGTTCGTCCCAAGACAGCGCGGGCTCTGCTAACGCGGCGTCGTCTGGTCCGTCTCACGGGGCCTCTTCGGGTTCGTCTCACGCGAGATCTTCAGGCTCTTCTGGCGGAATATATGCGAGATCTTCCGACCAGAGCCGCGCCGGCCCGCCCGTTGACGGCGCGGAGGGCGGGGCGAACCAGGGCGGCCGCAATGGCAACTCCCAGTCCGTGAATCCCCTGATTGCCGGCCTGTTTGAGAGCCTGCCGCCGGAGGGCACGGCATGGACGTCGGAAGATGCGGTCGGTTGGCTTCAGGCCGCAGCCGCCAATCTACGGATCGTCTATAAGATCCAGGGAAACATCTTGGTCACAGGCGAAGTCCCACCGTCGGATTACAATCGCGTGCCTGGCGGGAATTAGATTCAGCTCAGCATGGCGAAGAGGTTGAGGCCGGACGTCGCACGACGTATCCGGCCTTTGCCGGCATCGAAAACTGCACAGCTCCGTCCGCTCTGACGTACCTCGCCAAATCAGGCCATTCGTCCCGAAGGCTGCACGAGTCCGTGCATGACGAGGTCAATGTGCGACTCCATAAGCGCCTTGCCATCGATCGGCTCTCGATCCGCAGACATCAGACGCCAGGCGGCAACCTGAAAAATCGAGCTCGCGAGCACGTCCGGCGTGTCGGCCGCTGTATCTTGTCTCAACTCTCCCGATTTCACGCCTTCTTTGACCAACGCCGTGAGGGCTGCAAGCGTCGGTGCGATGAACAGCTCATGACGACAATCGACCATTTCGGGAAGACGAGCTCCTTCGGCGACGGACAAGCGCAGGAGTTCTCTCGTCTTTCGGTCGTTGGCCGTGTTTTCATAAGCGATAAGCAGCAGGTCGCGGATCCGCTCCGCGCAGGATCCCCGGAGGCAGCCGATGGCGGTCGACAGATCTGCGGATGACGTTGCCGCATGGCGAAACATCTCCTGGAAAAGAACGTCCTTGGTCGGGAAATAGAGGTAGACCGTTCCCTTTGTTATCCGCAGTCGAGTCGCGATATCTTCAACTCGCGTTGCCGCATAACCTTTTGCCGCAAACTCCTCGAACGCGGCCTCCAGTATTTCATGAGGACGCCGCGCCTTCCGTTCCGCCCGCGATGTTTTTTTAACACCTCGTTCGATCATCCAATTGGAATTGTTTGGCTGTCCGGCGGCTAACCGCATCTGCTTCACCTATGTCCGTGTTGCGCGTGTCAACATTTTCTGACGGGGATGTTGACATCGTCTACTTTAACCCTTAAGTGGGCGCTGTCAACATCTGGCAACAGCCTGTTAGCAGCAGATTGAAGCTGGCCGATCAACAATGCGGCTCTCTTCGCAAAACCGTACCGGAGCAAAAAATGCGGTCCTCTCGATTGTTGGGAATTGGTCTCGCCTGCGCAGTTCTGGCTGCCTGCGAGGAGAAAGCTGAAGTGGCGCCGCCGCCGCAGCAGGTCCGCGTCGTTGCGGCGTCGAACGCGCAGTATCAACCGGGGGCGGAAATCACCGGCGAGGTGAAGGCAAGGGTTCAGACCGAACTCTCCTTTCGCGTCAGCGGCCGGGTTCTTGAGAGAAGGGTCGACGTCGGATCGCATGTCCACGCCGGCGACGTCCTTGCCCGGCTCAACGACACGGAACAGCAGGCGGACGTCAGCGTCGCCCGCGCCGCACTGGAGTCGGCGCAGGCCGTCACCAGACAGAAGACACTCGCCTTCGACCGGGCGAAGTCGCTCCTGCAGTCGCAGGCTGTTCCGCGGGCGGTCTTTGACGATGCACAGAAGGAGCTGCTGAGTGCGCAGGCTTCCCTCGAGGCGGCCGAGGCCGCGCTCGCGACGGCCGAGGACGCGCTGTCCTACACCGAGTTGAAAGCGGCTGCAGACGGCATCATCACGGCGCGCGGCATCGAAGCCGGGCAGGTGGTATCAGCAGCGCAGTCGGCCTTCACGCTCGCCCATGACGGACCGCGGGATGCGGTATTCGACGTCTTCGAGGCATTCTTTCTGGATGGCCGGCCGCTGAACGACGTCGAGGTCGCACCGGTCTCGGACCCATCGCTCGACGTTCATGCCAGCATACGCGAGGTTTCGCCCGTCATTGACGCGAAGGCAGGCACGATCCGGATCAAGGTGGGGCTTCAGGAGGGCGCGCCATGGCCGCTCGGAACGCCTGTGGTCGGCAAGCTGCGCGCCTCGCCGCGCGACGGAATCGTGCTGCCCTATACCGCGATCGCATCAGCCGAAGGCGAACCAGGTGTGTGGCTCGTCAACACCCAAAACCATTCCGTTTCGCTCCGGAAGATTTCGGTCGACCGATATCGCCAGAGCGATTTCGTCGTCACCGGCGGCGTCGCCGCACACGACCTGATCGTCACCGCAGGCGGAAAGTTCCTCAAGGAAGGCCAGGCAGTCGCCTGGGAAGGCAAGTGAGATGACCCTCAATCGCATATATACCGCTCTCCCGCTTCTTCTGTCAGTGTCATTGCTTGCAGGCTGCGATCAGAACTCCGTCGCCGGGGAGGCGGCGGCTCCCCGTCCTGTCAAAGTTGTCATGGCTACGGCCGAACAGGCCAAAATCGCAAGCTCGCCCGGCATGGTGCGGGCACGCATCGAGACTGACCTGGCGTTTCGGACGCTCGGGCGAATGGTCTCTCGCAAGGTCGATGTCGGCGACCTGGTGCACAAGGGCGATGTGCTGGCGGAAATCGATCCTCTCACTCTGCGGCTCGCGGTCAATAGCGCAGAGGCCGAACTGCGCAACGCCCAGGCGCAGTTGGAGAACGCCGCGACGACGGAAACCCGCAAGCGAAAGCTTATGCAGAGCAGCGCAGCAAGCATTGCAGATCATGATCTTGCCGAACAGCAGCTCAAATCTGCTGCCGCCAATGTCGCGAAAGCGACGGCCAGCCTTGCGAAGGCGAATGAGCAGCTCGGCTACGCCGAGCTGAGGGCCGAGTTCGATGGCGTCGTGACCGCCACGTCCGCAGAAATGGGACAGACGGTTTCGGCCGGCCAGCCGGTCTTGAAACTGGCACGTCTCGAGCAGCGCGACGTGGTCGTCGACGTGCCGGAAGCGCAGTTCAGTCGCGTTCGCCTGGGCGACCGCTTCAACGTCGCCCTCCAGCTCGACAGCAGGATCCAGGCCATTGGCGTCGTCCGCGAGATCGCGCCGCAGGCCGACGCCAATACCCGCACCTATCGGCTGAAGATCGGGATCGATCAGGCGCCGGACATCTTCCGCCTTGGCGCCGTGGTCACCGCGACGCCGCTTGCCGGAGAAAGGAAGCAGGCGATCACGCTGCCGCTCTCCGCCATCCGCCACGAAGGCGGTGGCAGCCAAGTATGGGTGGTGGATCGCGCCAGGGCCCAGGTCGTCCTGAGGACGGTTGAACTCAATGGCCCGGCGTCCGCCCCCCGTTCCGTCCTGGTTCAAGCGGGCCTGCGGGAAGGCGAAGAGATCGTCATCGCCGGAGTCGATGAACTCATCGATGGACAGAAAGTGCAACTCGGACAGGAGCCGCGCCCGTGAATAAATTCAACCTTTCTGACTGGGCGCTCGAGCATCGTTCGCTTGTCTGGTACTTCATGATCATGTTCGCGGTGGCGGGCGCCTTTGCTTATCTCGGCCTCGGCCGCGAAGAGGATCCGTCCTTCACGATCAAGACGATGGTGATCCAGGCCCAGTGGCCAGGTGCTTCTGCCCAGGAGGTGACGCAGCAGGTTACCGACCGCATCGAAAAGAAGCTCCAGGAGCTCGACAAGCTGGAACATACCCGCAGCATTACGACTGCCGGTCAAACGATCGTCTTCGTCGATTTGCTTCCGGATACGAATGCGCGGGACGTAAAGCCCACCTGGTCGCGGGTGCGCAACCTGATCGACGATATCAAGCACGAATTCCCCCAAGGCGTGGTCGGACCCTTCTTCGATGACCAGTTCGGCGACGTCTATGGCAATATCTTTGCCTTCACGACAGACGGCCTCAGTCAGAGGGAACTGCGTGATTTCGCCGAGAATGCCCGAACGCAGATCCTCAACATCCCCGACGTCGGCAAGGTCGACATCGTCGGCGCGCAGGATGAGGTGATCTACCTCGAGTTCTCCACCCGCAAGATCGCCGCCCTCGGCATCGACCGCTCCGCCATCATTGCCACGCTGCAGGCGCAGAACGCCGTCACCCAGTCCGGCTTTGTCGAAACCGGGCCGGAGCGGGTCGCTTTGCGGGTCGGCGGGCGCTTCATCTCCGAAGATACCCTGCGGGGGATCAATCTTCGGGTCAACGACCGTTTCTTCCCGCTGACCGACGTCGCCAGGATCACCCGCGGTTACGTCGACCCGCCGAGGTCGCTCTTCCGCTTCAACGGAAAGCCCGCCATCGGGCTTGCGATCGGCATGAAGACGGGCGGCAATGTGCTTGCCTTCGGCGAAGCGCTTGAAAAGACGATGAGCAAAATCACCCAGGAGCTTCCGGTCGGCGTCTCCGTCGAACAGGTGTCCGACCAACCGAAGGTGGTTGAGGAGGCCGTCGGCGGCTTCACGAAAGCCCTGTTCGAAGCGGTTGCGATCGTGCTCGCGATCAGCTTCATCAGTCTGGGGATGAGGGCCGGCCTGGTAGTGGCGATCGCGATCCCGCTCGTTCTCGCCATCACCTTCATGGTCATGTTCTACACCGGCATATCGCTCCAGCGCATCTCGCTCGGAGCGTTGATCATCGCGCTCGGTCTCCTCGTCGACGACGCCATGATCGCCGTCGAGATGATGGTTGCACGGCTGGAAGCGGGCGACAGTCTGACGAAGGCCGCCACCTACGTCTACACATCCACCGCCTTCCCGATGCTGACGGGCACGCTCGTCACTGTCGCGGGTTTCATCCCCGTCGCTTTCAACAAGAGCAATGCCGGCGAGTTCACCTTCACCCTTTTCGTCGTCATTGGGGTTTCGCTGATCGTTTCGTGGGTCGTGGCAGTCTTGTTCACGCCTCTCGTTGGCGTGACCATTCTACCGAAGACAATGAAGAAGCACGCCGAGCACAAGGGCCGTTTTGCCAAGATTTTTTCCAGCCTGCTGCAATTCTGCCTGCGTTGGCGCTGGATGACGATCATCGCAACTGTCGTTCTCTTTGCGGCATCGATCGCCGGCCTGTCGATGGTGCAACAGCAATTTTTCCCGAGCTCCGACCGTCCGGAACTGATCGTCGACTGGAACCTGCCGCAGAACAGTTCGATCGCCGAAACGAGCCGCCAGATGGCCCAGTTCGAGCAGGAGATGCTGACTGGCAACCCTGGCGTCGAGCATTGGTCGACTTACGTTGGCAGGGGTGCGCCGCGCTTCGTTCTTTCCTTCGACGTGCAGCCGGCTGACGTTTCTTTCGGCCAGACGGTCATTGTCACCAAGGGGCTCGACGTTCGCGATAAGCTGAAGCAGCAGATGGAAACCTACCTTCAGAAGACCTTTCCAGGGACGGACGCTTACGTGAAGCTCCTGGACATCGGGCCTCCGGTTGGCAAGCCGATCCAGTACCGTGTGTCCGGCGAAAATCTGCAGACGGTGCGTGATCTCGCACAGAAGCTGGGCTCGATCGTCGGCACCTATCCCTCTCTCAGGAACATTGCCTTCGACTGGAACGAGCCGGCTCGCGTCGTGAAGATTGACGTGCTGCAGGACAAGGCCCGACAGCTTGGCGTCTCGTCTGAGGACATCGCAATGGCGCTCAACACCGTCGTACAAGGAAATGCCGTCACCCAGGTTCGGGACGACATCTATCTGGTCGATGTTATCGGCCGTGCCGCGGAAAAGGAGCGCGGCTCGATCGACACCCTGCTTGACCTGCAACTGCAGAGCAGCAGTGGCCAATCCGTCCCGCTGTCATCCGTCGCAACCTTCCACTATGAGCTCGAACAGCCGACGATCTGGCGGCGCGACAGAATTCCGACCATCACGATCAAGGCCGGGATCGGCGATGCGACGCAGCCGGCGACCGTTGTAAAGGCGCTCACCGACAAGGTTTCGGCTTTCGAAAAGACGATGCCGGCCGGGTACTCCGTGAAGATCGGCGGCGCGGTCGAGGAAAGCGCCAAGTCGCAAGGTCCGATCGCGAAGGTGGCGCCGGCCATGTTCGTCATCATGGCGACGCTGCTGATGATCCAGCTTCAGAGCTTCCACAGGCTGTTCCTGGTCTTCTCGGTAGCGCCGCTGGCCCTCATCGGCGTCGTCGTGGCGCTGCTCGCCAGCAACTCACCGCTTGGGTTCGTCGCGCTCCTGGGTGTGCTCGCGCTGGTCGGAATCCTCATCCGCAACTCGGTGATCCTGATCGTGCAGATCGAGGAGTTGCGCGCAGAGGGAATGTCGGCGTGGAAGGCAGTGGTGGAGGCGACCGAACACCGCATGCGGCCGATCATGCTCACTGCCGCGGCCGCAACGCTCGCCCTGATCCCGATCTCGCATGAGATTTTCTGGGGTCCCATGGCTTACGCGATGATGGGTGGGATTGTCGTCGGAACGGCACTAACGCTTCTCTTCCTGCCGGCGCTCTACGTCGCATGGTTCCGGATTCCCCGCGAACTCGAGCAGCACTGAGATGACCACATCGCTCTCACTCCCTGGGCGCATTGCCCAGGGTCTCACCGGGTTTGGGTTTGGGTTCGCCAAGGCGATCGCTGCTCGCTTGGGCCGCGCCCTCCCGGTCCTTGTGGCCCTATCACTCGCTACATCGAGTTGCGCCAACCGGGTGCAAGATGTCCTTCAGCCTCTCGCTGTGACCCCGACCGGCACAAGCCGGGTCACCATGCTGGTCGCCACGACACGTAAGCCTTCGGAGAATCCCGGCAAACTCTTTTCCGGCGACCGCGGGACGGCGATTTCCCTTAACAGCGTCGACGTATCCATCCCGCCCGACCGGAACCGCAAGGCTGGAGAGGTGCAGTGGCCATCCCGCATGCCGCCCAACCCGCAAAAGGAGTTTGCGGTCACGCAGGTTGCCAAGGTGCAATCCGAGGGCCAGGCTTTTGACTGGTACCGGAAGAATAGAAACACGAAGCATCAGGTCATCATTTTCGTGCATGGCTTCAACAACACCTACGCCGACGCTGTCTTCCGCTTCGCGCAGATCGTCCATGACTCCGGAACCGACGCCGCACCGATCCTCTTCACCTGGCCATCAAGGGGCCGTGTCTTCGACTACCTCTACGACAAGGAGAGCGCCAACTATTCGCGTCGCGCTCTGGAGGATCTGATCCTCCAGGCTTCGAAAAGTCCCGACGTCTCCGATGTGACGATCCTTGCCCATTCCATGGGCGGCTGGCTTGCGGCCGAGGCCCTGCGCGGCGTCGCCATGCGCGAGAAATCAATCCCGACGAAGGTCAAGAACGTCGTTCTCGCGTCCCCGGACATCGACATCGACGTGTTCCGTCGCCAGTTCACCGAGATGGGGCCGAAACGGCCGCACTTTGCGATCCTGACGTCGACACGCGACAAGGCGCTGGAGATGTCGAGCTGGCTATCGGGTGGCGTCAGCCGCGTCGGCGGGTCCGATCTCAGACCTTACGCGCCTCTTCTCGACGAACTCGGCGTTTCCGTTATCGACACGAGCGCCATCGCGACGAACGATCCGCTCGGCCACAATGCCTTCGCCGACAGTCCCGAGATCGTGCGCCTGCTCGGGCGGCGGCTGGCAGGGCAGAGCCTCGAGGGAGGAAAGGCAAGCGTTGCCGATCAGATCGGGATGACAGCGGCCAATTTCGCCGGCTCGGCAGCGCGGGTAGCCGTTGCGGCTCCCGTCGCGGTCATCAGCCCGGAGGCGCGAGAAATCCTGAAGCGGGAACTCTCCTCGAATGAGGGGAAGATGGTGGATGGTCAGATTGCGTACTGATCGTCGGCCGCCTCGATCAGGCGCCGACTGAGACCCGTCCAGCGTGCGGACCAGATAGGATTGGCAAATGGAAGTTGGCACGACTGTAAAAGACCAGCCGCAGGCTGGCTATATGTCCTCGATCATTGAAGCCGGCACGGCAGCGTGCCGGCTGTATGGGCCCTCGAAAACAAACGTCGCCGATATCGCTCGACTGCTGGGGAAGTCGCCGGCATGTGTGTACAAAATCTTCCCCTCCAAGGCGGCGATTTGGGATGCTATTGCCGGGAATTTCTTCGAAACTGATCTCACCTTCACCCCATCTGCCGACGGCGAGCTTACCAGTGCGGCGCGCCGGCTGAAAGAAATCGCGCTCGAACAGCACCGCCTGATGCTGCAGGCACGTCACGGCGACAACCAGATGTTCAATCTCGTTGTTCTCGCCGCAGAAGGCAATTGGCCATCGTTCAGAGACCATATGAAGCGACTTCAGGCGCATGTCGGGGAGCTCGTTTGCACCGGCATCGCGACTAAAGAGTTCGTTCCGAGAAACATTGAGGCGGCCGCATCCTGCTTTTGCGCCTCAATCATCTCCTTATGGGACCCCAGAATTATTGGCACCCTGCATTCGAGCCACTGTGAGCTATCAGCTCATGAACTCGTTTCCTTCGCAGTTGCAGCTTTCAGCCAAGTTCCCCCACGCGAGGAGAGCATGGCCGCGGAGTGACGCCCCCAGATGCGGCCGTTAGGCCGCGAGGATGGTGATCCCGTAGGCGTTGGCGGCCGCGGTCAAGCGGGCGATGGTTTCCGCCGAAGGGCTGGCCTTCGGTGGCTCCGTCGCGCCTTCCGCTTCGATAAACTCGGCCATGTCTCGATCGACGACCGCGGAAAAGACCACCGGGACGGTTCCGCGGTTGGAGTAGCCATGCACCATGAAGGGCGGGATGGTGACGATGTCGCCGGCGCTGGCTTCAATCTCTTCGGGGCCGCTGTCGCTCAGGCGCCAGACCGTCAGCTTGCCCTCGATGATGCGGAACACTTCCGGGCTCGCATGCGCATGTTTCGGTGTCCGGCTGCCTGATGGCACTGTGACGTCGAAGATATTGAGCCAGGCACCGCTGGTTCTAAGCCGCCGCTCGACCCGGTCGCCGAGGACGAAAAACCGCTTGGCATCGTCGCTCGCAGGCAATTTCACAAATGAGTTGGACATCATGTCTCTTTCTTTTTCTTACAGGGCTTTTTCTTATGGGCTCTTTCTTGCGGGCGCAGCCGTTAGACCTTTGCGATGCCTTTGACAACCCGCCCTGTCGTTGGGGGACATCGCCGAACGCCTTCAAAGAAGCGGCCTACATCAGCCGAAGCGCTGAACAAACGGCTCCGTTGCCAGGGGTTCAGCGCTGCTCGCGCGCCAGTGCATCACGAGACCGTCAGACCCGATATCGGTACTTCGGGGCGTTTCCGCAAGGTCCGTCAATGCCGCATCAGCTATGCGGAAATGAGGGAGGCCGGAAGGGTCCGAAAGGCTCTGCGCCTGTAATACCGCCGACACAGAAGGGGCGCATAGAACGCGGCGGCCGTTCTTGGGGCCGTCCTTCCACGCCGTCCCGGCATTCAAATTGATCATTCACATTGATGGAGCGCATCCATGTCCTCTCTTCCCGTCGTCGGCGCCGCCATGACGCTCGATGAAGTCGAACTTCACCGTGATTGGCTCTTCGAAAAGTCCCGCGATCTCGAATTGCAGAGCTTCATCGATGCCGAGGTTCTGAACGGCGACTGGGCGCCGCTTGCCGCCCGCGCCAGGCGGCTTCTCGACGGTCATGGCGGCCGCCTCGGCATTCACGGCCCGTTCTGGGGCTTCACCATCGCCTCGGAAGATCCCGATATCCGCGCCGTCGTCACCCGGCGCCTGCTGCAGGGTCTCGATGTCTGCGCCGCCATCGGCGCGACCCATATGGTCATCCACAGCCCTTACACCTCCTGGTCCTACAACAATCTCGACGACAATGCCGGCGCCCGCGAAGCCTTGGTCGAGCGTACGCACACGACCCTGCGTGATGCCGTTCGGCGCGCCGAGGATATCGGCTGCACCATGGTCATCGAGAACATCGAGGACAAGGATCCGCATATTCGCGTGGCGCTTGCCGAAAGCTTCAATTCGCCTGCCGTCGCCGTCTCGATCGATACCGGCCACGCCCATTATGCCCACGGTTATACCGGCGCTCCGCCGGTCGATTATTACGTCAAGGCCGCCGGCAACAGCCTCCAGCATGTCCACCTGCAGGATGCCGACGGCTATGCCGATCGCCACTGGAGCCTCGGCGAAGGCACGATCCGCTGGCATGCCGTCTTTAGGGCCCTTGCCAAACTCGAAAGCAACCCGCGCCTCATCATCGAGATCAAGGACAAGTCGAAGATCCCGGCGTCTGCTGCTTTTCTCGCTTCGATTGGGGTGGCCGAATAGCGTCTGTTGCCCGGCCTGCTAAGGTCGCGGCTGGGCTCCCTCTTCTCCCCAGCGGGGAGAAGGTGGCCCGAAGGGTCGGATGAGGGGGCCACGCGGCAGAACCTTCATTATTCCTTGCCCTTCGCCTGC
This sequence comes from Rhizobium sp. BT-226, assembly GCF_025847085.2. Taxonomy (NCBI): domain Bacteria; kingdom Pseudomonadati; phylum Pseudomonadota; class Alphaproteobacteria; order Hyphomicrobiales; family Rhizobiaceae; genus Rhizobium; species Rhizobium sp. BT-226. The sequence goes on along the minus strand of NZ_JAOYTI010000002.1, from coordinate 516,306 downwards.
GCTACGAGCATTCGCGGCTCCGCCGTTCACCCCCTCATCTGCCTGCCGGCATCTTCTCCCCGCTGGGGAGAAGCGGACTCGTGGCAACGTCTCGCTCCCTTTCTTTCAGTAGGAGCAAGACATATCAGACGAAGTTGCTATTTGCTCGCTTCTACTCCCTCATGAAAAGCGGGTAATCACGCTGATCCCAGTGGCCTCAGCCTTGTCGAGCGCCATCAGCGCCGGGACGGCCTCCTCGAGGCTGACGCGGCGTCCGATCAGCTTCTGTGGCGCGATCTTGCCGGCGGCGAGCATCGACAGCATGGCGTCGTAACGCCAGGCCTGCATGCCATGGCTGCCGTAGATTTCCAGCTCGTGGCCGATCACCTGCGCCATGGGGATTTGCGGCGTCGCGTGTTCACCAAGCATCAGCCCCACCTGCACGTGCCGCCCGCGACGGCGCAGGTTCTTGATCGAGTTGAAGCAGGTGACGGGATGGCCGAGTGCGTCGATCGAGACATGCGCGCCGCCCTTGGTGATCTCGCGCACCGCCTCCGCCACGTCGGCGACGCCGGATGCATTGACCGTCGCTACCGCCCCGCAATCCCGCGCGAAGGCGAGCTTCTCCTCGGATATATCGATGCCGATTGCATTCGCCCCGAGCGCCGTGGCGATCATGATCGCCGACAGGCCGACGCCGCCGCAGCCATGCACGGCGATCCATTCGCCAGGCCCGGTGCGCGCCTGGTCGGCGACGGCGCGAAACGAGGTGGCAAAGCGGCAGCCGAGGCTTGCCGCCGTCGCATCGTCGATCGTATCGGGCAGGTGCACCAGATTGGTGTCGGCATAATCGATCGCCACATATTCGGCAAACGACCCCCAATGGGTGAAGCCCGGCTGGAACTGGTTCGGGCAGACCTGCTGGTTGCCGGAATGGCATTCGCTGCAATGGCCGCAGCCGGAAACGAAGGGCACGGTCACCCGGTCGCCTACCTTGAAACGCATCACGCCGCGGCCGGTGGCGACGATCCGCCCGGCAAGCTCATGTCCCGGCACATGCGGCAGGCGGATATCCGGATCGTGGCCCATCCAGCCGTGCCAGTCGCTGCGGCAGAGCCCGCTTGCGCCGACGGATATGACGACACCGTCCTCGGCAGGCGTCGGATCGGGCAGGGTGCGGATTTCGGGCGCCTGCTCGAAGGCTTCGTAGAACATGGCTTTCATCGGCGTCTTCCCCTTACTGTCTCTGAGATTCCATCCATCATCGCATGTGGCAGCCAGCCGTTCCAACATTCCATTCCATCATTTTTGCTGATGCACCCATCGCTGAAGGCCGGCTCGCCGCGCACGAATATTGCGGCCCGACGCTGTTCCCCGGCATTTTCTTGCTTCCGTCTTTCCGGCCCGGATTTGTCCTTGACCGGGCTTGCCGCGGAGGTTTTTCCTTTGCCGGCTTTATAGGGAGGGCAGCATGGCCGTCGATACATCACCCCGTTCAACCACCTGGACTCATGTCGATGGAGAATGGCTCCCCGGCAACCCACCGCTGATCGGGCCGACCTCACATGCCATGTGGCTCGGCTCGACGGTCTTCGACGGCGCCCGCTGGTTCGACGGCATCGCGCCAGATCTCGATCTGCATTGCCAGCGCATCAACCGCTCGGCGCTCGCTATGGGCCTGAAGCCGGTAAAATCAGCCGAGGAAATCGCCGCACTTGCCTGGGAAGGCGTTGCGAAATTTGACGGCGCCACGGCGATCTATATCAAGCCGATGTATTGGGGCGAACACGGCGCGCCCGGCAGCGTCGTGTCCGTCGACGCGGACTCGACCCGCTTCGCGCTCTGCCTGTTCGAGGCTCCGATGGGCGGCCATGGCGGCACCAGCCTCACCGTCTCGCCTTATCGCCGCCCGTCGCCGGAAACGGCGATGACCGAGGCGAAAACCGGTTCGCTCTATCCGAACAGCGGCCGCATGATCGCCGAGGCGCGCAGCCGCGGTTTCGACAATGCGCTGGTGCGCGACCTGAACGGCAATGTCGTCGAGACCGCCTCTTCGAACGTCTTCATGGTCAAGGATGGCGTGGTGATGACACCGGCCGCCAACCGCACCTTCCTCGCCGGCATCACCCGCGCCCGGGTCATCGGCCTGCTGCGCCAGGCCGGTTTCGACGTCCATGAAGCAACGCTCTCCGTCGAGGATTTCCTCGCAGCCGACGAGATCTTCACCACCGGCAACTATTCCAAAGTCGTCGGCGTCACCCGCCTCGACGACCGCAACCTGCAGGAAGGCCCGGTCACCCGCAAGGCGCTGGAACTCTACATGGACTGGGCCCACGGCAGGAGTGAGAGCGAAGAGTGAGCAGCGGTTCGGCGCAGCCGAAGCAATCGATCCAGTGAATCGATTGCAGCGCCGAACGCCCGAAGCGCAAGCGCAGGGCCGGGGCGTTCCCTGGCAGAATCGAGATCCGCATCCACCCCCCTCTGCCCTGCCGGGCATCTCCCCCACAAGGGGGGAGATCGGCAAGAAGCGATGTCTCGCCCTAAGTTCACGATTCATATGACGGCCAGTTGTTTGGGGAAGCCATCACGCCCAACCAATCTCCCTCCTTGTGGGGGAGATGCCCGGCAGGGCAGAGGGGGGTCCAGCCACACCCGAGCCCATTCGAAAAAATGCGAGAGCAGGCCTACCCGGGCGGCCCCACTCACGTCATCCACTTCCGATGTTCCGCAAATCTCTCCGCCAAGAGATCGATGAACAGCCGCACCTTCGTCGGCAGGTGGCTCCGGTTGGGATAGACCGCGTTGATGTTGAATTCCACCGGCCTGTAGTCCGGCATGATCTTCACCAGTCGCCCTTCGGCGATGTCGTCGAACACCACGAAGCTCGGCGCCAGGAAGATGCCCCGCCCGGTCAGCGTCAGGAAGCGCAGCATCTCGGCGCTGTTGGAGACGACGTTGCCGCTGATCTTGACGCTTTCCTTGTTGCCGTCGCCATCCTCGAAGCGCCAGTCGTCGCCATAGGGATAATAGGCATATTGCAGGCAATTGTGCTCGGCGACCTCGGCCGGCGTCTTCGGCATCGGATGGCTCTCGAAATAGGCCGGCGAGCAGACGAGCATATGGCGCCACGGCGTCAGCTTGCGGGCGACGAGCGATGAATCCGGCGGCGGTACGGTGCGCATCACCAGGTCGTAGCCGTCCTCGATCATGTCGACCATCCGCTCGCCGACGCTGAAATCGAGTGAGATCGACGGATAAAGCTCCATAAATTCGCTGACCACGGGCAGCAGGAAACGCACGATGGCACTGCTGGTATAGACCTTCAGTGTGCCGCGCGGCGTCGTGCTCAGAGCGCCGGCCGTCCGGTCCGCCTCATCGAGTTCGGCCAGGATCTGCGACGAGCGCTCATAGTAATATTTGCCGGTTTCCGTCAGGCTGACCTTGCGCGTCGTGCGGTTAAGCAGCCGCACGCCGAGCCGGTCCTCAAGCGATTGCACGTGATTGCCGACCATGGTGACGGACATGTTGAGCCGGCGCGCGGCCGCGGAAAAACCGCCGCATTCCACCACCCGGCCAAAGACTGTGAGGCTTGTCAGCCGATCCATATTGCCCTCGGATTATCCGCTGAGAGTTGATGATCCTTCCCGATTTAAGCAGATTATCAAAATGAATGTCAGGGTGCATTTTCCTTCGCATCGAACAGGGCCTCTCACAGAGCTGGCCAACGGTGAAGGAGAATGACGATGGTCGAGTTGCCCCGCAAAGACGTTTTTGAAAGTGCGAGGGAGGCCGAGCAGATCTTGGCCGAGGAAGCCGCCAGGGCGCCTGCCGCCGAGGCGCCCCCCATGCCTGTCTCCGAAGCGCCGGTCACCGAAGCTTCGGTCGCGGACGTTCCCAAAAAGACTGGGCGCAGGATCGTCAAGCGCGCCGTCATCGCCGCCGTCCTACTTGCCGGTGTCGCTTTCGCCGGCGATTTCGGCTACCGTTATTGGACGGTCGGCCGCTTCATCGAATCCACCGACGATGCCTATGTGAAGGCCGATTACACCACTGTCGCCCCGAAGGTCGCCGGCTATATCAGCCAAGTGCTGGTCAACGACAATGACGCGGTCAAGGCCGGTCAGGTTCTCGCCCGCATCGACGACCGCGACTTCCAGGCCGCACTGTCGCAGGCGAGAGCCGATGTGAAGGCCGCCGAAGCCGCCATCACCAATATCGACGCCCAGATCTCCCTGCAGCAATCTGTCATCGAGCAGGCGAGGGCGACGATCGATGCCTCGCAGGCATCGCTCGATTTTGCCGTATCCGATGCCGCCCGCTCGGCCCGCCTGATCACCAACGGCGCCGGCACCCAGTCTCGCGCCGAACAGACCCAGTCGGCCCGTGACCAGGCCGCTGCCGCCGTCGAGCGTGACCGGGCAGCCCTCGTCACGGCTCAGAATAAGGTGCCTGTGCTGCAGACTGAGCGCGAACAGACCGTTGCCCAGCGTGATCGTGCGGCAGCCGCCGCCCAGCAGGCAGAGCTCAACCTCTCCTATACGGACATCGTCGCCGCCGTCGACGGCACGGTCGGCGCCCGGTCGATCCGCGTCGGCCAGTATGTCACCTCGGGTACGCAACTGATGGCGGTCGTGCCGCTGCATGCGGTCTATGTCGTCGCCAACTTCAAGGAAACGCAGCTGACCTATATCAGCCCCGGCCAGTCGGTCGAGATCAAGGTCGACAGCTTTCCCGACATCTCGATCAAGGGTCATGTCGACAGCGTTTCGCCGGCAAGCGGCCTCGAATTCTCGCTGCTGCCGCCGGACAATGCCACCGGTAACTTCACCAAGATCGTCCAGCGCATCCCGGTCAAGATCGTCATCGACGACGAGGCGCTGAGCGGCCTGCTGCGCTCGGGCATGTCGGTCGAGCCTGAAATCGATACCAAGGCTGTGCAGACCTCCGCGGCAGCTAAGGAGGGATCATCCAACCCTGCTGGATGATCCTTTCCCCTTTTTCCGAATGATCCCGATCATTCCCTGAATGATCACCCGAACCCCGCATGAGAGAATATTCCGCAAGAGCCGGAAGGAGATAGGTCATGGCCACTCTTCAGATCGCCGCAAACGGCAATTCGTTGGCGCGCCCCGCCGCCGCAGCGCCCGCGGCACCTGCCGTCATGAGCCCTCTGCGCATGTGGGCAGCCGTTGTCGGTTCGACGCTCGGCGCCTTCATGGCCGTCCTCAACATCCAGATCGTCAATGCCTCGCTTGCCGATATCCAGGGCGCGATCGGCGCCGGCACGGATGACGGCGGCTGGATTTCGACCTCCTATCTGATCGCCGAGATCGTCGTTATCCCCTTGAGCGCCTGGCTGGCGCGCGTCTTCTCGCTCCGCAACTACCTGCTCACCAACGCCATCCTCTTCCTGATCTTCTCCGTCGCCTGCGCCTTCGCGGCCAATCTGCAGCAGATGATCATCCTGCGTGCCATACAGGGCTTTTCCGGCGGCGTGCTGATCCCGATGGCCTTCACAATCATCATCACGCTGCTGCCCAAGGCCAAGCAGCCGATCGGTCTCGCGCTCTTTGCCCTGTCTGCCACCTTCGCGCCGGCGATCGGCCCGACGATCGGCGGTTATCTCACCGAGAACTGGGGCTGGGAACATATCTTCTATGTCAACCTGGTGCCCGGCGCGCTGATGGTCGGCCTGCTCTGGGCCTCGCTCGACCGCGCGCCGATGAACCTGAAGCTGCTCGCCAAGGGCGACTGGCCGGGCATCATCACCATGGCGATCGGCCTGGCAGCCCTGCAGACCGTGCTGGAAGAGGGCAACAAGGAAGACTGGTTCGGCTCCGATTTCATCCTCCGCCTATCTGTTATCGCCGCCGTCTCGCTGACGCTGTTCCTGATCATCGAGCTGAAGACCGCCAATCCGCTCCTGAACCTTCGCCTGCTGGTGCGCCGCAATTTCGGTTTCGGCATCGTCGCCAATTTCCTGCTCGGCATCGCGCTTTACGGCTCGGTCTTCGTGCTGCCGATCTATCTGACCCGCATCCAGGGCTATAATTCCGAGCAGATCGGCATGGTTCTCGCCTGGACCGGCATCCCGCAGCTGCTGCTGATCCCGCTGGTGCCGCGGCTGATGAAGCATTTCGACGTCCGCTTGCTGATCGTCGTCGGCTTCGCCCTCTTCGCCGCCTCGAACTTCATGAACGTGCATATGACCGGCGACTATGCCAGCGATCAGCTGTTCTGGCCGAACATCGTCCGTGCCATCGGCCAGGCGCTCGTCTTCACGCCGCTCTCGGCGATCGCCACCGCAGGCATCGAGCGGGAGAATGCCGGTTCGGCGTCCGCGCTCTTCAACATGATGCGCAATCTCGGCGGCGCCGTCGGCATCGCCTCACTGCAGACTTTCCTGTCGAAGCGCGAGCAGTTCCACTCGAACATCCTGACCCACTCGGTCTCGATCTTCGAGGAAGCCACCCGCGATCGCATCGCCAGGCTCACCGGCTATTTCATGAGCCATGGCGTCAGCGATCAGGCGCTTGCCGGCCACAAGGCCGTCGTCGCCATCGCGCTCAAAATACGCAAGCAGGCCAATATCATGGCCTTCAGCGACACCTTCTTCCTGCTCGGCGTCGCTCTGGTCGTCGCCCTGCTTGCAACCCTGCTTCTGAAAAAACCCGGTCAACTCTCCGGCGGCGGCGCCCACTAGCGCCGTGCGGCCCTCAAGGAGGAGAAAGCCATGACGTCAGCGATCTATGCTCCCGATGCCGACAGGCTCCAGCCCAAGGCCGCCGGCCATGCCGTCAGCGTCGGCGCACTGCTCTCGATCATCGAGTGGCTCTCCGGCGACGAATGCCACGCGCTCGACGAAGCGGGGCTGGTCTCCGGCCTCGGCCGCCGGCTTCAGGCACTCGGCCTGCCGGTCGACCGGTTGACGCTGCATCTGATGACGCTGCATCCTGAATTCATCGGCCGCACCATCGCCTGGGCGCCGGGCGAACCGGTCGAGATCCACGACCGCGAACACGGCGCCCGGGTCGCCATCGCCAATACGCCGCTGCGCAAGGTCATGGAAACCCGCGAACCGCTGGTGGTCGATACCAGAGAAAGCGTGCATGGCCGCTGGCAGCATATCGATGTCTTTGCCGATCGCGGCCTGATGCAGCTCGTCATCGCGCCGCTCTGCAATGTCGACGGCCCGGTCAGCGCCGCCGTCTTCGGCACGAAGCGGCCGGGCGGCTTCACCGCCACCGAACGCCAAGTGATCGATCGCATTCTGCCGGCGCTGCGCAACACCAGTGAGTTGCGCATTCTTCGCCAGGTCGAGCTCAGCCTGCTCGATACTTATATCGGCCCGCTGACGGCAAGCCGAATCCTGGCCGGCCGCATCCGCCGCGACGAGATCGAATCGATGGAGGCAGCCCTGCTGCTTTGCGATCTGCGCGGCTTTACCGAGCTGTCGAACCGGCTGCCCGGCAGCACCGTGCTCGGGCTGCTCAACGCCTATTTTGACAGGATCGTGCCGGCCATCACCCGCGAGGGCGGGGAAGTGCTGAAGTTCATGGGCGACGCCGTGCTCGCCTTCTTCCCGGGTTATGATGCCGCCCATTCCTGCGGCGCCGCCCTGGCATCGGCCCGCGCCATTATCGAGGAGATCGACCACTTCCAATATGAGGGCATCGGCGTGAAAGCCGGCATCGCCCTGCATTACGGCGAGGTCAGCTACGGCAATGTCGGCTCCGGCCGGCGCCTCGATTTCACCCTGATCGGCGGCGACGTCAATCTGGTCAGCCGCATCCAGACCGCCTGCAGCGAGTTGGGAGAGGCCGTGCTGATGTCAGCGCCGTTTCGCGACGAGGCCGGGGCAGGGGATGTGGTGTCGGTCGGGGCGCACGGGCTGAAGGGTTTTGCGGATCCGGTCGAGCTGTTCACGATCGTGCGGTAGGGGAAAGCCTATGCAGCTGGCAGAATCCAAATCTCCGGTCCGCCCCTCATCCGCCTGCCGGCACCTTCTCCCCGCTCGCGGGGAGAAGGGATATGCCGCAACGTCTCTACTGTCTTCCACCGTTGCTTGAGGCACGTCCCCTCTCCCCGTCAGAACGGGGAGAGGGTTAGGGTGAGGGGCAGCTTTATTGCTGTGAGGTCAGGCAGTTCATTCCTAAGCCGCCAACGCCCCCTTGCATAAAATGCATGGCAGGTTTGCCCGAAACGGTTTCGTCTTCCCCCATCTTTTCGCCATAGTGGCGCCGAAATTCCGTACGCGGGGAGGAAGAGGCTTATGACTGTGCTGTTCGACGAACAAGGCGAGATCATCCGCGAACTGGGTGTCGCCGCCGACATCGACGCTGAGCGGGAGATCGAACGGCGAACCGCTTTCCTCAAGGATTATCTCGTCGCCTCCGGCATGCGCGGCTACGTCCTCGGCATCAGCGGCGGTGTCGATTCGCTGACGGCGGCGCTGCTGGCTCAAAAGGCGGTGCGCGAGCTGCGTGACAGCGGTCATGCGGCCGAATTCATTGCCGTGCGCCTTCCCTATGGTGTTCAGGCGGACGAGGCCGATGCGGTGAGGGCGCTGGAAACGATCGGCGCCGACCGCGCGATGGTGGTCAACATCAAGGCGCCGGCGGATGCGATGCTTGCCGCCGCGCAGGACGGCGGCCTCGCCTTTGCCGATGCCGGCCGCCAGGATTTCATCCTCGGCAATATCAAGGCGCGCCAGCGCATGATCGCCCAGTTCGCCCTGGCCGGGGCGCTGGGCAGCCTCGTCATCGGCACCGATCATGCGGCCGAGGCGGTCATGGGCTTCTTCACCAAGTTCGGCGATGGCGCCGCCGATATCCTGCCGCTCGCCGGCCTCAACAAGCGCCGCGTCCGCCTGCTGGCAAAGCGGCTCGGCGCCCCGGACGAACTGGTGTTCAAGGTGCCGACCGCCGATCTCGAGGACCAGCGGCCGCTGCGCCCCGACGAGGAGGCCTATGGCGTCAGCTATGACGAGATCGACGATTTCCTCGAAGGCAAGCCGGTCGGCGAGATCGCCCGCCGCCGCATCCTCGCTGCCTATCGGGCGACCGCCCACAAGCGCGCTTTGCCGGTGGCCGTGAGCGCGCTTTGATGCTCGTTCGGCCGAGGCGGTGTGGGCCTGCGGTGTGAAAGAGACGCCATCCGCATGTTCGCGGCATCGCCTTTAATCCGAGGCGGATGCCTTCGCATCCCTCGGCCGCACCATCCAGGCATAGGCCGCACCGGCGAGAAGCAGCACGGAGGTGCCGAGGAACACCGCCCGCATGCCGATATGCCCGCCGACAAAACCGCCAAGGATCGGGCCGGCCACCTGGCCGACATATTGCGAGGAAATCGAGAGCCCGAGAATGCCGCCGGCCGCACTATCAGGCACGCTGTGGCGGATGACCGCGGCGATGCAGGGCAGCAGCCCGCCAAGTGCTGCGCCCATCAGGAAACGCAGGATGATCAGCTGCCAGGCGCTGGTGACGAAGGCCTGCGGGATCAGCAATAGCCCGGCGACGGCAAGCGCGCCTGAAATCACCGGCCAGTGGCCAATCCTGTCGGCGAGCTTGCCGAGCCATGAGGCCGACAGAATGCTGCCGAGGGCGGCCGCCGACATGACGACGCCCGATACCATCGTCACCTGGGATTCGACGGGCACGAGCTGCGCGACATAGACGGTGATGATCGGCTCGATCGACATATTGGCAAACATCAAGAGCATGCCGGTCGCCAGCATGGCGATGACGGGCCGCTTGTCGGCAATGGATTTCCAGCCACCGCTTGCTTTGGCCGCTTTTTTGCGGGCCGGCGATTTCTCCTCCTTGATCAGGAAGGCTGTGGCGAGGAAGGCGAGGAAGATCATGCCGCCGGCGGCGAGGAATGTGCCGCGGATGCCGATGATGGGCGGCAGCGCGCCGCCGATCAGCGGCCCGACGAGATTGCCGGCCATGATGCCGGAGGAGAGCACGCCGAGCGCCCAGGCCGAACGATCCTTCGGCGTCTGCGTCGCCACCAGCACCATCGAGCCGGAGGCATAACCGCCGGCAAGCCCGACGAAGAGGCGCAGCGCCACCAGCTGCCAGACATTGCCGGCCATGCCCATCAGCGAGATCGCCAGCGTCATGCCGAGGCTGGCGCGCACCAGCATCAGCTTACGGCCGTAAATATCGCCGAGCCGGCCCCAGAGCGGCGCGACGAGAGCCGCGGCGAAGAAGGTGGCGCCATAGGCGATGCCCGACCATTGCACGATGTCAGCATGGTCGCTGACGCCGAGTTCCTCGACATAAAGCGGCAGGAAGGGAAGCAGCAGCGTCATCGCCACGATGGTGGTGAAGGAGCCGATCAGCGAGATGGTGAGATTGCGCTTCCAGTGGATCGAGCCCGGCCTGGCGCTGGCGGCGTCCAATTGCGTATCGGTCATTCTCTCGGCCTCGGCATTGATCGCGCGGCGAAGTTCCGCGCGGCTGATGAAACGATGTGCCCATTGCCGCGGCGATAAGATCGGCGCGGGTGAATCTGTCCTGAAGATCGAGCTTTTCGAGGTCGAGCGCATAGGCCGTAGCGGTGCATGCGCTCGCCGTTCCAGGGCGGGCACGCACGGATATAACCGCGCTATGGCCCATCCTTCAAGACGGCGCTTTCGCATCGATGACCTGTCTTTGGAAATGAGAGCCGCAATCTGGACCCTCACGGGCAAAAGTGCTAGAACATAACCGATTGCATGATGCAATCGGTTAATCCAAGGACATCGCCATGAGCGACATGCGCACATCCCGAGAGCAGACCGTCCGTCATCTCTACGCCGCCTATCTCGACGACCGCAAGGATATCGTCGGCGCCATGTTGACGGAGGATTTCACCTTCTCCAGTCCGCGCGACGACCACATCGACCGGGCGACCTATTTCGAGCGCTGCTGGCCGAAGGAGCCGGTCTTCCGCGGCTTTGACATCGAATTCCTGGCGATCGACGGCGACGAGGCAGTCATCCGCTACCGCGCCGAAAAACGGGACGGCGGCAGCTTCCGCAACATCGAGAGCCTTCGCTTCCGCGGCGACAAGATCGCCTCCGTGGATGTCTATTTCGGCCGGAATCTGTAATCCCGGCGAGGCGGTCTTCACAGGAGCCGCATCGCCGAAGTGCCGATGATGATCATCGACACCGCCACCATCAGCGGCTGCACCGGCAGCCGTTTCACGAGGATCGCGCCGAAGGGGGCGGCAATGACGCCGCCGATGATCAGGCCGATCGCCGAATCGAGTTCCGACCAGCCGAGCGTCAGGATGAAGGTCAGGGAAATCGTCAGGGTCACCGCGAATTCGGTGAAATTGGTCGAGCCGATCACCCGCTTCAGGTCGTGGCCGCGGCTGACCAGCGAACTGGTAACGATCGGCCCCCAGCCGCCGCCGCCGATCGCATCGAGCACGCCGCCGAAAAGCCCGACCGGCGGCACCATCCAGTCGCGAACGTCCCGCTTCGGCGGCGGCCGAAAGGCCTTGTAGAGGATCACCAGCCCGATCGCGATCAGATAGGCCGACACGAAGGGCTCGATCGCCTTGCCGTCGATATTGGAAAGCAGATAGGCGCCGATCGCGCCGCCGATCATGCCGGCCGGTGCAAGCCGCGCCACCAGCCGCCAGTCGACGTTGCGATGATAGGCATGCGAGATGCCCGAGGCGGCGGTCGTGAACATTTCCGCCACATGCGTCATGGCGCTGGCGTTGGCCGCCGGCACCCCGAAGGCGAGAAGGCTCGTCGTCGACAGCACGCCAAAGGCCATGCCGAGCGCGCCGTCGACGATCTGCGCGCAGAAACCCACGACGATGAAGAAGAAGAAATCCGATGTCATGCAGTCCCCTCAGACGAACGGTAGCATCAGAATAGGCGACGCGGGGAAAAAGTTGCGGTCTCAGTCGGCAAGTCCGCGCTGCTTCAGCCGGATGATCTTGAAGAAGCCGTTAGGAAAGACCGGCAGGATATCGGTCGCGGCAAAATCGCCGCGGCGCTCGGCCCAGGCGACGATGCGGTGAATGCGGAAGGCGGAGGACCAGCCGATGTGACGCACCAGCGGCGCCACTGCCGTCTCGATCGCACCCTGCAGACCGGCGCCGTCGCCAAGCTTGCTGGCAAGGATGATTTCGCCGCCTGGCCTCAGCACTCTCGCGCATTCGTCCAGCGCCCGTTCGGGTTCGGGGATGAGCGTGATGACGAAGGGCAGGCAGACCGCATCGAAAGACCGGTCGGCAAAGGTGAGCGCATGTGCATCCATCACCTCCAGCGCTTGCACATGCTCAAGGTTTTCGCGTTTCGCCTTTTCACGCGCCCGCGCGATCATGTGTTCGGAAATGTCGATGCCGGTCACGCGGCAGTGGCGCGGGTAATGCCCGAGCGTCAGGCCGGTGCCGACGCCGATCTCCAGAATATCTGTGCCGGCCGCGGCGGCGAGGGCTGCAAGCTTGCGGTGGCCATCGCGCAGTATGCCGCGATAAACCCGGTCATAGACCGGTGCCCAGCGCTGATAGATTTTCTGCTGATCTTCCGCCCTGCTGCGAAGCTCTGACATGCCGGCACCTCCCCAGAAAATTCCAGGAAAAGTGAAAAGCGGTTTCCAGGAATTGCATAAAACAAAGATTTCAGCGGTTCTGCGCTTCCATAAAATAGCGCCAGCCGCCGTAAAGGCCAGGCTTTCAACTCCTAAGGGTAGGCTCCGGTTCCCACGAAATGTGACGCAAGGCACAGATTCTCACCTGCGACCGCTTTGGGGGCGCCTGTGCGCATTCCCCGGCCGCCTATTTTGCCGGCATCAGCCCAAGCTGTTGGGAGTCCAGTTCGCTGCCGATCTCGACGGTCTTCTTTTGCTTGTCGTAGACGCAGATCTGGGCGATCCGCCCCTTGGCGCCCTTCGGCTTGCCGGTCACCAGGGCAAGCCCGTAATGCGAGCTGCCAAAGGGATCGACGGTGGCGCTGGGCTTCTCGATCGTGACCGCTGCCTTCTTGCATTTGGCCTCGACGTCGGCGGCGAGCTGCTTCCAGGCGTCATCGGAGGAGGCATGCGCCGCACCTGACAGCGAAAGCAGTACGGCGGCAGCGAGAGCCTGGATTATATTCCTGTTCATATCGGGTCTCCGTTGATCTCCATAACGGGCAAAGTGGTTTTCGGGGCGAGTATTTCCATTGATTTGCCCAGGCGATTTCTACGCACGACACCAACCCTGCAACTGAGGCAAATTTTCCTCCGGCCGGTCGTTTTTTGATAATTCGCCGGTTGCCTCTCCCCCTTTCCCCTCCTATGTTCCGCCTCACCTGCCGAGACGCAATCTATTGCCAAGAGGAGATCTGACATGGCTTTCGAATTGCCTGAACTTCCCTATGACTACGAAGCGCTTGCTCCCTTCATGTCGAAGGAAACGCTGGAGTTCCACCACGACAAGCACCACAAGGCCTATGTCGACAACGGCAACAAGCTCGCCGCCGAAGCCGGTCTTTCGGACATGTCGCTCGAAGACGTCGTCAAGAAGTCCTTCGGCACCAATGCCGGCCTCTTCAACAACGCCGCCCAGCACTACAATCACATCCATTTCTGGAAGTGGATGAAGAAGGGCGGCGGCGGCAACAAGCTGCCGGGCAAGCTCGAAGCCGCCATTACCTCCGATCTCGGCGGCTACGACAAGTTCAAGGCCGATTTCGCTAATGCCGGCGCCACCCAGTTCGGCTCCGGCTGGGCCTGGGTTTCCGTCAAGAACGGCAAGCTCGAAATCTCCAAGACCCCGAACGGCGAAAACCCGCTGGTTCACGGCGCCACCCCGATCCTCGGCGTCGACGTCTGGGAACATTCCTATTACATCGACTATCGCAACGCCCGCCCGAAATATCTCGAGGCCTTCGTCGACAGCCTGATCAACTGGGACTACGTCCTGGAACGCTACGAAGAAGCCACGAAGTAAGCGGTACCAGACTCGCCGCCATGGCGGCGATGTCGTCCGCCTTTCTGAATTGACACCCGGCGCGTCCAAAACGCCGGGTGTTTGGTTTTCACGCGAAGCCGTCACATGCCTGTCATCGGCTGCTCCTAATCACGCCCCATGTCTTCCTCTGCTTCTCCCCTGTTCCGCTTCGGTATCATCGCCGACCCGCAATATGCAGCGGTCGCCCCGCATGTGGCCATGGATCGCTATTACGCCAACACCCTCGCCAAAGTCGCCGAGGCGGTCGAGATATTCAACGGCGAGGAGCTGAGCTTCGTCATGACGCTCGGCGATGTCATCGACCGCAGCTTTTCAAGCTTCGACGATATCCTGCCGGTCTACGGGAAGCTCAGGCACGAGGCGCTCTTCCTGCTCGGCAATCACGATTTCTCGGTCTCTGCAGGACATCTGTCCGAAGTCGCCGCGCGTCTCGGCATGCCGTCGCCCTATTACAGCTTCTTGCGCCGCGGCTGGCGCTTTATCGTGCTCGACGGCAACGAGGTCAGCATCTTCGCGCCGCCCGAAGGCCATCATCATCGCGCGCTTGCCGCTGAGATGCTGGCGGAGCTGCAGGCCAAGGGTGCCAGAAATGCCCATCGCTGGAATGCCGCGCTGAGCGATGAGCAGTTCGCCTGGCTCGGCGATGAAATCGCAAAAGCCGCCGAGGCCGGCGAGAAGGTGATCGTCATGAATCACTATCCGGTGCATCCGCCCAGCGACCACGGCATGTGGGACAGCGACCGCATCGTCGCGCTGCTCGCCTCGCAGGCCAATGTCGTCGCCTATCTCAACGGCCACGACCATGTCGGCAATTACGGTATGGCCGGCGCCTGCCACTTCGTCAATTTCAAGGGCGTCGTCGACACCGAAACGCAAAACGCCTTCGCGATCGTCGAGGTCCATGGCGACCGCATCGAGATCCGCGGCTTCGGCCGCGAGGTGAGCCGCACGCTGTCTTATTAGCGGCGAAAGATTGCTGACGAAGTCAGCCTCAACCTCGTTATGCTTGGGCTTGCGCACTGTCGTTCGGTTCGCGCGAATAGCTGCCCCTCACCCTAACGGGGCGAGGGGACGTGCCTTGCGAGACGTGGGCGAGGAACGGAGAGGTTGCGGCATATCCCCTTCGCCCCGTTTACGGGGAGAAGGTGGCGGCAGCCGGATGAGGGGCGGGCGCCACCCATCAAACCGGCACAGCCTTCTCCGTCCACCCACTCGTCCACAATTCCCGCAGCCTATCGCCGTCGCCCTTGAAGAAATCCTCAGCTGCCGCACACCGCTCCACCCGGTCGCTGCGGAAATTGCGGATCGCCTGGCGCAGCTCGCACCAGGCGACGATATTGGCGGTCTGCGAATAATAGATCAGCGCGACCGGCCGGATCGTCCGTTCGCTGGCGCGGCCAAGCTCGTCGCGGTAGCCGAGCATCAGCTTGCGTTCGTCGCGGATCGCGCGGCGCACGATCGCCAGGTCGAAGCCGGCCGGCTGCGCAATCGAGCCCCAGGCGTAAAGCGCCTTGTTGTCCATCGCCTGGCGCAGCGGCGCCGGCACGGCGCCTGATATCTTCCGGTTGACCCGGCGCGCGGCCTGTTTCAGCTCTTCGTCCGCCGTCCGTTCGAGCAGCGCCAGCGACAGCACGATAGCCTCCATCTCCTCGATCGAGAACATCAGCGGCGGCAGGTCGAAGCCCGGCCGCATAATGTAGCCGATGCCGCGCCCGCCTTCGATCGGCACCCGCATTGCCTGAAGGGCTGCGATGTCGCGATAGATCGAGCGCACTGTTACCTCAAGCGTCTCGGCCATCGTCGCCGCCGTCATCGGCCTTCTTGCCAGCCTGAGGATCTGAATGATCTCGAAAAGCCGCGAGGCCTTGCGCATTTTACCTCTCCATCCGTCACGCTCCTGACAATACACTGTCAGTTGGGTTCCCGTATAGAGCCGCCTATCAGATTGAAATCAATCAGGGTCTTTCAAAACGGCTCGCAGAAATCAAGGCGGTAACTGACATGAACTACCATGAAAACCTCTGGCTCTTCTTCACCCTTCTCTTCGGCATCATCATCGTGCCGGGCATGGACATGCTCTTCGTGCTGGCCAATTCGCTGACCGGCGGCGTCAAGCGCGGGCTGGCAGCGACCGGCGGCATCATGGCCGGCGGCGCCGTGCATTCTGCCTATGGCGCGGCCGGCGTCGGCGTGCTTGTCACCATGCTGCCGCAGCTTTTCAACGTGCTGCTCTTTGCCGGCGTTGCCTACATGATCTGGATCGGCATTTCGCTGATCCGCAGTTCGATCACCGTCGAGGCGGTTGGGCCGGGAACGGCGCGCTCCAGCTGGCGCGCCTTCCGCCAGGGGGCCGTCACCTGTCTGGTTAACCCGAAGGCCTATATCTTCATGTTTGCCGTCTACCCGCAGTTCCTCAGGCCGGAATATGGCCCGATCTGGATGCAGGGGCTGATCATGGGCGCCATGACCGTCGTCACCCAGTTCGCCATCTACGGCACGCTGGCGATGACGGCCGGCCGCAGCCGCGACCTGCTCGTCGCAAACCCTGACGTTACGGCCTTTGTCGGCCGCTTCGCCGGAGTGCTGCTGGTTGTGGTCTCCGCCTTCAGCCTCTGGCAGGGGTGGAAAAGCGCCTGAACCACCCCGCCTATCACATTGTTTTTATGATGATCCGGCAAAACGTGACTGCCCGGATGCATGGATTTTGTCATGCTGCCGGTGCAGATTGGCCATCGGCCGGTTTGGCCGAGGAAAAGGGAGAGCAGTATGAATTGGAAAGCAGCAGCTGCGGCCGTTGCCATGGCCGGCATGGCCTTCGGTTCGGTGACCGCCGCCGACGGTACCCATGAGTCGCGCAATGCGCTGATGAAGCAGATCGGCGGTTCGGCCGGGGCCTTGGCAGCCATCGCCAAGGGCACCAAGCCCTATGACGCCGAAGCGGTGAAGGCGGCGCTGACGACGATCGCCGCAACGGCCAAGGTTTTCCCCGACCAGTTCAAGCCGGGCACGGAGACGGGCGACGAAGCGGCGAGCCCGAAGATCTGGGAAAACATGGACGACTTCAAGGCGCGCGCCGCCAAGCTTTCCAGCGATGCAGAAACTGCACTCGCCCAGCTTCCGGCCGATCCTGCTGCCGTCGGCGCCACGGTCAATACGCTCGGCGCCAATTGCGCCGGCTGTCACAAGGCCTATCGCCTCGGCAAGTGAGCGATAGGCCGTTTTCGTCTGGAGCAATTCCCGCAAAGTGTGCAGCGGTTTTCCGTCCGGAATTGCGTAAAGCAAAAGATACTGGATCCGCGCCGGCCTTGCCGTCGGCGCGGATCGCCTTATTCTCCGCCTGCGCCGACTGGTCGCGGGATCCATCGCAAGGAAATGTCGGCAACAGGGGAGGCGGCGCATGGTCCGCAGGTTCATCCGGGTACTGCTCTGTCTGATCGGCGTCGCCGTTCTCGGTGGGGGCGCCTTCTATCTCGTCACCGCACCCGATCCGCTGCCGGAGAGCCATTGGGCCGGTCTCGGCGCGCCGGATCCGGCCAATGGTCAGATGGTTTTCTGGGCGGGCGGCTGCGTCAGCTGTCATGCCGCGCCCGGTTCCGAAGGCGATGCCAAGCTGACGCTGTCAGGCGGCCTGGCGCTGAAGAGCCCTTTCGGAACCTTCCACGTGCCGAATATCTCGCCCGATGAAAAGGCTGGCATCGGCGGCTGGACACTTGCTGAGTTCGGCAACGCGATGAAGCGCGGCATCGGCCCGGGCGGGCAGCATCTTTACCCGTCCTTCCCCTATGGCTCTTATTCCCGCATGAGCGACAAGGACGTCAACGATCTCTATGCCTTCCTGAAAACCCTGCCGAAGAGCGCAAACGTCGCACCGCCGCATGAACTGCCGTTTCCCTTCAATATCCGGCTGGCGCTCGGCGGCTGGAAATTCCTCTATCTCAACGACCAGCCGCGCGTCGCCCTGGCAAAGAGCGACGACAAGATCAAACGCGGGCAATATCTCGTCGAAGGCCCCGGCCATTGCGGCGAATGTCATACGCCGCGTGATGCGCTCGGCGGCTTCAAGGCGGATCAGTGGCTTGCCGGCGCGCCCAATCCCGAAGGCAAGGGCCGCATACCCGATATCACCCCGGCCTCCGAGAGCATCGGCGGCTGGAGCGAGGCCGATATCGCCAGTTACCTGGAAACCGGCTTCACGCCCGATTTCGATTCCGTCGGCGGCTCGATGGTCGATGTGCAGCAGAACATCGCCCATCTGCCGGCCTCGGACCGCGAGGCGATCGCCGCCTATCTGAAGGCCGTGCCGGGTCATTAGCGATGGCGGGGAGCCGATCGTTTATCAAGCGCGCTCTAGCGGCGCTCGACGCCCTTTGCCGCCAGGATGTCGTCAACGGCTGTCGACGTCAGAAATTTCGACAGCTGTTGGGCAGCTTCTGCATCCGTTGAATCGGCGCTGATGCCGATGGCGAAGTCGATGTAACTTCGGAGTTCTGCCGGAAACTGACCGACAAGCATGACCTCGGGAGCGGCGGCGAGAATCGACGTCACGGGAACGACCCCAAGCTCGGCTTCCCCACGGCCGACGGCCGGCGCCGTCTGCCCTCCTGATATGGCCACCAGCTTGGGCTTGACCTCATCGGCTATTCCCAAGCTTTCCAGCAAACCGGAGAAGTAGCCGCCGCTGGTTCCGTCACTGGCGTAGGCGATGGATCTGGCGCTCTTCAACACATGCACAAATGCTTCGACGGACCCGATGTCGAGCGGTCGGCTGCCGGCCTTTGCCGCTACCCCCATCGCTATCCGACCGAACGCGACCTGGCTCCCCGGCTTGATTTTTCCCAAGGCGGTCAGATCCAGAACCAGGTTCGGATTGGTGATGACGAGGTCAAAAGCTTCCCCCGCTTCGATCTGCCTCTTTACAGCAGGATTAAGCGCCCACTGGGCCGCAACCGTGATTCCCGTGGCAGTTTCGAACTGGGATAGGAGAGGAAGAACGGCGGGCCGGACCGCAATAGCACCAAAAAGTCGAATTTGCTGATTCATGGGCTAACCTGCAAACGGTTGAAACGACCTTGCGATTCCCAGTGACCCGATGGCATCCATCGTGTCGGTTGCCGAAACAAACCGACACTCAATGGATCATACAAGAGTCATACTGGGAATGCACTTATCGAACGCCCTTCTCAAGCGATCGACTGCATGTAGCGCATGCCGGTCACCGGACGCGGGGTGAAATCCAGCTGTTCGTAGAAGCGGTGCGCCAGCACGTTTCCGGTGGCGGCGCTGACGGAGAGGTAGCCGCAGCCGGCATTGCGGGCGGTCTCACGCGCCCGGTCGACGAGCAACTGGCCGGTGCCGTGGCCGCGATGGCCGTCACGCACGAAGAGGTGGTGCAGGTCCATGCCGCGCTTGCCTTCCTGCGCCCTGTAGAGCGGCACGAGAATGGCGTAGCCGATCAGTCCTTCGCTGGTCTCGGCGACGAGCGCATTGATCCAGGGCAGAGGGCCGAAGAGGTCGCGCTCCAGCTGCTCCGGCGTTGTCGCAGAAGCGTCGCCGTGATGGGCGGCAAGCAGGGCGATCATCTCGCCGAGTTCGGGCAGGTCGCGCGGCTTGGCGGCGCGGATCGTCACCACCGATGGGCGCATCAGTGAAATTTCGCTGTCTTCGATTTCGGTCATGGTCTTCGCGTCCTTTGATAGTCTGCCGTCAGGACGCTGCCGATACAACAAAGCCACCTGACGGCGGCTTGTTGACAATATGATCTTGTCCGGCCGCCCTTTACAGGTACAGCCAAAAATACGAGCGGCTCTGGTGCGCGTTCTTGATCATGGACCATAGATCGTCGGAAACGCGGGTTTTGTCAATGGCGGATCAAGCCCATCACAAGCTTTGAGCCCCAGCTTCACTCTTGATAGTATACCCCCCTATGCTATACGAGAACTCATCATGTCCCACACCACCCTGCAGAAAAAGAAGCTCGTTGCCCGCATCAGCCGCCTGAAGGGGCAGATGGAGGCGGTCGAGCGCGCGCTCGAGGCCGAGCGCCCCTGCGGCGAGATCCTGCAGTTGCTCGCCTCGATCCGCGGTGCCCTGACCGGGCTGACCGGCGAGGTGCTCGACGATCACCTGCGCGAGCATGTGCTGAATGCCGCCGACGATGCGGCAAGGGCCGAGGCGGTCGAGGAAATATCGGAAGTCTTGAGAACCTATATCCGCTGACCGCGCCGACGAAGGAGCCTGTCATGAGTGCCGGAATCGACAAGCCTGGAATGGATGCCCTGGAACACGATCACGTCTTCCTCGGCACCGATCATGCGCGCAACGAGCGGCGCATCTGGCTGGTGATCGCGCTGACGGCGGTGATGATGGTGGCGGAAATCGCTGCCGGCACCGTCTACGGCTCGATGGCGCTGGTCGCCGATGGCTGGCACATGTCGACCCATGCCAGCGCCTTGCTGATTTCGGCGCTCGCCTATCTCTTCGCCCGCCGGCAGGCGCGCAATCCACGTTTCACCTTCGGCACCGGCAAGCTCGGCGATCTCGCGGGCTTCGCCAGCGCCATCGTCCTCGCGCTGATCGCCCTGCTGATGGCCTGGGAAAGCCTGCTGCGCCTTTCCAATCCGGTGCCGATCGGCTTTGCCCAGGCAATCGCCGTGGCGATCATCGGTCTTGCCGTCAATCTGACAAGCGCTTGGCTGCTGGCCGGCGGCGGCCATGTCGCGCATGGCAATCATGCGCACCATCACCATGGCCATCATCACGGGCATGGCAATCATGCCCATGCCCATCACGGTCATGCCCATCATGGACATGGCGACCATGCCCATCCCGCAAAGACCGGCGACAACAATATCCGCGCCGCCTATCTGCATGTCATCGCCGATGCCCTGACCTCCGTGCTCGCCATCGCGGCCTTGACGCTCGGGAGTCTTTACGGCTGGCTCTGGCTCGATCCCCTGATGGGCATCGTCGGCGGGTTGGTGATCGCCAACTGGTCCTGGAGCCTGATGAAATCTTCGGGCGGCGTCCTTCTCGACGTCGTTCCCGAAGGCGAGACGCTGCCGGCGGAAATCCGCGGCGCCATCGAGACGGAGGGCGACCGGATCACCGATCTGCATGTCTGGCAGGTCGGCCCCGGCCATCATGCCGCAATTGTCGCCGTCCTCACCTCGCAGCCGCGCGACCCGGCTTTCTACAAAGGCAGGCTTTCGGCGCTGGAGGAACTGTCGCATGTGACGGTCGAGGTCACGCGCGCTGCCTGATCGGTGTGGGCGGATGATAAGGTCGCAGTGGGGATAACTATCGGTGCCGCCAAACCTTCACAGCTGAAATCAGAAGGATCACAGCGAGGGCTGGAAGCAGAAGACCATTCGGCACGAGGCCGAGCAGCCGCCCGCCGATGAAGGTTCCAACGATCGATCCCGCAGCCATCACCAACAGGAAGGTCTTGTTGCGACCGAGAACCGAAAAACTCTGATCCCGGCTATACCGCGTGAAGCCAACCAGCATTGTCGGCAGGCTCACGGCCAGGGAGAGGCTGCCGGCGAGTTTGATATCCGCACCGAAGAGCAGCACCAGCGTCGGAATCAGCAGCTCGCCTCCCGCCACGCCGAGTAGGGATGCGACAATCCCGATGACGAAGCCGGCGACAACGCCGGCAATCATCTGGGCATTTCCAGTCAGGAAAGGCTGACCCGCTGTCGCATCATGGCCAATGACCAAGACGATAGCGATTGCGACGAGCATCGCTGCAATCACCTTGTACAGCGTTTCCGATTTCAGCCATGTTGCCCATCCCGCTCCGAACCATGCGCCCAGCAAGCTTCCGGCAAGGAGATTGACTACGATCGGCCAATTCCCGGCAATCGCTCCAAAAGGTACCGTTGCTGCCCGGAACGGCAGGGCGGATGCAACGACAACGAGGCTCATGGCCTTATTGAGAATGACCGCTTCGAGCGCCGCGAAGTTGAAAAGCCCGATCAGGAGCGGCAGCCGAAATTCGGCGCCGCCAAGGCCGATCAAGCCCCCGAGAGCGCCAATAATTCCACCGCCGCCAAACGCCATAGGAAGGGCGCGGGGTTTCGAAAATGAAGCGACCGTTTCCTTAGGCATCGTTATAGTCCATAGAAGATATCGCTTCTTCTAGCCGGATATTTCCCGGTGCGCCAGTTGGGACACTGATGCCGGATTTCTAGCGCGATAAGATCGGCGCGGCGGACGACAACATCGCGCGAGACGGACGACAAAGACGACGTAGGGACTATAAGTCGCCGCAATCGCTCCTTAGCTCTGTCCTCCCGCCGGAGGATTCGATCCTCCTCAGCCGCCGGAGGATTTCATGGATATCAGCCTTACCCGCCGCCTGATGATAGGCGCGGCGCTTTGCCTGCCTGCGCTGGCGCTTGCCGCGCATGCAGAGGATAGTGCCGGAGAGGGCGACGACATCGAGCGCCGCCTTGCAGCGCTTGAAAAACGCACCGGCGGTCGTCTCGGCGTCTCGGTGCTCGATACCCAGACGAGCATCTCCTTCGGCTATCGCGGCAGCGAGGCTTTTCCTATGTGCAGCACCTTCAAGGCGCTGGCCGCGGCTTTCGTGCTTGCCCGTGCCGACAAGGGCGAGGAGAACCTCGACCGGCGGGTGAGCTACGGCAAGGACAAGCTCGTCGATTATTCGCCGCTCAGCGAAAGACACGCCGGAACCGATGGCATGACCCTTGCCGAACTCTGCGAGGCGGCGGTGACGGTCAGCGACAATACGGCCGGCAACCTGTTGCTCGAAAGTTTCGGCGGTCCGGCGGGGCTGACCGATTGGCTGCGCTCGATCGGTGACGGCACGACGCGTCTCGACCGCACCGAGCCAACGTTGAACGAGGGCAGGAAGGGCGATCCGCGCGATACGACGACACCGGATGCGATGCTCGACACGCTCGGCAACCTGACGCTCGGCTCGGTCCTGGCCGAGGCCTCCTCAGACAGGCTGATTGCCTGGCTGGTGGCGAGCACGACAGGCAAGGAGCGGCTCAGGGCCGGCCTGCCGGCCGATTGGAAGGTCGGCGACAAGACCGGCACCGGCCCGAATGGCTCTCTCGGCGATATCGCGGTGATCTGGCCGCCGGATCGCGGCCCTATCGTCGCAGCCGTCTACATCGCCGAGGCGACCGCGTCGGCGAAGGAGCTCAACCCAGTCTTTGCCGAGGTTGGGCGTATGATCGTCGAGATGGTTTGAACCGGAGAAAGCTGAAGCGGGTTTCCCGCGAGTGTATGCAATCGCTGAGAACAGCCCCTCATCCGCCTGCCGGCACCTTCTCCCCGCGCGCGGGGCGAAGGGACATGCCGCACCGGCTTCCTTCTACCGCGGCGCCGCCTTTCGCACGTCCCCTCTCCCCGCGAGCGGGGAGAGGGTTAGGGTGATGGGCTGCCATTGGCGCGAACCGAAGAGCCTTGAGCCATCAAGGCAGCGTATAGGCGATCACATAATCGCCGGGCTTGGTGCCGACCGAGCCGTGGCCGCCGGCGACCATGACGACATATTGTTTGTTGTCATCAGCCGTATAGGTCATCGGCGTCGCCTGGCCGCCGGCGGGAAGCCGCGCCTGCCAGAGCTCTCTGCCGTTCGTCACGTCATAGGCGCGCAGGTAGTTGTCGACCGCAGCACCGAGAAAAGCGACGCCGCCCTTGGTCAGCATCGGCCCGCCGATGCCCGGCACGCCGACCTTGAAGGGCAGGGGCAATGGCGTCATGTCGCGCACGGTGCCGTTCTTGTGCATATAGGCGATCTTGCCGGTGCGCAGATCGACGCCGGCGACATAGCCCCAGGGCGGCGCCTGGCAGGGGATCTGCAGGAGACCGAGGAAAGGCCCCATGAAGACGCCGTAAGGCGCGCCGTCATTGCGGTTCAGCCCCTGTTCGCTGCCCTTCTCGTCCTGGCCTCTCGGCGGAATATCGGCAGCCGGCACCAGGCGCGAGGTGAAGGCGAGATAGGTCGGCATGCCGAACATGATCTGCCGCTCCGGATCGACCGCCACCGAGCCCCAGTTGAAGGTGCCGAAATTGCCGGGATAGACGATCGTCCCTTTAAGCGAAGGCGGCGTGTAGCGGCCCTCATAGCGGTAGCGGTGGAAGTCGATGCGGCAGGCGAGCTGGTCGAACAGCGACACGCCCCACATGTCTTTTTCCTTCAGCGGCTCGGGCGAGAAGGTAAGGTCGGAAATCGGCTGCGTCGGCGAGGTGTGGTCGCCGGTGATCGCGCCGCCTGGCGCCGGGATTTCCTTGACCGGGATGATGGGCTCGCCGCTGCGCCGGTCGAGCACATAGAGGTCGCCCTGTTTGGTCGGGCCGACCAGGGCCGGAACCACGGTGCCGTCCGGCTTCGTCAGGTCGATCAGCGCCGGCTGGGCCGGCACGTCCATGTCCCAGAGATCGTGATGCACCGTCTGGCGCACCCAGCGCAACTGCCCGCTGGCGATATCGAGCGCGACGATCGAGGAGGAGAATTTCTCGACATTGTCGCTGCGGCCGATGCCGAGCTGGTCGGGCACCTGGTTGCCGAGCGGGATGTAGACCATGCCGAGCGCCTCGTCGACGCTGAAGACCGACCAGCTGTTCGGCGAGTTGGTCGTATAGGTCTGGCCGTCGGCGAGCGGCGTCGTCACGTCGGGATTACCGGAATCCCAGTTCCAGACGAGCGCGCCGGTGTTGATGTCGAAGGCGCGGATGACGCCGGATTGTTCCTCAGTCGAATAATTGTCGTTCACCGCCCCGCCGACGATGATCTTGCCCGCCACCGCGACCGGCGGCGAAGTGGAGTAGTAATAGCCGGCCGGGTTGTAGCGCATGCCGGTTTCCAGATGCAGCACGCCCTGGTCGGCAAAGCCGGTGCAGACCTTCCCGTCCGCGGCATCGAGTGCGATCAGCCGGGCGTCTGAGGTCGGCAGGTAGACGCGCTCGGCGCAGGGCTGATCGGCGGCAACGGCGGGATCGGCATAATAGGTGACGCCGCGGCAGGTCTGATGCTGTCGGTCGGGGTTCATGCCGGAGTTGGCGTCGTATTTCCATTTCTCCTTGCCGGTCTTGGCGTCGAGCGCGATCGCCCAGTTATGCGGTGTGCAGAGATAGAGCGTGTCCTTCACCTTGAGCGGCGTCACCTGATAGGTCGTCTCGCTGATATCCTCCGGCCGCTTGACGTCGCCGGTCTGGTATCGCCACGCTTCCTTGAGAGTGGAGACGTTCTCGGCGGTGATCTGGTCGAGTGGCGAATAGCGCTGGCCGAAGGGCGTGCGGCCATATTGATGCCATTCGCCGTCCGGCACGCTGCCACCGAAGGCGGGATTGGCGGCGACCGTATCCTTAGGCAGCTCGCCGGCAAGATCATGCGGGTCGGTCGTCATCGAATAAAGGGCGACGAGAATGGCGAGGATGACAGGCACGGCGAGCGGCCAGGGGTTCGCGGCATAGGTGATGCCCGTCGGGCTGCGCAGGCCGAGCGGCCGGCGGATCCAGGGCGTCAGCAGCCAGAGCCCGAGCAGGATGATCATGCCGCCGCGCGGCCCAAGCTGCCACCAGTCGAAGCCGACCTCCCAAACCGCCCAGGCGAGTGCTGCGACGACGAGCACCGCATAGACCCAGAGCGCCACCGCCTTGCGCATCAGAAGCAGCCCGGCGGTAATCAGGAACATCAGCCCGGCGAACAGATAAAAGACGCTGCCGCCGAGCGTGACGAGCCAGAGCCCGCCGCCGCCGAGCGTCAGTCCGATGATGATGAAGAAGATGGAGGTGACGATGATCGCCATAAGGCTGTCTCCCGCTGAGGTTAGCCGGGGTGAAGGATCGGCGGAAAAGTCCCGCCGATCAGCCAGATAGCGCGAAGGAGATGCCTTTCAACGGCCACAATTGCCGCAGGGTGCGGATGCGTCGAACGGGGCGCTGGGCCGGATGGAAGCGGATCGCTGTGGCGCAACTGCCGCCCCGAAAACGATCGAAGCGCCTGTCACGTTCCGCAGAAGGTAGCAAGCACCCGTTCGCTGGGCTTCGGCGGTTCCCTATAGGCGGCAAAGCTCGGCTGTTCCTCATAGGGTTTCGAAAGCACGCTCAGCAGCGCCTCGAACAGCGAAAAATCGCCGTTCTCGACGGCGGCCTCGATCGCCTGTTCGACCCGGTGATTACGCGGAATGAAGGCCGGATTGACGCTGCGCATCGCAATAGCGCGCTCACTGGCCGTCTGTGGATCGCGTGAGAGCCGCTCGCGCCACTGCGTAAGCCATGCGCCGCCGGCTTCCGGCTCGCGGAAACTCGCCGCAAATTCAGGCTCTGCGGCATCATCGCCGGCAAGATCCGACAGCCGCCGGAAGGCCAGGGTGAAATCGGCACCCTGCGCCTGCATCAGCGACAGCAGCGCCTGCACCAAGTCGAGATCGCCGTCCTCTTCGCCGACAAGCCCGATCTTATCGCGCATGCCGGCCAGCCAATGCGCCTGGAACCGTTCGCCGTAACTCTTTATCACCGCATTGGCCTTGTCGACCGCACTGTCGGGTTCGGCGTCGATCAGCGGCAGCAGCGTTTCGCCGAACCTTGCGAGGTTCCATTGGCCGATGCCGGGCTGGTTGGCATAGGCGTAACGACCATGCTGGTCGATCGACGAGAAGACGGTCGCCGGATCATAGGTATCCATGAAGGCGCAGGGGCCGAAGTCGATCGTCTCGCCGGAGACGGTCATATTGTCGGTGTTCATCACGCCATGGATGAAACCGACATGCAGCCAGCGGGCAATCAGCGCCGCCTGGCGTTCGGAGACCGCTTCGAAAAGCGCGAGATAGGGGTTCTCGGCCTCTTTCAAGGCGGGATAATGCCGGTCGATCACATAGTCGGCTAGCGCCCGCACGCCGTCGGTGTCGCCTCTGGCGGCGAAATACTGGAAGGTGCCGACCCTGATGTGACTGGCCGCGACACGGGTGAAGACCGCACCCGGCAACACCTCTTCGCGATAGACCGGCTCGCCCGTCGTCACCGCCGCCAGCGCCCGCGTGGCGGGAATGCCGAGCGCAAACATCGCTTCGCTGATGATATATTCCCTGAGCACCGGCCCGATCGCCGCCCGGCCATCGCCGCGCCGCGAAAAAGGCGTTGGCCCGGCGCCCTTCAGCTGGATGTCGTAGCGCTTGCCGCTGCGGTCGATGACCTCGCCGAGCAGGATCGCCCGCCCGTCACCGAGCTGCGGCGAGAAGCCGCCGAACTGATGCCCGGCATAGGCCATCGCCAGCGGTTCGGCCCCTTCGGGTACGAGATTGCCGGAAAAGATCGCCGCACCGTCGCGGCGCAAGGCCTCGACGTCGAGCCCGAGTTCGGCGGCGAGCGCCTCGTTGAGCTTGATCAGCCAGGGCTCCGCCACCGCAGTCGGCGCTTGCGCCGCAAAGAAGCGTGGGGGCAAGCCGACATAGCTGTTGTCGAACGGAAAGGCCGCACCGGGCCGGTTTTTCTGCAGGGCGGAGGTCATGGTTCATAGGTAGGGCCGGGGTGTCTGTGGCGCAAGCCGAACCTTCACGAAGAACAGACCCATGCAAGGAATCGTGACCTGCCTTTACCTCTCGTCAAAGCAGCTTTGCCATAAACGACATAGCGCCGCCATGATCGCGGGCGTATAGCAAATCGTCTCCCCTTGGCTTTGCGCCATGTCATCCCCCGCGGCCTTGCTGCCTTGTGTGCTCCGCCGCGCCACCGCGAGTGATCCCGGACGATGTCGGATCAGATTTACCAGGCGCCGATGGTTCGGCGCGCCACGCCCAATTTCCGGGTGATCGCGATGATTGTCGCGAGTGCGATGCTGATGGAAAATATCGATGCGACCGTGCTTGCGACCGCGCTGCCCACCATGGCGCGCGATTTCGGCGTCAGCGCCCCGGCCATGTCGATCGCCCTGACCTCCTATCTCTTGAGCCTTGCGATCTTCATTCCGGCAAGCGGCCGGATGGCCGACAGTTTCGGCTCCCGCACCGTTTTCCGCTCGGCCATCGCCGTCTTCGTCGCCGGCTCCATCCTCTGCGCGCTGGCGCCGACGCTGTCCTTCCTGGTGCTGGCGCGGCTGCTGCAGGGCATCGGCGGCGCGATGATGATGCCGGTCGGGCGCCTGGTGCTGATGCGCAGCGTCGACCGCAAGGATATGGTCAGCGCCATGTCCTGGCTGCTCGTGCCGGCGCTGATCGGCCCGATCGTCGGCCCGCCGCTCGGCGGCTTCATCGTCACCTATCTCGACTGGCGCTGGATCTTTTATATCAACGTGCCGATCGGCATCATCGGCATTATCTTCGTCTCGATCTACATCGACGAGGTGAAGGGCAAGGCAAGCGGTCCGTTCGATACGATCGGCTTCATCCTCTCGGGCATCTCGCTCGGCTCGCTGCTCTTCGGCTTTGAAATGTCGAGCCATGAGGGGGAGGGCGCCTTCTCGATCTTCCTGATCGCGCTCGGCCTGCTCTTCGGCATGGCCTATCTCAGGCATGCCCGCAAGCATCCGTCGCCGATCATGGATTTCTCGCTGATGAAGGTGCCGAGCTTCGGCACGTCTGTTATCGCCGGTTCGCTGACCCGCATCACGCAAGGGGCGCAGCCCTTCCTCCTGCCGCTGCTCTTCCAGATCGGCTTCGGCCTGTCTGCGGCGGCGGCCGGCCAGATCATCATCGCGACCGCGCTTGGCGCTCTCGCCATGAAGCCGATGGCGAAGTTTGTCTTCCGCCGGCTGGGCTTCCGTCGAAGCCTCGTCCTCAACGGCATCCTCGGTACCATCGGCTATGGCCTCTGTGCCGCCTTCCGGCCGGATTGGCCGATGCCGCTGGTCTTCGTCGTCCTGGTGCTCAGCGCCTTCTTCCTGTCGTTCCAGTTCACGGCCTATAACACCATTGCCTATGACGAGATCAGCAAGGAGCAGATGAGCTCGGCCACCAGCTTCTACACCACCTTCCAGCAGCTGATGCTATCGCTCGGCATCTGCATCGGCGCCTTGGCGCTGCACGGCTCCATGGCCTTCAACGGTGCCGAAACGCCGGCCCTTGGCGATTTCTCGGCCGCCTTCATCGTCGTCACGATCATCTCGATCACCGCCACCTTCTGGAACCTGCGCTTCTCGCCGACCGCCGGCGAGGAGATCACCGGCTACAAGGCCAAACAGACGAAAGGCGCCGAAGGCTGACGTTGCCCCTTGCCGCCGATCGGCAAAGAGCTGGTGGCGCCGCACCGTCATTTCTCTCTCTGAGCTTTGTGCCGTGCCAGCCCCCCTCTGCCCTGCCGGGCATCTTCCCCACAGGTGGGGAGATCACAAGTGGCTTGAACTTCGTCCCCCTCTACCGTTTCGCCGTCCTGAACGCTCATTGTTTGGGGAAGCCAGTGAGCCCAGCCGATCTCCCCACCTGTGGGGGAGATGCCCGGCAGGGCAGAGGGGGGCTGGCACGGCATGCCTTAACGGATAGGGTCAGCCGTCGCCGCCTTTCCCTTCGTCAGAATCCGACCGGCTCCCGCAGCCGCCTGCGTCGCAAGGGTCGGCCCTCGCGCCGGTCCGCCTCGAGCCCGTAGGTCATCGCGCCGGGCAAGCTCCCGAAGGCGAGATCACTATCCTGCAGCGCCACCTCCACGGTCGCCTCAGGCTCAGTGCGCCTTTGCCGTCCCGTGATCGCAAGCCACAGATCGTGCCAGCGGTGCTCACGCATCATCGTGCCCATCATCGACAGTGTCCTTTCCTCCCCCTCAGGTCGTCATGCCGCCTGCGGCAGGCATGACTCGCAGATCGCCGCGACATGGCGGTGGTCGGTGCCGCAGCAGCCGCCAAGCACGCTGAGCGCTGGCATGCGGTCGATGAGCTTGCGGTAGCGGCGGCCGAGATCTTCGGGATCGCCCGCATCCAGCGTTTCGCTATTGTCCAGCTGCTCATGGCTCATGGTCGAGGCATTGGCGCGGAGGCCGGAAATGCGCTTCACCCAGGCGCTTCCAGGATCGAGTGCTGTTTCGAAATGTGTCGGATGGGCACAGTTGATCATGTAATAGGCCGGCGCTCCGCCGGTCGCCGCATCCGTCGTCTCGATGGCGTCCTGAATGCTGCGGCCCGTCACCAGCCGGCCATCCGTCTCCAGCGTGAAGGAGATGGCCGAGGGCATGCCCAGCGACTGTGCCGCCCGCGCCACGCCGATCGCCTCGTCGATATTGGTCAGCGTGAAGGCGCTCACCATGTCGGCTTGCGTGCCGGCGAAAGCCCCGATCTGGAAGGCGTGGTAGTCTTCCGCTTCGGCCGCATCCATGAAGCCCGCCTTGTAGCCGTCGCCGCGCGGGCCGATCGCGCCGCTGATGACGATCGGCTGCTCCGGCCGCTCATAGGCGCTGCGCAAGCCGACGAGCAGGTCGACGGCCTTCTCGTTGACCGCCTTCAGAGCTTCGCTGGTATAGCCGAGCTTCTGCCCCCAGTCCGGATTGGCCCGCCATGTGGCGGTATCGAGCACGAAGCCCGTGCCGTGCCGCAGTGCGATATCGAGATAACGGCGATAGTAATTCCGCATGCGCTGCCGCCCCTCTTCGGAAGCCAGCAATATGAAGGCGGCGAAATGCGGAAGCTCGATCCCTTCCTGGAAGATCATCGTCGTTTCCATGCCGCCATCGGTAATGAAGGTGCCGCCTTTGAGCTGCGGCAAACCGTTTCTGTACTTTGCCATTGTTGAAGCCTCTCCCTCGCGGCACCCGATTGGCTGCCGTCGATGAATGATGTTCTGGCGCTTATTCGGCTGCCAAACTAGGCGACTTGCGGTATACTGGCGGCGGTTTTGGTTTTTGCGGATTGATATCAATCGCTTGCCTCAACCGATCCTGCCGGAGGCGGAGGCAGGTCTGAACGTACGATGCTGAAAACTGTACCGCCGGTACAGGAGGGGACATGCGAAAGGGCGAGGAAACGCGGACCCGCATCCTCGATGTGGCCGAAGCGGCAGTCTTGCAGAAGGGGTTCGGCGGTACCTCCATCGAGGAACTCATCGCCGAGACCGGCATCACCAAGAGCGGCTTCTTCTATCATTTCAGGGACAAGAACGAGCTCGCCAAGGCACTGCTCAACCGCTACATCGAAAATGACGAGCGCATTTACGATGAGATCTTCAGCCGCGCGCGCGAGCTGACCGGCGATCCGCTGCAATCCTTCCTGCTCGGCCTGAAGCTGCTGTCCGAACTACTCTCCGACCTGCCGAACGGCCATCCCGGCTGCCTCGTGGCGACGGTCTGCTATTACGAGCGGTTGTTCGACCGGGAGATACAGGAGACCAACCGGAATGCGGTCCTTGCCTGGCGGCGCCGTTTCGGCCGCATGCTCCGGGAGATCATGGAGGTCTATCCGCCGCGCGAACCCGTCGACGTCGACCAACTCGCCGACATGGTGTCCTCTGTCCTGGAAGGCGGCATCGTTTTGTCGAAGACGCTGAAGGAACCGAACACGCTGGCCGAGCAGGTGCTGATGCTGCGGACTTTCGTGAAGATGCTCTTCCTGCCGGTGGCGGAGATGCCCAGGGCGTCGAGGGCCTAGTTGCCTTCCATATCAGCCGCTATCTCCGCGAGCTTGCGCACGGTGTTGAGATTGCGCGAGCTTCCCCGCTTCAGCGCCGGCAGCTTCAGCTTCGAGCGGCCGGAACCATTGGGATAATGCACATAGATTTCCCGGCCGGCGAGCTTCGCCTCCTCGCCGTCGGGCGCCACCATCTTTTCCAGCGCATCGCCGGGCGCCTTTTCAGGCAGGAAATAGACCAGCAGGAAATTCGGCTTGGCGTCGGGAAAGGGGGCGTCGGCGGCAATCTTGTCGAGTTCTTTGCGGCTGCGCACCATGACGCCTGGCCGCTTGCCCATCTTCTTGCCGAGCGCCTCGTCGAGCCGCTCCTCCACCATCTTTTCCGCTTCATCCGAACGGAAAAGCACGTTGCCGCTCTGGATGTAGGTCTTCACGTCGGAAAAGCCCAGGCCCTCGCAGATCGCCTTCAGCTCGGCCATCGGCAAAGAGCCGGTGCCGCCGACATTGACGGCGCGGAGTAGGGCGATGTAGACGGGCATTTCGTTGTCTCCCTTGGCCTGTTGTGCCGTGTCAGCCCCCCTCTGCCCTGCCGGGCATCTCCCACAGGTGGGGAGATCACAAGTGGGTTGGCCTTCCTGCTCATCCACCGTTTCGCCGTGCTGCAACGCTGATCGTTTGGGAAGCCGGTGCGCCCAGCTAATCTCCCCACCTGTGGGGGAGATGCCCGGCAGGGCAGAGGGGGGTGCCACTAGGCACGCCCCCAACCCTTCACATCTTGCCGGCAACCTTGATTGCAAACGCATACTCAAAGGCGATCTCTTCCAGCCGCTGGAAGCGGCCCGAGGCACCGCCATGGCCGGCATCCATATTCGTCTTCAGCAGGATCGGCGCGTTCCCCGTCGTCTTCTCGCGCAGCTTCGCCACCCACTTGGCCGGCTCCCAATAGGTGACGCGCGGGTCGGTCAGGCCGCCGAGCGCCAGGATCGGTGGGTAGGCTTTTGCGCCGACATTGTCATAGGGCGAGTAGGATGCGATCTGCTCGTATTCTTGCTTGCTGTCGATCGGATTGCCCCATTCCGGCCATTCCGGCGGGGTGAGCGGCAAAGTGTCGTCGAGCATGGTGTTGAGAACGTCGACGAAGGGAACGGCGGCAATGAGACCGGCGAACTTCTCCGGCGCCATGTTGGCAACCGCTCCCATCAGCATGCCGCCGGCCGATCCGCCCTCGGCGATGATCTTCGTGTAAGACGTGAACTTCTGTTGATTCAGATAATCGGCGGCTGCGACGAAGTCCTTGAAGGTGTTCGTCTTCTTGTCCATCTTGCCATCTTCGTACCAGGCAAATCCCTTGTCCTTGCCGCCGCGGATATGGGCAATCGCATAGACGAAGCCGCGATCGGCGAGCGACAGGCAGTTGGTGTTGAAGCCGGCTGGAATGGTGATGCCGTAAGCGCCATAGCCGTAGAGCAGGCAGGGCGCGCTGCCGTCGAGCGGGGTATCCTTGCGATAGAGCAGGGTGACCGGCACCATCTCGCCATCCCAGGCCGGCGCAAAGACGCGGCGCGTGACGTAGTCGTCGGGATTGTGGCCGGACGGCACTTCCTGCGTCTTCAACAGCGTGCGCTCGCGCGTCACCATGTTGTAGTCGTAGAGCTGTGATGGCGTCGTCATCGAGGAATAGGAGAAGCGGATGATATCCGTGTCGTATTCCGCAGCACCCTGCAGTCCCAGCGAATAGGCTTCCTCGGCAAAAGCGATCGCATGTTCCTCGCCGGTTGCCCGGTCGCGGATCATGATCTGCGGCAGCCCGTCCTTGCGCTCCAGCCACAGAAGATGGCGGGCATAGGCCATGTGGCTGATAATAAGCGTGCCGGGCTTGTGGGCGACCACTTCGCGCCAGTTTTCCTTGCCCGGCTCATCAACCGGCGCTTCCATGATCTTGAAATCCTTGGCGCCGCCGTCATTGGTGAGGATGTAGAAGACGTCGCCGCCCTCGGTTAGCGAATATTCGATGCCTTCCTCGCGCGCCGCCACCAGCTTCGGCTCGGCTGTCAGGTCCTTGGTCGACAGCAGCCGGTATTCGCTGGTCTCGTGGTCGTGGATGTCGATATAGATGAAGTCGTCGAGCAGCGAGCCGCCGACGCCCATGAAGAAGCCGGCATCGGCTTCCTCATAGACCAGCCGGTCTTCCGACTGCGGCTGGCCGAGAATGTGGTGGAACACCTTCGACGGCCGGTGGTTCTCGTCGAGCGCCGAATAGAAGAAGCTCTTGCCGTCGGGCGCCCAGACGCCGCCGCCGCCGGTATTCTCGATCCGATCATCGAGGTCCTCGCCGGTTGCGAGGTCGCGCACCTGCAGCGTGAAGAATTCCGAACCCTTGTCGTCATAGCCCCAGATGCCGCGGCTGTGGTCGCTCGTATGGTCGAGGCCGGCGAGGCGGAAATAGGCCTTGCCGGCGGCTTCCTTGTCGCCGTCGAGCAGCACCGTGCGGATCGTTTCGTCGGCGACATTGCCGTCGCGGGCGATACGGAAATAACGCGGCTGTTCGCCGCCTGTCACATAGAAGGTGCCGTAGGCATAGGCGCCGTCCTTCATCGGCACAGAGCTGTCGTCTTCCTTGATGCGGCCGCGCATTTCGGAAAACAGCACCTTCTGCAGCGGCTTGGTGTCTTCCATCGCCGCGTTCATATAGGCGTTTTCGGCTTCGAGATGCCGGCGGATCTCGGGGTCGAGGATCGACGGATCCTTGAACATCGCCTGCCAGTTGTCGGCGCGCAGCCAGGCATAATCGTCCGTGCGGGTGATGCCGTGACGCGTGTCGGAGATCGGCTTCTTCGGTGCGGCAGGCGGTGTCGGCAGGCTTTTGAAAACGGACAAGGAATGGCTCCGGTGGGAATGTCGGGTTGGCAAGAGATAGAGGTGCACTGGCCCCGGATCAAGCGGTAAGGGTGCGCCAAGGGTACAGGTGCCCTTCCACAGACAAGGAGGACGCTCAGCCCATTTTGCCTTGATGTCACCACAATATTTAAGAAAGTCCGCTCTCGTCGCGCGAAATTTGCACACGCCAAGCCTCCGGCAAGCTGCCCGGGGCGGGGTGAAGAATGGACAACAGTAAGGGATTTCTCCGCAATGCCGAAACGTCTGGTCCTGTTTCTATCCCTCGCAAGCCTTGCTGCTCCCGCCTTTGCCGTCGATCCCGCCATCAAGAAGCAGCTGGAAAAACTCGATCCCTCGACCCGCCTGGAACAGAGCTGCGACACCGAGGCGATGAGCCGCATCAACAAGGACAGCACCGGCTTCAAGCCCGACAAGGTGATCGCCTACACCTTCAAAGACCCGATCCTCGGCGACAATTCGCTGGACGCGCCGGGCGCTGTCTTCCGCAGCAAGGGCGACTGGTACCATCTCTCCTACAATTGCATCACCGGTCCGCAGCATATCAACGTGCGCGAGCTCAATTACGAGATCGGCGAGAAGGTGCCGCGCGAGAAGTGGAACAAGTATTATCTTTATGATTGATGCTGGCCTGTCCGGGCGGCTGCGGTGACATCCGGCCGCATGGCGCCGGGGGAGAGCCGCCGCTAAAATCGGCAGCTCGAATCATAGAAACCCCATTGTATGAACCGCATCCTGCTCGCTTCGGCGTTCCTTCTCGTCAGCATCCCCGCTGCATTCGCGGACGGAATTCCGTCAGCGCCGCCGGCCACGGCAGTTCTCAGGCCGGCCCCGAAGGCGCCGGCGCCAAAACTCGTCGAGCCGTATCTGCATATCGCCCGTTCCAATGTCGTCGGCCATGCCCGCGTTGCTCTGACCTTCGATGCCTGCATGGGGCAGGCGGACGAGCGCATCCTGTCGACGCTGGTGCGTGAACGCATCCCGGCAACGATCTTTGTCACGGCGCGCTGGCTGAAGCGCAATCCCGCTGCCGTCGCCGTGTTTCTGCAGAACCCCGATCTCTTCGAACTCGAAAACCACGGCGAGAACCATATTCCGGCCGTCGACACGCCGACGCTGATCTATGGCATCGCGTCTGCCGGCTCGCCACAGGCGGTGCGACAGGAGGTCGAAGGCGGCGCTGCTGCGATGGTCGCGGCCGGCATCCCGGCGCCGCACTGGTTCCGCGGCTCGACCGCCAAATATGATCTTTCCGCCATCGGCGAGATCCGCGCCATGGGCTATCGCATTGCCGGTTATTCCGTAAACGGCGACGGCGGTTCGCTGCTGGGTGCTGTTATCACCGAAAAGCGCATCTCCTCGGCCAAGGACGGCGATGTCGTCATCTCCCACGTCAACCAGCCGACCCATGCGGCCGGCGAGGGGGTGGCGAAGGCGCTGGTCGATCTCAAGGCGAAGGGCACGCAATTCGTCCGACTCCAAGATGTCGAGGACACTGGTGACGACAAGACGACCGAGTGATTGAAGGCGTGCCGTGGGACACCCCCCTCTGGCCTGCCGGCCATCTCCCCCACAAGGGGGAGATCGGCAAGAAGCCATTCCTCGCCTTAAATTTACGACTCATATGACGGCCAGTTGTTTGGGGAAGCCATCACGCCCAGCCAATCTCCCTCCTTGTGGGGGAGATGCCCGGCAGGGCAGAGGGGGTGCCCCACGCCGCGACAGTCAATGTGAGGCCTTATACTTACCTCAGCTCCTTCCCGGCCCGCGCCATACCCTCTCCAAAACGCGCCAAACCCGGCCCATCCCTGTCGAGCGCAAAATCCTCGAACCAATCCCGTTGCATGCCGGCCAGCATGGCGCCGATCATCTGCGCCGCGAGGTAGGAAAAGGTAATGCCGTTGCCGCCGTAGCCATAGGCAGCAAACACATGCGGCGTCTCCGGGACCGGGCCGATCAGCGGCAGACCGTCGACCGTCTCGCCGAAGGTGCCGCACCAGGCGTGTTCCACCCGCGTATCCGCTTTCGGCCATAGCCGCTTCATCTTCTCCTGGATGGCTATGGTCTTTGCCGGCAGCTTGCGGTCGCGCGCCTCCGCATCGATCGTCTCGTCATCCTCGCCGCCGGCGACGATGCGATTGTCAGCCGTCGTGCGCATGTAGAGATAGGGGTGGCTGTCCTCCCAGATCAGCGCCCTGTCGCGCCAGAAATTTGCCGGGTCCTGCGGCACGGTGGCGAGCGCCCAGCTTGAACTCGAGCGGTGCAGCTTCGGCATGTCGAGACCCGGCATCGAATAGCCGGTCGCCAGCACGACATGCCGTGCCTCGATGACCTGGCCTCCATCGGTCTCTGCCGTGATGTGATCGCCTTCGCTGTGAAGCGCGGTCACGGAAGCGTTGACCAGCCGCGCGCCGCGCCGCACCGTCATCTCGATCAAGGCCCAGGTCAGAAGCAGCGGATCGCACTCCGCCGAACCCGGCGAATAGATCGCGCCATCCCGGTCGAGCTCGAATTGTGTAAAGAGATCGGGATGTTCGAGATAGACGCCGGGCAGGCCGGCCCGGCGGCGAAGCTGGCGCTCCTCCAAGAGGTCGCGCGCGCCTTCGCGGCCGTCGGCCAGATAGAGCGTGTTGCGCGACCGGAAGCCGCAGGCGATGCCGTTGGCGGCGATCAGCTTGGAAAGGCCGGCGACCGCGGCACCGCTGCGGCGGTAGATCCCGGCCGCGCGCTCGAAGCCGTAATAGTCCTCGAGTTCGGTGAGCGTGCTGTCGATTTCCCATTGCAGCATCGCCGTGCTCGCCGCGGTGCTGCCGAAACCGGGCTCCTCCCGGTCAATGAGCGCCACGGAAAAGCCGCGCGCCGTCAAATGTTCGGCAACCAAGGCGCCGGTAATGCCGCCGCCGATCACGGCGACGTCGGTGGAAAAGCTCTGCTCGATCGGCCGCCATTCCGGCCTTATGCCGCTTTTTCCCCAGAGGGAACGGCCGCTGACCATCTGGTCGTGATCGGATTCGTTGAGATCGAGATCAGCTGCCACGAACGTTTCCCCGGTTGATTATTTCGGCAATTGCGGCTGCGGCTTTTCCTCAATCAGCAATTCGTCGATAATAGTCATGACGATCAGCGAAAGCGGCAGCGCCAGCATGGCGCCGACGGCACCCCACATCCATGTCCAAAACAGGATGGCGAGGAAGACGACGAAGGGATTGATCTCAAGCCGCCGTCCCATCACCGCCGGGAAGATCAGGTTCTCCATGAGGAGATGCACGGTGAAGAAGGCTGCGGCCGGCATCAGGCCGATGAGGAGGCCATCATGGGTCAGGATGCCGGCGACCGCAACGGCAAGCGTCATCAGTGTGATGCCGAGATAGGGGATGAAGCTCGACAGGAAGGCGAAGAAGCCCCAGAGCACCGGGGCCGACAGCCCGCCGGCATAGGCGATGACAGTCATGACCACGCCGAGCCCGACATAGATCAACGAGGCCGTCGCGAAATAGAAGCCGAGCACCTGCTCGACGGCATTGATGACTCGGATGGCCGCCAGACGCTGCGTGCGGGTGCGGAAGGTCATGATGATCGTCTTGCGCAGGTTGACCCGACCAGCGAGGAAGAACAGCAGCGCCGCAAAGAAGATCATCCCCTGTATCAGGGCCGGCGTCAGGTTAGTCGTCACCACGTGCAGCACGCTGCCGGTGTTTTCGAGCAGCGCACCGATCGACATCGATCCGCTTTCGAATGTCGCCGGCGTGATATGCAGCCATCTGATGCGCTCCAGATAAGGCATCAGGCGGTCTATGGTGCGTTCGGCGAAGGCCGGACCCTCATTGGCAAGTGTCATCAGCGGGTCGGCGAGCGAGTTGATCAGCAGGAAGATCACCAGCGCCACGCTGCTTGATAGCATGAAGGCGTTGGCAAGCCGCGGCACGCCCATCTTGCTGAGCTTTTCTGCCGCCATGCCGAGGATCATGCCGACGACGACGGCCAGCGTGATCGGGATGAGGATCAGCGACATGAAATAGACGGCGGCAAGGAAGAGGATGCCGAAGATGCCGATGATCGCCCAGGCCATGGTAACATCGAGCCCGTCCTTTTCCAGACGGTGCAGCGGTGGCGGTGGCGGCAGCTCTTCCGCCGCCTCCTTCAACGACTGTGCCCAGGCGCTGGTATGGCGTTCGCCGATCGCGATCTTCTTTGCTTGTTTGCGGATGCCATTGGCGATACCCATGCGGTGAGGTCCCCGAAGCCCCATTGCTTCCTCACGGAAACGCGCTGACAAGGTTCCGGTTCCGGTTCCGTGACGGGAATGACCGTCCGGTACGCTGCATGCCGCATGTCTTTGCGCCGACGGCATTGCTCCATGGCGTGAGCGCCTTTAACCGCTACGGCTGACCCGCAGCAACCTGGAAAACTACGCCGAAAGTGTCAGGCCGATGCCCCAGGGATCGCTGAGGAATACGCCGCCGTCGCGCTTATCGCTTTTGATCTCCAGTGCATCGAGCTTGGAGACCGCCGCATCCAGCGTCGCCTTGTCGTTGAAACGGATCTTGTAGTCCGAAAGCCCGGTCATATTGCCGGCGCGTGCCATGGCACCGCGGCTGTTCCAGATATTGGCGCCGAGATGGTGATGATAGCCGCCGCTCGCAAAGAAGCTCGCGCCCGGATAACGCGCCATCAGCTTAAGGCCGAGGACGTCGCGGTAGAAGGCGTCCGCTTGTGGAATATCGCCGACCTGCAGATGCAGGTGGCCGATCGCCGTCCCTGCAGCCATGCCGTCCCAGCGCTCATCAGGCGCGCTGTTGTAGAGCGCCTGCAGGTCGAGGCGCAGCGTCGCCATCTCCACCATGCCGTCCTCATGGAATTTCCATTGTTCGTGCGGCCGGTCGGCATAGATCTCGATGCCGTTGCCTTCGGGGTCGGAAAGATAGATCGCCTCGCTGACGAGATGGTCCGAGGCGCCGTCGAGCGCGACGTTGTTCTGTGCCGCATGGCGCAGCCAGCGTGCGAGCTCCGTCCGGTCCGGCATCAGGAAGGCGGTGTGGAAAAGGCCGGCGGCATTGCGTGGCGCGATCATGGCATTCTTTGCGGTGGTCAGGGTCAGCAAAGGGAGATCGCCGACACCCAGCACTTCGCCGCTCGCCGTCTTCTCGATCACCTTCAGGCCGAGCATCGATTGGTAGAAGCCGGAAACCAGACCGAGGTCGGTCACGACCAGATGCGACTGGTCGATATAGGCGGGCCGCGTCAGCGCATAGGAAGTTTCGGTCGTCATGGATTGTTCTCCTGCCTCTGAATTGGCCCGTAAGATAGAAGGCGTACCGGCGGTGGCGGCAAACATGCCGCCCGTGGCAAGCCCGAGGAAGTTTCGCCGGTTCATTCGCTTCTGATCTCCCCTCGGCTGCCGTACGTGAATTCTATATGGCGCATCCCGATTGTTCACAAAAGACCTGTTTTTGAGGATGAAGCGTTGAGCAGATGTTGACGATGACTTGCGCCCACTTGATCGCGATCAATGCGTCCATATCTTATTTAGAGGAAGCTTATGCATCGCAGTCATGGAGGGAAGCCATGTACAGAAAGATCATCGTAGCGGTCGCGCTCGGCGGCATCGAAAAGGGAGAAAAGATCCTCCGCAAGGCCGCGTCCTTGCTCGATGACGGCGGCGAGATCATCGCGCTCAATGTCGTCGAGGATGTGCCGAGTTATGTCGCGATCGAACTGCCGGCCAATATGGTCGAGGACGTCATGAAGGACAGCCGCGGGCAACTGGAAGCGCTGGTCGCCGCAGCCGGTGTTGCGGCAACTGTCGAGATCGGCAACGGCCCGCCCGCCAAAGCGATCATCTCGGCCGCCGAAAGCCACGGCGCCGACCTGATTATCGTCGCCTCGCATGTTCCCGATTTTTCCAACTACTTCATCGGCGCCACCGCCGATCGGGTCGTGCGCCATGCCAAATGCTCGGTGCTGGTCGACCGGCAGAAGGTTTGACTTTACACCCTGCTGCCTGTCACGAAGATTTACCGCCCGTGCGCTTTGCCGGAGTTGCGCGCCCGTCCGTTCAATGCGACGATTGCAATCGGGTATGAAACGGATTGGCGTGCATGGGCGAGTTCAACGGCATTCGCTGGGCTTATGATAGATATGAATTGATCGCCGACGGTATCGTCCATGGCGTCGGTCTTGTGCTGGCGCTGATCGGGGCCACCGTGTTGATCTTCTACGCCACCGTCTGGAGCTCCTATGGCGCGCTCGCCGCCGCCTGGATCTATGGCGTCGGGCTGGTGCTGACGCTTGCCATTTCTTTTTCCTACAATGCCTGGCCGGTCTCGCGCACGAAATGGTATCTGCGCCGCTTCGATCATTCGGCGATCTTCCTCTTGATCGCCGCCACCTATACGCCCTTCCTCGAACGCGGCGCCGACGATCCGCTGCTCTTGTTCATGCTGATCGCGATCTGGCTGTTTGCTGCTGTCGGCATCGTCTTGAAATGCGCCTTTCCCGGGCGTTTCGACCGTCTTGCCATCCTGCTTTATCTCGCCATGGGCTGGAGCGGCGTGCTGGTGGCCGAGCCCGTCGCCTCGCGCATTCCCGCCGCCTCGATGCTGCTGATCGTCATCGGCGGCGTCATCTATTCACTCGGCGTCATCTTCCATGTCTGGGAGAAGCTGCGCTTCCAGAACGCCATCTGGCATGGTTTCGTCGTCACCGCCGCGGCGGTGCATTATTCGGCGGTCTTCACCTGTTTCAGCCTGTCGGCGCCGCGCCTCTGAACGACGACCGTGCCCGAGGCCGTTCCTATTTCGCATCCGCCGTTTACATCTTTCCAGGCGGGGCGTATGCCCGCCTTCGCAAACAATATGAACCCGAGCATCATGACAGACGCTGTCCTCCTCCGCGACGCCACAGAAGCCGATCTTTCCGCCATTCGCGATATCTATAATCACGCCGTCGAGCACACGACGGCGATCTGGAACGATACGCTGGTCGATCTCGAAAACCGGCTGGAATGGTTCAGGGCGCGCCAGGCGCGCGGCTTTCCCGTCATCGTCGCCGAAATGTCGGGCAAGGTCGCAGGCTACGCCTCCTATGGCGACTGGCGGCCCTTCGACGGCTACCGCCACACGGTCGAGCATTCCGTCTATGTCGACAAGGATTGCCGGGGTGGCGGCATCGGCGAGCGCCTGATGCGGGAATTGATCGCGCGTGCTGTGGCCGGCAATATCCATGTGATGATCGCCGGTATCGAGGCGGAGAACACCGCCTCGGTCAGGCTGCACGAAAAGCTCGGCTTCCGCATCGCCGGCAGATTTTCCGAGGTCGGCACCAAATTCGGCCGCTGGCTGGACCTTACCTGCATGGAGCTTCGCCTGCCCGGCAAGGCGGATTGATCCACCTGCCAGGTAAGGTGGATACCACCTGCCAAGAAAAGCCGGACAGCAATCCATTGTGAACGGCGCTCGCCATCTTTTTATTGTAGTCTGAGCTGTGTAAGAAAATGGAAGGCTGCTTCGCGAAAGGCGGCCTGAAAGCGTCATCTAAGCGTCATGGGGGTGAACTGTTCAATGGCAATGCACGGATCGTCACTCGGTCTCCTTGCCCTCGTCCTTTTGGCATTTCCGCCGGTTGCCGCACGGGCCGCCGATTGCGGCAGCCTGGCCTCGCCGAAGCTCGACTGGCAGGAATGCACCAAGAAGAACCTGATGCTGCAGGGCAGTGACCTCGAAGGCGCCAATCTCTTCGGCACCGATTTCTCGCTGACCGATCTCGCCGGCGCCAACGTCAAATCCGCCAATCTGGAGAAAGCGACGCTGGTGCGCGCCTCTCTCGAGGGTGCACACGCCGAAGGCGCCAATTTCGCCAAGATCGAGGCCTACCGATCCAGCTTCGCCAAAGTCGCCGCCGAGGGCGCTTCCTTTGCTGGCGCCGAACTGCAGCGCGCCAATTTCGCCGGCGCCCAGCTCTCCGGCGCGAGTTTCGAAAAGGCTGAACTCGGCCGCGCCGATTTCGACAAGGCGGTGCTGACGGGGGTGAAATTCTCTTTCGCCAATCTCTCCCGCGCCGATCTCTCCAAGGCCACCTTCGAAGGCCCGGCGACCTTCGAGCGCGCCTTCATGTTCTTGACCCGCATCGAAGGCCTCGACCTCTCGGCCGCCGCCGGGCTCGAACAGGCGCAGATCGACCTTGCCTGCGGCGATGCCTCGACCAAGCTGCCGGCAGGCCTTTCGGCACCCTCGACTTGGCCATGCCCTGCCGATCACGATTGATTGGTTGGGGTTTTGCCGCGATACCGAGCGGTTGGTAAGCCCCTATGGGCAACAATGGCTGGCGGATACGCAACCATCTGCTGGGACTGTGGGATTCGATTTAGTGCAATCGCAACTCGCCCATGACGCGACGCCATTCGTTCAGTCCGATCAGCCGCTGGTGGCTATAGCGAACGGAATGCAGCGGCCCCTCAAGCTTGGACTGCCAGAAATCCAGGAATCTGTGCATTTCCGGAAAGTCGGGGGCGAGATCGTAATCCTGCCAGACATAGGTCTGCAGAACCGACTCAAAATCCGGCATGCGGTAAAGGATGTGCGCGGGGGTAAGGCCGTAACCGTTGAGCTGGCGCTCTATGTCCGATGAAAATTCCATGCTTCATCTCCGTTTCGCAATAACGAGAAGGTGGCGCATATTTTTGCCTCCATCAACTGGTTTCTCAACGCGGAAACAGTGTTTGTTGTTCCTTCTCAGTATGTTAGCAGCCATTTCCGGCGAGTGCTAATTTTTTTCGCCACCCCCTTGAAATGGAAAAACCGCAAAACCAGATCATTCCGCGCAAAACGCTCGACAGAGGTTTGCACCCGCCCGGACCGGTCATCCGGTCCGGCCAGGGAACAACGTCATTATTGTTTGTCCATTGGAGGAAAACATGTCGTTCCGACCGCTTCATGATCGCATTCTCGTCCGCCGGGTCGATTCAGAGGAAAAGACCAAGGGCGGCATCATCATTCCTGATACCGCCAAGGAGAAGCCGCAGGAAGGCGAGGTTATCGCCGTCGGCCCCGGCTCACGCAACGACGCCGGCCAGATCCAGGCGCTCGACGTCAAGCCCGGCGATCGCATTCTGTTCGGCAAATGGTCCGGCACCGAGATCAAGATCAACGGTGAAGATCTGCTGATCATGAAGGAAAGCGATGTCATGGGCATTATCGAGGCTCAGGCCGCCGAAAAGATCGCCGCCTGAGGCGTTCTCAGCGCATTAGTCAAGAAAAGCTGCCTATCGAAGGAGTGAAAGAATGGCTGCGAAAGAAGTCAAATTCCATACCGATGCCCGTGAACGCTTGCTGCGTGGGGTCGATGTCCTGGCCAATGCCGTGAAGGTGACGCTCGGCCCGAAAGGGCGCAACGTCGTCATCGACAAGTCCTTTGGCGCGCCGCGCATCACCAAGGACGGCGTTTCGGTCGCCAAGGAAATCGAACTCGAAGACAAGTTCGAAAACATGGGCGCCCAGATGCTGCGCGAAGTTGCATCCAAGACGAACGATCTCGCCGGTGACGGCACCACGACTGCGACGGTGCTGGCCCAGGCAATCGTCAAGGAAGGCGCCAAGGCGGTCGCTTCCGGTATGAACCCGATGGACCTCAAGCGTGGCATCGACATCGCCGTCGACGCCGTTGTCAAGGAACTGAAGACCAACGCCCGCAAGATCTCCAACAATTCCGAAATCGCCCAGGTCGGCACGATCTCCGCCAACGGTGATTCCGAGATCGGTCGTTACCTCGCTGAAGCAATGGAAAAGGTCGGCAATGAGGGTGTCATCACCGTCGAAGAAGCCAAGACCGCCGAAACCGAGCTCGAAGTCGTCGAAGGCATGCAGTTCGACCGCGGCTACCTCAGCCCCTACTTCGTCACCAATCAGGACAAGATGCGAGTCGAGCTCGAGGACCCCTATATTCTCATTCATGAGAAGAAGCTCTCGAACCTGCAGTCGATGCTGCCAGTTCTCGAAGCCATCGTCCAATCCGGCAAGCCGCTCCTCATCATCGCTGAAGACGTCGAAGGCGAGGCCCTCGCAACACTCGTCGTCAACAAGCTGCGCGGCGGCTTGAAGATCGCTGCCGTCAAGGCCCCCGGCTTCGGCGACCGCCGCAAGGCCATGCTCGAAGACATCGCTATCCTGACCGGCGGTACCGTCATCTCCGAAGATCTCGGCATCAAGCTCGAGAACGTCACGCTCGACATGCTCGGCCGTGCCAAGAAGGTGTCGATCGAGAAGGAAAACACCACCATCATCGACGGTGCTGGCTCGAAGGCGGAGCTTGACGGTCGCACGGCTCAGATCCGCGCCCAGATCGAAGAAACCACCTCCGACTACGACCGGGAGAAGCTGCAGGAACGCCTCGCCAAGCTCGCCGGCGGCGTTGCCGTCATCCGTGTCGGCGGCTCGACGGAAGTCGAGGTGAAGGAGAAGAAGGACCGCGTCGACGACGCGCTTCATGCAACCCGCGCGGCGGTGGAGGAAGGCATTCTGCCGGGCGGCGGCGTGGCGCTGCTGCGCGCCGTCAAGGCGCTCGATAATCT
Source organism: Rhizobium sp. BT-226 (assembly GCF_025847085.2). Lineage (NCBI taxonomy): Bacteria > Pseudomonadati > Pseudomonadota > Alphaproteobacteria > Hyphomicrobiales > Rhizobiaceae > Rhizobium > Rhizobium sp. BT-226. The sequence goes on along the minus strand of NZ_JAOYTI010000002.1, from coordinate 471,388 downwards.
CAGCGTGGCCAACCAGGACCAGCGCGTCGGCATCGAGATTGTGCGCCGCGCAATCGAAGCCCCGGTACGGCAGATCGCCGAAAACGCCGGCGCGGAAGGCTCGATCGTGGTCGGCAAGCTGCGGGAGAAGAGCGAATTCTCCTATGGCTGGAATGCCCAGACCGGCGAATATGGTGATCTCTATGCGCAGGGGGTTATCGATCCGGCGAAAGTGGTGCGCACCGCGCTTCAGGATGCCGCCTCCGTTGCCGGTCTTCTGGTGACGACGGAAGCGATGATCGCCGAGAAGCCCAAGAAGGAGGCCGCTCCGGCCATGCCCGCCGGCCCCGGCATGGACTTCTAAGCGATCGCTCGGCCCGCCCTGCTCTTAAGGGCGGGCCTCCCCACGCACTATCGAATGAACCAAGTTCCATCGGTCAACATCAGTGGAGCCAAGCTATGAGAAAGGAAAGCACCAGCAATTCCATACAGCAGGAAGCCACGGCGGCAATCAGCGCGGCGCATCTGCTTTATCCGGCCAAACATTTCGGTCACCCGCGTGACGTGCTTACCGCCGCCGACATCGGCAATGACGAGAAGCGGGCCATTCTGGCTTCATGGGCATCCGATATTTTCGCGATCGAATCCGCACCGGCCCTTCGCCTTTATCCCGGGGCGGAAAGAGCTGTTTCCTATGACGAGATCCTTGAAGCGCTGAAGACGTTGGACAAGGACGATCGGCAAGCTGAGAAGCAAGCTGCGTCGACTTCCTCGACGGCCCGCAGGACCCTTCGCCGAAAACTGCCGGCACGCCGGCTTCCTGGTTTTGGCTTGTGCAGCTATTGGAAGGGGGGACGGCGCCGACAGCTACTCGAAACCTGACCTCCCATCTGACCTGCCGCGCGCCTCGTAAGGACGCAGGCATGATTTTTGCCGACGACTCTTTGCTCAACAGAGGAGGTTACAATGGCTCGATCTGGCCACATGACAATGTCTTGATCGCCAGCGGCCTTGCCCGCTATGGCTACCGCGTCGAAGTCGCGCGGATATTCGAGGGTTGTTTGCCGCCTCGACCTATATCGACCTGCGGCGGCTCCCCGAACTCCTCTGCGGCCTGCCGCGCCAGCGGGCACGAGGGCCGACCTTCTATCCGGTCGCCTGCTCCCCTCAAGCATGGGCGGCAGCCGCTCCTTTATCGCTGCTGCAATCCTGTCTCGGCCTCGACTTCGACCCGAATGGCTTGCACATCAGCTTCAACGTACCGAGGCTTCCCACATTCCTCGACGAGATGATCTTACGACGCCTGTCGATCGGTATTGGCTCGGCTGACGTCGCCATTCGCCGGTCGGGACGCCAGGTCGTGGTCGATGTGATGGACCGCAACGGCAATGTTCAGGTGCTCACGATAGCATGACGGACCAGTCGGGGAGGCGAGTCATCCGCCTTTCCTATTCCAGTTCCTCTTCATCCGAACTCAGCAGATCAACAAGCGCAGCAACCCTGCCTGTTGGCAGAGGCCGGCCTTCACCCATCAAGGCTTCGTCGTTGCTGGCCCACCCAAATGCCTCGGCGAGTTCAGCCTGGGTGGCGCCCGTCGCGATGACCTCGGCCACGAGCGTTTCATCGGCGGGCCCGAGGACGGCGATGACGTCCTTTGAAGTCATTGTCATAACCATTTCTCCTCTCTCAAGCTCAGCCCAGATATGGTGGTGCCTTCGAAGAAAGCAATTTTTTCGCTGAGAAATTCTCTCCTCTTGAAACGGTAAACTGCTGAATTATATCAGTATTGTCGATCGCCGAGCAGGGATCGACAGGTCCAGGAGACGCCTGTCGCTCTTGGCGTCTCCTGTATCCATGTTGCTTGTAAGGAGGATATGGCTATGAGGACAAACCTCGATTTCTCTCCCCTGTTCCGGTCGAGCATCGGCTTCGAGCGGATGTTGAACGCACTTGACGCTGCAAGCCGCGCCGAGACAATCGACAACTGGCCGCCTTACGATATCGTCAAAACCGGCGAGGACGAATACCGCATTGCCATGGCCGTGGCGGGCTTCTCGCAGGACGAACTGGCGATCATCCAAGAGCAGAACATGCTCGTCGTCTCAGGGCAGAAGGCGAACGGCGAAGATGTTCAATACTTGCATCGCGGCATTGCTGATCGAAGCTTCCAGCGTCGGTTCGAATTGGCCGACCACGTCAAGGTCGTGGATGCCGGACTCGTCAACGGTCTGCTGACCATCGACCTCAAGCGTGAAATTCCTGAAGAGATGAAGCCGCGCCAGATCGAGATCGGAACTGGAAATGCAATGCCGAAGGCCGAGACCAAGCAGATCGAAGCCGAGACGCAGGCAGCCTGAGCCGTCAGGAATGCCCAAGAACCACCAGAAAGGAGTAAGCCATGAGTGTTCGTGATTTGATTCCTTGGGGCCGCAATAACGGCCACCAGGTTCCGAGTCTCCTCCGCGAGGACGACCATGATCCTTTCCTGTCGCTCCATCGCGAGGTCAACCGTCTGTTCGACGATGCTTTCCGCAGCTTCGGCTCTGGCCTGCCGTCACTGCGGGGCGCCAGCGGTTTCGGTGCTGGCTGGCCGAGTGTCGAGATCTCCGACACCGATAAGGATATCAAGGTGACGGCCGAGGTCCCCGGCCTTGAGGAAAAGGACATCGAGGTCATTCTCGATGATGGCGTTCTGACGCTGAAGGGTGAAAAGCGTTCGGAGACGGAAGACAAGGAGAAGCAGTTCTCGGAGCGCTACTATGGCCGCTTCGAGCGACGCATCCCACTCGGGACCGAGGTCAAGGAAGATCAGGTCGACGCGACCTTCAAGAACGGCGTCCTGACCGTCACCTTGCCCAAGAGCGAAAAGGCGCAGTCACAGGTCAGGCGCATCGCCATCAGAAGCTGATCGAAACAAGGGCGGCGGCCGACCACCTGGCGGCCGCCGCTACCATGTCGTCCATGGTGGCACGGAAATTTCCGTCGCGCTTAGTCTCCTCATGGCCGCGGGATCGGCAGATACCGATCGCAGGTTCAGGCCTATTTCCCCGGCTCGAACACCATCGAGTGGCCGTTGATGCAGTAGCGCAGGCCGGTCGGCGGCGGGCCGTCGGGAAAGACGTGGCCGAGATGGGCGTCGCAGCTGCCGCAGCGGATTTCGGTGCGCACCATGCCAAAGGCCGTGTCGCGATGCTCCGTCACCGCTTCGGGCGATACCGCTTCGAAATAGCTCGGCCAGCCGCAGCCGGCATCGAATTTGGTGTCGGAGCGGAAAAGCGGCGCATTGCAGCCGACGCAGCGGTAAAGCCCCGTCTCGAAGGAATCCCAATAGGGGCCGGTAAAGGCGCGTTCGGTGCCGTGCTGGCGCGTGATGCGGTATTGCTCGGGGGTGAGCTGCTCTTTCCATTCGGCGTCGGTCTTGTGGATCTTGGCGGTCGTCGCAGTGTCGGACATGAGGTGCTCCTTTCGCCGAGGGGCGGGTTCCGTTTCGCGAGAAAATGTGGTGCGCCGCGTTCAGTTCATCAAGTCTCCCGCGGCGCGCCATGAGATTGGCGGCATACCCAATTAGGGGAAGAGGCTTGCTTTTACATCCGTTAGGGGTTTTCTGTTAGGGTTAATGTTGCGTGCATTGGAGAAACACTGGTGTTTGAAACAGCAATCGTCCTGCTCTACGGCCTTGTGGCCGTGGCCGCCATGGCCGTCACGCTGTTGGAAGGCTGGGCCAATCATGACGGTTTGACGCTCCATCGTCTCGCCGGGCTCCTCGCTTGCCTGCTCTGGCCGCTGACGCTTCTGGTCTTCATCCTGCACGGTTGCATCGCCCGGCTGCTGACGCGTCTTTCCAGATCGACGGCCTGATCGGCTTTGAACATCGCCATGCGGTGCGGCTTGCGGCCGAAATCACTTGAGACGCTCCCCCGTTTCGCCTAAGCCAGAAGACAGGCCGGTTTTCTTCGGCTTTTCGTCTGTTGCCTTTACAGCGCCGCGCGCCTTGTCGGACGTGCAAAAGCCTGTAACATTTTGAATTATGCGGTAGAGGAGGGGATATGGCCGATGTCACGGCTCTGACATTTCTGGCCCTATGTCTGCCGCTTGCCGGCGCTCTTGCTGCCCCCTTCGTCATCCGCATCTTCGGCGCAAACGGTGCCTGGCTCCTGGCGATCGCTCCCTTGCTCGCCTTCCTGCATTTCCTGCGTTTCATTCCCAAGATCGCGCGCGGCGAGGTCGTCACCGGCGGCTATTCCTGGGTGCCGAGCTTCCATCTCTCCTTTTCCTGGTTCCTCGACGGCCTGTCGCTGGCTTTCGCGCTGCTGATCACCGGCATCGGCACCCTGATCGTGCTTTATGCCGGCGGCTACCTCAAAGGACACAAGGATCAGGGCCGCTTCTTCTCCTTCATCTTCCTCTTCATGGGCGCGATGCTCGGCGTCGTCGTTTCCGACAGTTTCCTGATGCTCTTCGTCTTCTGGGAACTGACATCGATCACGTCCTTCCTGCTGATCGGCTTCGATCACGAGCGTGAGGCGGCTCGCCGGGCTGCCCTGCAGGCGCTTGTTGTCACCGGCGGGGGAGGGCTCTGCCTGTTGGCCGGCCTGCTGTTGCTCTGGAACATTTCAGGCGTCACCGACATGTCGCTGCTTATGGGAGCCGGCGATGCGGTGCGCGAAAGCCCGTTCTATCTCGCAGCTCTCATCCTGGTCCTCGGCGGCGCCTTCACCAAGTCGGCGCAGTTTCCCTTTCATTTCTGGTTGCCGAACGCCATGGAGGCGCCGACGCCGGTTTCGGCTTATCTGCATTCGGCCACCATGGTGAAGGCGGGCGTCTATCTGCTGATGCGGCTCAACCCCGTCATGGGGGCAACCCCTGCCTGGGAAATCCTTCTGCCCTTCTTCGGCGGGCTGACGTTGGTGGTCGGCACCGCGCTCGCCATCCGCCAGACAGACCTGAAGCTCAAGCTTGCCTATACCACCGTCTCCTCGCTCGGCCTGCTCGTTATGCTGATCGGCTTCGGCTCGGACCATGCGATCGAGGCGGCGGCGCTCTATCTGGTGGCGCATTCCCTCTTCAAGGGCGCGCTCTTCATGGTCGCCGGCATCATCGATCATGAGACCGGCACGCGCGATATCACCAGGCTCAGCGGCCTGATGCGGGCGATGCCGCTCACCTGGATCATCGCGCTTGCGGCCGCCTTCTCCATGGCCGGCCTGCCGCCCTTCTTCGGCTTCCTCGCCAAGGAGGAGATCTATACGGCACTCGTCGGCGGTGATGTCCGCGCACTCACCTTTACCGCCATAACCGTCTTCGGCAATGCGCTGATGTTCGCCGTCGCCTTCGCCGTGGCGTTGAAACCCTTCCTCGGCCGGCCGGTGGAGACGCCGAAACCGCCGCACGAAGCCCCCGTCCTGCTTTGGCTCGGCCCCGCCGTTCTTGCTATCCTCGGCCTGCTCGCGGCGATCTTTTCGACCCTCACCCATTCCATCCTGTCCTCGCCGATCGCATCCGCCATCCGCCAGACACCCGTCGAAATCGACATTTCGTTGACGCCGCATATCGGCCTGCCCTTGGCGCTCTCCGCCCTGACCGTGCTGCTCGGTATCGGCGTCTACTGGCAACTCGCGCGCGCCCGTTTCCTGATGGCCGTCTTCCTGCGCGCGGCCGGACCTGGGCCGGACCATGGCTTTGATGTCGCCATATCGGGCCTTGTCCGCTTTTCCGGCCGCGTCATGCGTGTGCTCCAGCCGGGGCGGCTGGAGATCTATGTCACCTGCACCTTCCTCTGCGTTGCCGCCATCCTCATGATCCCGCTCGTCGTCTATGGCGAACTGCCGCGTCTGCCGGCCTGGCCGACCGATGTCAGGCTGCATGAATGGGCGGTCTTCCTGATCGCCGCCTTCGGCCTTGCCGCCGTGCTCGCCGCCCGCGATCGGCTGACGGCAATCGTTTCGCTCGGCATCCAGGGTTTCGCTGTCGCCATCATCTTCCTGCTGTTCGGCGCGCCGGATCTGTCCTTCACCCAGTTCATGGTCGAAACCCTTTCGGTGGTGATTCTCGCCCTGGTCATGACCAGGCTTCGTCTCTCGCCCGACGATCAGCGGCCGCTCGGCCGCAAGCTCTTCGACGGCGCGCTGGCGCTTGCCTGCGGCCTCGGCTTCACGCTTCTGCTGATGCGGGCAACCGAGGCACCGTTCAACGACGCGCTGACGGCTTTCTTCAACACCTATTCCAAATCGATCGCCCACGGCGCCAATGTCGTCAACGTCATCATCGTCGATTTCCGCGGCACCGACACGCTCGGCGAAATCGCCGTCGTCGCGGTCACCGGCCTTGCCATCCTGGCGCTGATCCGCATCCGCGCTGGCAGCGAGCGCAAGCTTGCCGCCAATGATCCCGCGGCGGAGGGTTGAGCGCGTGAACACCCTCATCTTCCGCACCGCCGCCCCGTTTCTCACCGCGCTGATGCTGCTTTTTTCCGTCTTCGTGCTGCTGCGCGGTCATAACGAGCCGGGCGGCGGCTTCATCGGCGGGTTGATCGCTGCCTCGGGGCTGGCGATTTACGGCATTGCCCGCGGCGTTGGCGCCGTTCGCCGGGCGCTGTTTTTCCATCCGCTGTCGATTGCCGGCTTCGGCTTGCTTCTGTCGACGGTGGCCGGTCTTCTCTCCATCCTGTTTGCCGTTCCCTTCATGACCGGCCTCTGGATCTATCCGACGCTATTCGGCGCCGAGGTGCCGCTGTCCAGCGTCATGCTCTTCGATGTCGGCGTCTATCTTGTCGTGCTCGGTGCCATCACCTCGATCGCTCTGGCGCTGGAAGAAAAGGAGGTGGAATGATGGAGCCGCTTCTGGCGATCCTCGTCGGCCTGTTCTTCGCCGCCGCCATCTACCTGATGCTGTCGAAATTCTCGATCCGCATCATGCTCGGCATCGCCATCCTCGGCAACGCCGTCAACCTCCTGCTCTTTACCGGCGGCCGGCTGACGCGCGAGGTGCCGCCGATCATCCCGGCCGGTCTCGACAGCCTGCCCGCAGGCACGGCCAACCCGCTGCCGCAGGCGCTCATCCTGACCGCGATCGTCATCTCCTTCTCCTTCCTTGCCTTCCTGCTGGTGCTGACCTACCGCGCCTATCAGGACCTTGGCACCGACAACACCAGCGACATGCGCGCCGCCGAGCCCGACGACCGGCCGCTGCCGCCATTGGGGTATTGAGGCGGATGGTTGTGCGGATGCTCACCCCAAGGCAACCCCTCTCTCGTGGTAGCGGAGGCATCACCTGATGGCCGCCCCCACCTCTATCATCGATCTCTCCACTGCCCGGATCACCACCGCGGTGCGGATGCTCACCCCCCTCTGCCCTGCCGGGCATCTCCCCCACAAGGGGGGAGATCGGCAAGTGGCGAAGCCTCGTCTAGGCCGATCGGCCTTGATCAGCCTGCAGGGTAATGACAGCAGCCGTACAGCTACAGGCGTCGACGCCGATGTTGGGCGAAGCCTTGGCCACCTATCGATCTCCCCCCTTGTGGGGGAGATGCCCGGCAGGGCAGAGGGGGGTACCCCACGGCAGGCCCTCTCTCGCGATAACGGAGGCGCCATCTGATGGCCGCCCCCACCACCGTCGATCTCTCCGCCGCCCTGATCACCGCCCCGGTGCCCATCGGTCATTGGCTGGCCATCCTGCCGGTCGCCCATTGCATTACGCTGGGTGCCGTCCTGCTGATGCTGCGCGGCTATCCCCGTCTGCAGGCCTGGCTTGCCATCCCTGGCCTTGCGGCCTTGGCGCTGATCGATGCGGCGTTGCTGGCCAAGGTCGCGGCCGACGGGCCGCTGACCATGGTCATGGGTCGCTGGCTGCCGCCTTTCGGCATCGCCTTCACCGTCGATCTCTTCGGTGCGCTGATGGCCTTCACCGCAGCCCTTGCCGCGCTCGCCGGCGGCATCTATGCGCTGGCCGATATCGGCGAAAGCGGCCGGCGATACGGCTTCTTCCCGCTGCTCATGCTGCTGATGGCCGGCGTCACCGGCGCCTTTCTGACCGGCGATATCTTCAATCTCTACGTCTGGTTCGAGGTGCTGCTGATCTCCTCCTTCGGGCTGATCATCCTTGGTTCCGAACGTGAGCAGATCGACGGCGCGCTGAAATATGCGGTGCTCAATCTGATCGCCACGACCCTGTTCCTGGTCGGCGTCGGCATTCTCTATGCCGCCTTCGGCACGCTCAATATGGCCGATATCGCTGCAAAAGCTGGGGATTTGCGCGGCACGGCGCCGCTGATGACGCTGGCAAGCCTCTTCCTGCTTGCCTTCGGCATGAAGGCGGCAGCCTTCCCGGTCAATTTCTGGCTGCCCGCCGCTTACCATACGCCGCGCATCGTGGTCTCGGCGCTGTTTGCCGGCCTGCTGACCAAGGTGGGCATCTACGCGCTGATCCGGGTGATGGTCATGCTGCTGCCGGTGGAACGCCAGGAATTGAGCTTGGTAGTCGCGCTCGCCGCCGCCGCGACGATTGTCGTCGGCGCTCTCGGCGCGCTTGCCGAAAACGATATCCGCCGGCTGTTCGGCTATGTCGTCATATCGGGCATCGGCAACATGCTCGCCGGCGTCGCCCTCGGCGGCCTTGGCGGCATCAGCGGCGCGGTCTTCTATGCGCTCCATTCCATGGTGCTGATGACGGCGCTTTATCTTGCCGCCGGCGAGATCGCCCGGCGCGGCGGCGGCTTTTCGCTATCGGCCCTCGGCGGGCTCTACAGGCAAAGCGGCGGCTTCACCGCACTCTCCCTCGTGCTCTTCCTTGCCGCCTGCGGCCTGCCGCCCTTTTCCGGCTTCTGGCCGAAAGTCATTCTCGTCAAGGCCTCGCTCGATCTCGGCGCCTGGTGGCTGGCGGCCTCGATCCTCCTCGGCGGTTTTCTGACGACGATTGCCTTCGGCCGTCTCTTCCTGCTCGCCTATTGGCGCCCGGCGCCGATGGCCCTGACGTCGACAGCCCTGAGGCCGCCCGGTGCCCGGTGGCGCACGGGCCTGCCACTCGCGGCACTGACAGCGCTGGTCGTCGGTTTTGGCATCCTGCCGGAACAGTTGCTGGCGCTGTCGCAATCGGCCGCGGCCGGCCTTGCCGATCCCCAGGCCTATCTTCATTCGGTCTTCCCGGACGGAGGCGCGCCATGATCTTCTTTCTCTTCAACCTGCTGCTTGCCATTGCCTGGGTCACTGTGACCGGCAGCGCCTCGTTGCACAATCTCGTCCTCGGCTTGCTGCTCGGGGCCTTGGCGCTGCTCATCATCCGCGAATCCTTCGGCGGCAAGGCACATATCCCTCGCGTTCTCCCGGTGCTCTCGCTCGCCGCTCTGTTCCTCAAGGAATTGTCGCTGTCGGCCTGGAAGGTCACGGTCACCGTCCTCTCTCTCGATATGAAGCTGAAGCCCGGCATCTTCGCCTTCCCGCTGACGGTGACGAGCGATTTCGAGATCACTTTGCTCGCAAACCTCATCACGCTGACACCCGGTACGCTTTCGGTCGACGTCTCGCCCGATCGTCGCACGCTCTATGTGCATGCGCTCGATTGTTCCGATCCCGAGACGACCAAGCGTGATATCGCCAACGGTTTCGAACGCAAGATCATGGAGGCCTTCCGGTGATCACACCTGCCGCCATCGTCGCGGTCGCATCCTCGACGGCACTCGTCATCCTCGGCCTGGCGTTGATTCTGAGCGTCTGGCGCGTCGTTGCCGGCCCGACATTGCCGGACCGCATCCTTGCCCTCGACATGCTGACCGGCATCGCCATCGGCTTCATCGCCGTCATCGCGGTCAAGACCGGTTTTTCGCTCTATATCGATATCGCCATCTCGCTCGGCCTCGTCGGTTTCCTGGCGACCGTCGCCTTCGCCCGATTCGTGCTGTCACGCGGCAACATCAAATCGAAGCCGCCCGCCACTGCGGCAAATGGCAACACGCAAAAGCGCCGGGCAGGGGGGAAGAAGCGATGATCGATTATATCATGGCTGCCATGACCGCCCTGCTTTTGATCGTCGGCGCGCTCTTTGCGCTTGCGGCGGCGATCGGCCTGGTCCGGCTGCCTGATCTCTATACGCGCATGCATTCCGCCTCGAAGGCGGGGACTGTCGGCTCCGGGCTGTTGCTCCTTGCCGCCGGCCTCTATTCAGAGGAGCCGGCGATTCTCGCCCGCGCCATTGCTGGTTTCGTCTTCTTCCTGCTGACGGCGCCGGTGTCTGCCCATCTGCTTGCCAGAGCTGCTCATCGTTCGGGATATGATCTCGGTGCACTCTCGGTCCGTGACGATATCAGGGATCGTTGAGCCTATGCTGTTCGGCGACTTTACCAGATTTATGCAAAACTTATGCACAGGAAGCTGTGAGTAAAGCTTGCCGGAAAGCCCCTCAATTCTTCATCTGTCATTTTTTCTCAAGAAAAACGACAAATAATAATTGGCCTTTCGACCAAACGATGGTATTTGAAAATGCAAGTAGAGTTCTGATTGTGAATTGCAATCGTACTGCTTCCAGGTCCCTCAGTTTTGATTTTTAATGTCTAAACTGAGGCCATCGCCTGGGGCATGACGTAGTGGTTTCCAGTCAGGCAGTATAAGAACAGGTCACGCTCTTCGGAATCTAGGGGTGGATTTCGCGTTTTTCGAAACAGAAGGTCGCTTCCTGTGCTTTTGCTGTTCGCTTCTACGAGGCGGGTCTTTGGCGTGTCAGTCAAAGACCGTTTGAGCATGCTAACAGGAGAAAGAATATGACGGATATAGCGACCGGCAATGCGCCGGAGCTGCTTGTGGAACTGACAGCCGACATTGTCGCGGCCTATGTCAGCAACCATGTTGTACCGGTCAGCGACCTGGCCAACCTGATTTCCGACGTGCATTCGGCACTGAGCAACACGTCCGTACCGCAGCCTGCTGCGGCGATCGTCGAAAAGCAGAAGCCTGCAGTTTCTGTCCGCAAGTCCGTACAGGACGAGCAGATCACGTGTTTGGAATGCGGCGGCAACTTCAAGTCCCTCAAGCGTCACCTGATGACGCATCACAGCCTCTCGCCTGAAGAATACCGCGAGAAGTGGGACCTGCCGACCGATTACCCGATGGTGGCGCCCGCTTATGCCGAAGCGCGTTCGCGCCTGGCAAAGGAGATGGGCCTGGGTCAGCGCCGCAAGCGCGGCCGCGGCTGAGCTTTTTCAAAAGCATCGACGACAAAAGCCGGGTTTTGTGCCCGGCTTTTTTGTGCCTTCGCAAGACGAAGAATACCTTTCGGGTATTTCGAGCGTCGCAACTGATTCGGCCGGACGCCACGGCAGCGTAAGACATCCCGTCCTATGCTTTGCCGACAGGCTTAGAATGTATTCCTGTACTATGAGTAAGTGTTAATATACTGGATTGCGGCTCTCAAAGCCGGCCAGCCACGAGCACGGTCAAGCCGCAGCGCGGACTCTTGCCTCTTCGCGGATCCTGTTCACCATCGACCGCAATCCGTTCGAACGCTGCGATGACAGGTTCTCCACCAGGCCGATCTTCGAAAATATCTCGAAGGCATCGAGCCCGGCGATCTCCGATGCGGTCTTGCCGGAATAGGTGGCAAGCACGATGGCGACGAGGCCGCGCACGATATGGGCGTCGGAATCACCCTCGAAGCTCATGACGGGATTGTCGGGATCGCCTGCCGTATGGGTCACCAGCCACACCTGGCTGGCGCAGCCCATCACCTTATTCTCCGAGGTGCGCTTCTCCTCGGCCAAGTCCGGCAACGCCTTGCCGAGTTCGATGACATAGCGGTAGCGGTCTTCCCAATCGTCCAGGAAAGCGAAGTCGTCGATGATCTGGTCGAGGGATGCCATGCGGAAGCCTTTCACTATTGAAGCAGTTCCAGCAAAAGTGCGCAGCGGTTTTGCGTCCGGAATGCGTCAGGAAATGCTCTAAGACTGCATATAGGTGAAAGACCGGCAGATTTGAACCGCTAAAGCAATTCCAGGAAAAGTGTGAAGCGGTTTTCCGTCCGGAATTGCGTAAACAAAAGACCGAAGCACTTCCAGGCAATGCACGAAGCGGTTTTGCCGGATTTGCGTAAACTGAGATAGAAAAAACGCCGTGAGGGATGGGCATCCTCACGGCGCAGCAACATGCTGAATTAAACAGGGCAGGCACGTCAGGCATGGGGCACTTCCGCGTCATGCGGACCACCGATGCAAGCTCAAAGCAATTCCAGGAAAAGTGCGAAGCGGTTTCCGTCCGGAATTGCGTAAGAACAAATGCGGTGCGAGCGAGCACCCGCAGAAATTTCGTCAGGTCGCCGGCTTCGGTGTCGGCAGCGGAATAGCGCCTGTTATCACCGTCTCAGGGGAGGCATCGTCTTCGACCGGCGGACGATAAGGCATCGGCTGGTTGAGTGCTGCCTTGGCCTCGCGCACCTTTTCCTGGATGGCAGGCGTGGTGAGGGAAGGCATGTTGAGCGCCACCGGCATCTGCGGTTCGGCAAACTTTGCGGTCGCCGGTGCCTCATCCTTGAACTGGCTGTCGAGAAGTTCATAGGCAACGCGGGCGCCTTCACGCGCCCGGTAGCCGAGTGCGGTCAGGGTCTCCGTGCCCTTGACGCAGACCTCGGGCTTCTCCGAGCACATGCCGGTCAAATAGTCGTAGGCGCCGCTTGCCGCCGTGAACGCGTCGGACAGCTGCAATTGCGGGCCGTTGGCGAGCTTGTCGGAACTCTCCGTGCTGAAGACGGAAAGAAGCACGAGCACGAGGCCAAACCAGAAGGATCCTTTGATCAGAAACCACATTGTCGTCGCCCATCCTGTTTTCCCCGTCCGGTTCTTGTTGCCGAATCAGGCCGGTTGTCCGGTGTGTTTTCACCCTACCGCCAAGTTGCGAATGCCGCTTTTCGAAACTTACGCGCATTTGCGGCAAATTTAGTTCAAATTTTAGCGAACGGCATTTGAACCGCATTTTAGTCGAATGCGAGCGATCGCCGTTAAGCATCAGGGCAGCACCTGCTTGCAATTGCAGGACTTTTGCCGGCTCGCCTTGCCACAGGAGTTAACGCAATGCTGAAATATGAGGAAAATCCGTCGCTTACCCCCTATTAACCACAAAGGGCAAAGAGCCTTCCAGATGCTTCAAAACGAGAATTTCGGCCGTTTCAGGCTGTGAACAGCGCTTTTGCCTTATCCTTTCTTTAAGTCGCCAAGGCCTATTGTCCGGATCGATAGACAGCCTTTCGGGCGGGTATTGCGTGCGTGTATTGAGTAACATTGGCGGCTGGATGACGGCCCTCGTAGACCGGGCAGCGACAAGCTGGCTCTCCCGGACGGGCGGCGGTGAAGCCGTGCGCCAACGCGAGCTCGCAATCCTGCGCCGCCTCGTGCTGCTCTCGTCGGCCGCTCTCGTTGCCGCTCCGATTGGCCTTTCGGCGGTCACCAGTCCTGCCGTGGCGCTGCCGGCGGGTGTCGCCATGGTCTGCGCCGCCTTTCTCTTTTCCGCCGTCGGCAGCATCGCGCTCGCTCGTCAAGGTTCGTCCGCCGGTATCGCCACGCAGTCGGCCGAGGATTTCTTCCTTGCCGCCACCCCGGGCCTCGTCTTCTTCCTCGACCCGCACGGCAGTGTGGCGACCGTCGGCGGTCGCGATCGGCGCGATTTCCTCGCCTGGATGCGCGATCCCAAGGGCAGGGGCTTCCTGGAGCAGGTGCATGTCTCCGACCGCATCCTTTTCCTGCAGGCGCTCGATGGCCTGCGCCGGGGCGAGGATGCTCAGAGCGTCGATCTGCGCCTCGACCGGCCCTCGGTCTCGCGTGATCAACGCCAGTTCGCCTATCTGAGAATGGACATGACGGCCCGGCGCGATGCCGACGGCGAACTTGCCGCCATCATTGCCCAGCTGCGCGATGTCTCCGTCGAGCAGCAGCTGCGTGACGAAGCCCAGAACCGCGCGGCCGATGCCGAATCCGCAAATGACGCCAAATCGCGCTTCCTCGCCGCCGTCAGCCATGAACTGCGCACGCCGCTGAACGCCATTCTCGGTTTTTCCGATATCCTGATCGGCGAATATTTCGGCAAGTTCGAAAATGACCGCCAGCGCGAATATGTCGGCTTGGTCCGCGAATCCGGGGCGCATCTGCTATCCGTCGTCAACACCATGCTCGACATGAGCAAGATCGAAGCCGGCCGCTACGAGCTGATCCTCGAAGCCTTCGACATATCAAGCTCCGTCAAATCCTGCGAATCGATGCTGGCGTTGCAGGCCAAGACCAAGGGCCTTACCCTGACGAGCCGTATCCAGCGCGGTCTCGGCGAGATCGTCGCCGATCAGCGCGCCATCCAGCAGATCCTCATCAACCTCGTCGGCAATGCCATAAAGTTCACCGAGGCCGGCGGCGTCGTCTCGGTCGATGCGGCAGCGCGCGACGGCATCCTCAAGCTGACGGTCAGCGACACCGGCATCGGCATTCCGGCCGACAAGCTGGCATTGCTCGGCCAGCCCTTCGTCCAGATCCAGAACGACTATACCCGCCGCTTCGAAGGCTCCGGCCTCGGTCTCTCCCTGGTCAAAGGGCTGGTGGCGCTGCATGGCGGCTATTTCGCCATCGCCAGCCAGCCGGGCGAAGGCACGATCATCACCATCGAGATCGCGGTGGACGGCTCGGGTGCTCAGCACGCCGCAGACGCCGGTCATGGCGCGACTGTCGAGTTTCCGCCGCGGCTGAAGGGCGCGGTCAACACAGGCGCAGAATTGGAAGAGGGGCGTTTCGATGGCCGCGCGCAAGCGAAAATCGCCTAAGGGAAAAAGGGGACGGCAGCAGCCGGGCCTTCTGATGTCAGGCGCTGCCGCCCTCGGCGGGCTCGGCCTGCAGGGTGCCTCCGTGCTCGGCGGCGTCATCGGCCGCAATCCGTCGGTCGCCGGCGGCACGATCACCTTCGCCGTCATCTTCTCCTTCGTCGCCGCCAATGCGCTCTGGTATCAGCCGGGCCTGCATCCGCATCCGATCTTCCGCACCCGCGATCCGCAGTCTCCAACCGTGCTCGGCGCCCGCCGCCCGGCCGAGGAGCAACAGGGCGACGTTACCACCTTCCGCATCGAGCGGCCGCAGGATACCGCCACCACCAACGCGACACCGGCGCCTGCCGCACCCGGCCAGCAGCCGAGCCAGCTCGTCATGGACATCCAGCAGCAGCTGGTGCGCCGCGGCCTCTATAACGGCATACCCGACGGCATCATCGGCCCTCGCACCAGTGCGGCCATTCTCTTCTTCGAGGAGACCGTCGGCATGACCCAGACCGGCGATCCGACGCCGGAGGTCCTAGTGGCGCTGAAGACCGATGCCGCCGGCCCCTCGGCCGTGCCCGCCGAAAAGCCGCCCGAGGATGTCAGCTCGAAGGCGGCGGCGGAAGATCCGGTGGCAGCAGCGATCCGCAGCGCCGAAAAGACCGTCAAAACGGCTCCATCGGCGGCAAAGCAGGTTCCATCAAGCCAAATCACCAATGTCGATCTGGTGCTGAAGATCCAGAAGGGTCTTTCCAATATGGCCTATGCCAATGTCGGAGTCGACGGCGTCGCCGGCGAGCAGACCCGCGCGGCTATCCGCCATTTTCAGAAGCACTACAACCTGCCCGAAGACGGCGAGCCGAACCAGGCGGTGCTGAAGAAACTCAAGGAAATCGGCGCGATCTAGCCGGATATGTTGCCGTAGAACCGGCTGTGACCTACAACCTAAGTCTAAGGCGCGGCTGCCGTTTGCAACTTATTAACCATGTTGCCTGAAGCTTTTCTGATTGGGGCGGGAGAGCGTCGGTCATGCATGCGCTGAAGGCGATAGACGATTTGGCTGGAGAACCGGCGGTCGAAGCGGGAGGGCCGGATCGCGAGGCGCTGCGCCACATCCTGTTGCGCCTTGCCGAAGAAGCCTCCACCCTTGGCATTGATCTCGTCGATATCGCCGGCGCCATCCAGGACATGGCGGGAATGTCGGCCCGGCATGCCTCCGCCTTCGATCATGTCACCCGCACCGCGCTTTCGATTGCCGAGACCAACCGCTCGGTCGCCGTGTCGCTGCGCGAGACCGACCGCACGGCGGCCGAAGCCCGTCACATGCTGAAAGAATCAGCTGACCGCCTGACGGGCTCCGTCGCCGAGATCGGTCACATGGTCCAGTCCTCCAACGAGATCAGCGCGGAGATAGCCGGCTTCTCCAAGTCGCTTGCCGATGTCGACAATATCGCCGAGGAGATCAGCACCATCGCCCGCCAGACCAACCTGCTGGCGCTGAACGCCGCGATCGAGGCGGCGCGCGCCGGCGATGCGGGCAAGGGTTTTGCGGTCGTCGCCGCCGAGGTCCGGGCGCTTTCGTTGCAGACCTCGAAGGCGACCGGCTCCATCCAGCAAACGCTGGACGAACTGCGTGTGAAGATCGACCGGCTGTCGGCCGTCGGCAGCGTTGCGCGCGACAGTGCCGCCGGCGTGCGTGACAAGTCGGAGGCGATGCGCGGGGCCTTCGAAAGCATGGAACATGTCATCACCCGCATCCTCGACAGTTCGACTGTCATGGCCAACACCACCGAGGCGGTCGACCAGCAATGCGCCGGCTTCGTCGAGAAACTCGGCGAGATGTCGGCCGAAGTCGCCGGCTCGAATGTCAGGCTGCAGCAGGCGGCAAAACGCGTCGACAGCGTCGTCGGCCTCTCGGAAACCCTGATCCAGCTGACGGCGAGCGCCGGCGTCAAGACCGCCGACAGCCGTTGGATCGAGGAGGCGCAGTCGGTGGCAAGACAGATTTCCGGCGCCTTCGAACGCGCCGTCGCAGAAGGCCAAATCGGGCTCGATGCTCTTTTCGACCGACGGTATCGGCCGATACCGGGCTCTGATCCGGCACAGATGATGGCAGCCTTCACCGAACTCACCGACCGCCTGCTGCCGCCGATCCAGGAACCCGTCACAACCTTGGACGAGCGCATCGCCTTCTGCGCGGCGATCGACGAGAACGGCTATCTGCCGACCCACAACCGGAAATTCTCGCAGGCCCAGCGGCCTGGCGACACCGTCTGGAACACCGCCAATTGCCGCAATCGCCGCATCTTCGCCGATCGCGTCGGCCTTGCCGCCGGCCGCAGCACCGCGCCTTTCCTCGTCCAGACCTATCGGCGCGACATGGGCGGCGGCAACTTCGTGATGATGAAGGATATCTCCGCTCCGATCACCGTCCGCGGACGGCATTGGGGCGGATTGCGGCTGGCAGTCAAGGTCTGACTCGGCGGTCAAGATTTGACCGCGGATTGCCGCCGCCCGCGCCGGTCTAAAGCATGTCGCAATCTCGTCTCGCGCTTAAGTCTTTATTTTTCCGCATGTCGTTATCGCGCGACATGCTTTATACCGCCCCAATGAGATTACGCGCCGACATCTTCGTTTCCGCCCTCCTGCGCCGCGTCTTTGCCAGCGGCGATTTCGCCGCCGTCGAGAAGAAGGGTGCGGAGGAAGCAGGTGCGGTCTTCATCCGTCAGCATTTCCGCAACGGCCTGGAAACGCTTTACGCGCCGGCGCCGCAGTCCGCCTTCGACGAGGGCCAGGCCGGCGACCGCCTATTCGAGATCCGCCTGTCGCGCAGCGATCCGGAAGCGGTGCGGGCGATGCTGGAGCGCGAACGCAAATTCGACCCCGATCTCTGGATCGTCGAGCTGGAGGCGGAGGAGCTGGGGGATATGATCCCGCTTGCCAGGGACGGCTGACAGCCGGGGCGCGTCAGCTCCTCACCATTTCGAACAGCTCACCATGCGGTGAGGTTAGTCGTTCCAGCTCAGCGAGAACGCCGCCCCATGACACGCATGTCGCGCTGCGGCGGCGCCTGGCGGATGAAGCGATAGTCGGGCGTTGCAGCCGGTGCGGGCGTATCGGTCGCTTCCGGCTTATAGGTGTAGCGATCGGCACGCCGCCAGGCTTCGACGCGTTCGTGGCATTCTTCCGGGTCGAGCGCATCGAGCACCATCCAGCCGCGGGTGACGTTGTGCTGCTGTTCGGCAAGGTGCGGATAGAGCCTTTCGAGCACGAAGACGGCATCGAGAAAGCCCATGCCAAGGCTGGTCAGCGTCGTGGCGAGCTGTTGGCCGGAAAGATCGAGCATGATGCGCTCGGCAAGCCAGCGGCTGGCGGAAAGCGCATCGGCAAGTGCGGTTGCGAAATGCGTCGCCTCGCGCGAGCGGGCGAAGCGCACCAGCAGCGCCTCCTGAATGTCGGTGAGCGTGCGCAGTCCGAGCCTGTCCTCGTCGGCACGGCCGAGATGGCCGGCAAGCCCGAGGATGCGCTCGCGCAACGCCTCTTCATTGGCAACCCGCTGTTCCTCCAGCGCATCCGCCTCGTTGGTCTCGGCCGGCGCCGGCGAAAGCGGCACCGCCGGCGATTCCATGACCGGCGCCCATGCGGCCGTGGACCGCGGCTGGCTTTGGCGCAGCGCCACCAAAGCATCGATGACCTTCGGCGAGAGTGAATCGCGGCTGACGATCGCCTTGACATGCGCCGCACCCTGCATCCGCGCGATGGTGATCAGCGTATCGTCGGCGATTGCCTTTGATGCGGCAAGAAAAGGAGCTGCGATCTCGATCGGCTGGTTGCCGATGAACAGTGCCACGGCGGCCGGCATGTTCTCGCATTGAGACAGCGCTGCGACCGCCTGGCGCTTGGCCTCGTCGGAGGAGGCCTGGAACAGCGGCATGAAAAGTTCGGCGAATTGGCGCAGTTCGGACCGTGTCGGATGAGACAGGTTCTCGAAACTGCTGACAGTCGCCATTAATACCACGTCCTTTTTCCTGACGGCCAAGGGGCCTTCTAGGTCTCGAAACCGGTCACGCACAAAAACACCCCGAAAACGCAGAACAAGGGGACCAAGGCCGATATGCGCTGGCGGAACGCATGTCAGGCCATACGGTTATGAACAAATCCTACACCGGTACGGTTAATGCATGCTGAAGATTTTATTAAAATGCAACAGAAATATACACGCTGAGCGTGTGGCGGTATAGTTAGCCGGCAATATAAAAATGCGCGGTTTGGAAGGCATGCTGCGAAGTTTGCGCATCGCCGCCGTGATGGTTGAAAAACTCAGGCGATCCTGTGATCGCGCAGCGCGTGCAGCAGCTTTTCGCGGCTGTCGTAACCGGCCTGATAAAGGTCGAGCGCTGCGGATGCCGCGAACTGCGCGTCGACGCTTTTGATGTCGATGCGCCGTTCCGAGCACCAGGCATCGAGCGCACTGCGCAGCACGTCGAGATCTTCAGGCGAGAAAGATGAATTCACCAGCAAAGACATCGCTTGACCTCCGCATTCCGGCAAGGACTGGAATCCCCGATCGATCGGAGCCGGAAACGTGTGACCGACGTGAGAGACCATACGCGTATCTGAACGCCTCGCAATTAAATATTTTCATGATGTATTTTTGCAACATCGCCTTTTTCCCGGAAGGCGGATTGCGGCGCCGATGCCAACTATATGAATTGTTTCTAATTTTATCTCTCGATCTTCAGCCGGCCGTTTGCGCAGGCGGCGTGAAACCAAATCAACTCTTCGAGCGTTAAAGGGAGGTAACGTGAACTGTGTCTGGCATATCCCGAACATTAGTAAACTGTTAACTGTCATCTGTCTCAATTCGGATAGGAACGACGCGATTTGAGTATTTGGATCGTTGAAACTCCGCATCACGGTATTTCAATCAGGTGCCGTGGGAAAGGCGCGAATGCCCTCGGTCCGGTCATCCCGGCACTGCAGGACGCGCCGGCCCGCACATTGGCGGGCAGGGTGAAATCCATCGCAACTTCATCCGTCTCGGGCAGTGCATGGAGACGAGAATGGCAATAGTAGTCGCATTGGCGGATCGGCGACCGCGGGCGCCGCGTCGCCCGGACAAAGAGCCTCGCGAAGCTAAGATTCTTTGGTTCACCGGCGTCCGCTACGAGCGGTTGACCGAGAGCCCGAAACATCGTCCGGCGCCTGCGCCGCGCGTCAACAAGAAGTAACCGCTCCTCAACCTCAGCGAGCGGCGAATTGCTCGCAGCCGGCTTCCGTCAGGAAGTTCCGCGCGGCCTCATCGAAGCTCGCCTGCGGCGCCAGCGTCCGCAGCACGGCATAGCCGTCCGGCCGTGCCATTTCCACCAGGATCGCCTGCTCCAGCTCCTGCGGCAAGTTCTTGCGCAGGTCAGTCAGCTGGATGGGACTGCCGGCCAGCACATCGAGCGCGCCACCGACCGATGTCCTGTCGTTCATGCTGAAGACCTCGTTGGAGGCGCTGTCGTAGATCGCGATCGACCAGAAGGGCACATTGCCCTTGGCGGTAAAATGCACCGGCGCATCCTCGACGTCGAAGGAGCAGACGGCGGTGCGCAGGAAGGGGTCGCCATTGGCAAGGCCAGCCTCATCATACCGGTCGCCGAGCAGGTAGAAATTGTTGAGGTCGCCCTCCGCCTCCACGCGGGTCGCCGCATCCCTGCCGGTGAAATGCGGCAGCGACAGGATGATGACGAGATGCAGCAGCGCTGCGCCGAAAAGCCCGGTCAGGACGGCGAAGAATATCCTAAGCATTGCCGCATCCGGTCTTGGTGAGCTTCGGCATGGCGAGATCGATCACCCCGGAACTGCCGGCGGTCGGTGTGTCGAACAGCGTCAGCACCAGCCGAAAAGTGCCAGCCTCCGGCAAGGCCAGCCAGTTGCCCGGCTGTGCGACGGCGGAGATCTCGACCGAGAAACTGCTGTCTTGATTGCGCAGCACCGTCCAGGAATTGAGCGCTGAGGGATGCCCGGTCTTCACCGCTGCCGGATTGCCGCCATTGTCGGCGGTAAAGAGGGTCCAGAGCCGGGCAGGCGGCGTCTGCCCGCTGATGCGGTAGCGGCAGCCGGCATTCAGCCGCGCGCCGTCGTCGTCGACGCTCGCCGTGAAGGTCAGGCCCTCGGCGCTGCCATAGAGCAGCTTGCCGGCGCGCGCCCGGTGCGACTTGGCGTAAGGATCGGCCTCGACCGTCTGCAACGCTGGAAAGGCCTCCCAGGCGCCGAGCTTGATCGCTCCAAAACCCTGTGTCGCGTCCAGCGCATAAAGCGAGATCATGATCCCGCCGCCAAAGGCGACGATCAG
This sequence comes from Rhizobium sp. BT-226, assembly GCF_025847085.2. NCBI lineage: Bacteria > Pseudomonadati > Pseudomonadota > Alphaproteobacteria > Hyphomicrobiales > Rhizobiaceae > Rhizobium > Rhizobium sp. BT-226. Next base: position 450,309 of record NZ_JAOYTI010000002.1, on the reverse strand, counting down.
CGTGATCGCGATAAAAAGGGGGAATCGAAACACGTCATGACCTTGGAAACCATATCGGATGAAAGGGTTACCACTGATTCTGGCAGGGTGGAATGCCGCGCCGTGACATGAGCGCTGATTGATCCACGGTCGTGCCGCGTGCAGCAATGGCATCATGCCGATGTATCGACGTGGACTGACGGTGATTTCGGGATCGGGGCGCCAGATGCTGCCGGCTATTCCACGCTCGCCACCTTCGCCGGCGCGAGCGGGGTGGCATCCTTCAGCTTTTCGCCGAGCTTCTTGAGGATGCCAGTCGATTGAACCGACAGCATGCGCGGCCGGATGAGCTGCGGCAATCCGTCCTGCGGCTTGGCGGCGGCGGTTTTGGCGAGATCCTTTTCCGAGGGCAGGGGGTTTTCGACGCCGGGGATGGCCCGCAGCGTGACACCCTGATGGGCGTAGTCCATGGCGCGTTTGAAGGTCATCGCCGGCAGCGAACCGCCGGTCATCTCGTTGGTCGAGGTGTAGTCGTCATTGCCGAACCAGACGGCGCAGGTGTAATTGCCGGTGAAGCCGACGAACCAGGCGTCGCGATAGGCCTGGGTCGTGCCGGTCTTGCCGGCCGTCAGGATGCCGTTGTCGAGGGCCGCCTTGCGCGCAGTGCCGACATAGGGAACGCGCGACAACATCTGGTTCATATAGGCATCGGCCTGTTCGGAGAGCACACGCTTCGGCGCCGGCTCGTCGCGGTCGAAATCGTAGAGCACGTCGCCGTCGTAATCGAGGATCTGGGTGATGCCGTGGCGGCGCGACTGGTAGCCGCCGGCCGGGAAGGTGGCATAGGCGGTCGCCTGGTCGAGCACCGTCACCTCGGAAGTGCCGATCGGGATGGTGACGTCGTCGCGGATCGGCGTTTCGACGCCGAGGTTTTTCGCCATCGCCCGGATCGGCTGAATACCGAGTTTTTCCTTGGCGAGCCGCACCGGGATCGTATTGATCGACTGGGCGATCGCGGTCTCGAGCGTGATGCGGCCGACATAGCGATTGGCATAATTGTGCGGGCTCCAATTGCCCCAGTAGATCGGCGCATCGACGATCGTCGTCTGCGGCGTCATGCCGCTCTCCATCGCCACCGCATAGGTGTAGACCTTGAAGGAGGAACCCGGCTGGCGCAGCGCCCTGGTGGCGCGGTTGAACTGGCTCTCGCCGTAGTCCCGGCCGCCGACCATGGCGCGCACGGCACCGCCGTTTTCGATCATCACCATCGCGCCCTGCTTGGCGTGATAGGCCTCGCCATATTCGCGCAGCGACGTCTCGACCGAATCCTCCGCCGCCTGCTGGATGCCCATGTCGATCGTCGTGCGCACGATCAGCGAATGCTGGTGGAAGCGTGACGAAAGCCGCTGCACCTCGTCGAAAGCCCAGTCGAGGAAGAAATCAGGCGATTCCACCTCGTTGCGGTCGACGACGGTGGCCGGATTGCGCCGGGCAGCGATCACCTGGCCCTCGGTCATCAACCCGCTCTGCACCAGATTGGTCAGCACTTCGTTGGCGCGGGCACGCGCCGCCGGCAGGTTGACGTGTGGCGCATATTTCGCCGGCGCCTTGAACAGGCCGGCAAGCATGGCGGATTCGGCGAGATTCACATCGGTGATGTTCTTGCCGAAATAGAATTGCGCCGCTGCGGCTGCGCCAAAAGTGCCGCCGCCCATATAGGCGCGGTCGAGATAGGTGGAGAGGATTTCCTTCTTGGAAAGGTTCGCCTCGAGCCAAAGCGCCAGGAACGCCTCGGTGACCTTGCGGTCGATCGAGCGTTCGTTGGACAGGAACAGGTTCTTGGCGAGCTGCTGGGTCAGCGTCGAGCCGCCTTGGACGACTTCGCCGGCGCGCGCATTCTCGCTCATGGCGCGGAAGAGGCCGATGAAATCGATGCCGAAATGGTCGAAGAAGCGCCGGTCCTCGGTGGCGATCACCGATTTGATCAGCGAATCCGGCAGCTCGTCGATCGGCACGGAATTCTGGTGGATGACGCCGCGATGGCCGATGACGTTGCCGTAGCGGTCGGTAAAGGTGACGGCGAAATCGCCGCGGTTGCGCCAGTCTTCCTTGGTTGCCTCGAAGGCGGGCTGGGCAAGCAGCAGCATCAGCACCGAGCCGGCCGCTCCGAGCGTCAGTCCTTCGCCGGCAAGTTCGAAGACCATGCGCTTCCAGCCGCGCACGCGGAAGCGGCGGAAGAAAATGGTAATGTCTTCCCAGATCTCGGCGGCGCGGAAGCCGGCGTTCCAGACGGTCGAATCGATCCAGGAATCGATGCGCAACAGAATGTGACGGCTCTTCGCCGGCCGCTTTTTCGCTGCCTCGTTCGCCGCTTTTCCGGGCCTTTTTTCTGGCCCGTTTTCTGGCCCATTTCCTGGGTTGTCCGGATCCTGCACGTCCTGTATTCCCGCCTGATCGCGCTTCTGTCATATCCGACGAAAGCGCGAGGCCCGCATATGGCCGCAAAGCTCTCCGATACCAGGAGAGAATTCTCCGAGTATCAGGAGTATGCTGAAGGATTGATTGATTTTGCGGCTGATAACAAGAGAGATGCATCAGGGTCACGCGAATTTGCGGGTCGCTGTTGCAAGAAACGAACGATGAACGATCTGCCCTTCTGGAAGAGCAAGACGCTTGCCGAAATGACCGTTGCCGAGTGGGAAAGCCTTTGCGACGGCTGCGGCCTCTGTTGTCTCAACAAGATCGAGGAATGGGATAGCGGCGATATCTATTTCACCTCGGTCAGCTGCAAGCTGCTCGATGGCGAAAGCTGTCGCTGCTCCAGCTATGAGAACCGCTGGGATTTCGTGCCGGACTGCGTGCAGCTGACCAAGGAGAACGTGCCCGACATCGCCTGGCTGCCGCCCACCTGCGGCTACCGGCTGGTCAATGAAGGCCGCGACCTCTACTGGTGGCACCCGCTTGTCTCCGGCGATCCCGAGACGGTCCATGCCGCCGGCATTTCCGCCCGCGGCCGCACCATCAATGAAAATGAGATCGATATCGACGATCTCGAGGATTATGTCGTCGACTGGCCGCTGACCGTTGGCGCGAAAAAGGATGAAGAGGAAGCCTAACATTACAGTTGCCCACCTTGCACGACGGCGAATTGAACCTTCATCCGTCATCGCATGGTCGCTTTGGCGACGGGCGCATCAAGCCCTTCAGTGTGCGGCGCCTGGTCCCTCGTGTGCCCTCACGATGGCGTCCGCTTCCTTGCCGTAGAGCTCCTCGAAGTGATCGAAGGTCTTGGAAAAGTAACCAATGCCCTGCGTCGCCGAGCGCAGCGCCCGCGCCAGATCGTCAAGTGCGCCGCCCGGAATGAGTGCCCGGAAGATGTCCCATCCCTTAGCGGTTTCATCCCGGTCGAAGCCGAGAACCTGACCCTTGAGAGCGGAGACGATCTGGACGAGGCTGCCCGAATAGATCGACGGAATGTGAATTTCGCTGCGGAAGACCGGTTGCATTAAAACGGCCGACCCTTCGGAAAGCGCCTGTCGCACTCCCATTTTCGACGCAGTCCGGAAGGCGTGTTCCGAACTGTCGACGGCATGGTGCTGACCATCGTACAGCGTTACGCCGACATCGATGACCTGGAAGCCTAGCGGCCCTTTCTCCATCGCTTCGCGCGCGCCTGCTTCGACAGCAGGGATGTAGTTGCGCGGAACGACGCCACCCTTGACGGTTTCGCTAAAGGTGAAGCCCCGGCCGCGCTCATTGGGGCGAATGCTCAGCTTCACATCCGCGAACTGTCCGGCACCGCCGGTCTGTTTGCGGTGACGGTAATGAACCTCAGATGGTTTCGCAATTGTCTCGCGGTAGATCGGGCTGGGCGTTCGATCGGTTACGGCGATGTGAAACACGTCGGACAGGGTTCGGCAGAGATCGCGCAGATGCACCGGCCCCTGGGCGCAGACGAGCTGGGCGCCGGTGCTTTCCTCCTGCAGGACCGTTAGGCCGCGATCCGTCGCGGAAAGTTTTGCCAGCGTTTCGGAGAGCTTGTTTTCATCGCGCTCGCTGCCCGGGACTAGGATCCTTTCAAGCATCGGCGTGGGTGGCTCCGTCCATCCAGGCGGGGCGACCACCGCGTCTGATGTCAACAGCGAAGGGACGGGCAAGTGGTCGGACTTGACCGTCGCAAACACATCCCCCGACGCAGGCACAACCGCCGAATTGGACCGCCCGTTTGCGAGATGCTGTACGGCGCCGAGGCTGGAGCCGCCCAATGATGCGCCCTGCCGCAGTCCCTCGCCAAGCGCGCGCACCAGCACTGTCTTACCGACATTCTGGCGATGATAGGCATGGAAGCTCACGGCGGTCAGCTTGTTTTCATCGACATTGCCCGCACGAGCCAGGCGCTGTCGAAGAACCGTGACCGGCGGCGCCTCGTGGCGCAGCGCCTTCATCAGCCTCATCATGCCGTTGCCGTGACTTGCGGCACCGATCAGGACTGGAATAATCCTGTTTTCCCTGAGAACCCGCGATGAAATGGCATAGAGCGCGTCGCTGGGCGGCTCGCGATCTTCGATCAGTTCCTCGAGAAGCCAGTCATCGAATTCGGACAGGTGTTCCAGGAGCTCGCTGCGCGCTTCGTGCTCGCGCTCGGCGGCGCTTTCGGGGATTGCGATCAGCGCCGAAGTCTGGCCTTCCCGGTAGCGCCACGCCCGTTCGGAAATCAGATCGCAACTACCTATGATCCTGTCCCCCTCGCGGATCGGGATCTGGCGAAGCAAAAGCGTGTGGTTGGCGTAGTCTTGAAGCGCGGCGATCACGTCCCTCAGCCGCCCTCTGGGTTCGTCCATCCGGTTGACGAAGAGGATGCACGGCGTCTCCGAGGCCTCGATTACGCGCAGATAGGGCGCGGCGAGCACAGCCTCCTCGGGTGCCGATGAAACGCACAGGATGCAGGCGTCGCTGGCAAGAAGCGCGTGCTGTGCATGTGCCAACGCTTCATTGGGTCCTGGCGCATCCAGCGCACACCACGCCTCGTTTCCAAAGGTGAATTCTGTGAGGTTCAATCCATAAGGGGAGCTGGATTTTCTCGCCGCCCCTTCCAGGGAGCCGAGCTTTTCCACGACTGTTGATTTTCCGGTCTGCGAAGGTCCAAGCACGGTAAAGCAGCGCATCGGCATTCCTCCAACTGCCATAAACACAACTTTCAGCCATCATAGGATGCCCTGAACCGCTGCAAGGCGCCAGAGGTGTTCAGTTTCACAATGCTTTGACCTGGACTTGCATTTGAGGCTGAGCGGGGATCAGGGCTTCACTGCTGTCAGGAAGCGCTTCAATTCCGTCTCCACATAGGCAGCCACCGGGCCGTCTGCGCCAAATCCCCACCAGGTGAGCGAACCCTGCCATTGCGCCAGCATCAGCCGGGCGATCGTCTCAGGATCGCTCGCCGAGCTGAAGCAGCGTGCGATCGCTTTCGTCAGCGCCGTTCCCCAGGCTGCACCCCGGGCCCGCAGCACCGGATCGCGGAAATCCTCGCGCAGCACCAGCAGTCCCTCGCCATAGGCGGCGGCATTGTCGCCGTAATCCTGCGACAGGCCGACGAGCAGCGCCACGGCGCCTTCCGGGGTTTTCGCCACGCTCCCGGTAAGCCGCGCCGTTTCCGCATCCAGCCGGTCCCAGGCGTGAAGCAGCGCAGCGCGCAGCATCGCCGCTTTCGTCGCGAAACGCTGCACCAGCGTCGAACCAGAAAGACCGCTGGCTTTCGCCACCGCCGCAAAGGTCGCCGCATCCGGCCCCTCGGCGTGGATCAGCGCCAGCACCATGGCGAGAAGCTGTTCATCGGACAGTGTGCGGCGACGCGGCATGAAATTCCTCTTGCATTCGTTTCGAATGTAAACGATCATTCGTTTATATACAAGGCGCGCCGGATGAACTAGGCGCACTCCGTTCTAGCGTGGAGGATCGAGAAGTGACAGCAAACTTGCGGGAGAAAGTAGCTTTGGTGGCAGGTGCAACGCGCGGCGCCGGCCGGGGCATTGCGGTGGAACTCGGCGCCGCCGGCGCCACCGTCTATGTCACCGGGCGCACGACGCGCGCCCAGCAATCCGAATATATCAGGCCGGAGACGATCGAGGAGACAGCCGAGCTGGTGACGTCAGCCGGTGGCAAGGGTATCGCCGTGCAGGTGGACCATCTGGTCCAGCAACAGGTCGAGGCACTGATCGCCCGCATCCGCGGCGAAGCCGGCCGGCTCGATATTCTCGTCAACGACATCTGGGGCGGCGAGAAGCTGTTCGAATGGGACAAATCAGTCTGGGAGCATTCGCTGGACAAGGGCCTGCGCATGCTGCGGCTCGGTATCGAGACGCATTTGATCACCGCCCATTACGCCCTGCCGCTAATGATCGAGCGGCAGGGCGGGCTGCTGGTCGAGGTGACCGACGGCACGGCCGACTATAACGCCACCCATTACCGGCTGTCGCCCTTCTACGACCTCGTCAAGACAAGCGTCACCCGCATGGCCTGGGCGCATGCGCAGGATCTGGCAAAACACGGCGCCACCGCCATTGCCATCACGCCCGGCTGGCTGCGCTCGGAAATGATGCTGGATGCCTATGGTGTCAGTGAGGGGAACTGGCGCGAGGCGACGAAGGTACAGCCGCATTTCGCCATTTCCGAAACCCCACGCTTCGTCGGCCGCGCCGTTGCGGCCATCGCCGCCGATCCCGACCGCGCCCGCTGGAACGGCCGGTCGCTGTCGAGCGGTGGAGTGGCCAAGACCTATGGCTTCGACGATATCGACGGTTCGCGGCCGGATTGCTGGCGCTACATGCTGGAAGTGCAGGAGCCCGGCAAACCGGCGGATGTGACAGGCTATCGCTAGAACGGGATGATTTTAGTGGAGCAATTCCAGGAGCAAAAGGGTAGAGCGGCTCCGCGCTTCCGTGAAAGTTAAACCGCTCTAACGCCCGTTATCGTGCCGTGGCAAGCCGTGCCGCCTCGCGAAACGAAACCAGCCGCTTCGTCTGTTCGTCCCACAGCACCAGCTTGACGCAACGCAGGCTTTCCATGAGCGTGATGCGACCCAGGTCGGCAAGCTCAGGATGATCTCGCAGCACCTCCGGCAGCCGGTAGTAAGGCACCCGGCTCGACAGATGATGCACGTGGTGGATGCCGATATTGCCGGTTATCCACCGCAGCACTGGCGGCAGGTCGTAATGCGAGGCGCCGTGCAGGGCCGCATGCTGGAACTGCCAGTCCGGCTCCTTCGACCAATGTGTTTCCTCGAATTGATGCTGCACGTAGAACAACCAGACGCCGGCAGCACCTGCCAGAAGCACGGTCGGCAGATGCACCAGTAAAAAGGGGACGATCCCGACCGCCCAGATCAGCACCGCGGTGACCACCGCGATGGCAAGATTGGTCGCCATGGTTGAGATCCAGGGCAGGGCGCCGGAGCGCATCATGCCGAAAGGCAGGCGCTGCTTGAAGAGGAACAGCCATGCCGGTCCGATCCCGAACATTACGATCGGATGTCGATAGAGCCGGTAGCCGAGCCGGCCCCAGCGCGACAGCGCGTTATATTCGGCGATCGTCAGCGTTTCGATATCGCCAACGCCGCGTTCGTCCAGGTTCCCGGCCGAGGCGTGGTGTTCCGCATGCGCCCGGCGCCAGTAGTCGTATGGCGTCAGCGTCAGGATGCCGATCGTGCGTCCAACCCAGTCGTCGACGCGGCGACGGGCAAAAAACGAGCCGTGGCCGCAATCATGCTGGATCATGAACAGCCGGAGCAGGAAAGCAGCGGCGGGAAGGATGAGGATCAGGCCGGGCCAGAAACTGTAATGAACCGCTGCCCAGGCGGCAGCCCAGAACAGCGCGAAAGGGACGACGGTGACGGCAAGCTCGAAGGCGCTGCGTCCGGCCCGCGGCTGGCGATATCCGGCAAGGATCTTCAACCAGCGCTTTTCAGCGAAAAGCTCGGCATTCTCCCGGGATCGCTCCGGGTTTTCGTCAGCCTCGCCCAAAGGGGCCACTTGGATTTCCTCGCACTCGCTGCGGCGCGCAGATTCGATCACAGAGTGACGCCGTGAAAGGCGGCGATCGCCGAAAAGCCGAGTGCAATCACTACGGCCGAGCGAATGAGGAAGAGCGGATAGTCGAAGTTGTACATTGTATGAAGACTGGTCATGGTTGCAGCGATTCCTGTTTTTCTAAAGACATGTCAATGGGCGTAATGTCACGCCGGCGCGTCCGTGAGGACGCACTATCACTTGCGCTGTTACGCGCAGCGAGGGCGAGAGCGGCGGCTCGTTAAGAGGTTCTATTTCTTTGGAGCACTGCCCTGCGGGGCGGTTTTGGTCGCCGTCTTCATCTGGTTGGCGAATGTGCTTTCTACCTTCGCTTCCTGCTTGTCCTTTTTCGGCTTCCGGACCTCGCGATTGCTTCTTACTTGTCCTTTTGCCATCGATAAAATCTCCCTTTAGATCGAAATTGAAAGCCGCAGCCTGCGTGGTATTCGCCCCGCTTGTCGGTCGCGATCGGAGATCGCGGGATCGTCATGAGGGGCAACCCGACAACACCGGGCCGCAGGGATGGAATGAAAATGATGCCTGCTGAAACCGCATCGCAGTCTGGAGGCGGATGACCGGAGAGGTCACCGAAAGCCAAACCCGACGTTGAGACGGGACGTCACCATGCTTTCGCGATCGGGAAAATGGCGGGGCCGGAAACCCGGTCACCGCAAATGCCGCATCGGCCAAATCAGCGAGCCCTGCTTATAGAGTAAAATTGAGGTGCCATTAAGGCCGCCGCCGCAGGAAAGCCATATTTCCACAGGGGATACGTGCCGCGCAACGAGGGATGAATTTTGCGACGCGCTTAGTCATTCACGGGAAACAGGCGGATCAGCTTCGATCTTTCCATCTCCGCCAGGCCTGATGCCGACATGATGCCGCGGGCCAGACAGAGTTCTATGTCCCGTCCGATATCGCGCGGCACAAGCATACCGCCGGCCTTGAGCAGGCGGTCTGTCATCGACAGAAGCAGGTCCACCTTCGCCTGGCAGCCATCGATTTCCAGGAGCGCCACCCGGCGCTCCCTGTCGATGTCTGCAAGATTTCTAGCCTGCTCGCGTTGTTGGTAAGCCCCGAATTGCACCCATCCGAAATAACCGGCCGCTGCGGCGCAGATACAAAGCAAAAGGGTTTTTCGCACAATACTCCTTAGGAGCCGGCGGCTCACTTGCCGCTAGAACATCAGTGAGAGCATGATGTCGTCCGAAAACCGCTCACACTTTTCGGCATTTGCTCTAGCCGGCGGCGCGTCTTTCGCGGGGCAATCCCTGTATCGCATATCGGTTAAAGACGGGGGTTACCGGTTTCGGCGGCGTCTTCGGCTTGCCGAAATGGTGTTCGAGCGCTTGTGAGAGCATGGCCGGCGAGGTGACGCCCTCTTCGAACAGCCTGATCAACAGTATGGCCGCGACGTTGAAGACACGTTCGTTGCCGATTAGGATTTTGGCGTCGTAGCCGGCGTCGTTGAGCACGCCCTGCAGCATGTCGAGATCGGCCGAAGTCAGATGCGGCTTTTCGAAAGTGGAAGACATCGGTCCTCCTTTCATCGGGGCAAGGGTATAAAAACCCTCAGTCGGCAGCGCCCTTACACTGGCTGCCGAAGTTGCGACCATGCGCCTTTCACCCAGGCAAAGCAACGGGATTCTTGCAGCAGATATCGCTCCGGTTCATGAGCAGCCCGCACCGGTCAGGGTGCGGGCCGATGACGGTTATTCCGCCGCCTGATAGGTGGGGCTCCGGGCGGCCGATGTTCGCGGCCCGGCGGCTGCAAGCAGGGTGATCGCCACCGCAAGCAGCGCCACGAACGCGATCCCGGCGACATAGGGGTTCCAGCCGAAATGCGGTGCGGCGCCGAAGACTGCCGAGGCGGCCGCAAGCACAATGCCGCCGCCGATCTGGAAGGAGGCAAAGAGCAGTCCGGAAGCAAGCCCCGACTTGTCGTCCTCCACGTCGGAAAGGGCTGCGACCTGGACCGAGGGGTAGGTCATGGCGTAACCGAGGCCGAGCGGGATCTGCGAAAACAGCACGAGCAGGATCGGGTCGACATGGCCGAGTGCTGTCACCCAGAAGATATAGCTGAACGCTTGCAGGCCGACACCCGCCGCCATCAGCCCGGTGGCGCCGCGATTTTGCGCGAGCGTCGCAAAACGTGGCGCCAGGAACATCACGAAGACGCCGCCAAGCGCAAAGCAGAAGCCGGTTGTGAAGGCCGACCAGCCGATGACGTTCTGATAATAGAGCGTCGCCAGGAACTGGAAGCCGACATAGGCGCCCTGGAAGAGCGCGGCGATCGCATTGGCATGCCGGAGCTTGGCCCGGCGGAACATGCCGAGCGGTACCATCGGATCGGCATGCCGCGCTTCGACCAAGAGGAAGAGCAGGATCAGCACCAGCGACGCGACAAGCGAACCCCAGGTCGCAAAAGCCTGCCAGCCGGCGGCCGCAGCATTGGTGATGCCGAAGACGAAGAGCAGCAGCCCGGGTGTGATCGTCAGCGCGCCGGCCCAGTCGAAGCTCGGCCGCGGTCCCGTCCTTTTGGGATCGGCCGGCAGCGCCAGCGGCGCAAGAAGGAGCGTCAGGATGGCGACGGGCGCGCCCATGACAAGCGTCGCCCGCCAGCTGAAGATCGTCGCGGCACCGCCGAGCACCATGCCGAGCACGAAGCCGGTGGCGCCGGTCGAGGCGAAGACGCCGAGCGCCTTTGCCCGGGCGGTTCCCTCGCCGAAGACGGAGAGCAGCAGCGCAAGGGCCGCAGGCGCGGTAAAGGCGGCGGCGATGCCCTTGACCAATCGGGCGGCGATCAGTGTCGGCCCGCTGTCGACGAAGCCGCCGGCGATGCTGGCGGCAGCAAAGATCGCCAGCGACCAGAGGAAGACGCGGCGGTGGCCGAAGACATCGGCGACCCGCCCGCCGAGCAGCAGGAAGCCGCCATAGCCGAGTACATAGGCGCTGACGGCCCATTGCAGCGATGTCGCCTCCATGCCGAGTTCGGCCTGGATGGCAGGCAAGGCAACGCCGATGGTGGAGACGTCCATGGCGTCGAGAAAGTTGGCGGTGCAGAGCAGCAGCAATGCCAGTCCCGCCCCACCTCGCGATTTGGAAAGTGTCATCGAAATCGTTCCTTCGTTGCTGCCGCCTCATCGGGGGAGGTTGCCGGGCGGCAGGGAACGAGAAAATGTACAGCTTCCATTCCTATTGCAAATTGATAGTAGCCATGCCAGGTATTACTCACGATGATGAATGATGCCACTCTTCGCAAGATCGACCTCAATCTGCTGCTGGCCTTTTCGGTGCTGATGCAGGAGCGCAATGTCAGCCGCGCCGCCGAGCGGCTGCTGCTTGGCCAGCCGGGCCTGTCGGCTGCTTTGCGGCGCCTGCGCGAGGCGCTGGACGACGAATTATTCGTGCGTGTCGGCCGCGGCCTGCAGCCGACGCCGCGCGCCCTTTCCATCGCTCCGGCAATCGAGGATGCGCTGTCGGGCATCGAGCGCGCCATCCGCCCGCAGGCCGAATTCGATCCGGCCAGCTGGCAGGGCGAGTTCCGCATCGGCATGTGCGACAATCTCGAATCGGCTTTCTTCGGCCCGCTCGCCGCCCGTCTTCTCCAGCTTTCACCCGGTGCCCGGCTGATCGGCATCGCTTCCGAAAAGCGCGATGCCGCGCGCCGGCTGGATGAGGGCGTCTTCGACTTCAGCGTCTCCGTGCATGACGAGCCGGCCTCCTGGCACATCCGAGCGCCACTGTTCGATCAGGCCTCGATCTGCATTTACGACGACGCCCAGCTCCGGTTGAAGGCGCCGTTGAGCCTCAGGGATTTCGCCAATGTCGCCCATGTCACCGTCTCGTTCGAAGGCAATGCCGCGACCAGCATCGACATCGCGCTGAGCCGCACCGGTCACGTCAGGCAGGTGGTAGCGACCGTGCCGCGCTTTTCTGCCTTGCCGACGGCGCTTCGGGCCATGCCCGCCATCGCCACCGTGCCGGAATCGATCGGCCGCTGCATGGCGCAATTGCATGGGTTGACGATCTGCCAGCCGCCGCTTCCTCTGCCCGCCGATCCCGTGACGATGCTCTATCGCCGCGTCGACCAGGCCGACGGCCGGGCGCGCTGGTTCCGCCGCCTGTTTCTGGACGTCGCCAGCCAGGCGCTCGAAGCCTCCGGCTGCCGCGTATCGATATCGAGAGTTGCCGCCTGATCTTTTAGATCTCGCCTTTGTGAAAATACGCTTCGAGGCGATAGCCGTCCGGGTCGATGATGAAGGCGGCATAATAGAAGCGCCCGTAATCCGGCCGGATACCCGGTTCGCCGTTGTCCGTGCCGCCGGATGCAATGGCCGCCGCGTGAAAGGCATCGACCGCGGCCTCGTTCGGCGCGACGAAGCAGAAATGCAGCCCCGATCGTATGTCGGCAACAACAGGCTGTTCAACCTGCATCACCCAGAGCCCGACCGTTTCCGGGCCGTAGCCGATCATGGTGTCGGAATTGGACAGACGCTCATATCCGAGCGGTGCCAGTGCCGCATCGTAGAAATGGCGGGCTCTTTCCAGGTCTTTTACGCCGATGGAAATATGATCGAACATGGACTGCGAACTCCCTATCTTCCGCTAATTCCCAAAGGACTGCTCGCACCCAAGATGGCACGATGCCAACATCTTTCAACCGCCGCCCTAAGCGAACGGGCGCATCGTCAGCGGCCTGCGCGCTCATTCATGACCGGCGATCCTGTCCAGCGCCTTGGCAAAAAAGTGTGGTGAGCCGAAATTGCCGCTCTTCAGCGCAAGCCCGAGCGGCCCGGAGCGGTCGGCTACTAGGACCGGCACGCCGGGATCGATTTCCGGCCCGATCATCATGTTTTTGAGACCGAGCGCCTCCACTACCGCGCCGGAGGTTTCTCCGCCTCCGACGACGATCTGCCGCGTGCCGGCATCGGCGAGCCGCCGCGCCAGTCCGCCAAAGAAGGCCTCGATTTTTCCAGCCACGTCCTCGCGCCCGAAACGCTGCTGCACGAAGCTCACCACTTCAGGAGCCGCTGTCGAATAGACGATCGGATTTTCGGCCGCATTCGCCTCCACCCAGCGTGCCGCGCGCTCCACCGACATCGAGCGCGCATCAGCACCGCCGGATCGATCGCAAGCCCCGGATGGTTCTGCAGGTGACAGGCGACCTGGTTCTGCGAGGTCGTGGAGCAGGAGCCGCAGATCACGACACCGGGACCCTCGACCAGAGGCACTTCGGCCGCCGCATCTGAGAGCTTGCCCTGGTCGCGGAAATTCTGCGGCAGGCCCTGTGCGATGCCCGAGCCGCCGGTCACCAGCTTGTGGTCGGCGACCGCGGCCGCGATCGTCGTAAGGTCGCCGTCCTCGATGGCGTCGACGACGACCAGGCGGTGGCCGGCGGTGAGTTCGGCGCGCAGGCCGTTGCGCAAGGCCGCAGCACCCGAGCGCACCACGTCGAGCGCAATGCTGCCGATCTCGCCCTTCGTCTGCTGCTGCAGCCAGCGGCGGATGTCGGGATCGGTCATCGGCGTCAACGGATGGTTCTGCATGCCGGATTCGCTGAGCAGCCGGTCGCCGACGAAGAGATGTCCCATGAAAAGCCGCCGGCCGGTCGCCGGAAAGGCCGGGCAGACGACGGCGACGCCGGTGCCGGTGAGGCGCAGCAGCGCTTCGGCCACCGGGCCGATATTGCCGGTCGGTGTTGAATCGAAGGTCGAGCAATATTTGAAGACGATCTGCTCGCAGCCCTGCTCGAGCAGCCAGCGCGCCGCCTCCAGCGACTGACGCACCGCATCGTCGACCGGCGCCGAGCGCGTCTTCAGTGCGACGACGCCGGCCTCGCAATCCGTCTTGCCGCGGCCGGGGCCGACGAACTGCACGGTCGACATGCCGCCTCTCGCAAGCGTGTTGGCAAGATCGCTGGCGCCGGTGAAATCATCGGCAATCGCCCCAAGCAGCATGTCAGGAAAGCTCCGGCAGGCGGCCTTCGAGCTCGTCCTCGATATGCACGCGAATGATCTCGTCGAAGGATGTTGCGGCTGTAAAGCCGAGCGCCAGCGCCCGGCTCGCATCGAAATTGCCCGGCGCAGCCACCAGCTTGCGGCCGACCATTCCGGCCGCGCCAATGACAAGGATTTTCATCTGAAGCGGCCCTCCACTCGAAGACATCGACGCCGGCTTCCGGCGCGAGTCGCCCCGAACCGGCAATGCCCTAGTTAAGACAAGGCGAGCGACGCTGTCACGTGATTTTGGGGAGGGCGCAGTTCGCTCGGCGCTGCTATGGACCGGGAACGGACGGGCACTCCTGCGACAGCTGCGGCCTGCAGCAGCCTGAGGCTGGACAGGTCTCGCTCTAAACAGCGCCTTCGGCGAGGCCCTGCATGTGCTGCAGGTCCGCCACTTCATAAGTCCAGACTCGAAACGCCTTCAGCACATGCGGTCCAAAGGAATTGATGAGCGGTATGTCGGCGGCGTCGCGCCCGCGTGCGACGATGATACGACCGATCCGCGGCGTGTTGTTGCGCGGATCGAACGTATGCCATGCACCGTCGAGGAAGACCTCGATCCAGGCGCTGAAGTCCATCGGATCAACGACGGGAATACCGATGTCGCCGAGATGGCCATTGATGTATCGGGCAGGAATGTTAAGGCAACGGCACAACGCCACCGCGAGATGCGCAAAGTCGCGACAGACGCCGACACGTTCGTGGAATGCCTCGAAGGCTGTCCGCGTCGATCGTGCCTGCATGTAGTCGAATTGAATGTGGCCGTGAACGAAGTCGCAGATCGCCTGAACGCGGCCCCAGCCGGGTGAGACGGTGCCGAACATATCCCATGCAATTTGACTGAGACGATCCGTCTCGCAATAGCGGCTGCCCATCAGGTAGACGAGGCAATCATCCGGCAATTCCGAAACCGGGACTTCCCTGGCGCCTGGCAGCGACCTGTCCGCCTGGCCGTCGTCTTCGATCGTCGCATCGCCCCATATGGTCAGGTCGCCCGCCGGGGCAACCAGCCGAAGACAGCGGTTGCCGAAGAGGTCGCGATAAGTCGAAGTGGGAACATCAGGGGTGGTGAAGACCGTTTCCGGAATTCTGATGTCGGCCGCACGATCCTCATGCACCGACAACAGACATACCAATGCGGTCGGCTGTGGGCAGGTCAGCGTGATTTCATAGCCGTAACGGATCAACATGGAGCGTTCTCGCGCGTCCGGATCCGTCTAGCGGAAGTCCGCCGCAGTTAGAGTATAGAAGGCGCGGCGGCGGTAGGAATAGGCTTTGTGTGCCACGTCCTGAATGGAGTTGCGCAGGGCGTCGAACGACGAAAGCCACCTCGTTTCCGAAGGCTCGGTTCTTTGCAATGCGGTGTCGGATTTCGCCAGAGCGCCAACCTCGATGAAGAACAACACCTGAAACATGCCGTCATGGCCGACGAAGCGCACAGCATTTCTCGCTGCATCGAAGCTGCGGCTTTGGTTCAGGAAGGCTAGCGCCATGGTTGAACCGGCGGGGTCTGACGAGCACTCCGGGCGGCGTCCGACAGCCTGAGCCATTCCTTCCGGTATCCTATGTTGAGAAGATTGAAGGACATCATGTCTTTCCCGGCCTGCGAACGGCTCTTGCCGATCACGGCATGATCGGCGCGCACTGGAAGGTTTGCTGATACACGATAGACGGTCGACGAACGGGCGGATTCGATCCGGCGGTCGTGTTCGATCTCCATGGAGTAGCGGCCGGAAGCGCCACATTTGTTTTCCCACGTGCCGACGGCAAAGGCATTCCGTCTTCGTTCGGCTTCGTCTTCATGGCTGTTCACGATGTCAACCTTTCGTCATTCGGGCCGTGGCCATGGCCAAACGTCCTCTCGATCAGTGTTGCGCCGCCGCCGGCGGGCGATAGGTTTACCAGTTCCAGACTGTCTTCCGTCGCGACCCGCTCATGACGTTCATCGTCACTGCGGATGCGGTATTGCAGCATATTTCCTCTCAGAGGCAGCGTGGCGGTAATGCGGTATGTGTCGGGGAGCTTGGAGGGAACGACCAAGAACCCGTCCTTCACCCGGACAGTCTGCCCCACCTTGAAGATATGTGTTGCTGCCTCGCGCCGGATTGAGCGTCCATTGCGTTGCGGGATGCGCGTAGCGGTCATGACGGTTTGTGGTCCTTTTCGAGCGCGGTTTCGAGATCTGACAGGTGGATGGGCATCATCTGCTGCGTCGAACTCCGGGCGGCGATCGCCGGCAGGTGGATGAAGGCGCCGACCCGTCGCCAGGCAAGCCTGGAAACGCTATCGATCAATTCCTCGTCATAATCGACGCGGTATTCTCCGGCTGGCTGCGCCCCGTCGAAACCGGGCAGGCGGAATGGGGATGTAAAGCGGACGACGGTTTGTGTGGTGCGACTTGTCACGGCTGAGGCCTCCGCAGGAATACGCCGATGCGTTTCCTGTATCGTTGGGATCCAAACCGGACGAACTCGAGGCTGCCGGTACATCCGCGGTCAGCGCCAAGCTCATTCCGGATCGGAACAGGCGAACTCAACGCCGGAACGACGTCATGGATCGCTGTCGAGAATTCAGTGGTGATGGCGGGTCGTAGGTCTCTGACACCGCGAAGCCAAATCGGCCAAATCGACGAGATCTATCATTGCGCCACGATTGAGTTTAAATCAAGATAAATTATGATTTATCTATGAAAAACGCCAAATTAACTCTTCGTTTACGCAAATAAAACGGAACGCGACGGCGCAAAAAATTCTGGCCATTTCCTGATTATTACAAAATATCCGGTCGGATTGATTTCCTGAATATCTCAAAAAATTTCCACCGCGAAGAATATTTCTTGGCACTCCTATCAATCGAGTGCCACGAGTGCTATTTATGAATTGCAGCCGCCATACGCGCCGGCAGCAGAAAGACCTCTATGAAATTCCGTTCACTTCACGACCGCGTCGTCATTCGACGTGCGGAAGGCGATGTCAAATCCAAGGGCGGGATCATCATTCCAGACACCGCCAAGGAGAAGCCGCAGCAAGGCGAAGTGGTCGCAGTCGGCCCGGGCCTGCGCGACAAAAGCGGCAATCTCAACCCGCTTGATGTCGAGGTCGGCGATCTCATTCTGTTTGGAAAATGGTCGGGCACAGAGGTCACGATCGATGGCGAAACCCTTCTGATCATGAAGGAGACCGACATCATGGGCATCGTCGGAAAGACCGAAGCGGCTGCCGACAAAGCCGCCTGAGCGTCGAATTTGTGACCAGCATCTCAAGACCGAACTGGAAAGAAATATCATGTCTGCCAAGGAAATCAGATTCTCCACCGACGCGCGCGACCGTCTGCTGCGCGGCGTCGAATTGCTCAACAACGCCGTCAAGGTGACGCTTGGCCCGAAGGGTCGCAACGTTGTCATTGACAAGGCCTATGGCGCACCGCGCATTACCAAGGACGGCGTCAGCGTCGCCAAGGAGATCGAGCTCGAAGACAAGTTCGAGAACATGGGCGCGCAAATGGTGCGCGAGGTGGCTTCGAAGACCAATGATCTTGCCGGCGACGGCACGACGACGGCAACGGTGCTCGCCGCTTCCATCTTCCGCGAAGGCGCAAAGCTCGTCGCTGCCGGCATGAACCCGATGGATCTCAGGCGCGGCATCGATCTCGGCGTTATCGCCGTCGTCAAGGAAATCAAGGCGCGGGCGATGAAGGTCAAATCGTCAGGCGAGATCGCCCAGGTCGGCACCATTGCCGCCAATGGCGACGCCACTATCGGCGAGATGATCGCCAAGGCGATGGACAAGGTCGGCAATGAGGGCGTCATAACGGTCGAAGAGGCGCGAACCGCCGAGACCGAACTTGATGTCGTCGAGGGCATGCAGTTCGACCGCGGCTATCTCTCACCCTATTTCGTCACCAATGCCGAGAAGATGCGCGTGGAACTGGAGGATCCCTATATCCTCGTTCACGAGAAGAAACTCGGCAGCCTGCAGGCGATGCTGCCGATCCTGGAAGCTGTCGTACAGACCGGCAAGCCGCTGCTCCTCATCTCGGAGGACGTCGAAGGCGAGGCGCTGGCGACACTGGTTGTCAACAAGCTGCGCGGCGGCCTGAAGGTCGCAGCCGTCAAGGCGCCGGGTTTCGGCGATCGCCGCAAGGCCATGCTGGAAGACATTGCTGTGCTGACCGCCGGCCAGATGATTTCCGAAGATCTCGGCATCAAGCTCGACAACGTCACGCTCGATATGCTCGGCCACGCCAAACGTGTGCTGATCGACAAGGACAGCACCACGATCATCGACGGCTCCGGCGAGAAAGCAGCCATACAGGCACGTATCCAGCAGATCAAGGCGCAGATCGAAGACACCACTTCCGATTACGATAAGGAAAAGCTGCAGGAACGCCTGGCGAAACTCGCCGGCGGCGTCGCGGTCATCCGCGTCGGCGGCGCGACCGAGACGGAAGTCAAGGAAAAGAAGGACCGCATCGATGACGCGCTGAACGCCACCCGTGCGGCGGTCGAAGAGGGCATCGTGCCCGGCGGCGGCGTGGCACTGTTGCGCGCCAAGTCGGCGCTGACGGGACTGACGGGGGAGAACGCCGACGTGACGGCGGGCATCTCGATCGTGCTCAGGGCGCTCGAAGCCCCGATCCGGCAGATCGCCGACAATGCTGGGTTCGAGGGCTCGATCGTCGTCGGAAAACTCGCCGGCAGCAATGATCACAATCAGGGCTTCGACGCACAGACGGAGACTTATGTCGATATGATCGAGGCCGGCATCGTCGATCCTGCAAAGGTCGTGCGCACCGCTCTGCAGGACGCCGGCTCGATCGCGGCGCTGCTGATCACCGCCGAGGTGATGATCGCCGATATTCCCGCAAGAGACTCTGCGCCTGCGGCCGGAAATGGCGGCATGGGCGCTATGGGATACTGAGGCCAGCTTGACCCGGTCCGGCGTCGCCGGACGGCACAACCCGAATAACAGACAGGGAGAATTCCAATGTCCGTACAGAGCAGCAACAAGACATCGATCACCCAGCGTTTCGACAGCTACCAGCCATCCAAGACGCTTCTCGTCTGGGCCTGCGTCGTCACGGCGATCGCCACGATGATTATCGGATTCAGCTGGGGAGGTTGGGTAACAGGCGGCACGTCAAGCAAAGCGGCAGCCGCCGCCGGCGACACCGCACGCGGAGAACTGGCGTCGGCCATTTGCGTCGAGCGGTTCAATGCGGCGCCGGATGCGAGCGCTAAACTGATCGAGTTCAAGGCGATTACCGAAGGCTACAAGCAGCGTCAGTTCGTCGAGGCCGGCGGTTGGGCGACCATGCCTGGGCAGACCTCACCCGACAGCCGAAGTGTTCAAGCTTGCGCCACGGCGCTTGCCGTCTGACACCGTTTTTCCAGAGCGCTCCGATATATGTGCGGAGCGCTCCCACTGTTGAAGCAGGAAATGACCCATGATCCGTTTTGTGAAAAAAAGCGACCCGCAGCCACCCGCAGACGGCGCTGGCGACAACCGCTTCCAGAATATCCGCGAGGCAGCTGCCGACGAGCATAAAAAGGCCGCCAACGACAGCACGCGTCGCCGCCCGCCGCAGGCAACGGAAGATGACGATCCGCTTATCTGAGAGGGCACGGAAAGGCCGTCCTTGAACATATCTCCAGCGCAGCTGTGTAAAGCCGGCATATGGCGCCAGACAGGGACGCACCAGGGCTCCTTGAAGACCTAGCGATAATCCAGCCAGACCCCGCCGGCGTCGGCGGACCGCACGCAGTTTTCCACCCAGCGCACTCCTTCCAGTCCGGCATCGACATCGGGAAAGACCAACTCTTCGACCCCCGCAGGGGCAAGGCCGCGCTCTCTGTTGATAGCGAAGCCGAAGCGGCGATAGAGGTTCGCCCAGGCTTCGAAGAGACCTTCCGGGTGACCGCCGCCGATACGATCGTCGATCCTGGCCTCAGGATAGAGATAGTCCATGCCGCGCTCGAGAATGCGGGCCGGTTCGCCCTGGATCTCGTAGGCGAGCTGGTTCGGCCGTTCGTCCCACCATTCGATACTGGCCTTCGAGCCGACGATGCGGATCTTCTGGCCGTGCATGGAGCCGGCATTGACAGCGCTCGACCAGATGGTGGCGATCGCGCCATTATCATATTCCATCAGGGTCACCGCATTGTCTTCGAGCGGCGCTCGGCTTTTGACGAAGCTCTGGCGCGTGCAGAGCAGACGCCGGATCTTGAGGTGCGGCAGGATGACCTTGGCGATATAAAGCGGGTGGGTCCCGACGTCGCCGAGGACATAGCTGGGGCCTGCGAATTTCGGATCGACGCGCCAGCGCGTCGAGGGGTTCTGCTCCTCCACCGCAGCACTATGGAAGCCATGGGCGAATTGCAGATTGACGATGCGGATCTCGCCGAGATCGCCATTCCTGACCATGGCGCGCGCCTGCTCGATCATCTGATGGCCGGCATAACCATAGGTCACGCCGACGATACGGCTGCGCGCCTCAGAAAGCGCCTTCAGCTCCTCGGCCTCGGCGGTCGTGAAGCAGAGCGGTTTTTCGCAGATCACATGCAGATCATGTTCGAGTGCTGCCTTGCAGATCGCGAAATGGGTATTGTTGGGTGTTGCGATCGACACCGCCTCGATGCCGTCAGCCCGCCCGGCTTCTGCCGCAAACATCGCCGCATAGTCCCGGTAGCTCCTGGCTTCGTCGAGCCCGAGATCGAGGCCGAAGGCGCGGCCGCGTTCCGGATCGATATCGAAGGCACCCGCCGCAAGGGCAAAAACCTCGTCGCGATGCGCTGCCGAGCGATGAATATAGCCGATCTGGCTGCCTTTGCCGCCGCCGACCATGCCCCAGCGGATCGGCTTTCGCCTGTCATTCGTCATCATCTTTTCCCTAAAAACCAACCGACCTGAGGTAATCGCGGCTTTGCTTCACATCTTCGAGGCTGCCGGCGACATTCCTCGGATCGCGCTCCTGCTCGACGGTGATGAAGCCGTGATAGCCGATCTCCTCGAGCGTCCGCCTGACGGCAGGATAATCGATGACGCCGCGGCCGATCGGGCACATCACACCCTGTCCGCAGGCCTCGAGGAAGCGGATCTTCTCGCCAAGCACACGGTCGAAGACGGTCTGGTCGATGTCCTTGAAGTGGACGTAGTCGAGCCTGTCGGCATAGCGGCGAAGCATCTCCACGGGATCCATGCCGGCATAATAGCTATGGCCGGTGTCGAGGCAGAAGCCGGCGACCTCCTGCGGAATGTCACCTGCCACCCGCTCGATCTCATCGGCGAATTCGATATAGCCGCCCGCATGCGGGTGGATGACGGCGCGCACGCCGTATTTGCGCTCGGCGACTTCGGCGATCGCCGTGATATTGGCGATCATCCCGGCCCAAGCCTTGTCGTCGAGACGCGGCGCACGATCGGAATGGCCGGCGGCATAGTCCCGTTCGTCGTGCCCCCAGTCCATGACCGTGAGATAGGGGGTCCTGAACCGCTGGCCCGCCACCTGTTCCGGCTGCGGCAGCTTGGTGATGGCGGCGCAGATTTCGTCTGTCTGCCGCAGCAATGTCTCCCGATTTTCGGGAGAGACGAGGTCGTCAAAGATCGTGCCGGCGACGATGAAGAGATTGCGCTCGGTGAGCGCCTTTGCGACGAGCCCATCATCGAGCGGCACGTAGCCATAGGGCCCGAGTTCGAGACCGCCATAGCCGGCCGCTGCCGCCTCGTCGAAGACGCGTTGCCAAGCGGGAAGGTTTGGATTGTTGACGTCGTCCACGCCCCAGCAGCAGGGGGCTGTCGTAATTGTGATGGTCACGGTTTCATTCCTGATAATGCTGTGCCGGGGCGGATGTTGACGATCAGCCAAGTTTGCCGGGCCAGTATTTTTCGACATATTTCTGGATTTCAGCGCGCATGAAGCGGCCGGAATCGTCGGCACGCTCCTCCCAGCCGAAGACGCAGGCGGTGATGATGCCGTCGAACCCGACCGCGGCGAGTGAGGAGAAGAAGACATCCCAATTGATCTCGCCCTGGTACATATCCATGTGCTGATGGATGGTGACCTTCGCGCCCGGCGGATTGATGATGTAGCGCAGCCCTGACGACGCCTTGTGATTATAGGTATCGGCCACATGCACATGGGCGATCAGCGGGCCGGCATCGCGGATCATCCGCGCCATATCGTCACCGAAATAGAAGGTATGCGGCGCGCAATAGAGGAATTTGACGTTCTTCGAGCCGATGGTCTTCAGCATGTCGATCGCCGGATGCAGCGTTTCGCACCAGTCTTCCGGATGCGGTTCCATGTTGAGCGTGACGCCCTCGCGCTCGAACACCGGAACGAGCTCTTCTATCGAGCGCCACCAGGCAGCCTCACTATGCTCATGGGTATGCATGCCGCCGCAGCAACTGGCGCGGTGGCTGCGATCCGGCGACGGCCCGCGGCCGAATTCCGAGTTCATCGTATCGCAGCCCATTTCGGCCGCGATCGCGATTGCTTCCTTCCAGTAGCGCACTGCGGCCTGCCGTTCGTCCTCATGCGGGCTCGCCCAGCGATACATCGGCAGGATCGAGGCGAGCTGGACGCCGTGATCCTTCAGGGCCGCCTTGAATTCTGCGATGCGTTCCTTGTGTGCCCGCGGGCGCACCCACCAAGGCAGAAAATCGTCACGCGGTGAAAGCTCGATATGCTCATAGCCGAGCTCCGCCGCCTTGCGGCAGAGGTCGCGCAGATTGAGGTGGCGGTGCATATGCGGGTCGAGTGCGATCTTCATCTGGCTCCTCCGTCATCCCCCGGCCGCCGGCGAATGATCCTTGATCTCGGTTGTTTCGACGTCCGGTGCTCCTCCCGGATTGCTGGCACGATACGGCTGCGGCGCCCCGATGCTCCAATGCTTCCTTGATCAAATTTGATCATTGACCTCAGAGCAGGCCGATGCTCTGCTGTGTCAGGTTTTGGGAGTGGGTGAGCCTGATGAAGGTGACTTTGAAGGATGTCGCAAGCCAAGCCGGCGTTGGCACCGCGACCGTCGAGCGTGTCCTTAACGGCCGCGGCGGCGTGCGACCGGAGACGGCGGAGAAAGTCTTCCTGGCGGCAAGACGGCTTGAATACCGGCAAAGCCTGCCGGTCGTCCATCGCGGCCTGATCCGCATAGAGGTGATCCTGGTTCGCCCGGAGACCAGCTTCTATTCGCGTCTGAACCGGGCGTTCGAGCGCATCGCCGCCTCGCTCGACGAGAGCATTGTCGTTCACCGCACCTTCGTCCGCGAGAACGAGCCGGCGCAATTCGCCCGCTATATCGCCAATCCGACAGCGCGCCGGTCGGCGCTGATCGTGGTTGCGCCCGACCATGCCGATGTCGTCACCAGTGTGCGCAAGGCCGCCGGCCTCGGCATTCCCGTCGTTCAGATCATGACCCGTCCGGCCCCCGAACTGCCCTATGTCGGCATCGACAACTATGCTGCCGGACGCACCGCGGCTCACTACATGTCGGGCATGCTGGCGCAGCGCCCCGGTTCGTTCGTCGCTCTCTGCCACAGCGGCGCCTATGAGAACCATAAGGAGCGGATCCGCGGCTTCTCCAGCTATCTCTCGGAGAATGGTTCAAACGAACATCGTTTCATCGAGGTCATGTTCGATCTCGATGACGAGCACAATGCAATGGAACTGCTGCAAGCGGCCCTCCGGCGGGAGCCCGGCATCATCGGCGTCTATAGTGCCGGCGGCGACAACAAGGGTGTTGCCAGGGTGCTCGAGGCCAATAAGGCTCAGCGGCCCTTCTGGGTTGGCCACGAATTGACCGAGCAGACGCAGGACTATCTCCGCCGCGGCATCATGTCGATCGTGCTCGACCAGGCGCCGGAGGTCCAGGCGAGACGTTCGATAGACCTTGCCCTGAACAGGCTGGGTCTCATCGAGGTGGAGGTCAGCGCCGAGCCGGTGCGCTTCCTGACGATCACGCGGGAAAATCTTTGAGTGGGATGCAATAGGCGTTTTGAGGCGCCGGCGGCCCTACTGCAGCTGCGGCTTTCTGAGAAAGCTGTTGCGGTCGGCGGATTTGATGCGCAGCCAGGCTTCCCGGCCGTTCCTGAGGATCCGCATGGGGATTTCGGCGCCGGCGGGACCGCTGCTCCAGACCTTACGGTAGAAATCGGCCAGGCCGTCGACCTCTTCGTCGCGGATCTCCGAAATGATATCGCCCTGACGCAGGCCAGCCTGGGCGGCCGGACCGCCTTCGGCCACGCTCATGACCACCACGCCGCCATTGCTCTCGGCGGAGAAGGCGCCGAGCCAGGGCCGCGGTGGCTTGTTGACCTGGCCGCGGTTCAAGAGATCGTCGAGGATGGGCGGCAAAAGGTCGATCGGCACGACCATGTTGATATCGGCAACCTCGTCGCCATGGCTCATCTGCAGGCGAAGCGAACCGATACCGAGAAGCTTGCCGTCCGAACCGATCAGCGCCGCACCACCCCATGAGGGGTGGGCCGGTGCCGTGAAAATAGCCTCGTCCAGCAGATATTCCCAATAGCCGGCAAATTCCTGTCGGGCGACGATATTTGCCTCGACAAATTCGCCGATGCCATCGGCAAGCACGACGGGATCGCCGGGCTTGGCCGTGGCCGCATCGCCGAGATCCACCGCCGGGGCATTCAAGGCCCCGAGCGCCTGGACCAGGCCGAAGCCGCTTTCCTGATCATAGGCAAGCGCATGCGCGGGAACCACACGCCCGTCATGGGTCGTCAGCCAGACCTCTTCGGCCTCGGTGATGAGATAACCGATGGTCAGCACCAGCCCATTGTCGCGAATGACCACGCCGCTGCCTTCCCGGACAGTGCCCAGCGTCTCCGCCGTGAAGGCATCTTCCGGAATGGAGGAACGGACGGCCACGACTGACCGCAAGATCGGATCGATATTCATGCTTTCATCCCGATGGGCGCCGACGCGAAAGGCCGAAAGCCGGCGCATTCTTCCTTGAATAGGTAAGAGAATGGACGGCGGGTGCAAGACCGTATCGGAGGGAATTTCGGCAGGCCAACGCGCGACCTCCCTCCGATGCCTGCACCAATCAAGGTTTCACTGAGCGCCGAGCCTATCTCGCATGGCACCGGGCGGCTGAGCGCGACCATATTGCCGCGGCGAGCATCCCATCACTCTCTTGAAAGCGGTGCTGAATGCGCTTTCGGATTCATAACCAAGCGACAGAGCGACACCGGCAATTGCTTCGGCCGAGTTTGTCAATCGGTCACCTGCGAGGAGCATGCGCCAGCGCGTCAGATAATCCATCGGCGCAAGCCCGACCTTTTCCTTGAAGTGGAGAGCAAAACTGGACCGGGACATCGAGGCCCGTTCAGCCAGCGACTGCAGCGTCCACTTGCGGGCTGGATCGGCATGCAGGGCACCGATAGCCGCACCGATCCGCCGGTCGGTAAGCGCGAAAAGCCAGCCGACGCCGCGCGCATTCGGCGATGCGATATGGAGGCGCAACACCTGCATGAGCATGACATGAGCAAAATGCTCCGCCATCAGAAAGCCACCCGGCTGCTGGTCGCGCAGTTCGCGCGTCATCCGATCGAGACACCAGCGCAGCACGGCGGCGTGATCGGAATCCCTCTCCACATGGACGATCGGCGGCAGGATTCCGAGAAGGATGTCGGAATTTCCTCCCGAAAAGGAAAAACGGCTGCCGATCAGGAAGAAATCGCCGCCGCCGTTGCAAGTCGCAATGCCGTCGCGGGCGATCGAATAGATCGCGTCGGACGGGATCGCTTCGAGCGCCGGATCGCTGGCGAGACGAAAGGCTCGGCGGCGCGTCAGCAGAAAGCAGTCGTTTTCCTCCAGGCGGACAGCTTCGGGGACGCCATCGACGCTCAGCCAGCACGCGCCTGAAATCACGGCGTTGAACTTGATGCCATCCGGGGGCGGAAAATCGATCGCCCAAGCGCCGCCAGCGTCAAGCCCCGCCGAAACATAGCTGCGCGGTTTGAGCAATGCGAGAACATCGGATAACGGGTCCATGTAAAAATCCGGACGATGGCGAAGATATGTCGGACTTTAGCGCATGGATCGTCTGGAGGCTACGCCTTATTCTCGCGACCGTCATCCCGAGCGACGGCAACGCCGCAGAACAAAGGTAATTATCATGAGTGACAAACAAGTCCCCATCGGCTCCGGATTTGGAGCCCACACGACGGCCGGCGAGGTTCTGGCCGGTCTCGATCTTTCCGGCAAGCGCGCCATCGTCACCGGCGGCCATTCCGGTCTCGGGCTCGAGACCACGCGCGCTCTGGCGGGCGCCGGCGCCAAGGTGACCATCGGCGCAAGGAGCATCGAGGCGGCGCGCAGCGCGGTCGCCGATATCGATGGCGTAGAGATTGATCGGCTCGACCTTTCCGACCTCGAAAGCGTTCGCGTCTTTGCCGAGCGGTTCGTCGTGTCTGGCCGCAGCATCGACATCCTGATAAACAGCGCCGGCATCATGGCCTGCCCGGAAACGCGTGTCGGCGACGGATGGGAGGCACACTTCGCGACCAATCATCTCGGCCATTTCGCCTTGGTCAACCGCCTTTGGCCGGCGATCTCGCGCGGCGCTCGCATCGTTTCGGTTTCCTCCGGTGGCCATCACAACTCGGCCATAAGATGGGAGGATGTGCAATTCGAGACCGGTTACGACAAATGGCGGGCCTACGGTCAGTCGAAGACCGCCAACGCACTTTTCGCCGTGCATCTGGACAGGCTCGGGCGCGACACCGGCATCCGCGCCTTCTCGCTGCACCCGGGCAAGATCTTTACCCCCTTGCAGCGCCATCTCGCAAAGGAGGAAATGGTCGGGGCCGGCTGGATCGATGCGGACGGCAACCCGATTGATCCGACATTCAAGACGGCATCCCAGGGGGCCGCCACGCAGGTTTGGGCGGCGACCTCGCCGCAACTCGACGGTATGGGAGGCCTCTATTGCGAGGACTGCGATATCGCCATCCGCGCAACGGTTGGAGAACCCGGCGGCGTCAGCGACCATGCAGCCGATCCCGAGGAGGCGGCACGCCTGTGGATCTTGTCGGCAAGGCTGACCGGCATTGACGCTTTCGCGGCCTACGCCTGAAGCCGTAGCTCGCGGCATACCCTCGTCAATACGCGCTGAAGACGCTGCTGATTGTCTTGCCGTCCTCGCGCCTCACCCGGGCCTTCTCGGGTGAAAGCCGATCGGCAAGCCGAGCGGATCGTCAGCACGTCATTGGCGCACACGCTGCCGAAATCCGCCTGCGACAGCGCGGTCGCAGTGCCAGATTGTATTTGCGCAGACAGCAGTCAAATCCGGCGACAATCCGTCATTAAAACGTATCAAGGCGTGCGCAAAAGCTGCGCCATTCCGTCCTGCGTCGTTCTCCGGACTTGGCGCGCGACATTTTTCGTGACAGCGGCATTGTGCAACAATATACGGTCAATCTCATCAGGAATCAGACCGATACGGATTTCGACATGAAAGACTGGCATCCCGATCTCAGCCGCAGCAGCAGCCCGCGTTATATGGCGATCGCCGATGTGATCGAAATGGATCTGCGCAGCGGGCATCTTGTGGTTGGGGACCGGCTGCCGCCGCAACGCGAACTCGCCAAGCGGCTGAATGTCGATTTCACGACGGTGGCGAGAGGTTATGTCGAGGCGCAGAAGCGCGGGCTTGTGGATTCGCATGTCGGCCGAGGCACTTTCGTTACCGGTGGCGCGGACAAGGAGCGCCAGGGATTCGCGCCCGACGCCGCGCCCGATCCCCGCCGCGCCTCCATCGTCGATTTCTCGATGAATATGCCGCCGGAACCGGATGATCCCGAGCTGATCGCTCGCATGCGCGAGGGCATGTCAGCGGTGACGGCAAACCTCATTCCGCTGCTGCGTTATCAGGGTTTCGGCGGCTCCAGCATGGACAAGGAGGCTGCCGCCTCCTGGCTCAGCCGTCGCGGGCTGGTGCCGTCGCAGGAGCGCATCTTCGTCACACCCGGCGCCCATCCGGCCCTGCTGGCGATTTTCGGCCTGCTGGCAAAGCCGGGCGAAACCGTGCTTTCGGAAATCATCACCTATCCCGGCATGCGCTCGATCGCCGCCCAGCTGCGGCTCAATCTGACCGGCCTGCCGATGGACGAGGACGGTATCCTGCCGGACGCCTTTGCCGAGGCCTGCGAGAGATTGAAGCCGAAGGCGCTCTATCTCAATCCGACGCTGCAGAACCCGATGACGCTGACCATCCCAGCCAGGCGCCGCGAGGAGATCTGCGCCGTCGCCCGCAAATATCACGTGCCGATCGTCGAGGACGATGCCTACGGCTTCATTCCGCAGCACGGCCCGGCGCCGCTCGCGGCAACAGCGCCCGATCTGACCTGGCATATCGGCGGGCTGGCGAAATGCATCGGCGCGGGTCTGCGCCTTGCCTATGTCGTGGCGCCGGACAGCAAGGCCGTGTGGCCCTTCGTCAGCGCCATGCGCGCCAACAATGTCATGGCCTCGCCGCTGACCGTGGCGCTCGCCACCCGCTGGATCGAGGACGGCACTGCCGATACGATCCTGCGTTTCATCCGTGCCGAGGCCGCCGCCCGCCAGCAGATGGTCGCCGCCATCCTGCCGGCCGGCAGCTACCGCGCCGATCCGATCAGCTTCAACATCTGGCTGCCGCTCTCCAACGGGTGGACCCGCTCTACCTTCGGCAGCCATACCCGTTCTTCCGGCGTCGGCGTCGTCGCAAGCGATGCCTTCACGGTCGAGGGCACGGCACCCGAGGCCGTGCGTGTCTGCCTTGGCGGACCGATCACTCGGGAGAAACTGCAGGGCGCACTGGAATTCATGGCCCATGCGCTGGAAGGCCCGCCGGAAATGGCGGCGTCGTTCTTCTGACGTAGAATCCAGCTCCGGGCTGCTCAGGCGCGAGCGATCGACATCAGATCGGTCGCGCCCAGATCTATTCGGGCATGGGCGAAGCGTAACCGTCACGTTCACCACCACCACGTTCACGTCTGATTCGCCCAGGCTGCCAGGCCTGGCTGCGGCCTCACATGCTGCTTGATAAATCTGCAGTCAGCTTGCTGCCGGCATGCGCCAGGGGCTCTGCGGCATTCTGACAAATTGACTGGCAATTTCCCCATAATGTAACTATATTGCATGCATTCATTGCAAACATTGATGGTAATAATGTTTGCGGAGCAAGAAAGCGAGATCGTCATGGACACGGAATATCCCCCACTTCCTCCGATGCAGACCGGCATCAAGGGGCGCTGCCCGCGCTGCGGCCAGGGTCATATGTTCAAGGGCTTCCTGACATTGCAGCCCGAATGCGAGGTCTGCGGTCTCAATTATTCCTTCGCCGATCCGGCCGACGGTCCGGCCTTCTTCGTCATCTGCTTCGCCTGCATCCCGAGCGTGCTGCTCGGCGTCTGGCTGGAGGTGGCCTTTTCGGCGCCGATCTGGGTGCAGCTTCTGGTCACCGGCCCCTTCATGCTTGCCACATGCATTCCGCCGCTCCGGCCGCTGAAGGGCTGGCTGGTGGCCAGCCAGTATTTCTACAAGGCGGAAGAGGGCAAGCTCGCCTAAAGCATGTCGCGCAAAAGTGTGCAGCGGTTTTGCGATAACGACATGCGTAAAAACAAAGACCTAAAGCGCGATGCGCTTTAAGGTTTATTCAAAGTCGCGCGCAGGCGCGGCGTTGCGAAATCGAGCAGCGCCCGCAGCTTCAGCGGCACCAGCCCCTGCGCGGGATAGACGAGATGCACCGGCGCCGGCGGCGGTTCGAAATCGGCGAGCAGCGGCACCAGCAGGCCTGCCATCTCGGCGCGTGCGGCCTGGTACGAAAGCACGCGGGTGATACCGAGGCCGGCGACGGCCGCATCGATCGCGGCCTCGGCGGTGTTGACGGCAAGCCGCGAGCGGATCGGCACCGCGAGATCATGCTTCCCCTCGGTGAATATCCAGCTCAGCATCGAGGCCATGCCCTCAAAGGTGACGCAGTCATGTCCAGCGAGATCGCCTGGATGCCGGGGCAGGGCGTGCCGCGTGAGATAATCGGGGCTGGCATAAACCGTGCGGCGGATCGCGCCGAGCCTTGTGGCGATCAGGTTGCTGTCCGGCAGGTTGCCGATCCGGAGCGCCACGTCGATATGATCCTCGACGACATTCGACAGCCGGTCGCCAAGCATCAGCCGCAGATTGATATCGGGATAGGCTTTCAGGAAGTCCACCACGATAGGCAAGACATGCAGGCGCCCGAAGACGATGGGTGCGGTCATCGTCAACTCGCCCTTCGGGGCGCTGTATTCGCCGGCAGCGGTCCGTTCCGCCTCTTCCACCCGATCGAGAATTTCCCGCGCCGCCTCGACATAGGCGCGGCCAGCCTCCGTCAGCGTGATCTTCCGGTTGCTCCGCTGCAGCAAGTTGGGCATTGAGATGTGTTTCCAGTTCCGAAACCTTGCGGCTGACGGTTGCGAGCGGGGATCGCAGATGCCGTGAGGCGGCCGACAGGCTGCCCTGTTCGACAACAGCAAGAAGTACGCTCATGGCGTCGAGGCGGTCCATTCTATCCTTCCATGATTTGATAACATGCCTTCCAGATTAGCATTCTACTGCAGGCAGGTGGAAGGCAGTAAATTACACGGCAGATGGTTCGAAGCGGCCATCGCCAACCGCGTCCCGTCGAATAGAAGACCAAAGGAACCATCAATGAAACTCTACCATCACCCGCTTTCCGGCCATGCCCACCGGGCTCACCTGTTCCTGTCGCTGCTTGGCGCCCCCTATGAACTGGTCGAAGTCGACATGGCGGCAGGCGCTCACAAGGCGCCGGACTTTCTGAAGCTCAATCCCTTTGGCCAGGTGCCGGTGCTCGACGACAATGGCACGGTCATTGCCGATTCCGCTGCCATCCTCGTCTATCTCGCGCGCAAATACGGCCGCACCGACTGGTTGCCGGAAGAGGCGGTGGCCGCGGCGCGGATACAGAAATGGCTCTCGGTTGCGGCCGGCGAGATCGCCTATGGGCCATGTGCCGCGCGCCTGGTCACCGTCTTCGGTGCCGATTTCCGCACCGACGAAGTGATCGCCCGGGCGCACCGCATTCTGGCGCTGATCGAGGCTGAACTGGACGACCGCAGCTTCCTGCTCGGCGACAATCCTGCGATCGCCGACATCGCGCTCTACAGCTACATCGCTAATGCGCCGGAGGGCAATGTCGATATCTCGGCCTATCCAAGCGTTCGCGCCTGGCTTGCGCGCATCGAGGCGCTGCCGGGTTTCGTCGGCTTCCGCAAGACCAAGATCGGCCTTGCCGCGTGAGAAACCGCCCGGGCAGGGACGCTGTCCCGGTTCCCCCAAATGCCGCCCTGAAGGAGGCCGTGATGCTGGATCTGACAAGACAGGACGCCACATCGCCCTGGCATGCGGGCGAACTCGCCATGCAGCGCAGTGTCGGTGTCGCCGAACGCATGGACGGGCCGGGCCGGAATTTCGTCCGCAAGGCCATGCCGGAGCAGCACCGTGCCTTCTTTCCGATGCTGCCTTTCGTCGTGCTCGGCGCCGTCGATGCGAAGGGCGATGCCTGGGCAACGGTCAGGGCCGAGCGCCCTGGTTTCATGGCCTCGCCGGAGCCGGAGATTCTCGATGTGCAGCTGCCGCGCGACGCAGCCGATCCTGCCGATGCCGGCATGGAGGATGGCGACGCGATTGCGATGCTCGGGATCCAGCTCGAGACCCGGCGGCGCAACCGGCTGAACGGCGTGATCCGCAGGACGGACGCTGGAGCTTTCCAGGTACGCGTCGGCCAGAGCTTCGGCAATTGCCCGCAATATATCCAGCTTCGCTCTTCCGCCTTCGTCCGCGACCCTGATGTGCCCACAGCGATGCCGCCGCTTCATTCCGGCCAACTCGAAGATCGGGCGAAGCGGATGATCGAGGGCGCCGATACCTTCTTTGTCGCCTCCTATGTCGACCGGCAGAATGGCGAGCGGCAGGTGGACGTGTCGCACCGCGGCGGCAATGCCGGCTTCGTGCGTGTCGGCGTCGACGGCGTGCTGACCGTTCCCGATTTTCCCGGCAATCGGTTCTTCAACACGCTGGGCAATTTCCTCGTCAACCCGAAGGCAGGGCTGGTCTTCATCGATTTCGAGACCGGCGACATGCTGCAGATGACGGGAAGGGTCGAGGTGCTGCTGGATTCACCCGAGGTCGCCAGCTTTCAACGGGCGGAAAGGTTGTGGCGTTTCACGCCGGAAGAGATCGTGCTTCGCCCGGATGCCCTGCCGCTGCGGTGGAGCCTGCCTCCCGGCCTTTGAGAAATGTCGTCTCGAAGCGGCTTGCCAATCATTTTACCGATCGGTACAATGATAACCGTTCAGTACAGGAACGTCCCGGAGAACTCATGTCGAGCCTCATCCCGCCTTTCACCCTTGAGACTGCCACCCAGAAAGTCCGTCTTGCCGAGGACGGCTGGAACAGCCGTGATCCCGAGCGCGTCTCGCTCGTCTATACGCCGGATAGCCGCTGGCGGAACCGCGCCGAATTCATCAGCGGCCGTGCCGAGATTGTCGCCTTCCTCACCCGCAAATGGGCAAAGGAGCTGGATTACCGGTTGATCAAGGAGATCTGGGCCTTTACCGATCATCGCATCGCCGTGCGCTTCGCCTATGAATGGCACGATGACAGCGGCAACTGGTTCCGCTCCTATGGCAACGAGAACTGGGAATTCGACGCCGCCGGTTTGATGCAGCGCCGCTTCGCCTGCATCAACGACCTGCCGATCCGGGAATCGGAACGCAAATACCATTGGCCGCTCGGCCGGCGGCCGGACGACCATCCCGGTCTGACAGAACTCGGCCTCTGATCAAGCCAAGGAAAGTTCGCGGGTGAAAACTGTCTACGAACGCGCCGACATCATACCGCTGCTAGCGGAAATCTTCCGCGAGCTCGGCTACGAGGGCACGTCGCTCAGCCGGATCACCGAACGCACCGGCATCGGCAAGGGCAGCCTTTACCACTTCTTCCCCGGCGGCAAGGAGGAGATGGCGAGTGCCGTGCTCGCCGAGGTCGATGCCTGGTTCGAACATGCGATCTATCAGCCGTTGAGAGAGGGCGACGCCCGTGAGACGATCGCAGCGATGTGGACGAATGTGAACGATTATTTCCGCTCCGGCGGCCGCATCTGCCTCGTCGGTGCCTTCGCGCTTGACGAGACCCGGGAACGGTTTTCGGCAGCGATCGGCGACTATTTCGTCCGCTGGATCGACGCCTTGCGTTCGGCGCTGATGCGGGCAGGCTGCCCTGAGGGGGAGGCTCAAGCGCTCGCCGAGGAGGGCGTCGCCGGTATTCAGGGCGCGCTGGTGTTGTCGCGTGCGCTGGACGACAGGATGGTTTTCAGCCGATCGTTGGACACGCTGGCGAAACGGCTGGATGCTGTGATGCGATGAGGGGCGGTCAAACCGCTGGGATGTTTATTGTGCCTATGAAAAAATTCACCCGGCCACGAGTGACTGGCCGGGGCATTGATCGGGCGCGCTGGGGCGGCGCTCGAGCTTACATCGGTACCGCTTTGCGTCTATTTCAGCGTTGTTGTTGAGGCTGCTGGGCCGGGCGCGTATTTTCCCGTTCAGGGCGAACCTGGCGCCATTCGTTTTCCATCTGGTCGACGACATGCTGGGGAATGGTGGTTGGGGCATTGGCGGATGTCTGCATCGGAAGTCTCCTCTTTTCGTGGTAAGGCTTCAGGGCAAGAAGATGCATTGCACAAGACAAAAGGCGTGTAAATCAGTGGCTTAAACACTTTAAACGATTAAATCGAATTTAATCGATTAAGATAGTTTTAACCTTGATATTTGAGGGAAGCGCGGAATGGTTGTCCACATGGACCGGGCATTCTTTTTCGATGTTGTGCGGCACGGACTCTTCAAGGGAGAGCTGACGCAGCCTCAGGTAGTGGGCATCACGGCGATCCTCGACGCCTGGGAAGAACGGTTTGCCCATGCCGACCGGCGGTGGCTCGCCTATATCCTCGCAACCGCTTACCACGAGACCGCTTATACGATGCAGCCGGTGCGAGAGACGCTGGCGGAAAGCGATGTGCGCGCAGTCGAGATCCTCGAGACGGCCTTTGCCGCAGGCCGGCTCTCCTGGGTAAAGACGCCCTACTGGCGGCCGGATGAGGATGGTCGGAGCTGGCTCGGACGCGGCCTGGTGCAGCTCACCCACAAGCGGAACTATGAGGCGATGAGTGTGCTGACGGGGATCGACCTCGTTGCCGATCCCGACCGGGCGATGGAGATGGATGCGGCGGTGACGATCCTGATCGAAGGCATGCTGCAGGGCAGCTTTACCGGCCACAGGCTCGCCGATCACCTGAACGTGACGACCGCGGACTGGGTGAATGCGCGCCGCATTGTCAATGGCACCGACCGGGCGGAAAAACTCGCCGCCTATGCCATGGTCTTCGATGCGGCGATACGTCCCGAAGCGGCCCGTGGCATGCTCGCGCGGTTGAAGGCCTGGGGCGCGCATGTTATCGCCCGGCTGAGATCTGGAGTGCGGCGCGTTCGATAGGATGCGCCAAGGTCGCTCCATCGTTTGGATAAATCTGACAGGAGCTTCCGCGTGATCCGTCATATCGTCTTTTTCACCGTGCAGGAGGAACATCTGCAGGAGGTGAGGGCCGGGCTTTCTATACTGACCGGCATTCCGCATGCGCGGCTGCTGGAAATCGGCACCAATGTGAAGACCGATCAGCTGGGCACCGAGATCGATCTCGTAGTCTATGGCGAATTCGACGACGAGGCGGCCCTTGCCGCCTACAAGGCGCATCCCGATTATCAGCTCTCGATCGATCGTGTGCGGCCGCTCCGGGAAAAGCGCATCGCCGCCGACTACGATAACCACACGGCGGTGACGCGGCCGCTCTGACTTGCGAAAGCGTTCGGCCACGCTGTATTCCATTGAAATTTCAAATGGATGAATGATTGTCCGGATTCGGATCGCTGCGAAGCTGACTCAACTTCCGAACCACCGGACTCAACTTTCGAAAAAGCGGCGGCAAGCGATTCAAAAGATTCGCCAAAACCGGCTGCTGGTTCGTGATCAGGTTGCGGTGGATGGAAAGCCGCTCTCATCCTGCGTGGATGATAATCAAGAGACATTAAGAATGGCTGATTCCGATGCGCGGGCGCCGCGCACCAGCGCCATCAGCATCAGCACGAAGATGAGAGACAGTGCCGCGAGAACTGCGCAGGCGGCGAGCGCCGGGCCGGTGCCGGCGCGGTCGAGGATGGCGGTGAAGATGACGGGGGCGATGGCGTTGGCGAGGTTCTGCGGCAGCGACAGCCGGGCCGATTGCAGTCCGAATTCGCTCGGTGAGAACAGCGCCAGCGGCAGCAGCGCGCGGGCGACGGTCATGACGCCGGTGCCGAACCCGTAAAGCAGGACGAAGGTGACGAGCAACGGCGTCGACGGGCTGGCAACCAGCATGATAAGAAAGCTCATCATCATCAGGCTGATGCCCATGGCCGCGCTGAGCATGGGATTGCCGCGCCGGCCGAGCAGCATGTCGAGGAAACGTGCCGAGATGCCGAGGATGCCGCGTGCCGAGCCGAGCTGCAGCGCAAAGGCCGGCGAAGCGCCGGACTGGCGGAAGATTTCGAGCAGCGATGGGGAGATGCCGAAGGTGACGAAGGTCGAGATCGTCGTCGCCGCGGCGATCAGCAAGAAGGCTTTTCGCTGCTTGGCCTTTGATAGCTGCACCGGGGCGATTTCGGCTGTGCCGCCTTCGACATGCGTTGCGACCGGCTTCGGCAGGGCGAAAAGATGCAGCGGCAGGCAGACGAAGAATTGCAGCGCCGCACAGACCAGGAAGGTGAGGCGCCAGCCGACCGCCTCATTGAGCAGGCTGAGGATCGGCCAGAAGATGGCGCTCGAAAGCCCGGTGAACAGCATCAGGATGGCGATGACGCGTTTGCCGTTTGCCC
This sequence comes from Rhizobium sp. BT-226, assembly GCF_025847085.2. Classification (NCBI taxonomy): domain Bacteria; kingdom Pseudomonadati; phylum Pseudomonadota; class Alphaproteobacteria; order Hyphomicrobiales; family Rhizobiaceae; genus Rhizobium; species Rhizobium sp. BT-226. Next base: position 414,294 of record NZ_JAOYTI010000002.1, on the reverse strand, counting down.
CTTCGCGCTCGACGACGGCGGTATAGGCCGGCGCTGAGAGGCCACATGCGCCGCCGATGCCGATGATGATCCAGGCGCTGGCATAGAGCACAATGCCGTTTGCGGCGGCAAGCACAAGCAGGCCAAGCGCAAAGGTCAGCGAGGCGGCCGAAAGCACCCGGGCAGCACCATAGCGGCCAAGCCAGCGGCCGGTCGCCGGACCGACCATGGCGCTGACCACCATCATGATCGTCAGGCCGGCAAATACCACTTCGTTCGCCAGGCCGAGATCGGGCGCCACGACGCGGCCCATGACCCCGAGCATGTCGAAGGTCGTGCCCCAGCCGATCAGCTGGGTAACGGCAAGGACGGTGACCGTCTGCGCCGAGCGGAAGCGGGAGGATTTTGGCATCGGTGCTGAAACGGTCTGAAATGTGGGGCAGCAAGGGCATAACAGTTTCAACCGGCCGGTGAAAGCTGCGGGCGGCAGGAAAGAGAAGAGCGCGGCCGATTCGCAGACAGAGACTGTGGTGTCGGTCCCGCCGGCTTCCCGCCTTACCGGAGGTGATGAAGAATGCGTGGATCCCAAGGCTGAGGTATTGTTTTTGGCCGCAACGGCCGCCGCCGGAGCCTGCTGCGGCGGCAATTTAGAGGCGCTGAAACCGGCTGTCCCGAACAGTCGAGAACAGTTCTAAACACCCTGCATTACAGCGCATTCATTTGCCATTCAGGTCGCGTGAGTACATATTCGGGGCAAGTTGGCATTACCTTGAAAGCATAACACATGGCCTTTCCTCTGAGCGTCGCAGCATTGGCCGCCGGACTGGTGGTATCGGCGCCCTCACCGGACGCCGCGGGCACTTTTGTCGTGCGTATCGGAGGCGATTGCAGCGCCGCCGCAGCCCAGGTCGTCGAGCAGACGGGCGGCCAGCTCCTGTCCGTGCAACCGGTGGGCGATACCTGCATCATCACCGTTCTTGTGCAGGGTAACGGCCAGCGCCCACGCAAAGTCACGGTAAAGGTTCCGATGTAGGCGGAATCGGCTTATTCAGGACAATTGATCGATTTGAAGCGGACGAAGGCGGACCGATGCGCATCCTGGTAGTCGAAGACGACGTTAATCTGAACCGGCAGTTGGCCGACACGCTGAAGGAGGCGGGCTATGTCGTCGACCAGGCGTTCGACGGCGAGGAAGGCCATTTCCTCGGCGACACCGAACCCTATGACGCCATCATCCTCGATATCGGCCTGCCGGAGATGGACGGGGTCACCGTTCTTGAAAAATGGCGCGGCGCCGGCCGCGGCGTGCCGGTGCTGATTCTGACGGCGCGCGACCGCTGGAGCGACAAGGTCGCCGGCATCGACGCCGGTGCCGACGACTACGTCACCAAGCCCTTCCATGTCGAGGAAGTGCTGGCCCGCATTCGGGCGCTGATCCGGCGTGCGGCCGGGCATTCCTCATCCGAGATCATCTGCGGACCGGTGCGGCTCGATACCAAATCCTCGAAGGCGACGGTCAACGGCACGACGCTGAAGCTGACCTCGCACGAATATCGCCTGCTTTCCTATCTCATGCATCACATGGGCGAGGTCGTCTCGCGCACGGAACTGGTCGAGCACATGTACGACCAGGATTTCGATCGTGATTCCAACACGATCGAGGTCTTCGTCGGCCGCCTGCGCAAGAAAATGGGGGTCGACTTGATCGAAACGGTGCGCGGTCTCGGTTACCGTATCCAAGCGCCGAAACATGCGAATTAAGTCGCTCACCGCACGTGTTTTGTTGCTGACCACGGTCTGGTCGACGGTGGCGCTGGTGGTGATCGGTCTGCTGATCTCCACCCTCTACCGCAAGAGCGCCGAACGCGGTTTCCAGGATCTGTTGCGGGCGCAGCTCTATAATGTCATCAATTCGGTGACGATCGGCGATCAGGGTGCGCTCAGCGGCAGCCCGCAACTCGGCGACCTGCGTTTTGCCCAGCCGAAGACCGGCTGGTACTGGGTGGTGGAGCCGCTCGGCACCTATACGACCGCACCGTTGGTGTCGCCTTCGTTGGGCTCGGCGCTCATTCCGGTTCCCTCCGTCGTCGAAGCGCCCTTCGACAAGAATTACGAGCGCTATTACCAGGTGACGGATGCTTCCGGGAACCGCGTGCAGGTGGCCGAAACCGAAGTGGTGCTCGATACCGACGGGCGTGCAGCGCGCGTCCGCGTCACCGGCAATGTCGATGTCGTCGAAGACGATGTCCGCACCTTTTCCCACAGCCTCTATCTGGCGCTTGCCGGTTTCGGCGTCGGCAGCCTGATCGTCAACGCGCTGGCGATTCTCTACGGGCTGAAGCCGCTCGACAAGGCGCGTGCCGCGCTGGAGCGCATCCGCGCCGGCGAGAGCGAACAGCTGAAAGGCGACTTCCCGCGCGAAATCCTGCCGCTCGCCAACGAGGTGAACGCGCTGATCGACAGCAATCGCCGCATCGTCGAGCGGGCCCGCATGCAGGTCGGCAATCTCGCGCATTCGCTGAAGACGCCGATCGCCGTGCTTCTCAACGAAGCGCGCGTGCTCGAAAAATCCCACGGCGAGCTGGTCCGCAGCCAGGCGGAATCGATGCAGGGGCAGGTGCAGTCCTATCTCAATCGAGCCCGCATCGCCGCGCAGCGCGAATCCGTGCTCGCCCGCACCGATGCCGAGCCGGCGCTGGAGCGGCTGGTGCGTGTCATGCGCCGGCTGAACGTCGATACCGAATTCGATCTCGTCGTCTCGCCACCACATCTGGCCGTTGCCATGGAGCAGCAGGATCTCGAGGAGACTGTCGGCAATCTCCTGGAAAATGCGGCGCGTTTTGCCAAAAGCAGGGTGCGGCTTTCGGCCGTCGAGGCCGGCGAGGATGTGAAGGGGGTGGAGGCGAGCGCGCGCCGCCACTGGGTGGAACTCGCCGTCGAGGATGACGGGCCGGGCCTGGAGCCGGACCAGATCCGCGAGGCGTTGAAGCGCGGCCGCCGGCTCGACGAAAGCAAGCCCGGAACCGGGCTCGGCCTTTCGATCGTCACCGAGATTTCCAACGAATACCAGGGACGGCTCGAGCTTTCCCGCGGTGAATGGGGCGGGCTGAAGGCGAAGCTTATCCTGCCCGGCGTCACAAAGGATGTTGCATGAGCAACTGCTTGATGTCACAAAGATACTGGCAAATGTATAGCATGCTTTGCCTTAATGCTGACACGGGGACGCTGCACTTCGATCGGCTGAAATTGACCCCTGATCGTGGTTCGACGCAATGATTTTACGCTCGCAAGGCATGATCGCTTCCGCTCTTCTCGTCGCCGTCGCGCTGTCCGGCTGCACGACGACGAAGAGTGCCGCTTCGCGCGGCATTTTTTCGAGCAAGCCCTCGGCATCGGCCGCCTTCATCACCGCGCTGCAGGGCGGCATCGTCGGCCGCAGCGGCGTGAGCTTGACCGACAGCGACAAGCAGCGGGCGCTCGAGGCGGAATATCGCGCGCTGGAAGGGGCTGCTGTCGGCCAGCCGGTGCTCTGGACCGGCAAGGACGTGACCGGCAAGGTGGTGGCGGCAGCACCCTATCAGGTCGGTTCGCAGAACTGCCGGCAATATACCCACACGCTGACCGTCGACGGCAAGGACACGGTGGCGCGCGGCGCTGCCTGCCGCAACGGCGACGGCAGCTGGTCGCCGCTCTGAATTGCGGCTTATGGAGCGCCGCGCGTCCGATAGGACGCGCTAAGGGGGCTCTATCACTTTAAATGGCGCATAATCCTTTCCGAAAATCGATTCCGATTGTCGGGGTTATGCGCTAGCCTCAAATCTTCGTCATTCCGGCTTTGGCAGTTGGAATGAAGACGCGCTTCACGTATTTGGGCGACATGCTGTTCTGGATTCTCGTTGCCGCTCTGACGGCAGCCATCGCCGTTATCCTGCTCTACCCCCTTCTGCGCGGAGCGAAGGCGGCGGAAAATATCCGCGCCGGCGAGGCGGCGGTCTATCGCGACCAGTTGCGCGAACTCGACCGCGATCTCGATGGCGGGCTGATCACCCCGGAGGAGGCCGATTACGCCAGGGCGGAAATCGGCCGGCGGCTGATCGCCGTCTCGGCCGACGAGCCGGCCGAAACGCCGAAACCCGCACGGCATCACCGTTTCACCGAGGCCTTCGTCCTCCTGCTCCTGCCGGTTCTCGGGCTCTGTCTTTATTTGACGACGGGTAGGCCGGACCTGCCCTCGCAGCCGCTGGAAGCGCGGCTGGAAAATCCCGGCAACGACGTGGCGGTGCTGATCGTCAAGGCGGAGCGGCACCTGGCTGAGAAACCCGATGACGGCAAGGGCTGGGACGTGCTGGCGCCGATCTATTTCCGCACGATGCGCGTCAACGATGCGCAAGTGGCTTATCGCAATGCCATCCGGCTTCTCGGCCCGAGCCCCGTCCGGCTCGACGGACTTGCCGAGACGCTGATGGCGGTCTCGGACGGCGTGGTGACGGAGGAGGCGCGGCAAGTGCTGGAACAATCGCTGACGCTCGAATCTGATAATCCGCGTGCCCGCTTCTACATCGCGCTCAGCATGGAGCAGGCGGGACGGCCAAATGAGGCGCGCCAGGCTTTCGAGGCGCTGGCAAAACAATCGCCCGCCGATGCGCCCTGGCTGCCATTGGTCAACCAGCATATTGCCTTGAACGGCGGCGCGCCGGCAGGTGCCAATCCGGCCCCCGGCGCCAATCCGGCTGCCCCGGGCGCCGGTTCGGCTGCCTCGGGCGCCAATTCGGCTGCCCCCGGCAATCCGACGCAGCAAGATGTGGCGGCGGCCGAGACTATGAGCGCCGGCGACCGGCAGCAAATGATCCGAGGCATGGTCGAAAGCCTCGATGCCAAGCTCAGCGAGGATCCGAACAATTTCGAGGGATGGATGCGGCTCGTCCGCTCTTACGCCGTATTGAACGACAAGGATCGCGCCGCCGGCGCCCTGAAACGCGGGCTTGCGGCTTTTCCGCCGCCCGGCGAAGAGGGCAGGCAATTGCTGGCGCTTGCCAGGGAACTCGGCATAGCCACGGAGGGAGCGACGCAATGACGCGCAAACACAAGCGCCTGGCGGTGATCGGCGGCGGCATGGGCTTCATCATCGCCGCCGTGCTGCTGGTGATGTTCGCCTTCAGCCAGTCGGTCGCCTATTTCTACATGCCGGCCGATCTCGCGAAGACGCCGGTGGCGCCGGAAACCCGCATCCGGCTCGGCGGCCTGGTTGGCGAGGGCAGTGTAGTGCGCGGCACCGGCTCGACGGTGGAATTTGCCGTGACCGACGGCAGCACCAATGCTGTGAAGGTCAAATATACCGGCATTCTCCCCGACCTCTTCCGCGAGGGCCAGGGCGTCGTCACCGAAGGCATGTTCGCCACTGGCACGAACGTCTTCGTCGCCGACACCGTGCTCGCCAAGCATGACGAGACCTATATGCCGAAGGACGTGGCCGACAGGCTCAAATCCCAGGGGCTGTGGAAGGAAGGTCAAGGCCAAGAAGCTCAGGGCCAGGAAGTGAAAGGACAGCAAGTGAAGGCGACGCAATGATCATCGAGATCGGCCATTACGCGCTGGTGCTGGCGCTGGCAACCGCGCTCATCCTTTCCATCGTGCCGGTGATCGGAGCCCGTCGTCATGACCGGGCGATGATGGATGTGGCGGCGATCGGCTCGCTGGCGATGTTTGCGCTTGTCACCTTCTCCTTCGCCGTGCTGACCTATGCCCATGTCGTCTCGGATTTCTCGGTCGAGAACGTCTGGGAGAATTCGCATTCGCTGGTGCCGCTGCTCTATAAATATTCCGGCGTCTGGGGCAATCACGAAGGGTCGATGATGCTCTGGCTGTTGATCCTGACGCTGTTCAGCGCGTTGGTCGCCGTCTTCGGCCGCAATCTGCCGGAGACGCTGAAGGCCAATGTATTGGCCGTGCAGGCCTGGATTTCGGTCGCCTTCACGCTGTTCATTCTTTTGACCTCCAATCCCTTCCTCCGTCTCGATCCGGCGCCGGCCGAGGGCCGCGATCTCAACCCGGTGCTTCAGGATGTCGGCCTCGCGATCCACCCGCCGCTGCTCTATCTCGGTTATGTCGGCTTCTCCGTCTGCTTCTCCTTTGCCGTCGCAGCCCTTCTGGAAGGGCGCATCGACGCCGCCTGGGCGCGCTGGGTGCGGCCCTGGACGCTGGCCGCCTGGACCTTTCTGACGCTTGGCATCGCCATGGGCTCCTACTGGGCCTATTACGAACTCGGCTGGGGCGGCTGGTGGTTCTGGGACCCGGTGGAAAACGCCTCCTTCATGCCCTGGCTCGCCGGCACCGCCCTGCTGCATTCGGCGCTCGTCATGGAAAAGCGCGAGGCGCTGAAAATCTGGACGGTGCTGCTCGCCATCCTCACCTTCTCGCTGTCGCTGATGGGCACCTTCCTGGTCCGCTCCGGCGTGCTGACCTCGGTGCATGCCTTTGCCAGCGACCCCTCCCGCGGCGTCTTCATTCTCTGTATCCTGCTGATCTTCATCGGCGGGGCGCTGTCGCTCTTTGCCTTCCGCGCGCCGAAGCTCGCGGCCGGCGGGCTGTTTGCGCCGATTTCGCGCGAGGGCGCACTCGTCGTCAACAATCTGATCCTGACGGTCGCCTGCGGCACGGTGCTGACCGGGACGCTCTATCCGCTGCTGTTGGAAACGCTGACCGGCGATAAGATTTCCGTCGGGCCGCCCTTCTTCAACCTGACCTTCGGCCTGCTGATGGCGCCGCTGATCGTCATCGTGCCCTTCGGGCCGCTGCTGGCCTGGAAGCGCGGCGATCTGCTCGGCGCCCTGCAGCGGCTCTACGTCGTGGCAGGTCTGGCCTTCCTTGCCGCTGTTGCCTTCTTCTACATCGAACATGGCGGGCCGGTGCTTGCAGTGCTCGGGCTGGCGGCCGGGCTGTTCCTCATCCTCGGCGCCATCGCCGATCTCTGGTATCGCGCCGGCATCGGCAAGGTGGCGGGCTCTGTCGCCTGGCGCCGGCTGACCGGCCTGCCGCGTTCGGCCTTCGGCACCGCCCTTGCCCATGCCGGCCTCGGCGTGACCGTGCTCGGCATTGTCGCCGTTACGACCTTCCAGACCGAGCATGTCATCGAGATGAAGCCCAGCGAAACGGCGGATGCCGGCGGCTACAGCCTGCATTTCGACGGCATGCAGCCGGCGACCGGTCCGAACTATACCGAGGAGCGCGGCCACTTCACCATCCGCCGCGCCGGCGTCACGGTCGCCGACACCTGGTCGGCCAAACGCCTCTACACCGCCCGCCAGATGCCGACGACGGAGGCAGGCATCGTGACCTTCGGCCTCAGCCAGCTCTACGTCTCGCTCGGCGACGCCACCAAGGACGGCGGCATCGTCGTGCGCATCTGGTGGAAGCCGTTCATCCTCTGCATCTGGGGCGGAACGGTGCTCATGGCCTTCGGCGGCCTCGTCTCGCTCAGCGACCGGCGCCTGCGTGTCGGCGCCCCGCGCAGGAAGGCGAAGGTAAAACCGGCCGCGACTACCATGGAGCCGGCTGAATGATGCGCCGTTCCCCACCTCCCTCATTCCTGTGCTTGTCACAGGAATCCAGTGCGCCCAAGTCCTTGGGCGCAGGAGACTCTTCTTCGCGAAAAGATTCATTCACGGCGCGGACGCGCCTCGGCTGGATTCCTGTGACGAGCACAGGAATGAGGGGAAGAGAGGTTGGGTGCGTCTCGCAAGTCTCGCAGCTGTCGCGGCTTCTCTCCCGATTGCTCATCGTCCTGTTCCTCCTCTTCACACCCATGTCCGCCTTTGCCGTCAATCCGGACGAGGTGCTGGCCGATCCGGCGCTCGAGGCGCGCGCCCGCGCCCTTTCGGCGGAACTGCGCTGCATGGTCTGCCAGAACCAGTCGATCGACGATTCCAACGCCGATCTGGCCAAGGATTTGCGCCTGCTCGTGCGCGAGCGCATCGCCGATGGCGACAGCGACGAGGCAGTGCTGACCTATATCGTCTCGCGCTACGGCGAGTTCGTGCTGTTGAAGCCGCGTGTCAGCATGAAGACGGTGCTGCTCTGGGGTGCGCCGGTGCTGCTGGTGCTGGCCGGCGGGCTGTCACTGCTGGTCTTTGCGCGCAAGAGGGCCGGCAAGCCGACCGGCAGCAAGTTGACGGCAGACGAGCAGGCGAAGCTGAGCGAGCTTTTGAAGAAATAATCGATCATGCTGATCCGGCAGGCGGGCATTTCGGGCCGCCAGAGAAGCCGGCGGCATGTTCGGCCGAAAGCAAACATTGCAAACATTACGAACTTTTCATTGGCCGGACAGTTCGCAGTAAGGTGCGGCGTCCTATATCTTTAGTCATCGACTGATCCGGCGTCGCCGGTCTGAAGATTTAAGAACAAGAGAAGGTGCTCCAATGCTCAAGAATTTCAACGGACGTCCGTCCCTCGCCACTGTGCTCAAGGCTTCTACCGTCGCCGGTATCGCAGCCGCTGTGCTCGCAACCGGCGTTCCGCTCGAAATCACCCGGTCTTATGCCGAAGCTGTCAAGGTTCAGGCGCCTGCTGTTCCGAGCTTCGCCAATGTCGTCGACGCCGTCTCGCCGGCCGTCGTTTCCGTCCGGGTCGAAAACCGCGTCAATCCCGTCTCCGACAACAATGACGGCTTCTCCTTCGACTTTAACGGCCGCGGCTTCGACGACCTTCCCGATGATCATCCGCTGAAGCGGTTCTTCAAGCAGTTCGGCCAGGATCCGAATGATCAGCAGGGCCATTCCAGGCGCTTCGGCCAGAACGGCCCGAATGGCGGTCCGAATGGTCCGGGCGGCAAGGGTCGCCTCCGCCCGGTCGCTCAAGGGTCCGGCTTCTTCATCTCCGAGGATGGCTATATCGTCACCAACAATCACGTCGTTTCCGATGGCCAGGCCTTCGTCGCGGTCACGAATGACGGCACCGAGCTCGATGCCAAGCTGATCGGCAAGGATCCGCGCACCGACCTCGCCGTGCTGAAGGTCGACGGCAAGGGCAAGAAGTTCACCTACGTCAACTGGGCCGACGACAATAATGTCCGTGTCGGCGACTGGGTCGTTGCCGTCGGCAACCCCTTCGGCCTCGGCGGCACGGTCACAGCCGGCATCGTCTCGGCTCGCGGCCGCGATATCGGCTCCGGTCCCTATGACGATTACCTGCAGGTGGATGCCGCCGTGAACCGCGGCAACTCCGGCGGTCCGACCTTCAACCTCAGCGGCGAAGTTGTCGGCATCAACACCGCGATCTTCTCGCCGTCGGGCGGCAGCGTCGGCATCGCCTTCGCCATTCCCGCCTCGACCGCCAGGGACGTCGTCGCCGATCTGATGAAGGACGGCCAGGTCTCGCGCGGCTGGCTGGGTGTGCAGATCCAGCCGGTGACCAAGGATATCGCCGAATCCATCGGTCTCTCCGAGCCGAGCGGCGCCCTCGTCGTTGCCCCGCAGGCCGGTTCGCCGGGCGACAAGGCCGGCATGAAGGCCGGCGACGTCGTCACCGCGCTGAATGGTGAAACGATCAAGGATGCCCGCGATCTCAGCCGCCGCATCGGTGCGATGCAGCCGGGCAGCAAGGTCGAGCTTTCGGTCTGGCGTGCCGGCAAGGCCCAGCCGCTCACCGTCGAACTCGGCACGCTGCCGATCGACCAGAAGGACGCGTCCGCCGATGACAACAACCAGCCGCAGCAGCCCGAGGCACCGGCTTCCGAAAAGGCGCTTGCCGATCTCGGCCTGACGGTCGGCCCGTCTGACGACGGCAAGGGCCTGGCGATCACCGGCATCGACCCGGACTCCGACGCCGCCGACAAGGGCATCAAGGAAGGCGAAAAGATCACTTCGGTCAACAACCAGGAGGTCTCCAGCCCTGACGATGTAGTCAAGGTGCTGAACCAGGCGAAGAAGGACGGCCGCACCCGCGCGCTCTTCCAGATACAGTCCAATGAAGGAAGCCGTTTCGTAGCGCTTCCGATCAACGGCCAGGGCTGATCCTCAAGACAACTGGAGCCGCGCGGACGAAACTCCGCGCGGCTCTATTCTTCTGACCTTTGAAGGATGATCGCCATGAGCGCCGCCCCGCAGGAAGATGCTTTGAGCCTTGCCGAAACGCAGCCGGCGGGTAATGTCGGCCGCATGAAGATTCTCATCATCGAAGATGATCTCGAAGCCGCGGTCTATCTCACGAAAGCCTTTCGCGAGGCGGGCATCGTCGCCGATCACGCCAGCGACGGCGAGAGCGGCCTGTTCATGGGGTCGGAAAATACTTATGACGTCATCGTCATCGACCGCATGCTACCGCGCCGGGACGGGCTTTCCGTCATCAGCGAGTTGCGCCGCAAGGCGATCCATACGCCGGTCCTCATCCTCTCCGCGCTCGGCCAGGTCGATGACCGCGTGACCGGTCTTCGTGCCGGCGGCGACGACTACCTGCCGAAGCCTTATGCCTTCAGCGAGTTGCTGGCGCGCGTCGAGGTGCTCGGCCGCCGCAAGGGCACGCCGGATAAGGACGTCGTCTATCGCGTCGGCGATCTCGAACTCGACCGGCTTTCCCATGAGGTGCGCCGCGGCGGCAAGGAGATCCCGCTGCAGCCGCGCGAATTCCGCCTGCTGGAATATCTGATGAAGAATGCCGGCCAGGTGGTGACCCGCACCATGCTGCTCGAAAATGTCTGGGACTATCACTTCGACCCGCAGACCAACGTCATCGACGTCCATGTCTCGCGGCTGCGCTCGAAGATCGAAAAGGACTACAGCCAGCCGCTCCTGAAGACCATTCGCGGCGCGGGGTACATGATCAAGGATGAGGGATGAGCCGTTTCAAGGTTCTCTTCAAGTCCACCGCAGTCCGCCTTTCGGCACTCTACATCCTGCTTTTCGCCATCTGCGCCGCGACGCTCGTCTTCTACGTGACGGCGATGTCGGAACGGCTGCTGACGGGCCAGATCCGCGACGCCGTCAGGCAGGAGGTGGAGCAGGTGCAGCGCGCCTATGACACTGGCGGCATGAACCTTCTCCTGCGCATGATGGAGCGGCGTGCCCGCCAGCCGGGCGCCAACCTCTACATCATCGCCGGTCCCTCGGGCGATATTCTCGCCGGCAACGTCGCCTCGGTGCAGCCGGGCGTCTTCGAGGAGATCGGCTGGACCTCCGCGCCCTTCGGCTACCAGCGTTATACCGACAGCGGCATCGAGCGCCGCCACAAGGCAATCGCCAATATCTTCGTGCTCGACAATGGCTTGCGGATCCTGATCGGCCGCGACCTTGGTGACCCCGAGCGTTTCCGTCTGCTGGTGCGCCAGGCGCTGATGGTGGCCCTGGCAATCATGGGGCTTGGCGCCATCATCATCTGGTTCGGCATCGGCCGCAACGCGCTGAAACGCATCGACCGCATGTCGGATGCCAGCAAGAAGATCATGGCCGGCGACCTGTCGCAGCGCCTGCCGGTGGGCGGATCCGGCGATGAATTCGACCGCCTGTCGATGTCGTTGAATACCATGCTGGAGCGCATCGAGAAGCTCAACGAGGGCCTGCGGCAGGTCTCCGACAACATCGCCCACGATCTGAAGACGCCGTTGACGCGGCTGCGCAACAAGGCGGCCGATGCGCTCGATATCGCCGACGGCGAGGCGCGGCGCAGCGCGCTCGAAGGCATTATCTCCGAATCGGACCAGCTGATCCGCACCTTCAACGCGCTGCTGATGATCTCCCGCGTCGAGGCCGGCTCGGTCGCCGCAGAGATGTCGCCGGTGGAACTTTCGGCCATCGTCTCCGACAGCGCCGAGCTTTACGAACCGGCGGCGGAGGAGGCCGGGCTTGGCCTCAGCTCCAGCATCGAGCCGGATGTCGAGGTGCAGGGCAATCGAGAGCTGATCGGTCAGGCGATCTTCAACCTGCTCGACAATGCCATCAAATATTCCTCCGATACCGAAGGGGCGGGCAAGGTAACGCTGAAGCTCGCCCGCCACCCGGATGGCATCTGCCTTTCGGTTGCCGACCATGGGCCGGGCGTTCCGGCCGACAGGCGCGACGACGTGGTGAAGCGCTTCGTCCGCCTCGATGAAAGCCGGTCGAAGCCCGGGACAGGGCTCGGGCTTTCGCTGGTCGAAGCGGTGATGGAGCTGCACAATGGCCGGTTGGAACTCTCCGATACCGATCCTGACAAGCCCGAACAGCGCGGATTGACCGTCAGCATGATCTTCCCGGCCAAGGCTGCCTGATGGCCCGCTGCCGATGATCGGCTGAATCGCGTATTGGCGGTTTTCCGCCAAGACCCTAGTTTAATGCCGGTCAGGGAGGCGTTCCCGCGATTCTGCGTGGTCGTTTCCCTAGGCGCTAAAGCAGGGAGAGTGCATGCTGACGAAATCGACGCATGGCCTGAAGGATGTCGCCGAAGGGCTGCTGCGTCCGCTGAACCAGACGGAGTTGAAGCTGGCGCTGGCCGACCTTCAGGAGGCCGGCAGACACGAGCCGTCGGTGGCTGCGATGCTGAAGACGGAAAGCCCGCTTCGCGATTTCATTGCGGCCGTGCTGACGCTGTCGCCTTATCTGCGCGAGGTCGTCAATCTCGATCCCGCCATCCTCGCTGGTGCCATCACCGAACCGCTGGAGCCGCAGATCGAGGCACTGGTCGCCGAGGCGCGGCGCTGCTGGCGGCGGGACGGCGAGGGGGCGGCGCCTTCGGAATCCGTGGTGATGAGCAGGCTGCGCATCATCAAGCGCAAGGTGGCCTTCCTCGTCGCACTCGCCGATCTCGCGCGCATCTTCGACGGCCGGGCGACGACGGCCTGGCTGAGCGAGCTTGCCGAAGCTTCGGTTGCCGCCGCGATCGACCATCTGCTGCTTTCGGCGCATGAGGGTGGAAAGCTGCGGCTGCGGGATTTGGCGGCACCGAGCGACGGCTCCGGGCTGATCGTGCTCGGCATGGGCAAACTCGGCGCATCCGAACTCAACTATTCCTCCGATATCGACCTCGTCGTCTTCTTCGACGAACAGGCCGGCATCGTGCCTGACCCGGATGACGCGATCGAGGTCTTCCCGAGAATGATGCGGCGGCTGGTGCGCATCCTGCAGGAGCGGACAGCGGATGGCTACGTCTTCCGCACCGATCTGAGATTGCGCCCCGATCCCGGCTCGACGCCGCTGGCGATCCCGGTCGATGCGGCGATGATCTATTACGAGGGCAGGGGCCAGAACTGGGAGCGGGCGGCTTTCATCAAGGCACGCGCCGTTGCCGGCGACCTCAAGGCTGGCGGCGATTTCCTGCGTGGCCTCGCCCCTTTCGTCTTCCGCAAATATCTCGATTACGCGGCGATTGCCGATATCCATTCGATCAAGCGGCAGATCCATGCGCATAAGGGCCACGGCGCCATTGCGGTCAAGGGTCATAACGTCAAGCTCGGCCGCGGCGGCATTCGCGAGATCGAATTCTTCGTCCAGACGCAGCAATTGATCGCCGGCGGCCGCATGCCGGCATTGCGCGGCCGGTCGACGGAGGAGACGCTCGGAGAACTCACCAAGGCGAAATGGATCGACGCTGAAACCCGTGACGAATTGACCGAGGCCTACTGGTTCCTGCGCGATGTCGAGCATCGCATCCAGATGGTGCGCGACGAGCAGACCCACCTGCTGCCGGAGACGGATGCCGACCTGAAGCGCATCGCCTTCATGATGGGCTTTTCCGACACGCCGAGCTTCTCCGAACGGCTGGTCGACGTGCTGAAGACGGTCGAGCGGCGTTATGCCCGCCTCTTCGAGCAGGAGAGCAAGCTTTCCACCGAAACCGGAAACCTGGTCTTCACCGGCCAGGGCGACGATCCGGATACGCTGGAGACGCTGAAAAAACTTGGCTTCACCAGGCCATCCGACATTTCCCGCATTATCCGCACCTGGCACTACGGCCGCTACCGCGCGACGCAATCGGTGGAGGCGCGCGAAAGGCTGACGGAGCTGGCGCCCGAACTTCTGCGCGTCTTCGGCGAAAGCAAGCGTGCCGATGAGGCGCTGCTGCGCTTCGACAGCTTTATCTCGGGCCTTCCCGCCGGTATACAGCTCTTCTCGCTGCTCGGCAGCAACCCGGCGCTCCTGTCGCTGATCGTCAACATCATGTCCTCAGCCCCCCGGCTTGCCGAGGTGATCGCCGCCAAGCCGCATGTCTTCGACGGCATGCTCGATCCCGGCCTGATGGCCGAGCTGCCGACGCGTGATTATCTCGGCGAGCGGCTGAAGAGCTCGCTTGCCCAGGCCCGCCACTATGAAGAGGTGCTCGACCGGCTGCGCATCTTCGCCGCCGAGCAGCGCTTCCTGATCGGCATCCGCCTGCTCACAGGCGCGATCAACGGCGTGATGGCCGCACGCGCCTTCACCCATCTCGCCGACCTCATCATTGCGGCGGCACTCGAGGCCGTGGTAGGCGAGATGCGGGTAGCACACGGCGACTATCCCGGCGGGCGCATTGCGGTCGCCGGCATGGGCAAGCTCGGCAGTTTCGAGCTGACGGCCGGTTCCGACATCGATCTGATCCTGCTCTATGATTATGACGATGCGGCCTTGGAATCCGATGGGCCGAAGCCGCTCGATGCGACGCGTTACTTCACCCGCATCACCCAGAGACTGATCGCCGCCTTCTCGGCGCCGACGGCAGAAGGTGTGCTTTATGAGGTCGACATGCGGCTGCGCCCATCCGGCAACAAGGGGCCGGTCGCCACTCGTATCAATGCTTTCGGCAAATATCAGCGCGAAGAGGCATGGACCTGGGAGCACATGGCGCTCAGCCGCGTCCGGCTGATTTGCGGCAATGAGAGCCTGATCGCCGAGGCGGAGCTTGTCGTTCGCGAGGTGCTTTCGGCCGATCGCGATATTGCCAAGGTGGCGCATGATGTCGCCGAGATGCGCGAACTGATCGACAAGGAAAAGCCGCCCTCCGGCCCGTGGGACCTGAAGCTCATTCCCGGCGGCGTCATCGATCTCGAATTCGTCGCCCAGTATCTCGCACTGATCGCACCGACCAGGGGCGTCGGCATTGCCGTCAACGGGATGAGCACCGGCGAGGCCCTGAAGGTGCTTGGCGAGCCGCTGATGGCCACCGCCGATCTCGACATATGCCTCGAAGCCTTCACGCTTTATACCGGCCTTTCGCAACTGATCCGCCTCTCCATCGACGGCCTGTTCGATCCGAAGGACGCGCCGGCAGGCCTCGTCGAACTCGTCTGCCGCGCCGGTGACTGCCCTGACATCAAGACGCTGGAAGCGGAGGTGAAGCGGCTGTCGAAAGCAGTTCGGAAAATATTCCTCAATGTCGTGAAAGCCTGATCTCACACCAGATGGAACGACCGCGAGGATTATCTCGAGCATGATCTGTCGGATTCTCGTTTAGCCGACCGTCTTCAGGACAAAGCTATGGAGAACACCCATGACGATTACCATTACCGCCTTTGAACGGTCGCCCGATCGCGGCAGAGGGCTGGCCCGCGACATGCGCGTTCGCTGGGCGCTCGAAGAAGTGGGTCAGCCTTACGACGTGCGTCTTGTATCGTTCAAAGAGATGAAGGAACCTGCGCATCTCGCGCTGCAGCCTTTCGGGCAGATCCCGACCTATGAAGAAGGCGATCTCGCTTTATTCGAGTCCGGCGCCATCGTCTTCCATATCGGCGAGCGCCATGCGGGCCTGCTGCCGGACGATGCGAATGCCCGGGCGCGCGCGCTCACATGGATGTTTGCCGCGCTCAACACGGTGGAACCACCGATCTTCGACCGCGCCCTCGCCAGAATCCTCGAGCGCGACGAGCCTTGGTACGAGCAGCGCCTGCATGCCCTCGAGGTCAGTATCCGGAAGCGGCTGGACGATCTTTCCCGTCGCCTTGGCGATGCCGACTGGCTCGACGGCGCGTTCAGCGCCGGCGACCTGCTGATGGTGACGGTGCTGCTCAGACTGAAAGGATCGGATATATTGGACCACTATCCGAACCTTTCCGCCTATGTCGCCCGCGGCGAAGCGCGGCCGGCATACAAGCGTGCTTTCGCCGCTCAGCTGGCGGTTTTCACCGCAGCATCGACCAGCTGAGATCACAGGTTGTTCTTTCTTCAGGGAAACCGGGGGCGCCAGCGACTTTCCGGCTTAGCTCATTGGCCCGGACGGCGTCGCTTCGAGCTTGAAGGCTACGCGGATGACCTTGTCGAGCCATTCACCCTTTCCGTCATTCTGCAGACCAAGTCCAAGGGCCAGACGATCCAGCTCCGCCGTGCCGGCAACGATAGCCCGTCCCGCCCCGTCGCGCTGCATCGTAAACGGGACCGACACAGGCACCGTCACACCGCGGACAAGGACATTGCCCTTGCCGTAATAGGCCTCGCCCGCCGTTTCGAAATGGTCGAGCACAACCTCCACCAGCGGATGGGTCGCCGTCTGCAGGCCGTCGTCGCCGCCGATATTGGGCCTGACGAATGAATTATCGAAATCGATGGAGGCGGCGTCGATGACAATCCGCGCCTTGGCGGCGCCAAGATTGTCCGGATCGAATTCGATGAATGCGTCCCATTTTCCGATCGTGCCGGCAGTCGGCGTTCCGGAGAAATTGATCGTGTAGGTCAGTGCAGACATCGTTTTATCGATCACCCAGCCGGATGGCGATGCTTCAGTCGATCCAAGGTCCGCGGCATTGACGGATGTAGTGCCGCCCGTTCTGGGGATCAACAGTCCGCCGCCGATAAAGCACAGTGCCAGCACGACGGAGACCAGCACGCCGATTGCGGAGGAGGGCATCCGGCGCAGCCAGCCGAAAGGGATCATTCGCGAAAAGGACGGCATCCGGTCGATCACCGAATGCTTGAGCGCCCCGGCCACATGCAGAACCAGAAGCAACCCGAAACCATAGGCCAGAATGACATGCGCATTCTCGGACGCGGCCTCAACTGTTGCGCGCATCGAGGTCGGAATGGGCAGATGTGGCCAGACCAGGGTATCGGAAAGAAACAGAAGGGTGGGAATCCCTGTAGAGGACGCCGACACCAGCAGCCAGCCGGTCAAAGGCACGACCAGCATCAGCGCATAGAACAGTGCATGGACGATGCTGGCCGCGGCCCGTTCCGCCCGTGTCATCGGCGCATGCGCGGGCGGCGTGTGGAACAGGCGCCAGGCGATGCGGGCGATCGTCAAGGTTAGGACCGCGATGCCGAACGTCTTGTGCCACTGAAACATCGCAAAACGCAGCGTATCTGGAAGGCTCTCCACGCGGCTCATCAGAAAACCCATGGCAAGCTGGGTCAGGATGAGCGCAGCGATGAGCCAGTGCAGGATCATTGCACCCATACTGTAGGCCCGGACCGAATGTGTAGCTGACATGGGTGACTTCCAGTTGTCGCAATGGGAGCGCAAAACAGCCGGCGCAACCCGACGATGTCGGGCTGCACCGGCAACGAACACTTACTGAGCGACGAACTCGGTTTCGATCGTCAGCTTGACGTCGTCGCTGACAGGACCCACCAAAGCGGCGACACCGAAATCGGAGCGCTTGATCACTCCGGTTGCTGAAAAGCCGACGGTCGGCTTCTTGGACATCGGGTGCGGGTTGAGCGCCGCGTTCAGGGTAACGTCGAGCGTGACGGGCTTGGTGACGCCGTGGAACGTCAGGTCACCGGTGACGGTTCCGGTCTTGCCGTCCTTGACGTTGATGGCCGTTGAAACGAAGGTGATCTCGCTGAACTTGGCCGCATCGAAGAACATCTCACCGGCAATCTCTGCATTAAAGCTCTTGTCGCTTGCCGGATAGTTTGTGCTGACCGAAGCCGGATCGATGGTTGCCGTCAGTTTCGACTTCGTAACGTCCGCAGGGTCGAGCTCGAGCGTCGCGGAAATCTTGTCGAAGCGGCCGATATAGTTGGAAAGGCCGAAATGGACGACGCTCCACAGAACATTGGTATGGGTCACATCCGCCTGATAGGTGCCGGCAGGAACATCGATCGTCTGCGCATATGCAGTGGAGGACGCAAGTGCCAGGACACCGGCAACGAGGGCGGACTTAATGGAAAACATTGATGATCCTTGAATTGTTTCGACAGCACATTGCGTGCAGCATTTCCCTAGCGGGCGCTCAGCCCTAGCGAAACAGCGACAAACTGTTCGACATTTGTTGACAATCGGGGGAAGTGCGGTAAGCCACTGTTTAAAAGAGACAAATTTGCGGGATCAAGAAGGAGCAATGAAAAGTGAGGACGGCGTGATCGTCGTTTTGCGCTTCTTTTCTGAGAGAACGGTGATGCCTCAGCCTTGTGAGCCGCCTGCTCGACATTTTGATGCCTGTCGCACGCCTGTAATAGTGTAACCTTAGGTTAGAATGGCTCCAGACTTGGGGTAAATCTTAACTTGGAGGCGAGCCAATGAACGAGCATATTTCCCAGAAGATCTTCCCGACGACGCAGCTTGAAGACGCCGATGGCGACGGCCACAACATGAGCGCCAATCCGACGATGGGCGAAATCATCGGCAAGCGCTTCTCGCGCCGCAATTTTCTGCAGGGCTCGCTTGCCGTTTCGGCGATTGCCGCAACTGTCAGCCCGATCGCGCTCATGAGCGCCGACGAGGCGCGCGCCGCTGACAACAAGGGCTCCGCCTTCAACTTCTCCGAAGTGGAAGCCGGCGTCGACGACAAGCATCACATTGCGGAAGGCTATAATGCCGATATCCTGCTGCGCTGGGGCGATGCCGTGCTACCGGGCGCTCCCGAGTTCGACCCGACGAAGCAGACGGCCGATGCGCAGAGCAAGCAGTTCGGCTACAACAACGACTATGTCGGCTTCATTCCGCTCGAAGGTTCGTCCGAGCACGGCCTGCTCGTCGTCAACCACGAATATACGAACCCGCATCTGATGTTCCCCGGCCTCGTCCAGGTCGTCGACGGCAAGATCAAGCAAGGCCCGCTGAGCAAGGAGCAGGTGGATGTCGAGATGGCCGCTCATGGCGGCACCATCGTCGAGATCCGCAAGGCGGACGGCAAGTGGCAGGTCGTCGCCGACGGCAAATATAACCGCCGCATCACCGCCAATACGCCGATGGACATTTCCGGTCCGGCCGCCGGCAACGATCGCCTGAAGACCAGTGCGGACGCGACCGGCACCCGCGCCATCGGCACGATCAACAACTGCGCCGGCGGCGTCACGCCTTGGGGCACCTACATCATGGCGGAAGAGAATTTCCACGGCTATTTCTCCGGCAATCTGCCGGAAGGCCACAAGGAAGCCGCCAATTACAAGCGTTACGGCGTTCCGGAAGGCGGCTACGATTGGGCCAATTTCTACGATCGCTTCGATCTCGCCAAGGAGCCGAACGAGCCGAACCGTTTCGGCTGGATCGTCGAGGTCGACGTCATGGACCCGACGTCGACGCCGAAGAAGCGCACGGCGCTCGGCCGCACCAAGCATGAGGGTGCCGAGTCGATCGTCGCCAAGAACGGCAAGGTGGTCTTCTATCTCGGCGACGACGAGCGTTTCGACTATGTCTACAAGTTCGTGACCGACGCTACGTTCAACCCGAACGACCGCGCCGCCAACATGAACCTGCTCGACAGCGGCACGCTCCATGTCGCCAAGTTCAATGAGGACGGCACTATGCAGTGGCTGCCGCTGACCTTCGGCCAAGGCCCGCTGACGGCCGAGAACGGCTTCACCAGCCAGGCCGACGTGCTGATCGAATGTCGCCGCGCCGGCGACGCGCTCGGGGCTACCAAGATGGACCGCCCGGAAGACGTCCAGCCAAACAGCGTCAACGGCAAGGTCTACGTCATGCTGACCAACAACACCCGCCGCAAGGCCGACCAGGTGGACGCCGCCAACCCGCGCGCGGAAAACGCCTTCGGCCATATCATCGAGATCTCCGAAAACGACGGCGACTTCACGGCCACCTCAGGCAAGTGGGAAGTGCTTCTGAAGTGCGGCGATCCGTCCGTTGCGGCCGTCGGCGCGACCTTCTCGACTGAAACGACCAAGAACGGCTGGTTCGGCATGCCCGACAACTGCGCCGTCGATTCCGCTGGTCGCCTTTGGGTGTCGACGGACGGCAACAACAACAAGGCCACCGGCCGCACCGACGGTCTGTGGGCCGTCGATACGGAAGGAGCGGCGCGTGCCACGTCGAAACTGTTCTTCCGCGTGCCGGTCGGCGCCGAAATGTGCGGCCCCCTCTTTACGCCGGATGACCAGACCGCCTTCGTCGCCGTGCAGCATCCCGGCGATGGCGGCGAGGACTGGCCGGGTCACGGCCGCCCGTCCTATTACGAGGACCTTTCCACCCGCTGGCCGGACTTCAAACCCGATATGCCGGTGCGGCCCGCGGTCGTCGCCATCACCAAGGCCGGCGGCGGCAAGATTGCCGTCTGACGGCATAAAACTCGGTCGAGCCCCAACTATAGGGCAGTGAGACTGCCAGGCAGCTGTGAAGACCAGTTAGGGGCCGGGATGAGCGCATCATCCGGCCCCCTTTTCAAGCGACGCGCGGGCGACTCGGGCGTGGTCGCAAGGTTTTCGAGTTAGATAACAGCGGTACTGGGTTATGTCCGACACCTAGATATCGTCGGGAATGCGCAGCGAGATCACGGTGCCGACCGCTTCGCGTGAGCGGATCTTCATGCGGCCGCCATGCAGCGAGGTCAGCGAGCGGGAGATGGCGAGCCCGAGGCCGGAGCCGCCCTTGCTCTTGGCATACTGGCTCTGCACCTGTTCGAAGGGCTGGCCGATCTTCGACAGCGCCGAGCGTGGAATACCGATGCCGGTGTCGGCGATGGTGACGACGACGGCGCCATCGACGCGGCGGGTGCGCACGGCGATGCGGCCGCCATTGTCGGTGAACTTCACCGCATTGGAGAGCAGGTTGAGCAGCACTTGTTTCATCGCCCGGCGGTCGGCCATCAGCGTCAGGCCGGAGCAGATGCGCTGTTCGATGACGATGTTCTTTTCAGCCGCGGGCATGGCGGTGAAGCGCAGGCTTTCCTCGATCAGCGGCACAAGGTCGATGCGCTCGCAATGCAGCCTGACATGGCCGGCTTCGATCTTCGACATGTCGAGAATGTCGTTGATGACATTGAGCAGATGTTTGCCGCTGTCATGGATATCGCGGGCATATTCGTCGTATTTCAGCGAGCCGAGCGGCCCGAACATCTGGTTCTGCAGGATTTCCGAGAAGCCGAGGATGGCGTTGAGCGGCGTGCGCAGCTCATGCGACATGTTGGCGAGGAATTCCGATTTCGCCTTGTTGGCGGCCTCGGCGCGTTCCTTCTCCGCCTGGTAGTTGGCGTTGGCCGTCGAGAGCTCGGCTTTCTGGCTCTCCAGCGTCTGGCGCGAGGCGGAAAGATCGCCGATCGTTGCCATCAGCCGGCGCTCGGATTCGCGCAGCCGCTCCTGATGGCGCTTCATCAGCGTGATGTCGGTTCCGACGGAGACCCTGCCACCGTCGCGGGTGCGCCGCTCGTTGATCTGTAGCCAGCGCTCGTCGGCGAGCTGCACCTCCGTCGTACGCGAATAGCCAGAGCCGTCGGCATCGGAAATCCGCCGCTCGATGACAGGCCGGGCGGCGGCGGCATTGACGGTCGAGCGCTCGGTGCCGGGCACGAGCACGCTGTCCGGCAGGCCATAGGCCTGCTGGAAATGCGTGTTGCACATGACCAGCCGATCGTTCTTGTCCCAGAGCACGAAGGCTTCCGAGGTGCATTCGATGGCGTCGGCGAGGCGTTGGTCGGCTTCTGCGTAGCGCTGAGCGAGCCGATGCTGTTCGGTCACGTCCATGGCGATGCCGATCAGGTGCATACGGCCGGAATTGCTGCGGATCACCTGGGCACGCGCCCGCATCCAGACATAGTGGCCGCCGGCATGGCGCATGCGGAAGATCTGATCGACCTGGCCGGAAGCGCCCTTGCCGATGGCGCGCGCGATCTCGTAGAGCCCGCCGTCATCGGGATGCATCAGTCGGGCGGCTTCGCCGAAACCCATCGTCTTGTCGGAGCCCGGCAGGCCGAGCATGTCGTACATCGAGCGCGACCAGAAGAATTCGCGGTTCTCGAAATCGAAGTCCCAGAGGCCGCAGCGGCCGCGCGACAGCGCCGTCTCGACGCGCAGGTTCGATTCCAGGAAGATGTCGTCGGCGTCGCGGGCGCGCTTTACCTGCGTGTAATAGGCATAGAGGATGACGAGCAGGATGGAGGAGATGCCGGCAAACAGCGTGACGTTGAGCGCCAGTTCCTCGCGCCAGAGCTGGTCGATCTCGTCGAGCGAGGTGGCGGCGACGATATAACCGCCGGCATTGCCCATCAGCGTGATCTCGGCATAGTGCGGCACGCCGCCGATCGTCGTTTCGATGACGCCGGCGCGATCGCCGAAGCGGCGGATCGCCGAGACCTCGGGGAAGAAATCGCCGACGTTGCTGCCAACATGCGAAAGCCCGGCGGTGGTCGCCGCAAAAACCTTGCCGCTTGCCTGCACGAGCAGCACAAAAGCGCCGCTGTCCAGCCGATCCTGCGGCAGGTATTTGGCGAGGCGGGCCTGCGCCCCGGTGATATCGCCGCTGTCGAAGATGTCGGCCGCATCGGCAAACACCGCAGAGGCGGTCGCCGCCGAAAGTGCGGTGGCGTGGCGCGCCGAGGCCTCCAGCCGCCCGTATTCGCTCATCATGCCGAAGAAATGCGAGGCGGCAACGACGGAGAGGAAGGCGACGATCAGCGCCGGGATGGCCCGCTTCAAGACCAGCTCGGCCTTCGGCAGATAACGGAGAAGTGGTTCCGATGTCGCATGGCCGGAAAGGCTGTCGCGCCAGGCTTTGAGCCCGTCAAAATCGACACGCAGCCGTCCTTCGGCCACGGTTGCCCGCCGCACGTCCATCATCTCTTCGCCTTGTCCCTCATGTGATTCGCGCGCCGCTCGCTCGAACCTGACCTAGAGAATCATGGGTGATTCGCCTTGTCCAGAGGCAAAGGTAAAAATCCGTTAACTATTTATAATTTCGGGTTTTTCCAGGTGATTCGAGGTGCTGGGCGACCGGCCGCCGAATTTCTCCTGATGGCCGGTCGAATCAAATTACCCTTTAAGCGTGCGCTCAACGATATCGCGCACGTCGGTCGAAAGATCGGCGGCCCGCTCGATCTCGATCAGCGCCGAGCGGGCATGATCGGCACGCACGGATTCGAGCGAGCGCCAGGAGCGCATCGAGGTGAGGATGCGGGCGGCAAGCTGCGGGTTGCGCCTGTCGATATCGAGAATCTGATCCGCGAGGAAGCGGTAGCCTTCGCCGTCGGCGCGGCCGAATCCGGTCGGGTTGGCAAAGGCGAAGGTGCCGACCAGCGACCGCATCCGGTTCGGATTGGTTCGCTTGAAGAGCGGATCGTCCATCAGGGCGCGGACCCGTCCCAGGGTTTCGGCACCCGGAATGCCGGCCTGGATCGCGAACCATTTGTCGATGACGAGCGCATTTTCCGCGAAGCGGTCACGGAAGGTGGCGAGCGCCTCGCTCGTCTCCGCGCTGTCGGGAAAACGATGGGCGAGGATCGTCAGCGCATGGCTGAGATCGGTCATATTGTTGGCCGCATGGAAGGCAGCCTTGGCGCGGGCCGGCGTCTCTTCGGCATGCGAGAGGTAGGTGAGGGCGCTATTGCGCAGCGCCCGCAGGCCGGCGCTTTTCGCATCCGGGTTGAAATCGCCTGATGTCGTCATCGCTGCGTAGAGGCCGGCAAAGACATCCTTTCCGGCATCGGCGATCTGTTTCAGGACCGCCTGCCGGCCGGCATGGATGGCATCGGGATCGTTGTTGCCGCCGAGTTCTCGGGCGATATCGGATTCGCTCGGCAGAGCCAGCGCCTGGGCGCGGAAGGCGGGCTCGAGGCTCTCATCGGCGGCCGCCGCAATCAGCGTCTCGACGAAGGTCGCCTCGCAGATGACAGGCTTTCCCTCGCGGGCGTCGCGGGCCGCTTTCAGCAGGTTCGGCAGCGCCAGATCGGTCAATGCCTGCCAGCGGGCGAAATGATCGGTCTCATGGCGGGCGAGACGGGCAAGATCGGCCGGGCTCTGATCGAAATGCAGGTTGATCGGCGCCGAGAAGCTGCGGTTGATCGAAACGACCGGCCGCGACCCAACACCATGGAACACGGCCGTCTGCGTGCGGCCCGTGAGATGCAGCACCTCGCCGGCATATTCCGCGCCGTCGACCGAGGTCGGCTCGATCTTGCCGCCGTTTTCGCCAAACAGCGCGAGGCTGAGCGGAATATGCATCGGCTCCTTGCTCGGCTGGCCGGGTGTTGCCGGGATCATCTGTTCGAGCGACAGGGTGAAGCTGCCGGCCGCCGCATCATAGCTGCCCGATGCGGTGACGAGCGGCGTGCCGGCCTGATGGTACCAGAGCGAAAATTGTGTGAGGTCGCGTCCGCTTGCATCCTCGAAGCATTTGACGAAATCTTCGATCGTCACGGCCTCACCGTCATGGCGGTCGAAATAGAGGTCCATGCCTTTCTTGAAGCCGTCCTTGCCGAGCAGCGTCGCGATCATGCGCGTGACTTCGCTGCCCTTTTCGTAGACGGTCGTCGTGTAGAAATTATTGATCTCACGATATGTCGTCGGCCGCACCGGATGGGCGAGCGGGCCGCCGTCCTCCGGGAACTGCTCCGATTTCAGGTGGCGCACTTCGGCGATGCGCTTGACGGCGCGCGAACGCTGGTCGGAAGAGAATTCGTGGTCGCGATAGACCGTCAGCCCTTCCTTGAGGCACAGCTGGAACCAGTCGCGGCAGGTGATGCGGTTGCCGGTCCAGTTGTGGAAATACTCATGCGCGATGATCGTCTCGATATTGGCATAGTCGGCATCGGTGGCGATCTCCGGATCGGCAAGCACGTATTTGTCGTTGAAGACGTTGAGGCCCTTGTTCTCCATCGCGCCCATGTTGAAATCGGAGACGGCGACGATCATGAAGATATCGAGATCGTATTCGCGGCCGAACCTTTCTTCGTCCCACTTCATCGAGCGTTTCAGCGCGTCCATGGCGTAGGCTGCGCGCGGCTCCTTGCCGTGCTCGACATAGATCTTCAGCACCACCTCACGGCCGGACATGGTCGTGAACGTGTCTTCGACGGCGCCGAGATCGCCGGCGACGAGCGCAAAGAGATAGCTCGGCTTCGGATGCGGGTCGAACCAGGCTGCGAAATGTTTGCCGGGGCCGTAGCCGGCGCCGCCGAGGAAGTTGCCGTTCGACAAAAGCAGCGGGTTGGCGTCCTTGTCGGCGATGATGTTGACCGTGAATGGCGCAAGCACGTCCGGCCGGTCGGGGAAATAGGTGATGCGGCGGAAACCCTCCGCCTCGCACTGTGTGCAGTAGATGCCGCCGGTGCGGTAAAGGCCCATCAGCTTGGTGTTGGCCTCAGGGTTGATGACGGTGGTGATCGTCAGTTCGAAGGGCGCGCTCTCCGGCAGGTCGCGCACCGTCAGGCTTTCCGGTGTTGCGTCGTAATGCGAATGGTCCAGTTCCACCTGGTCGAACAGCAGCCCCGTCAGCGTCAGTTCGTCGCCGTCGAGAACGATCGGCGCTGCCGGATCGGCGCCCGGGCGACGATGAAAGATCAGACGCGCCTCGACCTTTGTCTCCGTCGGGTCGAGTTCGAAGGTCAGGTCCACACGTTCCAGCACGAAGTCGGTGGGACGGTAATCTGCCAGATGAATGACCTGGCCGGTATCTGTTCGCATGGTGTTTCCTGAAGACCGTTATTTGACAATCGCGAATACAGAGGCGGGCGCACTCTGCCATAAATTTTGCCGGGGATGATTACATTAAAGTCTGAACTAAACTTAAAGCAAATTGCCCGCGAACACCAAGTTCGCGGGCAAAATATCTTATTGGCAACGGATGAACACGGCCGCGGGGAGAAGGGTGCTACTTCAGATTGAGGGCTGCCTTGATCGTCGCGTCGTTTTCCGTCTGCTGCACGACGACGCCGTACCAGCCGAGCCCGTCGTAATCCTCGTAGCCGAGGGTGCGCGCGAAGGCGACGATCGAGCCATTATTGTCGTAGTAGCTGCCTTTCGCCTGACCGGACGGATTGGCGAGGGCGAAATGGGAAAAGAGTAAGGCGGGATTGGTGGTAGCGATGACCCGGCTCTTGCCGTCGAGCAGCATGACCGTCGTTCTTTCCGCCAGCTGCGGTGGCAGGTTGGCCTCTTTCTCGACGATCGCCTGGCCCTGGTTCTGCCAGTCGAAATAGACGCCGAGCGTGCCGATCAGCCGCCCGTCGAGCTTGCCCTCTTCGCGGATGCCTGTGGCGTAAACGAGCGCATGCCTGGCGTCGTGCAGTGGGCTCGCTTTGACGTCGTCGACGATATAGGCGTCACCGGAGGAGCAGGCCGACGCCGCGCGGAACCACGGATCGCCGGCAAGGCTCGTGCTGACGATCTTGCGCTGGAACTTGGGATTGGCGGATGCGATCACCTTGCCCGAGAGATCGGTCATGACGAGATCGAGATAGACGGTGTAGAAGCGGTTGATGGCGCCGAGACGCTCCGCCGCAAAGGCGACGGTTTCCCGGCTCGGGTTCTGCAGCGCCTGCCAGAGCGCCGGGTCCGTCGCCCACCAGCGCACATCGGCCGTGCGTTCGAAGAGATTGCGGACGATGAGCTGCACCAGCGTCTGCGCCAGATCGGTCAGGCGAACGCCCTCCATCTCCTCGACCAGCGAATCGGCCATGGCGCGGCTGAGGCCGATGCGGCCAAGCACGTTGCTTTCGAACCTGCCGGTGATATCGGTCGCGATCTGCGCCAACCGCTGCACCTCGTTGGCAACGACGGCAAAGCCCTTTCCGGTCTCGCCGGCTCTGGCCGCCTCGATCAGCGCATTGATCGCCAGCAGCTTGATCTGCTTGACGATATGGGTGTTGTCGGCGCTGAAGCGCTCGAGGTCGGTGCTGATACCGTCGGTGACGACGCGCATGGACCGCGGTGTCGCATTCTGCGACTGGGCAATGGTTTCGGCGCTAAGCGGCTTCATCAAATGGGATCCTGGAAGGAACGGACAATTGTTTGTGTGGTGAAGAAAATTTCGAGATCAGCGATAAAAACGATGCTTGCCTATGGTTTTCAATTGGTTAACGGCTAGCCCCGAGAGATGAACATTTTCGGGGTGAATGGCTCAAAACGGGAAATTTCAGAGCGGTGGCGCATAAGCAGCACGGTTGAGCCTGCCACTGACGGCGTTTTTGTGATTCTCTCAAGTTGCTTGCGGTTTTTTCGCCAATCGGGTTTTTCTTTCGCTACGATGGAAGGCGCCACCTGCTGCGTTCCCGAGTCGAACGCGTCTCCCCGTTCCGGTTAAGTCAGTATCAAGAGCCAGGATCATGCACTCGGTTCTCAGAAACCCGATGAGAGGCATTGCGCTGAAAGTCTCGTCGGTCGTGGTCTTCCTGGCCATGCAGACCTTCATCAAGCTGGCGGGCTCGGACATTCCGCCGGGTCAGGTCACCTTCTGCAGGTCGTTCTTCGCGCTTTTCCCGATCATGGCCTATCTGGCCTATAACAGGCAGTTGCGGGCTGCCTTCTACACGGCCAATCCAATCGGTCACCTGAAGCGCGGCACGATCGGCATCTTGTCGATGGCTTTCGGTTTCTACGGCCTGCTGCATCTGCCGCTGCCGGAGGCGATCGCGCTCGGCTACGCGTTGCCGCTCGTCGCCGTCATCTTCGCCGCCGTTTTTCTCGGCGAGGCCGTGCGCATCTATCGCTGGAGCGCCGTCCTGGTCGGCATCGTCGGCGTCGCCATCGTTTCCTGGCCGAAACTTACGCTGTTTCGCGATGGCGGCATGGAAGCAGAACAGGCCGTCGGCGCGCTCTGCGTGCTGTTCTCGGCCGTTCTCGGCGGCGTGGCGATGATCCAGGTGCGCCGCCTCGTCGAGGAAGAGAAGACGGCGACGATCGTGCTGTATTTCTCGATCACCGCCTCGGTGTTCTCGCTGGCTTCTCTTCCCTTCGGCTGGCTCATCCTGGCATGGCCGGCGGCGCTTTATCTGATCGCCGCCGGTTTCTGCGGCGGCGTCGCGCAGATCCTGCTGACGGAAAGTTACCGCCATGCCGACGTCTCCACGATCGCGCCGTTCGAATATACCTCGATCCTGCTCGGCGGCATCGTCGCCTACTTCGTCTTCGGCGACGTGCCGAGCGTGTCCATGCTGATCGGCACCGTCATCGTCATCGCCGCCGGCATCTTCATCATCTATCGCGAGCATCAGCTGGGCATCGAGCAGAGAGAGGCGCGCAAGGCCACGACGCCGCAAGCCTGACGCCTCTAAGCGCATGTTATCAAGGTTTTAACGCGGGGATTGCGGTGGTTTGAAACTTGCGCTCAAAGAGTGAAAAGAATGGTGAATTCTTGGGATACCGCCGGTCTGCGGAATATGATTGTTGAACATGAGAGAGTATCATTTATTCCAAGCTGTGCATGTCTGAATGGCCGCTGATGCCGGAGGAGCTCTCGGGTGTCGTTGCTCCGAACGCTGGCCGGCGAGTGGAGGTGGAGAAGAGCATAATGGCATTCACAGCGGAGCAATTGGTGGGGAACTCTTCCTTTCTGATGAGCATTCGCTTTTTGGCCGGGCAGATGCGCGGCATGTTCGATGCCGGCCCGCGACTGGCGCGACTGCTCGCCTCCCATCAACGCTGGCTTCTGACTCAGACGGCCTATGCCCTCCACCTGGAATATGATCCGCGCGACCCGACGTCGGGTTTCACTGCCGTTCGGCTGACCGGGCGTATCACCGCAAACAAGGTGGCGAGCCGCAACACCGTGCTCGCCTTCATCGAAGAACTCTATACCTACCGCTTCATAACTCACACGCCCGGCGACGAGCGGCGGCGGCCACGTCATTTCGAACCGGCCGACGTCAGCCATCAGGGAATGTTTGCCTGGATTCACTCCAATCTCGCTGCGCTCGACCTGCTCGACGGCGGTCAAAGGGCAGCCTTTTTCCAAGCAAATCCATCACTGATGCGACTCATTCAGCCGCGTATTGCCCGCCATTGCCTCGAAGATGCCGCCTGGCGCGAACCGCCGGAGCAGGTGGCGCTGTTCCTCTGGACGGAAGCCGGCGGCCTCGTGGTCGACAACTTCATCGCCCGGATGGATGTGGCCCGGATAGATATGGAAAGCAGCGAGCCGGGGAGGTTGTCCGTCGGCCGCGTCGAAACCCGCGCGCTCGCTGCCGATTTCATGATGTCGCGCACCCATCTGCAGCGGCTGCTGGCAAAAGCGGCGCAGCGCGGCTGCGTCGGCTGGCATGACGAGCCGCGCAAGACGCACCTTTGGATATCGCGGGATTTCGTCGAGGAATATTGCGCCTGGCAGGCGGTCAAGTTCGCCTATGTCGACGAAGCCTTCGAATGGGCAAAGGCCCAGATCGAGGAAATGGCCGTTTGACCAGAGCACTTCCAGCAAAAGTGCGCAGCGGTTTTGCGTCCGGAATGCGCGAAAACAACGAGATAGAGCATTTCCATGACTCGGAAATGTTCTAGAGAACGATCGAGGCAGCGCCTGCGCCAATGCGCGTGCCGACATCGGCCGGCTTGACCGAAAGCTCGCGCTCATATTCCCGCGCGGCGCAGACCGCGACGCGGATATGCTCGAAGGTTTCGATGTTGCGCAGAAGCGATTTCAGGATCGTCGACATGTTGGGGTACTCTTGATACGAAGGGCAGGCGAGGCGCTTGCCGCGCTGCGCGTCTTTTTAAGACGCGCAAAGGACGCCGCGACACGTTGAATTCCTGCTCAATATTGCTGGAAGTCCGAGAAAATCGCGTTCGGGCGCGCCGTGCGGCTGTTGGTGCCGGTGCCGCGTGCAATCATCTGTTCGTTCGTGGCAAAGCCGAAACGGCTGTAGCCTTGAGTTGAACGAATCTGGTCGCCGGCGAGGCGAAGGGTTTCAAACCCGCTATGGATAGGACGAAAACGCTTGTTCATGGCCTTGGTTCCTGTGATTCCTCCCAAGACACAGCTGATATTGCGATGCAGCATAGATTCCGCAATGCATCACGGCGGGATACAGCCATGCGAAAAACGCATAGATTGATTCACAAATTATTCAACTTTGGCTAATTTCTTAGCAAAGAGAGGGACTTAAGCTTCGCCTGAAAAGCCAGCAGGTCATTCCAGGCCAGCCGCTTGTTTACAGGTGCGGTTAACAGATCCTGCGGATGCAGGCTGGCTATGGCAGGAATGACACAGTCCGCAGCGGCAATCTCCTTCCAACGGCCGCGCAACCCGTGAATCGTATCGTTTTCGCCGAAGAAGAAGCGCGCCGAAAAATTGCCGAGCAGCAGGATCGCCTTCGGTTCGGCAAGCGCGATCTGCCGCTCGATGAAGGGTCGGCAGATATCCATTTCCGCCGCCGAGGGCGCACGATTGCCAGGTGGTCGCCAGGGGATGACCTGCGTCAACAGAACGCCCGAGCGCGTCAGCCCGATCGCCGCCAGCATCTTGTCGAACAGCTGACCGGATTTTCCCGAGAAGGGCAAACCCTCGCGATCGTCTTCGGCGCTCGGCGCCGAGCCGATCACCATGATCCCGCTCTCGGCATCGCCGCTGGCAAAGATGGTCGAGCGGGCGCTGTGCTTGAGGTTGCAGCCATTGAAGGCTTCGATCGCGGTCTTGAGTTCGGCGAGCGATCGCGCGGTTTCGGCGACGAAGCGCGCCTGCTGCACCGCCTCGCCATCCGGGATTGCCGGTTGCGGACCGGATGCTGCGCGTTCGGCAGGCGCTGGGCGCGCCGCTGCATTTGGACGCACCGGTGCCTGACCTGGGGCAGGGCGTTCCCCTGCGGCGGGACGTTGCTGCTGCGCCGGTGCCGCCGCCGGGCGGCGGGCGGCCTTCATCGCCTCGAACTCGGCGAAGCGGTCGATCGCCTCTTCCTCCAGCAGCCATTCCACGCCGGCATCCGCATGGAAATGCAGAAGCGCTGCGAGCTCGGCTGGGGAAAGGTCGTTGGCGGAGATCATGCGGCAAGCTTAGCGGAGTGACAGGGGCATTGAAAGGGCGGCCGGCAGATTGCCCGCCCTTGCAGGCTCTATTGCACCGTCCATTGCGCGATGTCGCCGCGTTCGCCGATCAGCGCCAGGCCATGGGCGATCGACAACAGCTCGCCGCCGCTTTCGATCCGGTCGCGCTCGAAGCGTTCGGTAAAGATTCGGCGCACCGCCGGCACGAAGGAGGTGCCGCCGGTCAGGAACACCTTGTCGATCTCCGACGGTTTCGTTTCGGTCTTGTCGAGCACGTCGTCGAGTGCGCCTTCGATGCGGGCGAGATCATCGGCGATCCAGCCTTCGAAATCGCTGCGCTTGATGCTGCGATGTCCGCCGCGACCAAGCGGCGCGAAATCGAAAGGCGCTTCCTCGGATGCCGAGAGTGCCATCTTCGTCGCCGACACCGCCTGATAGAGCGGATAGCCCTCGTCATGATCGATCAGGTCAATGAAGATTTCGAGTTTTTCCGGTTCCAGGCTGGTGCGCACCAGCTTCTTCAGATCCTCGAATTCGCGCGTCGTCTTGAAGATCGACAGCTGGTTCCAGCGGCCGAAGCTGGAATAGTAGTTGGACGGCACTTCGAGGATCTTGTCGAAGCTTTTGAAATGGCTGCCCTTGCCGATCAGCGGCGCGACGATGTTGTCGATCATCCTGTAGTCGAAATGGTCGCCGGCCACGCCGACGCCGGAATGGCCGATCGGCGTTGCCGTCAGCTTGCCGGCGACGGTCTCGAAGCGGACCAGCGAATAGTCGGTGGTACCGCCGCCGAAATCGGCGACCAGCACGGTGGCATCCTGCTTCAGGTTCTGCGCGAAGTAGAAGGCGGCAGCGACCGGCTCGTAGACATAGTGGATTTCGGGAAAGCCGAAGCGCGACAGCGCTTCATTGTAGCGCTCGGTCGCCAGCGCCGGATCGGGACTGGCGCCGGCAAAATGCACTGGCCGGCCGGTGACGATGCGGCTGACATCCGAAGGCCAGTGGTCGCCGGCATAGTTGCGCAGGCGCCTGACGAAAATCTCCATCAGATCTTCGAAATTATGCCGCTTGGCGAAAATCAGCGTGCCCTGGAACAGCGCGCTTGCGGCAAAGGTCTTGATCGACTGCAGAAAGCGACATTCGCCGGGATTGTCGATGAATTGGCGGATCGCCGCATGGCCTGCTTCCACCTTCAGCACTGAGGCGCCGAGCTGGGCATCCTTCATGAAGGAAAGCGCCGTGCGCATGCTGTCTGCCGTACCCGCCGTGCTCGTGAACGCCATCGAGCGTGTCGCCCCACCATCCGCCATGGCGAGAACCGTATTCGTCGTGCCGAAGTCGAAACCCAGCGCCTGAGCCATGCCCGCACCTCTTCATGCCGATTGTTATTGGAGACGGAGCATCGCTCCGCGGGGGCGTGCGAACGCCCGGATCAAGGAGGGCGGGTGATGCCACAGAGGCGTGACACATTCAAGAGGAGCGGACGTTGATGTGATCGCGGGCGCACTTCTTCTCCCGGTTGGAAGAAGAAGTGCGCCGCAAGGGTCAATCGGCAATGCCGAACTTAGAGGGCCGTCATCACTCGGCAGCCATTGCCCTTGCCTCCTGTACCTCCGGCTCCTCGACCTTTTTGTGGCCGATGAGGCGGCCGAGGAAATTGCCGAAGCGGTCCATCTCGACGAAGATGACCGGGGTGATGAAGAGCGTCAGCATCTGCGAGACGATCAGGCCGCCGACGACGGCGATGCCGAGCGGCTGGCGCAGTTCCGAACTTGCGCCGGTGCCGAGCGCGATCGGCAAGGCGCCGAGCAGGGCGCAGAAGGTGGTCATCATGATCGGTCGGAAGCGTCGCACGCAGGCCTCGTGGATCGCCACCGTCGCCTTTTCGCCGGTCGTGCGCATGGTCTCCACCGCCACGTCGATCATCATGATCGCGTTCTTCTTGACGATGCCGATCAGCATCAACAGGCCGATAAGGGCGATGATCGACAGGTCGAAACCCATCATATCAAGCGCCAGCAGCGCACCGAAGGCCGCCGCAGGCAGGCCGGAAAGAATGGTGAGCGGGTGGATGAAGCTCTCGTAGAGCACGCCGAGCACGACATAGATGGTCAGCACCGCCGCCAGGATGAGGTATGGCGTATTGCCCTGAGACTGCTCGAAGATCTGCGCTGTACCGCCATAGGAGGTGAAGACGTCGGCCGGCATGCTCATTTCCGTCTTGATCTGGTCGATTGCCGCCGTCGCGTCGCTGAGCGAGACGCCTTCCGGCAGGTTGAAGGAAACGGTGGTCGAGACGAGCTGGTCCGTCTGGTTGATTGTCACAGGGCCGACCGTCCGCTCGACATGCGCGAAGTTTGAAAGCGGCACCAGGCTGCCATTGGCCGAGGCGACACGGATCTCCGAGAGCTTCTGGTCGTCCCAGGGCTTGCTCGTGTCATATTCGACGATGACGTCGTAGCTGTCGCCGGTAGACTGGATTTCCGCCGCTGCATATCCGCTGAAGGATTCCTGCAGCGTCGTGCGCAGCGTGTCATTGTCGA
Organism: Rhizobium sp. BT-226; assembly: GCF_025847085.2. Classification (NCBI taxonomy): domain Bacteria; kingdom Pseudomonadati; phylum Pseudomonadota; class Alphaproteobacteria; order Hyphomicrobiales; family Rhizobiaceae; genus Rhizobium; species Rhizobium sp. BT-226. The sequence goes on along the minus strand of NZ_JAOYTI010000002.1, from coordinate 380,768 downwards.
TCCCGTAGGCGGCTGCCCGCTCTGTATCGATGACGATATTGGCCTGCAGCGCGTTGTTCTGCGCGTCCGAGGTCACGTCGGTGAACAGCCGATCCTTGCGCATCGCCGCCTGGATCTTGCCGGCCCACAGGTTGGTCTGATCAGCACTCAGCGCCTGCACCACCAGCTGATACTGGCTGGCGGTCTGGCGGCCGCCGAAGCGCAGGCTCTGGTTCGGCGTCACGAAGGCCTGCAAGCCGGGGATCTTGTTGATCGCCGTGCGCAGTTCGCGCAGCGTCTGGTCAAGCGGCGGACGCTCCTTCTTGTCCTTGAGTTCGACGAACATAGAGCCGTTGTTCTGCGGCTTGTTGGGGTTGCCGCCGATCGTCGACATCACATGGTTGACCGCCGGGTTCGCTTTCACGACGGCTGCCGCCTGCTGCTGCAGCGCCGACATCGCGGAATAGGAAATGTCCTGCCGGGCCTGCGTGCTGATCGTCAGGCGGCCGATATCCTCCTGTGGGAAGAAGCTTGTCGGCAGCGTCATGAAGAAATAGATCGTCAGTGCCACCGAGGCGAGGAAAACGCCGAGGATCGTGGGGCGGTGGCGAAGGCACCAGCCGACAGCCCTGTCATAGCCGCGCAGCGTCCGTTCGAAGCCGGCATCGAAGATGCGGATCATGAGCGGCGGGCGGCTCTGGTGGTTGGACAGACGCGAGGCGAGCATCGGCGTCACGGTCAGCGAGACGATTGCCGAGGAGATGATCGCAATCGCAACCACCATGCCGAATTCGTTGAACACCCGGCCGACAACGCCGCCCATCAGCAGGATCGGGATGAAGACCGCGATCAACGAAACCGACATGGAAATGATGGTGTAGCTGACTTCGCCCGCACCCTTGATCGCCGCTTCCCGCACCGGCATGCCTTCCTCGACATGGCGCAGGATGTTCTCGAGCATGACGATGGCGTCATCCACCACGAGCCCCACCGCGAGCGTCAGCCCGAGCAGCGAGATGTTGTCGATACTGTAGCCGAGCACATACATCATGCCGAAAGTCGAGATCAGCGATAGCGGAACGGCAAGCCCGGGAATGATCGTTGCTGTCGCGTGGCCGGTAAAGAGGTAGATGACGAGAACGACGAGGCCGATCGTCAGGAGCAGTGTGAACTTCACATCGGAGATGGCATCGCGAATCGGCTTTGCTGCGTCATTCATGACGACCGTGTTGACCGAGGGCGGGATTTCGGCGTGAAGCTGCGGCAGCTTGGCGTTGATCGCATCGACGACATCGACCGTATTGGCATCCGGCTGGCGCTGGATGGCGAGGATGATGCCGCGTTGGCCGTCATACCAGCTGCCGGTATATTGGTTCTCGACACTGTCTTGCACATCGGCAATATCGCCGAGGTGGATCGGCGCGCCGTTCGGATTGGCAATGACGAGCGAACGGAATTGTTCGGCACTGGTGCGCTGCGTGTTCGCCGTGATGGTCATGCTTTGCGAATTGTTCTGCAGCGTTCCCACAGGCTGCTGGCTGTTGGCGGCAGCAAGCGCCTTGTTGACGGTATCGATGCCTATGCCGCGGGTCAAAAGCTTGTTGGGATCGACCTCGACGCGCACGGCATAGGTCTGCGCACCGTAGACGCTGACCTGGGCAACGCCTGGAAGCGTCGAAAGCGACGGCGAGATGATGTTCTCGGCGATGTCGTCAAGCTTGCTGCGCGGCATGGTGTTGCTCTGCACCGAGAGCAGCATGACAGGCGCATCGGCCGGGTTCGTCTTGCGATAACTTGGCGGTGTCGTCAGATTGTCGGGCAGTTGCCGGGTCGCATGCGAGATCGCCGCCTGCACGTCGGCTGCGGCCGCGTCGATATCGCGGTTGAGGTCGAACTGCAGCACGATGCTGGTGCTGCCGAGCGAACTGGAGGCGCTGATTTCGGTGATCCCGGGAATGGTCTCGAACTGCTTGATCAGCGGTGTGGCAACCGAGGTCGCCATCGTCTGCGGCGAGGCACCGCTCAACTGTGCCGAAACGTTGATGGTGGGAAAGTCGACCTGCGGCAGGGCCGCGACGGGTACGAGCTGATAACCGGCAAGACCGGCCAGAATGACGCCGATCGCAAGCAGCGTCGTCGCGACGGGGCGCTGGATACAGAAATTCGGGATCATTGCTGAGCTCCCACCGCGATTGTCTCGGAGGGCTGCTGTTGCCGAGGCTCTTCGGCGGAGGCGACATCAAGCGCCTTTTCGTCGAACTGCTCGTTGATCGCCTGCTGGTCGCTGAGCTGGCCCTGGCCCTCGACGACGACGTGATCGCCTGCCTGAAGACCCGATTCTATGGCGGTGAAGCCGCCATTTGCGCGGGCAACGGTAACGGCCGTCAGCTGCGATTTGCCGTCCTTGGCGACGAAGGCAAAGAAACCCTCCGGGCCGGGGCTGACGGCAACCGTTGGCACCACCACCTGCTGTTCGTCATTGTTGAAATGCACCACGATGTTGACCGACTGGCCGGGCCAGAGCGCGCCGGAGGCATTCTCGAATTTCGCCTTGGCGAGGATCGTGCCCGAGGCCGTATCGACCGTGTTGTCGTAGAAGCTGATCTCGCCTTTTCGCACTTGCCCCTTGGTGGAATTGGGGGCGGTGCTGACCTCGACCGGACCGCTTGCCAGAGCGCTCTTCAGCTCCCGCAGATAGCGCTCCTGAAGGTGAAATTTCACATAGATCGGATCGTATTTCGCGATGGTGACGATTGCCGCCCCCGCACTGAGAAAAGCGCCCTTGCTGACGGCGATATCGCCGAGCCGGCCATCGAAGGGAGCGCGGATATCGGTGTGCTCGAGCAAGATCTGATCGGAGGCAAGCGACGCCTTGTCGGCATCGACCGTGGCCGCAGCGGTATCGCGGGCGGCGACCGCCTGGTCGAGGCTCTGCTGGGTGCCGGCCTTCTGGTTGAAGAGGTCCTGCGCGCGCGTCAACGCGGTCTCGGCTTCCGAAAGGGTTGCCGCGTCTCGCACGATCATCGCATTGTCCTTGTCGACGGTCGCCTTGGCCGTCCGGTCGTCCAACTTGGCGATCAGGTCGCCGGCTTTGACGGTCGCCCCGTCCTGTGCATCGATGCTGACGATCAGGCCCTGTTCCTGGGCGGCAATGGTCGTATTGTCATCGGCATCGGCCCAGCCGGTCGCCGTCACATCCATCGGCAGCGTCGTTTTCACGGCTGCAACAGTCTTGACGACGGTTGGGCCGCCGCCGCCCCGTTTGCGGCCGCCGCCCTGATGTTGGCCACCGTCTTGCGCCGGATTGGCCTGCTGATCGGCCTGTGTCTGCTGCCCGCCGCCATTGCCGCCGGCCGGCTGCTTGATGAACTGCGAGAGGTAGGGAATTCGGGAGGCATAGGGGATCAGATTCCCGAATTGCCAGACGCCGATGGCGGCAATTGCGATAACGCTGACGGTGATCCAAAATTTCTTCATGGGCGAGAACCGGTCTTGAGCAAGGTTGCAAAATTTATGCTCTGATTGAGCTGCTTATATTGCGGCGCAAAAAAGACATAATTCCCGGTGTGCGATCACTAAGTGGTTAGAACGGCTTAAAATTTTGTAATGAATATTCCGTAATATTCAAACTATACTAATATAGAGCCAGTGTAATCCGATGCCGTCCGACGACGGCGGCGAAGGCGGTTCACCGGGGCGACGATGCCGGCCCGTATGCCGTCCACCGCGCCGGAGGAACGCGCAAAACCAGGGAAGGCAGGTCGTCATGACTGAGTTGGACGCCAGCGAGTTTCGCTCTCTCATAACAAGCATATTTCCTGAACTCACGGCCTCCGTCTTCAAGCTGGCGGCGAAGGGCTGGGATTCGCTTGCCGTCGACGTCGATGACACGCTGATCTTCAAGTTTCCGCGCCATTCAAGTGCGGAAAGAGCGCTTGTGAAGGAAGCCGCCTTGCTCGCTATCGTTCGGCCGTCGCTGTCGATTGCGGTTCCCGACATGCGCATTCACGACGGGCCGCCGATCTTCTCCAGCCATGCCAAGCTCGACGGCGAACATCTCATTGCCGAAGATTACGATGCGCTTGGCGAAGGCGATCGTCAGCGCCTCGCGGAAGATCTTGCGCGTTTTTACGCCGAGTTGCATGTAGTCGATGCCGATCGCATACGATCGGCCGGTGCCGGGGCGATCCAGCCATGGCAATCGCCCGAGACGGTGCGAATAAAGGCTTTGCCGCTGCTGCTGCCTGACATCAGGAGCTTTGCGCAGGCCATTATTTCCGATTTCGAAGCCTTGCCGCCCGATCCCTACGGCAACATCTACGGCTTCTTCGATGGTCATGGCTGGAACATGGCCTTCGACCATGCGCAAAGGAAGCTCAACGGCATCTATGATTTCGCCGATTCAGGCTTTGGCCCGCTGCACCAGGAATTCATCTACTCGAACTTCATCTCGCCCGATCTGACCGCACGCATCGTATCGGCCTATGAAACGCTGACCGGGCGCAGGCTCGATCGGCGGCGCATTTCGATCCTGACGGGTTTCCATCGTCTGTCCGAGCTCGCCGAACTGGCGGACGATCCGGCGAACGTCGAACAGATGATCCGAAGTGTGGCGACATGGGCGGCGGCCGCCCGCGTCGGCTGAGAGGGAATGTCAGACGGATCGTGCCGCGCCGCCGTCGCAGCGGATGAGCGAGCCGGTGATGTAGCTTGCCGGTTGGCTGCACAGGAAGGCAGCCGTTGCGGCGAATTCCTCGACCCTGCCATAGCGGCCGACCGGAATGCGCGCTTCCTTGTCGGTGCGGATCTCCTCGAGGCTCTTGCCGGTCCGCTTTGCCGCAGCTCCGTCGAGATCGTCGAGCCGCGCCGTCAGGATGCTGCCGGGCAAGAGCAGGTTGGTGGTGACGCCGAAGCCCGCCACTTCGGAGGCAAGCGTCTTGCTCCAGCCGGCAAGGGCCGGGCGCAGCGTATTCGACAGTGCCAGATTGGCGATAGGTTCGATCACGCCGGATGATGCAACGGTCAGGATGCGGCCCCAGCCCTGCGCCTTCATGCCGGGCAGCAGCGCATTGGTGAGCGTGATCACCCGAGCGACCATGGAGAGGAAATAGATTTCGAGCTTTTCGCCCGTCATGTCCTCCGTCGTGCCGGGCGTCGGTCCGCCGGTATTGTTGACGAGGATATCGAGCCCGCCGAACTTCTCCTTTACCGCCGTCGTCACCATCTCGACGAAGCGTTCGTCCCCGAGATCGGCCCAGATCCAGTCGGCCCGGCCTTTGCCTTCGGCATTGATCGCCTTGCAATTGGCCTCCAGCTGTTCGCCGCTGCGCCCGCAGAGCAGCACGTTTGCACCCTCCCGCGCTAGCGCCACGGCGATGCCGAGGCCGAGGCCGCGCGAGGAGGCGAGGACGAGTGCCCGTTTGCCGTTGATGCCGAGATCCATGATTGTCCTCCGATAGCTTTGAGCGATGTATAAGGCGCAAGCGGCGGAAAAGGAAAGGGCATGTGACCGGTTCGGTAGCGTTTGATAATTGACGTTAACGTAAGCGTTATGTAATTCTGTCGGACGAGGCCTCATCATTGTGCGAATTGGAAGATTGGCTGTCGTATCCCGGCTCGACAATGCTTTCTCGTTTTGACAAGAAAGTGCCATGACGGGGATGACGGCCGCGTGCCGCCAAGCGGAGACGAGTGAATGACCGAGACGACTGAGCTGCCCGAACGCGAGAGCATGGAATTCGACGTTGTTATCGTCGGCGCCGGTCCTGCCGGTCTTGCAGCGGCGATCCGGTTGAAGCAGGTCAATCCGGAAGTCTCCGTCGTCGTGCTGGAGAAGGGCGCGGAAGTCGGCGCGCATATCCTCTCGGGCGCGGTGGTCGACCCGATCGGCATCGACCGGCTGCTGCCCGGCTGGCGCGACGAGGCCGATCATCCGTTCAAGACCAAGGTCAGCGCCGATCACTTCCTGCTGCTCGGTCCGGCTGGCTCTGTTCGTCTGCCGAATGTGCTGATGCCGCCCTTGATGAACAATCACGGCAACTACATCGTCTCGCTTGGGCTCGTCTGTCGCTGGCTGGCGACCAAGGCCGAAGAACTCGGCGTCGAGATCTATCCGGGCTTTGCCGCAACCGAAGTGCTCTACAATGACGAGGGCGCCGTCATCGGGGTGGCCACCGGCGATATGGGCATCGAGAAGAACGGCGAGCCTGGACCGAACTATACCCGCGGCATGGAACTGCTCGGCAAATATGTGCTGATCGGCGAAGGTGTGCGCGGCTCGCTCGCCAAGCAGCTGATCGCCAAGTTCGATCTGCAAAAGGACCGCGAGCCGCAAAAATTCGGCATCGGCATCAAGGAGCTCTGGCAGGTCAAGCCGGAAAACCATCGGCCGGGCCTGGTGCAGCATTCCTTCGGCTGGCCGCTCGGCATGAAGACCGGCGGCGGCTCCTTCCTCTATCACCTGGAAGACAATCTGGTGGCCGTCGGCTTCGTCGTCCACCTCAATTACAAGAACCCCTATCTCTATCCCTTCGAGGAATTCCAGCGCTTCAAGACGCATCCGGCGATCCGCACCACCTTCGAGGGCGGCAAGCGACTGTCCTATGGGGCGCGTGCCATCACCGAGGGCGGCTACCAGTCGGTGCCGAAGCTTTCCTTCCCCGGCGGGGCGCTGATCGGCTGTTCGGCCGGTCTCGTCAACGTGCCGCGCATCAAGGGCAGCCACAATGCGGTGCTGTCGGGCATGCTGGCGGCCGAGAAGATCGCCGCCGCGATTGTATCAGGCCGCAGTCATGATGACGTGATCGAGATCGAGAATGAATGGCGCAAGGGCGATATCGGCAAGGATTTGAAGCGCGTCCGCAACGTCAAGCCGCTGTGGTCGAAGTTCGGCACGGCGCTTGGCGTGGCGCTCGGCGGCTTCGACATGTGGACTAACACGCTGTTCGGCTTTTCCGTCTTCGGCACGCTGAAGCATGGCAAGACCGATGCTGAGAGCCTGGAGCCGGCGTCGCAGCACAAGCCGATCGCCTATCCGAAGCCCGACGGCGTCTTGACCTTCGATCGCCTGTCCTCGGTGTTTCTGTCGAACACCAATCACGAGGAGGACCAGCCGGTGCATCTTCAGGTCAAGGACATGAACCTGCAGAAGTCGTCCGAGCATGATATTTATGCCGGCCCGTCGACGCGTTACTGTCCGGCCGGCGTCTATGAATGGGTGGAAAAGGACGGCAAGGACGTCTTCGTCATCAACGCCCAGAACTGCGTGCACTGCAAGACCTGCGACATCAAGGACCCCAACCAGAACATCAACTGGGTGCCGCCACAGGGCGGCGAGGGGCCGGTCTATCCGAATATGTGAGGCGGATTATCCCCACCGCGACAATTCTTGCGCGCTGACGCCTTCGTGATCGCCTCCTGCCGGAGGCTGTTATCCGTTCGTTAACCATAATTTCCTTAGCTTGCGACATCAAGTTGACGCACTAAGGACACATTCATGACGATCTCCCGCCGGGGCTTCCTGATCGCTCTGCCGCTTTTCGTGGCCGGCTGCTCTTCGACCGGTCTGAACAGCCAGACCAACTATGCCGCACTGCCGGACGAAAAATTCCCGTTGAAGCAGGTGCCGATCGACAAGATCAAGCCGGAGCTCCGCCGCCAGGAAGTGGCCTACGAAACCACGCATGCTGCCGGCACCGTGATCGTCGATACACCCGCGCGCCGGGCCTATTACGTCCTCGGCGGCGGCAGGGCGATGCGTTATGGTGTCGGTGTCGGTCGTGAGGGGCTGGCATTTGCCGGTAACGCCTATATCGGCCGCAAGGCCGAGTGGCCGAGCTGGACGCCCACAGAAAACATGCAGCGCCGTGAAGAGCGCTATCGCAAGCTTGCCGGCGGCATGCCGGGCGGCCCGAACAACCCACTCGGCGCGCGGGCCATGTATCTCTATCGCGGCGGCAACGACACGCATTTTCGCATTCATGGCACCAACCAGCCGCAATCGATTGGTCTCGCCATGTCGAGCGGCTGTGTCCGCATGATGAACCACGACGTGATCGACCTCTATAGCCGCGTCGAGGTCGGCGCCAGGGTCGTCGTCATTCAGGCCTGACGTGTCCGTTCCAAGCTCGGTAAGGACGACGTCTCCATCGAAAAAGCCGCCGCAGCGATGGCTGCAGGCGGCTTTCCAACTGCTGTTTGTGTTGGATTTTAGCGGCGCGGCGTGGCGATACCCGTCGAAAGCGCCACGCCGATGCCGGTGATCACGGCGGCGCTGATTTCCGTCATGCCGATCGCTTCGCCAAGCAGCAAGCCGCCGCCAAGCGTCGCGAGAACCGGCGTCAGCGCCGTGAAGGCGGCAGCCTGTGTTCCGCCGAGTGTTCTGACGGCGGTGCCATAGGCGACCATGGCGACGAGGCCGGAAAGAATGCCCTGGCTCAGCACTTGCAGGCCGATTTCCTGAAGTGGAGCCTGTGGCAGCGAGACGCCGAAGATGAGGGCAAGCGCGCCCATGATCAGGAAGGACCAGACGGCAATCAGGGCACTCGCCTGCACGGCGGTCAGGCCGGAGCGGCGGAAGGCATGCGTATAGCTTGCCCAGAGAACGGCGCCGGCCGGCAGCAGCACGAAGCTCGTCCATGGCAGCGAGGCGTCCGCAAGGCTGCGCGTGAGCAGGATCAGCACGCCGGCGACGATCGCAACGAGCCCAGCGATGCGGGTGTTGTCCGGTCTTTCGCGAAACAGCGCAATCCCGATCAACGCCGCGGCGAGCGGCATCGAGCCGCCGAGCAGAATCCCCGAAGAGGCGGCCGGCGTCGAATGGATTGCCAGCGTGGTCAGCAGGAAGAAGATGGCGCCGGAACCGGATACCATGATCGCCAGCAGGTGAAGTGGCAGCGCCTTCGGCAGCAGCCCCGTCTTCAGCCAGACGGGTGAAAGCACCAGCGCCGGAATTCCGAAGCGGATCAGCCCGATATCGATCGAGCCGAGCGGCGTTGCGGCGCTGTGGCGGGTGACCAGAAACCATGTCGCCCAGATCAGCACGGTAATAGTGCCGCCGGCATAACCCAGTACCTGCGAAGGCGACTTGTCGTTCGTGAAGGCAATGGTGGTCATCGTTCTGTCCTTTCCTTCATCCGGAGCCTGTCCGGTTGAAGAGAAGACTACCGCCAGAGGTCAGGGCATGTCCTTGCTATCTGTGGCTCAAAAAACATGCTATGCGCAATCTTCTGCCAACTGACGTCTATATGGATCGCGAAAATGCCAAATCTCGATAAGTTCGATATCGCCATCCTGAAGTGTCTGCAGGAGGATGCGCGGGCGACCAATGTCGAGATCGCCGAGAAGGTGAACCTGTCGCCGTCGCCGTGCCTGCGCCGCATCCGCAATCTCGAACGGTCCGGCATCATCCGCGGCTACACCGCGGATATCGACCGCAAGGAGGTCGGTCTCGGCCTGACCGTCTTCGTCGAATTCAAGGTCGTCCAGCACAGCCGTGAAAATTCCGAGGCGCAGCAGAAGGCGCTGCTCGCCATTCCCGAGATCGTCTCCTGCTTTCTGATTTCGGGCACGGCCGATTTCCTCGCCGAGGTGGTGGTGGAGGATCTCGCCGCCTATGAACGGCTTCTGACGGAAACGCTGTTGACCCTGCCGAATGTCAGCGATATCCGCTCGAACTTCGCCATCCGCAGCATCAAGACGCATGGGCCGTTGAAGCTGCCCGAGGGAAAATAATTCCCCTCGGGCTTGCTTGCGGGTTAGAGCAGCGTCCCGCTGAGGATGAGCAGCGCCACCGAGAAGTAGATGACGAGCCCGGTGACGTCGACCAGTGTGGCGACGAAGGGGGCCGAGGCGCTGGCGGGATCGAGCCGGAGCTTCTGCAGCACGAAAGGCAGCATCGAGCCGCAGATCGAGCCGAAGGTGACGATCCCGATCAGGGCGGCAAACACCGTGACGGCGACCATCTGCCAGTGTGGACCGTAATCGTAGAGCCCGGCCGATTGCCAGAAGACGATGCGGATGAAGCCGACGAGGCCGAGGATCGCGCCGAGCACGACGCCCGTCGGCAGTTCGCGCAAAAGCACCTTCCACCAGTCCGAAAGCTTCAACTCGCCGAGCGCCAGGGCCCGGATGATCAGCGATGTCGCCTGCGAACCGGAATTGCCGCCCGAGCTCATGATCAGCGGGATGAACAGCGTCAACACCACGGCCTTTTCCAGCTCGCCTTCGAAATGCTGCATGGCGCTTGCCGTCAGCATCTCACCGAGGAAGAGCGCAGCGAGCCAGCCGGCGCGCTTGCGGATCATGCCGGCGAAGCTGATCTTCATGTAGGGCTGGCCGAGCGCCTCCATGCCGCCGAACCTCTGAGCCGCTTCCGTCGTGTCCGATATCATCGTGTCGATCACGTCGTCGACGGTGACGATGCCGAGCACCTGCCCCTGTTCGTCGGTGACGGGCAGGGCGAGCAGGTCGTGTTTGCGGATCAGCCGGGCGACATCCTCCTGCTTCATCAGTGGATCGGCCGAAACCGGCGCGCCCTTCTGTGCCACAGAGAGGATCGAAGCCTCCGGTTCGCCGGTGATGAGGCGACGCAGCGTCACCACATGCAGCAGCGCATGGCTGACCTCGTCCAGCACATAGATGGCGTAGACGGTTTCGCGCGAGCGTTCGACCTGGCGCACATGGTCGAGTGTGCGGGCGACGGTCCAGCTGTCAGGCACGCTGACGAACTCCGTCGTCATGATGCCGCCGGCCGTGCGTGGCGGATAACCCATCAGGTACTGGATCGCGATGCGCACCGGTTCGTCGAGGCTGGAGAACAACCGGGCGCGGGTCTCGCCGTCGAGTTCGAGCAGCACGTCGGCGACGCGGTCGTTCGACATGCCGTGCAGCAGCCGTGCGGCGTCCTCGGCGCTGATCAGCGCAAGGATCTGTGCGGCGTTGCGAAGCTCCGGCCGGTCGAGAATGTTGACGGCATAGTCGAGCGGCATGCCGGTTAGCACCCGTCCGGCGTCCTGGACGCTGAGCGCGTTCAACGCTTCGACGCGTTCGGCGATCGTTGCGCCGCGGCTGTTGTTGATGAAGGCACGGGCGGCATGGCCTGCCCGAAGAGGGAAGCGATTGATATTCATTTGAGGCTCGCCTTTCCGTCGATCCGCCGTAGCGTCCGATCGGGCGAGCCGACAGGAGTCGGTCAGCGCACGAGGGTCGCGTACGGCAAAGGCAATCGACTCCTACTGTCGCTTGGCATCGTTATGATGACTCCGTTGAAATCCGTGGCTGACGAGTGTCATTCACGTGTTTGCTAGGTGGTCCCGAACGCGGAAAAAGTCAAGCGGGGTAAATGCTTAACGCCAGAATGTCGCACCCTGCGATGCGGCATTCCAGGCGGTATGGTTTGTATGATCTTGGGGGTCCCAGAATACCGGCCTGCTGGCGGCGATCTCAGAATCCTTCTAGCACAGCCTTGCCCTTCATCCTGCCGCTTTCGACCATGGCATGCGCCGCCTTGAGGTTCGCCGCATTGATCGGCCCGACGATCTCTGAAAGCGTCGTGCGGATCTTTCCGGCGTCGACGAGCTCGGACATCTTGTTCAGCAGCTTGTGCTGCTCGATCATGTCAGGCGTACCGTAGAGCGGGCGGGTGAACATCAGCTCCCAATGAACGGACACGGCCTTGCGCTTGAAGGGCACGATGTCGAGCGTCTTCGGATCGTCGATCAAAACGAAGCGGCCCTGCGGCGCAATCGCTTCGATGATGTCGCCGATATGGCTATCGGTATTGGTGGTCGAGAATATGAATCCCGGCGCGCCGATGCCAAGCGCTGCCACCTGCGGCGCGATCGGCCTGGAATGGTCGATGACGTGATGCGCGCCGAGTTCCTTCACCCAGTCCTGCGTTTCCGGCCGCGAGGCGGTGGCGATCACCGTCAGGTCGGTCAATGCCCGGGCGATCTGAATGGCGATCGAGCCGACGCCGCCGGCGCCGCCGATGATCAGGATGGAGCGTCCCGCTCCCGAAACCGCGTCCTGCACCTTCAGCCGGTCGAACAGCGCTTCGTAGGCCGTAATCGAGGTCAGCGGCAGGGCGGCCGCCGCCGCGAAATCGAGGCTCTTCGGTTTGGCACCGACGATGCGCTCGTCGACGAGATGGAATTCGGCATTGCTGCCCGGGCGGCTGATGACTCCGGAGTAGAACACCTCGTCGCCGGGCCTGAACAGGGTGACATCGGCGCCGATGGCCTTGACGATGCCGGCGGCATCCCAGCCGAGCACCTTGAGTTCGTCCGCGGGCGGCGCGGAATGGGCGCGCACCTTCACGTCGACGGGATTGACCGAAACGGCTTTGACCTCGACGAGCAGATCGTGGCCTCCAGCCTCCGGCATCGGCAGCTCGACATCGATCAGCGAGGTCTCGGCGGAGATTGGTTGGGGCGTTTTATAGGCGACGGCGCGCATGGGAAACTCCTGTGTTCGTTGCACGGAAGCTAGATGCGCACTATGTTCTGACAACGCAAGAATGCACAAATTCTGTACGTAGTACCCAAAAGGATACTGTAAATGTCATTGCCGCGCGCCAAGCTCGTCAAGAATTTTCCCGGCTGCCCGGTCGAAGCGACGCTGATCTACCTCGACGGGAAGTGGAAGGGCGTGATCCTCTTTCATCTGATGCAAGGAACTCTGCGCTTCAACGAATTGCGGCGTAAGCTGCCGGCCGTGACCCAACGCATGCTGACCAAGCAGCTGCGTGAACTGGAAGTGTCCGGCCTGGTATCACGCACAGTCTATCCGGTCGTGCCGCCGAGGGTCGAGTATGCAATGACGCCGCTCGGCATGACGCTCAAGCCCGTCATCCAGGCATTGGCCGCCTGGGGCGACGATTATGTCTTCTGCAGCCCGGAAGGCCGCGAGCTGCGCCTGGCCTCAGACGGCCTGCGCGCTCCGGTCGCGGCGCTCGAGGCGTAGCGAGGCTGCAAAGACGAAGAGGCCGAGGAAGGACAGCGCCGCGCCGACATAACCGGTTGCGGCAAAACCGTAACCTCCGGCGATGACGAGGCCGCCGAGCCAGGCGCCGATCGCATTGGCGATGTTGAAGGCGGAATGGTTGGACGCGGCCGCAAGCGTCTGCGCGTCGGCGGCAACATCCATCAGCCGCGTCTGCAGCGCCGGGCCGGCGGCAAAGCCGCAGCCGACGAGGAAGACGGAGAGACCGAGCAAATAGGGGTTGGCGGCGGTCAGCGAGAAGGTGGTCAGCACGACGATATTATAGATGAGCGAACCGCCGATCGTGCCGAGCAGCGATTTGTCGGCGAGCCACGAGCCGATGAAATTGCCCGCGTTCATGCCGACGCCGAAGAGGACCAGCATGATCGGAACGGCTGTTTCCGGCAGCATTGCTACCTCAGTCGTCGTCGAGGCGATATAGCTGAACATCGCGAACATGCCGCCGTAACCGACGGCGGCGATGCCGAGCGTCAGCCACACGTGCGGCCGGCGGAAGGCGCCGAGTTCGCGCAGGAAGCCCGCCTCCGCGGAAACCCTGTCCTTCGGAACGTAGAACCAGATCAGCGCCACGGTCAGCAGGCCGAGCACGCCGACCGAGAAAAACGCCACCTGCCAGTCGAGCGACTGGCCGAAGAAGGTCGTCAACGGCGTGCCGAGAAGTGTCGCAACGGTCAGGCCGAGCATGACGCGGCCGACGGCACGGGCGCGGCGATGCGCCGGCACCATCGAGGCGGCGACAAGGGCCGCGACGCCGAAATAGGCGCCGTGCGGCAGGCCGCTGACGAAGCGCAGCAGCGTGAAGCTTTCGAAGGTCGGCGCCATGGCGCTCGATATATTGCCGGCGGCAAAGATCAGCATCAGGGCCAAAAGCAGCGTGCGGCGCGCCATCTTCGCGGCGAGGACGGCAATGACGGGTGCGCCGACGACGACGCCGAGCGCATAGGCGCTGATGACGTAGCCGGCTTGCGGCGTGGTGACCGAGAAGGTCTCGGCGACATTGGGCAGTAGCCCCATGATCGCGAATTCGCCGGTGCCGATGCCGAAGCCGCCGCAGGCGAGCGCCAGCTGGACCAGCGCCACGGTCATTGCCGACGGCAGCTCTTCATCCTGGCGATCAATGGAGTTCCGGCTATCGACTGAAATAGTGGCGGCAATCTCACTCAAGAGAGCTCCTCGAGGCGGTTTCTGCTTGGCAATGGCCTCTGGCGCAGGCGGGCAGCAAGCCGATCGGTGGAAGTGGCGGGAAGTGGAGACGATGTCTCCGATAGACCATCTATCCGTGACGTCTAGGCTGCCGTCGAGTGCATTTTTTGCAGTGCAGCGTCCTGCTATGTGCATACGTCTATTGCAATTTTTGCATTTCTGCCCTTTGTCAGGAAAGAAGGCTGCGCTTGAAATCGCCGATATTGCAACCATCTCAGGGGCAAGGCAGGAGCATTTCCGCGCCAGGGACGGGAGCTCTTATGAAGCTTATAGGCTTTTTCAATCGCGACGGCGGGACCTTCAAGACCACCGACATGCTGGCCTATGAAAAAAGGGCGGAGGCGGCCTTCCGCGAAGCGGGGCACGATTTCGACGCCATCGTCTTCTCAGGAAAGGAAATCGTTCCTGCCATGGAGCGGGCGGCCAAGCGCGACGATATCGACGGTATCGTCGCCGGCGGTGGCGACGGCACGATTTCGGCGGCGGCATCGATTGCCTGGAAAAACGGAATTGCGCTCGGCGTCGTGCCCGCCGGCACGATGAACCTCTTTGCCCGCTCGCTGCGTGTGCCGCTCGATATCTGGCAGGCGCTCGATGTGCTTGCCTCCGGCGAGGTCGACAATGTCGATATCGCCAGCGCCAACGGCCGGCCCTTCATCCACCAGTTTTCCGCCGGCCTGCACGCCCGCATGGTGCGCTACCGCAACGCCTACAGCTATCGCTCGCGGCTCGGCAAGATCCGGGCAAGCACGAAGGCGGCTTTGGGCGTCGTGTTCAATCCGCCGGAATTCGAGGTCGATTTCGAGGCGGCCGGCATGCGGGAGCGTCGCAGGGTGTCGGCGATTTCAGTCTCCAACAATCCTTTCGGCGAGAATGCGCTGCTCTACGCCGACAATCTGACAAGCGGCGAACTCGGCTTCTACACGGCAAATCCGCTGAAGCCTCTGGGTGTCGCCCGTCTCGCCATCGACATGCTGCGCGGCAAGTTCCGCGAGAATGCCGACGTCATGGTGATGCACCCGGCCGAAGTGCACCTGCATTTCCCAAAACTGCGCTTCAAGGCCAATTGCGTCATGGACGGTGAGTTGCTGCCGCTCGAACGCGACGTCTCGATCCGGCTGCATCCGGGCGAATTGAAGGTTCTCGTCAAACAGGGTCTCGCCGCTCAGGTGAATGCGGACGAACGCCGGGAGCCCGCTGCGTAAGTCGGCCGCCGCGTAATTTCAGAGCCGCGGCAGATAGGTGCGGTAGTCGAAATCCGAAACGGTGCGCAGATGCGCAAGCGCTTCCTTGCGCTTGGTGTCGCCATAGAGCGCCTGATAACGCGCGCCGAAGATATCGGTGATGAAGGGCGAGGTGCGGAAGGTCTCGACGGCGCTCAGGAAATCATGCGTCAGTCGCGTCGTATTCGCAGGTATGTGCGAGGGTGTCGTCTCTTCGCCGGGGTCGAGCTCGCCATCGAGACCAGTGAGCATGCCGCCGAGGATCGCCGCCAGCAGCAGATAGGGATTGGCGTCGGCGCCGGCGACGCGGTGTTCGATGCGTGCGGCCGGCCCGTCCTTGTCGAGAATGCGGATCGCCGTGCCGCGATGGCCGCTGCCCCAGGTCAGATCGACAGGCGCAAACGAGCCCGGCTGGAAGCGCCGGTAGGAATTGGCGAAGGGGGCAAAGATCAGCTGCGCCTCGCGCATGGTATTGAGCAGGCCTGCTGTCGCCGATTTGAGCCGCTTCGGCTCGCCGCCCTTGGCATCGAGGATGTTGCGGCCATGCCGGTCGACGATGCTCGCATGCACATGCAGGCCGGAGCCGGCATGTTCGGAATAGGGTTTGGCCATGCAGGTCGACTTCAGCCCGTGGCGGCGCGCCGCCTGTTCGGCGATGCGCTTGAGGTAGAGGCAATCGTCGGCGGCTGCCAGTGCATCGGGGCGATGCAGCAGGTTGACCTCGAACTGGCCCGGACCGAATTCCGCCGTCGTTGCATCCGCCGGCAGGTCCTGCGCTTTCGCATAGGCCCTCAGGGTCTGCAAATAGCCGTCGAGCGCGTCGACGGCGCTCATGTCGTAGAGCTGGAAACCGTTCGGTTCGCCGCGATAGGTGAGGCTTTCGGGCGGGCAGGGGCGTCCGGTCTCGCGCCAGTCTCCCGCCATCACGTAAAATTCCAGCTCGGTCGCCACCACGGGCGTCAGGCCGCGCGAGGCATAGCGCTCCAGCACCGAGGCGAGGATGGCGCGCGGGTCCATGAAGCTCGGGCTGCCGTCGAATTCGTGCATGCTGGCGAGCACCTGCATCGAGCCCTCGGGCGCCCAGGGCATCGGCGCCAGGCTGCGCCGGTCGGCTACGAGCATGCCGTCGGGATCGCCGATCGTCAGCGACAGGCCGGTGATATCATCATTATCGTCGCCCCAGATGTCGAGCGATTGCGTCGACGTCGGCAGGCGGATGTCTCCGGCCCAGACCTTGCCTTGTGCGTCGAGCGGAAGCTGCTTGCCGCGCAGGTCGCCGTTCATGCCGACGATCAGGATCTCGAAACGCGGGTCGCCGCCGTCGGCCTTGCCGTCCATCCTGTCGTTCGCCATGACCTTGAAAATCCTCCGGGACAAGGCCAAGCTCCTATCCCATCGACATCAGCCTTTCAATCCGCGAGGGTCTTTGCCAATCATGCCCGATACTTACCCACCCTCGAACCTTGCCGCGATCGACGCCGCGCATCACCTGCACCCCTTCGCCGACATGAAGAAGCTGAATGCCGAAGGCACGCGCATCATCCAGCGCGGCGAGGGCGTCCACATCTTCGACAATCACGGCAGGAAATATCTCGACGGCTTCGCCGGCCTCTGGTGCGTCAATATCGGCTATGGCCGCCGGGAGATCACTGACGCCGTCGCCAGGCAGATGAACGAGCTGCCCTATTACAACACCTTCTTCGGCACGACCTCGACGCCGGCGACGCTGCTGGCTGAGAAGGTCACCTCGCATGCCGGCGCGCGTTTCAACCATGTCTTCTTCACCGGCTCCGGCTCGGAGGCGAACGACACCTGGTTCCGCATGGCCCGCGTCTACTGGAGCGCCGTCGGCAAGCCGTCGAAGAAGATCGTGGTATCGAGGAAGAACGGTTATCACGGTTCGACCGTCGCCGGCGCCAGCCTCGGCGGCATGAAATACATGCACGAACAGGGCGACCTGCCGATACCGGGCATCGTCCATATCGGCCAGCCCTATTGGTACGGCGAAGGCGGCGATCTCTCACCTGCGGAATTAGGTCTCAAGGTTGCCCGCGAGCTCGAAGCGAAGATCGACGATCTGGGCGAGGAGAATGTTGCAGCCTTTGTCGCCGAACCGGTGCAAGGCGCTGCCGGCGTCATCATCCCGCCCGAGACCTACTGGCCGGAGATCGACCGCATCTGCAAGGCGCGCAATATCCTTTTGGTGACCGACGAGGTCATCTGCGGTTTCGGCCGATTGGGCGCCTGGTTCGGCCACCAGCATTTCGGTGTCGAGCCTGACCTGGCGCCGATCGCCAAGGGGCTGTCCTCCGGCTACCTGCCGATCGGCGGCGTGCTCGTCAGCGACCGCATCGCAGATGTGCTGATCAACGAGGTCGGCGACTTCAATCACGGCTTCACCTATTCCGGCCACCCGGTCTGCGCCGCCGCAGCACTCGAAAACCTGCGCATCATCGAGGAAGAAAGACTGGTCGAACGCGTGCGCGACGATATTGGCCCCTATTTCGGCAGGGCCTGGGCAGCGCACGCCGAACACGATCTGGTCGGCGAAGCCGTCAGTATCGGCCTGATGGGCGGATTGCAGCTTGCCGCCGAGAAGAGCACGCGCACCCGTTATGCCAAGCCCGATCAGGTCGGTGCGCTGGTGCGCAGCCACGCGCTGGCGAACGGGCTGGTGCTGCGCGCCACCGGCGACCGCATGCTCGCCTCACCGCCTCTCGTCATCAGCCACGCCGAGGTGGACGAGATGGCAAGGATTACCAGGCTGGCGCTGGATTTGGCCTGGAAGGAGCTGAAATCCTGATTTCGCTCAGCCCGGCTGATTGACCCAGGCATAGCCGAAACGATAGCGGTCGTCGCCGCGCGCATAGAAATAGGGCACGTTGATCACCGACGTCTCGGGTGCGGACACGCCGAGATTGGTCTGCAGCCATTGAGCCATGGCCGGCGGAAGCCCTTCGTTACCCCCCTTTTGCGGCAGGAGCCACACCAGGAGAAGCGGTCGCCGGCTGGTAAGATCCGGGTTGAAGCCGGGATAGTCCACGGAGAGGATCGGCACACCGGGAATATCCTGCCTGAGGTTTCCGGCGAGCAGGCTGTCGCCGGCAAGGATCGCCGCCGGTTCGGCCTGTCTGCGCAAGGTTTCCAGCATGCCGGCATAAGGCCTGTTCAGCCGCTCGTAATGACCGGTAAAGCGTGCAGTCGCAACGCTCCCATAGAGGGCCGCCGGCACGCTGATCATGATGACGGCGAGGATGGGTATAAAACGCCGGAACGCTCTGTCTGTCGTGACGCCTGCTGCCTCGATCTTCAGGCAGAAATAGAGCGGCAGGATGAAGAGCATCGGCACCAGCCAGCGATCCTTGATGCCGGCAGCACCCCCGAAGACGATCAAAAGCAGAATGCCGGCCAAGAAGACGAGCATCATCCGCTCGAGAAGCCGCGTCCATTCCGAGCCGGAGCCAAGCGCCGGACGAAGGTTCTTGCCGAAGACGAGCGCGAATACCGCCACGGTCAATCCGGCAAAGCTGATGGTGGCGAGGGCGAGCGAGCTGACGCCCATGGCGACCTGCGTGAGATAGCTCGCATCGCCGCTCGCGGTCATCTTCTCCAGCGTGCGCGCGGTGGCGAAATCGAGATTGTCCTTCAGCCAGAAGAGATGCGGCAGGGTGATGACGAGTGCCACCGCCGCTGTCAGCACCAGCCGCCAGTCGAAGATCCGCGGCCGCAGGCGCGCATCGGCCAGCGCGGCAATCAGGGCTGCCGCCGGCAGGATCGCGAAATTATATTTGGCAAGCAGGCCGAAGCCGATGCCGATGCCGGCGATGAGATAGGAGGCAAGGCTCGGCTGCTTCAGGCTGCGGATGAAGCCGTAGAAGAAGATGCTGGCCGAGAAGAACACCGCGACCGTGTGCGTCAGGTCGCGCTGCATCTCGAAAGCCATCTGCGGGATCGTCAGCAGCCCGAGCGTGGCGATCGCCACCAGCGCCTTGTCGCGCAGCACGAGCCGCGCCGTCAGGCCGTAGAGCAGATAGGAGATGAACAGCAGGAGGTTCTTCACCATGGAAAGGGCGGTCAGCGAGACACCGGCAAACTGAAAGACAGTGTATTGCAGCCAGTTGTAGAAGGGCGGCTGCGGGCCGTAGCCGGCGGCAAGCCATTGCGAGCGGAAGGCCTGTTCGGCCTCGTCGAGATCGAGCGAATGCGAGGTTGCGAGCCGCACGCCGACCTGGAGCACGAAATAGGCTGCCAGCAGAACGAAGATCCACCTGATGTCGCGAAGCTTGCTCTCGGTCATCTATTTGGTCTCCGGCTGCACCCAGGCGTAGCCGAGTGCGAAATTGTCGCCCTGGCGGCCGAAATAATAGGGAAGCGACAGCGAGCCGATCTCCTGCAGCGCGATGCCTGCCGCCGTCAGCGCCGAGGAAAACCGCTCCGGCATGACGGCATCCGCAGCCGTCGCCGTCTTCTTGCCGCGCCAGACGATCAGCACCGGCCCCCTGACCTCGGCATAGGCCGGAATGCCCGGTGCCGGAAAATCCGGGATCACCACCGGCACATCGGGAAACTGCAGCCGCATGTTTCCGCCGATATAGGTGTCGGAAGCGATCACCAGTGCCGGTTCTGCCTGTCGCGTCATCTCGCGCGAAAAAACCGCCATAGGCACATTCGGCCGGCTGTAAGTGCCGATCAGCCCGGCGCCGACGACGCGGAAGCCGAGTGCGATCAGCACGCAGGCCATCAGCACCGGCAGCACCGGCCGGAAGCGGCGCAGACCGGCGGAAAGGTCGAGCCCGGCGGCCTGCATTTTCGCCAGGAAATAGATCGGCAGCACCATCAGGAATGGGTCAAGCCAGCGCTCGCGCACCGTGGTGGAGCCGGTGAACAGCACGATGAGAGCAATACCGGCAAGACTTGCGAGCATCATCCGCTCCATCATCCCGGTCCAGCGGTTGCCCGCCGAAAGCGCCCGGACGAAATCCCGGCGGAAGGTGGCGGCGAAGATCACCACCGGCAACGCCGCAAAGGCGATGATGGCGACGAGAAAGGCGAGAAGACCTTTGCCGATCCGCAAGGCGCCGGCAGGTTCGCTGCCGGCGGCCATCTTGACCAGAGTGTCGGAGGAGGCGAATGCGAGATTGCCCTGCAGCCAGATCGCATGCGGCAGGACGATGAGGAGCGCAACGGCGACTGCGACCAATATGCGCCAGTCGAGCGCCCGGCGCCGCCATTCGGCATCAGGCAGGATGGCGATCAAGGCGACGACAGGCATCAGCGCGAAATTATATTTCGAGATCAGCCCGATGCCGGTCGCAAGCCCGAGCAGCAGGTAGCTCGCCATATCGGGCCGGTCGAGCGTGCGGAAAAAGCCGTAGAGAAACAGCGAACTGGCAAAGAGCAGCGCCGTCGTATGGGTCAGATCCTGCTGCGCCATGTAGGAGACCTGGGGCAGGGTGATCAGCGCCAGCATGCCGACGGCGGCAAGCGCCTCGTCCTTCAGCGCGCGCCGCCCGGCAAAGCCATAGAAGAGATAGGACAGGAACAGCAGGATGTTCTTCGGAACGATCAGCGTGCCGATCGACATGCCCGTCAGCGAAACGACGGCATATTGCATCCAGTTGTAGAAGGGCGGCTGCGGGCCGTAGCCCGCCAGCAGATATTGCGAGAAGAAGGATTGCTCCGCCTCGTCGAGTTCCAGCGAATGCGGAAGCGCGATGCGCAGCGCGATGTTGAGCACGAAATAGGCTGCAAGCAGCAGGCCCGCGGTTTTGATCGTCCTCGTTACGCGCTCCAGCATAGTGCTGCCGGCTTAGGCTTGGCTTTGATCGTCGAAGATCTGCCGCACGATATAATTCGGAGAGGCATCGTCGCGGTAATAAGTGCGCGCGATCATTTCTGCCAGGATGCCGGTGGTGATCATCTGCACCGACGACAGCAGCAGCACGACGCCGACCATCAGCATCGGTCGCGTGCCGATGTCGTTGCCCAGGATGAACTTGTCGAAGCCGAGATAGAGCAGGATCAGCATGGCGAGCGCGCCGAGGCCGAGACCCAGCGATCCGAAGAAATGCCCCGGTCGCGCCTTGTAGCGCATGAAGAACATCACCGACAGCAGATCGAGGATGACGCGGAAGGTGCGCGAAATGCCGTATTTCGAAACGCCGTGCTCGCGGGCATGGTGGGTGACGGCCATCTCGCCGATGCGCGAGCTCGGCACCACACCGGCAACCCAGGCTGGGATGAAGCGGTGCATCTCGCCCATCAGCTTCACCTGCTTGATGATCGAGGCACGGTAGATCTTCAGGCTGCAGCCGTAATCGTGCAGCTTGACGCCGGTGATACGGCCGATCAGGTAGTTGGCGCACCACGACGGGATCTTGCGCAAGAACAGACCGTCCTTGCGGTTCTTGCGCCAGCCGACCAAGAGGTCGAGTTCGCGCCGTTCCAGCTCGGAGACCATCGAAGGAATGTCCTTCGGATCGTTCTGGAGGTCGCCGTCCATCGTCGCGATCAGGCGACCCTGGGCGGTGTCGATACCGGCCTGCATGGCGGCTGTCTGGCCGAAGTTGCGCTGCAGCTCGACGATTCTGAGCGCCAACCCCTCGCGTCCGACGTACTTCCGGGCGTTGACGAGCGTCGCATCCGTGCTGCCATCGTCGACGAGGATCAGCTCCCAGCGATGGGGGTAGCTAACCATCGCAGCCACGACACGCTCGACAAGCGGGCCGACGCTTTGCTCTTCGTTGAAAATGGGCACGACCAGCGACAGTTCGAGCGATTGTACCGGATCATTCGTACCGCGAATGGGCTCTACCGTTGTCTGCAACTTTCATCTCCAAAAGGCCGGACGGCCGAGCAATCTTTACTGCTGCCGCCGCGCTTGCGGAAGGCTACTACATGAAGTGTCCGCCGGTTGCCAGCGGGCAATGCCGGTTTCCCCGCAATCGGCTGACCTGCCGGGGCGCTATTTCGCGCCGCCTTCCACCCAGGAGTAACCAATGGAGAAGCTGCGTTTGCCGTCACCGAAGAGATAGGGCAGCGTCAGCGTCTTCAACTCTTGCAGATGAATGCCCGATTTGACGAGGTCATTGGCGAAGCCGGGGGAAATTGTCGGATCATCTGCGGTCTCGCCGCGCCAGATAACCAGCACCGGCCCCTTCGCGTTCGCATATTCGGGAACTCCGGGTCCGGGGAAGAACGGGATCACGACGGGAACATCGGGAAACTTCAGCCGCATGTTGCCGGCAATGAACTTGGTTCCCGCGACGATGAGAACCGGCTTGCGGGTCGCGGTCAATTCAGCCACGTAGCCGGAAAAGGGTACGTTCGTTCTCGTATACGTGCCGATATATTGAATGCCGACGATCCGGAAAAGAAGGATCGACAGGATGACGACCATGAAGACCGGCACCACGGGCCGGAAGCGCGCAAGACCGGCGGAAAGATCGATGTCCGCGGTTTCCAGTTTCAGGAACAGATAGATCAGCAGCACGAGCAGGCATGGGTCGAGCCAGCGCTCGTGGATATCGCTCGCGCCGGCGAAGAGGACCACGCCGACGAAGGCGAGCAGGCTGATGACCATCATCCGCTCGATCACCCGGATCATCGGGCTGGAAGAGGAGAGCGCGCGAAAGAAGTCACGCCGGAAGGCGGCCACAACGAGCACGATTGGCAATGCGACGAAGCCGAGGACGGCGATGACGAGAGATAGCAGTCCTTGCCCGATGCGGGGAAGGCCGGCCGGGGCTAGGTGTTCGGCAGTCATCCGCTCCAGTGTCGGCGCAGACGCGCTGGCGAGATTGTCAGGCAGCCAGAGCGCATGCGGCAGCACGATCAGAATGGCAAGGACGGCGGCCGGCAGCATACGCCAGTCGATGAGACGGCTGCGCCATTCCCGCTCCGGCAGTACGGCAATGAGGGCGGCAAATGGCAGGATGGCGAAATTATACTTCGAGATGAGCCCTATGCCGGTGGCGATGCCGATGAGGAGATAGCTCCCGAGCGTCGGCTGGCGCAGCGTGCGGAAAAAACCGAAGAGGAAGAGCGAGGTCGCAAACAGCAGGGCAACCGTATGGGTCAGTTCGCGCTGCGCCATCAGGCCGACCTGCGGCAGGGTAATCAGGCTCAGCATGACGACGGCTGCGAGCGAACGGCTCTTCAGCACCTCGCGGGCAGCAAGCCCGTAGAAGAGATAGCAGCCGAAGAGAATGATGTTCTTCGGCACCGAGAGCACCCACATCGATATGCCGGTCACCGAAACGATGGCATATTGGATCCAGTTGTAGAAGGGCGGCTGCGGTCCGTAGCCGGCAAGCAGGTATTGCGAGTAGAAGGATTGTTCCGCCTCGTCGAGATCGAGCGTATGCGGCAAGGCGATGCGAAGCGCGATGTTCAGCAGGAAATAGGCTGCCAGAAAAATGCTTGCGCTCGTAATGCTTCTGGTAATCCGCTCCAACATCGATCTCCACGTCAAGCCGGCAAGGCGCCATCACGGCCGATCGGATCGTCGGCGTGGAAGCATGTCCGCCACCGCCGCCGTCACTCCGTCGTTGTGCGCAACCTTCATTTCTCCTAAAAGGCCTGGCGACGGAACCGCTGCCTATGCCGAAGCCAAGCGAGGAATGCCTACTACATGAAGAGTTCGATCGTTGAAAGCCGGCAATCCTGGTTTATGCGCAATCGCATGACCGTTCTGACGGTCGTCATCGTCGCAGCCTATGGCCTCTTCATCCAATGGTTCTGGGGTTGGCCTGTTATCATCAGGCAGTGGGCCGATGTCGGCGCGGGTCCGGTGATCGGCGCGCTGGTGCTGCTGACGAGTACCTATTTCCTGCGCACCTGGCGCATCTATGATTATTTCCCGAACGAGACGGCTGGCCGGTTCGCGGTCCTCTTCCGCGTCACGCAGATCCACAATCTGCTGAACATCATGCTGCCCTTCCGCGCCGGCGAGACCAGCTTTCCGCTGCTGATGCGCACCGAATTCGGCATTCCGCTGACGCGCGGAACCTCGGCGCTGTTCGTCATGCGGCTGCTCGACCTGCACGCGCTTCTGGCCGCCGCCGGCATCGGCTTTGCCGTCGCTTCAGCCGATGCGGCAGTTGCCTGGTCGCTCTGGACTGTCTTCCTGCTGCTGCCGGTCGCGGCCTTCGTCGCCCGCAAGCCGCTGCTGCGCCTGGCCGCCAGGCTGCTGCCGAACAAGGCGCAGAAATTCGTCGCCGAGATCGAAAACGGCTTGCCGCTCGATGCCATCGCCTTTGCGCGGGCCTGGGCGATGACCATCGTCAACTGGCTGGTGAAGGTGATGGTGCTCGCATGGGCGCTCGGCCTGATGGGCGTGCTGCCGATGGCGGCAAGCTTCGGCGGCGCGCTCGGCGGCGAACTCTCCTCCGTGCTGCCGATGCATGCGCCGGGCGGCGTCGGCACTTATCCGGCCGGCATCACCGCCGGCGCCATCGCCTTGGGCGCATCGAGCGAGCGGCTGGCCCTTGCCGCGCTGGCACAGGCGAGCGTCAATGCCCACCTGTTGATCATTGTCTCGGCGCTGACGGGAACTGCGATCTCACTGCCGCTCGGACGCCGCGGCAAGCTCTGAAATGCGTTTTCTCAAAAACGCCTGCTCCGGCTCCTGCCGGCAGAGCGACAGCGCTGTTTCATACGCGGCGATCGCCTCTTGCCTCCGGCCGAGACGGCGCAGGAAATCGGCGCGCGCCGAATGGGCGAGGTGATAGGCCTGCAGCTCCCGGCGTCCCAGAATGCCATCAACCAGTTCCAGCCCCTTCGCCGGCCCTTCCGCCATCGCAATCGCCACCGCGCGGTTGAGCTCGACGATCGGGGAGGGCTGTGCGGCCAGAAGCAGATCGTAATAGAAGGCGATCCGTCGCCAATCGGTCTCTTCGGCAGCCGGCGCCTTGGCATGTTCGGCGGCGATCGCCGCCTGCAGCGTATAGGTGCCGATCTCTCCGGCTTCCATCGCTGCGGCGAGCAGCGCCAGGCCTTCCGCAATCTTCGCATGATCCCAGAGCGAGCGGTCCTGATCGGCAAGCAGCACCAGCGATCGCTGCTCACCGCTGCGGGCGGTGCGGCGGGAATCCTGCAGCAGCATCAAGGCCAGCAGGCCGGAGACGTCTGGATGCGGCAGCAGCGCCAGAAGCAGTCGCGCCAGACGGATCGCTTCTGCGGTCAGGTCAGCGCGGACCACCTCCTCGCCCGAAGAGGCCGAATAGCCCTCGTTGAAGACGAGGTAGATGACGTGCAGCACTCGGTCGAGTCGCGGCGGCAGCGCCTCGCGGCCCGGCACTTCATAGGGGATCTTCGCCGCACGGATCCTGCCTTTGGCGCGCACGATCCGCTGGGCGATCGTCGGGGCTGGAATGAGGAAGGCATGCGCGATCTCTTCGGTGGTCAATCCACAGATTTCCCGCAGCGCCATCGCCGTCTGCGCGTCGGCCGGAATAGCGGGATGGCAGCAGGTGAAGATCAGCCGCAGCATGTCGTCTTCGATCGGTTCCATATCGCCGATCTCCGTTTCGTCGACGCTGTAGAGGCTGTCCTCGATGTGCTGCTGCGAAGCATCGAAACGTGCCCGCCGCCGGATCGTATCTATCGCCTTGAAGCGTCCCGTCGAAACGAGCCAGGCGAAGGGATTGCCGGGAATGCCATCCACCGGCCAAGTCCGGGCGGCTGCGGCAAAAGCATCTTGAAGTGCTTCCTCCGCCCGGTCGAAATCGCCGAGCAGGCGGATCAGCGTCGCCAGCACCCGGCGTGACTGCGTTCGGTAAATTTCCTCGATGACGGTTTCCAACGACCACCTACTCCAGCAGCGTCAGCGTCCGTACGGGCCTGAGCTCGACCGCGCCGAAACGCGCCGAAGGGATCCGCCCGGCAATCTCTTTTGCCTTGACCATGTCAGGTGCCTCGATGACATAGAAGCCGGCCAGGTGCTCCTTCGTCTCGACATAGGGACCGTCGGTGGCAGACAGCGTGTTGTTTCGAACGCGCAGTACCATCGCCTGGTCAGGCATCTCCAACGCGTCGGAATGGATCATGATGCCATCGCGGAGCAGTTCTTCGTCGAAGGCGAAATGGGCTTTGATCAGTTCATTGGTTTCATCAGGCGTCAGCGTGCCGTCGGTGTCGGTGCTGTTATAAATCAGGCAGATGTAGCGCATGGCTATTTCCCATCCTGGATGGAGTAAGTCGGGCGCACTTCGATCGAGCAATATTTGAGGATCGGAAAACTCGAGACGATCGTCTTCGCCTCCTCGATAGTCTCAGCTTCGATCAGCACAAAACCGCCGAGGTGCTCTTTGATTTCGGCAAATGGGCCATCGGTCGCAAAGGCTTCGCCATCGCGCAGGCGGACCGTGATTGCTGTTGACGGTTCATGCAACGCGAGCGCCACCAGCAGATGACCGCTCTCGCGCCAGCGATTGTCGCTGATGATGCACTCCTGTGTCAGCGCATCCCATTCGGTCTGAGGGACTAGCTTGCTTTTTTCGGTGTCGAACCAGATCTGGCATAGAAATTTCATTGGTCTCTCCTCACTTAGCTCCGAATTCGTGGATTGGCCGCACTTCGATCGCGCCGAGCTTGGCAAGCGGGATACCGGCGGCAACGCGAATCGCTTCGTTGAGATCCTTTGCCTCGATCAGGATGAAGCCGCCGAGCGCCTCTTTCGTCTCAGTGAAGGGACCGTCCGTCACCGACATCTCGTCATTGCGCACCCGCACGATCACCGCCGATTTCGGTGGCTGCAGCGCCTGGGCGATTATCATATGCCCGCTTTCGGCGAGGTCCTTGTCGTAGTCGAGGGAATTTGTGTCGAGCTCGGCCTTCTCCTCTTTCGTCATGGCGTCGAGTATCGCGCCGTCGAACCAGACCTGACAGAGATATTTCATCGCGGACAACCTTCCTTGCCGTGTTCCAATACCTCTGGACGAACGATCTTCGCGCATTTCGACAGCGGCGGGAAAAAATCTTTTGTGCCCGCTCGTGTCGAAATCGCAAGGCAGCACTCGACAAGGCTTCGTCGAAACCTGTCGAGGATTATAGCAATGAGTATTTTTGAAATCGCTGTGGCAAGCCAGATATGGGCGCGCCGCCATGAAAAGCGTGAGCTGGAGTTCGTCGAAAGCGATGGGCTGAAGATTCTCCTGCGCGTCGCTTTCGTCTTCGTCGCCTTCACCCTGTTGATCGCGGGGCTGAATGTTGCCGCCGGCAGGCCGCAGATGCTTGTGCAGCAGTCAGCACCTGTCGTGACCGGCAGGTGAGGAACCGGCCTATTGGAAGGCCGTTTCGAAGAAGCTGCGCAGCTTGCGTGAATGCAGCGCTTCCTTTGGCATGGCGGCAAGCTTCTGGACGGCGCGGATGCCGATCTGCAGGTGCTGGTTGACCTGCGTGCGGTAGAAGGCCGTTGCCATGCCCGGCAGCTTCAACTCGCCGTGCAGCGGCTTGTCGGAGACGCAGAGCAGCGTGCCATAGGGCACGCGGAAGCGGAATCCGTTGGCGGCGATCGTTGCCGATTCCATGTCGAGCGCGATCGCGCGCGCCTGGGAGAGCCGCTTCACCGGCCCGCGCTGGTCGCGCAGTTCCCAGTTGCGGTTGTCGATCGTGCCGACGGTACCGGTGCGCATGATGCGCTTCAGCTCGAAACCTTCATAGCCGGTGATTTCGGCAACGGCCGCTTCGAGCGCCACCTGCACTTCGGCCAGCGCCGGGATCGGCACCCAGACCGGCAGGTCGTCGTCGAGGACATGGTCCTCGCGCATATAGGCATGGGCGAGAACATAGTCGCCGAGCCGCTGGCTGTTGCGTAGCCCGGCGCAGTGGCCGAGCATCAGCCAGGCATGCGGGCGCAGCACGGCGACATGGTCGGTGATCGTCTTGGCGTTGGACGGGCCGACGCCGATATTGATCATGGTGATCCCGGCATGGCCCTTCTTCTTCAGATGGTAGGCCGGCATCTGCGGCAGGCGGGTCAGCGCCGCATCCGTCTCCGGCGCGTTCGAGCCGGGCAGGGTGACGACATTGCCGGGCTCGACGAAGGCGGTATAGCCGTCGCCGCCCTCGGCCATCAGCTTGCGCGCCCAGCCGCAGAATTCGTCGATATAGAACTGGTAGTTGGTAAACAGCACGAAATTCTGAAAATGCTCGGCATGCGTCGCCGTATAATGCGACAGCCGGGCGAGCGAATAGTCGATGCGTTGCGCGGTGAACGGCGCAAGCGGTGAGGGCTCTCCCGGCGGCGGGATATATTCCCCATTGGCGATCTCGTCGTCGGTGGTGTTGAGGTCGGGCGTGTCGAAGATATCGCGCATCGGAACGTCGACGAAGGCGTTGGTCGAAGCTTCCACATGCGCGCCCTCGCCGAAGGCGAAGTGCAAGGGGATCGGCGTCGTCGATTCCGAGACGATCACAGGCACGTTGTGGCTCTTCATCAAGAGCGCCAGTTGCTCCTTCAAGTAATGCTTGAAGAGCTTCGGTCGGGTGACGGTCGTCGTGTAGATGCCGGGTGCCGTGACATGACCGTAGGAAAGCCGCGAATCGACATGGCCGAAGCTTGTCGTCTCGATGCTGACCTGCGGATAAAATGCGCGGTAGCGCGAGGAGATCGGAGCGCCCTGCGCAAGGTGGCTGAAGCTCTCTATCAGAAACGCCGTGTTGCGCTCGTAAAGCGCCGTCAGCGTCTCGACCGCCTTGGCGGGATCATCGAAGCTCTGAGGCTGGAAAGGCGGTGGAGAGGATGTGTCGAGGGGCGACAAAAGGGAGATTCGTTTGTTCATGACGCATTATAGAGAGTTGTTCTTGACAAGCAAACGACGCGCGCCGGCGGAATCCCGATTTTTTATCTTCCTCGGTGTGTGGATGCCGGTCACCGCACCGTGGGCGCGCAGAAGGTGCCGTTTCTCTCCAGGCAGGTATAGCTTGCCCCGAAATGCGACTGCGCGCCGCCGCCGCCTTCGTGCACCACGACCGCTGAAAATGTGATCGCGAAGATCGCCGCAAACAGCGTGATGATGCTAAAGCGTCTTGCCAGAATATAGATGTTCATCCCCTTATCCCCGATACGCAACTCTATCGTGACAAGAGTTTTGCCATGCGACGGCTGAACGAGTGCTGAGATCCCGGTTCATCAGCCGTTCAGCTTTTCTGGGCAGGCTCGGCCAGGTTGCGAAGAGGACTTGTAGGGAGGCGCGGGCCCAGTTCGACTGTTCGGCTTCGCCGGACGGCTTGACGGAGAAGGCCGCAAAGGGCTTCGAAGCACGCCGTCGCGTTGGCATGCTTCTCAGTTTGGGATGATCGTTGCGTGCGCGCCTTATGGCTTCAGAGCCGCGTCCAGGTCTGCGACTTGCAGAGGATCTTCATCACGCAGCCCTGCATCCTCAGCGAATTGCCGGAAATCTTGCCGGAACCGCTATAGGTCTTTTCGGCGGCCGGGTCGGTGATCTCGCCGGCATAGCTGCCGCCGGTTCCCGCAAGCGTGCCGATCTTCCGGCCGGCATATTTACCGGTCTTCAGTGTCACGCAGTAACTGCCGCCGCAGGATGCGATCACCGCCGTATCACCGGCGGCCGTCTTCCAGTTGCCGACGATCGGCTCCTCGGCATGCGCGATACCCGCGATGACTGTTATGGCGCCAGCGAGAACGAAGCTGCGGATCATCTTTTCCTCCATGATGTCCTTGATCGCGGGGAAAATAACTGACGCGAACGTAAAGGTAAACAGGGTCAATCGCTGTCATGCCGCCTGGCTGAAAAACACGAGAAAAGCCGTGCGGTGAGCTTCCAAAGATAGGGCCTGCTGATTTCATGATGAACGATCCCTTTATTTTCAAATCTGAATCTTTCGTAAAATTCGAGCGAAAATCCTTAATTCGCAGGGAGTCCGATGTTTAACGAAAATCCAATTTTACCAAGCGTTTGCACTTTGTTTGTCTCAAATTAATCATGCATTTTAGGCGTTTTTTGAAAGCCGTTTGGCATAGTGAACCCATCAAACGAGCGGGGCAAACCCGCCGGACCGGAAGGGCCTAAGCCGCGATAGACGGCAAGGCCCGGAGGTAAAACAGGGTCAGTCATAAACAGGCTAACAGGGATAAAACCGATGGCACGCTTTGAAATGCACAATGCTGAAACGGCCACCATGGGTGGCGACAACAACGCCGATGTCTTCTGTGAAATGGGTCTGATGTATGCGACCGGCCGCGGCTGCGAAGTCGATCTCGTGGCAGCCCACAAATGGCTGAACATCGCCGCAATCAAGGGCAACGACCGCGCCGCCGAGCTTCGTGCCGACGTGGCCGCCGCCATGGACAAGATGCAGCTCGCAGCAGCGCTGCGCGCCGCCCGCGAGTGGATGACGGTTCACTAGAACAGGATGATTTTAGGCCAGGTCGGCCGTCATCCGAAAACCGCTCACACTTTTCGGCATCATGCTCTGAGATCGTCTCCGATCAATTCGACAAGAGCAGCAATAACAACCTCAAAAAGAGGGAGCTGGCGGGGCGCTTTGGACGGGGCCGACGCCGGGAGAACGGAACCGCGACCGGATCCTCCACCGGCCGCGGTTCTTCGTTTTATCAGCCGATCTGTTTCAGGACCTGCGGCAGCGCTTCTTCGAGGAGCGCCATATCCGCCTCCGGCCCGACGCTGACGCGAATGCAGCGGTTGAGCGGCGCCACGCCAGGCATGCGGATGAAAACCCCGAGCTCCATCAGCCCGTCGACGATCGCTCGCGCATACGCGCCGTCGCGTCCGGCGTCGATCGCCACGAAATTCGTCGCCGAGGGCAACGGTTGAAGGCCGTTCACCCGGGCGATACCGCCGATCCGCTCCCGGCCCGCATGGATTTTCCCGACCACCTCGACGAGATAGGCCTGGTCCTTCAGTGCCGCGAGCGCTGCTGCCGTCGCCAGCCGGTTCATGCCGAAATGGTTGCGGATCTTGTCGAAGGCCTGAGCCGTGCCCGCCGTCGAGATCGCATAGCCGGTGCGTGAGCCGGCAAGCCCGTAGGCCTTGGAGAAGGTGCGGGTGCGAACGACGTTCGGCAGCTCGATGAGCGAGGAGATCGACGGCAGCGAACCTGCCGGCCCCGTCTCGCTATAGGCCTCGTCGAGCACCATCAGCGTCGTCTCGGGCAGCGCGCGGGCGAAAGCGACGATGCTGTCGGCATCCCACCAGCTTCCCATCGGATTGTCGGGGTTGGCGAAATAGACGAGCGGCGCATTCTCGCGTCTCACCATATCGAGCAGCCCGTCGAGATCCTCGCTGTCGTTTGCGTAGGGAACGGTCACCAGCCGGCCGCCGAAACCGGCGACATGGAAATTGAAGGTCGGATAGGCGCCGAGCGAGGTGACGACGGGTGCGCCCGGCTCGATCACCAGCCGGACGATCTGGCCGAGCAATTCGTCGATGCCGCTGCCGATGGCGATATTGGCGGCCGAGACGCCGAGATGGGCGGCAAGCGCTTCCCTAAGCGCGAAATTCTCCGGATCATTGTATTTCCAGATATTGCCGGCCTCTTCGCGCATCGCTTCAAACACGGAAGCGGCTGGGCCGAAGCCGTTCTCATTGGCGCCGATGCGCGCCGAAACGGCAAGTCCGCGCTGGCGCTCGATCGCCTCGGGGCCGACGAAGGGAACTGTGGAGGGCAGGGCGCTGGCAAGAGGTGTGAAGCGCGAAAAGGCGGACATGCGAAGGCAGTTTCCCGGACATATTGACAATCGGCGCAACAATAGGCCCGGGCACGGCCAACGCAAGCAAGATTATTTCCGCAATAGCAGCGCCGCGCGTGTCGCCGGCCTGTTTACGCGCGGAAGATCGGCGCACGCCGGGCGTCGATTGCTTCCATGTTGCCGATCATGAAATCGGTGCGGACGACGCGGCGCAGAACCTCGGGGTCCATGATGTTGATGAATCGCACGCCGATGCGTTCTTTATGGCGGTAGACCTCGGCGCAGCCGATCCGGTAGGCGAGGCCGAGAATGTTGAGATAATAATGTTTCGGCAGACCGGCGGTGGTCGATACGACGAAGGTGGCGCCGCCCTGCGAGATATCGATGATCTCGGCGCTTCGCATCGACACACCGGTCAGGCACGGGCGGACAGCGACGATACGGGCGGGTCGCTTGACGTTGAACTCTTCCCAGCGCAGGTCGTAGACAGCGGATTTGACCGTGGCAAGGTGTGTAGCGCGGAGCATAGTCATTCACATTCTCCGTCAGACATGGCACGTTTGGGGTCTTGATCGCGAGCAAGCTGGTCTTGATCTCATTCAAGCTGGGGTCTTGCTCCAACCAAGGTCACATGAATGTTTTGCACATTCGTCAAATATAAAATTACAATTTTAACGAGTTTAAACTTTGTTCCCAAGCGGGACGCCCGATGTCCATTATCGGGACGCGGGCTTTCATCTCCAAGCTCCCGTTTCAGCAAAAAATCTGACGGCGAGATATCCGCCGACTGCAGTCAGCGCGGTCAGAGCCGTGCTCCGGGCCATGTCGACCAGGCTTATGGCGAGCGGCCAGTTGCAAAGCGTGGCGAGATTGGTGATGTCACAAGTGCATAGGCCGCCACTCCCAGAGTGGCACCGTGGAGAAACGCCGTGACGATAGAGCCCGCCGACAGCGCCGGCAGCACGGCAAGCACAACCATCGCGGCGGTGAAGAACAGGTAGAACAAGTGCGCCGACCGCCAGCTTGGGCGAGGGCAGCATCAGCGCTCCCAGCTGGTCGCGATAGAAGTTGCGGGCGATGAGGCCGAGCCATATCCCGTCGCAGACGAGAAGGGTGAAAAAGGTGCCGGCATAGGCGAGCAGTGATGTCTTCATCGTCAATCTCCCGAGCTTGCTTTTCTATGCAGCAGGGGCCGGCCGGATCGCCGCCCCGTTCGATTTCGGCGCAATTTTCCCGAACTCTTTCAATTGCCGGGCGTTGTGCCTTGATCGATGAAGCACGGCGCGCTTCGAATGATGACAGCGAGGAGTTGAAGATGACCGACGTTAAAATCCCTTGGAAATCATGGGTCGTGGTCTGCAACGGAGCCAAGGCTCTGATCATGCAGAATGCCGGCGATGCCCAGCTGATGAATCTGAAGGTGCTGGAAACTCTGACACAGCCGAGCGAGCCCGACCGCGAGATCGGCGCCGACAAGCCCGGCCGCAGCCATGCCGCCGATGGCTTCAGTCGCAGTGCTGTCGAGGAGACCAACTGGCAGGATCAGGCCGAAGCCCAGTTCCTGAAACAGGTCGCGGAAAGGATGGACGAGCTGGCGCAGGAAAAGGATGTCCGCCGCATTGTCCTCGTTGCGCCGCCGAAAGCACTCGGCGCGCTTCGGCCGGCCCTCAGCGCCGATACGCAGGCAGCGATCTCCTTAGAATTGGCGAAGGACTATACCAATATGCCGGTCGACGAGATTGAGCGGCATCTCGCCGCCTGAGCCGGCAAAAACCTACCTATTAGAGCAATTCCAGGAAAAGTGCGAAGCGGTTTTCCGTGCGGAATTGCGTAAAAATAAAAACTTAGAGCGGTTCTCCGATTCCCTGACAAGCTGAACCGCTCTAATGAATGCGGGTCGAATGGCCCGCGTTTTTTCATGCCGTCGCGTCACGCGGACGGTCTCTGCCCGGCAAACAGATCTTCATGATCGGCAAAGAGCGCCGCCAGGCGGTCGATGACGATCCTGACTTCCGGCCGTTGCCGCTCATCGTCATGCGCAACGATCCACATCTCATAGGTCAGTTCGTCTATGACAGGCCCGGCGCGGACGAGCCTGCGCTCCTGATCGCCGATGAAACAGGGCAGCACGCCGCGGCCGGCACCGCCGCGGATGAGGTAAAAGAGCATATGTGGTGTGTTCGTCCAGCTGGTGATCCAGGAATCCGGCTGTTCGAAAGTCCATTTGTCCGCCGGCGTGATGGCGGTATCGGTGCCGAGCGAGATCCAGTTGCAGTTTGTCTCGTCATAGCCGGCCGCCTGATAAGCCGCATGTGCCACCTTCACCGAACGGCGGATCGCGACGTTGCCGCTCTCCGGCCGGCTGTGGCTAATGGCGATATGCGCCTCGCGATAGGTGAAATCGACGCTCGCATCACAGGTCTTGTAGCACATGCGGAATCCATCCTTCGGCGTCCAGACGCTGGCCAGATGGTCGGCGACAAAGCGCGAAGTCCAGCTGTCGGCGGCCGTCGAGACGATCGGCAGTGTCAGCACCTCGCCGCGCCAGTCGGAGATCGCACGCGCAGCATCCTGCATCAGCCGGACGCGATCGAGCAGCTCCTGCCCGTCCTTGGCGAGCAGATAACCGGTGGGGCCGCGGCTGAAGAGCGAGCGGCCGGTCACCCGTTCGAGCGCCAGCATGCGCCGGCCGATCGTCGGTGCGCTGAGCCCGGTGCGCGTCGCCGCCGCCGAAAGCCCGCCGCCGGTCGCAACGTGGAAGAAAAGTTGCAGGTCGTCCCAGCTCGCATCTTTCATGGATGAAAACCCCCTTTCCCCAGCGCCTCTACATCGGAGGGGCGCGAAGGCTTAGCTCAATGCCTGAGCCAAATAGATGGAGGATGAAGCAATGGATCTCAACTGGGTTGTTCTCTTTAGGGAAATCGAAATCGGCAATCGCCGGATCCGCCATGATCCCTTGAGCGATCCGCTCGATCGTCCGGAATGGCGCGGATTTCTCTGGGCCGTTCCGATCATCGCGCGTCTCGCCGCAAGACGGAGCAGCGAAACAAAGGCGACGCGCCGCGATGATTCACGGATCGGAAAAAGCCTCAGGTTTCGAAGTTCAATCGCAACACGTGGTGCAGGAATTCCGGATTGATCAGCATGTTGAAGCTGATCGTCACCAATTCGCCTTCGCGCTTGACCACGGTCGCGCCGATCTCGTCATGGATGCCGAGGATTTCGAGGAAGAAATGGCTCGGTATTTCCAGGTTAGGGCTGACTTCGAGCAATGCGCCGGCAAGCGTGATCGTGCGGATCAGGCAGCGCACCTGCGTTCCGGTGCTGAGGTGATGGCCGACGAAGAT
Organism: Rhizobium sp. BT-226; assembly: GCF_025847085.2. Lineage (NCBI taxonomy): Bacteria > Pseudomonadati > Pseudomonadota > Alphaproteobacteria > Hyphomicrobiales > Rhizobiaceae > Rhizobium > Rhizobium sp. BT-226. The sequence continues at coordinate 345,339 of NZ_JAOYTI010000002.1, read as the reverse complement.
GATGTTGCCGGGCCTGTCGAGATTGAATTCCCTGTAGGCACGTTCCGGCTTGGGGTGTTCTGTGTCGAGGTGCATCTGAAAGGCCCTTTTAGCCTCCGCTTGTTATACGACAGGATATTAGCTGAAGAATGCTGACATTTGCTGAAGAACACCGTTAAGATTGAATGCTTCTGTGAAGCTTGCAGGAAAATCGCACCGATTTCGTGCAGATCTGCCCCAAAGTTGCGCATTCCCGGCGCAGATGCGCCATTCTTGACATATCGGGGGCGTTCGCGCATACAAAGGCCGGTTCGAGGCACCGGCCGCTCGCGGATGAAAATCCATGGTGAAGTCCTCGCGATCATGGTCACGGCCCTTTGTGCATGCTGACTGGCGGCAATGCGAGCTCCCATCCGCAGTCGAAGAGCATGCCTTGCGAAGGCTCACGCCATGATGACGACCTATCCTGCCATTGACGAATTGAAGGCCCAGGCCAAGCGCCTGCGCCAGGCGATGAATGATCGCGGCACCACGCTGACCCACAGTGCGGCCCTGGAAATGATTGCCCGCCAGCACGGCGTGCGCGATTGGAACACGCTTGCGGCGCTTGCGGCAAAGCCCAATGCTAGCCCGAAGACGCCGCTCTTCGTCGGCGCGCATATTCGCGGCCGTTATCTTAATCAGCCGTTCACCGGCGAAGTCCTGGCGCTTTCGGCCCTGCCGGGCGGCGACCTCCACAGGATCACCATCCATTTCGACGAGCCGGTGGATGCCGTTACCTTCGAGAGCTTTTCCGCCTTTCGCCAGCGTGTGAACGCGCAGATCGATGCCGATGGCATCTCGCCGAGAAAGACCTCGAACGGCGTGCCGCATCTGGTACTCGACCTGTAAGTTGCCTCTCTTTTCATTTTGAGGCGGCCCGAATCCGCATGATTACAAGCCGGGCTAGCGTCTCGCCGATATTACACGGATTTCGCTATGACCGATCTTTCCCAAGGCAATGCCTTTCTCACCGGCTGGCTGCCGGGGGTCTTCATCAGGACGGCACCGATCGTCGCGATCACCACCGTCAACGGCCTGTTCACCGTCGTCGACGCCTATTTCCTCGGCGCCTATGTCGGCCCGGATGCGCTCTCTGCCGTCAGCCTGATTTTCCCGGGGTTGATGCTGCTGGTCGCCCTGCAGTCGCTGGTCTCAAACGGCATGGCGAGCATCCTCGCGCGCCGGCTCGGCGCCGACGACCGTCAAGGCGCGCGTCGGGTGTTTGCCGGCGCGCATGCGCTGACGTTCGCCATTACCCTCATTCTCAATCTGGTCTACTGGACTGTCGGCCGGCAGATCATCGATGCCGGTGCCGCCGGCAATGCCGCCGTGGCCGATGGCGCCATGCTGTTCATGGGCGCGATGATCGCCTGTGCGCCGGTCGGCTTCTTCCTGTCGCTGCATCTCGACGGATTGCGCTGCGAAGGCAAGATCGGTTTCATGACGCTGGTGACGCTGTCGGCCTCGCTGCTCAACATCTTCGCCAACTGGCTGTTCATGGCGGTGATGCATTGGGGCGTGCTCGGTTCGGCAGCCGGCACCATCGCCTCGCAGTTCGCCTGTCTCGCAGCCGTGCTCGCCTATCGCTGGCGCCGCCCGGCGGCACTTAGGCCTTCGGCGGGATTTGCTCTTGCCGAATGGCGCGGCATCGTCGCCTTCGGCGCGCCGATGAGCCTCGGCTTCATCGGCATATCGCTGGCCTCGGCCGCCATTTTGATCAACGTCTCGCTCTGGAGCATGGCAGACTATGTTGCGACGGTGGCTGCCTACGGCATCATCACCCGAATCATGACCTTCACCTATCTGCCGCTGCTTGGCCTCAGCATCGCGCTGCAGACGGTCGCCGGCAATAATCACGGTGCCGGCCTCGGGCTCCGGGTCGGCCGCAGCCTGCAGATCGCCATGCTCGCAGCACTCGTCTATTGCACCCTGGTGGAGATCACCGTCGAATTGCTGGCCGGCCGCCTCGGCGCCGTCTTCGTCGCCGATCCCGCCATTATCGCCGAGGTCAGACGAATTCTGCCCTGGACGATCGGCGCCTATTTTCTCTTCGGGCAGATGCTGATCCTGTCGTCCTATTTCCAGTCGATCGGCGATGCCCCGCGCGCGGCGATCTTCGGCCTGTCGCGGCCCTATCTGTTCACCCTGCCGCTCACCTTCCTGTTGCCCTTCGTCTTCGGCGAGCAGGGGATCTGGATGGTGCCGGTCTTTGCCGAGGCAGGCATGTTCATCCTTGCCTTCCTGGTGCTGTCGCAGAATGCGAAGCGCCGCGGTTGGCGCTACGGGCTTTTACCAACCTGAGACGGAAAAGCCGCACTCGCCGGCGCGGCTTTTCCTGCTGTCGTCTATTCCTTGCCGCTCGAAGCGGCCGTTGTCGCGGCTTCCGCCTCGTTCAACGCCTCGGCGCATTCCTGGCAGCAGACCTCGACAGTCTTGCCGCCGAGCTTGACGGTGATGGTCTCCGCGCCAAGTTCGCAGTCGCAGGCAGCGCATGTAGTCTTCTTCATCTGGTGATCCTCCTGTCGGTCGTCCCCGGATCGGGACAGGATCATAAGATCATCGAAGACCGCATCGCCGCTGTCGAAATCTTTAGCGATCGACCCTCCGCATAATTCCTTAAGTCGGGATCGATTTAAGGAATTATGCGGGGATTCAAAGTGCTACAGCGTCCTTGCGCGTCTGAAAAGACGCGTGGCGCTGTAGGCTTTCACCTGCGCCGCAGTTGCGCCGCCCGTTGGAATTCGGCCGGAGTCTGCCCGAAAGTCTGCTTGAAGGATGCGCTGAAATGGCTGTGGCTGGAAAAGCCGAGATCGAGACCGAGCGCGGTCAGATCCTCATACTGGCCGAGCAGATCGAGAGCACGGGCAAGCCGCAGCCGCAGTTGGTAGCGATAGAGCGGCGTCGCCTCGACCTGCTGGAAGACCTGGGTCAGATAAACGGGCGAGACGCCCACTTCCGTGGCGATTTCCGAAAGTGTCCAGCGCCGCGCGAGATCGGAGGAAAGCACCAGCTTTGCCCGGTCGACCAGCTTCTGCCGGCCGGCGCTGGCGCCCGCCGCATGTGACGTGCGCTCGCCGAGCGAGCGGCGCACGAGTGTCAGCGCCAATATTTCCGCTTCCAGCGTTTCGGCGACGTTGCGGCTGAGACCATGACGCAGGAGCGCAACTAGCGCCTGCGCGCGCGGATCGATCCGCCGGCGCTGGCGGCGGAAGGAAAAGGGCAGGCCGGGCTGCGCCTGTTCCTTCGGCGTCAGCTCTTCGAGCATGGAGTCGTCGATCGCCAGATCGATGCAGGCGTCACCACCCTCGATCGGGTGGCTGATCCGATAGCCCTGACCGGCATTGAAGAACAAGACCTGATTGGCTTCGGCCACCGTATCATTGCGGCCGACATGGCGCATGAAGACGCCGCGATAGGGATAGACGAGGCTCGTCCTGTGGGCGCATTCCTCGTCGCTCTTATGACGGCACTCGCCATCGCAGACGATGTCACGAATAGTGACCATCTTCGTTTTCAGAAGCGGTGCCGTTGAGAACTGCGACATTGCATATTCCGTATCAGACAGGCCAGAACCGACAGAACTTATAACAGCACTTTAGTAACGGCTGTAGACATGAACATCGCTTTGCGTCTGCCCCCTGGAAAGGCCGATATCCTTCAGCTGTTCGTCGGAAAGCTCCATCAACGCATTCCGGTTGCGTCGTTCGTTTATTTTGCGGGCCAGCCAGCGCGCCGCCGTGATTGCGGCAAGGAACAGGCCGGGTCGCGTAGGACGCGAAGAGCGAATATTTCGAGCCGGTATCGTGAAGTTCGAGCTGTGCATGGTGATCCTCCATCCGTGTTTGGATGGAGGCAGTGAACCATCAGCGGCGATTTCGCGCTGTCAGATTATTTAGCGATCGAACGCGACGCTTACACCTTCAGCAGCCACTCGTGTTCGGCGGCATTGTGGAATTTCCAGATCCGCTGCGGCCCGGCCATGACGTTGAGGTAGTAGAGGTCGTAGCCATGGCAGGCGGCGCAGGGGTGATAGCCCTTCGGCACCAGCGTCACATCGCCGTCCTCGAGCGCCATTGCCTCGTCAAGCGAGCGATCGTCGGTATAGACGCGCTGGAAAGCGAAGCCCTGCGGCGGGTTGAGGCGATGGTAATAAGTCTCTTCCAGGAAGCTCTCGTTCGGCAGGTCGTCCTGATCGTGCTTGTGCGGCGGATAGGAGGAGGTGTGGCCGCCCGGTGTAATCACCTCGACGACCAGCAGCGAATGCGCCGAGCTGTCGTCTTCAGGCATGATATTGTTGACGTAGCGCACATTCGTGCCCTTGCCGCGCGTCACCTGTGGATGCGTGCCGGGCGGGATGGCCTTCGCCTGATAGGTGCCGCCGCCGGGTGCGGAGCAGACCGCGAGCTCCAGATCGGTCTCCGCGGTCACCGACCACGTCGATTCCATCGGGATGTAAAGCGCATGCGGCGCGCCTTCGAACGGGTTCATGCGGCCGCCGAGCGTGCCGAAATCCTTGGTGCCGGCAGACGCCTTGCCCTTGCCGGTCACCCAGACGAGGCAGACTTCCCGATCGCCCGTCTCTCCCGAAACGGTTTCGCCCGGCTTCATCCGATGCAGATCGAAGCCGACATAGGTCCAGCCGGCGTTTTCCGGGGTGACATGCGTGACGCGGCCATGCGTGCCGGACGGTTTCACCTTGAGATTTGGCATTGGTGTTTTTCCTCGTAAGTTGGAAAATTCCCCTCCCCAACCTCTCCCTCAAGGGGGAAGGGCTAGTCTGCAGCACCGCCTTCAAAAATCATCACCGTTGCGACTTTCATCAAGGTCGCTTGTGGCACTTGGCGGCGGCCAGGTCAGTCCCTCCCCCTTGTGGGGAGGGGTTGGGGAGGGGTCTTTTGCTACCTTCATCCCTTGGGGAAGCCTTCCGTTTCCACGGTATAGCCCGCAGCCGTCATGACGCGCATCAACTCGGCGTGGCCGATCTCGGCCATTTTCTGCGGCGGAGCCTTGCGCGGATCCTGTTCGGCTTCGACGACGAACCAGCCTTCATAGCCGTGATCGGCCAGCCGCTGGACGATGGCGCCGAAATCGAGCGAGCCGTCGCCCGGTACCGTGAAGGCGCCAAGTGCCACCGCATCGAGGAAGGACTGCCGGCTACGGTCCAGTCCATCCACCACGGGCTTGCGGATATCCTTGACGTGAACATGGTTGATTCGGGCATGGTGGTTGCCGATGGCGCGCAGCACGTCGCCGCCGGCAAAGGCCAAATGCCCGGCATCGAGCAGCAGCGGGATGCCTTCGCCCGAATGGCGCATGAAGGCGTCGAGTTCCGGCTCGGTTTCGACCACGGCCGCCATGTGGTGGTGATAGGAAAGCGGCATGCCCTGCTCGGCGCACCATTCCCCGAATTCCGTGACGCGACGCGCATAGGCCTTCATCTCGTCATCGGAGAGGCGCGGCTTGGTCGCGAGCGGCTTGGAGCGGTCGCCCTGGATCGAGCGACCGACTTCGCCATAAACGATGCAAGGTGCATTGACCGCCTTGAACAGCGCGATCATCGGCGCGATGCGGTCCTTGTTGGCGGCAAGCTCCTCATTGACCAGCGTGCCGGAGAACCAGCCACCGCACAGCGTCACGTCGGCGGCGCGCAGGATCGGCAGCATCTCTTCCGGATTGCTAGGGAAACGGCGGCCTTGCTCCATGCCGGTGAAACCGGCGCTGCGCGATTGCCGCAGGCATTCCTCCAGGGACACATCGTCGCTGAGCTCAGGAAGATCGTCGTTCCACCAGGCGATGGGCGACATGCCGAGTTTGGCCTTCATCAACATTCTCCTTAAAAGCATTGCGGAAGAGCCGGGACGCTCTTCCGAGAAATCATAGCAATAGATCAGCCGATGCGCTGGGCGGTGCGTGCTTCGACATAGCCCTTGCGCGCTTCGTTGACCTGTTCGCGCGGGCTGACCTCAGGCACCGCGACATCCCACCAGTGGCCGCCGGCCTCCGTGGTAATGAGCGGATCGGTATCGATGACGAAGACCGAGGTGCGGTCGTTTTTCTTCGAGTCGGCGATCGCCTGTTCCAGCTCGGCGATCGAGGCGACCTTGACGGCGATGGCGCCCATGCTTTCGGCATGCGCGCGGAAATCGATCTCCGGCATCACCTCGTGATAGGAGTCCTTCAGCAGATTGTTGAAGTTGGCGCCGCCGGTTCCCATCTGCAGCCGGTTGATGCAGCCGTAACCGCGATTGTCGAGCACGACGATGTTGAGCTTGAGGCTGAGCATGACCGAGGTGGCGAGCTCGGAATTCATCATCATGTAGGAACCGTCGCCGACCATGACGACGACATCCCGTTCCGGATGCGCCATCTTGGCGCCGAGGCCGCCGGCGATCTCGTAACCCATGCAGGAAAAGCCGTATTCCATGTGATAGCTGCCCGGCGCCGTCGCCGGCCAGAGCTTGTGCAATTCGCCGGGAAGGCCGCCCGCAGCGCAAAGCACCGTCGTATTCTCGCCGCCGAGCGTGCGCGCCACCGCGCCGATCACCTGCGCATCGGAGGGCAGGGCAGCATTGGTCGTGGCCATCGCCCTGGCCGCAGCCTCCATCCAGACCTTCTTCTCCGCAGTCGCCTTCTCGGCGAGTGCTGCCGGCGCCTTCCAGCCGGAAAGCCCTGCCGAAAGCGCCTTCAGTCCTTCGCGGGCGTCAGTCACCAGTGGGTGGCTGTCGTGCTTCACCGCGTCATAAGCGGCGATGTTGAGGCCGACCATCTTCAGGCTGTCATTCTTGAACAGCGCCCAGGAGCCGGTGGTGAAATCCTGGCAGCGTGTGCCGACGGCGATGACGAGATCCGTCTCTTCGGCGATCGCATTCGCCGCCGACGTGCCGGTGACGCCGACCGAGCCGAGCGCCAGCGGATGGGTTTCGTTGATCGCCGACTTGCCGGCCTGGGTGACGACGACGGGAAGGCCGTGGGCCTCGGCAAAGCCGGCAAGCTCCTTCGTCGCCTGCGAATAAAGCACGCCGCCGCCGGCAACGATGACCGGCTTCTGCGACGCCTTGATCAGCGCGATGGCATTCGCCAGCTCGTCCGCATCCGGCTGCGGCCGGCGGGTCGTCCAGACTTTTTCAGCAAACAGGCTTTCCGGATAATCATAGGCTTCGGCCTGGACATCCTGGCAGAGCGACAATGTCACCGGGCCGCAATCGAGCGGGTCGGTCAGGACGTGCATGGCGCGCTTCAGCGCCGTGATGATCTGCTCGGGCCGGGTGATGCGGTCGAAATAGCGGGAAACCGGACGGAAGGCATCATTGGCCGAAACCGTGCCGTCGCCGAAATCCTCGATCTGCTGCAGCACCGGATCCGGCGCGCGGTTGGCGAAGACGTCGCCCGGCAGGAAGAGAACGGGAATACGATTGACATGCGCTACGCCGGCGGCCGTCACCATGTTCAGCGCGCCCGGACCGATCGAGCTGGTGCAGGCCATGAAGCGCGTGCGGAAATTCGCCTTGGCATAGGCGATCGCCGCATGCGCCATGCCCTGTTCATTGTGGGCGCGATAGGTCGTTAATTCTTCGCGCACCTGATAGAGCGCCTCGCCGATGCCGGCGACGTTGCCGTGACCGAAGATCGCCCAGACGCCGCCGAAGATCGGCACTTTCTTGCCGTCGACAATCGTCATCTGTACCTTCAGGAAATGCGCGACGGCCTGCGCCATCGTCAACCGTATCGTCTTGCCCATCGAGGCCTCCCGCAATCTTTCTTTTCGCATTTTCCCCTCCCCAACCCCTCCCCACAAGGGGGAGGGCTAACCTGCAGGGCTCTCTACATTCTCGCCGCAACGTCTCCTCCAAAGGGAAGCTTGCTGATGGCGTGAGGCGGTGCTCCGGGTTAAGTCCCTCCCCCTTGTGGGGAGGGGTTGGGGAGGGGGCTTAATTCTAAGTCTACTGATGTCCGCGGGTTTTCAGCCACGCCTCTGTCAGTTGCCGGAAGCGGCCGGCCATGTCGGCGATCGCCTCCTCATCGTTCATTTCGCCGGAAAGCCAGGCGCGCGCCGGATCGGCAAAGATCGTCCGGCCGACGGCGAAGCCCTTCACGGAGGGGGCAGCCAGCGTCGCCTCGAAGCAGGAGATCAACTCATCGGCGGGCGCCTCGAGCCCCAGGAGCACGATACCGCGGCACCATGGATCATTTTTGGCGATCACCGCATCGATCTTCTTCCAGGCTTCGCTGGATGCCTGCGGCTCCAGTTTCCACCAGTCCGGCTTGATGCCTAGCGCATAGAGCTCCTCCAGCGCGGTCGCAATGGTGTCGTCGGTCAGCGGCCCGTTCTTGCCGGCGATGATCTCCACCAGCAGCTCGCGGCCGACCTTGCGGGCGGCTTCGAACAGCGTGCGCAGTTTCTCCTGCTGCTCCGTCTTCAGGTCGGCTGGATCATCGGGATGATAGAAGCACAGGCACTTGATGCAATGTCCGAGCGGCCATTCCACAAGCTGCGAGCCGATATCCTGGCTGAATTCGAAGCGCAGCGGCTTCGAGCCCGGCAATTCCACGGGCCGGCCGATCCAGGAGAAATTCTTCGTCGCCGCATCGAAGAAAGCGTCGCGGCCGAAGCGTTCGTCGATCAGCATGCCGTAGCCGTCGCGGCCATTCGAAACCCGCGCCGCTGCCGCGACCGCCAGCCGCTTGAAAGCGACGATCTTTTCATGGCCGACGCCGAGCTCATCGGCGACGCTGACGAGTTGCGAACGGTGGTCGATCGCCAGCGCCATCAAAAGCGGGATTTCGCCGCGCCGGTTCGATGCCCAGTGGATATGGTTGAGCGCCTCGTCCTTGCGCAGCGCCCGATGTTTGCTGCCGTTCGTCAGGAAAAAGTCGAGTTCCGCCCAGGTCGGATATTCCGGCGAGCAGAGCAGGCGGGAGACGGCGAAGGCGCCGCAGGCATTGGCCCAGGTGGCGCAGGTCTTCAGCGGCTCGTCGCGCAGGAAACCGCGCAGGAAGCCGGACATGAAGGCATCGCCGGCGCCGAGCACGTTGAACACTTCGATCGGGAAACCCTGGCCGACGATGCCGGCTTCGAGATCGTCGGCGATCGGTCCGTCATAGACGATGCAGCCCATGGCGCCGCGCTTGAGCACGATCGTCGCCGGCGACAGTCGGCGGATCTCCTTCAGCGCACCGAGCACGTCATCGGCGCCGGAAGCGATCAGGATTTCCTCTTCGGTGCCGACGATGAGATCGCAGTCCGGCAGCGTCTCTTTCATCTTCGAAGAGACGCGGTCGGATTTCACGTAGCGTTCGAAGCCTTCCGCATGGCCGGCAAGGCCCCAGAGGTTCGGCCGGTAATCGATGTCGAAGATCACCTTGCGGCCGTTCGCCTTGGCGATGCGGATCGCTTTGCGCTGCGCGGCTTCGGTATTCGGCCGCGAGAAATGCGTGCCGGAAACGAGAACGGCGCGCGACGATCTGATGAAATCTTCGTCGATATCGCCTTCATCGAGCGCCATGTCGGCGCAGTCCGATCGATAGAAGATCATCGGCGACACGCCCTCGGCCTCGACCGCAAGCAACACCAGTGCCGTCAATCGCTCTTTGTCGGTGACGATGCCGTCTGTCGCAACACCTTCGCGCTCCGACTGCTCGCGGATGAAGCGTCCCATCTGTTCGTCGCCAACGCGGGTGATGAGACCGGATTTGAGGCCGAGCCGCGCCGTGCCGATGGCGATATTGGCCGGGCAGCCGCCGACGGACTTGGCAAAGGAGCCGATATCCTCAAGCCGCGAACCGATCTGCTGGCCGTAAAGATCGACCGAGGAACGGCCGATGGTGATCACATCAAGCGCCGGCTCCGGCTGTGAACCCGGATTCGATTGTACCATGATGTCCTCCCGCTAGATTTTGCGCGGCTTCCAGTGCCTACGAATTTTCAATAATGAAACATTGGTTCCGATATTTTGTCAATTCGGAATGTTTATTCCATTTTGCCTTTTACAGGTTTTGACTGCAGACGCTTGCGCCGCCGCTCGGCGATTGCAACCGGCAGTGCCATTGTCAGCGCCATCGAGGCCGAAAGCGAGCGGAAGCCGGCGAAATCCGCTTCCGCCACCTCGAACCAGTGGGTGGCGCAGGCGGCAAGCGGCGAGAAAGCCGAATCGGTGATCGCGATGACGGGGACGCCGCGGTCGGCAAGCTCCTGGCTCTGGTTAAGGCTGTCGGCCGCATAGGGTGAGAAACTCGCCGCGATCGCTGCGTCCTTCGGTGTTGCGAACTGCACCATTTCAGGGTCGACGCCGTTCGGCGAGGCGACGATCTGGTGGCGGATATTGAGCTTGGAAAAAGCGTAGGTCATGTGCGCCGTCAGCGGGTAGGAGCGCCGTTTGGCGATCAGATAGATCGTCTCGGCGCTGGCAAGGATATTCACCGCTTTCGTGAAAGTATCGCTCTGCACCGTCGCCGCCAGCCGGTTGACCGACTGGCTGGCGGCGGCAATGAAGCCGGAGAGCAGATTGGCGTCCTCATCGTCGCCGCTCGCCTGCTCCAGCGTGACGAGCCGCTCTTCATAGCTGAGCGTCCGGTCGCGCAATCTTTCGCGGAAAATGCTCTGCAGGTCGGAGAAGCCCCCGTAACCCAGATGATGCGCCAAGCGCACCAGCGTCGAGGGCTGGACGTCGGAGGCGGCCGCGATGCTCGCCGTCGTTCCGAAGGCGATTTCGTCGGGATTGCCGAGCGCGAAGGCGGCGACCTGCGCCAGTCGCTTCGGCATGCTCGCCTTGCGCTCGATGATGATGCTGCGCAGGCTTTCAAAGTCGCGCGGCACGCGTGTGTGCCTCTGGGGATCGTTATCCATGCTTGCGGCTCACGAGATGAAACAAATATTCCATATTATCGAGCATAAACGATTTCAAACGACACGCCTAATTGTTTTTAATCCTCTGTAATTGAAGGCTTTTAGACAGTTTGTCAGGGAAAGGCGCAGAAATGCCTGTGAGCAGGTCCCTTGTCAAAATGATCCAAATATTCCAAAAATCCGCGCGCAGCTCTGGAGGAGACGGAAATGAAGCCACTCGGCATCGGTTTGATCGGCACCGGTTACATGGGCAAATGCCATGCGCTGGCTTGGAATGCGGTGAAGACGGTGTTCGGCGATGTCGAGCGCCCACGTCTCGTGCATCTGGCCGAAGCCAATGCCGGGCTTGCTGAGACGCGTGCCGGCGAATTCGGTTTCGAGAAGGCGACGGCCGACTGGCGGGCGCTGATTGTCGACCCGGAGGTCGACGTCGTCTCCGTCACCACGCCCAATCAGTTCCACCCCGAGATGGCGATTGCAGCCCTCGATGCCGGCAAGCATGTCTGGTGCGAAAAGCCGATGGCGCCGGCCTATGCCGATGCCGAACGCATGCTGGAAACGGCGAAGCGATCCGGCAAGGTTGCCGCCCTTGGCTATAATTACATCCAGAATCCTGTCATGCGGCATATCAGGACGCTGATTGGCGAGGGCGCCATCGGCACGGTCAACCACATCCGCGTCGAGATGGATGAGGATTTCATGGCCGATCCCGATGTCTTCTTTTATTGGAAGAGCGAGCTTTCCGCCGGCTACGGCGCGCTTGACGATTTCGCCGTGCACCCGCTCTCGCTGCTCTGGTATCTCTTCGGCCATGTCGAGGCCGTCATAACGGATATGGTCAAACCCTATGCCGACCGCCCGCTGAGCGAGGGCGGTCGCCGTGCCGTCGAAAACCACGATGGCGCCAACGTGCTGATGCGGCTTGGCGGCGGCATCTCTGCCGTGTTGATGGCGAATCGCGCCGCCTGGGGTCGCAAAGGCCGCATCGCCCTGCAGATTTTCGGCTCGAAAGGCTCGATCGTCTACGACCAGGAGCGCATGAACGAATTCGAACTCTATCAGGCCGACGGCCGTGGCTCCGAACAGGGCTTCCGCAAGATACTGGCGGCACCCGCCCATCGGCCTTATGATCGATTTATCCCGGCGCCAGGCCATGGCCTCGGCTTCAACGATCTGAAGATCATCGAATGCCGCGAGCTGATCCGGGCAATTTCAGGCGAGCCGTCGTCGATCGTGACATTCGAAGACGGTCTCAGGATAGAGAAGTCGGTGCATGCCATGGCACAGTCCTTCCACGAGCACCGCTGGATCGAAATCGGCTGAATGTAAGAGGCCGCTTTCCGTTGACGGTGCATGAGGCAGGCGATAGGCCTGACGTAGTGTCGGGCGCAGTTTCGGGAGTGAGATCGTGACGGATAGACTGGTGATCATCGGCGCGGGCCAGGCCGGTTTCGCATTGGCGGCCAAGCTGCGTGCGTTGAAGGATACGCGCCCGATCACCCTCATCGGCGCCGAAGACGTCGCTCCCTATCAGCGCCCGCCGCTTTCGAAGAAATACCTGCTCGGCGAAATGAGCTTCGACCGCCTGCTGTTTCGCGACCAGCACTGGTATGGCGACAATGACGTCGACCTTCGCCTTTCGACTTGGGCCGAGCAGATCAAGCCGGACAGCAAGCAGGTTCTGCTGCAGGACGGCTCCGTTCTCGATTACGGCACGCTGGCACTGGCCACCGGCTCGACGCCGCGCCGGCTGCCGGCCGCGATCGGCGGCGATCTCGACGGCGTCTATGTCGCCCGTGACAAGCGCGATGCCGATCTGCTCGCCGACGAGATGCGTCCCGGTCGCCGCGTCCTCATCATCGGCGGCGGTTACATCGGCCTCGAGGCGGCAGCCGTTGCCCGCCATCGCGGCCTTGAAGTCACCGTCATCGAGATGGCCGACCGCATTCTGCAGCGCGTCGCGGCGAAGGAAACCGCCGACATCATGCGCGTGATCCACGAGGCCCATGACGTGGTGATCCGCGAAAAGACCGGGCTCAAGCACCTGATCGGCAAGGATGGCCGCGTCACCGGCGCCGCACTTTCCGACGGATCGGTCATCGACATCGATTTCGCCGTCGTCGGCATCGGCGTCGCGCCGAACGATCAGCTTGCCAAGGAAGCCGGTCTCGAAGTCACCAACGGCATTGTCGTCGACGAATTTGCCCGCACCTCCGATCCGGCGATCTTTGCGGCTGGCGATTGCGCCGCACTTCCCTGGCAGGGCGGCCGCATCAGGCTCGAATCGGTGCAGAACGCCGTCGACCAGGCCGAAGCGGCGGCAGCCGTCATCGCCGGCGGCAGCGAACCTTATGATCCGAAGCCGTGGTTCTGGTCCGACCAGTATGACGTCAAGCTGCAGATCGCCGGCTTCAATCTCGGTTATGACGAGACGCTGCTGCGCCCCGGCGCCCGCGAAGGCGCCCATTCGGTCTGGTACTTCAGGGAAGGCCGGCTGATCGCCGTCGATGCGATCAACGACGCGAAGGCCTATGTGACCGGCAAAAAACTGCTGGAATCCGGGACCAATCCCGACAAATCGATTCTCGCCGACCCTTCTGCTGACCTCAAGAGCCTGCTCGGCTGAGATCAGGACCGATCGTGGCAAGGGAACGCCGTGCCCGGCGCGCCATCCTGCCGGGCGCCGGGCGGCAAAAGCTCGGCTTCCTTATCGAAGAGAACGAAGCGCGATCAAATTCGGCGGATCTCGGCAGGAGTGAGGTCTGTTTTCGCAACCAGCCGAAATGCTGTCTCGCTGCATTTCTTCTGGTGAAAACTCAAAAAACCCTTGCATTCACAGACCGGTCACCATAGTTAGGCCGCACCGGAGAGGTGGCCGAGTGGTCGAAGGCGCTCCCCTGCTAAGGGAGTATACGTCAAAAGCGTATCGTGGGTTCGAATCCCATCTTCTCCGCCATCCCGATTTCCTGAACACGCGTCGATCGTTAGTTTCTAGCAGGGACTCATGTTCGTTTAGTCGGCTAGGCCGGGCGACGAAACGATCTCTCTGTCTCAAGCGAGAGAATCGCCTGCGGGAATCACCTCCCGCGCTGAAGCCACGAGCAGGGGGCGAAAGCGGATCGGTGCACGTCGGGTTACGCTTCCGGCAATCATGAATCCCCCGCAAGAGCGCATTTTGACGAAAAAGCGTCACGAATGTGTCGCAAAGCGCATGTCCAATTCTTTGCTGGCCTCCCCTAAGCCTCCGCAAAATCAGGGTTTTCTTAACAAAGCATAAAGGAAATCGGGGGCGGCTGCCCGACTTGTGTCCTTTCAGCAACAGAATGTCGGGAAGGCTCCCTCAAATCACCCATCCGAGTAAGTTGGTGATTGCGTGACGGCTTCCGTCTTGTATTTTCAGTGTCGGAAGCAAGGGCGACTGATCGTCCACTTCTTGAAACACGGGGATGGGGCAGGGAACGCTGCTCAGCGAAAGATCCCAAACCCGATCGAAACTTTGAATTGGAGGTCATTTATGAACATCAAGAGCCTTCTTCTCGGCTCCGCTGCTGCTCTCGCAGTAGTTTCCGGTGCTCAGGCTGCTGACGCTATCGTTGCTGCCGAGCCGGAACCGGTTGAATATGTTCGCGTCTGCGACGCTTACGGCACCGGCTACTTCTACATCCCGGGCACCGAAACCTGCCTCAAGATCGAAGGCTACATCCGTTTCCAGGTTGATATTGGCGATCAGCCGCTCAATCAGTCGGCTTCTAACGACTCCGATTGGGATGCAAGAACTCGTGGCCAGGTTCAGTTCACGGCCAAGAGCGATACCGAGTATGGTCCGCTGACCGGCGTCATCGTCATGCAGTTCAATGCTGACAACTCCTCTGAGCAGGAAGCCATCCTCGACTCCGCTTACCTCGACATCGCGGGCTTCCGCGCTGGTCTGTTCTACAGCTGGTGGGACGATGGTCTCTCCGGCGAAACCGACGACATCGGCTCGCCGGTCACGCTGCATAACTCTATCCGTTATCAGTACGAAACCGATGCCTTCTACGCTGGCATCAGCGTCGACGAACTCGAAGACGGCTTCTACAAGACGGACGAAGAGCCGAACAACGTCGGCGTTGCAGTCGGTCTCGGCGGCAAGGCTGGTGCATTCAGCTACCAAATCACCGCCGGTTACGACGTCGACAACGAAGACGGCGCTATCCGTGCAATGGGTACGGTTGACATCGGTCCCGGTACGCTCGGCCTCGCTGCCGTATATGCTACCGGCCCGAGCTCCTACTACACCAAGGCTGAATGGGTTGTCGCTGCCGAATACGCTATCAAGGCAACCGACAAGCTCAAGATCACTCCTGGTGTCCAGTACTACAGCAACTACTACGTTGCTGGCGACGACTTCAGCGACGGCGAAGCCTGGAAGGTCGGTCTGACGGTTGATTACCAGATCGTCGACAACTTCTACGCCAAGGCTTCGGTTCAGTACCTCGATCCGGAAGATGCAGACGACGAAACGGCTGGTTACTTCCGCCTGCAGCGTTCGTTCTAATCTGATCTGACTTCGGTCATTCAGGAAGCCCGGCTCTCGAGCCGGGCTTTTTGCATTTGAAGGAAAGGCCCATCGTGCCAGCTGACCAATTTCCTGAGGTTATCGGCAGGTGTCGAGAAAGGCTCGAATTGTCGTGGGGATATTGCCGAGATGCAGGAGGGGCGCGTGCCCTTGTCCTTCGGCAGCATGAAGGATCAGCCGCGAATGCCGCCGCGCCATTTTGCCGACGGTTTCCTGTGAAAGCAGCGACGTATTTTCACCGCGGATCAGCATGAGCGGCAACCGGCTCAGGCTTTCGAATTGCCCCCAGAGATCAGGCAACGGCTGGCTGAAATCGATCGATTTCAGTGCCTCTGCGATCGCCGGGTCGAAGTCGGCGACCGGCCTCCCATCGATATCGCGATAAAGGGCAAGCGCCATCTCGCGCCAGTCTTGCTCTGCGAGCGCGGCAAACGACGCGCCATGATTTTCCTTCAATATATCGGCCGCCTCGTTCCAGTTCGCCGGCTTCCTGCCGCTGTTGAGGTAATCGCGGATCAGCATTAGCCCTTCGGCCTCGAGCACAGGCCCGATATCGTTGAGGATGACGGCTTCGAGAAGATCCGGCCGCGTCGCCGCGATCAGATGCAGGATCAACCCGCCCCGCGACGTGCCGATGAAGATCGCCCGCTCGATGCCGAATGCTGCACAGGCGGCAAGGACGTCGCCGGCCTCAATGGCGAGATTGTAGTTCGCCTTGTTTTCATCCCATGCCGAGTTTCCCCGCCCGCGCGAATCGAGCGCAATCACCCTGCGCGGCATTGTTGTGTCCCGAGAGAGAAGCAGCGCAAGCGGATGAAAATCCCGCGTATTGCGGGTCAGGCCGGGCAGGCAGATCACCGGCAGCCATCCGGCGGTTGCCGCCTGATCGGGTCGATAGTCGCGGGCATAAAGCCTCAACCCATCAGAAGACGTATAAAATCGTTCCTGGAAACCGCCTGCATCCATATCCGGCATCGCATCCTCGAGACCTGTCTGATCCCGAAGATGTAGCTTGCTTTTCAAGCCGCGCCAAATGGCTTCAGGAGGCGCTGCGCCCGCCGATCAGGTCGCGCTCGATATCGGTGGGCTGGCCGAGACGGGCTTTATAAACCTCGTAATTCTCCATCACCCGTTGCACATAGTTGCGCGTTTCGGGGAAGGGGATGCGCTCGATCCAGTCGACGATCTCGTCGATCGGCCTGCCGCGCGGATCGCCGTAGCGGCCGATCCATTCCGGCACTCGCTTCGGTCCGGCATTATAGGCAATGAAGGTGAGGATATAGGAGCCGCCGAAGGCGTCGATCTGCTCGCCGAGATAATGGGCGCCGAGTGTCGCGTTATAGCCGGCATCGGCCGTCAGCTTGTCCTTGGAAAAGGCGATGTTGTGGCGCTTGGCCACCGCTTGGGCTGTTCCCGGCAGAAGCTGCAGCAGGCCGCGCGCGTTCGCCGCCGATACGGCGGCCGGGTTGAAGGCACTTTCCTGCCGGGCGATGGCATAGGCAAGCGCCTTGCCGGAGCCTGTTATATTGGCGTTCGCCGGGATTACGCCGACCGGAAAGGCAAGCGCTGCGACATCGATGCCGCGTCCATAGGCGATCTTGCCGATCTGCAGCGAGAGATGATGATCGCCGGACAGCTCGGCCCGTGCCGCAAGGACAGCCAATTCACCGGGGCTTTGCAGTTGATCGGCGAGCGCGAGATAGAGAATGGCGGCCCGCCATCCATGGCCGGCGGCTTCCAGCCGGGCGATCGCCTGCACGGCTTCGCGTGCCTGGAAGCGTTGCCGGTCGGCCGCGCTCGGTGCGGGATAGGTGACATTAAGCGTCTTTCGCCCCAGCCTTTCGGCCGCGAGCTGTCCATAGAAGGTGCCCGGAAAATTCGCGGCCTTCGCATAGAATTCGCTGGATTTGCCGGGGCCTCCAGCCTCCGCTGCTCGTCCCAGCCAATACCAGGCGCGTGAAACCGAGATCGGTCCGTTTGATGTCTGGAGGATTTTGCGGAAATGTCTTTCCGCCGTTGCCGGGTCCTGCAGGCCGCGAAGCGCGTACCATCCGGCATGGAATTCAGCCTCGACGATATCCGTCGGGCTCGTTGCGGCGTAGTTTGCGACGATGCGATAGGCAGGCTTGAACTGTCCCTGGTCGACGAGACCACGGCTGATGATGCGCTGCTCGTTCCACCATTCGCCGGAATTGACGAGTTCGCTACGCTCGGGTGGCATCTGCTGCAGAAGTGCTGCCGCCTCGGCATACTTGTCCTGCTTGCGCAGATATTCGATCCGCGCAAACAGCAGGCCGGCATCGCCGCGCCATTTCGCATCGACGGCGTTGAGCAGCGCGCCGGCATTGCCGGCTTTGGCGTCGACGGCAGCCCAGGCCGTGTAGAGCGACTGCGCCTGGCCCATGTCTCCGAAGCGCTTGGCCTGCGCCACCCGGCCGCGATACATCAGATAGTCCATCCGCGCCTTATGGTCGGCAGGTGTCAACAGCGCGGAAAACTCGATGAGAATCTTGTCCTCGGTCGCCTTGTCGAGAGCCTCTCCGCGCCAGACCTTGCGGATATATTTTGCCGCCTGCGGCTGCTTGCCTGACGCTACCAGCGCCCGGCCGAGGATGACGGCGCCCTGCATCGTCTCGGGCGCGGTATCGCCGAAAGCGGCGAGGACGGCGGAAGGGGCGGGATTCTCGTCATAGATCGCGCGTTCGGAATAGGCGCGCAGCCGCGAAAGACCCGGCCAGCCCTTGAGCTCTTGCGCGGCGCTGGCGATTTCATAAGAAGGAACACCCTTCAATCCGGAAACGGCGATCGCCCAGGTGAGGATATGGCGGTCGAGCGTCCCGTCGCGCATACCGTTGCGGATCGAAAGTGCCAGCTGCGGGTCCTTATCGGAAAGCGCGTTGAGGCCGGCTTTCAGGTCGCCGTTGACGGGCGCGATGGTCGGATTGCGCGGAATGGCGCCTGTCGTGATCGATTCCGGTATGGCTGTTTCGGGAATGAAGCCGAGCGGCTTGACGGCAGGCGTGGCAGTGCTCTCGCCGGGAAGCGGCGACGCAACACTGCTCCACGCGGCGGCAATGAAGCCGAAGGCGGACAGAATCAAGACAGCTTTCTTCATCCGGGATCTCGCAACGAAAACACGCCCTGCCATTTGGCTAGAGGCATCTTAACGAAACCTTACCGTACCAGGTAAAATTCATTCACATCTGCTATCGGAATTTGCCCTAAACCGAACTCTGCGCGCTTGTCGCGATGATTTCGGCGCTTTATGGTGCGCAACTCATATTCATGGAATGCGGCCGAAGCAAGGATTTGGTCGTGAGGAGCTTTGCATGTTCAATGGGTCCATTCCCGCCCTCGTCACCCCCTTCACGGATGCCGGACTGATCGACGAAGACAGCTTCGCCGCTCATGTCGACTGGCAGATCAAGGAAGGCAGCGGTGGTCTCGTTCCGGTCGGCACGACCGGCGAATCCCCGACGCTGTCGCATGCCGAGCACAAACGGGTAGTGGAACTCTGCATCGAGGTTGCTGCAAAACGCGTTCCCGTCATGGCCGGCGCTGGCTCGAACAATACGCGTGAGGCGATCGAGCTTGCCCAGCACGCCGAAAAGGTCGGTGCGAACGCCGTTCTGGTCGTCACGCCCTATTACAACAAGCCGACGCAGAAGGGTTTGATCGCGCATTTTTCGGCGATCGCCGAGGCCGTCGATCTGCCGATCTATATCTACAATATTCCCGGCCGCTCGGTGGTCGACATGACACCGGAAACGATGGGTGCGCTCGCCAAGGCGCACAGGAATATCGTCGGCGTCAAGGATGCGACGGGCAAGATCGAGCGCGTCTCCGAACAGCGCATCAGCTGCGGCACGGATTTCAGGCAGTTATCCGGCGAGGATGCGACGGCGCTTGGCTTCAACGCCCATGGCGGTGTCGGCTGTATTTCGGTCACGGCCAATGTCGCCCCGCGCCTTTGCGCCGACTTCCAGGCGGCAACGCTGGCAGGCGACTATGCCCGCGCCCTGGAATATCAGGATCGGCTGATGCCGCTGCACAAGGCGATCTTCCTTGAGCCGGGTCTTTGCGGCGCCAAATACGGGCTCTCCAGACTTGGCCGCATGAGCCGCAACGTTCGCTCGCCGCTGCTTTCGACGCTGGAGCCGGCAACGGAATCGGCGATCGACGCCGCCATGCGCCATGCAGGCCTGCTGAACTGACGAGACGGGCCTTCTTCACAAGACGGGGTCTCTCCCTTACATAAAGGGCAAGAAATGAGGGCGCGGCTTTTCGCGCCCCAAAAGAAATTGGAATGTCGTCATGGCCCCCAAAGGCAGCCAACGCGTGGTGAACAAGGTCGTGGCCGAAAACCGCAAGGCCCGCTTCAACTACGAGATCATCGATACTTACGAGGCCGGCATCGTGCTGATGGGCACGGAGGTCAAGTCGCTGCGTGAAGGCAAGGCCAACATCGCCGAATCCTACGCCTCGGATGAGGGCGGCGAGATCTGGCTGATCAATTCCTACCTGCCGGAATACTTGCAGGCCAACCGCTTCAATCACGAACCGCGCCGGCGCCGCAAGCTGCTGCTGTCGGGCCGTGAAATCCATCGGCTGCGCTCTGCGATCAACCGCGAAGGCATGACGCTGATCCCGCTGAAGATCTATTTCAACGATCGCGGTCGGGCAAAGATGGAACTGGCGCTCGCCAAGGGTAAGAAATTGCACGACAAGCGTGAATCCGAGAAGGAGCGCGATTGGAACCGGCAGAAGAGCCGCCTGCTGAAGGCTCATGGTTGACCATGCTGGGGCCGATCACACTGCAATCGGCCGTTGTCGCGTCTCGTCCGTGTAAAGGCGTGGCCACGCGAGGAGCTGGCCGCCGCGCCTCTGCATAATTCAAATTGTTACAGCGAGAGGTCAGTCTTCGAAATCGCTGGCCGGGGCGACTTCGGCCGGGCGTGGGGCCCGCTCGGAGGGGTCGCGACCGATTTCAGCCTTCAGAGACAAGAGATCGATGAAATGATCGGCCTGCCGGCGCAGGTCGTCGGCGATCATCGGCGGTTGGGTCGCCATGGTCGAGATCACCGAAACCTTGCGGCCCCTGCGCTGCAACGCCTCGACCAGGTTCGTGAAATCGCCGTCGCCTGAGAAGATGACGAGATGATCGACCGTTTCGGACTGTTCCATGGCGTCGATGGCAAGCTCGATGTCCATGTTGCCTTTGATCTTTCGGCGGCCCATGGAATCTGTGAATTCCTTGGCGGGCTTGGTGACGACTTTGTAGCCGTTGTAGTCGAGCCAGTCGATCAGCGGCCGGATCGACGAATATTCCTGATCTTCGATCAGAGCGGTATAATAGTA
Organism: Rhizobium sp. BT-226; assembly: GCF_025847085.2. Classification (NCBI taxonomy): domain Bacteria; kingdom Pseudomonadati; phylum Pseudomonadota; class Alphaproteobacteria; order Hyphomicrobiales; family Rhizobiaceae; genus Rhizobium; species Rhizobium sp. BT-226. Next base: position 324,559 of record NZ_JAOYTI010000002.1, on the reverse strand, counting down.
CGCGCGCAGCAGATATCCGCGTTTCTGGAATGCTTTCAACAGCTTGCGGTAATCAATGTCAAAGCCGAGGCTCTTGGATGCAGCGTAGAGGTTGGCGCCGTCAATGAAGAGTGCAATTTTTTCGCGTGGGTCAAACATCGCTTACCAATCCAATGAGAGCAATCGAAATCCGCGTGGGCCAAACTTCAATAAAAACAATAGCTTGTGTTTCGATTTCGATCTGATCCTTACTTTATGAATTATTCATATATGAAAGATTTAGGGCACGATTCGACATATTCCAAGCAACCTTCGGTGGAATTATGACATTCTCCATGGAAATCTAGCTCAGCCGCGGATAAAGACGAGGGGAGCCGGAATGAAAAACTTGTATTTGCCCGGTTTTAATTGTATCGGGCGTGTTAATCCCGAAATGACGACCGCAAAGGACAGGCAATGGCCCGTGTCACAGTTGAAGATTGCATCGACAAGGTGGAGAACCGCTTCGAGCTGGTTCTGCTCGCCAGCCATCGCGCCCGGCTGATTTCCCAGGGTGCCTCGATCACCATTGATCGCGACAATGACAAGAATCCTGTGGTGGCGCTCCGCGAAATTGCCGATGAGACGCTTTCGCCCGATGACCTCAAGGAAGATCTGATCCATTCGCTGCAGAAGCATGTCGAAGTCGACGAGCCCGAGCCCGATCCGGCAAGCATGATCGCCGCCGGCGGTGTCGCCGCAGCCGATAGCGAAGAGCAGGACGACGTGCCGGAGACGATCACTTTCGACCAGATGTCGGAAGAAGAGCTGCTTGCCGGCATCGAAGGCCTCGTGCCGCCGGAAAAGAGCGACGACTACTAAGCGCGCTGGCCGATCCCCTGTCGCATCGGTCAGATGCGATCCGGAAAAAGCTGCATGCGATGCAAAAGAGCGACGATTACCAATCGTCAATCTTGCACCTTTATTGCTTAGGCATATTATTGCCCATGTGTGCGCCAATCGTTGATTGGCGCGCTTTTATTTTATCGGAGTGGCTTTGGAATGATGCGGCAGTACGAGCTCGTGGAGCGGGTTCAGCAATACAAGCCCGATGCCAATGAAGCACTGCTGAACAAAGCCTATGTTTACGCCATGCAGAAGCATGGCCAGCAAAAGCGCGCGAGCGGCGATCCCTATATTTCCCATCCGCTCGAGGTCGCCGCCATTCTCACCGACATGCACCTCGATGAATCGACCATCGCGGTTGCCCTTCTGCACGATACGATCGAGGATACGACGGCGACACGCGCCGAGATCGACGAACTCTTCGGCGAGGATATCGGCCGCCTGGTCGAGGGTCTGACGAAGATCAAGAAGCTCGACCTTGTCACCAAGAAGGCCAAGCAGGCAGAAAACCTGCGCAAGCTGCTGCTGGCCATTTCCGACGATGTGCGCGTGCTGCTCGTCAAGCTTGCCGATCGCCTGCACAATATGCGCACCCTCGATCACATGTCGGCCGACAAGCGCGCCCGCATTTCCGAGGAGACGATGGAAATCTATGCGCCGCTCGCCGGCCGCATGGGCATGCAGGACATGCGCGAGGAACTCGAGGAACTCTCCTTCCGGCATATGAACCCGGAAGCCTACGAGACCGTCACCAAAAGGCTGGAAGAGCTTTCGAAGCGCAACGAAGGCATCGTCAAAAAGATCGAGGCCGAACTGCGCGACCTTTTGGTCGCAAGCGGCCTGACGAGCGCCTACGTCAAGGGCCGGCAGAAGAAGCCCTATTCGGTCTTCCGCAAGATGCAGTCGAAGTCGCTTTCCTTCGAGCAGCTTTCCGATGTCTACGGCTTCCGCTTGATCGTCGAGGACATCCCCTCCTGTTACCGGGCGCTCGGCATCGTCCACACGCGCTGGCGCGTCGTGCCCGGCCGCTTCAAGGACTATATCTCGACGCCGAAGCAGAACGATTACCGTTCGCTGCACACCACCATCGTCGGCCCCTCTAGCCAGCGCATCGAACTGCAGATCCGCACCAAGCGCATGCACGAAATCGCCGAATTCGGCATCGCCGCCCACACGCTCTATAAGGACGGCGCCACCAATGCCGATGGCGACATCCTTTCTCGTGAATCCAATGCCTATTCCTGGCTGCGTCATACGATTGAGGCGCTCGCCGAGGGCGACAGCCCGGAAGAATTCCTCGAACACACCAAGCTCGAGCTCTTCCAGGACCAGGTCTTCTGCTTCACGCCGAAGGGCAAGCTGATTGCCCTGCCGCGTGGCGCCACCCCGATCGATTTCGCCTATGCGGTGCACACCAATATCGGCGACACCACGGTTGGCGCCAAGATCAACGGCCGCATCATGCCGCTGGTGACGCGGCTTGCAAATGGCGACGAAGTCGAGATCATCCGCTCCGGCGTGCAGGTTCCGCCGGCCGCCTGGGAGGAGATCGTCGTGACCGGCAAGGCGCGCGCCGCCATCCGCCGCGCCACCCGCATGGCGATCCGCAAGCAATATGCCGGTCTCGGCCACCGCATTCTCGAGCGCACCTTCAACAGGGCCGGCAAGATCTTCTCGCGCGAAGCGATGAAGCCGGCGCTGCACCGTCTCGGCCAGAAGGATGTCGAGGATGCGATCGCCGCCGTCGGCCGCGGCGAGATGTCCTCGCTCGACGTGCTGCGCGCCGTCTATCCCGATCATCAGGATGAGCGGGTCACCGTGAAGCCCTCCGGCGATGACGGCTGGTTCAACGTCCGCAGCGCCGCCGGCATGATCTTCAAGATCCCGGGCAAGACCAAGGCAGGGCACGAGGGAGGCCATTCGGAAATCGACACTGAGGCCGATATCGGCCCGATTCGCGGCCTGTCCGGCAATGTCGACGTCAAGTTCGCGCCGACCGGCGCCGTGCCCGGCGATCGCATCGTCGGCATCATGGACCAGGGCAACGGCATCACCATCTATCCGATCCAGTCGCCGAGCCTGCAGCGTTTCGACGATCAGCCCGATCGTTGGATCGACGTGCGCTGGGATCTCGACGAAGCCAACAAGTCGCGTTTCATGGCGCGTATCATGGTGAATGGGTTGAATGAACCCGGCACGCTCGCCAAGGTCGCCCAGACGGTCGCAGGCCTCGACGTCAATATTCGCTTGCTGAACACGGTGCGGGTCGCGGCCGATTTCACCGAAATGATGCTCGAGGTCGAGGTCTGGGACCTGCGTCAGCTCAACCAGCTGCTCGCCCAGATGAAGGAACTGGATTGCATCGCCACGATCCGGCGCCTCTACGAGTAAGTTTTTGTTAAGCCGCTCAGGAATTCGAGCGAAAGATTGCACATTTTATGATCGTTTTGGGGTCGAAACGGCGCATTAAAAAGGCGAGCGATGCGTTGAGTGCATGGCTGTATCCATGTTGCGGCGGTGGTAATTAACCTTTGCAATGCCTATCTTCTGGTCATCGAAACATAAACAGAAGATGAGACAAGGTAATGTTTGACCCTATCAAGAAATTCGCTCGCGCCTTTCGCGCTCCGACCACGCAGGAACGTGAAATGGCATATTTGAATGGCTCGCTCGATCGTATCGATCTCGAGTTTCGTCAGCGCCAGGTCGACCGCGGTCTGTTCCGCAATCGCTGATACTGGACTTTATACTTGAGGTAAGTGAGGGACGTTATGCATAACGGACGCCCCTCGGCATGAAGAAGCTCCTTTTCGCAAAGAGAACTGAGGGGCGGTTTTTCGAGCGGTATCATTTGCCGCTCTTGTCATGGTGGTGTGCGCTGCACTAAATACCGGCCATGTTGTTTCGCCGTCGCAAACCTGCGGGATTCAAGGAAAAGATGCGGGAGCTTTTATGGCCTCGCAAAGGTTTCCTTCGCCCGATCCGTTACCTGACAATGCGCGTCCTGCGCCTGAGCGCTTCGCCGCATGCGGTTGCCGCCGGCGTCGCTGCGGGTGTCTTCGTCTCGTGGACGCCTTTCATTGGCGTGCATTTCGTCATGGCTTTCGTCATCACCTATTTCCTTTCCGGCAGCATGGTGGCCGCCGCCCTCGGCTGCGCCGCCTTCGGCAATCCGCTGACCTATCCCTTTATCTGGGGCATCACGTGGGAGATCGGGCATCTGCTGTTGAGCCGCGAGGATCAACTGGCCGGTCAGACGGTGGATCTCGCCGCCCTTTTCCACAAGCTGAACTTCACTGAGCTATGGAAGCCGGTGCTGGAGCCGATGCTGGTCGGCGCCATTCCGCCGGCGACCGTCACCTCCGTTGCGCTCTATGCGCTGACGTTCTACACCGTCAGAGGTTTTCAGACGCGCCGCCATATACGGCTGATGGAGCGGGCCCGCCTGCGTCTTGCCGTTCCGGCCGGCGACATGCCGAGCATATGAACCCGATCAAGAATTCTTAAGCGACGGAAGGTTCCGGCATGATCATCGGCATTGGCAGCGATCTGATCGACATTCGCCGCGTCGAGAAATCCATCGAGCGCTTCGGCGAGCGCTTCACCCATCGCTGCTTCACCGAGATCGAGCGCGCGCGTTCCGATAAGCGGGCAAACCGTGCCGCATCCTATGCCAAGCGTTTCGCCGCCAAGGAGGCCTGTTCCAAGGCGCTCGGTACCGGCATAGCGCAGGGCGTCTTCTGGAAGGACATGGGTGTCGTCAACCTGCCGAGCGGCAAGCCGACCATGCTTTTATCAGGCGCCGCCGCCCTGATCCTCGAATCGTTGCTGCCCGCGGGGCACAGGCCCGCCATTCATTTGACAATAACGGATGATTATCCCTTGGCGCAGGCCTTCGTTATTATCGAGGCGTTGCCCGAGAGCCTCTGACCGCGACCTCGGGAGCTGTTGATCGCGATCTCGGGAGCGGTTGAACGCGACCTCGGAAGCGTTCGACGCGACCTCTCGTCGCTTTTGATGTTGTCGCCATTGCCGCAACCGGCCGAAGCCGCTAGAGAGAACGACAGAAAGAATTGCGCCTCAGCGGCGTCTTGAAGGAATAAGACTGCGTGTCCGAAAAAGTCGAAGCCAAGCCGAACGCCCTCTGGGAAAATATCAAAGTCATCATCCAGGCGCTGATTTTGGCGATGGTGATCCGAACGGTGCTGTTCCAGCCCTTTACCATTCCGTCCGGTTCGATGATGCCGACGCTGCTTGTCGGCGACTACATCTTCGTCAACAAGTTCGCTTACGGCTATTCGAAATATTCGCTGCCCTTCTCGCCCGATATATTCAGCGGCCGCCTCTTCGGTGCCGATCCGAAGCGAGGCGACATCGTCGTCTTCCGTTTCCCGCCGAACCCCGACATCGATTATATCAAGCGCTGCATCGGCCTGCCGGGCGACCGCATCCAGGTTACCGACGGCGTGCTCTACGTCAACGGCAAGCCGGTTCCGAAGGTGGCGGACGGGGCGTTCACTTCGGATTACAAGCTCGACCCGGGCGAGGACGTGCCGGTGTTCCGCGAAACACTCGACGACGGCAAGTCCTACGACACGCTCGATCAGTCTCCGGTGTCGCGTGGTGATAACACCCGTGAATTCATCGTGCCGGAAGGCCATTATTTCATGATGGGCGACAATCGCGACAACTCGCTCGACAGCCGCTTCGACGTCGGCTTCGTGCCTGCCGAAAATCTTGTCGGCCGTGCCAGCGTCATCTTCTTCTCGCTCGGCAACGACACCTCCTTCCGCGAAATCTGGAAGTGGCCGACGAACATGCGTTGGGACCGCCTCTTCAAGGTTGTTGAATGAGTAAGGCGCAGACGCTTTCTGCGGTGGACCGCGCAAAGCTTGAAGGCCTGATCGGTCATGACTTCGCTGAAAAGGAACGCCTGGATCGCGCGCTGACCCATGCCAGCGCCCGCACCGAAAAGGGCGGCAATTATGAACGGCTGGAATTCCTCGGCGACAGGGTCCTCGGGCTCTGCATCGCCGAGCTTCTGTTTCGCACCTTCGGCACGGCGGGAGAAGGCGAGCTCTCGGTTCGCCTCAACCAGCTCGTCAGCGCCGAAACCTGTGCTGCGGTCGCCGACGAACTCAATCTTCACCTCTATATCCGCACCGGCGCCGATGTGAAGAAACTGACCGGCAAGCGCATGATGAATGTGCGCGCTGACGTCGTCGAAAGCCTGATCGCCGCGATCTATCTCGACGGCGGCCTCGAAGTCGCCCGCCGGTTCATTCTGCGTTACTGGCAGGGCAGGGCGGTGCGGGCAGATGGCGCCAAGCGCGACGCCAAGACCGAGCTGCAGGAATGGTCGCACGCGAAATTCGGCGTCACGCCGATCTACCGGGTTGATGAACGCAGCGGACCGGATCATGATCCGCGCTTCAAGGTGACGGTGGAAGTTGCTGGCATTAAGCCCGAAACCGGCGTAGAGCGGTCGAAGCGTGCCGCCGAACAGGTGGCGGCAACGAAGATGCTCGAGCGCGAAGGCATTTGGCAGCAATCGCCTGCCGGAAACTGACGGGACAATGACACAAGAAGAAGATATCGCGGCCGAAGCTGCTGCAGAAACCAATGGTCCGACGCATTCGGGCTTTGTCGCGCTGATCGGGCCGACCAATGCCGGCAAGTCGACGCTGGTCAACCGCCTCGTCGGCGCCAAGGTCTCGATCGTCAGCCATAAGGTGCAGACGACGCGGGCCATCGTCCGCGGTATCGCCATCCACGACAATGCCCAGATCGTCTTCATGGATACGCCTGGTATCTTCAAGCCGCGCCGCCGGCTTGACCGCGCCATGGTGACCTCGGCCTGGGGCGGTGCGAGGGATGCCGATCTGATCGTGCTTCTGATCGATAGCGAGCGCGGCCTGCGCGGCGATGCCGAGGCCATCCTCGAAGGCCTCAAGGAAGTCCGGCAGCCGAAGATACTGCTGCTCAACAAGATCGACCGCGTCAACCGCGAGGATCTGCTGGCGCTGGCCGCGAGCGCCAACGAGAAGATCGCTTTCGATCGCACCTTCATGATCTCCGCCGAAAACGGCTCCGGCTGCGACGACCTCATGGACTATCTGGCGAAAACGCTCCCGGAGGGGCCGTGGTACTATCCAGAAGACCAGATCTCCGATCTGCCGATGCGCCAGCTCGCTGCCGAGATCACCCGCGAGAAGCTGTTTCTGCGCCTGCACCAGGAGCTTCCCTATGCCTCGCACGTCGAGACGGAGAAGTGGGAAGAGCGCAAGGACGGCTCGGTGCGGATCGAGCAGGTGATCTATCTCGAGCGCGATAGCCAGAAGAAGATCGCGCTCGGCAAGGGTGGTGAAACCATCAAGGCGATCTCGACTGCTTCCCGCAAGGAATTGTCGGAGATCCTCGAACAGCCGGTCCATCTCTTCCTATTCGTCAAGGTTCGCGAGAATTGGGGTGATGATCCTGAGCGGTTCCGCGAAATGGGGCTCGATTTCCCGAAATAAACATGGCAAGGATTTCGTCGGGTTGGCGCCAGCCCTTTGTTTTCGCATAAAGAACTCGCATCGCTCACGGAACAAATCCGTGGCTCGCGCATTCATTGATGGACGGCGCGCCAATGTTGGCGCGCCGATTTTGCGACGGCAAGGGCAAGTATGGCGACGTCGAGACCCATCAATTCTTTCAAGACCCCTTGCGAGCAATGTCCTTTGCGGCCCTTGCCACATTTCAGGGAATTCAGCCGTGACGAGCTGGAATTCGTCTCGAGCTTCAAGAGGGGTGAGCTTGCCGTCGATGCCGGCTCCACCATCCTCGTCGAGGGCGCACATAGCGCTCATCTCTTCACGGTGCTCGCTGGCTGGGGCTTCCGCTACAAGATGCTGGAGGACGGACGCCGCCAGATTCTGAATTATATCATGCCGGGCGACCTGGTCGGACTGCAGGGAACGATTGCCGGTGAGATGCAGCATTCCGTTGAAGCGCTTTCGCCCGTGTCCCTTTGTGTCTTCGAGCGTGACAGGCTGATGACGCTCTACAACCAGCACGCCTCGCTCGCCTTCGACATCACTTGGATCGCCGCGCGCGAGGAGCGCATCCTGGATGAGCATCTCTTGAGTATAGGCCGCCGCACGGCGCTGGAAAGAGCAGCCTACCTGATCGCTTTCCTGTTCGAGCGCGGTCGGAAGCTCAATATCTTCAACGGCCGCAAATTCATCCCCATCACCCAGCAGCATATTGCCGACACGCTCGGCCTTTCCATCGTTCACACCAACAAGACCTTGAAAAAGCTCAGCGAACGTGGGTTGATCCGCTGGCAGGAGCGCGGCTGCGAGGTGCTGAATGGCGAGGAATTGATGGCGATATCAGGCTGGGAAGGGCTCGGAGAGGGCAAACGCCCGTTCATCTAAAGCGCGTCGCGATCTTTCAGATTCGCTCCTCGCATTTTAGGTCTTTGTTTTACGCATGTCGTCAGCGCAAAACCACTGCACAGTTTTGCGCGACATGCTTCAGCCAAGCAGCTTCGTTATGTCTTTTTTAAATGCAGATTAGCAGCAAGGAAAATAAGGTCGGCCGTCATCTTCCTCCGATTTTGATTCTTATCGACCGGGCAGAAAAATGGTTTATTCAGAAAAGGTGGCGGAATTCACCGATAGCGTGCCATGCGGGGCACCGGAGGGCAATGATGTTGGCGAAACGGCCGGGGTGCTGCGACAGGCGCCCGACGAGGGGCATCGAATCATGAGCGCAATCCGTGTTCTGGTTCTTGAAGACAGTCTGATCATCGCGATGGAGGCGGAGGATATTCTCCGCCTGGCCGGCGTCGAGAGCATCGATATCGTCGGCAGTGTGGAACAGGCGAGGGCTGCCATTATTGCGGAGACATATGATTTCGCCCTTCTCGACGTCAATCTCGGCGAGGGCATGAGCTTCGGATTCGCCCGTCATCTTCTCGATATCGGCATCCCCTTCGGCTTCGTCAGCGGCTATTCCGATACCGGCGATTTCCCGCCCGATCTGCAGAACATACCGCTTCTGGTGAAGCCTTTCGACGAAACGGCGATGCGGGAATTCCTGCAGAGGCTTTTCCCGGCTGTCGCCTGACGCGGTCCAAGACAGAAGCCAGACCTTGCATTGCAGCGCGTCTTTTCAGACGCGCAAAGGACGCTGTAACGCGTTGAATTATGCAGTAGGATGGATTCGTCAGCCGTAAGGACTTCTTTCGATGCAGTGGCAGGACCATGCGATCATCCTGGGCGTCAAGCGCCACGGCGAGACGAGCGTCATCGCTGAGGTAATGACGCGTGATCGCGGCCGCCATCTCGGTCTGGTGCGTTCCGGCCGCTCGCGCGCCATGCAGCCGGTGCTGCAGGCGGGCAATGCCGTGGAGGTCATCTGGCGTGCCCGGCTTGACGAGCATCTGGGCGAATTCCGCGTCGAGCCGGTGACGCTGCGCGCTGCCCGACTGATGGAAACGGCGACTGCTGTCTACGGCGTCCAGGCGATGGGCGCGCTGCTGCGGCTGCTGCCGGAGCGTGACCCGCATCCGCACCTCTTCGATGCGCTGGAGGTCATCCTCGATCACCTGCACAACCCGGCCGATGCCGGTGAACTCTTCGTGCGCTTCGAGCTTGCGGTGCTGAACGACCTCGGCTTCGGCCTCGATCTTGCCGAATGCGCCGCCACCGGCGCCCGTTCCGATCTCGTCTATGTCTCGCCGAAATCCGGCCGCGCCGTCAGCCGTGCCGCTGGTGCTCCCTGGGCGGACAAGATGCTGCTTCTGCCGCCGTTCCTCAGCATCGAGGGCAATCACGCCGCCGATTTCGATAGTCTCGCAGCCGCCTTCCGTCTGACAGGGTTCTTTCTGCATCGTCATGTCTACGAGCCGCGCGGCATCGAGGCGGCAGCTGCCCGCGAGGGCTTCGTTCAGGCGGCGCTCAAGGCGCTTAATCCAGCCTTGCGGACGCTTTCCGGCCCGAATGGTATTTCCGCCTGACCCCCGTTTTTTACGGGTGCAAAACATCCTCCGGATTTGGCGGTTTACCTGCCGATGAGCGCTTCCTATGTCTCCAGAGGATTGCCAATCAAGGAGGACTCCATGCTGACCAAGACCGCATCACCGACGACGATCACGCTCTGGAACGGCCGCGAAATTCCGCGCCTTGGCATGGGATGCTGGGCGATCGGCGGTCCCTTCTTCGCCGGCGACACGCCGCTCGGCTGGGGCGATGTCGACGACGATGAATCCGTGCAGGCGATCAACCGCGCAATCGAACTCGGCATCCGTTTCTTCGACACTGCCTCGAATTACGGCGCCGGCCACTCGGAGGAGGTGCTCGGCCGGGCGATCGGCAATCGCGACGATATCGTCATCGCCACCAAGTTCGGCTTCGCCACCGATTCGGAAACCAAGCAGGCAACCGGCGCCTTCGCCGATGAGGCCTTCATCCGCCGTTCGGTCGAGACCTCGCTGCGCCGTCTCAAGCGCGATCGCCTCGATCTCCTGCAGTTCCACCTCAATGATTTTCCGCTGGAACAATCGGATGCCGTCTTCGATACGCTGGAAGCGCTGCGCGCCGAAGGCAAGATCGATGCGTTCGGCTGGAGCACCGATTTTCCCGATCGCGCCGCCCGTCATGTCGGCCGCCAGGGCTACGTCTCGATCCAGCATACGATGAACGTTTTCGAACCGGTGCCGGAGATGATTGCGGTGATCGAGGGGAAGGGGCTGATCTCCATCAATCGCGGTCCGCTGGCGATGGGGCTGCTGACCGGCAAGTTCACCGCCGACAAGGCGGTGGGCGCCAAAGATGTCCGTGGGGCGGCCCTTGACTGGATGGTCTATTTCAAGGACGGGCGCATGGCCCCGGAATTCGCCGCACGGCTCGATGCCGTCCGCGATCTCCTGACATCAGGCGGCCGCACGCTGACGCAGGGCGCGCTTGCCTGGCTCTGGGCACGCTCGCCGCGCACCCTTCCCATTCCGGGGTTCCGCACCGTTGCCCAGGTGGAGGAAAATGCCGGCGCGCTGGAAAAGGGACCGCTGCCGGCCGATGTCATGGCGGAGATCGATGCCGCGCTCGATCGCGTCTGAAAAGGCTACGCTGCGGCGCGACGCTTGAGCGCCCAGCCTTCCGGCTTCTCTTCAACGATGCGGACGATGTCACCGATCGTGATCCTGCCGCTGCCGCGCGGCGTAACGTTCCAGCCGAAGAGCGGGCCGGGCACACGCCGGTCGGCCGACATGCGGATGCGGCCCATGGCCGGCATCGGGTTTGGTCCCTCGCGGGATCCGGTCAGTTGGTCCTGCGTCGTCATGATGCAGCGGGAGCAGGGTTTGACGAGATCGAAGCGGATGCCGGCGATCTCGATCGCCGCCCAGCGGTCCTCCGCCCAGGCCTCGTCGGTTTCGATGACGATGTTCGGACGGAAGCGTTCCATGCCGACGCTGCCCTCGCCATGGGCGGCGAGATCGGCATTCAATGCCTTCAGCGAGCCGGTCGTCGTCACCAGGATCTGGTAGCCGTCGGTAAAGGTGACGGGCGTGGCTTCGCCGGCCCATTCGGCATTCGCCGTCCGCCGCGCCTGCCCGTCGAAGAACACTAGGCGCACCTCGCGGCCAAGCCATTCGGAAAGCTGCCGGTTGCTCTCCGGATCGGCGACGGCGGCGCTGACGGCAGATTTCCACACGGTCACATCCATGCGGGTCTCAGGCTGAGGCGGCTGGACCGATATGTCAGGTTTTCCCCGCATCAGCAGCCGAAAGGCCTTCGCTTCCGGTCGCACCTCGATACGTGCGAGGTCGGGCAGCTCGCGCTGGGTGATGAAGTGCCCCTGCGCATCGGTGACCATCGCCCGCCGGTCGCCGGGAAGCCCGTAGGCGTCGATGTCGGCGGCCGGCAGCGCAATGCCGCGGGCGCTCTTGAGCGGATAGATGAAGAGGTCGCTGACACGCATGCCGTTCTCCTAGATTTCGTCCATGAATTCCGAGAGAAAATCGCGCAGGCTTTTGTCACGCGCGGCCGCCAGCCTGCGGCCGGTCTCGGTCTGGAATCCTTCCGCCAGTTTGAACAGCTTCGTCTGGAAATGGTCAATGGCATAACGCTTGTCATCGAGCGGACGGTCTGCCGCCGCTGGGTCGAACGGATCGTAGAGCCCGGATCCCAGTCGTCCGGCGATATAGAAGCAGCGGGCGACGCCGATCATGCCGATCGCGTCCAGCCGGTCGGCATCCTGCAGGATCTTCGCCTCCAGCGTCTGCGGCACCACCCCGGCCGAGAAGCTGTGCGCGGTGATTGCGTGGGCCGCGGCTTCGATATCCGCGCCGCTCCAGCCGAGTTCTGCCAGGATCGCCGATGCTTTCTCCGCCGCCAAAGCCGATGCTTTTGCCCGCAGCGGCGAATCCTTCTCGACGGCGACGCAGTCGTGCAGCAGCACGGAAGCGGCAAGAACCCGCCCGTCGCCGCCTTCTCCCGCATGGATGCGCATGGCATTCCTGAAGACGCGCAGGATATGGGCAAGGTCGTGCGAGCCGTCGTCGCCGTCGGCCGCATGCGCAATCAGCGCCGCGGCAAGCGTTTCGTGTGGGGAGAAGGCTTCAGCCGCGAACATAGCGCCACCTGTCATGAGGAAAATCGTTTTCCGCCGATAGAGCATCGGCGCGGAAGTGGATGCGGACGGTAAGAGAATGCGACAACCAGATCTCGGAATCGCAGTCGATTTTCTAGAGCATGATGCCGAAAAGTGTGAGCGGTTTTCGGGCGACATCATGCTCTAACTATATATTGCAGAACAGGATTCAGATTTTAGGCCAGGTCGGCCTAAAATCATCCTGTTCTAACGGCTTGCCGTACGAGTCGCAATCGAGGGTGATCTCAGCGCTTGGCTTTGGGGAGACGCGTCACGCCACCGTTCTTCGGCGGCAGGGAGAGAAGATAGGGCACGTCACGCGCCGGTCGCGGCGGGCTGATGTGATAGCCCTGGATCTCGTCGCATTCCTCGCATTCGAGCAACGCCAGCTGCTCGGCCGTCTCGACGCCTTCGACGGTGACGCGCATGCCAAGCGCATCGCCGAGCAGGATGATCGCGTGCATGATCGCATGCGCTTCCTTGTTGTCGACGATGTCGTTGACGAAGGATTTATCGATCTTGATCTTGTCGAAGGGGAAGCTCGAGAGGTAGCTCAACGAGGAATAGCCGGTTCCGAAATCGTCCATCGAGATGCGGATGCCGCGCTCCTTCAGCGCATGCAGGATCGGCAGCACTTCGCTCAGATTTTCCATCAGCACGCTCTCGGTGATTTCGAGTTCGAGCCGCGACGGCGACAGCGCGGCGGCGGCAAGCGCCTCGCTGACATCGCGCGTCAGGACGCTGCTGCTGAACTGGATTGCCGAAACGTTGACGGCGACCTTAATGCCTTCCGGCCATAACGCTGCATCATTGCAGGCCCGGCGCAAAACCCAACGGCCGATATCGACGACGAGGCCGACCTCTTCGGCAAGCGGAATGAAATCCATCGGTGGAACGCGGCCTCGGACCGGATGGTTCCAGCGGATCAAAGCTTCGAAGCCGCAGATGCGCCGCTGCGAGAGGTCATAAAGCGGCTGGTAATGCAGCTCGAATTCCTCGTTCTCGACGGCTGCTCTGAGGTCTGCCTCCAGCGCGTGGCGCAGCTGCATCTGCGCTTCCATCTCACTGGCGAAGAAGCGCTCGCGTTTGCGCCCGTCCGCCTTGGCATGCGACAGCGCCACGCCGGCATTTTTCAACAGGATATCGGTTTCCTCACCATCCTCAGGGGCGATTGCGATGCCCATGGAGACGCTGAGCTCCACCTGTTTCTCGCCGTGGAAGAATGGTTCGGAAAGCTCACGGCGGATCTGCTCGGCAAGCGCCGTCACGTTCCACGGCTGCTGCTTGCCCGTCTGCAGGATGGCGAATTCGTCCGAGCCGAGGCGCGCCAGGGTGTTTTCCGAACCGGCCGAGGCTCGGATGCGCTCTGCGACTTGCTGTAGGATCTTGTCGCCGACTGACACGCCCATCGTGTTGTTGATCGATTTGAACCGGTCGAGATTGAGATGGACGAAGGCGATCTGCTCATCGGGCTTGCGTTCTGTGAGCGTAGCATCGACCTGCTCGCGGAAATGGATGCGGTTCGGAAGGCCGGTCAGCGGGTCGTGGTGGGCGAGATAGGTGATGCGCTCGGCCGCCCTTCGATCCTCGGTGATATCGGCATGAATGGAAATGTTGCTGCCGTCGGAAAGGATAGTCACCATGCTCTGGATGATGCGGCCATCATCCATCAACCATTCGCGCCGACGGATACCTCTGCTTCTTGCGTTTGCGGAGGAATGTCGCCCGGTCCGCCGGCCGGGCTTGGCGCTGGCGCTCTCCGTGCCGCGCATTTTGGCCGTGAGATCGGCGATTGTCGCGCCAGCGATGACATCTTCATCCGTTAGGTCGAAGAGCTGACGGAAGCGGATGTTGGAAAGCGTCAGCCGCTGGTCGGCGTCGAAGACGCTGAGACCAAGCGGCAGGTTGTTGAGGATGATTTCGAAGAGTTTTTTCTGTCCGTCGAACGCCTGGCTGAGGGCTGAAATATTGCCTCTCAGCCTATGGTTCTCCCTCAACAATGTTTCAGCGCTTCGCTCGATTTCGCCATAGTCGCTTTCGTGGACGCGGTAGGTCGCGATCACCAGCTCCATCAGACGCTGCGCATCGACCGATCCATCGGCCGTGACGGCCTGGCTGCATTGCTGCCAGAAGAGCGCTTCAGCTTTCATGTGGGCGCGTCCAGTGGGACGGCTGCGACGGCAAGATCGTCTTCAACTGATGAACGTACCTCATCGCTTCGGAAAACCTTTCTAAAGTGAACATAAAATTGATTTTTTATAAGCCGAACGTCAAGGTGGTGCCTTGCAACGCCCATTCTGGATGGGCTGGATTAATATTCGGTTGCAGTGCAGCAGCGATGGCAGTTTGTTAGACGTTTGTTTTATATGTGAAAAATCGCTGAAATACCGGTAGGGCCCGTTGTCTGACGCAGGCGGAAGGTTGGCCTCGGCGCATTCCGTTAACTCTTGTCAATCATCGTTAATGAGAAGTTAACAACTTATTGACGCACTGCGCAAATCAGTTTAACCACCGAGTCAACACTGATTTTCCACGTTCGTATTGCGTACAAACACCACCGGCAAAAGGCGGTGAATGGAGGTTTGTATGACCAGCACCACATCCGTTTCAGACACCTCATATGCATATCTGGCGACGCTTTCGCGTCTCGATGCCAATGGCGATGGCGTCCTCAGCCGCGGCGAACGCGCCGCCGATGAGAAGCCCGGCATCATCAAGGAACTCCTGGAAGACGACACGAGCGGCGACACGCAGCCGAAATTTTCCGGCAGCCTCATCGCGCTGATGATGGACACGCGCAACAGTGGCGCGGCAAGCAGCATCGCGGTTTCCTATCCGTTGCAGCAGACCGCCCCGGCGAACGGCGATCAGTCCGACGATCTCTACCGCAACACTTACGGCCAGTTCGACTTCAACGCTGTCGCCTGACGACCGGCGTCTCAATTCGGGTGATCTGCAAGCCGGCCGTTTGGCCGGCTTTTCTCGTCCGATATTTGTGCGGACAACGCCGAAAATAGGAATGATTTTCCGAAAGGATTATGCGCCAATTTAAAGTCGTAGAGCGTCCCTAGCGCGTCCTGTCGGACACGCGACGCTCGGCATCAGGAACACCTTCCGGTTTGACACGTTCAGAAGGACAACTGGACGGAAGGAGATCTCCATGGAAGCCATGCGCATTATCGCCGCTCTGAGCCTGCTTGCGGTTGCATTGCCGGCAGGCGCTCAGGACAAGCAGACGGCGGTCGCCAATTTCGTCGGCAAGGACGGCAAGGAAGACGGTCGCGCACAGCTGACGGCTGCCGCCACTGGCGGCGTCCTGATCGAAGTCGAGATATCGGGACTGCCGGCGAACAAATGGGTGGCCTTCCATGTTCATGAGACCGGCCGCTGCGACGCCGCGACCCATCACGAATCGGCGGGCGGTCATTTCAATCCTGAGAAGGCGGAGCATGGCATTCTTGCCGCCAAGGGTCCGCACGCCGGCGACATGCCCAACCAATATGTCGGGCAGGACGGCGTGCTGCGGGCACAGATTTTCGACAGCATGGTCACGCTTGACGGCAAGACCGACGGTATTCGCGGCCGCGCATTGATGGTGCACGCCAATTCGGATGATTATCGCAGCCAGCCTTCTGGTGATGCCGGCGAAAGACTTTCCTGCGGCGTCATCCAATAGCTACGGCACAATTCCTTAAATCGGAATCGATTGAAGGACAAAGCTATGCAGCAATTTCAAAGTGCGCACAGCGTCGCTGGTCTTAAAAGGTCCGCGGCGCTGCAATGTCTTACTGCCGCGTCTGCGTCGGTCTTTCGGCGGTTGCCCCGCCATTGGACTTTTTTGACGGCGCGGCATCTGAAGCATTCGCCACAGCGGCAGGATTCTCGTCGAAGGCGAGTTTCACGCGCTTCACCATGTCACGGCTGACAAGCCACCAGTCGCCGGTCTTTGCCCAATAGCGCAGCGTTACGGAGATCGCACTGTCACCGAGGCTATCGATGAAGACGCTGGGTGCCGGTGACGTCAGCACTCTGGAATCAGCTTTGGCAAGGCCCATCAGCCTCTCCATCGCCAGATCGATGTCGTCCTCAGGGGCGACACTGATTTTCAGCTCGTCCCGCCGCGTGGGCTCGCGGCTGAAATTGGTAATCGGCGTGTTCCAGAGCGTCGAATTTGGCGCCAACCGGTAGAGCCCGTCGCCAGTTCTGAGTTCGGTCGCAAACAATCCGATTTCGCGCACCGTGCCGGCCACGCTGCTGGTCTCGATATATTCGCCGACGCGGAACGGCCTGAGGATCAGCAGCATGATACCGGCGGCGATATTCTGCAGCGTCCCTTGCAGCGCCAGTCCGATCGCCAGGCCCGCCGCGCCGAGGGCGGCGATGATCGAGGCGGTCTGGACGCCGAATTGACCGAGCACGGTGATGAACACCAGGATGAGCAGCGCATAGCGCAGCACATTGGTGAAGAATCGCGCCAATGTCTCGTCGATGCCATGAACGCGCGACAGGCCTTCATAAGCCCAGCGGCTGGCAAAACCGGCGAGTGTCCAGCCAAGGACAAGCAGGATCACCGCTCCGAGGACGGAGAAGGAATATTGCACGGCAAGTGCGCTTGCCTGGCTGAGTGCCGTTCGCGTGGCGAGGAGGACATCGGCTGCCTGTTGTTCCATGATCTGGCCCTGTCGGTTGTTCGTGGTCGGGGGCTAGATGGAGCGGCTGGCGGCAGCGTCAACCGCAGGCGGCGTCTCGGATCGCAAGCACGAAGGGCGCATTGCCGTCGGCATCGGCACCGCGTCCGATTGCCCGCACCGCCGCGACAAGCCGGCCGCCGCGGTTAAGCAGCGCGTCACCGATCTCGATCAGCCGGGCATTCGGCGTTGCGAAAGGCGAGGCGGCCCGCAGCCGGCCGGCAAGCGTTTCCTCGCTCTGATCGGGTGCCAGCGACAGCGCGGCAATGAGCGCTGCGGCCGGCGATCGCGACACGCCCATCCAGCAATGGATAAGCAGCGGCGTCTCCTGCCGCCACGAGGCGGCAAAGTCGATAATCCCGCGTACATGCGTCTCGTCAGGCGCCACGAGATCGCCGGTGCCTTTGAAGGTGATATCGTTCATACCAAGTGTCAGATGGCGCTCGGCCGCGATCACGCCCGGCCGGTGAAAGGCTTGCTCCTTGGCGATCAGGCTGATCATGTCACGCGCCTTGTGGCGCACTGCCATTTCTGCGATGCGCGACAGCGGCGAGACGACGATGAAGGTCACGACACCATCTCCCGTTCGACCTCGATCGCCGCGAAGCGCTCGCAGAACAACCGCTGCGCTTCGATCGCGGGCAGGGGCTCGATCATCAGCATGTCCTTGCTGATGCCGCGCGGCTGGCCGAAGAATTTCTGTGCCTCGGCGGGTGTGAAACCGGCAAGCACGGTCGCTTCGAAATAGGCGGCGATCGTGTCGGCTTTTTTGATCCGGTCCTTGAGATCGCGCGAGGGATGCGGCGGCAGGCCGAAGCGCAGATGCACGGCGGCCTCCAGCCGCTTTTCCACCGTCTTGTAGCCGCCGCCGACCACCGATTTGAACGGCGAGATCATGTCGCCGATCACATATTCGGGTGCATCGTGCAGCAGCGCCATCAGGCACTCCTGCGGCCGCGCGTCGTTGAAGCGGCGGAAGATATCCTCGACGACGAGACTGTGCTGGGCCACCGAAAAGGCATGATCGCCGGAGGTCTGGCCGTTCCAGCGGGCCACGCGCGCAAGCCCATGGGCGATGTCGATCAGTTCGACATCGAGCGGCGAAGGGTCGAGCAGGTCGAGCCTGCGCCCGGACAGCATGCGTTGCCAGGCACGCGGAGCTTTCGTCGTTGTCACGCGCTGGCCTCGTCGGCGCTGGCGGGAAAGACGAGACCGGACCATACCGGCAGGGCAAGAGAAACAGGCGTTTCGCCGGCCAGCAGCGGCGTGCCTGCCGCCATCGCGGCGCCGGCGCGGTCGATGCGCACGATCGCAAGTCCATTGCCGCCGTCGACCGAACCGAGCGTTCCGACCGGCTTGCCCGCGGCGGTAATCTCCGTCCCGGTCCCCGGCAGATCCGTTGCGGCGGACACCGTCACGACGCGCCGGCGCGCAGTGCCGCGATGCTGCATGCGCGAGACGACCTCCTGCCCGACATAGCAGCCTTTCCTGAAGGAGAGGCCGCCGTTGAAATCCATCAGCACGTCATGCGGGAAGGCGTCCTGCAGGGCGAAGTCAGATCCTGATGCGACGATGCCGTGGCTGATGCGCAGCGCGTCGTAGAGCGCCTCTGCATCATCTCCGTGTCTCCCTGCCCGGCGGGTCAGCGTGACGCCCGCCTTGGCGAAGCGACTGTCTCGGGCGCCTTGGCTGCCCTCGGCATCCTCGCCCCAGGAAACGGTGACACCCTCTTCGGTGCTTGGCGCAACTGTGACGGCGGCGCGCAGCTTGTACATCGTCAGCCGCTTCAGCAGGCCGTCGCGCTGGCCGGCATCGGTCTCGATCATGTAACCTTCGCCGTCCTGCCAGATCATGAAGTCGAACAGGATCTTGCCCTGCGGCGTCAGCAATGCCCCGGGCCGCGCCTCGTCGGCCCCGAGCGCAGTGATATCGGTGGTGATCAGGTTCTGCAGGAAGGATTGGGCCTCCGCGCCGCTGACGAAGAGCAAGGAGCGGTCTTTTAGGAATACGGCTGGCATGGCGGAACCTGTCGCGTTGGTCATCGCTCAGAGGTATGTCTTCACGAGGTGGATCGCAAGCGCCATGCGAAACGTGAAAAGCGCAGGCGAGACAGGCATCAATCGCCCGCTGTGAAGAATTTCCATTTACCCTCAGGCGTAATGCCGAGGCGATAGAAATTATATCCGCCGAATT
This sequence comes from Rhizobium sp. BT-226, assembly GCF_025847085.2. Classification (NCBI taxonomy): domain Bacteria; kingdom Pseudomonadati; phylum Pseudomonadota; class Alphaproteobacteria; order Hyphomicrobiales; family Rhizobiaceae; genus Rhizobium; species Rhizobium sp. BT-226. The sequence continues at coordinate 305,174 of NZ_JAOYTI010000002.1, read as the reverse complement.
CCTGCATGTCGGAGAGATCGCCGGCCGTGACGATGCGCAGCAACTCGACGCGCTCCGGCGGTGTCAGCGACTTCAGGTCCTTCTCGGCAAAATAGGGCCAGACATACATGTCGTCTGCTGTGCCCTGGCCGACATGCACGAAGCCGGTCGAGATGATGTCGAGCATGATGGCAAGGATCTCGTCGCCATCGGGATCACCCGACAAATCCTTCAGCGTGCCGATCGGATCGTCGGTCGGTTCGCCCACAGTCACCTGCGTTTGGTCGGCGCCGGCGCCCATCAGCGGCCGCAGCCGCTCGAGATCGCCAGAGGCAGCCGCCTCGACGATCTGCTCGCGCATCTTGCGAACCGGCTCTGGCACCTTGCTGATGTCGTAGATCACCTCGGCGGGCTTGGAATTGTCCTGAGCGCCCGGCGTCTTGTCGACACCCTGATTGTTCTGGTTGTTGACCAGCGGATCGGCCATGGGAACACCGGGAGTGGTCCCGCCCTGCGGCTGGCTCTGTCCCTGAGCGCTTCCCTGTGCGGGCGGCGCCTCATTGGCCGCCTGGCCGGGGATCTTGTGCAGTTCGGAAAGCGCGTAGGCTGCCGGCGCAAGGAAAATATTGCCGGCGGCGAGGCTGAACGCAAGCAGCACCGGCGCGAGCGAAATTCGCGAAACTTTCTCTTTACCGGTGTGCATCAAACTCTCTGATAAATTATTGCAGGGTGCGGTTCGCGGAGAATTCGCCGGCAAGCATGCGCTCACGCAGCGAATCGAGCAGGGCTTCGGCGCTCTTTTCCCCATGCAATCTGATCGTCTCGCGCAGCGCATGTGCAATGGCAGCATCAGCGATGATTTCAGGCTCGATCCCGTCGGCCATGCCGTCGGCCCAAGCCTCGTTCTGGTACTCCAGAGCTGCCTGCATCTTTTCGTGGACGATCATGTCGTCGATGTCGTTGAGGCTTGCTTCCATTGTCTTTTCCTCAGAACTTCTCATGTCTTACTGCACAGTTAACAACACTAACAGCCTTTTCCCAAAACGACACGTCCGCTTGCGAAAACAGGTTAATTAAACGTCAATTTCCAAAGCGCGAGGTAATTTCTGTGGCAAGTGTTGCACCTTCGTTACGGTAGCGCTCTTCTGCCACGATGGCCGCCGGGGTGCAATCCGTATAGACCGAGGCGAAGGCGCGATAGCCGCGATTGAAGGCCGCCGTCAGCTTTTCCTTGCGCTGCGGCTCGTTGCCGGTCTCCGAATCGAGCAGCTGCTGCATGCCGTTTCGCCACTCGTCGCCACCCGCCGCCTTGCAGAGTGTTCTCAGATAATGCACCGAACCCAGCACCTCGGCGAACCGCGCCAGCTTGTCGTCATAGGGCACGCTCACGATCGGCGGTGCAATCTCCTCCTCCTGTGGAGGCGGCGTATTCTTGCCCTGCGCCATCGTGGGGCCGGCGAGCACGAGCAGGGACAGAAAGACGCGTCGAACGGGAATCATGCTCACAGTTGATACGCTCAGCATGACGGCAACAAGGCGTGCTTTAAAATTTCCACGTCTATTCGCCGCCCGAAAGCCGCTCTGCGCATTCGAGCACGCTCTGTGGCACGGGCAATTGCCGGATTTCCTCCACAGTGTACCAGCCGAGGGCGGCCGCATCGTCGGCGGCTTCCGCCACGGCATCTCGATCCGCATCGACGCGAAAGACCGACAGCAGGAAATGGCTGTTGACGCTGCCGTCGGCCGCATGCGTCTTCAGGTCGTAGGTCGAGAATAGCCGGGGATTGCGTGCCGAAATGCCGGTCTCTTCATGGAGTTCGCGCAATGCGGTTTGCTCCGGCGTTTCGCCGGGCTCGGCCCGCCCACCGGGAAAGGCGTACATATCGGCGGAAGGCGGGTTGCGCCGCAACACCAGAAGGAATCGTCCGTCGCGTTCGAGAATGGCGGCGGAGCCGGGTTTGGCGGTAGAGATCATCGGAGGCTGCTCTGTTGCTGTGATGATTTATCTTATCGGATGAATAGTGCGACGGGGATTCGAAAGGTGCTTCCGTGACCTACATCATCTTTGCCTTTGCCGCCCTCTTCGAGATCGCCGGCTGCTTTGCCTTCTGGGCATGGCTGAAGCTCGAAAAGCCCATCTGGTGGCTGGCGCCGGGCATAGTCTCCTTGGCGCTTTTCGCCTGGCTTCTGACGCTGGTGCCGAGCGAAGCTGCCGGCCGTACCTTCGCGGCCTATGGCGGCATTTATATCCTCGCCTCGCTGCTCTGGCTCTGGCTGGTCGAAGCCCGCGTGCCTGATCGTTACGATATCGGCGGTGCGCTGATCTGCCTTGCCGGTGCCAGCCTTATCCTCTTCGCGCCGAGAGGCTGAGGCGTCTTGACCGGATACGAGCCGGGTGCAAAGACAGACCGATGTGTGGACGTTTCGCCCTGACAGTCTCCAGCGTCGACCTGAGCGACGTCTTCTCCGGTCTCGATCGCGACGATTTTCCGGCGCGCTACAACATAGCGCCGACGCAGCCGATCCTCGTCGTCATATCAGGCGAGGGCAGAGAGCAGGGCAGCAACTTGGCCGATCGGCGCGCCGTGCTCGTGCGCTGGGGCCTCACGCCGGGCTGGGTCAAGGATCCGAGAGATTTCCCGCTGCTGATCAACGCGCGCTCCGAAACCGCGATTGGCAAGGCCTCTTTCCGCGCCGCCATGCGTCATCGCCGCGTGCTCATTCCGGCCTCCGGTTTCTATGAATGGTATCGCCCGTCGAAGGAAAGCGGCGAGAAGCCGCAGGCTTACTGGATCAGGCCGCGCCAGGGTGGAGTGATCGCCTTTGCCGGGCTGATGGAGACATGGTCCTCGGCCGACGGCTCCGAGGTCGATACCGGCGCGATCCTGACGACGTCAGCCAATTCGGGCATTTCAGCGATCCATGATCGCATGCCTGTCGTCATCAAGCCCGAAGATTTTTCGCGCTGGCTCGATTGCAAGACGCAGGAACCGCGCGAGGTGGTCGACCTGATGCAGCCGGTTCAGGATGATTTCTTCGAGGCCGTACCGGTCTCCGACAAGGTCAACAAGGTTGCCAACATGGGTCCCGACCTGCAGGAGCCGGTCGTCATCGAAAAGCCGCTGAAGGCGCCCGACAAGCACAAGCCTGACGACGGCCAACTCAGCTTCTTCTAAACACTATCCGTATAGCTGCAGGGCCGTCGGCGACCGATCGGCGCCGACGTCTCAGATGAGCGGCGGCGATGCGTCGCTTCGTCCATCAGGTTTTTCGGGTTGTGCTTATGTCGCCAGAGCGTTGTCGGGAGACTTCCGGCGACCGCCTCGTCATTCACTTCGTCAGCGGTGCCTAACGCATGTAACCCGAAAGCACGCATGATTCCAATTTGAAGCCTTCCGCCTCAAGCGGATTTTTTGACGCTGGTCGGCTTATGCTTCGCCATCAGCGATGCTGCGGCAACAGCCTTCAGGCCGACGGGGCGATAGTTAGCGGCGAGATCTGGCTTGGCCGCCTGCTGTTCGCCGGTACTGCTCTTCTTCGAAGTCACGATACTCTCCTTACGTGGTTCTTCCCTGGGTAATTTATAGTTTGATGTTTCGTCACGAATAGCGACAAAACGGGGGCGTAGCTTATCAGGATTTGTAAACGCCCACCATAATTCGCGAGGCTTAACTGAAGCCTACGTTGGTTAATACTTACTGAAGAGAGCAGTTCCAATAAAAGTCAGAACACGGTTTTCTGGGGAAAAGCACGGAATAGTTTTCAACCGGACAAGCGCAGAGTTTTCTCCCGGGGAAAGCGCATGCTTTTCCCGGGGATACGTCTCAACGAAGGGAGAGAAGCATTTTCCGTCATTCGGAGAAATCCGGAAATGTTCGGAGATCAGATATGCCGGCCGATATCGTCGTCGCCGATGCCGGGTTCCTCGATCGTCAGCGTCCCGTATTTCCGCCGCCATTTTCGTGCGCCGAAGGGGAGCGATATGAGGTAGGCGGCAACGGTGAAGACCATCACCTCCCAGGTGTAGCTCATCAGCAGAGCCACATAGAGCACGACGCCGAGCATCATCGGCAGCACGAGATCGCGCCGCAAGCGATTGCCTTCCGATTTTCCCGACCAGACCGGCAGCCGGCTGATCAGCAGGAAGGCGATGACCACCGTGTAGATCGACGAGAGATAGGCGAAGGTGCGGTCCGTCGCCAGCCCAAGGAAGCCGAGATAGACCGGCAAGAGCACCAGCATGGCGCCGGCCGGCGCCGGCACGCCGACGAAATATTCCGACTGCCAACTCGCCTTGTTCTCGCGTTCGGCCATGACATTGAAGCGGGCAAGGCGAAGCCCGGCGGCGATCGCATAGATCAGGGCGGCGATCCAGCCGAGAGAACGCGCCTGGTCGAGCGCGAAGACATAGACGACGAGGGCGGGCGCGACGCCGAAATTGACGATGTCGGCAAGCGAATCCATCTGCGCCCCGAACTTCGAAGTCGCCTTCATCAGCCGCGCCACGCGCCCGTCGATGCCGTCGAGAAAGGCGGCGAGCAGCACCATGGCGACGGCGAGCTCATAACGGTTCTCGAAAGCCAGCCGGATGCCGGTCAGCCCGGCACAGATCGCCAGAATGGTGATCAGGTTCGGAAAGACGAGCCGGAGCGGGATTTCGCGCAGACGCGGGCCGCGGGCGGAATCATCAGGTCCATTGGGCTCGAAGGGCGGAAAGGGCGTTTCCATATCGACGTTCCTAGCTGCGGCGGCTGATGACGGGACCCTTGGCGGAGGCGAATTCGGCGATCACGGTTTCTCCCGCAACCGCCGTCTGGCCAAGCGCGACGCGTGGCGCAGCACCGGCGGGCAGGAACACATCGAGCCGCGAGCCGAAACGGATCAGTCCGAAGCGCTCGCCGGCATCCACCGGCTCGTTGGGGTTCGCCCAGCAAAGGATGCGCCGCGCCACCAGGCCGGCGATCTGCACCACGCCGATCTGGCCGTGGCCGGTTTCGATCACCAGCCCGTTGCGCTCATTGTCTTCGCTCGCCTTGTCGAGCTCGGCGTTGACGAAGCTGCCGGAGCGGTAGTTGATGCTGACGATGCGCCCGCGCATCGGCGCCCGGTTCACGTGGCAATTGAAGACGTTCATGAAGACGGAGATGCGCAGCATCGGCTCGGAGCCGAGATTGAGCTCGGCCGGCGGGGTCACCATCTGGATCGCCGAGACCTTGCCGTCGGCGGGAGAGATCACCAGGTCGTCGTCCTGCGGGGTCACGCGTTCGGGATCACGGAAGAAATAGGCGCACCAGAGTGTGAAGATCATGCCGATCCAGAAGAGCGGCTTGAAGATCCAGCCCAAGACCAGCGACGCGACGAAAAAGGCGGCAACGAAGGGATAACCTTCCTTGTGCACGGGGACGATCGTGTTGCGAACCGTGTTGAACAGGCTCATGGCTGCCGGTCTCCTTGCGTTTTCATTTTTGCTGGTTAGCGAAAAACCGTCTCTGGGGCAATGCTGTGGCCTCGGCCCTGGTTCCCGCGCCGGGGTTCTGAACAACAAAAGCCGGCCGGCGTCGGTTTACCCTGTCAGCTTGCCGGAGCAAGCCGCGTTATCACGCCGAGGTCGTCGCTTTCGCGCACCTGCTTCAGATGTTCCTCCGCCTGTGTCGCCTCGCGCTGGCGGTTCCACATCGAAGCATAAAGACCGTCCCTTTCGAGGAGGGCGGCATGTGTTCCGCGCTCGGCGATCTCGCCGCTTTTGAGCACGATGATTTCATCGGCACCGATCACCGTCGAAAGCCGGTGGGCGATGACCAGCGTCGTGCGGTTTTTCGAAACCAGGTCGAGTGCCTCCTGGATCTCCCGTTCCGTCGTCGTGTCGAGCGCCGACGTCGCCTCGTCGAGGATCAGGATCGGTGGCGCCTTGAGGATGGTGCGGGCGATCGCCACCCGCTGCTTCTCGCCGCCCGAAAGCTTCAGCCCGCGCTCGCCGACCTTGGTTTCGAAACCCTCGGGCAGTGTTTCGATGAAATGCGCGATCTGCGCCACCTCGGCGGCGGCAAAGACTTCGCCGTCGCTGGCCGATGTGCGACCGTAGCGGATGTTGTAGGCGACCGTGTCGTTGAAGAGCACGGTATCCTGCGGCACCATGCCGATCACCGAGCGCAGGCTCTTCTGCGTCACCGTGCGGATATCCTGACCGTCGACGGTGATTGCGCCGCTCTGGATATCGTAGAAACGATAGAGCAGGCGCGACAGCGTCGATTTGCCTGCACCCGACGGACCGACGACGGCGACGGTCTTGCCGGCCGGCACTTCGAAGGAAATGCCTTTCAGGATCGGACGGGCCGCATCATAGGCGAAGTGCACGTCCTTGAAGGAGATCGCGCCCTGGCCGATCCGCAGTTCGGTCGCATCGGGCGCGTCTTTGACTTCGGTTTGCACCTCAAGCAAATCGAACATCTGCTCGATGTCGGTCAGTCCCTGGCGGATTTCGCGGTAGACGAAGCCGATGAAGTTGAGCGGTACGGAAAGCTGCAGCAGCATCGAATTGACGAAGACGAAATCGCCGACCGTCTGCTCGCCGCGCTGCACCGCCAGCGCCGACAGCACCAGCATGATGGTCGTACCGATGCCGAAGATGACGCCCTGGCCGAAATTCAGCCAGCCGAGCGAGGTCCAGACATCGGTCGCCGCCTTCTCGTATCGTTCCATCGATTTGTCGAAACGCTTTGCCTCCATCTCCTCATTGCCGAAATATTTGACGGTCTCGAAATTGAGGAGAGAGTCGATCGCCTTGGTGTTGGCGTCGGTATCGCTGTCGTTCATCGACCGGCGGATGGCGATACGCCAGTCGGATGCGCGGATCGTGAACCAGATATAAGCCCAGACGGTGAAGGCGGTAACGGCGAGATAGGAGAAGCCGTAGCCCCACCAGAAGATCGCTGCCGTCAGCAGGAATTCGATGACGGTCGGGACCGAATTGAGGATCGTGAAGCGCACGATCGTCTCGATACCCTTGGTGCCGCGCTCGATAATGCGCGACAGCCCGCCGGTCTTGCGCTCGAGATGGAAGCGCAGCGACAGCTCGTGCATGTGCACGAAGGTCCGGTAGGCGAGCTGGCGCACCGCATGTTGTCCGACACTGGCAAAGAGCGCGTCGCGCAGCTGGTTGAGGCCGAGCTGGATCAGCCGGGTGATGTTATAGGCGATCACCAGCGCGATGGCGCCGGCCAGCAGCGGCGGCACTGAGCCGGCAAGATCCATCCTGCCGTTCAGCGCATCGGTCGACCATTTGAAGAAATAGGGAACGAGCAGCAGGACGAATTTGGAGATCAGCAGGTAGACCGAGGCCCAGACGACGCGCATTTTCAAGTCGGGCCGGCCGGCCGGCCACATGTAGGGCCAGAGGTTGAGAAGCGTCTGCGCCAGGTTGGATTCCGAGACTGTCTTGCCGTTTGCCATGCTTGTCTCCAGCCCGGATGGGCTTGCCCCGATTGAGGCGCTTCGATGTCGGCAAGAGCGCGGAACCGGGACGGGCCTGAAAGCGCTTCCCACAACCCGCAGCCGCCACCGCCAGATAGGGTGCCGGGCGGACGAATACAACAATTGCTGGGGTAAGGAAACGACAAGGCCGGGCGCTTATCCCGCCCGGCCTTGTCGTGTTGTTTTACAGCTTAGAGATGCTGGCCGGACATGCGCTTGCGGTGCAGCTCTTCGGCATTCGGCAATACATCCTTCGGCAGGCCGAAGATCTGACCGGGGCGAATGCGATCGGGATTCATGATCTTGTCCTCGTTGGCGATATAGATCGTCGTGTAACGGACGCCGAGGCCATAGGTGCGGCGCGAGATCTGCCACAGCGTGTCGCCGCGGCGAATGATGACCGCCGCGTTGTTTGCCGTCAGCGGCGCCTGTTCGATCGTCTTCGGCTGGTTGCTTCCGACATCGTCTGCAGATGGCGTTGCCGGCGCGGGTGCAGCGGTGAGTTCGGCGATCATCCCACCCAGCTTGTCGAGTGCGGCACCGACGGACTTCGCATCCCCAGGCAAGCCTTGCAGCAGCTTCAGCGCATTGCCGGCGATCTGCGAGGAGGAACCCGACGATTGCTTGAAGACATCAGGCGCATCGGCGGCCGGACGGAAGTCGGAGACGGAGCGCAGCGCGAATTCCGTTGCCGAGCGCGCCGCCGCAAGCTGTTCGGCCCCGGGCAGCTTGCCATCGGCAAATAGCCCCTTCAGCAGCCCGAAGGCCTTGCCGACTTCTGCTTTGAGTTTGCCGAGCTCGCCTTCGTCGAGCGGCACCATCGAGGAAGCACCGTTCGCGTCGGCGGGCGCCGATTGCGCGGCAACCCTCACCTGATCGCCGGCCGGGCGATTGAAATTCACCGCCGCACGCACGATCACCTTGCCTGCGGGATCGACGACATCGACGCGGATCTTGTGGTCGCCGACCGAAAGCGCCACCACGCCGTCGATGACGAAATGGCCGTCGGAGCCCGCCGTGTCCTGGCCGACGAGGCTGTCGTCGGCATAACCGATGACCTTGGCATTGGAGCGCGTCGTGCCGGCAATGAAGATCTTGTTGCCTTCGATCTCGACGGCATTGACCATCACGTCGGGCATATTCGTCTTATCCGGTGCTGCGGTGCCGGGAATGGCCGGCGCCGTATCAGCGCCACCGGAGGGGGTGTCGGTGAGGTTCGGCGTCTGCAAAGCCAGCTCGCCGGTTGCCGGCTTGTCAGCAGGCGGCACCATCGGATTGGAGGCATCGGCAACTTCGGTTCCGGCCTTCGGCGCGGTGATGATGCGGCTCGCCGCGCCGGGTTTGGAAACCATGGCGAGCAGATTGGCGCCATTGCCGTCTTTCGGCACGGAGATGGTCGCGACTTCTTCGGAAAGCGTGCTCTTGCCGTCCTTGCCCGTGAACTTGAGCACGAGCTGATGGTCGCCGGCCGGAAGCGGATCGTCGAGAACGGCAGCAAAATCGCCGCTCGCATCGACATTGGCCGTCGTCACCACCTTCTCGCCGTCGAGCACCTCGAGCTTGCCGTTCGGTTCGGCCGAACCGGCGATCACCGTCGATCCGTCGGGCTCGACGCGCAAGACGTCGAAGGCCGGAAGCTTCGGGCCGGTATTTTCCGCTGCCGTATTCGCCCCAGGGGCGGTGTCCGGCGCACCGGTCAGCGCAACCTCGGCCTTGGCGATCGCGGCAAGCGCATCGGCAATGCTCTCGGGCAGCGACCGGACAATGGCGAGCGCCTTCGCGCCACCGTCCTTGGCCTTGGCGGCAAGGGTCTGGGTCGCGGGATCGAGGCCCTCGGGAATGGTGAAATCGGCAAGCGCGGTCAGCGCGTTGACGGCCTTGGTCTTGGCGGCAGTGAAGACATCGATGGCCGGGCCTTTGCCGTCGGCAAACAGCGCCTTGAGCTCACTGAGCGATACGCCGGCATCGGCCGAAAGGCGACCCACCTGGTCGGCGACCGCAGCCGCGTCGCCCACGGCGGAGCGCGATGTCTTTGCCGCCTCGTTAACCGTGTTCTTGACCTCCGTGCCCGCCTGGTTGATGGCGTCGCCGACCTTGGTTGCATCGCTGCCGATGCGCGGCATGACGACAAACACCATCAGTAGGATTGCGATTGCGAGCACTGCAAGGGCCAGCAAGCCGGCACGGTTCTTCATCATTATGTCTCCCAAGGCGGCAATTTGCCGTAATACCCAAAATTGCTAGCGATTCCCGTTGCTTTCCACAAGCATTCAAAGCAATTAGGCAAGCTAGGCATGCTGCTTTTCAGTCAATTTTCTTGACTGCATTGAAATGGAATAGTTGTTTTGCCCTCATGACCGAACAATCTGTATCGATTCGATCCATCTGCGTTTACTGCGGCTCCAGGCCGGGACGCGATCCTTCCCACATGGCGGCCGGGCGTGCTCTCGGAAGAGAGATCGCCGAATACGGCCTGCGCCTCGTCTATGGCGGGGGTACCAAAGGCATCATGGGCGCGGTTGCCAGCGGCGTGCTTTCCGGCGGCGGTCAGGTCACGGGCATCATTCCCGAATTCCTGATCGATATGGAAGCGACTCGCCACTCGCTCGGTCAGCTCAACGAACTCATTGTAACCCCTGACATGCATGCGCGCAAACACACCATGTTCGAGCGCTCCGATGCCTTCGTGGCGCTGCCCGGCGGCATCGGTACGCTGGAGGAGATCGTCGAGATCATGACCTGGGCGCAGCTCGGCCGCCACGAGAAGCCGATGGTCTTTGCCAACGTCAACGGTTTCTGGGATCCGATGATGGAACTGATGCGCCATATGACCGAGGAGGGCTTCCTGCACACCGCCCACCGGGTGCAGCCGCTCGTCGTCGACGAGATCTCCGGCATTATTCCGGCGATCATGGCCCAGGCAGCCCAGCTCGCCGCCGATCGTGACGGCGAGGAGGAAGTGATTTCGAAGATGTAGGCGCGCGGCGTCGGAGATGCTCGCGGCTTCAGCGCGCCCGGCTTCCCTTCAGCATCGACCAGCTATAGAGGAACAGCCCCGCCCAGATCAGCGGGAAGGCGATCATGCGCGCCGTGCCGAATGGCTCGTGGAAGACGAAGACGGCGATCAGGAAGATCATCGTCGGCGCGATATACTGCATGATACCGATCGTCGAGAGCTTCAACAGCTTGGCGCCGTTCGCATAAATCATCAGCGGCACGGCGGTGATGACGCCGCAGCCGAGCAGCAGGGTCGTGTCGGCAAGACCGGTGCGATAGAAGTGGCCCTGGCCGCTGCCGAATTCCAGATAGAGGATATAGAGGAGGGCCGGCCCGCTGAGGATCAGCACTTCGAGGAAGAAGCCCTGGTTCGGTCCGAGTGGCAGCGTCTTGCGCAACAGGGCGTAGAAACCCCAGCTGATCGCCAGCGTCAGCGCCACCCACGGGATGCCGCCGCTATCCAGCGCGAGAATGGCGACGGCAAGCGCCGCAAGCACGATCGCGGCGATCTGCAGCGGCTGCAGCTTTTCCTTGAGGAACACCGCGCCGAGGAAGATGCTGAACAGCGGATTGATGAAATAACCGAGTGCTGCATCGAGCGAATGGCCGGCACCGATCGCCCAGACATAGGTGCCCCAGTTGACGGTAATCAGCGCCGCCGTCAGCGCCGCCATCGCCAGCATCCGCGGTGAGCTGAGTGCTGCGCGGATGTCCTGTGTGCGCCCGAGCACGATCAGCACGATGCCCGCCAGCGGCAGTGACCAGACGATGCGATGCGCGATCACCTCGGCCGGCGAGATATGCGCCACCGCCTTCATGTAGATCGGCAGGAAGCCCCAGAGCAGATAGGCCGTCAGCGCGAAGGCGAACCCGCGCGGACTGTCTTCGTTCTTGGCCAACGGAACGGATGCATCGGTCGACATCGGTGTTTCCATCTTTGTTCTTCTTCTGATCCGGCCTAGCTTAAGCGCCGTGAATAGGCCAATTCATTTCGTTGAATGAAGGGTGAGAGGATTTGAAGCGGAAGACGAAGCGACGGACGCGAAGCTATCCGACGCCCTGTGGTGGAGAGCGACGTCCGAAGGAAGCGAATGGTATTCGGGCGAGGGCTGGGGTCTCGTCGCCGAGCCGGCGGAATAGGTTTATTCCGCCGCGATCTTGCCCGCCAGCTGTCGGTTCTTCATCAGCTTGTAGATGACCGAATCCATCAGCGCCTGGAACGAAGCGTCTATGATGTTCTCCGAGACGCCGACGGTCCACCAGCGCACTCCGTCGCTGTCGGTGGATTCGATCAGCACACGGGTGATCGCCTCCGTGCCGCCATTGAGGATACGCACCTTGAAATCGGCAAGCACCAGGTCGTCAATCTCGTGCTGGTATTTGCCGAAATCTTTGCGCAGCGCGAGGTCGAGTGCGTTGACGGGGCCTTCGGCATCGGCAACCGACATCAGTGTCTGGCCGTCGATGGTGATCTTGACCACTGCCTCCGAGACGATCTTCACACGGCCGAGACTGTCGAAGCGGCGTTCGATCATCACGCGGAAGCCTTCGATGGTGAAGAATTCCGGGATCGTGCCGAGCGTTCGGCGCGCCAGCAACTCGAAGCTCGCATCCGCGCCCTCATAGGCATAGCCGATGGATTCACGTTCCTTGACGATCGAGATCAGCAGGTCGAGCTTCGGGTCGTCCTTGGCAACCGCGATGCCGCGCCGCTTCAGCGCATTGATGAAGTTTGCCTTGCCGCCCTGGTCCGACACCATGACCTTGCGGAAATTACCGACGGTTTCCGGCGGCACGTGTTCATAGGTCCGCGGATCCTTGAGCAAGGCGGATGCATGGATGCCGGCCTTGGTGGCGAAGGCGGAGGCGCCGACATAGGGCATCTGGTGGTCGGGCGAGCGGTTGAGCAGCTCGTCGAAGGCATGCGAGAGCCGGGTGAGGTTGAGCAGCCGCTCCTCGTCGATCGCCGTTTCGAAACGTGTGTTGTAGGCGCTCTTCAGCGCTAAGGTCGGGATCAGCGTCACCAGATTGGCATTGCCGCAGCGCTCGCCGATACCGTTGAGCGTGCCCTGGATCTGTCTGACGCCGGCGTCGACAGCGGCAAGCGAATTGGCGACCGCCTGGCCGGTGTCGTTATGCGCATGGATGCCAAGACAGTGGCCGGGAACGCCCGAGGCGATCACCGCCTCGACGATCGCCCGCACCTCCGGCGGCTGCGTGCCGCCATTGGTGTCGCAGAGCACGACCCAGCGTGCGCCGCTCTCATAGGCCGTCTTGGCGCAGGCGAGCGCATAGGCTGGATTGGCCTTGAAGCCGTCGAAGAAATGCTCGCAATCGACGATCGCTTCCTTGCCGGCGCCGACTGCTGCCTTGACGCTTTCGGCAATGCTTTCGAGGTTTTCCTCATTGGTGCAGCCGAGCGCCACCGCGACGTGATAATCCCAGGTCTTGGCGACGAAACAGACGGCGTCGGATTTGGCCTGCAGCAGCCCGGCAATGCCGGGATCGTTGGAGACCGAAACGCCCGCTCGCTTCGTCATGCCGAAGGCGACGAAGCGGGCCTGGCCGGTGCGCTTCTCGCTGAAGAAGGCGGTATCCGTCGGATTGGCGCCGGGATATCCGCCCTCGACATAATCGAAGCCGAACTCGTCCAGCATGGCGGCGATCGCAATCTTGTCCTCGACGGAAAAATCGATGCCGGGCGTCTGCTGCCCGTCCCGGAGCGTCGTGTCGAAGAGATAGATGCGTTCTTTCATGTCGTTTCCTCCCGGCGGGCGGGTGTTGTTTTCTGTTGTGCGGAAGCCCCCTCATCCGCCCTACGGGCACCTTCTCCCCGAGGGGAGAAGGGGCAAGCCGCGTCGTTCGCCTTGTCCCCTCTCCCCTCGGGGAGAGGGTTAGGGTGAGGGGGCCTCACGGTACGGCTTATACCTTCCCGGCAAACTGATCCGTCGCCCGGATCAGCCGATCGAGAATCCCGGGCTCCGAATAGGCATGGCCCGCCCCCTCGATCAGGTGGAACTCTGCCCTCGGCCAAGCCTTGTGCAGCAGCCAGGCATATTTGGCCGGGCAGGGCATATCGTAGCGTCCATGCACGATGACGCCGGGAATATCCTTGAGCCTGCCGGCATCGCGGATCAACTGTCCCTCGTCCATCCAGCCGGCATTGACGAAGAAATGGTTCTCGATCCGCGCAAAGGCATAGGCGAATTCCGCCTCCTCGAACTTGCCGCTCGTCGAAGGTTCCGGCAGCAGCGTGATCGTTTCGCCTTCCCAGATGCTCCAAGCCTGCGCGGCTGCAAGGCGCACCGTCCGATCCTCATGCGTCAGGCGGCGATGATAGGCATGCATCATCTCATGCCGCTCCTCCGGCGGAATGGGAGCGATGAAGCGCTCCCATTTATCCGGGAATATTTCCGAGACGCCGAACTGATAGTACCAGTCGAGCTCGGCCTTGGTCAGCGTATAGATGCCGCGCAGAATGAGTTCGGACACGTGCTCCGGATGCGTCTCGGCATAGGCGAGCGCCAGCGTCGAACCCCAGGAGCCGCCGAATACCTGCCAGCTGTCGACGCCTATCATTTCGCGCAGCCGCTCGATATCGGCGACGAGGTGCCAGGTCGTGTTGGCATGGAGTTCCGCATGCGGAGTCGACCTGCCGCAACCGCGCTGGTCGAACAGCATGACGTCGTAGAGAGCAGGGTCGAAGAGCCGGCGGTGGGCGGGTGAGATGCCGCCGCCCGGACCGCCATGCAGGAAGACAGCGGGCTTGGCGCCCGGCGTGCCCGAGCGCTCCCAATAGATCACATGGCCGTCGCCGACATCGAGATGGCCGGAAGCATAGGGCTCGATTTCGGGATAGAGCGTGCGCAGTCTCTCGGTCATATCTTCACGCCTTTTGCGGGCCACACTTCGGTGTCGTGGTCGGGATGCTGGAAGGAGATGATCGCCTCCTGCCGTGCGTAGAAATCCTGATCCTTCAACACCGGCGCCTCGAAGATTTCCTCGACCCAGGGCAGGCGGGCCTCGTAATTGACCTGGATCAGCGGCGCGAGGTCGCTGCGGTCGTCGAAGGTGCCGATCGCAAGCTCCAGCCCGCCCGGATGACGATAGGTCATCGGCGTGCCGCAATTGCTGCAGAAGCCGCGCTCGATATTGACCGAGGACTGGAAGTAGCTCGGCTCGCCGCGCGTCCACTCCATGCCTTCCTCAGGCGCGGTGACGAGCGCGGAGAAGAAGCCGCCGAACTGCTTCTGGCACATGCGGCAATGGCAGATCGAGGGGCGCCCCAACTTGCCTGAGATGCGGAAGCGCACGGCGCCGCACTGGCATCCGCCTGTCTTGATCGTGTCCGTCATGAGGTCTCTCCGAGGGGCCAGCTTTTCGTGTCGTGGTCGGGGTGCTGATGATTGCTTGCCGCGATCGCGGTCTCGCGGTCGGGTGTTTCAGGCTCTGGTTCGAGCGGCAGGCCGTCCAGCGCATGAAACCAGGACATCTTGCGGCCGGTGTTCGATTGCGCCACCGGCTTGACCGCATCGGGATTATCCAGCGTGCCAAGCGTGATATTGATGAAATCAGTCTCCGGAATGTCGTAGAACAGCGGCGTGCCGCACTCGCCGCAGAAACCGCGCCGCACCAGGTCCGAGGACTGAAACCATTTCGGCGCGCCGCGCGTCAATTCGAAATCCTGACGCTTTGCCGCAGCCAGCGGCATGAAATAATTGCCGGCCGCCTTCTGGCACATGCGGCAATGGCAAAGATGGGGATAGCCGAGTTCGCCTTTGGCGCGATAACGCACTGCCCCGCACTGGCACCCGCCGCTTCTGTCCGCTTCCGCCGTCATCCGAGCTCCTTGGGTGGCCATGCCTGCGTCTCATGATCGGGATGCTGGTAGGAAACGAGTTCGTGCAGGAAAGAGCCCGCCGTCAGATCCGCCTCGGTTCTTTCTCCAGGCAGTTCGTGCAGATGATCGACGAATCCGATTTTGCCTTCCACACCCCATTGAATGGTCGGCGGAAACGCCGAAGGATCGTCGAAAGCGCCCGCGGCAATGGCCATTCCATCCGGTGCCTCATAGGTCAGTGGCGTGCCGCAATCGCCGCAGAAGCCGCGCTCGACGAAGTTGGAAGAGCGGAATCTTTTCCGCTCGCCGCGTGTCCATTCGAAATCGGCGCCGCGCGCCGAGACCAGCGGCGCATAATAGGCCCCGAACGCCTTCTGGCACATGCGGCAATGACAGATCGACGAATCCTTGATGTCGCCGCTGACGCGGAAACGGATCGCGCCGCATTGGCAGCCGCCGGTATAGGTCGTCATCTCTTGACCTCCCACGTCGTCACGCGCTCGCCGGTCGCCGCATCCTTGCCGTCCTTCAACTGGATGCCCTTCGCCGTCAGCTCGTCGCGGATTTTGTCGGCCTCAGTGAAGTTCTTCGCCTTCAGCATTTCGAGACGCATCGCAACCAGCGCATCGATTGCCGATGCGACGGCCTCGTCGATCTCCATCTTTTTCGGCAGCAGGCCCAAAAGGTCGGCCGTTGCGGCAAAGACGGCACGGGCTGTGGGATCCGCATGGGCAGCCTGCGCCAGCGCATGCAGCGCCTGCACCGCAGCGACCGTGTTGAGATCATCAGCCAGCGCGTTCAGCACGGTTTCGTCGGGCGTCGCGTCGCCAGCCTCGGCCGGCGGCCACTTGGCAAGCAGCCGCTCCGCCTCTTCGAGACGCTTGATCGAGAAGTCGATCGGCTCGCGGTAGTGCGTCATCAGCATGGCAAGACGCAGCACTTCGCCCGGCCACCTGCGGCCGCCGAAGACTTCGGTGTGCAGAAGGTCGTAGATGGTGACGAAATTGCCCTCGGATTTCGACATCTTGCGGCCTTCGACCTGCAGGAAGCCGTTATGCATCCAGACATTTGCCATCACCTCGGTCCCGTGAGCGCAGCGCGACTGGGCGATCTCGTTTTCATGATGCGGAAAGATCAGGTCCAGCCCACCGCCATGAATGTCGAAGACATCGCCGAGATAGCGCTTGCTCATCGCCGAGCATTCGATGTGCCAGCCGGGCCGGCCGCGGCCCCAGGGGCTCTCCCAGCCGGGCTCGTTATGGCTCGACAGCTTCCAGAGCACGAAATCGCCCGGATTCTTCTTGTGCGCGTCGACGGCGATGCGGGCGCCGGCTTGCTGCTCGTCGAGCGGGCGCTTCGAAAGCTGACCGTAATCCGCCATGGATTTGGTGTCGAACAGCACTTCGCCTGATGCGACATAGGCATGGCCGTTGCCGATCAGCTTTTCGATGATTTCGGTCATCTCTTCGATATTGTCGGTGGCGCGCGGCTCGAAGCTCGGCTCCAGGCAGCCGAGTTCGGCGACATCGGTGTGATATTGCGTCTCGGTCTTTTCGGTGACCGCGCGGATCGCTTCATTGAGCGGCAGGCCCGGATGGTCCCGAAGTGCGCGGGCATTGATCTTGTCGTCGACGTCGGTGATGTTGCGGGCATAAGTGACGTGGTCTTCGCCATAGACATGACGCAGCAGCCGGAACAGTACGTCGAAGACAATGACCGGCCGGGCATTGCCGATATGAGCGAAGTCATAGACGGTCGGGCCGCAGACATACATGCGGACATTGTTGGGATCGATCGGCGAAAACACCGATTTTTCCCGTGTCAGCGTGTTGTACAGCTTCAGTTCCGGCGTCGCGTCCATTTCACTCTCCCAAATGCACGATCAGAAAAATATCGCGACCGGCGGACCGGGGCGTTTCGCATCTTGACTATTTGGGAGACGAAAACGGCCGGGCCAGCGCTCGCGCTAGCGAATAATCTTCCGGCAGATAATGCAGATAACCGTTTTCATGGCGAAGGTTATGGCTTGCGCCGGAAAAAAGGTCAAGGGTCTGCTGTTTGTTCTGGCGGCGGTCGGACACATAACAACTTCCGGAGGAATGAGGTGATGTCTGTTCGTTTCAGGAAATTTCGAATACGAAGCGAAGCTATCATCTAGGAGGGCGGAGAATGTTGGGTCTATTTGGAAAATCCAAAAAGAAGACGATTGTTGTCGTCACACTGAATGCTCGCCTTCAACCCATGGATAGGGCGCCGCTGGAGGATGCTCTGGACGCCTTTATGGAGCAACGCGGGCATGGCATGAGGGTGGTTGGGGGTGGAACGCTGCAGCAACCGAGCGGCGAGATCAAAGAATGCGACATCGAAATGGAAGTCGACAATCCCACAGATGCACGATTGACCCTGCTCATCAACGTCTTGGAATCCATGCTTGCGCCAATCGGATCGACTCTGCACATCCCAGGTCAGCAGGGGATCGATTTCGGGCGCCAGCATGGTCTGGCGATCTATGTTAACGGAACCGATTTACCGGCCTCGGTCTACGAAACTTGCGATATCAATCACGTGGTGGATGAATTCGGACGGCTTCTTGAAGGCGTTGGTTTGGTCGCAAGTAATTGGCAGGGTCCACAGGACACGGCGCTTTACATATATGGCGATGATTTCGAAACGATGGTATCGCGCCTGAAACCATTCCTCGACAGCTACCCGTTGCTCGAACGGTGCCGGATGGAAAGAATCGCGTAAAAGCCCATGCCGCTCGACCCGGGCATAGCCCTGGTTCACACTCCGAGCGGTGCGCACGCTGGAGCTCGTCCGCCATTTTCACGGCGCAAATCGCGAATAGCCAATTGGCAGATTGCTGAAAATAGGGGGAATGAGTGAGAAGCTTGGTCTGGGGAACGATCGGAGCGACTGCAGTTCTGGCGGTCGCATTCGCTGCATATTTCGCATACGATTTCGGGATGCTTCGCTTCAACAATCCCTCTCTCAGCAACTATCCGATCCAAGGCATCGATGTCAGCCATCACCAGGGCGATATCGATTGGAAGGTCGTTGCCGCGCAGCCGAATGTCCGTTTCGCCTTCATGAAGGCGACCGAAGGCGGAGACCATCGGGATTCCAAGTTCGCCGACAACTGGCAGCGCGCCAGAGATGCGGGAATGGTCCGGGGCGCTTATCATTTCTTCACCTTCTGCCGCCCGGGCAAGGATCAGGCGCAGAATGTCCTGGCGACCGTGCCGAAGGAGCAGGGAACCTTGCCCATCGCCGTCGATCTGGAGTTTGTCGGCAATTGCAGCAAAGTCCCGACCCTCGAGGAAATGGTTGCTGAGGTGAACGCCTTTTTCACCGAGCTGAAGAGCACTTTTCCGGAAAAGCCTATTTTCTACGTCACGCAGGAGTTCTTCGATCAATATCTGAAAGGCAATGAATCGCGCTTTCCCGACCACTATCTATGGCTGCGTAGTGTGTTCAGGGAACCGAGTCAGGAAGCGTGCAGTCATTGGTCGATCTGGCAATTTGCCGACAACGGCACCTTGGACGGCATCCAGGGACCGGTTGACCTCAATGCGCTATGCCCGTCGGAAACGGGCCTGGCGCATCTATTCCCCGCCGTCGCTGCGCATTGATACGTCTACAGCGCCGCGCGTCTTTTCGAGAGCCGCAAAGGACGCTGTAGCACTTTGAACTCTGCATAATTTTATCCTTAAATCGGTACCGATTTAAGGAGTTATGCAGTGACTTATTCCGGCAGGCGATAATCGACGAGCTTGTTCTCCCGGACGATGAACAGCTTGCCCGTCTCCGTCACACCAGGCCCGAGCAACGGCAGGATTGCCTTCGCCACTTCGGAGGGATGCGGCAGCGACTGCGGATCTTCGCCGGGCACCGCCTGCGCCCGCATCGCCGTGCGTGTCGCACCCGGATCGACGCTGGTGACCCGCAGCGGGGTGTTTTGACTTTCACCCGCCCATGTGCGTGCCAGCGCTTCGACCGCAGCCTTGGAAGCGGAATAGGCGCCCCAGAAGGGGCGGCACTTATGGGCAGCACCCGAAGAGAGGATCACCGCACGGCCGGCATCCGAGCGGGCCAGCAGCGGGTCGACCGAGCGGATCAGCCGCCATGTTGCGGTGACGTTGATGGTCATCACCTTCTCGAACACCTTCGCCTCGATATGGCCGATCGGCGAAATGACGCCGAGCACGCCGGCATTGGCGACGAGGATGTCAAGCTTGCCCCAGCGTTCGAAGATCGAGCCGCCGAGCGCGTCGATCGCGTTCATATCGGCAAGGTCGAAGGGCACGAGCGTCGCCGTGCCGCCGACGGCCTTGATCGCATCGTCGAGATCCTCGAGCCCGCCGACCGTGCGTGCGCAGGCAATCACATGGGCGCCGGCTTTGGCAAGTTCCAGCGCCGTGAAATAGCCGATGCCGCGCGACGCACCGGTGACGAGTGCGATCTTGCCCTCAAGATTGATATTCATGATGTTGTGTTCCCTCACGAAGGGAGAGGGGTGCGATGCACCCCTCGGAATGGACAATGGAAAAACCGGCGCGCCGTGTCAGCCGTTGCTGGCAAGCATGGAAATCTTGTTGCCCATGGACTCGCCGTTCTTGTCGAGCAGGCGGGTCGGATAGTCGCCGGTAAAATAGTGGTCGGTGAACTGCGGCCGGGCCGGGTTGCGGTCCTCACCGCCAACGGCACGATAGAGGCCGTCGATCGACAGGAAGGCGAGCGAATCCGCACCAATATATTTCGCCATGGCTTCGACATCGGCATATTGGTTTGCCAGCAGCTTGTCCGCGTCAGGCGTGTCGATGCCGTAGAAATCCGGGAAGAAGATCATCGGGCTTGCGACGCGGACATGGACTTCGCGCGCCCCAGCTTCACGGATCATCTGGACGATCTTAAGGGACGTCGTGCCACGCACGATGGAATCATCAACCAGCACCACGCGCTTGCCTTCGATCATCGCCCGGTTGGCCGAGTGCTTCAGCTTCACACCGAAGGCGCGGATCTGCTGGGTCGGCTCGATGAAGGTGCGCCCGACATAGTGGTTGCGGATGATGCCGTATTCGAAGGGAATGCCGCTCTGCTGCGCATAGCCGAGCGCCGCCGGCGTGCCGCCATCCGGCACCGGCACGATGACGTCGGCATCGACGGGCGATTCCTTGGCAAGGTTCATGCCCATGCTTTTGCGCGTCGTATAGACGTTGCGGCCGCCGACGACCGAGTCCGGGCGGGCGAAATAGACATATTCGAACAGGCAGAGGCGCTCCGGCTGTGGCTTGCTGGGCTTGCGCGCATCGATGCTGATCGAGCCGTCAGCCTGGATTTCACAGATGACGACCTCGCCGTTCTCCACGTCGCGGATGAACTTGGCGCCGATAATGTCGAGCGCGCAGGTCTCCGAGCAGAAGATCGGCTTGCCGTCGAGTTCGCCCATCACCAGTGGGCGGATGCCGGTCGGGTCGCGCGCGGCAATCAGCTTGGTGCGCGTCATGGCGAGCATCGAATAGCCGCCTTCCATCTGGCGAATGGCATCGATGAAGCGGTCGGACGTGGAAGCGTGGCGGGAACGGGCGATGAGGTGAAGGACGACTTCGGTATCGGAGGTCGACTGACAGATGGCGCCGGTCGCGATGATCTGGCGGCGCAGCGTCAGGCCGTTGGTGAAATTGCCGTTATGGGCAATGGCAATGCCGCCTTCTTCCAGTTCGGCAAAGAGCGGCTGCACGTTGCGCATGGCCACTTCGCCGGTTGTCGAGTAGCGGGTATGACCGATCGTAATGCTGCCGGGCAGGCGGGCAAGCGTCATCGGATTGGTATAGTGGTCGCCGACGAGGCCCATGTGGCGTTCCTGGTAGAAGCGCTTGCCGTCGAAGGAGACGATACCGGCCGCTTCCTGCCCGCGGTGCTGCAGAGCATGCAGGCCGAGAGCCGTGAGCGCGGCGGCATCCGGATGTCCCAGAATTCCGAAAACCCCGCATTCTTCATGTAGCGTATCTCCGTCGAGCGGATCGTCGGTCGGGAAGGAATGGGACTGGTTCATTTCTGCGGGCCTCTGCTCTCACAAGAATGGATCGGCATTTCCAGAAATAGCTGAGCCCGGCGGAGCTGGAATGCCCGGCCGGACCCTCATTTCACGTCCCGCTCAAATGGCGATTGCCGGAAGGCGGGTCAAGCTCTTGAACACTGTGTCAATTCGCCGGCTGTTGCGCGCCGTCCGCAGGCGCGGTCGGTGCGTCTTCCGCCGGAGCCTGGTCGCCCGTCGGCGGAGTGGTACCTTTGGCGCCCTGTGCCGGCGGCTGCAGCTTATCACGGATGCTTTCCGGTATCATCTGGGCAAATTGCTCCGGCAGAACCGATTTCAGCTTCACGACCATCGAATCCAGGAACGGTTTCGACTTCGCTTCGTTGACCCAGGTCGGACGGTGGTCGGCATCGACCAGCCAATTCCAGAAGGCGACGGCAACGACCAGGAGCAGCACGCCGCGCGCTGCCCCGAACAGGAAGCCGAGCGTGCGGTCGAGCGCGCCGACACGGCTGTCGATGATGAAATCCGCGATCTTCATCGTGATGAAGGAAATGACGATGAGCGCGATCAGGAAGACGACCGCTGCCGAACCGACGATCGCGATACGGTCGTCATCGGTATATTTCTTCGCATAGGGCAGCAGGTACGGATAGAGATAATAGGCAGCGGCGGCCGAACCGCCCCAGCTCGCGATCGAAAGAATCTCGCGTGAAAAGCCGCGGACCATCGCCAGCACGGCGGAGAAGAGCACGACGCCGATGACAATACCGTCGAAAATCGTAATGGGCATGTAAATTCAACTCCAGGACTGCCGCTTGGCGGCCGTGTCGTGCCTTATCGTGTGCCTCCTATATCATCACCATTCCCGGCAATGAAAGGATCAAACCTCGTCTTCCACACGCAGCGCTCCCTTCGACCCGGCGATGCGCGCGACCAGATCCGGCAGGCTTGCGACTTCGCTCCAGCGCCCGCCGGAGCCCTTCGGCAATTCGGCGGAGGCGGACGGAAGCAGCGCTGCGGAAAAACCCAGCTTCTCGGCTTCCTTGAGGCGCTGGGCGGTGTGCGCAACCGGCCGGATGGCGCCCGACAGGCTGACTTCGCCGAAATAGACGCAATCGGCAGGAAGGGCAATACCGGCAAGCGAGGAAACGAGCGCCGAGGCGACGGCAAGATCAGCCGCTGGCTCGGAGATGCGGTAACCGCCCGCGACGTTGAGATAGACGTCGTGCTGGCCGAGCCGGACGCCGCAATGGGCTTCCAGCACCGCCAGGATCATAGAGAGCCGTGCCGAATCCCAGCCGACCACGGCGCGCCGCGGCGTGCCGAGCGAGGTTGGGGCCACCAGCGCCTGCACCTCGACGAGAATGGGGCGGGTGCCCTCCATCCCCGCAAAGACAGCAGCACCCGGCGATTTTTCGTTGCGCTCACCAAGGAAGAGCTCGGAAGGATTAGCAACTTCGCGCAAGCCTCTGTCGGACATTTCGAAGACGCCGATCTCGTCGGTCGGGCCGAAGCGGTTCTTGACTGTGCGCAGGATGCGGTAGTGATGGCCGCGGTCGCCTTCGAAATAGAGCACGGCATCGACCATGTGCTCGACGACGCGCGGCCCGGCAATCTGTCCGTCCTTGGTCACGTGGCCGACGAGCACCATGGCTGCCCCCGTCTGCTTGGCGAAACGGATCATTGCCTGCACCCCGGTGCGCACCTGCGTCACCGTCCCCGGCGCGGATTCGGCAAGTTCGCTCCACAGCGTCTGGATGGAATCGATGATGACGAGGTCCGGCCGCTTGCCCTCGGCGAGCGTCGCCAGAATATCCTCGACATTAGTTTCGGCCGCCAGCATCACATCGGTATCGGCCGCTGCAAGGCGTTGCGCCCGCAGTCGGACCTGCGCCACGGCTTCTTCGCCGGAGACGTAGATGATCTTGTGGCCGCGCCGCGCAAGGGCGGCGGCGGCCTGCATCAGCAGCGTCGATTTGCCGATGCCGGGATCGCCGCCGATCAGCACCGCCGAACCGCGTACGAAACCGCCGCCGAGCGCTCGGTCGAGCTCCGACATTGCGGTATGGATGCGCGGCGCCTCCTCGATCTCGCCGGAGAGTGCCGTCAGCGCCACCGGTCGGCCCTTCTTCGGCGTCTTACCGGGACCGGAGCCGATCCCGCCCATCGGATCTTCCTCGACGATGGTGTTCCACTCGCCGCAGTTCTCGCATTTGCCGGCCCAGCGGTTATGAACCGTGCCGCAACTCTGGCAGATGAATTGTGTCCTGGCCTTCGCCATCAATTACTCTTTCAGTCCGGGTTCCCGAGTGAAACGACGCGCCGCTTCACCGAATCATTGTCGTGCTTGAGATAATGGCTATCGCGACGGATCAAAACTAATGATTTCCCCATCAGCGCACCCGTGCCTATCCTTGGCCGCTGCTTATCCGGAACGGTGGAAGATGTTCGATTATTCATTTGCGCACTGGCTTGCATTTCTGTCGGCGGCGGTTCTGCTCAATCTCTCGCCCGGCCCCGACATCGCCTTCATCCTCGGCCACACGATGAGAAGCGGAAAACGCGCCGGTTTTTCCGCGCTGTTCGGCGTCTGGTCCGGCGCCTGCCTGCATGTGCTGATGGCCGCACTCGGTCTCTCCGCCATACTTGCCGCTTCCGCCGTCGCCTTCTCCACCGTCAAATGGATTGGTGCCGCCTACCTCGTCTGGCTCGGCATTCAGGCTTTGCGCTCCGGTGGCGGCGATGGCCTGATAAGGGCTGCCGGTGAAAGTTTGCCGGTTGCAAGAATCTACCGGCAGGGAATTCTGGTGTCGCTGCTCAATCCGAAAGTGGCGATATTCTTCCTGGCCTTCCTGCCGCAATTCGTCGTCGAAGGGGCAGGGCCGGCATGGGCGCAGCTCATGCTGCATGGCGGGCTTATCATCGTCGTCGCCGCCTTCATCGAACCGCCGCTCGTCCTTCTCGGCGGGCGCCTTGCGGATGCAATCAGGCATAATCAAAAAATCGGCCTCTGGCTCGATCGCGGCCTCGGTGCACTTTTCGTGGCGCTCGGCGTCCGTCTCGCCCTCAGCAGCCGCTGAATAGGAAGGCTATTCCTCGGCCAGGTAGCGCCGCTCGTGGCGCAGCCCCATGCTGGTCAGGATCTCATATCCGATTGTGCCGGATGTCCGCGCCACATCGTCCACCGGCAGGTTCTTTCCGAACAGCTCGACATAATCCCCGGCGCGCACGGCATTGTCAGGCAGGTCGGTGATATCGAAGATGGTCAGGTCCATGGTGATCCGGCCGGCAACTGGAACCGTGCGTCCGGCGATGAAACCTTGCCCGCCTTGCGGCACCACCTGGCGCAGCGGCACGCCGCCGCTCGACTGGCTGCGCATGTAGCCGTCGGCATAACCGGCAGAGGCGATCGCCAGCCGGCTTTCACGGCGAAGCTGCAGCGCTCGCCCATAGCTGACAGTCTCGCCGGCTTCGACGCTGCGCACCTGGATGATACGCGCTTCCGCCGTCGCCACCGGCCGCATCGGGTTCGCCATGCCGCAGACCGCTTCGCCGCCATAGAGCGCGATGCCGGGGCGGGTCAGGTCGAAGTGATAATCCTCGCCGAGAAAGATGCCGGCCGAGGCGGCAAGGCTTGAATCGATGCCTTCATAAGCGGCGCTAACCCTGTGGAATGATTCGAGCTGCTGCCGGTTCATCGCATGGGTGGGATCGTCGGCACAGGCGAGGTGGCTCATGACAAGCACGGGCGCGAAGCTCGCCGGCCGCGAGACGTCGTCGGCGAGCGCGATCGCATCGTCGATATGCAGTCCGAGCCGATTGAAGCCGGTATCGACATGCAGCGCGCAGGGGTAGTCGCCGTAATCGGCAAGCACCGCCATCCAGAAGGCGAGCTGTTCGTCGGAGGAAATCACCGGCACCAGATCATTGTCGAAGAAGCGCCGCTCGGTGCCCGGCCAGATTCCGGAAAGCACGAAGATGCGCGCCTCGGGCGCATAGAGGCGAAGCGTCACGCCCTCGTCGACGGTCGCGACGAAGAAGTCGCGCGCGCCTGCCATATAGAGCGCTTCGCCGGCATCCTCGATGCCCATGCCATAGGCATCCGCCTTGACGACCGCAGAGGTGCGCGCCGCACCGGAGCGGCGCGCCATGTCGTGCCAGTTCTCCGTCAGGGCGGTCAGGTCGACGGTCAGCCGCAGGCCTGCCGAGGCAAAATTGTCATCTTCGGGGGCGTCGAAAAATTCGCTCATGATCCGCATCGAAAAGAGGCCGGAGAAGGATTCTCCGGCCAGTTTAAAGGTCAACTATGTCAAGGGAAAGCCCGGCGCTGCACGCAGCATCCGCGCGATCAGTGCTCTTCATATTGGGTGAAGGAGGGATCGGCGAGATCGGCAAAGCGCGTGAATTCCGACTGGAAGGCGAGCTTCACGGTGCCCGTCGGCCCGTGGCGCTGCTTGGCGATGATGACGTCGGCCGTGCCCTTGACCTTGTCGAACAGCGCTTCCCATTCCGGATATTTGGGATCGTGGATGTCGCGCGGCTCCGAATTCTTGACGTAATATTCCTCGCGGAACACGAAGAGCACGACGTCGGCGTCCTGCTCGATCGAGCCGGATTCGCGAAGGTCGGAAAGCTGCGGCCGCTTGTCGTCGCGGCTTTCAACCTGGCGCGAGAGCTGAGACAGCGCGATGATCGGAACGTTGAGCTCCTTGCCGAGCGCCTTCAGGCCGGTGGTGATCTGGGTGATTTCCTGCACGCGGTTGTCGCTGGATTTGCCCGAGCCGGTCATCAGCTGAATGTAGTCGACCACAAGCACGTCGAGGCCGCGCTGGCGCTTCAGACGGCGCGCGCGGGCCGAAAGCTGGGCAATCGAGATACCGCCGGTCTGGTCGATATAAAGCGGCACCTTCTGCATCATCATCGAGCAGGCGACGAGCTTTTCGAAATCGGCATCGTTGATATCGCCGCGGCGGATCTTCGAGGAGGAGACTTCGGTCTGCTCGGAGATGATACGTGTGGCGAGCTGTTCGGACGACATTTCGAGCGAATAGAAGCCGACGACGCCGCCGTTCTTCGCCTTCATGGTGCCGTCCGACTGGACTTCGCCTTCGTAGGCGGCGGCGATATTGTAGGCGATGTTGGTGGCAAGCGAGGTCTTGCCCATGCCGGGGCGTCCGGCAAGCACGATCAAGTCCGACCGCTGCAGGCCGCCCATCTTGGAATCCAGCGAATGGATGCCGGTGGAAATGCCGGAAAGCCCGCCGTCACGTTCCTTGGCGACGGCCGCCATGTCGATCGCCAGCGCAACCGCATCGTTGAAGGCTTGGAAGCCGCCGTCGTAGCGGCCGTTTTCCGCCAGTTCGAAGAGGCGGCGTTCGGTATCCTCGATCTGCGACTGCGGCGGCATGTCGAGCGGCGCGTCATAGGCGATGTTGACGACGTCCTCGCCGATGGTGATCAGCGCCCGGCGCAGCGCCAGGTCGTAGATCGCCCGGCCGTAATCCTCGGCATTGATGACGGTGACGGCATTGCTGACCAGGCTCGCCAGATATTGCGAAACCGTCATGTCGCCGACCTTCTCGTCGGCCTTCAGGAAGGTCTTGATCGTCACCGGATTGGCGATCTTGCCCATGCGGATGATATCGCCGGCAACCTCGAAGATCTTCCGATGCAGCGGTTCATAGAGATGGATCGGCTTCAGGAAATCCGACACCCGGTAATAGGCGTCGTTGTTCATCAGGATCGCACCCAGAAGCGCCTGCTCGGCTTCGATATTGTTGGGTGCTTCGCGATAATGCTGCTCCGACGGGGCAACAGCTGTAATCTTTCGAGCGGCGTCGTTCATCATCATCCGTTCTGTCTTTTTCCAGCTCCGGATTTGCAATTCCGGACGCGAAAATCAAGAGGCTACGAAAGGAGCGGGGGCTCGCTTCGCCTAAATCCTGAACGCTGTGCACGTTGTTCGACTTCTCCACAGTCTTGGGCGACACAAAGGAGAAATACTGGCAGTGTCACCCGCACGACACGGTATGGCGCCGACTCAGCCCATCCGTTTCGGAGAATGTCATTTTAGCGCGATGCGA
Organism: Rhizobium sp. BT-226; assembly: GCF_025847085.2. Taxonomy (NCBI): domain Bacteria; kingdom Pseudomonadati; phylum Pseudomonadota; class Alphaproteobacteria; order Hyphomicrobiales; family Rhizobiaceae; genus Rhizobium; species Rhizobium sp. BT-226. The sequence continues at coordinate 277,765 of NZ_JAOYTI010000002.1, read as the reverse complement.
TAAGGCACGCAGCAAAAACATCCGGAAGATCCCCTTAAAAAAGCGAACCGATCGGCAGCTCATATCGAAGGGTTGGAAACGAAAAAGCCCGGCGCGGTGGCCGGGCTTTCCTTCACGCGGATCGCTCCGACGAGAATTATGCTTCGTCTTCGTCGACGCCGTCAGCTTCCGGATCGAAGAAGTCTTCCGGACGCAGCGCGTCTTCGTCGACGCCGTAGATCGCGTCGACCGAGGTGAGTTCTTCGCCCTTGGACTGGCGCTCTGCCTCTTCGGCAGAACGCGCAACGTTCAGCTCGACGTGGATTTCGACTTCGGCATGCAGCTGCAGCTCGACCTTGTGCAGGCCGATCGACTTGATCGGCGTGTTGAGGTGAACCTGGTTGCGGCCGATGTTGAAGCCTTCGGCGGCGAGAATCTCGACGACGTCACGGGCAGCAACCGAACCGTAGAGCTGGCCGGTTTCGCCGGCGGAACGCACGACGATGAAGGACTTGCCGTCGAGAACGTCGGCGACCGTCTGGGCTTCCGACTTGCGCTCGAGATTGCGGGCTTCGAGTGTCGCGCGCTCGGCTTCGAAGCGGGTCTTGTTGGCGGCGTTGGCGCGTAGCGCCTTGCCGAGCGGCAGCAGGTAGTTGCGGGCAAAGCCGTCGCGAACCTTTACGGTTTCGCCCATCTGGCCGAGCTTGGAGATGCGTTCGAGAAGGATGACTTCCATTTTCTTTTTCCTTTCTTGTGTCTCAGATTTTCGTATCGGATTGTTTGGGGGCGTCAGCATCTTTCGTCGGGGTCAGTGCGATCGCCTTGCGCGTATCGCTGAGACCGAGGACGAGGATGAGCAGAGCTGGCAGCAGCATGAGCGTCGAGGCCAGATAGCAGAGGATGAGGGCCGGTATGCGCCAATCCTTGCCGCGCGTGCGGAAATGCAGCGAGGCGAAACCGGAAAGCATGAAACCGGCGCCGAAGGCGCCGATCACGGTCGCACCGACCAGCGCCGGGACGCCGCCGAAGAAGCAGGCGGCAAGCCCGGCCAGGAAGATGAAGATCGAGTTGCGGTTCATCCGCAGCGACGAGGGAATATCCTCGCGCGGACGAAGGCCGCGGCCGGAGGCTGCAACGATGCGCACGGCAAAATAATAGGCGGCAAACAGCGTGCTGACCCACATGCCGCCCTGCAAAGCCGGCAGCATCAGCAGGATCAGCGACTTGGTCTGCGCGGTCGCTGCCGGATCGGGCATGAATTCCGGCTGCTGCTGCTTAAGCGAGGTGATCAGCAGATCGACGATCGGATCGGTGATCTCAGGTCCGTAGCCGATGATCACACCGATGACGATGACGGCGAGCGTCACCAGACCGCAAAGATGCAGCAGGATATCGGAGAGCGGGTACCAGGCAAGCAGATGGTCGGGTCCGCCGAGTTCGGCGGCCGGACGCGCCAGATTGGCGAGATGGCTGAGCCAACCGGCCGGCAGCAGCGTCACCATCGTCATGATCAGCGCGAAGGAAGGCGAGATCAAGATCGCGCCGAGTGCTGCGGCGCTGACGACGGCCGAGACCGCGGCGGTATTGCCCCAGCCAAGCCCGACGATCAGGATCGGCAGAGCCGAGGCGGTGTAGAGAAGCGCGCTGAAAAACGACGGCTGCATGCTCGCGCCCAGCACCAGCAGGGCGGCGGTCAATCCGGCGAGTGCGCCGATCAGCAGCGTTTTAATGTTCGGTCGTTTCAAGGTCGCTGTCCTGCTTCATCAAGCAGTTAGAGGATGTTGCTGAATCGAATTCAGAAACGTCTCAACATGGGTTTTAAGAGTTCCGATCCGCGCCCATCGCGGAAGGGAGAAGGGAAGGCACGAGTGCCTTCCCTCATGACTTGGTCACGTCAGCCGATCAGGCGACGACGTAGGGCAGCAGGCCGAGGAAACGGGCGCGCTTGATCGCCTGGGCGAGTTCGCGCTGCTTCTTCTGGGAAACGGCCGTGATGCGGGACGGAACGATCTTGCCGCGCTCGGAAATGTAGCGCTGCAGCAGGCGTACGTCCTTGTAGTCGATCCGCGGCGCGTTGGCGCCGGAGAACGGGCACGTCTTGCGGCGGCGATGGAACGGGCGGCGAACCTGAGCGGAGGAAGTTTCAGACATATCTCAGATCTCCCTTATACACGGTCTTCGCGCGGACGGCGCGGACGGTCGTCGCGGTCGCCGAAGCCACCTTCACGCGGCGGACGCGGGCCGCGGTCACGATCGCCGAAGCCGCCTTCACGCGGGCCACGGCCGCCTTCGCGCGGACGGTCGTCACGGTCGCGCTTCTGCATCATGGCAGACGGACCTTCTTCATGCTTCTCGACGGCAATGGTCATGTAGCGAAGAACGTCTTCGCTGATGCGCATCTGACGTTCCATTTCCTGGACGGCAGCAGCCGGTGCATCGATGTCCATCAGGGCGTAGTGCGCCTTGCGGTTCTTCTTGATGCGGTAGGTGAGGGACTTGAGGCCCCAGTTCTCGATACGCCCGACCTTACCGCCATTCGCTTCGATCACACCCTTGTACTGTTCTACGAGGGCATCGACCTGCTGAGCGGAAATATCCTGCCGGGCAAGGAATACATGTTCATAAAGAGCCATGACAGCTTTGCCTTTCTTGCGTTTGGTTCAACCCGATATTCGGCGGCTAAGCCTCAACGACTGCTCCTGATTGGGCGGGCCCAGGCAAGAAAGCGTTTCCGAGACGGTCGAGAGCGGAGACACGGGAGGCTGGAACGCTTCCGTTCCGAACGATTTCCGTGAGGAAACCGGCCCTCCGTTCAGCCACCAGCCAGAAGACCGGGTTAACGAACAGGGCGGCTTATACGGATTTTTTGGGCAAAGGCAAGCGCAATCGGACACCCGAACCCGATGCAGGCCAATGGTCGGCATCGGGCAGGCGCCAAACAAATATGATCAAAGCGTCAGCGGATACTGCCGGTGCACCTTGGCGATTTCCGCCAGGATCTCGTTCGAAAGCGTAATGTCGGCCGCGCCGATATCGATTTTCAACTGCTCCATCGAGGTGGCGCCGATGATGACCGAGGCCATGAAGGGACGTGACAGGCAGAAGGCCAGCGCCATTGCTGCCGGGTCGAGGCCATATGTTGCGGCGATCTCCAGATAGGCTTTAGTCGCGGGCTCCTGCAGCGGCTGCAGGCGACCGCCGATATCGTGGTTGATCGAGCCGCGCGAACCTTTCGGCCTGCCGCCGTCGATATATTTGCCGGACAGGATGCCGCCGGCGAGCGGCGAATAGGCGAGCAGCCCGACATCCTCGTGATGCGAGAGTTCGGCGAGATCGAGATCGAAATGGCGGTAGAGCAGGTTGTATTCGTTCTGGACGCTGGCGACCCGCGGCAGGCTCTTCTGTTCGGAGAGCGTCAGATATTTCTGTATGCCCCAGGTGGTTTCGTTGGAAAGGCCGATCGCGCGGATCTTGCCTTCCTTCACCAGAGCGCCGAGTGTTTCCAGGATGTCGAGCATATTGGCGACGGCCTTGTCGCGATCCTGGGTGAACGGATTGTAGCTCCAGTTCTGGCGGAAATGGAAATGGCCGCGGTTCGGCCAGTGGATCTGGTAGAGGTCGACATAGTCCGTCTTCAGCCGCGTCAGGCTGGCCTCGAGCGCCAGGCGGATATTCTTCGCATCGGCACCTTCGCCGCCGCGCAGATAATCGCGGCCGCGGCCGGCGACCTTGGTGGCGAGCACGATATCGCCGCGCTTGCCGGTCTTCTCGAACCAGCTGCCGATATAGTCTTCCGTCCAGCCCTGTGTCGCGGCCGAAACCGGGGTCGTCGGATAAAGTTCGGCCGTATCGAAGAAATTGACGCCCTTTTCGACGGCGTAATCCATCTGCGCATGGGCATCGGCTTCGCTGTTCTGCGAGCCCCAGGTCATGGTGCCAAGGCAAATCTCTGAAACGGAAATCTCGGTGCGGCCTAGTGAATTGTACTTCATGGAGAAACCTTGGGAGAGAGGTGAAAGCCTTGGGAAGGTCTGCGCAAATCTAGGCTGGATTTGGCGGAGCGCAAGAGCAAAAACCGGGCTTTCGCGCGCGCGCGAAAGGCTTTGCGGAGAATGAGCCGCCACTTGACTCTGCCGGAAAGAATGTCAATTGGAGGCAAAACAGCCTTAAGGGGCGCAATCAGGGCATCAGCCAGGGACATGAGAATGACCATTGCTTTCACTTTTCCCGGTCAGGGCAGCCAGGCCGTCGGCATGGGCAAGGATCTCGCCGAAAATTTTACCGAAGCCCACGCCGTTTTCCAAGAGGTCGATGAGGCGCTTGGTGAAAAGCTATCGGACGTCATGTTCAACGGTCCCGAGGATACGTTGACCTTGACGGCGAACGCCCAGCCGGCGCTGATGGCCGTCTCCATCGCCGTTATCCGCGTTCTCGAAGCCAAAGGGCTGGATCTGAAGTCCAAGGTCGCCTACGTCGCCGGCCACTCGCTCGGCGAATATTCGGCACTTTGCGCCGCCGGCACCTTTTCGCTCGCCGACACCGCGCGGCTGTTGCGCATCCGCGGCAATGCCATGCAGGCCGCCGTCCCCGTCGGCGTCGGCGCCATGGCCGCGATCATCGGCCTCGAACATGCCGACGTCGTTGCCGTCTGCGAGGCAGCGGCCGCCGTCGGCGCCTGCCAGATCGCCAACGACAATGGCGGCGGCCAGATTGTCATCTCGGGCGAGAAGGCAGCCGTCGAAAAGGCGGCGGCCCTTGCGACCGACAAGGGCGCCAAGCGCGCCATTCTGTTGCCGGTCTCTGCTCCGTTCCATTCGACGCTGATGGCGCCCGCCGCCGATGCCATGCGCGAAGCGCTGGCAAAGGTCGCCAAGTCCGATCCCGTCGTGCCCGTCATCGCCAATGTCCGTGCCGCCCCGGTGACCGGCGCCGACGAGATCGCCGGCCTGCTGGTCGAGCAGGTGACCGGTCAGGTCCGCTGGCGCGAGACGGTGGAATGGTTCGCCGGAAATGGCGTGACGACGCTTTATGAACTCGGTTCCGGCAAGGTGCTGACCGGCCTTGCCCGCCGCATCGACAAGACGATCAACGGCATCTCCGTCAACGGTCCGGCGGATATCGACGCGGCCATCGCCGCCCTCATGGCCTGATTGGTATCTCCAGATATAAGGAACGTTTCTATGTTCGATCTTTCCGGCCGCAAGGCTCTCGTCACCGGCGCATCGGGCGGTATCGGCGAGGAAATCGCCCGCCTTCTTCATAAGCAGGGGGCCGTCGTTGGCCTGCACGGTACCCGCGTCGAAAAGCTGGAAGCGCTGGCCGCCGATCTCGGCGAGCGCGTCAAGATCTTCCCGGCCAACCTCTCCGACCGCGACGAGGTCAAGGCGCTCGGTCAGAAGGCCGAAGCCGACCTCGAAGGCGTCGACATCCTCGTCAACAATGCCGGCATCACCCGCGACGGCCTGTTCGTGCGCATGAACGACGAGGATTGGGACAGCGTCATCGAGGTGAACCTGACGTCGACCTTCCGCCTGACGCGCGAATTGACGCATCCGATGATGCGCCGCCGCTATGGCCGCATCATCAACATCACCTCCGTCGTCGGCGTCACCGGCAATCCGGGCCAGGCCAATTACTGCGCCTCCAAGGCCGGCATGATCGGCTTCACCAAGTCCCTGGCGCAGGAGATCGCCACCCGCAACGTGACGGTCAATTGCGTGGCGCCCGGTTTCATCGAAAGCGCCATGACCGGCAAGCTGAACGACAAGCAGAAGGAAGCGATCATGGGAGCGATCCCGATGAAGCGCATGGGCACGGGCGGCGAGGTCGCTTCGGCAGTCGCTTACCTTGCGTCCTCCGAGGCCGCTTATATGACGGGCCAGACGCTGCACGTAAACGGCGGCATGGCGATGATCTGAAACGACAAACTGTTGGCATGGGAATATTTCCGCCAATAGCATGTTGAGCAATCACGAAGCGTTGATTTTCTGGCTTTGCGGCAGACATAAAGCATGTTAAGCGGGCCATGACTGTCAACAGTCGTCCCGAGAAAGCAGACGGACCGGCGGGCTTTTTGCAAGCCTGGGACATCTCTGAAGCCGGGTAAACGAGTTTGCCGAGGATGTCTGAAAACATCGCAGGCTGAAACAGGGTAGGGGTGCCGCAACGGCATTCCGATCAGGACATAAGGTCGAGGAAACCGACATGAGCGATATCGCAGAACGCGTAAAGAAAATTGTTATTGATCATCTTGGCGTTGATGCCGACAAGGTCGTCGAGAGCGCCAGCTTTATCGACGATCTGGGCGCTGACTCGCTCGACACGGTCGAACTTGTCATGGCTTTCGAAGAAGAATTCGGTGTTGAAATTCCTGACGACGCTGCCGACTCGATCCTGACGGTCGGCGATGCCGTGAAGTTTATTGAGAAGGCCCAGGCCTGATCCTGTAAATTTGAGAAAGGGCGGGCTTGGAGTCCGCCCTTTTCTTTTCGGCATATTTCTCCATAGAACATAAGAGACGGGGGAAAGCACGCGATGAGACGTGTCGTCATCACCGGTACCGGCATGGTATCACCCTTGGGATGCGGAACCGAGGTGACGTGGTCCCGGCTGCTTGCCGGTCAGAACGGCGCCCGCCTCGTCACCGAATTCGAGGTCGACGACCTTCCCGCCAAGATCGCCTGCCGCATTCCTATCGGTGACGGCACCGACGGCACCTTCAATGTCGATCAGTGGATGGAGCCGAAGGAGCAGCGCAAGGTCGATCCCTTCATCATCTACGGCATGGCCGCCGCCGACATGGCGCTTGCCGATGCCGGCTGGCATCCTGAAACTGATGAGGACCAGATCGCCACCGGCGTGCTGATCGGCTCCGGCATCGGCGGCATCGAAGGCATCGTCGAAGCGGGTTATACCCTGCGCGACAAAGGCCCGCGCCGCATCTCCCCCTTCTTCATTCCCGGTCGCCTGATCAACCTCGTCTCCGGCCAGGTCTCGATCCGCCACAAGCTGCGCGGACCCAATCATTCGGTCGTCACCGCCTGCTCGACAGGTGCGCATGCGATCGGCGATGCGGCGCGGCTGATTGCGCTGGGTGATGCTGACGTCATGGTCGCCGGCGGCACGGAATCCCCTGTCAGCCGCATTTCGCTTGCAGGCTTTGCCGCCTGCAAGGCGCTGTCGACCCAGCACAACGACGATCCGCAGAAGGCGTCACGCCCCTATGATCGCGACCGCGACGGCTTCGTCATGGGCGAGGGCGCCGGCATCGTCGTGCTCGAGGAACTGGAACACGCCAAGGCGCGCGGCGCCAGGATTTACGCCGAAATCGTCGGCTATGGCCTGTCGGGCGACGCCTATCACATCACCGCGCCGTCCGAAGATGGCGAGGGCGCCGGCCGCTGCATGGCGATGGCGCTGAAGCGCGCCGGGCTGACGCCGGCCGATATCGATTACATCAATGCACACGGTACCTCGACCATGGCCGACACGATCGAACTCGGCGCCGTCGAGCGGCTGGTCGGCAATGCGGCGTCGAAGATCTCCATGTCCTCGACCAAGTCGGCGACAGGACACCTTCTCGGTGCTGCAGGCGCCATCGAGGCGATCTTCACCACGCTCGCCATTCGCGACAATATCGCGCCGCCGACGCTCAATCTCGACAATCCCGAACGGGAGACGGCGATCGATCTTGTTCCGCACAAGGCGCGTGAACGAGAAATCAACGTGGCGCTGTCCAACTCATTCGGATTCGGCGGCACGAATGCATCGCTCGTACTGCGCCGTTACGCGCAATAAGAGTTCTGCAAGCGGTGTGACGGGCCTCCCTTGCACCGCAGACCGGCCGTCCTCTACGTTGCGTAAGCGGGCGTGCGAAAGCATAACGACCGTCAGCGGCTCGTTGAACGGCGGCAGAACCTGCTTTTGCCGCATTGCTTCGCGAAATAGCGAAGTGAGGGTCAAGTTTTAGAGGATTGCCGGTGAGCGATACGACGAACCAGAGCAACGATACCCAGGCGCAGAAGGGACCGATTATCCCGAAGTCGCCGAGCGAAGCCCTGCGTCCGGAGCGCGTTCCGGAGCCGCCGAAGCGGTCCAAGAAAGCCCGCGGCCAGGTCGTTCTTTTCCTGAACTTCATCATGACGATGGCGGTTCTGGTCTGCGTTGTCGCCGTCATCGGCTTCTACTATGCCACATCGACCTATCGGAACCCGGGTCCGCTGCAGACCAACACCAATTTCATCGTCCGCAACGGCGCTGGTCTGACCGAAATCGCCTCAAACCTCGAGCGCAACGCGATCATCAGCGATGCCCGCATCTTCCGCTATCTCACGGCAACGCATCTTTCTGCCGGTGAGAGCTTGAAGGCGGGTGAATACGAGATCAAGGCGAGGGCCTCCATGAGGGATATCATGGAGCTGCTGAAATCGGGCAAGTCCATTCTTTATTCCGTTTCCTTCCCCGAGGGGCTGACGGTCCGCCAGATGTTCGATCGTATGCTGCAGGATACCGTGCTGGAAGGCGATTTGCCGGCGGCACTGCCGACCGAGGGCAGTCTGCGTCCGGATACCTACAAATTCTCGCGCGGCACCAAACGCTCGGAGATCGTCGAACAGATGGCGGCTGCGCAGCAGAAGCTCGTCGATCAGATCTGGGACAAGCGCGACTCCTCGCTGCCGCTGCGATCCAAGGAGGAGTTCGTGACACTCGCCTCGATCGTCGAAAAGGAAACCGGTGTTCCCGACGAGCGTGCCCATGTCGCCTCCGTTTTCCTGAACCGGCTCGGCAAGGGCATGCGCCTGCAGTCCGACCCGACGATCATCTACGGCCTCTTCGGCGGCGAGGGCAAACCGGCTGACCGGCCGATCTACCAGTCGGACCTGAAGCGGGACACGCCTTACAACACCTATGTCATCAAGGGTCTGCCGCCGACGCCGATCGCCAATCCCGGCAAGGATGCGCTGGAAGCCGTCGCCAATCCCTGGAAGACGCAGGATCTCTATTTCGTCGCCGACGGTACCGGTGGCCATGTTTTCGCTGCGACGCTCGAGGAGCACAATGCCAACGTCAAGCGCTGGCGCAAGCTCGAAGCTGACAAGGGTTCGGACCCGAACATCGCAGTCGACGGCCAGCCGGAAGAGCAGCCGGCGGATAATGGCGCGACCGTAGCGCCGCCGAAGAAAAAGAAGATCAACTGAGACTTTCGGGAGGCTCGCATGGCTTTGCAGTCCATGACCGGTTTTGCGCGGCGCGAGGGAACGAGCGGCCGCTGGCGCTGGGCATGGGAACTGCGCTCGGTCAACGGCAAGGGCCTCGACCTGCGTCTGCGCCTACCGCCCGGCCTCGAGCGTATGGAGGCAGAGGTCCGGCGCCTTGCCGGTGAAAGCTTCAGCCGCGGCAACCTGCAGGCATCCCTATCCGTCACCGCCGACGAGAACCGTTTCGAGGCGGTGCTGAACAGGCAAGCGCTTGCCGCCGTGCTGGCCATGCGCGAGCAGCTGGACGGTGTCATCGATCCGGCGCCGCTGAAGCTCGATACGCTGCTTCTAGTGCGCGGCATCGTCGAATTCCGCGAAAGCGAGGATGGCGAGGAGGCGCTTGCTGCCCGTGACGCCGATATCGCCGCCGGCCTGCTGGCCGCGCTTGCCGATCTGAGAGCAATGCGCGAACAGGAAGGGTCGGCGCTGGCCCGCATTCTTCACGACCACGTCACGACGATCGAAGGCCTGACGCGGACGATCGAGGCCGATCCGTCGCGCTCGCCACAGGAGATCGCGGCCCGGCTTGCCGCGCAGGTCGCCTTGTTGATGGACGGCATGGCCGCGCTCGACCGCGAAAGGCTGCACGCCGAAGCCGCGCTGTTGGCGACCAAGGCGGATCTGCGCGAGGAAATCGATCGTCTGAAGGCTCATATCGCCGCAGCGCGTGATCTCCTGGTGAAAGGTGGCCCCGCCGGGCGCCGGCTGGACTTCCTTGCACAGGAATTTAACCGCGAATCGAATACCATCTGCTCGAAGTCGAATGCCTCGGCGGTCACCGCCGCCGGCATCGAGCTGAAAGTCGTGATCGACCAGTTCCGCGAGCAGGTCCAGAATTTGGAGTAAGACATGAAACCGGCGAACTCCTCGCCCGTGCAGATCGCCCGCCGCGGTCTGATGCTTGTTATCTCGTCGCCGTCCGGCGCCGGCAAGTCCACCATCGCGCGCACGCTGCTGGAGACCGACAGGCAAATCGGCCTTTCCGTCAGCGTCACCACGCGCCAGCGCCGCCCGAGCGAAGTCGAGGATGTGCATTACCACTTCAAGAGTGTGCGCGAGTTCGAGCGGCTGCGCGATAGCGACGCGCTGCTCGAATGGGCCGAGGTGCATGGCAATTTCTACGGCACGCCGCGCGAGCCGGTCGAGCAGGCCATGGCCGAAGGCCGCGACATGCTCTTCGACATCGATTGGCAGGGCGCCCAGCAATTGCAGGAGAAGATGTCGGCCGACGTCGTCTCGATCTTCGTGCTGCCGCCGACCATGACCGAGCTTCAGTCGCGGCTGCACCGCCGTGCCGAGGATTCCGAAGAGGTCATCCAGACGCGCCTCGCCAACAGCCGCGCCGAGATCGCCCACTGGCGCGAATACGACTATGTCATCGTCAATGACGATCTCAACGCCGCCCTCGACGCCGTCCAGTCGATCGTCAAGGCCGAACGCCTGCGCCGCGACCGCCGCCATGGTATGTTCGACTTCGTCCGCGAGTTGCTGGAAGAGACGCCGTCGCTTTAAATTAGCGCATGTCCTGGGAAAGCCGCTTCAGACGTTGCTGGAGTTGCCTACAGGCTGTTTGCGAGAAGGCAGAATTCCTCGACGGACAAGGTTTCCGCCCGACGCGCCGGATCGATCCCGGCCTTGACGAGCAGGCTCTCGCCGCCAAGCGGTTTCAGGCTTTGGCGCAGCATCTTGCGGCGCTGGCCGAAGGCCGCCTGTGTCACCTTTTCCAGATTGCCGACAGCGCAGGGGATGGTATTTTCGCGCGGCGTCAGCTGCACTACCGTCGACGTCACTTTCGGCGGCGGCGTGAAGGCCTGCGGCGGCACGTCGAAGGCCATGCGTGCCTCCGTCCGCCAGCCACAGAGCACGCCGAGACGGCCGTAATGGTCGTCGTCTTCGTTGGCGACGATACGCTCGCCGACCTCCTTCTGGAACATCAGCGTCAGGGATTGCCAGAAGGGCGGCCAGGCTTTCGGCAACAGCCAGTTGACCAATAGCTGCGTGCCGACATTATAGGGCAGGTTGGCGATGATCTTGACCGGGCCTTCCGGCGCCAGCGCCTCGAAATCCGTCTTCAGCGCATCGCCTTCGATCACCTCCAGCCGGCCGGGATAGTGATCGGCAATTTCGGCGAGCGCCGGCAGGCAGCGCGCATCTCGCTCGATGGCGATGACCTTCTTGGCGCCGAGTGCCAGGATCGCGCGCGTCAACCCGCCGGGGCCGGGGCCGACCTCGAAGACGGTCGCATCTTCGAGCGCCCCCGCCGTGCGGGCGATCTTCTGCGTGAGGTTGAGGTCGAGCAGGAAGTTCTGCCCGAGCGCCTTGCGTGCATCGAGGCCGTGACGCTGGATGACGTCGCGAAGCGGCGGCAGGCCATCGAGTGCTGCCATCAGCGGCGGCTTTCCGCGCTGCGGCCGAGCTGGGCGGCGAGCTTCAGCGCCGCAACGAGGCTGTGCTCGCGCGCCAGTCCCTTGCCGGCAATGCCGAAAGCGGTGCCGTGATCCGGCGAGGTGCGCACGAAGGGAAGCCCGAGCGTCACGTTGACGCTGTCGTCGAAACCAAGTGCTTTGGCCGGGATCAGCGCCTGATCGTGATACATGCAGACGGCGACGTCGTATCGCGCCCGCGCCTCGTCATGGAACATCGTATCGGCGGGCAGGGGGCCGATCGCATCGATGCCCTCGTCGCGCAGGCGCTCGATCGCCGGACGGATGACGTCCTCGTCCTCCGTACCGATCGCCCCACCTTCGCCCGCATGCGGGTTGAGGCCGGCAACGGCGAGCCGCGGCGCCTCGATGCCGAAGCGCTGCCTCAGATCTTCATGGGCGATCCGGCAGGTTTCCGTGATCAGGTCGCCCGTCAGCGCCTGCGGCACGTCGCGGACCGGAATATGGATGGTGACGGGAATGGCCCGGAGCTTCGGTCCGGATAGCATCATCACCGGTATCGCCGGCCGGCCGGTCGCCCTGGCGGCGAGATCGGCGAGAAATTCGGTATGGCCGGGAAACCGGAAACCCGCCTCGTAAAGCACGGCCTTGGCGATCGGATTGGTAACGACTGCGAGCGCCTCGCCGTCAATGACAAGCGACACGGCTTTCTCGATCGACGCGATCGTGCCTTTCGCCGTTGCCGCATGCGGTTCGCCGGCCACGACCTCGATACCGGCCGGTATGGTCATGACGGGCAGCGCATCGGCAAACATGCCGGCGGCCCTGCCGGCTTCATCGGTCTCGCGGATCGAAACCGCCAGATTGAGCTGGCGGGCTCTCAACGCCAGAACATCGGGGTCGCCGATCAGGAAGAAAGGCGGCAGCCCGAGTTCACGCCGCCGGAGCCAGGCCATCAGAGTAATATCCGGCCCGATGCCGGCGGGGTCGCCCTGGCTCAGCGCAAGCGGTCGCGAAAACGGTATCGCCATTGTCGGTCAGCGATAGGCGATCTGCGCCTTTTTGCGCAGTTCATCCAGGTATTTCTTGCTGTTTTCGTTTTCCGGGCTGGCATCCTTGCCGGCCTTGGACTTGTCGAGATCTTCCTGGCGGAAGACCATTTCGGCGGCCTGGTCGTCGGAGACCTGCCGCTGGCTGCAGATCGCCAGATATTCGACGCCCTTGTCGGTGACGCGGGTCCCTGTCGTGTTGCCCTTGGCCTGCTCGACCAGCGGCTTCCAATCCGGCGGGATCTCGGGGGCGAGCATGCGGCCGAGATCGCGCACGGAAACGTCGCGCATCGTCGCCGCAAACACCTTTGCCTGATCGCAACCCGGAAATTTGGAGCGCGACGCCTCGGCCTCGCCCTTGCGCTTGCCGGTGATGGCGCCTCGCTTGGCTTGCGGAATGACGAAGATGATCTGCTGCAGCATATATTCCGTCGTCACCGGCTTCTGCTTGTTGTTCTGCATCATGCGCGAGACGAGATCATAGTTCGACAGCCGCGAGGTCGAGCCGTAGCGGGCGTTGACGACGCGCGGCCAGCTCATCTGCACGGCGATGAAACCCTTGAAATGATCGACGCCGACGCCGGCGCGATCGAGGATCTGCGACATCTGCTCGGGGGACAGCTTGTTGCCGCTCGAAAAGCGCGCGAAAGACGCATCGACGTCCTGCTGCGAAACCGACATACGGACGCGGGCGACTTCCTGCCGCTTGAGCGTCTCGTCGATCAATTGCTCCTGGGCGGTCTTGGCATCGGCCTTCGTATGCTGCAGGCGCAGGAAGGCCTGGCGCTTGGCGACATCGCCGCTGGTGATGGCGGTGCCGTTCACCACGGCCTTGACTTCACTGGCCGCAAGCGCTGGACCGGCAAGGCCCGTCAGCAATGCAAGCGCTGCCCCGGCGAGGAACTTGGTTATGGCTTTTTTCGCGTCAATCATCTGTTGACCTCCCGATAGCGCCGCGAGACGTTGTTCGCGGCGTTCTTACCACAGTGCGAGACACGCTGAAATCGCTTCCGTCACGGCGCGAAACCCCTATGCCTCAGATACCGACTGGCGGCAATGTCCTGCACAGGCTTACGGCGAAAGAATGGCTTCAGGCCATGTTTGCGCCGATCGCCCGTCATTCGAGGGTGTCGGAACCGATCTTGATGTCGCCGAGCGTGCGGAAGGTCAGCCGTGCGCCGATCGTCCAGTCGCTTCCCGACTCGTCGTCGGAATCTCTGCTGTCCGTATAGGCGATCGTGAAGATCGTGCATTCGTCGTCATAAGAGAGGCCGATCGTCCGCCGGCTGATCACATCATTGTTCAGATCCCAGGCAATGCCGCCGAAAATCGACCAGTAATCCTTGAACTTGACGCTGCTGTTGGTCTGGATCTCGTCATTGTCCTCGGCGAATCCATATGCCGGCTGGGCGCTGAGATGAGTGTAGGTCAGCTGCGTCGAGAAGGTGTCGTTCTGGTAGGCCGTCGTCAGATCGCCGCGGCGGAATTCGAAATCTTTTTCGTCGAGCCGGTAGGAGGCAGCGACGGAAACGCCGTACGGTGTTTCGACGCCGCCAAGGCCGACATAATCGGAGCGGTCGGTTTCGAGGCCCGAATCCGCGCCGACATTGACGAGGTCATCGGTCGCAAACGAGTTCTGGCCGGCGATCTGATAGGATTGGCCGAAGATGCCGTGCAGCTTGTAACCGCTGTCGAATGTACCGGTGTACTGAACGCCGACATTGGCGCGGGTACCGCCTTCGACCCGGTCGTAACCCGAGAACTTGTCGCGGTCGAACAGCGAGGTGGCGTCGAAGACGAAGCTTTGCGCATCCTCGTTCGGCAGGCGGCCTGCCAGCTGCTCGTCGGGGCGGGCATAGATCTGTGCGATCGGCTCGAGGATATGGGTGCTGTTTTCCGTCGTCATCAAGATCGGATAACGCATCTCCAGCCCGGCTGTGAACATCGAGCGGGTGGCGGAATTGCCGTCGACGTAATTGCCGGTATAGCCGGTCGGATCATCCATGTTCAACGCGAAGGCATCGCCGCGCGCGGCCAGCAACGGCGTGATCACCAGGCCGGTCGGCGTAACGTAGGTGCGCTTCCATTGCAGCTCGGCGGTCAGCCGCGAGGTCTGGCCTTTCAGGCCACGGAAGCGGTCGAAGCCGTCGACGGTATAGAAGTCATCATGTGTGCGCGAAATATTCGTCAGGTTGACATCCGCCGAAAGCTCGCCGCCGGCAAGCGGCTGCGGCGCCACATAGTGATAGTCGAGCGACGGATAGACGATTGCCTGCTGCTTTTCAGCGGTATTCGTCCGATCGGCATCCTGGACGTCGAAATAGAACGCCCGCATGTCGAAATAATTGCGTTTCCCGAGCCCTGTCAGGTAGATCTGGTTGGTACGATCCGTACCGGTCAGGCCCCGGAGCTTGTACGTTTTCGAGAAATTGTTGTCGCTCTGCATCATGACGTCCCAGCCGAACGTCCAGCGGGGATTGATGCGGAATTCGGCCTTCGAAGCCACCATGCCACGCTGGTCGGCTTCGGCATCGCTGGTGCCGGAGCTGAAGTTGCCCGGCTTTGCCTGGTCGATACCGGCGACGCGCAGAATATGCGTGCCATTTTCAAAGCGTTGGCGAAATTCGCCTTCGATGAGGAAGCCCTGGGCGGTGTAGCCCGTGGCGGTGACCGTCGCGTCCATGCTCGGCGAGATCACATAGTAATAAGGAACGGAAAGACCGAAGCCGAGATTCTGCGACAGGCTCATCGTCGGAAACAGAAAGCCGGACTTGCGTTTCACCGTATTGTCGGGAACTTCGATGAACGGCAGGAAGGCAATCGGATGGCCGAGCAGCTCGAAGCGCGCTCTCTCCAGCCGGATCGTATGCGTCTCGCCGTTCTGGATCACCCGCTGGGCCTTGACCTGCCAGAAGGGCGCGCGCTTCGGATCTTCGGCGCAGGGAAGGCAGGCCGTGTAGACGCCCTTGTTGAGAATCATCAACGTGCCGCCGACGCGCTCGCCGCTTTCGGCAACGATACGCGTGTTGTCGGCGGTCTCGATGCGCAGCGAGTTCAGGAACCCGTCGGCAAAATTGTCGGTCACGTCAAGGTTATCGGCATAGATACGATTGCCGTCGGGGCTGACGAGCTCGACATTGCCGAGCGCCATCATCCGGCCGGTCTTCTGATTGTACTCGACCTTCTGCGCGACCATTTTATAGCCGCCATAGTTGATCTGCACGCCGCCGACCGCCGACACCAGGTCGGCGTCACGGTTATAGACGAGTTCATTGGCCGAAAGCAGGAGCTTGGCCCCTTCGGGAATATTCTTCTCTATATTTTGTTCGGGCGCGCTGGCCTGGCCGAAAGAGGCCGGGGCGCTGCCGAAATAGGAACATAAAGCCGCACCGACAAGCAGGGCAACCAGCTGTTTACTAAAATACTTGCGGTCGCCTGCCGCCACTAGCCGTCCTCCTGATGAAGCAGAATAGTCGCACCCAAGGCCAGCGCGACGACCACCGGTATCCACGTCGCCACGAAGGGAGGCACGACTCCACTGCTTCCGAATGCCTTTACAAGCACGGTGATGACATAAAGCATGAAGCCCGAAAGGATGCCACCCAGAATCACGGAGCGGGATTGGTTGAACCGGCTAAATTTTAGGGACACTGTTGCGGCTATGAAAGTCATGGCCACCAGCAGCAATGGCTGGGACAACAGGGAGTTGAATTGCGTCTCCAGCGCCTTGGTCGAGATGCCGAAGGATTTGGCCGCCGCAATCCGGTTGGAAAGGTCAAAGAAACCAATTGTTTCCGGCGCTGTCAGCCGCTCCTGGACGAAGTCCTGTTTCAGATTGGTGCGAAGTTGAACCGAAGCTTTACGCACGGGGATTTCGCCAGGCTTGCGCTCGACAACGGTGTTAAGTTGCCAGTAACCATCTTCCAATTTTGCCGTGGCGGCGTCCTGTCTCAGAATGACCTGACCGCGTGAATCGAAATGGATCAGCACCGCGTCGATCAGCTTGGTTCCGTTCTCCTGAACCGTCTGGGCGCCGATGATGACATCGTCCCGGCCGCTGATCTGGCGCAGCCACGGGATCTGCGGCGCCTTGCGCAGAACCGCGTTCTCGCCGCGCCAGTCGGATTCGACCAGCAGCGCCTGGCGCTGTCCCCAGGCGGCAAGCGGGTTGAGTGCCGTCATCGTCAGCAGGCCGAGCAGCAGCGAGCCGGCGATGAAGGGGAACATGAACTGCCAGACCGAAATACCGGCGGCGCGCGTCACGACGAGCTCATATTTGCGGTTGAGCCCGATCAGCACCGTCATGCCGACGAACAGCGCGATGAAGGGTACTGTTTGCTGCAGGATGAGCGGCAGGCGCACGGCGGTCATCAGGATGCCGCCGCCGATCGTGTAGCCGGGAAGGCCGGACATGCGGCCGGCCGTCTCGCTGAAATCGAGGAGGAAAGAAATCGCCGAGACGCCGATCAGGAACCAGCCCATCGTCACCAGGTAGCGGCGAAAGAAATAACGCGACAATGTCCCGAACATCATTGGGCAGCGCCCCCGCCGGTCCGGCCGGTTGCGGCAAGCAGCCTTTCCTGCATCCGTCTCCAGAACGACGAAATCCGGTCGCGGATGAACGAAGGCATGACCAGTCGTTTGTGCAGGCCGAGGAAGACGATCGAGACGATGCTGCTGACGATCGGGATGGCGTAGAGGACGGCGATATATTCAGGGTCGGTGTCGATCTGATTGGCCGCGTAGAAGGCCGCCCATCGCATCGCGAAGGCATAGGCGAGAGCGCTCACCATCGGATGCAGCCGCGCTTCGCGGTGCGAGCGCGCATCGCCGGCGATCGCCAGTGAAAACAGCGCAAAAACGACAGGCAGGATCCAGTCGGTCAGCCGCCGATGCAGTTCGGCGCGATAGCTTTGCGGCCGGATCGTATAGTCCTTGTCGGTGGGATCCGGATTGAACAGGAACCACAGGTCACGGTCGCTGGCGCGCAGCGTCGCCTGACCGCGATTCTCCGTCATGTCCGAGAGGTCGAAGGAATAGGAATCGAAATTGATGACCGAGACGTTGCCATCGGGCGTTTTGCGATGCACTTCGCCTTCATGCATGATCAGCGTCGTGCCCGTGTCGTCGACGGCGCCTTCCTTCGCATAATAGATCAGTTCGTAGGCCGGGTCGCGCTCGTCGGCGACAAAAAGCCCTTTCAGCATGCGGCCCGCCATCCGCTGCGAGATCTGCACATAGAGGCCTTCATCGAGCTTGCGGAAGGTCTTTTCTTCGATCACCGAAGAGAGGAGGTCAGCATAGGTCTCGGCGATCATCTGGCGCACGACGGTCTTTGCGCGCGGCTCGACGACGTTGTCGACGAAGAAGGAAAAGACGCTGATGACAGCGGCGAGCAGCAGGATCGGGCGGATCAGCACGCTGCGCCGCGCCCCGGCCGCGTCGATGACGGTGAGCTCGGAATCATTGTTCATCGTCGTCAGCGTCTGGGTGATCGCGATAACGAGGGCGAAGGGCAGCACGACAGGAATGATCGACGGCAGAATCATCGTCGCCAGCTTGGCGAACGAGCCGATCGACTGGCCGCTGTCGGTGACCAGATTGATGCGCTGCAGAACCTGAGTCGTCCAAATGATCGCCAGAACGGGCAGGAGCGCCACGAGAAACATCTGGCCGACGCGCCGCAATATGTATGTTTCGAGTAGTTTCATGCCTGCCCTTGAAAGCACCTGCACGCCCAAACGGCTTTGCAGGAGAATCCCTCTACGCTCTTTGTCGCGCTTTTGCGACAAGCTGGTGTCAAAAATTCATTCAAATTTCAGAATTTTTTTGGTGCTGTTGCGACTCAGTTAACGCCAGCAATGCGGCGAAGACGACAAGCGAGGAAAGCCATCCAAGAACGACGTCGGAAAGGTAGTGTGCGCCGAAGGATAGCCGCATCGCCGGGGTGAGGATCGAGATCGCCGCCACGGGCGGCGCCAGCGCATAACGCAGGGATTTCGGAACGAAGAGCAGAAGGCAGAGGAGCCAGCCGGCACTCGCCGCCTCGCCGGAGACGAACGAGCAGTTCGAAACGCATTTTCCGGCAAGCGAACCGGCCTCGACGAAATGCAGCGCACCGCCGAAAATGTCCGTCTGTATCGGTCGCGGCCGGCCCCAATGTTCCTTCAGGACGACATTGACGAGCAGCACCGGCCCGATCAGCAGCGTTCCGAGCGCGACTTTGAGCTTTTGCGCGCGCTGGGCGTTGAAGGTCGCGCCATGCTGCTGGTAGCATTCGACGAGTTTCCACACCATCACGATCGCCACCACATAGGGCAGGCGGAAGAAGACGGTGCGCAGCAGGTCGAAGGTCGCAACGTCGCGATAGGGAAAGCCGCCGCAGATGCTCCCGGCAGCAGCAGTCGCGTCGCAATCTGCGCCCACGAAAAAAAGCTGGGAAAAATAGATGTCTATTCCGGGAAAGGCGCGGAAGACGGCAAGCAGCGCCCACCACATCCAAAACAGCAGCATGAATGCGCCGAAAGTCGTTTTCGGCAGGCGGATTGCCGGACCCCGCCATCGATTTTTCGAAAAAACTGTCAACGCGAATATCTACGAAACTGACGAAAACATGAGAGCCCTGATGGCTGCGGGCGACCATAACAATTGTCGCAAGCCATTGACAGACCCGCCAAACGCGAAATTATCCGCGAGGGACGGATTTCAAAGAATCCCAGCGGAGAAGACATGTCAGTAAGGTTGGAAATTTCATTCTCGAAGTCGGCAAAGCTCAATGGCGGCCTGGCGATCCTGTTGAAGACTGCGGAGGCCGACAGCGCTGCCGGCGCTGAAACAGTCGACCCGGCAGGTGTGATCGCCAAGGCTGCGAGGATCGCCCGATTCTCCGCAAAATCCATGAGCGGGCTCGATATTGTTGCCCCCGAAGGCGCGCCCGTCGAGCGCATCGTCGTCATCGGGCTCGGCAAGACCGCCGAACTCACCGCCCATGACTGGCTGAAGGCCGGCGGCGCTGCGGCCTCGAAAATCAAGAACACCGACAAGGCCGCTGTCTTCATCGACGTGCCTGGCCTCGAGACCAGCGCGCGGGCAGCCGCCGATTTTGCGCTCGGCATGCTGCTGCGCGCCTATAGCTTCGATACCTACAAGACGAAGAAGAGCGACGAGGAAGAAAAACCAGTGAAGTCCGTCAAGGTGACGATCGTCACCGCCGATCCGAGTGGTGCCAAGAAGGCGTTTTCCGATTCCGAAGCGATTGCCGGCGGCGTCAATCTTGCCCGTGACCTCGTCAACGAACCGCCGAACGTGCTCGGTCCCGTCGAGTTCGCCGCCAAGGCGAAGGAGCTGGAAAAGCTCGGCGTCGAAGTGGAAATCCTGACCGAGAAGGAGATGCGCCGTCTTGGCATGGGCGCCCTTCTGGGCGTCGCCCAGGGCTCCGTGCGTCCGCCGCGCCTGGCGGTCATGCAGTGGAAGGGCGGCAAGGGCAAGGATCGCCCCGTCGCCTTCATCGGCAAGGGTGTCGTCTTCGATACCGGCGGCATTTCGATCAAGCCGGCCGCCGGCATGGAAGACATGAAGGGCGATATGGGCGGTGCGGCAGCCGTCACTGGCCTCATGCATGTGCTCGCCTCCCGCAAGGCCGCCGTCAACGCCGTCGGCATCATCGGCCTGGTCGAGAACATGCCTGACGGTAACGCCCAGCGTCCTGGTGATATCGTCACCTCGATGTCCGGCCAGACGATCGAGGTGATCAACACCGATGCCGAAGGCCGCCTCGTGCTCTGCGATGCGCTCTGGTACTGCAACGACCGCTTCAAGCCGCAGTTCATGATCAATCTTGCCACGCTGACCGGGGCGATCGTCGTGGCGCTCGGCAATGTGCATGCCGGCCTGTTCTCCAATGACGACCAGCTTTCCGCCCAACTGACGGCAGCCGGTCTTTCGAGCAACGAAAAACTCTGGCGCATGCCGCTCGGCAGGGATTACGACAAGCTGATCGACAGCAAGTTCGCCGATATGAAGAACACCGGCGGCCGACAGGCCGGCTCGATCACGGCCGCGCATTTCCTCAAGCGCTTCGTGCAGGACACGCCTTGGGCGCATCTCGATATTGCCGGCACGGCGATGGGCTCGCCGCAGGACGAGATCAATCAATCCTGGGGTTCCGGCTTCGGCGTGCGCCTGCTCGACGAGCTCGTTCGCGCCCATTATGAATCCTGATGACGGACGTTCTCTTCTATCATCTGACCGAATCCAGGCTGGAGGACGCGCTTCCGCCGCTCATCGACAAAAGCGTCGAGCGCGGCTGGCGCGTTGCCGTCCAGACGCGCGAGCCGGCGCGGCGTGATGCTCTCGATCAGCATCTTTGGACTTTCCGCGAGGAGAGCTTCCTGCCGCACGGCACCGACGAGGCGGATTTCGCCGAAAGCCAGCCGGTGCTTTTGACGGTGACGCCGGACAATGCCAATGCGGCGACCGTGCGTTTCATCGTCGACGGCGCCGAGCCGCCGCCGGCTGATGCCTATGAGCGCATCGTCTTCATGTTCGACGGTCACGACCAGGAGCAACTCGAAGCCGCCCGTGCGCAGTGGAAGAAGCTGAAAGGCGAGGGGCATAACCTCACCTATTGGCAGCAGACACCGGAAGGGCGGTGGGAGAAGAAGGCCTGAGCGTTTCGCCACGACGCTACAGCGCCGCGCGTCGTTTCGAGAGCCGCAAAGGACGCTGTAACTTTGAATTGCTGCATGAAGCCGTCCAACTTCGCTCTCCCGGCCAGCGACACCGCTACCGTTTCGAACCTTTGTCCTCGTCGAGGTTCGTCAGGATATTGAGGGGTACGATCCCGCCAGCACTTTCCGACGCGTCGAGCGCCTCGACTGCCAAAACCTGCTTTCCATTCGGACTGACAAAAGCGAATGCCCACGCCTTGTCGGCAAAGGTGCTGACCGGCATTTCCGCCCAGCCGGCTTGATGGACAAGGCGTTCGGCATAATAAGTCTTGATGGTCTGCGGCTCGGTGGTGCTGGCGAGATTGCGCGCCAGGATACGCACGGACTTCTCTCCGAACCGCCCTTCCAGTTGGCCCAGCACCTTGCTGGTGGCCTGCCAATCCTGGGCCTGGGTCGCCGATCCGAAGGAATATTCCTCGGAGCGGGAAACGCCCGGTGCATCAGGCGGCATGACGACCTCTTCGCCCCAACATGCTGCAAGGCCGAGAAGCGGCACCACAAGGATGCCAATCTTCAACACGCGGAAAAATCGGCCCTTGCGGCCAATTCTGTTGCTCATGAGCGGCTGCCCCCGAACACTATTGCCATAGGCCGGCAAATCTTGCCGGTTTCTATGACGTTATTGCGACGCTCAGTCGTGGAAGGCGTCGACGAATTTCCGCTTGCCGAGCATGAAGGCGTCGGCGACATGGCGCAGCGGCGCGAGGTCGACATCCGATTTGCCGGCCTTGATGATTTCGGCGAAGCGACGGTAGAGCGAAGGATATTCCTGCTCCGGCTCGGCGAATCTCAGCGCGCCGTCGATCAAAAGCTTGGCGCCGCCCTCGGCGAGCACCATCTGGCCGGCTGCCGTCTCCGCGACGATGTCCCAGCTCTGCTTGCCGGTCTGGCGCCAGTCGAATTCGGCGTGAACCGGCAGGCCGTCAGCATTGCGGAAGTGAATGTCGGCCGCGATCGGCGCGTCGCGGTTGTCGGGAAATTCGAGCACGGCCTCGGTGATGAAGATCGGCCGCGGCAGGATATGGGTGACGATCGACAGCGCGTTGATGCCGGGATCGAAAACGCCGAGGCCGCCGGCCTGCCAGATCCATTCCTGGTTCGGATGCCAATGGCGGACATCCTCCTTCCAGATCACATGCACGCTTTTGATCGTCGTCGAGGCAAGAAACGCCTTGGCCGCCTCCACGCCCGGTGCATAGCGCGAATGCCAGCTGGCAAAGAGCGACGCACCCTGCCTGTTTGCCAGCGCTTCGAGATCGGCCACTTCGCTGAGCGTCGCGCCGGGGGGCTTTTCCAGGAAGACGTGCTTGCCGGCGACGAGCGCCTTATAGGCCGCCTCGTAGCGATATTGCGGCGGCATGCAGAGCGAAACGGCATCGATCGAGGGCTCTGCATCGAGCATCGCTTCGATCGTCGTATAGCTCTTGACGCCTTCGACCGTGCCGTGGCGGCTTGCCGTGGCGACGAGTTCGAAATCCGGGTTCTTGGCGATGGAGGGAAGGTGCTGGTCGCGGACGATCTTGCCGACGCCGACGATGGCGAGGTTGATAGGAGACATGGTGTTTCGCTCGAGCCTGTATGAAAAGTATGATTATTGACGCGTTTGTATCAGAAAGAGGCGTGCCGACAAGCTCTCCTCCTCCATTCTATGGCATCCTATCGCATGATGGTTTGGCGAAGGAAGCTGTAACCCATCGCCGCGCGGGCGGCGCGCTCTTCGGAATTGCCGTCGCCGCCATGCCCGCCGGAGCCGAATTCATGGAAGAGCGGCCGGTGTCCTTCTTCCTCCAGCCGCGCGGCAAAGCGGCGCGCGTGCGAGGGATGCACGCGGTCGTCATTGGCGGAGCTTTCGACATAGATCGGCGGATAGCTGACCTCGGTCGCCGGCTTGACATTGTGAAGCGGCGAATAGCCGAGCATAAAATCCCGGTCCACCGGCGTCTCCGGATCGCCGTATTCGTCCATCCAGGCTTGCCCTGCGCTGAACAGGTGGAAACGGGTCATGTCAAGGACCGGCACCTGGCACCAGACGGCGCCGAAATCGTCGGGATAGCGCGTCAGCATCACGCCGGTCAGCAGACCGCCATTGCTGCCGCCCTGGCAGGCGATCCGCGACGGCACTGTATAGCCGCGGGCGACGAGATCGCGAGCGATGGCGACGAAATCGGCAAAGGCCCGGTCTCGCCCCTGCCGCTTGGCACTGCGATACCAGTCAGGCCCGAATTCGCCGCCGCCGCGAATATAGGCCTGCACATAGGCGCCGCCTTGTTCCAGCCAGCGTCCTGTCACGCCGGAATAGTTTGGCGACAACGGGACATCGAAGCCGCCATAGCCGTAAAGCAATACCGGCAGCGCGCCCTTGGTCCACTGCTTCGGCAGGACGAGCCGATAGGTAACCCTCGTTCCGTCCTCGGAAACAGCCTCCAGCAGTTCGGATGACATATCGGTCGCATCGAAATAGCTCGGCGCCGCGGCGACGAAAATCGGCTCGGCCTGCTTGCTGCGATCCGACAGCGCGAGGCGGTAACAGACGGGCGGCTGCAGGAAGCCCTGGCCGACGATGTGGAGCGTATCGTCGCCAAGATGCAGATCCGCATGGAGTGGCCTGAAGTGAACCGTCTGCATATCCGCCGGCAGTGCGATCTCGCGCTGTTCGGCATCGGGCCTTGTCAGGTCCAGCACCATGAGACGCGGACGCAGCCGATCGGAGATGATGAAGACGCACCACTCCTGCATCAGCATCATCTGCGCGATGGACTGGCCCTCGGCAGGCTGAAACAGGATCCGCTCCGGCCCGAGCAGGGCCGTCTCCGAGGCGGGATCGAAGCGTTGCAGCACGAGGCTGCCGGTCGCAACGCGCTCATCGGTCTTTGCCCGCCAAAGGCAATGATCATGATTGAACTGGAAATCGGCTTCCTTAGGCAGATCGATGCGCCGCTGTGTGCCGTCGCTGGCGATCAGGAAAGCGCTCGCGACGCCGATCTCGTGGGCGGCGACGAAAATATCGATCAATCCGCGATCCGTCGAAGCGCCTGGTAGGGCAGGGTCGATGACGAGATTGAAGCCGTAAACGTCCTCGTTTGCGGCTTCGAACATGACGGCGGCATCTTCCGGTCGCTGCCCGCGCTTCAATCGACGCCCGACGCGCGGCCATCCGGAGCGGGTTGCCGAAAACCGGTCGATGGAGCCGAAATAGCAGATCTCGTCGCGGCTCAGCCAGGTGGCATGCGATCGCGCGGCAGGCGTATCGAAGCCTCCCTCCACGATCTGCTTCCTCTCGGCGTCGAATTCGAGCAGCCGGAGAAGGTCGGAGCCGCCGTCCGAAAGCGTGAGCAGCACCCGCGTCGGCTCCCATGGGCAGGTGACGGCGCCGCGCCAATTCCAGCGCTTGCCTTCGCTGACGCAGAAGGCGTCGAGATCGAAGACCGGCTCCCAGGCGGCGTCCGGCAGCGGCTCCTGATCTGCCGGCAGGCGCAGCCAGATGCCAAGGGGATTGTCCTTGCTCTGGCGGAAATCGAACAGCCACTCGCCTCGGCGCATCGGAACGATCAGCCTGTCCTGCCGCTCGATCAGCGCCTTGATCGCGTCGCGATCCCTCTCGAATTCAGGTGTTCTCAGTGCCGCGTCGGAAACCCGGTTGTGCTCGTCGATGAACTGGCGGGTGCGCGGATCGTCGTCCGTTTCGAGATGAAGGTTCATATCCGACCTGCCGGCTTCCGTTGACGTCGGACAGATCTAGGCAGCCGGTCCCGATTTGGCAACCCGCCTTAGCGGATCGTCACGAAGTCGGCCGAGGCGACGACGGTGTTGGGCACATCGGCTTCTTGAACTTCAGCGTCACCCTGTGGCTAACCCGCCATCGCTTCTTCGTATTCGGCAGACAGCATCAGCCAGTCTTCCTCGGCGGCAGCCAATTTCGCCGCAGCTTCGCCGCGCTGCTTTGCCTTCTCGGCCGCCTTGGCGGGCGTCTTCTCATAAAGGGCCGGATCCGCAAGTTCCGCGTCAAGCGCCTGAATCTGTTTCTCCAGCTTCGCCGTCAAGGATTCGATTTCGTTGATCTTTTTCCGGAGCGGCGTCAAAGAAGCGCGACGTTCGGCATTGAGCTTGCGCTGGTCGGCCTTCGATGTCGCGTCTTCAGTTAGCTGCGGCTTTTCTTCTTTTTTTTTACCGGATGTGACGATGAGGTCGCGATATTCATCCATGTCGCCTTCGAAGGTCGTCACCGTGCCGCCATTGACCAGCCACAACCGATCGACCGTCGCCTCGATCAGGTGACGATCATGCGAAATCAGGATGACGGCGCCTTCGTAGTCGTTCAGCGCCTCGATCAGCGCGCGGCGGCTGTCGATGTCGAGGTGGTTGGTCGGCTCGTCGAGGATCAGCAGGTTGGGTGCATGGAAGGCGGCAAGCCCCATCAGCAGTCGGGCTTTTTCGCCGCCGGAGAGATCCTTGGCGGCCGTCGCCATCTTCTCGGTCGCAAGCCCCATCTGGGCGACGCGGGCGCGCACCTTGGCTTCCGGCGCGCCGGGCATCAGCCGGCGCACATGCTCCACCGGCGATTGCTCGGGAATGAGGTCGTCGAGCTGGTGCTGCGCGAAGAAGCCGATCTTCAGGCTCGGCGCGAGCTTCACTTCGCCGCTCTCAGGCGCAAGCCGGCCGGAGATGAACTTGGCGAAGGTCGATTTGCCGTTGCCGTTCGAGCCAAGCAGGGCGATGCGGTCGTCATTGTCGATGCGCAGATTGAGGTTCTTGAGAATCGGATTGCCGGGCTCGTAGCCGACGGCGCCGCTCTGGATCGCGACGATCGGCGAGGCCGGCTGCTTTTCCGGCTCGGGAAAAGTGATCGGCTGTACGTGGTCCTCGATCACCGCCGCAACCGTTCCCATGCGCTCGAGCGCCTTGACGCGCGATTGTGCCTGCCGGGCCTTGGAAGCCTTGGCCTTGAAGCGATCGATGAAGCTCTGTAGGTGCTTGCGCGCCGCGTCGTTCTTGGCCTTGGCCTTGGTCTGCAACTCGTCGGCTTCCGCCTTTTGTCGCTCGAACTGGTCGTAACCGCCGCGATAGAAGGTGAGCTTCTTCTGGTCGAGATGGACGATCGCATTGACCGCGTTGTTCAACAGGTCGCGATCGTGGCTGATGATGATGACCGTGTGCGGATAGCGCCTGACATAGTCTTCCAGCCACAGCGTGCCTTCGAGGTCGAGATAGTTGGTCGGCTCGTCGAGCAGGAGCAGGTCCGGCTCGGAAAACAGCACGGCGGCAAGGGCGACGCGCATGCGCCAGCCGCCGGAGAAGGAAGAGGCGGGGCGGGCCTGCGCCGCCTTGTCGAAGCCGAGGCCGGCAAGAATGCTCGCCGCGCGCGCTTCGGCCGAATGCGCGTCGATATCGACAAGGCGCATCTGGATTTCGGCGATGCGATGCGGATCGGTTGCCGTTTCCGCCTCGGCAACGAGGGCGGTGCGTTCCTTATCCGCGGCAAGCACGATTTCGATCAGAGCGTCTTCGGTTGCCGGTGCCTCCTGCGCCACCTGGCCGATGCGTGCGGCCTTGGGGATCGACACCGTCCCGCTCTCCGAGCCGAGATCGCCGGTGATGACGCGAAAAAGCGTGGACTTGCCGGCGCCGTTGCGCCCGACGAGCCCGGCCTTCGTGCCTGAAGGCAGCGAAACGCTGGCATTGTCGAGAAGCAGGCGCCCGGCGATGCGGGCGGAAATATCGGTGAGCGTGATCATGGCCGGCGTTTTGGCCGAAAGCGCTCGCCAAGGCAAGAGCGCTTATCCAGGGACAAGCTTGCTTGTCCCACCGCAAGCTTGCTTGTGCGCTGACAAGCTTGCTTGTCCCCGGGACAAGCTTGCTTTGTCCGCCGCCTCAGCGGCCGAAAGCCTGCACCGGTTGCCGGGGGTTCGACTGCGCGGCGAGAAGCGCCACGCGGGCATTGGCCTGCAATTGTCCCGGCGTTGCCGCATCGGTGCTGAGCGCCACGCCGATCGAGATGGTGAGCCTGCCGGGATCGGCTTTGTCGGATGTCGCAAAGACCAGATTGTCTTCGACGGAGGCGCGCAGGCGCTCGGCAATCGTCATCGCATCCTGCATGCCGACATTGGAAAACAACAGGGCGAATTCGTCAGCCTCTGTGCGGGCGACGAAATCGTTTTTCTTGACCGACTTGCTGAACAGGCCGGCGAGCTTCTTCAGGAGCTTATTGCCAGCCTGGGTGCCGTATTTGTCGTTGAGATCGGTGAAATTGTCGATATCGACCATGATCAGCGCGCTACCGGCGGCACCTTCTTCACGCGCGTAGAGATCGGCCATCGTCCGGTTCAGCGCGATGCGGTTCGGAAGCCCGGTGATCCTGTCGGCGATCGCCGCCGATTGCATCGCCGAAATGCCGCGCTCTAGCGTTTCCAGCGTCTTGATATCGTCCTGCAGCTTCGCGCCGATTTCCATCTCCGCTGCAAGAACGGTCGAAAGCGAGGCAGTGAGATAGTCGATCTCGCTGAGGAAGGCGGCAAGGCTCTGATCGTCATGGCCGGAAACGGATTTCAGGATAGTGCCGCAGGCACGCGCAAAGGCATTCTTGTGCTTCAGCCCTTCGGCAAGCCTTTCCGCCACGTCGCGCAGCATCCGGCTCGCCTCGTTTCGGGATGTCTCGCCCGCCAGCCCGCAATGGCCGACGAGGCGGTATTTCAGGCCGAGTTCGTCGAGCATCGGCTGTTGTGGCTGGGACCCGAGTGCGGCGATATCCTGCGCAAGGCCGGCATTGAGCCCGACGATCGCCTCGTGAAAGAGTTCGTAATTGCGCGGCAGCGCGGCGACGTTCAGGCGCGCCATGTGCTGGGCGATCTTCTGAATATCTGCCATCGGGGCGGCGCGCGCAGCCTCGCGCGGCACCAATGCGTTTGCGCTTGCATTCTGCATGACGATCCCTCGCGGCCGGCCTCATCTTTCACACCGCTATGCCCGCAAGCTTTTAAGAGAGGCTGAATTTCCAACAGGGAAACGCCGGATTGGCGGCAGAACCGGCAAAGGCGGTTAATTCAGTGTTGATCGCCAGAACATGATGCCGAAAGGGCGAGCGGTTTTCGGATGACGTCATGTGGATCGGGCCTCACATCCACTCGCGG
Source organism: Rhizobium sp. BT-226 (assembly GCF_025847085.2). NCBI lineage: Bacteria > Pseudomonadati > Pseudomonadota > Alphaproteobacteria > Hyphomicrobiales > Rhizobiaceae > Rhizobium > Rhizobium sp. BT-226. The sequence goes on along the minus strand of NZ_JAOYTI010000002.1, from coordinate 249,243 downwards.
CCCTCGTTGCGCAGGAAGTAGATGAGATCCAGCATGAGGCTCGGCTTGCCGAGCGCCGTCAGCGTCATGTGGCACTGGCCGCGATGATGGGTCTGGTGGTTGAAGAGATGCGCGAGTGCGCTCGACAGCGGCTGGGTGATCTCGGTCGGCTGTACCACCGTGACATAGGTAAAGTCGGCGGCAAGCGTCGCCTTATCAAGCATGCCCGTCCAGGCAATGATCCGCTCGTCCTCTGCCTTGCGGGCGGCGGCCAGCGTGTCCAACTCTTCGAAGAGCACGGCATCGAGTGTCGTCGGCGCTTCGCCGGTGCCGGTGAAGCGCTTCATCCATATCCGGTCGGCGACGAGCAGATGATTGAGCGTGCGATGCAGCGAGCCGAAGAAAGCGCCGCGGTCGCTGCGGAAGTCTGCATCGCTGAGTTCGGCTGCGGCCGTATAAACTTGCGTGTTGGCCCAGCGATTATAGGCGGCAAACATCCTGTAATGTCTGAGCATTCCGTCCCTCCCGGATTGGTCGCGGCAGTCTAGCCCGTTTTCCCCGCAAATCGCAGTGATGTGCCCATGAAATTTCCTGATTTGATCGCCGGCGCTTTCTGTCGTGGAATGGATGGAGCCGTGATCTCGAAAGGACTGTCATGACCAGAGCCCTCTATTCCCTCTGCGGCGCCGACGAGCGGCGCTTCTTTTCGCCCCATTGCTGGAAGGCGGTGATGGCGCTGGCGCATAAGGGGCTCGATTTCGAGGAGATTCCGACGACCTACGCCCGCATCCGCGCGATCGGCGGCGGCGTCTCGCCGACCGTGCCGGTGCTCGACGACAACGGCCGGCTGATCCCCGACAGTTTTGACATCGCCCTTTATCTGGAGGAGGCCTATCCCGAGCGGCCGTCACTGTTTGGCGGCGAGGGCGGCAAGGCGCTGTCGCGGATGGTGGAAGGTTATTCGCAGATGATCATCCATCCGGCGATCATGCGCATCGCCCTTCTCGATATTCATGCGAACCTCGACGAGGGAGATAAGGCCTATTTCCGCGAAAGCCGCGAGGCTCGGCTCGGCAAGCCGTTGGAAGTGGTTGCCGCCGACAGCGAGGCGGAGAAGGCAGCCTTCGGCGCCAAGCTGGAGCCGCTCCGGCACATGCTGAAGTTCCAGCCCTTCATCGGCGGGCAGACGCCGCTCTTTGCCGACTATATCGTCTTCGGCGCGCTGCAATGGCTGCGTGTGTCGGCCGGCCTTGCCATGCTGGCCGCCGACGATCCCGTCATGGCCTGGTTCGAACGCTGCCTCGATCTTCACCAAAGCCGCGGCAGGACTGTGACAGCGGCGTGAAATTGCCGCCTACCTCTTGTTTTCGGGCGTTGGGGCGGGTAAAGACCGCCCACTTTTCCCGCGAAAACAGAGGATTTGACTATGGCGATTGAACGCACCTTCTCGATGATCAAGCCGGACGCAACCAAGCGCAACCTGACAGGCGCCATCACCAAGATGCTCGAAGATGCCGGCCTGCGTGTCGTCGCTTCCAAGCGCGTCTGGATGAGCCGTCGCGAAGCCGAAGGCTTCTACGCCGTTCACAAGGATCGTCCCTTCTTCGGCGAACTGGTCGAAGGCATGACCTCCGGCCCGACCATCGTCCAGGTGCTGGAAGGCGAAGGCGCGATCCTCAAGAACCGCGAGATCATGGGCGCGACCAACCCGGCAAACGCTGACGAAGGCACGATCCGCAAGGTTCACGCTCTGTCGATCGGCGAAAATTCCGTTCACGGCTCGGATGCTCCGGAGACGGCTGCCCAGGAAATCAAGTACTGGTTCTCCGATACCGAAATCGTCGGCTGAGGCCACGCTTCGGCATTCGCCGGCAATACCTTGAATTGACTCTCGAAAGCCGGGGCCTTGCTCCGGCTTTTTCCATGCATTTCTCTATGCCGGGCATTTGTCGGTATTCGAGAAATCGACGCTGCCGTCGGGCTTGAAGACCTCCGGATTTTTTTCATAAAGCGCGCCGACGACGAGCGGCTTGCTCGGCAGGACGGTCTGGTCGAGGTCGGATCGGAACTGCGTCTTCAATTCCTGCAGCACCTTGCCATCCTTGTCGACCAGCCGGACGCTCACGGAATAGGGACGATCCTTGCGCACGCAGTGCAGGTTTTCGCTCTGCAGCGCAATCTTGTCGTCGATCGGATAGATCTTCTGGTTCAGCACCAGCGGATCGCCGCCTTGTGGATTTTCGAATTCGGCGATGATGACCGAACCGTCGGGGATAGGCCCCGTCTTCTTCAGCGTCAGCAGATAGGTGGCGCTCGCCACCCGATAGTTGAAGACGAAGAGATGGCCGGTGACCTCGACCAGGTTTTCAGCCTGGCGCTGGCAGGCGGACAGCGTCAGACCGGCTGCCAGAGCAATTCCAGCAAAAGTGTGCAGCGGTTTTGCGTCCGGAATTGCGGAAAGACAAAAAGATAGAGCATTTCCGTGCCGCGCAGAGAAACGGAAATGCTCTAGCACCATCACGATCCAATGCTTTCTCATGGCGTCTCCTCCTTCTTGCGGCGATAGTGACGGTTCGCCTTGGCGCGGTTGCCGCAGACCGCCATGTCGCACCAGGTCCGGCTTCTGTTCTTGCTGCGGTCGATGAACAGCCAGCCGCAATTGCCGCAGATCTTCATGCGCTCCGGGTCGGGCATGGAGATCAGCCGCAGGACCGAATGGGCGGTCGCAGCGGCCAGGCTGTCGGAGCCTGCTTCGCGCAATGTCTTCGCCAGCGCTTCCAGCAACCTGGCCAGCAATCTGTCGTCGCCGCCATTCAGTATACGCTCGCGGAAATAGCGGTCGATTGCTTCCCGCAGCGTGATGAAATCCGCCTCGTTTTCCGCCGCCACCGGCGCGATGTCGCCGAAGAGGGCGCGCTCGGCGCAGAATTCGGCCGCGGCTCTTGGAAAACTCCGCATCTGGTCCCTGACCGCGAAGCGGTCGATCCGCCGCGCTGCATCGTGGCGCAGTACGACGCTGTTGACGACATCGAGCGCCAGTGCGCCGCCGGCAAAGCGGTGAGGGGTCCAGGAGAAGCTCATGTTGAAATTATAACTGGTGAAATAGGTTTTACCAGTTATAATTTTGGTGACGCGGAGTGTCTGGAATGGCTTATCTTCTGCAGCAACTGGCGAATGCGGTTCCGCTGGCCGCCCTCTATGCCGCGCTTGCCTTCGGTTATGCCGTAGCCTTCGGCGTGACGAAGCGGGCCGACATCACCTATGGGGCGATCTTTGCCTTCGCGGGCCAGATCCTGCTGCTCTTCACCGAACTCGCCTATGTCAGGTTTTGGCTGGTGCTGCCGGCCGCCCTAGCCGTCGGCGCCTGCGCTTCGATCGTCTATTCGCTGGGCGCGGGCCTATGGATCGGCCGCTCGATCATGCTGCCGCTGGTCAGCAAATCGCCGAATACGGTCATCGTCGCTGCCCTCGGCATCATGATCGTGCTGATGGAGACCGCTAGGCTTGCCGCCAATACCCGCGCCATCTGGCTGCCGCCGTTTTTGAACGACACGGTCGTCTTCTGGAGCGACGGCCCATTCAAGGTGACGCTCACCCATATCCAGTTGATCGACACGGCACTGATGTGCGCCATCGTCGCAGTGGGTACGCTGATCCTCAGACGCACGGCCTGGGGCCGCATCTGGCGCGCCGTCACCGATGATCCGCTGGCAGCCGAACTCTGCGGCACCAGCGCCGACCGCGTCTTCCTCGTCGCCTATGCAGCCGCCGCCCTCGTCGCCACGATCTGCGGCATCCTCGCCACCTTCTATTACGGCTCGATGGATTTCGGTGCCGGCCTGATGTTCGGGCTGAAGGTGCTGCTGATCGCAGCAGTCGGCGGCTATTCCGATCCGCTGCGCTCGGCAGGCGGCGCCGCCGGGCTCGCCGTCGTCGAAACCCTATGGGGTGCCTACGGCCCCTTCGTCTGGCGGGATCTGGTTGTCTTCTCGCTGCTCGTCCTGCTCTTGGTCATGAGCCGCAGGGAGCGTGTCGTTCTCTAACTTATTTCCACTTGTCGCGGGCTGCGTCGTCGGCGTCCTTCGCCGAGACCCAGTCGCCGGTGGCGCCATCCCTGCAGTGCTCCTTCTTCCAGAAGGGGGCTGCAGTTTTCAGGAAATCCATGACGAAATTGGCGCCGTCGAACGCCGCCTGCCGGTGCGGCGCGGCTGCGACGACGAGCACGATATTCTCGCCCGCTGCGATCTTTCCGTAGCGGTGGATGGCGGTCAGCCCGAGAAGCCCGAAACGGGCGATGGCGAGATCGCCGATGCGCCGCATCTCCGCTTCGGCCATGCCGGGATAATGCTCGAGCTCGAGTGCCGCCAGCGTCCCGCCTTCATCGCGGCAGAGGCCGGAAAAGGTGATGACGGCGCCGATGCCGGCTTTGCCCTTCGAGAGGCGATCGACCTCGGCTTGCAGGTCGAAGTCTTCATGCTGGACGCGGATGGTGGGGGTGATGGTCACAGCGAAATCCCCCGCTGCTTTGATGTTGCTGCAAAGAATGCCGAAAGGCTGTGCCGTGGAAGCCCCCCTCTGGCCTGCCGGCCATCTCCCCCACAGGTGGGGAGATCACAAGTGGCGCACTCTTCATGCCCACTTACCGTTTCGCCGGGCTGAAACGCCGATTGTTTGGGGAAGCCGGTGCGCCCAGCCAATCTCCCTCCTTGTGGGGGAGATGCCCGGCAGGGCAGAGGGGGGTAGCGACACGGCATCACGGTCACCGCCTCATCCCCCCGTCATCGGCGGAAATATCCCGATTTCCCGCGCCCCTGATATTGGTTCGTCATGCTCGACATGCTCCATGTCGAGCGCCACGCGGATCACGTCGGGATATTGAAGTGCGGTCTCATATTCCTCGCCCAGCGTCTTCAAATGATTCAACAGATCGGCGACAGTGACGACGGAGGAGGGGAGGTCGATCTCCTCCTCGCCCTTGCCGATGCGCTCGCGCACCCAGGCGAAATAGACAAGCCGCGTCATTCCTCGTCATCCACGATATGTTTCACTCCGGCGCGGAAATAATCATAGCCGGTATAGATCGTCAGCAGCGCCGCGATCCACAGCAGCGCGATGCCGGTCTGCGTCGTATAGGGGAAAATCTCGTCGCCGGCCGGGCCGGCGAGCAGGAAGGCGATGGCGACGAGCTGCAGCGTCGTCTTCCACTTGGCAATCCGCGTCACCGGTACGCTGACCTTCAGCGCCGCCAGATATTCGCGCAGTCCCGACACCAGGATCTCGCGGCAGAGAATGGTGATCGCCGCCCAGATCGACCAGCCGGCGATGGTCTGGTCGGCCGCGACAAGGAGAAGGATCGAGGCGACCAGCAGCTTGTCGGCGATCGGATCGAGCATGCGACCGATATTCGACGTCTGGTTCCAGATGCGCGCGAGATAACCGTCGAGGAAATCGGTGAGCGAGGCGATGACGAAAATCCACAACGCTACCCAACGCGCCGTATTGCTGATCGACAGCCTGCCCTCGATGAAGAAGCAGAGAACGATCAGCGGCACGGCGAGGATACGGCCGTAGGTCAGAAGATTGGGAATGCTGTACGCACGCGATGCCATGGGATCGTTTCTCTGAATTGATGCGCTGCTACAGCGCCGCGCGGCTTTTCAGACGCGCAAAGGACGCTGTAACACTCTAGAACCTCCGCATCATGCTCGGGCCGATGCGGTAGATGACGGCTTTGGCTGCGGACCGTCAATATTCTTTCTGTCTTTTCACCGCCTTTGCGTGGAATTTGCGACGGACGCCGGTTATTTCGCGGCGTCGTCGTGGAAATGGTTATAGACCTGTCTGGCGACGGCTTCCGATATGCCTTCGACCGCCATCAGGTCGGACAGCGCGGCGCGCGAAACCGCCTTCGCCGTACCGAAATGCTGGAGCAGCGCGCGTTTGCGCGACGGGCCGATGCCGCCAATCTCGTCGAGCGGGTTCTTGATCATTTCCTTCTTGCGCCGTGCCCGGTGCGAGCCGATCGCGAAACGGTGCGCCTCGTCGCGCATGCGCTGGATGAAATAGAGCACCGGATCACGCGGCGGCAGCGTGAAGCTCTCGCGTCCCGGCGGGAAGAAGCGCTCGCGCCCGGCATCGCGATCGACGCCCTTGGCGATGCCGATCGCCGTCACGCTATCGGTGATGCCGAGTTCGCTAAGGATGGCGCGCACCGCCGTCATCTGCCCCTGGCCGCCATCGATGAGGATCACATCGGGCCATGTCGGGAAGGGCATGTCGGCTGCATCGGGCGTGGCCACCTGCGCCGTCCGGTCGGGAATGCCTTCCTCCTTGATCAGCCGCGAGAACCGCCGCGTCATCACCTCCTTCATCATGCCGAAGTCGTCGCCGGGGGTGATGTCGGTCGATTTGATGTTGAACTTGCGGTACTGGTTCTTGACGAAACCTTCCGGCCCCGCGACCACCATGCCGCCGACGGCATTGGTGCCCATGATATGCGAGTTGTCGTAGATCTCGATCCGCTGCGGTGCATAGGCAAGCCCGAACGTCTCCTTGAAACCCTCGAGCAGCCGCGACTGCGACGCCGTTTCGGCAAGCTTTCGTCCATGCGCCTCGCGTGCATTGCCGACGACATGGTCGACCAGATCCCGCTTCTCGCCGCGCTGCGGCACGAGGATAGAAACCTTGTGGCCGGCCTTTTCGCTGAGTGCTGCGGCAAGCAGTTCCAACTCCTCCACCGTCTGCGACAGCATGATCTGCTTCGGCACCGGCTTGTCGTCGTAGAACTGCGCAAGGAAGGAATTCAGCACTTCGGCACTCGAAAGCTGCGGATCGGCCTTCGGGAAATAGGCGCGGTTGCCCCAGTTCTGGCCGGTTCGGAAGAAGAAGACCTGGATGCAGGAGATGCCGCCCTCATGGTGGATGGCGAAAACGTCAGCCTCCTCGACGCCGGCCGGATTGATGCCCTGGTGGCTCTGCACATGCGACAATGCCGCCAGGCGATCACGATAGATCGCCGCTCGCTCGAAGTCGAGATCCTCGGCAGCCTGGTTCATGGCCTCGGCCATGTGCGACTTCACCTTTTGGCTCTTGCCGGACAGGAAGTCCTTCGCCTCCTGCACCAGTTCGCCGTAACCCTCATCGCTAACCTCATGGGTGCACGGCCCGGAACAGCGCTTGATCTGGTAGAGCAGGCAGGGTCGCGTGCGTGTTTCGAAGACGCTGTCGGTGCAGGTGCGGATCAGGAAGGCGCGTTGCAGCGAGTTGATCGTCCGCCCGACAGCACCGGCCGAAGCGAAAGGTCCGAAATAGTCGCCCTTTCGCGCTCTCGCACCGCGATGCTTGAAGATCGCTGGCGCCCGGTGGTCGCCGGTGATGAGAATATAGGGAAACGACTTGTCGTCGCGCAAAAGCACGTTAAAGCGCGGCCGCAAGCGCTTGATCAGATTCGCTTCCAAGAGCAGCGCTTCGGTTTCCGTGCGCGTCGTCACGAATTCCATATTCGCCGTCTGGCGCACCATCTGGGCGATGCGATTGGAATGCACGCGGCCGACGGCGTAGTTGTTGACGCGCTTCTTCAGGCTGCGCGCCTTGCCGACATAGAGCACGTCGCCCTCGGCATTGAACATGCGGTAGACGCCGGGGCTGTTCGGCAGCCGCTTGACGAATTCGCCGATCAGTTCCGCGCCGATGAGCCCGGTTTCATTGAGGCTGCCCGCATTCCAGTCGACCGTCGCCGCAAGTGGAGCGGCGGCGGAAACGTCGCCTTCCACTTCGATATCGTCTTCGCTTTCATCCGTGTCGTCGTAGAGAACGCCGCCATCCGGCAGCTTTCGTCCGTTCATTCCGTAATCTCCGCCACATCGGGCGTCTGCCAGGCGAGGTGCTGGCCGCCGTCGAGGGCAATCATCTGGCCGGTGATCGAGTGCGTGTCGTAAAGGAAGCGAATCGTTTGTCCGAATTCCTCCAGCGCCGGCCCTCGCTGCAAGATAAGGGCTGAGACCTGCGCTTGGAAGTCCTCCATCGCCTGCCGCTCGCTCGGCATCGAGGGGCCGGGGCCGATGGCATTGACGCGGATGCGTGGCGCCAATGCCTGTGCAAGCGTCTGCGTCGCCGTCCACAGCGCGGATTTGGAGAGGGTATAGGAATAGAAGCTGGGCCTCAGCGCCCAAACCCGCTGGTCGATGATATTGACGATCAGGCCTGCCGCCTCATTGGGCATCTGCTGAGCGAAGTCCGCCGCAAGGACAGAGGGTGCCCGTACATGCAGGTCGAAGTGCAATGCCCATGTGGCGGCATTGAAACTACGCGCTGAATCATGCTGGAAGACCGACGCATTATTGACGAGCAGATCGAGCGGCCCGAGCGCTTCCGACGCCTTCGCGACCAACGCGCCCGTTTCGCCGAGATCGCTAAGGTCGGCCTGCAGGGCGACCGCCCGATATCCCTTCCGCCGCAATTCCGCCACCAACTCTTCGGCCTCACCGATAGAGCCGTTCGCGTGGATCGCAACGGAAAAGCCATTTGCAGCAAGGTCTTCGGCGATTGCCCGGCCTATTCTTTTAGCAGCCCCTGTTATAAGGGCCGAGCGAAGTCTTTTGTGCTTCAAAATCTTGCCTTCTGATCCCGCGAGTCTGTCTGCAGACTATATAGGGGCCGACGGAGATTATATAAATAGGCCGTTGCGGTTGCGTCCAGAAGCCGATATTCTATGTATTATTTAAGAATGCGATTTCTTAAAATAAGTATTTTCAGTTTAACGCTTCAGTAGGGTTAATGAAGTGTATGTTGCGCCAAAGCAACATCGAATTTCGGCCTTGCGGCAGCCACAATGATATCACAATTTGGCTCTTTCAAATCCGCATTTCAGTTCCAATTTCAGTCTCGATCCGGAAGGGACATCTGGCAATATCCCGCCAATGCTTCACTGATAGACAGATGACTAGCGGCGCGGGACTGAAAGGAGACTAAGTATGCGTGTACTCATTGCTGGCCTCATGGCCTCCGTTTTTGCAATTGCGGGCGTCTCGGCAGCTCAGGCGGCCGATGCCGTCGACCAGGTTCCGGAAGCACCGGTCGCCCAGGACGCTCCAGTCAAGCCGGCAGGCAACTGGGAAGGCTTTTATCTCGGCGGCGCCGGCACCTACAACATGGGTGACTTCGGTTCCGACCGCCACACCTATGGTTTCGGCGGCCAGGTCTTCACCGGCTACAACTGGCAGGCCGGCCAGATCGTCTACGGCGTTGAATCCGACCTCGGCTACAGCGGCGACGACGTCTCCTCTGGCGGCGTCAAGAACAAGTATGGCTGGAACGGCTCCGTCCGTGGCCGCGTCGGCTACGACATGAACCCCTTCCTGCTCTACGGCACGGCTGGTCTTGCCATCGGCGACGTCAAGGTTTCCGACGACACCTCGGACGAAAGCAAGACGAACTTCGGCTATACGGTCGGCGCCGGCGTCGAAGCCTTCGTGACCAACAACATCACGACGCGCCTCGAATATCGCTACACCGACTACCAGAGCAAGGATTACGACCTCGACTCCGGCAGCTTCTCGCGCGGTTACGACGAGAACAGCGTCAAGCTCGGTATCGGCGTCAAGTTCTAAGCCGATCGAATATCCTGATATGGAAAAGCCGGGCACGTCGCCCGGCTTTTTGCTGCCGACGAACCGCTGCAAAACCCGCGACGTCATCCTCGGCCTTGTGCCGAGGATCTGCGCACGTCAAAATAAGCATCTGAAAATAAATGTTTTCCGCCACAACAATTGGGGTGGTTAGATGCTCGGCACAAGGCCGAGCATGACGGAAGAGACTTTGTCAGCAAATTGAAGCCGGGCACGTTGTTTCCGGGAGCTCACCCCTGGGACTTGAGCTCGCTATGGGCAGGAAATTTCTTGTCGAACTGCCGCAGCCAGTCGGTGAGCGGCGCATGATCGGCTTCCCACTGGTCCTTGAAGCGCAGCTCGAGATAATCGAGCGTCGCCGCCAGCGCGAAATGTCCGCCATTGAGCTTCTTGCCTGTTTTCGGCGGATTGGCGCTGAGATGAGCGAGCCCGCTCGTCGCCTTCTTCCACTGGCGGTCTATCCACGGCTGATGAACCTTTTCCTCGTCGCGGAAGCGCCGCTCGTAGACGATCGCCAGCAGGCAATCGCAGATGCCGTCGCAGAGCGCCTCGAGGATTTCCGCATCCGTACGCTTGCCCTTCTTGGAAGGGTAGAGTCCGCCCTTCGTCACCCGGTCGAAATAATGCATGATCGCCACGCTGTCATATATCGAGACCCCGTCATCGGTCAGCAGCGTCGGGATCTTGCCGAGCGGATTGTTGTCCACCAGGATCGCCGGTCCGGTATTGGTGTCGACCCGGATGGCGTTCAACTCCAGGCCCAGAAAATGCGCGGCCATCCGCACCTTGTTGGAATAGGGCGAGGCGGGCGAACAAAGGAGCTTCATGGGACACCTGATGAGATTGTGGAGCTGCGGCGCGGACTATTCCGCAAGCAGCTTAAGTGGTCAATCGTCCTTGACGGCCTTGTTCTCTCCGCGCAGCCAGAAGGCCCGATGCGAGGCGAAACGGTCCTGCGCCAGATGGTCTTTCAATGCGGGCAGCAATTGGTGCAACTCGTCCTTCAGCGTGAAGGGTGGGTTGACGATGACGAGGCCTGAGCCGGTCAGTCCGGTAATGCCGCGGTCGCTGCGAACGGCAAGTTCGGCGCAGAGCATCTTCGGGATATCGAGCGCCTGCAGCGTCTCATGGAATTCCTTGATCGGCGCGCCCTTCTTCAGCGGATACCACAGGCAATAGGTACCGCCGGGAAAGCGCCGATAGGCCTTTTCCAGCCCTTCGGCCAGCCGCTGATATTCGTCCTCTTCCTCGAAGGGCGGATCGACGAGCACGATCCCGCGCTTCTCCTTCGGCGGCAGATGTGCGCCGAGCGCCAGCCAGCCGTCAAGCTCGGTGATGCGGGCATGGTGATCGCCCTCGAACAGCCGGTGCAGCCTGACGTAATCCTCGGGATGCAGTTCCATCGCCGACAGCCGGTCTTGCGGCCGGAACAGCATGCGCGCGAGTTTCGGCGATCCGGGATAGAAGCGGATGCCGCCCTGCGGATTGAGTTCGCGGATTGCCGAGAGGTAGGGCTCCAGCAGTTCGGAAACCTGAGGGCCGAGGTCTGCCTCCATCAGCTTGCCGATGCCATCGACCCATTCGCCGGTTTTCTGCGCTTCTTCTAAGGAGAGGTCATAGAGGCCGATGCCGGCATGCGTGTCGAGCACGCGGAACCCGCCATCTTTTTTCTGCATGTAACGGATCAGCCGCGTCAGCACGACATGTTTCAGCACATCGGCAAAGTTGCCCGCGTGATAGATGTGGCGGTAGTTCATTTTCGCTGATGTCCGTATGAATTCGCGTCATGGGAAATTTTTGTGGCTTTTGGCCGTGCAAGCCTTGGAATATACAAATGCCATGAACATTGCGACCCCCATCCACGCCAAATCAGAAAAGCCGGACAACAGGGTAGGCCACACGGCCTGTCCGCATGACTGTCCCTCCACCTGCGCGCTGGAGGTCGAGATATCGGAGGATGGCCGCATCGGCCGTGTGCGCGGCGCGGGCGACCATTCCTACACGTCGGGCGTCATTTGCGCCAAGGTCGCCCGTTATGCCGAGCGGCTCTACCATCCCGACCGCCTGATGCAACCGTTGCGCCGCACCGGCGCCAAGGGGGCAGGGCAGTGGCAGCAGATTTCCTGGGACGATGCGCTGGATGAGATCGCCGACGCCTTTGTGAAGGCCGAGGCAAGGGACGGCAGCGAAGCGATCTGGCCCTATTTCTACGCCGGCACCATGGGCTGGGTGCAGCGCGATTCGATCGATCGCCTGCGTCATGCCAAGCGTTACTCCGGCTTCTTCTCCTCGATCTGCACCAACCCCGCCTGGACCGGCTTCACCATGGCGACCGGCACGCTGCGCGGTCCCGATCCACGCGAGATGGGCCGCACCGATTGCGTCGTCATCTGGGGCACCAACGCGGTGTCGACGCAGGTCAACGTGATGACCCACGCCATCAAGTCGCGCAAGGAGCGCGGCGCGAAGATCGTCGTCATCGACATTTACGACAATCCGACGATGAAGCAGGCCGACATGGCGCTGATCGTCAGGCCGGGCACCGACGCCGCACTGGCCTGCGCCGTCATGCACATCGCCTTTCGGGACGGTTACGCGGATCGCGAATACATGGCGAGATATGCCGATGATCCCGAGGGTCTCGAAGCGCATCTGAAGACGAAGACGCCGCAATGGGCCGCCGCTATCACCGGCGTTTCGGTGGAGGAGATCGAAGCCTTCGCCAGCCTCGTCGGCACGACGAAGAAGACTTTTTTCCGCCTAGGCTATGGCTTCACCCGCCAGCGCAACGGCGCGGTCGCCATGCACGCGGCCGCCTCGATCGCCACCGTTCTCGGCTCCTGGCAATATGAGGGCGGCGGCGCCTTCCATTCGAACAGCGATATCTTCCGCATGAACAGTGCCGAACTGACCGGCCGGTCGATGAAGGATGCCGATATCCGCATGCTCGATCAGTCGCAGATCGGCCGCGTGCTGACCGGCGACGCCGTGGCGCTGCGCCATCGCGGCCCGGTGACGGCTATGCTGATCCAGAACACCAATCCCGCAAACATCGCCCCCGAGCAGCGCCTCGTCAGACGTGGCTTTGCCCGTGCCGACCTCTTCGTTGCCGTGCACGAGCAGTTCATGACCGAAACGGCCGAGATCGCCGATATCGTCATCCCGGCGACGATGTTCGTCGAGCATGACGACATCTACCGCGCCGGCGGCCAAAACCATATCCTGCTGGGGCCGAAGCTGGTCGAGCCGCCGCAGACCGTGCGCACCAATCTCTTCGTCATCGAAGAACTGGCCAAACGCCTCGGCGTCGCCGATCGCCCCGGCTTCGGCTTCACCGCCCGCGAGATGGTCGACCGCATCCTGGAATCGAGCGGCCTGCCGGATTATGACCATTTCCTCGAACATAAATGGTTCGATCGCCAGCCTGCTTTCGAGGAAGCGCATTACCTGAACGGCTTTGCCCATCCGGATGGCAAGTTCCACTTCCGCCCTGACTGGATCAATCAGCCGGCGCCGAACAAGCCGCCGGCGGCGATCGGCGCACTCGGTCCGCACGCCGCGCTACCGGCCTTCCCCGATCAGGTCGATGTCATCGAAGTCGCCGATCCCGAGCATCCCTTCCGTCTCGCCACGTCGCCGGCCCGCAATTTCCTGAATTCGAGCTTCTCCGAGACCAAGACCTCTCGCCAGAAGGAAGGCCGGCCCGAGGTGATGATCAACCCGGCCGATGCCGAAGCCAACGGCATCGCCCACGGCGATCTCGTCCGCATCGGCAACAGCCGCGGCGATCTGCGCATTCACGCCCGCGTCACCACCGAAGTGAAAGCAGGCGTGCTGATCGCCGAGGGGCTTTGGCCGAACAAGGCGCATGTCGACGGCGAGGGCATCAACGTCTTGACCGGCGCCGACCCCGTCGCGCCCTATGGCGGGGCGGCCGTGCACGACAACAAGGTCTGGCTTCGCAGGGATGCAGCATGATGCAGCCGAAATCACGCGTGAAGATCGCCGGCGAGGAAACCCTGTCGAATGGGTGGACGCGGCTGAGCAGCTATCTCCTCGACTATATCGACCGCAAGGGCGCAACCCAGCGGTTGAAGCGGGAGGTCTACCACCGCACGCCTGCCGCCTGCATCCTGCTTTATGATCCCAGGCGCGACCTCGTTGTTCTCGTCCGCCAGTTCCGCCTCGCCGTTCATCTCAACGGCGATCCCGCCTGGATGATCGAGGTGCCGGCCGGCCTTCTCGACGACGACCATCCCGAAGCGGCAATCCGTCGCGAGGCGATGGAGGAGACCGGCTATCGCCTGCGCGATGCGCGCTTCCTGTTCAAATCCTATACTTCGCCGGGTGCCGTCACCGAAGTCGTGCATTTCTTCGCAGCCCTCATCGACACTGCCGATCGCGTGGCCGAAGGTGGCGGCCTGGACGAGGAGCACGAGGATATCGAAGTCCTCGAGATCCCGCTCGACGAGGCGGCGGCGATGATCGAAACCGGCGAAATCTTCGACGCCAAGACGATCATGCTTCTGCAATGGGCGCTGTTGAACAGGGGGAAGCTTTCCTAACCCCGAGCGAAGGCGAGATTTTCCGCTGACGCGGCACGTTCCAGTTTGGCGTCCAGCGTCGCAAGCGATACGTTTTCTGCGACCGCAAGCGCCAGATAAGCGGCGTCATAGGCCGATAGCTGATATTTTCCGGCAAGTCGCAAGATCGGAAGATGGTCTTCGCTTGAGACAGTGCGCAGCGGCAGACTGGTGAGGCGCATGAGGCAAGCGAGCACATCCTCGTTGGAGATGCGTTTCCGCCGTTCCGCGGTCGCCAGGATGTTGCGTATCTCATGCCAGAAGAGATCGGGCACCAAGGCATCTTCCGTTTCGAGAAACGACAAGGCTACTTCGGCGGCCCGGCTTTCCTCATCGGCCAGCAACCAAGCCGCCGCAACCGAAGCATCGACCACGAACGGCATCAGCGCTGGCCTTCGCGCCGCCAGCCCTGAATTTCAGCCGCGGTCGCTCCAGCGCGTTCTGCCCGTTCGCTGCGGAGTGCACGGATGGCGTCGAGCCTCTGGCGACGGTCATCGATCTTGATCATGCGGGCGACCGCCTTGTTACCGCGTGATATCACCACATCTTCGCCTGCTTCCACCTTTGTCAGAAGCTCCGAGAGATGCGTTTTTGCCTCTGCCACTTTCACTTTGATCGTCATAGCCACCGTCCACTTCTCTCTCCAATGTAATGTCGCGCCAAAACTTGGTCAACTGATTGGTCAAGTATGGCAAAGCCGGAACGGAAAGAGTAAGAAGTTTGGAAATTCTTCATGCAGTTGTCATGAAGCAGTTCTATGCGCTGCGGTTTATCAATCATCGGATGCGGTCAGGAGAAAGCCCATGTGGCTCAGCAATTTCACCCTCGTTCTCCCAAACGAGGTGGTGAGGGAAGGTGCCGTGCGTGTTGAGGATGGCGTCATCGCCGAGATCAGGCCGGAGCCGGTCGCGGGTGCTGTTATCGACGGCGGCGGACGGCTACTGATGCCCGGATTCGTCGATCTGCATGGCGACATGATCGAGCGCGAAATCGCCCCTCGGCCGAATGCGCATATGCCGATCGATTTCGGCATCCACGAACTCGACAAGAAGCTTGCCGCCTCCGGTGTCACGACGGCGTTTGCCGCCGTCTCCTTTGCGACCGAAAGCGTCTACGGCCACGTCCGCTCGCTGGAGACGACATCCGCGGTGATCGAAGGCATCAACCGCCTGCGTGACGATCTGCTGATCGACCACCGTGTCCACGCCCGTTACGAAATCACCAATGTCGGTGCAGCCGCGGCACTCGAGCGCCTGCTGAATGCCGATCAGATCGACATGGTTTCGCTCACCGACCACACGCCGGGCCAGGGCCAGTACAACAACCTGCAGAGCTACATCCTCAGCATTTCCGAGCGCCGTGCCATCTCCGAGGACATGGCGGCGGAGATCGTTGCCAAGCGCATCGCCATGCGTAGTAATCCTGAGATCGAAGCCAAGCTGAAGGAGATCGTCGCGCTGTCGCTGAAGCACAAGCTGTCGCTTGCCTCGCATGACGACGACAGCGTCGAAAAAGTCGCCGAAATGCACGATCTCGGCGTCACCATCAGCGAGTTTCCGGTCACCGCACCTGCGGCGGAGGAGGCGCGCCGTCGCGGCCTCTGGACGTTGATGGGCGCGCCGAACGCGTTGCGCGGCCAGTCGATGTCAGGCAATCTGAGTGCCCTCGACGCCGCCAGGGCCGGCCTGCTCAGCGTCATCGCCGCCGATTACCATCCGGCGGCCTTCGTGCCCGGCATCTTCAAGCTTGCCGATATGGTGGAAGGCGGCCTGCCGGCAGCCGTCGGCTTGGCGACCGGCAACGCGGCCCGCTCCGCCGGGCTTCTGGACCGCGGCGAGATCGCCGTCGGCCAGCGCGCCGATCTGGTCGTGGTCGAGCCGGGTGATATAAATCGCATCCGCGCCACCTTCCGCGCCGGCCGCTTCGTCTACAGCGACGGCACGCTGCATCCGTTGCGGGCGCTGGCGGCTTAAGCGCGGTCGCCGATCAGCGAAATCAGTTGGGCCTTGGGTGCGGCGGTCGAAGCCTCCGCACCGACGGCCTTGCCGCCGTCCATCGTCACTCGCCCTTCGGCAAAGAGCCGCAGGGCCTGCGGATAGATCTGATGTTCGACGGTGAGCACACGTGCGGCAAGGCTTTCGGCCGTGTCGCCGGAAAGAACCGGCACGGCTGCCTGGCCGATCACCGGCCCCTCATCCATGCCTTCGGTGACGAAATGCACTGTGCAGCCGGCAATGCGCATGCCGGCGTCGATCGCGCGCTGATGCGTATGCAGGCCGGGAAACAGCGGCAGCAGGGAAGGGTGGATGTTGAGCATCCGGCCCTCGTAACGCTGGATGAAGGTCGGCGTCAGCAGCCGCATATAGCCTGCCAGGCAGAGAATGTCGGGCGAAAGCTCATCGAGCGCTGAAAAGATCGCCGCCTCATGCGCGTCCTTGCTGGCATAGTCCTTGCGGGGAAAGGCGAAGGTGGCGATGCCTTCGGCGGCGGCCTTGGCAAGCCCGCCGGCATCCATCTTGTCGGAGATCACCCCAACGATCTCGGCCGGGTAGTCGGCCGCCTTCGCCGCCGCAACCAGCGCCATCATGTTGGAGCCGCTGCCTGATATGAAGACGACGGCGCGTTTGCGCGGCGAGCTCATATAGCAAGCGTGCCCTTGTAGACCGTGCCGGCAGCGCCGTCGGCGCGGGCGATCATGCGGCCGAGCGTGATAACCGTCTCGCCCTCGGCTTCGAGTGCGGCCGAAACCGCCGCGACATTCTCACCGGCGACGACGGCGATCATGCCGACGCCGCAGTTGAAGGTGCGCAGCATCTCCTTGGCCTCGACGCCGCCCGTCTTGGCGAGCCATGAAAACACCGGCGGCACCGTGACGGCGGCAAGATTGATCTCGGCCGCCAGATGCTTCGGCAGCACGCGCGGAATATTTTCCGGGAAGCCGCCGCCGGTGATGTGCGCCAGCGCCTTGATGGCGCCGGTCTCGCGGATCGCCTTCAAAAGCGGCTTCACATAGATACGGGTCGGCTCGAGCAGCGCTTCGCCGAGCTTCTTGTCTTCGGTAAACGGCGCCGGCGCATCCCAGTCGAGGCCGGACAATTCGACGATCTTGCGCACCAGCGAGAAACCGTTGGAATGGACGCCGGAGGAGGCAAGGCCGAGGATCACGTCACCCTCGGCAATATCGCCAGACGGCAGGAGCTTGCCGCGTTCGGCCGCGCCGACGGCAAAGCCCGCGAGATCGTAATCGCCGGAGGAATACATGCCGGGCATTTCGGCCGTCTCGCCGCCGATCAGCGCGCAGCCGGCCTCACGGCAGCCGGCGGCAATGCCGCCAACAATGGCCGCGCCCTGATCGGGGTCGAGCTTGCCGGTCGCGAAATAATCGAGGAAGAACAGCGGCTCGGCGCCCTGTACCACGAGATCGTTGACGCACATGGCGACGAGGTCGATGCCGACGGTGTCGTGATAGTCGGCATCGATCGCGATCTTCAGCTTGGTGCCGACGCCGTCATTGGCGGCGACCAGAACCGGGTCGGTAAAGCCTGCCGCCTTGAGATCGAAAAGTCCGCCGAAGCCGCCGATCTCGCCGTCGGCGCCGGGACGGCGGGTCGAGCGCACCGCCGGCTTGATCTTCTCGACGAGGAGGTTGCCGGCATCGATGTCGACGCCCGCGTCGCTATATGTCAGGCCGTTTTTCCCAGACTGGCTCATGCTGGTCTCCGATGGCTATTTCAGGCGGCCAACGTGCCGCGTCATCTGCCGGTCGCAATTGCATGACAGGGGCTTTTATGCAAGCGTTGCATGGCGAAAGCCCCCAATTTCCCGCGTCTTCTTCCGGCCTTTCCGGGATTTGGCGCGACAGGGTTGACCATCTTTGCGCCTGCATCCTATGTGCTGAATGGCCGCTTCGGATCGGATGCGGCATCAGGCAGCGGCAAGCGATCAGCGGGGAAGCAATGCCACAGCAAGTCAGCGGCAACAGTCTCAAGCGTCAGATTTTCTTCTGGCTGGCGGTGCTCGTCTTCTTCATCGTCTTTCTCTATATCTTCAGCTCGATCCTGCTGCCCTTCGTGGCCGGCATGGCGATTGCCTATTTCCTCGATCCGGTGGCAGACAGGCTACAGCGGCTGGGCCTGAGCCGCATGATGGCGACGATCGTCATCCTGATTGCCTTCATCGTCATCTTCACACTGGCGCTGATGATCCTCATCCCCGTGCTCGTCAGCCAGTTCAACGATTTCGCCGAGCGGCTGCCCGGTTATATCAGCCAGTTGCAGCAGTTCATCGACAATTCGAAGAACTCGCTGCTGCCGGAATGGATCAGGAGCCAGGCCGGCACGATCAAGGACAATTTCTCCGGCATCCTCTCCGAAGGCATGGGCTTTCTGACCGGTCTTTTCGCGCAGATCTGGAATTCCGGCAAGGCGATCGTCGACGTCATATCGCTGCTCGTCGTCACCCCCGTCGTCGCCTTCTATATCCTGCTCGATTGGGATCGCATGGTCTCCAAGGTCGATCAGTGGATCCCGCGCGATTATGTCAGCGATGTCCGCCAGATCGCCAGGGAAATCGACCAGGCGATCGCCGGTTTCATCCGCGGCCAGGGCTCGCTCTGCCTGATCCTCGGCATCTATTATGCCGCCGGCCTCTCTCTCGTCGGCCTGAATTTCGGCCTGCTGATCGGCCTCTTCGCCGGCATGATCAGCTTCATTCCCTATGTCGGCTCGCTGGTCGGTCTCGTTTTGTCCGTTGGCGTGGCGCTCGTGCAGTTCTGGCCGGATTATCCCTGGATCGGCCTGGTGCTCGTCGTCTTTTTCAGCGGCCAGTTCCTGGAAGGCAATATCCTGCAGCCGAAGCTCGTCGGCTCCAGCGTCGGCCTGCATCCGGTCTGGCTGATGTTTGCGCTGTTTGCCTTCGGCGCGCTCTTCGGTTTTGTCGGTCTTCTGGTTGCCGTGCCGGCTGCTGCTGCCGTCGGCGTCCTTGTTCGTTTCGCGCTTTCACGCTACCTTCAGAGCGATCTTTATTTTGGCGGGTCGCCTAGCGGCCGCGTTCAGAAGACGAAATCAGTTCCCAATGAATGACGTGAAAAACGCTGATCCGAAGCGCAAGGCCGGAGAGCAGCTGCCGCTGGTCTTTTCGCACGATGCCGCAAGCGGGCGCGACGACCTCCTGATCTCGGAGCGTCTCGCTGCCGCCGTTTCGATCGTCGATGCCTGGCCGGCATGGCCGTCGCCGGTCGTCGTGCTCGCCGGCCCCGTCGGCTCGGGAAAATCGCATCTCGCCCGGATCTGGCGGGAATTGAGCGGTGCCGTCGACATACATCCCGAGCTTGGCTCGGATGCTGCGGTTGCCGCCGCCGCCGGACCGGTGCTGTTCGAGGATGCCGACCGCCTCGGCTTCGACGACAATGCGCTGTTCCACGTCATCAACAGCGTGCGCGAAAACGGCACCAGCCTGTTGATCACCAGCCGTCTCTGGCCAATGTCGTGGCCGGTTTTGTTGCCCGATCTTCGCTCGCGCCTGAAGGCTGCGACCGTCGTCGAGATCGGCGAACCCGATGAGGCGCTGCTGTCGCAGGTGATCGTCAAGCTCTTTGCCGACCGGCAGCTTTATATAGATGACAAACTCGTGCTCTATATCGTTAACCGGATGGAGCGGTCGCTGAACGCGGCCCAGACAATCGTCGAAAGGCTTGACCGGCTGGCCCTGTCGCGGGGCACGAAAATCACCCGGTCTCTTGCTGCCGAAGTATTGAATGAATTGGGAAATTCGGAACCAGCCGATTGACTGTCACAGTTCCGTCGTGAAACTGATATAATTGCCTTCGGCGATTGAAAACGGGGTAAGCGGACCATGGATAGCGCAGTCGCAGAACATCAGGAACTCACTCCGGAAACCAACGACAACACCCCCTCGCTGGAAGAGCTGCTCAAGAGCCCCGAGCGCTTCATCAACCGAGAATTCTCCTGGCTGCAGTTCAACCGCCGTGTCCTGGAAGAGACGCTGAATACCGAGCACCCGTTGCTCGAGCGCGTCCGCTTCCTGTCGATCTCGGCCGCCAACCTCGACGAGTTCTTCATGGTGCGCGTCGCCGGCCTCGAGGGCCAGGTACGCCAGAATATCGCTATCCGCAGCCCGGACGGCAAGACGCCGGCAGAGCAGCTCGATTCGATTCTGCAGGAGATCGACCATCTGCAGATGGAACAGCAGGCCTCGCTCGCCGTGCTGCAACAATATCTCGCCAAGGAAGACATCCTGATCGTGCGCCCCGGCGCCCTGAGCGAGGGCGACCGCCAGTGGCTGGCCGCCGAATTCGAACAGGCGATCTTCCCGGTGCTGACGCCGCTGTCGATCGATCCCGCCCATCCGTTCCCCTTCATTCCGAATCTCGGCTTCTCGATCGGTCTGCAGCTTGTGAGCAAGAACGGCCGCGAGCCGATGACGGCGCTGCTGCGCCTGCCGGTGGCGCTCGACCGCTTCGTCCGCCTGCCGGATGAGGGAAACACAATCCGCTACATCACGCTGGAAGATGTCGCCAACATCTTCATCCATCGGCTCTACCCGGGTTACGAGGTGCAGGGCTCCGGTACGTTCCGCGTCATCCGCGACAGCGATATCGAAGTCGAGGAAGAGGCCGAGGATCTCGTCCGCTTCTTCGAAACGGCGCTGAAACGCCGCCGCCGCGGCAAGGTCATCCGCATCGAGACCGATTCGGAAATGCCAGCGTCGCTGCGCCAATTCGTGGTTCAGGCGCTCAATATCCCCGACAATCGCGTCGCCGTTCTGCCGGGCCTTTTGGCGCTGAACACCCTGTCCGAGATCACCAAGGCGCCGCGCGACGATCTCAGGTTTCTTCCCTACAATGCGCGATTTCCCGAGCGCGTCCGCGAACATGCCGGCGACTGCTTCGCCGCCATCCGTGAAAAGGACATGGTCGTCCATCACCCCTACGAATCTTTCGACGTGGTGGTCCAGTTTCTTCTCCAGGCTGCGCGCGATCCTGACGTCCTGGCGATAAAGCAGACGCTTTACCGTACCTCCAACGACAGCCCGATCGTTCGCGCGCTGATCGATGCCGCCGAAGCCGGCAAGTCGGTGACGGCGCTGGTCGAGCTCAAGGCCCGCTTCGACGAAGAGGCGAACATCCGCTGGGCGCGCGACCTCGAGCGCGCCGGCGTCCAGGTCGTCTTCGGCTTCATCGAGCTCAAGACCCACGCCAAGATGTCGCTGGTCGTCCGTCGCGAGGATGGCAAACTGCGCACCTATTGCCATCTCGGCACCGGCAACTATCACCCGATCACCGCGAAGATCTATACCGATCTCTCCTACTTCACCTGCAATCCGGTCATCGCCCACGACATGGCGAACATCTTCAACTTCATCACCGGCTACGGCGAGCCGGAACAGGGCATGCAGCTCGCGATCTCGCCCTATACGATGCGCTCGCGCATACTGCGTCACATCGAGGAAGAGGTCCAGCATGCCAGGAACGGCGCGCCGGCGGCGATCTGGATGAAGATGAATTCGCTTGTCGATCCCGACATCATCGACGCGCTCTATCGCGCCAGCCATGCCGGCGTCGAGATCGATCTCGTCGTGCGCGGCATTTGCTGCCTGCGTCCGCAGGTGCCCGGCCTTTCGGAAAAGATTCGCGTCAAGTCGATCGTCGGCCGCTTCCTCGAGCACAGCCGCATCTTCTGCTTCGGCAATGGCCACGGCCTGCCGTCCGACAAGGCGCTGGTTTACATCGGCTCGGCCGACATGATGCCGAGAAACCTCGATCGCCGCGTCGAAACCATGGTTCCGCTGACGAATCCCACCGTTCACGAGCAGGTCTTGTCACAGATTATGCTCGGCAACGTGATTGACAATCAACAAAGCTACGAGATATTGCCCGACGGTACGTCGCGTCGCATGGAAGTGCGCAGGGGCGAAGAACCGTTCAATGCGCAGCAGTATTTCATGACCAATCCGAGCCTGTCAGGCCGTGGTGAAGCTCTGAAGTCCAGTGCGCCGAAGCTGATCGCCGGCCTGCTCGAAGGCCGCAACAACAAGTAATACTGGACCTAAATGGTTGAATCTGAAGCCCAGGGGCGCCTTCCGGGAATCGCCCCGGTCTCCGTCGTCGATATTGGATCGAATTCCATTCGTCTTGTCGTCTACGAAGGCATGTCCCGTTCTCCGACCGTCCTCTTCAACGAAAAGGTCCTCTGCGGCCTCGGCAAGGGCGTCGCCCTTACCGGCAAGATGGATGAAGACAGTGTCGGGCGGGCTCTGGCGGCGCTGCACCGTTTCAAGGCTCTGTCCGACCAGGCGCGCGCTGCCACCATGTATGTGCTGGCGACGGCGGCCGCTCGCGAGGCGAGCAACGGCCCTGATTTCATTCATCAGGCGGAAACCATCCTCAACCGCAAAGTCCGCGTGCTCTCGGGCGAGGAGGAGGCGAAATTCGCCTCGCTCGGCATCATCAGCGGTTTCTACAATCCTGACGGCATTGCCGGCGATCTCGGCGGCGGCTCGCTGGAGCTGATCGATATCAAGGGCAAGGACGTCGGCAAGGGCATCACGCTGCCGCTTGGCGGCCTGCGCCTGTCGGAATATGCCGGCGGTTCGCTTTCCAAGGCACAGACCTTTGCCCGCAAGCAGCTGAAGACGGCAAAGCTGTTGTCGAAAGGCGAGGGGCGCACCTTCTACGCCGTCGGTGGCACCTGGCGAAACATCGCCAAACTGCACATGGAAATCACCCAATATCCGCTGCACATGATGCAGGGCTATGAGGTGTCTCTCGAAGCCATGATGTTGTTCCTCGAACAGGTGGTGACCGCGCGCGATTCCAAGGAGCCGGCGCTGCAGGCCGTTTCCAAGCACCGCCGTTCGCTGCTGCCCTTCGGCGCCATCGCCATGAAGGAAGTCCTGAGCGCGATGAAGCCGTCGTTGATTTCCTTCTCGGCGCAGGGTGTGCGCGAGGGATATCTCTATTCGCTGCTGTCGGAGTCCGAGCGCCGCCTGGATCCGCTGCTTGCCGCCGCCGGCGAACTGGCGATCCTGCGTGCCCGTTCGCCGGAGCATGCCCGCGAACTGGCGGAATGGACCGGCCGCATGATGCCCCTTTTCGGTATCCAGGAAACCGACGAGGAAAGCCGCTACCGTCAGGCCGCCTGTCTGCTGGCCGATATCAGCTGGCGCGCCCATCCTGACTATCGCGGGCTGCAGGCGCTGAACGTCATCGCCCACTCGTCCTTCGTCGGCATCAGTCATCCCGGCCGCGCTTTCATCGCGCTTTCCAACTATTATCGCTTCGAAGGCCTGCATGACGACGGCGCCACCGGCCCGCTGGCGCAGATCGCCACGCCGCAGCTGATCGAGCGCGCCAAGCTGCTCGGCGGCATGCTGCGCGTCGTCTACCTCTTCTCGGCCTCGATGCCCGGCATCGTCAAGAACCTGACCTTCCGCAAATCGTCGAACCCGGACCTCGACCTCGAATTCGTCGTGCCTCCCGAGTATCGCGACTTTGCCGGCGAACGCCTGGACGGCCGCCTGCAGCAGCTGTCGAGACTGACCAACAAGCGGCTGGCGTTTCGGTTCGAGTAGTCTCATTTGCGGTGTTGTGCCGTGCCGGGGAGTATCACACGGCATGCCGCCAATCGACCGCCATAAACCAAAAAGGGCGGCACCTTCGCGCCGCCCTCCGCATTTCATACCAGAACCCCGAATTACTTCGCGTTCAAAAACTCGCCGACCTCAAGCAGGCTGAATTCGTTATTGTCGGCCTTGTCGACCGCGCGGCCGGCCGAGAAGGGCAGGTTGTTGTCGTTGCCGATGATGATGTGGGTGGCGTCGACGCGGTCGACGTTTTCGATCGTCACGAACGGCATGTCGTAGACGCCGTCCTTGCTGCCGGCCTTCTTCTTGTTGTCGGGGTCCTGGATGTCCAGGAGGTCGATATAGCCGATCTTGCGGACGGCCTTGCCGACATTGGCATCGTTGAACTCGATCTTGTAGACGCGCTTCAGCACGGCCGGAGCTTCGAAGCAATCCGGCTTCGGCTGCTTCGGGTCGGCGCAGGCCTTGTCCGTCGTGCCGGCGCCGTTATCGCGCTCGATGACGAGAGCGGTCGTGTCGTCGAGCATGTTGAAGTCGCCGATCGACACGCCCTTGTCCTCGAACGGATAGAGCCAGCTGCGGCCGGTCCACTTCTTCGAAGCGACATCGAACTCGATGACGCGGACGGCGGTGTGGCCGTCGACCGTTTCCACCGTGCCGTCATCCTTGTAGATGGCGCCTTCAAGCAGGCCGTAGAGCTTGGCGCCGTCCTTCGACATGGCGAGGCCTTCGAAGCCGCCGGAGCGCTTCAGATTGAAGACCGGCATCTTGGCGGCCGGGTTGGCCGGGACCGAGACAAGCGGATTGTCGGGCGAAAGCACCGGCTTGCCGTCGAGCGTCGTCGGGATGACGTCGGTGAGGCGGCCTGATGTGTCGAACTTCAGGATGTAGGGACCGAATTCGTCGCCGAGCCAGAAGCCGTCGGCAACCGGCTGGATCGATTCGATGTCAAAGTCAGCGCCGGTGAGATAACGCGTGTCGGTGCCTTCGAGAACGATCGGGAACGGAGCGATCTTGTTCGGATCGGAGAGGAAGAGGTTCTTGACGACTTCAGCCTTGTTGCCGGCCCAGTCGAACTTCATCTGGTGCAGGAAGAGCATGGAGTCCGACGAGGTGGACTTCGAGCCGAAGCCGTTGTCGGAGAGCGTCCAGAAGGTGCCGTCGGCCATCGTCTTGACGCCGGAGAAGCCTTGGATCGGCTGGCCGTCGAAAGGAAGCTTCAGATCGGTGATGCGGGCGCCGTCCTTGCCGGGAACGGTGCCGAGCGCCTCGGTGCGCTTGCGGTCCGGCGTTGTAAACTTGCCGGAATGCTTGAGGAATTCGGGGGCATCGGCCGGCGCCGGAACCATGGTGTTGGCAGGTAGGATCGCCTGGCCGGCGAGCTTGGCCGGGAACTGCTGCTGGTCGGCCGAAGCGGAGCCCGCGACCAGGATGAAAAGCGATACGGAAGCAAAAAGGACGTTCTTCATAATATCTCCGTGGAACGGATTGCAAAGGCCTTCCGCTTAGCAGGGCTTTCGTGTCAGCGAATTGACGGTTGGGTGAAGCTTTGGTGACGTACTTACAGCGCCGCGCGTCTTTCTCAGACGCGCAAAGGACGCTGCAACATTTTGAATTTACGCATCAGCCGTGCAGAATGACCGCCGGCGTGTTCAGCACGGTGACCGCGCGCGAGGAAAGCGCCATGACGCCGAGTGCCTGGCCGCGTCCCTTCACCGCATGGGTGCCGAGATCCTCGCAGGATATGTCGTCGGGAAAATTCATGCGCCGGGCAAGCTCGGTGGAGATCAAAACCGATCGGTTCAGACTGCGGCAGAGCGTCTCCAGCCGGGCGGTGGTGTTCACCGTATCGCCGAAATAGCTGATCTTGTGATGGTCGACGCCGATTTCGGCGGTGATGATCTCGCCGCCGTGGAGGGCGGCGCGGAGCTTCGGCACCTGCCCGTAATTCTTTCGCCAGCCGGCGGCGTTGGCGTCGATATCGGCGAGGATATCGAAGATGCAGCGCACGCAACGCGCATCCTTGACGCCGCGGGCAAGTGGCCAGGTGATGATCGCAGCATCGCCGACATAGTCGTTGATCATGCCCTTGTGACGCCTGACGGGCTCGGCGAAGGTCGCAAACAGCGAGCTCAGCAGTTGTTGCGCCCTGAGGTCGCCGTGCTTTTCGGCAAAAGCCGTCGAATCGACGAGGTCGATGAACAGGAAGACGCGCTCTTCCCTGACCGGATTGCGATAGCGGCTGATGAGCATGCTGAGGAAAACTTCACGACCAAGCAGTTCCCGCACGCGCAAGACGAAGATCAGCATCGTGCAGACCGCAAGCGCATAGAGGAAGACCTCGAACGGCATGATGACGAGGTCGAGGAGCGACACCGGCTTCACCATGCCGAGCCACCAGAGCAGCAGGCCGGCGCAGGCAAAGCCGATGCTCATCAGGATTTCGTAGATCAGCAGCTCGGTGATGATGAAGGCGAATGTCGGCAGCTTCTGGATGCGCCTGTAGAGTGCTCGAAACAGCACCTTGCGCTCGAAGGCGAGGATCGGCATGCCGATGAAGAGCGCGAAGATCGCCCCGATGATCGGCGTCTGATTAGAGTAGAACATCAGATCATAGATGACGCCGCTGGCCGCAAGGACGATCGTGATCAGGATCCAATTCTGTGTCGGAGATATTTCCCGCATGCCGCCTCTGCGCCGTGATGTTTCTTCCCGCCATTGTTTCAGGCCGGAAAAAACCGTCAAGCGAATTCGAAATTACAGCGCCGCGCGCCTTTTCCAGACACGCGGCGCTGTAGCACTTTGAATGGCTGCATAATTTTGTTCTTAAACCGATGCCGATTTAAGGCGAGATGCAGTCGCCTCAGAGGCTGACGGTTTCGACCTTGCGGTCGACGAAACGCAGGGCGATCGCGCCTTGGATCAGCTGCAGTGCCGGCTCGCCGAAAAGATCGCGCCGCCAGCCGTGCAGGGCAGCGACTTCGGCCTTCTCGCCTTCGGCGGCGATCTTGTCGAGATCTTCGCTATTGGCGATCACCTTCGGCGCCACGCCGTGTTTTTCCGAAATGAGCTTCAGCAGCACCTTCAACAATTCGACGGCAGCAGCAGCCCCTTCGGGCGCCTGCGCCTGGCGTGGCACATGGGGCATATCGGCCTTCGGAAGAGCAAGCGCCGTGTTGACGGCCTCAATGACCGCGGCGCCGGAAGTCGAACGCTCCCAACCCTTCGGAATGGTGCGCAGACGGCCGAGCGCCTCGGTATCCTTAGGCTGCTGCTGGGCGATCTCGTAGATCGCATCATCCTTCAGCACCCGCGAACGCGGCACGTTGCGGGCCCGCGCCTCGCGTTCGCGCCAGGCGGCGACATATTTCAGGATCGCCAGCTCCTGCGGCTTGCGCAGGCGCATCTTCAGCCGCTGCCAGGCATCGTCCGGATGCATGTCGTAGGTTTCGCGCGACTCGAGAATGTCCATTTCCTCGGAGAGCCAGGAGGTGCGGCCTTCGCGTTCCAGTTCCGCCTTCAGCGACAGGTAGACGTCGCGCAGGTGGGTGACGTCGGCCAGCGCATAATCCAGCTGTTTGTCCGAGAGCGGCCGGCGGCTCCAGTCGGTGAAGCGCGAAGACTTGTCGATATGGACGTTCTTGATGCGGCTGACCAGCTGGTCATAGGAGACGCTGTCGCCGAAGCCGCAGACCATGGCGGCGACCTGCGTGTCGAAGATCGGATGCGGAATGAGATTGCCGCGATTGAAGATGATTTCGATGTCCTGGCGGGCCGCATGAAAGACCTTCAGCACCTTCGTATCGGCCATCAGCTCGAAGAAGGGGGCGAGATCGATGCCCTTGGCCAGCGGGTCGACGAGAACTTCCGTCGTTGGGCTTGCCATCTGGATCAGGCAGAGCTCCGGCCAGAAGGTCGTTTCGCGCAGGAATTCGGTGTCGATGGTGATGAAGTCGGACTTGGCCAGCTCTTTGCAGGCGGCCGCCAAATCGGCGGTGGTTTCGATCATATCATTTCATTCGCAAGGAAAAGGTCGGTTAAACCTTCCTTCTCCTTTCGGTTCGATATGTCAATACAACAGCATACGCTTCGAGCATTGCTGGCGAAGAATCACGTCCAAACTGAGGCAAGGCGCGAACGCCGGCGCGAAGCACAGCCGCAACCGCGGCGAAAGCGCACTGTCTCAGCTGACCCTGAGATAGCTCGTCATCCCCGTCTTCTGATGCTCGATGATATGGCAATGCAGCAGCCAGTCGCCTGGATTATCGGCGACGAAGGCAAGCTGCACCTTCTCGTCCGGCTGGATGAGATAGGTATCGGAGGTGAGCGGCATCACCTCCCGCGTCGAGGAGGAGATCACCGTGAAGCTCATCCCGTGCAGATGGATCGGATGCGCATGCGGCGTGGTATTTTCCAGATTGAAGACATAGCTCTTGCCGAGCTTCAATTCCGCAAGCGGCGCCGTCGGATCGGGCGTGTCGCCCGGCCACGGCACCTTGTTGATGGCCCAGAAACTGTAGCCCAGCGAGCCGCAGATGCTTTCGACGGCGGCATTCTCGGCGGTGGCGCTCAGTACCAGCGGGATCTGCTCGGCGGCGGAAAGATCGGCCTTAGGGACGGGGTTGTCGACAAGCGGTCCGAGATCGCCGATGGCGCGCTTCAACGATGATCCGACCGCGCGCAGGCTGGCGATCACCTTCGGCGCCGTGCCGCGAATATCCTCGAGCGTCGCGACGGCGCCTTCACCATCCGGCATGCGCACGGCAAGATCGAGCCGTTGACCCGGTCCGATCTGCAGCAGGTCGAGGGAAAAACGCTTCGGCACCGGATTGCCGTCGATTGCAATCACGGTCGCATCGGCGCCTTCCATCTTCAGCGAGAAGATCCGCGTCACGTCGGTGACCGCGATGCGCAGCCGCACCAGCCCGCCGGTCGGCGCGTCATATCGCGGCTCCTGGTGCCAGTTGGCGGTGCGCACCGTGCCGTAGGTGCCGGTCTTGGCAGCGTCGCGCGGCCGGAAGGGGGCAATGAATTGTCCGTTGCCGCCGAGCCGCCAGTCGCGCAGGTTCAGCACCACCTCGGCATCGAATTCCGGATCGGCCGGATCTTCGACGACGATGACGCCGGTCATGCCGTGCCCCATCTGCGTCAGCGTGTTGCAATGTGGATGATACCAGAAGGTGCCGGCATCCGGCGGTGTGAAGGCATAGTCGAAGCTGTCGCCGGTATAGACGTAGGGCTGCGTCATGAACGGCACGCCGTCCATGCGATTGTCGATGCGAAGCCCGTGCCAGTGGATCGTCGTCGGCTCGTCGAGCCCATTTTTCAGCCGCACCGCATAGGGTCGCCCTTTCCTCATCCGCAGGACCGGCGGCATGCCGTCATGGCCCCAGCTCATGATGTCCTTGGTCGGCCCCGCCTCGGTCAGCATCGCCTCGGTCTTCACCGCCGTCAGCAGCTGCGGCTCGGGAGCCGCCTCGGCAAACCCGAATTTACCGGCAATGCCGATGCCGACGCCATAGGCACCCGCCACAGCGGATGCCTTGAGAAGGTTGCGGCGGCTAAGGAGAGGCATGCGGGCGCTCCATGGGTGAGAATGCCGATCCTTTTAAAGTTGACCGGCATCTTCAGCAATATGGGAAGAGCGGCCAAACTGCCGCAGCATGCGGGTCGCAGCCTCGCCATAAACGCGTGTCAAACGCTCGGCCGCGTGCGCCAAGCCTTGACAAATCGGAACGTCCGTGCGCTTTTCCGCCCGATTTTCTTGTCGGCGCTTGAGGGTCTTGGAACCCTTGCTGCCGTCTTAAGCCACATGCCAGGATTTGAGATCATGCATCGCTACCGCAGCCACACATGCGCCGCCCTCCGCAAGTCGGATGTCGGCTCGACCGTCCGTATCTCCGGCTGGGTTCACCGCGTTCGCGACCATGGCGGCGTTCTCTTCATCGACCTTCGCGACCATTACGGCATCACCCAGGTCGTTGCCGATCCCGACAGCCCGGCCTTCAAGATGGCGGAAACCGTGCGTGGAGAATGGGTCATCCGTATCGATGGCCTCGTCAAGGCCCGCACCGAAGACACCGTCAACAAGAGCATGGCGACCGGCGAGATAGAGCTCTATGCGCAGGAGATCGAAATCCTCTCCGCCGCCAAGGAATTGCCGCTGCCGGTCTTCGGCGAGCCGGATTATCCCGAAGACGTCCGCCTGAAGTATCGCTTCCTCGATCTTCGCCGCGAAACGCTGCACAAGAACATCGTCAAGCGCACCCAGGTCATCTCCGCCATGCGCCGCGAAATGGGCAATGTCGGCTTCACCGAATATACGACGCCGATCCTGACGGCTTCTTCGCCGGAGGGCGCGCGGGACTTCCTGGTGCCGAGCCGCATCCATCCCGGCACTTTCTATGCGCTGCCGCAGGCGCCGCAGCAGTACAAGCAACTGCTGATGGTGGCCGGCTTCGACCGTTATTTCCAGATCGCGCCCTGCTTCCGCGACGAAGACCCGCGTGCCGATCGCCTGCCGGGTGAATTCTACCAGCTCGACCTCGAAATGAGCTTCGTCACCCAGGAGGACGTCTGGGACACGATGGGTCCGCTGATGACCGGCATTTTCGAAGAGTTCGCCGAAGGCAAGCCGGTCACCAAGGAATGGCCGCGCATCCCCTATGACGAGGCGATCCGTAAATATGGTTCGGACAAGCCGGACCTGCGCAACCCCATCGTCATGGAAGCGGTCACCGAACATTTCGCCGGCTCCGGCTTCAAGGTTTTCGCAGGCATGATCGCCTCCAACCCGAAGGTCGAGATCTGGGCTATTCCGGCCAAGACCGGCGGTTCCAGAGCGTTCTGCGATCGCATGAATGCCTGGGCGCAGTCGACCGGTCAGCCTGGCCTTGGCTACATCTTCTGGCGCAAGGAAGGTGACAAGCTCGAGGGTGCCGGCCCGCTTGCAAAGAACATCGGCGAGGAGCGTACCGACGCGATCCGTACCCAACTCGGCCTCGATGACGGTGACGCCTGCTTCTTCGTTGCCGGCGATCCGGCGAAGTTCTACAAGTTTGCCGGTGAAGCCCGCACCAAGGCCGGCGAAGAGCTGAACCTTGTCGATCGCGACCGTTTCGAACTCTGCTGGATCGTCGACTTCCCGTTCTTCGAATGGAGCGAGGAAGAAAAGAAGGTCGATTTCGCGCACAACCCATTCTCGATGCCGCAGGGCGGCCTCGATGCGCTGCAGAACCAGGATCCGTTGTCGATCAAGGCGTTCCAGTACGACGCCGTCTGCAACGGTTTCGAAATCGCGTCGGGCTCGATCCGTAACCAGTCGCCGGAAACCATGGTCGCCGCATTCGAAAAGGTCGGCCTCAGCCAGCAGGATGTCGAAGACCGTTTCGGCGGCCTCTACCGCGCCTTCCAGTACGGCGCGCCCCCGCATGGTGGTGCTGCCTTTGGTATCGACCGTATCGTCATGCTGCTCGTCGGCGCCAAGAACCTGCGCGAAATCTCGCTGTTCCCGATGAATCAGCAGGCCCAGGACTTGCTGATGGGCGCGCCGAGCCCGGCAACGCCGACGCAGCTGCGCGAGCTCTCGATCCGGCCGATCCCGCCGGTCAAGAAAGACTGAAATCATCTGATCCAAAATGCAAAAGCCCGGCAAATCGCCGGGCTTTTCTGTTGGTTCGCTCGCTCACAAAGCCGCGTAGATCGCCTCGCGAAGATCGACTGTGAACTTGCCCCACATGCCTTCCAGCGTCGTGTTGGTCAGCGCAACGACGGTCAGCCCGTTGACCGGGTCGATGAACCAGCTATGGCCGTAGACGCCGCCCCATTTCAACGTGCCCTTGGGGAAGGGGACGCCTGCCTCGGCCGGATTGGTGATAACAGACCAGCCGAAGCCAAAGCCGGAGCCGGGTTCGTGCTGCTGGCGGTGGCCGTCAGCCTGGTCCGTCATCATCATCCCTACGGTTTCGGTCGAGAGCAGCGGTGCGCCACCCCTACGGATGGTTTCGAGTATGGCGAGCACGTCACCCGCCGTTCCCGCCATGCCGGCGCCGCCCGAATGATAGGAGGCGGGGTCGAAGATGCGGTTCGGCGCGAAGCGGATGGGACCCATCAGCGACATCACCAGCGCAGTCTCGCCCATCAGCGCCGGTTCCGGTGAAGCATCCATATAGGCCGCGGCAAGCCGGCTGCGATCGCGAACCGAAAACGCCGTATCGGCAAGGCCAAGCGGTTTTGTCACCAGATCAGTGACGGCCTCGCCCAGCGGCACGCCGGTTTCCGCCTCGATGACGCCGCCCAGAACATCCATGGCGACGGAATATTGCCAGTCGCTACCCGGCGCGAAGCGCAGCGGTGCGCTGGCGATCCGCCGCAGGTTCTCGGCCAGCGGCAGTCCCGGTTCGTCGAGGCCGTCGGAAACGCCGGCGCGGGTATAAGAGCCGTCCTCTTCGAAGAAGCTGTAGCTGAGGCCGGATGTATGGGTCAGCAGGTGGCGAATGCGAATGGTTGCTTCGCTGCCATCAGGCAGCCTCGGTCGGAAGTCCGGCAGCCACCTCGTCACCGGGTCGTCGAGCCCGATTCTTCCCTGCTCGACGAGCCGCATCGCGGCGATGGTGACGATCGGCTTGGTGATGGAGGCAAGTCTGAAAATAGTGTCCTCGCGCATCGGCAGACCGCTTTCGCGGTCGGCAAGGCCGGCGGTGCGGCGATGGACGATCTCTCCGTCGCGGGCGACGAGCACCACCGTTCCTACAAGCCGTTTGTCGTCGAGCGCGCTTGTGATGGCCGCATCGACCGCTGCTGCCAGCGATGAATTCCTGTCGGCGTCTGCCATTTCGAGGGGAAGACTCATCAGATTAAACCTTCTATAATCACAATGACCGTTCCTGAATACAGAAAGCCGCTTCGAATTTCTAGAGTGATCATTGTGAAAAATAGCCGAGACGTGGAAAATCCTACCGTACGCCGCCGCGGCCGACCGCCGGCTTTCGACCGCGAGACCGTGCTGTCGGCGGCGCGCGAGACCTTCTGGGCGCATGGATATGAGGGCGCCTCGATCGCCGATCTCACCGCCGCCATGGGCATCACGCCGCAAAGCCTCTATGCCGCCTTCAACTCGAAGGCCGATCTCTATCGCGCCGCGCTGGAACAATACCGAACGCTGGGCTCCGACACGTTTTCCGCGCTCGGTGAGCCGATCGACACCGTCTCCGCCTTCGAGCGCATATTACGGGGTTCGGCGGCGATTTTCTCGGCTCCAGAGCATCCGAAAGGCTGCATGATCTCGACGGCCGTGCTGAACTGCGCCAGCGAGAACGATGTGATCGCCGACCATGTTGCGGCGCTGCGTCGTCGGTCTCTGGATGCCTTCTCGGCAAGGATCGAGCGCGGCATCCGCGAGGGCGACATGAAGGCCGGGACGAATGCTCGCGCGCTGGCGCGGTTTCTTGGCGCCATCATCCAGGGCATGTCGGTGCAGGCGAGGGACGGTGCATCGCTAGAGGAATTGCTCGATCTCGCAGCCCTCGCCATCGCCGAGGTCGGCCGCCACCGCGCCTGAAAACGAAAAGGCCCGACAGCGTGGGCGGCCGGGCCTTTCATCTGGAGATCGAAGCGATCAGTCGTTGGCGGTAACCTTGACGCCAAGCACTTGCGGCAGGGTGTTCGGAGCACCCATGGCGGCGCCCACGATCGTCGGGAACGGTACCGGCTTTTCAGGAGCGGCCTTGACGGTGAGACTCTTCGGATCGTCGAGGAAGGTATTGACGGCAGCCGAAACGGCGTTCTGCAGTTCCGGGATATTGAGCTGCGCCAGCATGATCGGCGTCATCGCCTTTAGCGAATCCGCCATCTGCTTGCCGGAAATGTTCTGCTGTGCGCCGGCATAATCGAGCGCGCGCTTGGTGATCGAGGCATCTTCGAAACGCACCTGCGCGGCCTCGAAGGACAGCTGCTGCATCAGGCCGAGCATGGCAAGACCGAGCGCCTGCTGCGATTCTTCCTTGTTCGGGTTGGCTTCGGATTGCTTCATCGCATCCTGCAGCGACTTCACGAAGGCCATCGTGTAGCCCGAGATCTTGAAGCCGAGGTTCAGTTTGCCGATGTTGGTGAAGTCGAAGGCGAATTCCGAAATGTCGATCGTGCCGGGGGCGAGTTCCCAGGCGCCCTTCATGGTGATGTCGCCCTGGACGTGCTGCAGGGCCAGCTTCTCGATCGCGTCCTTGCTCTGCGGATCCTCGGCCTTGCTGAGGTCGGCCTTCATGCTTTTGAAGGCGCCGTCGAAATCGAAGCCGGATTCGTCTTCGCGCAGCGTCAGGTTGACGTTGCTTTCGAGCACCGAGAACAATTCCGCCCCATCCTTGACCACCTTCAGTGGGCCGGTATGAGCAGTCTCGTAGAGCATCATGGTATCGAGGGTATCGCCGCCCGGCGTTGCCGGGATCGAGATGCCGCCGAGCGTCAGCTCCTGCGCCGTGACCGTGACGCCGTCTTTCGTGGTGTTGATATCGGGGAAGGCGGCCTCTTCGATGTAATAGCCGCCATCCTCGTCTTCTTCGACGCCGGAAAGGGTGACTTCGCCGACAGCCAGGCTTTCGCCGCCTGCCGATTTGACGCTGACATTCTCCAGCGTCGCGGTCGTGCCGTCGATATCGACGCTGTCAGCCGAAATCGTTCCGCCCTGTGCGGCATAGGCGGCATTCAGCTTCTTCAGCAGATCGGCGCCGTCGAGAGCGAAAGCCGAGCCGGCAAGCGAGAAAAAGGCTGCGCCCGATAGCATCAGCCGCGTTGTCCGGTAAAAGTTCATGGGGTGATTCCTCTGGTGGCGTGGTGGCGGTTGGAAATCTGCAGTGACGCTACTACGGATTGGGCCTGCTTTATATTTGCCGACCTCTAAATTTTTGTTGAGAGGAACGGCAAACGAAGTCCAAATTGGGGCGGAGCGTTTGTCTCATCCTTTGATGTCGGTCCCAAGACTTCATCCACAGCTGCAATGGCCCCGATTCCTTGCCCGCCGGCCTCTTCTGAGCTAGTCAGAACCTATGGGACAAGAGATTTTGCCGCCTTCAGGCGGAGACGACGATCACATCCAGCCGGTCGACCTCAAGGCGGCGCTCGAGCAGCGTTACCTTGCCTATGCGCTTTCGACCATCATGCACCGCGCTTTGCCTGATGTGCGCGACGGGCTGAAGCCTGTCCATCGCCGCATCGTCTATGCGATGAACGAGATGGGGCTGAGGCCGAATACAGCCTTCAGAAAATGCGCCAAGATCGTCGGCGAGGTGATGGGTAACTACCATCCGCACGGCGACCAGTCGATCTACGACGCGCTTGCCCGTCTCGCCCAGGATTTCTCGCAGCGCTACACGCTGGTCAACGGCCAGGGCAATTTCGGCAATATCGACGGCGATAGCCCCGCCGCCATGCGTTACACCGAATCGAAGATGACGGCGGTCTCGGAACTGCTGCTCGAAGGCATCGATCAGGATGCCGTCGATTTCCGTGATACTTACGACGAATCGAATACCGAGCCGGTCGTCCTTCCCGGCGCCTTCCCGAACCTGCTCGCCAACGGCTCTTCCGGCATCGCCGTCGGCATGGCGACCTCGATCCCGTCGCACAATGCCCACGAGCTTTGCGATGCCGCCCTGCATCTGATCAAGCATCCCGATGCGACCGTCGAAAAGCTGGTCGAATTCATCCCCGGCCCGGATTTCCCCACCGGCGGCATCATCATCGACAACCGCGACAGCATCATCGAGAGCTACCGCACCGGCCGCGGCGGTTTCCGCGTGCGGGCGAAATGGCAGACGGAAGATCTTGGCCGCGGCGGTTACCAGATCGTCATCACCGAAATTCCCTTCCAGGTGCAGAAATCGCGGCTGATCGAGAAGATCGCCGAGCTGCTGATCGCCCGCAAGCTGCCGCTGCTGGAAGATATTCGCGACGAATCGGCCGAAGACATCCGTGTCGTGCTGGTGCCGAAGACCCGCAGCGTCGATCCGACGATCCTGATGGAGTCGATGTTCAAGCTGACGGAACTCGAAAGCCGCTTCCCGCTCAACATGAACGTGCTCTCCATGGGCCGCATCCCGCGGGTCATGGCGCTGAACGAGGTGTTGAAGGAGTGGCTGGACCACCGCCGCGAAGTTCTGCAGCGCCGTTCGCGCTTCCGTCTGGCCGCGATCGACAGACGCCTTGAAATCCTCGGCGGCCTGCTGGTCGCCTACCTCAACATCGATGAGGTGATCCGCATCATCCGCGAGGAGGACGAGCCGAAGCCGGTGATGATGGCGCGCTGGGATCTCACCGACAATCAGGTCGAGGCGATCCTCAATATGCGGTTGCGCGCCTTGCGCAAGCTGGAAGAGTTCGAGATCCGCAAGGAATTCGACGAACTCACCAAGGAGAAGGGCGAGATCGAGGCGTTGCTTTCCTCCGACGACAAGCAGTGGCAGACGGTCGCCTGGGAAATCGGCGAAGTGAAGAAGAAATTCGCCAAGGCGACCGAGGTCGGCCGGCGCCGCACCCAGTTCGCCGATGCGCCCGAGACCGACGAGGAAGCAATCCAGCAGGCGATGATCGAGAAGGAGCCGATCACCGTCGTCATTTCCGAGAAGGGCTGGATCCGCGCGTTGAAGGGCCATATCGCCGACACGGCGACGCTGACCTTCAAGGAAGGCGACGGCTTGAAGATCGCCTTCCCGGCGCAGACCACGGACAAGATCCTGATCGTCACCACCGGCGGAAAAGCCTTCACGCTCGGCGGCGACAAGCTGCCGGGCGGCCGCGGTCACGGCGAGCCGCTGCGTATCATCGTCGACATGGATAACGACCAGGCGGTGCTGACCGCTTTCGTCCATGATCCCTCGCGCAAGCAGCTCATTGTCTCGACCGCCGGTAACGGCTTTGTCGTTCCCGAAGCCGAGCTGGTCGCCAATACGCGCAAGGGCAAGCAGATCATGAATGTCGGGCTGCCCGAGGAAACGCAGCTGCTCGTGCCCGTCAGCGGCGACCATGTCGCCGTCGTCGGCGAAAACCGCAAGCTTCTGGTCTTCCCGCTGGTGCAGGTGCCGGAAATGTCGCGCGGCAAGGGCGTGCGTCTGCAGCGTTATAAGGATGGCGGCATTTCCGATGTCCGCTGCTTCGCGATATCAGACGGCCTCGTCTGGGAAGACAGCGCCGGCCGCACCTTCACGAAGAACAAGGACGAGCTCGCCGAATGGCTGGCCGACCGCGCCACCGCCGGCCGGACCGTGCCGAAGGGCTTCCCGCGCAGCGGCAAATTCGCCGGCTGAGGCTTAAAAATTCCGCGGTCGGCTCTTGGCGGGCGCGGGAACTTCTCTATCTCATTCCTGTTACCAAAAATAAGAGAAGGCCGGCTCCGGAGGCGGACGGAATGGCCGCAGGCCGTGCACGGGAGGAGTGTGCGCGCCACTACCGGAGGAAAATCGATGCCCGCCAGCACCATAAAATTGCATGTCAGCCACACCTACAAAGTACCGCCTGCTGTTGTCTACGACGCTTGGCTCAACCCTGAAATCGCGCGCCGCTTTCTGTTTGCGACGGATGACGGTCATGTCATCCGCGCCGATATCGATCCGCGTGTCGGCGGCCGTTTCTTCGTCGTCGACCGCCGCCCGACCGGCGACGCCTTTCACCAAGGCGTCTTCCTGGAATTGAAGCGCCCGCAGCGCATGGTCTTCAGCTTCTCCGTCGAGGAGCATGACCACAATTGCGACCGCGTCGAGATCAACATCGAGCCTCTCGGCGGCGGCAGCCGTCTGACGCTGACCCATGAAATGTGCGCCGAATGGGCCGAACACGAGGAAAAGACCCGGCAAGGCTGGGCGCATGTGGTCGAAGGTCTTGGCAGGGAACTAGAGCAGGAGCAGTTCAAGGCGACGGGCTGAGGGGTATGCTGAAATCCCGCAGGAAGCGGGTCGCGCCTCCTTCGTCGATCTCGCCGGCGGCTACGGCAAGAACGAAAGCGTAGAGATTGGCATCGGTCGTTTCGATCTCGTAGCCGTTTTCCAGAAGGAACACACCGGCGGTTACGATCGCGATGCGCTTGTTGCCGTCAACGAATGCGTGGTTGCGGGCAAGGCCGAAAAGATAGGCGGCGGCGAGTTCGATGACGTCGTCGCAGCCGTAATTTGCCTTGTGCATCGGCCGGCCGAGAGCGGATTCCAGCGCGCCTTCGTCACGCAGTCCTGCGAGACCGCCGAAGCGCTCGATCTGCATTTTCTGCAGGCCCTCCACCAATGGTCTCGTCAGGAATTTGAAAGCCATTATTCGGCCAGCTTTTTCAAGGCGACCTTATACTTGTCCATGAAATATCGTGCCGCCTCGAGCTGACGAGACAAATCCTCATCGGCCGGCTTCAAAGTGATGCCGCCGTTTTCCAACTGCAATTCCAATGAATCGCCGGTCTTCAATCCAAGTCGGTCGAGGGTTTCCTTAGGGATGATAATACCCTCGGAATTGCCGATCTTGCGGATAGTGACGTTCATCGCTTCATCCTCTGTGTGATAACGGAGTTATAACATGAGGCCGAGCAGGCGACAACTTCCTATCCTGCCATTTGCCTGATGCTTTTCCTTCGCGCCATCCAGACGGAATGCGCTGCGATCGCCGCCACCAGGATGCCGCCGCCGACGAGCGTCATGGTCGCCGGCGTTTCCGCAAAGATCAGCCAGACCCAGATCGGTGCAAGCACGGTTTCGAGCAGGTAGAACATGCCCACCTCCGGCGCGGAAAGGTAACGCGGCCCGGTTGCCAGGCACCAGAAGGCAAGCGGCATCATGACCGCGCCGTTGAAGAGGATCCAGGTCGGATGCTCGATCGAAAAACCGCCTGCCGGCATGACCGAGATCAGGCCGACCGCCGCCGGTAACACCGTCGAAAGCAGCGAGACGAAGCCCATCTCCCGGCGGGATGCGCGGCTGATGGTGATGGCGGCGGCAATGATGAAGGCGGTAAGCAGCGCCATGGTATCGCCGAAGAGATGGCCGCCCGAAAGCCCGTCCCGCACGATCAGGCCGACGCCGAAGATCATCGCCGCCATGGCGATCAGCGTTGCCAGCGCCGGCCGCTCCTTGAGGAAAATCCAGGAAAGAAGGGCGGCAAACATCGGATTGAAGGCGACGATGAAAACGACATTGGCCGTCGAGGTGTTGAAAACGGCGAGAAGGAAGATCACCGTCGTCAGGCCGTAAAGCAGACCGGTGACCAGGCCCGGCCAGCCCGGCACCAGCACTGGCCATCGCCCCTTGGCGATCCGGAGCGCCGTGGCGACCAGAAGCGTCACGCCAAGGGTCGCGATGCTTCTCGCGGCCAGGATCGACCACAGCTCGCCGTCAGCGAGCCTCATCAGCGGGATATCCACCGAAAGCGCCAGCCCGCCGATCGCCGTCAGCAGCAGGCCCTTCCGATGGTTGGAAAGAGCGGTCGGAAACATTCAGTCGTGGGTGCTCTCGGGCATGGATGAGGGATCGAAGCGTTCCCAGCCGCGCGGGGTCAGATGCTCCTGCGGCTGGAAGCGCGTCTTGTAGTCCATTTTCCGCGACCCTTGAACCCAGTAGCCGAGGTAGACATGCGGCAGTCCCAGCGCTTTGGTGCGCCGGACATGGTCGAGAATCATGAAGGTGCCGAGCGAACGCCGCTCAAGCGCCGGATTGAAATAGGAATAGACCATCGACAGCCCGTCGCTCATCGTGTCGGTGAGGGCGGCGGCGAGCAGCTCGCCCTTTGGCCGCTGCTCCAGTCCCGAGCCTTCCTCGCGCCGGCGATATTCGATGATTCTCGTATTCACATGCGTGTCTTCCACCATGATTGCATAGTCGAGCACGGTCATGTCGGACATGCCGCCCTGCTGGTGGCGAAAATCGAGATAGCGTCGGAAGAGCGAATATTGCTCGCTGGAAGGCTGGGCTGCGAATTCGGTGGCGATGACGTCGGAATTGGCGCCAAGCACGCGCTTCATCGATTTCGTCGGCTCGAATTCCTGGGCGAGAATTCGCACGGAAACGCAGGCGCGACAGGATTCGCAGGCCGGGCGATAAGCGATGTTCTGCGAGCGGCGGAAACCGCCCTGCGTCAGGATGTCGTTCATCTCGGCGGCGCGCGGGCCGACCAGATGGGTGAACACCTTTCGCTCCATCTCATGCGGCAGGTACGGACACGCAGCCGGAGCCGTCAGATAAAACTGCGGGGATGGCGTCGTCTGCGTATTCATTTGTCGCGGAAATTTCCTTGTCGAGACCGTGCCGTTTCCTGACAGCATGACCTAAGAATAAAAAACGTCAACAGCGGGGCGCTTTTCGCCCTTCATATCAGTCTTCTAATTTTAGATATGGAGCGCTGGCGCCCACCGGCAAAGTGAAGGCGGAGACTTTATTTGGTCTCCGCCCCGAGGTCGCAGATAGGGTGTCAGCCAGAGTCTCAGGCCGTGCGCACCGTCGCCGTGCCGACCAGCAGGTCGTGAACGAGACGGCTGCGTTCGATAAACAGGCCGGCAAGCAGAATGAGCGGCGTCAGCACCGAGTTGAGGATCCAGAACAGCGCCAGATGCACGATCGCCGTCATGAAATCCATCGGCCGTCCATCGACGCGCACGATCGCGATCCCCATGGCGCGCATGCCGAGCGAGGCTTGGCTCGGCCCGCCCACCGTCAGGCCGAAGTAAATGCCGGCGACGATGACGAAGAGGGCAGGGTAGAGCAGGAAGCCGAGCCCGAGCGTGAGGATCGACAGGAAGAACAACACGACCGCGGCTGGAATCCAGAGCAGCGCCACGATGACGTAATCGAGGATGAAGGCGAAGACCCGGCGGCTCAACACGCCGCTATAGGCGCGCCAGTCCTCCGGTGCGGCATAAAGCGGATTGGGGTTGTAGCTCATCTCAATCTCCTGCGGAAAAACGATGCCGCTGATATGGTATCGGCAGGGCAAAATGCAATAATCTGCCCCGAAATCGCCAATCCGCCCCCCAATTACCGTTTCGCGAGAATTTTCGCCACTTCGATCGCGAAATAGGTGAGGACACCGTCGCATCCCGCCCGCTTGAACGACAGCAGCGTTTCGAGCATCGCCCGTTCGCCGTCGATCCAACCATTCATCGCCGCCGCCTTGATCTGCGTATATTCGCCGGAAACCTGGTAGGCGAAGGTCGGCAGGCCAAAAGCCTCCTTCATCCGCCAGCAGATATCGAGATAGGGCAGGCCAGGCTTGACCATCAGCATGTCGGCGCCTTCCTCGACGTCGAGGGCCGCGTCGCGGATCGCCTCGGTGCCGTTGGCGGGGTCGATATAATAGGTCTTCTTGTCGCCTTTCAGCAGCCCGCCCGTCGAGATCGCCTCGCGATAGGGACCGTAGAAGGCGGAGGCGAATTTCGTCGCATAGCTCATGATGCCGACGCTCTGATGGCCGGCCGCATCGAGCGCCATGCGGATCGCGCCGATGCGTCCGTCCATCATCTCCGACGGCGCGATGATGTCGGCGCCGGCATCCGCCTGCATCACGGCGGCGCGCGCCACCTGGTCGACCGTCTCGTCATTGACGATCTCGCCGTCTCTGAGGATGCCGTCATGGCCGTGGCTGGTGAAGGGATCGAGCGCGACATCGGTAATGATGCCGATATCAGGCACCGCCTTCTTGATCGCCACTGTTGCCTGATTGATCAGGTTGTTGGCTTCGAGGCTGTTCGAGCCGGTCTCGTCACGCAGCTCCATCTCGATATTCGGAAAGGTGGCAAGGGCCGGAATGCCGAGGCTGGCCGCTTCGCGCGCGGCTTCGACGGCCCTGTCGATGCTCATCCGGTTGACACCCGGCATGGCCGGGATCGGATCGACGATACCGGAACCCGGCACGATGAAGATCGGCCAGATCAGGTCGTCGACCGTCAGCCGGTTTTCCTGCACCAGCCGGCGTGTCCAATCCGCCTTGCGGTTGCGCCGCATGCGGCGATGGCCGGTGATGTCGTCGACGAGATGCGTCCTGTCCTGCATGATATCTATCCCCAGCCCATTCCATTTGTCGGAGCGCTCATTATCATGGCGCCTGGAAAATCCAAACCGGACGATTGGCCGCGGCGGAAGAACCTCTGGCGCATGACGCCGATAATCGGAATCGATTTTTCGGGGGTATGCGCAAACTCAAAGTGATAAAGCGTTCTCCAGCGCGTCTTGTCAGACACGCGGCGTTCTTTATGAAGATGCAACCCCAAACCGATGTCTGCGCTATGGAAACCGAATCCTCGACGATACCGAAACGCACACTGGCGGATATCCTTTTCATTCTCTTCCTGAGACTGGTTGCCGTATCCTGCTTCTGGTTCGGCCTGCAATATTGGGCGATGCTCGTCGGCTATTCGCTGGTCGGCGCCGGCCGCTTCGATCTTTTGAGCTTGCCGTGGAAGGTGGCGAGCACCAGCCTCGCCGTGCTCTTCCCCGTCGCCTCCCTCGGCCTCTGGCTCACCGTCTCCTGGGGACCGGTCATCTGGGTGCTGGCCGCCGGCGGGCAAATCCTCATGTATGGCCTGCTGCCGGATATTTTCGGCCCCAACCAGCTGATCATCCTGCTGCATGTCATCGTCGCCGTGGTCTACTTGATTTTCCGCCTGCTGCTCTGGCTGGAAAAGCGCCGGCATCGCCGCCAGGTAAGTGTTGATTTACCCTGAGACAACGTGGAGTTACCGGTAAGGCTCCGTTAAGCCTGCGGTTTAAGTCGAATTTTATATGTATTCGATAGGGTCTCACTCAAGGCGGGAAGAAAACACACCGCCAAACAAACAGTGAGGCAGTCAATATGAACACGAAAATCAAGCCGCAGGCGGTATCGACCTTCCGTGACCAGCAGGACCACGACATCCGTGATCTTTACATGGAATCCCTTCATCTCGTTGAACGTCTGCACCGTCGTCTTCTCGACGTCATCAAGGACGAATTCGACCGCCAGGGTCGCAGCGACGTCAACGCCATCCAGGCGCTGCTCCTTTTCAACATCGGCAACTCCGAGCTGACCGCCGGCGAGCTGCGCTCGCGTGGTTACTATCTTGGCTCCAACGTTTCCTACAACGTCAAGAAGCTGGTCGATCTCGGCTTCATCAACCACCAGCGCTCGCGCATCGACCGCCGCTCGGTCCGCATCAGCCTGACCGAAACCGGCCAGGACATCGCCGAAACAGTGGCCAAGCTCTACGAACGCCACATCGCCTCGATCGACAAGGTCGGCGGCATCGGCACCGACGAGTTCACCCAGATGAACAAACTGCTCCAGCGTCTGGACCGTTTCTGGAACGACCAGATTTTGTATCGTCTCTGAGACCCCTGACCTCCTTCGAGGGTTGACCAAAACCGGATGCGTCCCTGCGCGTCCGGTTTTGCCGTTTGCCCTCGCGTGGCATCTTTGCAACGCATGGCAGGCAAGCGCAAAGCCCGGTATTCAAGCCGTTTTTTAGCCGTTATTAACCGGCACGCTTTACCCGTCATATGGTTCGTTGCGTCCTGTTTCCGGCAGTCGGCAAGTCCGTCTTCCGGCCCGGCAACACGAATTGGCCATATTGGTGTGGCAGCGGAAGGCTTAACAACCGGCGCTTTCAATAGACCGATCAGGATGTTCAGGCTGCCGCATCGCAATCTTGTGATGGGGCAAGCGGAATTTTTCGGTGCGCCGGAACAACGAATGGACTGGGATCTGCGTTAAAGCGCAGTGATATCGCAAAAGGCCGCAGATTCTCCTTATAGCGGCATTCAGTGGTTGGGACTAT
This sequence comes from Rhizobium sp. BT-226, assembly GCF_025847085.2. Taxonomy (NCBI): domain Bacteria; kingdom Pseudomonadati; phylum Pseudomonadota; class Alphaproteobacteria; order Hyphomicrobiales; family Rhizobiaceae; genus Rhizobium; species Rhizobium sp. BT-226. The sequence continues at coordinate 205,687 of NZ_JAOYTI010000002.1, read as the reverse complement.
GTCGAAGAAAAACGGAATTGAAGCTCTCTCGCGCCGCGCCTTCCTTGCGTCTGCGGCAACGGTCGGCGCCAGTGCGCTGGCCGCGCCGGCATTCGCGCAATCGGCGCTCGATACGCTGATCAATGCGCCGCGCCGCGGCAACTGGGACGACCAGTTCGACGCCAAGGCGGCGTCGCGCACGGCGACCGCCATGGTTTCCAACACGCCGATCCTCGGCCCCCAATCGGTCGCGAGCGCCCAGCAGGCAATTATGCAGTATCAGCAGATCGCCGCAGCCGGCGGCTGGCCTGAGGTCAACCCCGGTGACCAGCGTCTGCAACTCGGCGTCAGCTCTCCTGCCGTCCAGGCGCTGCGCCAGCGTCTTGCGATCACCGGCGATCTGCCGCGTGAGGCCGGCCTGTCCAACGCCTTCGATTCTTATGTCGACGGCGCCGTCAAGCGCTTCCAGGCGCGTCACGGCCTGCCGGCCGATGGCGTTCTCGGCGAATTCACGCTGAAGGCGATGAACATCCCCGCCGATGTCCGCCTGCAGCAGCTGAACACCAATGTCGTCCGTCTGCAGACCTTCCCGGAAGACCTGGGTCGCCGTCACGTGATGGTCAACATCCCGGCCGCCTATGTGGAGGCTGTCGAAGACGGTAGCGTCGCGACGCGCCACACCGCGGTTGTCGGCCGCTTGAGCCGCCCGACGCATCTCGTCAATTCGAAGATCTACGAGGTCATCCTCAACCCTTACTGGACTTCGCCGCGCTCGATCGTCGAGAAGGACATCATGCCGCTGATGCGCAAGGATCCGACCTATCTCGAAAAGAACGCCATCCGCCTGATCGACGGCAAGGGCAACGAAGTCGCCCCCGAGACTATCGACTGGAACGGCGAGGCGCCGAACCTTATGTTCCGCCAAGACCCCGGCAAGACCAACGCCATGGCGTCGACCAAGATCAACTTCTACAACAAGAACGGCGAGTATATGCACGACACGCCGCAGCAGGGCTTGTTCAACAAGCTGATGCGCTTCGAATCGTCCGGCTGCGTCCGCGTGCAGAACGTGCGCGACCTGACGAACTGGCTGCTGCGCGAAACCCCCGGCTGGAACCGCCAGCAGATGGAGCAAGTGATCGCAACCGGCGTCAACACGCCGATCAAGCTCGCCACGGAGGTTCCGGTTTATTTCGTCTACATCTCTGCCTGGGGCATGCCCGACGGCATCGTCCAGTTCCGCGACGACATCTATCAGATGGACGGCAATGCCGAGCTGGCGCTCGACACCACGGCTGGCATGGAACAGCCGGTCCAGTAAGCGGCGACCTCTGCATTGTTATTTGAGAACCGCGCTTTCCGGCGCGGTTTTTTTGTGCCGGGAAGGGCGCTCCTTGAGATAGTCGCCAGGCATCGGCGTCGTACGACCGCAAAAGAGCGGGCGCGCGCGCTTTGCTCAGCAAATGTCGTTCTCTGTATTGCCCTCGCCACGGCGGAAGGCTAATACCTCAGCGCATTCCAGTTGAGGAGCCCGCCGATGACCAATGCTTCCACCGAATCCTTCTTCAATCGCTCGCTTGCGGACGTCGATCCGGACATTTTCGGCGCGATCGGAAAGGAACTCGGTCGCCAACGGCACGAGATCGAACTGATCGCTTCTGAGAACATCGTCTCCCGCGCCGTGCTGGAAGCCCAAGGCTCCATCATGACCAACAAATATGCCGAGGGTTATCCCGGCAAGCGTTATTACGGCGGCTGCCAGTTCGTCGATATCGCCGAGGAACTGGCGATCGAGCGCGCCAAGAAGCTTTTCGGCGTCAATTTCGCCAACGTCCAGCCGAATTCCGGTTCGCAGATGAACCAGGCCGTATTCCTGGCGCTGCTGCAGCCCGGCGATACTTTCATGGGGCTCGACCTGAATTCGGGCGGCCACCTCACGCATGGTTCGCCGGTCAACATGTCCGGCAAGTGGTTCAACGTCGTCTCCTACGGCGTGCGCGAAGGCGACAACCTGCTCGACATGGATGAAGTCGCCCGCAAGGCTGAGGAAACCAAGCCGAAGCTCATCATCGCCGGCGGCACTGCCTATTCCCGTATCTGGGACTGGAAGCGCTTCCGCGAGATCGCCGACAGCGTCGGCGCCTATCTGATGGTCGACATGGCCCACATTGCCGGCCTTGTCGCCGGTGGCGTTCATCCGTCGCCGTTCCCGCATTGCCATGTCGCGACGACGACGACCCACAAGTCGCTGCGCGGCCCGCGCGGCGGCGTCATCCTCACCAATGACGAGGATCTGGCGAAGAAGTTCAATTCGGCCGTCTTCCCGGGCCTGCAGGGCGGCCCGCTGATGCACATCATCGCCGCCAAGGCTGTGGCCTTCGGCGAGGCGCTGCAGCCGGAATTCAAGGATTATGCCGCCCAGGTGGTGAAGAACGCCCGGGCGCTTGCCGAAACGCTGATATCGGGTGGCCTCGACGTTGTCTCCGGCGGCACCGACAACCACCTGATGCTGGTCGACCTGCGCAAGAAGAATGCCACCGGCAAGCGCGCCGAGGCAGCCCTCGGACGCGCCTACGTCACCTGCAACAAGAACGGCATTCCCTTCGATCCGGAAAAGCCCTTCGTCACCTCGGGTGTGCGTCTCGGCGCGCCGGCCGGCACGACCCGCGGCTTCAAGGAAGCGGAATTCCGCGAGATCGGCAATCTGATCGTCGAGGTTCTCGACGGTCTCAAGGTCGCCAATTCCGATGAAGGCAACGCCGCCGTCGAAGCCGCTGTGCGCGGCAAGGTGGTCAGCCTCACCGACCGCTTCCCCATGTACGGCTACATGGGATAAGGAGTAGGGATGCGCTGCCCCTATTGCGGTTCGGAAGATACACAGGTCAAGGATTCGCGCCCGGCGGAGGACAACACGTCCATCCGCCGGCGGCGCATCTGTCCGGATTGCGGCGGCCGCTTCACCACGTTCGAGCGTGTACAGCTGCGCGAACTGATGGTCATCAAGAAGACCGGCCGCAAGGTGCCCTTCGACCGCGACAAGCTGGTGCGCTCCTTCGAAGTGGCGCTGCGCAAACGCCCGGTCGAGCGGGACCGCATCGAGCGCGCCGTCTCCGGCATCGTCCGCCGGCTTGAAAGCTCCGGCGAGACCGAGATCTCCTCCGAACAGATCGGCCTGCAGGTGCTGGAAGCCATGAAGAGCCTCGATGATGTCGGCTTCGTGCGCTATGCCTCGGTCTATCGGGATTTCTCGCTTGCCGAGGATTTCGAAAAGGTCATTTCCGAAATCAACGCCAAGATCGCCCGCGACCCGCTGGACAGGTGAGCCATGAGCATCACGCCGCATGACGAACGTTTCATGGCGGCGGCGATCCGCCTGTCGCGCTGGCATATCGGACGCACCGCCACCAACCCTTCCGTCGGCTGCCTGATCGTCAGGGATGGTGTCATCGTCGGCCGTGCCGTGACGGCGCTCGGTGGCCGCCCGCATGCCGAGACGCAGGCGCTCGCTGAAGCCGGCGCGCTCGCCCGCGGCGCCACTGCCTATGTGACGCTCGAACCCTGCTCGCATCACGGCAGGACGCCGCCTTGCGCCGAGGCGCTGATCGCCTATGGCGTCGCCCGCGTCGTCATCAGCGTCACCGACCCCGATCCGCGTGTCTCCGGCCGCGGCATCGCCATGCTGCGCGAAGCCGGCATAGAGGTGGATGCCGGCGTGCTGGAGGCCGAGGGCCGGCATTCGCTTGCCGCCTATCTCACCCGCCAGACGAAGAACCGGCCCTATGTGACTCTCAAGCTTGCCGTTTCCGCCGACGGCATGATCGGCCGTCAAGGGGAGGGGCAGGTGTCCATCACCGGCCCGCTCGCCCGCGCCCAGGTGCAGGCGCTGCGCGCCGAAACCGATGCGATCCTCGTCGGCATCGGTACCGCGATTGCGGATGATCCGCTGCTGACTGTGCGTTCGCCAGGCCTTGAATCGCAATCGCCGATCCGCATCGTGCTCGATCCTGCCCTGGCATTGCCGCTGACCAGCAAGCTGGTCGAGACGGCGCGGGAAGTGCCGGTGATCGTGGTGGCGAGTGAGGAAGCATCGCTGTTGGAGGCGGAGGGGTTACCCCCCTCTGCCCTGCCGGGCTACCGGGGTCGAGCCACGGGTCTCGACCCGTCCTTCGACCCCCCCACAAAGGGGGAGATCGGCAAGAGGCGCGATCCGAATTCCCCAGCTTCCGATCAAGATGGTTTCGCCTCGAGGCAAGACGTAGGGCAAGGGGCTAACCCCGATCCGATCTCCCCCCTTGTGGGGGAGATGCCCGGCAGGGCAGAGGGGGGTACCCTACCCGCCGACGCCACTGACATGGACTCCCGCCGCGCAACCCTCGAAGCCGCCGGCGTCGAGGTCGTCCATTGCAATCCCTATCATCCGGAAGTCCTGTTGCCGGCACTCGCGACGCGCGGTATTTCCTCGCTCCTGGTCGAGGGCGGTGCAAAGACGGCGCGGCTTTTCCTCGAGGCTGGCCTCGTCGACCGCATCCAGCTTTATCAGGCGCCTGTTGTGATCGGCGAGGGCGGTATTGAATCCCCGCTTGATGCAACCGACATACCATCGGGTTTTGCCCATACGGGCACGCTGATGTTCGGCGAAGATCGCCTGGACGAATACGAAAGAGGGCTTTGATGTTCACCGGAATAGTCACCGATATCGGCACGATCGAATCCGTTTCGCCGCTGAAGGAGGGCATCAAGCTCCGCGTTGCGACGAGTTACGACCCGGCGACCATCGATATGGGCGCATCCATCTCTCACTCCGGCATCTGCCTCACCGTCACCGGCCTGCCGCAGGAAGGCAGCAACGGCCGCTGGTTCGAGGTCGAGGCCTGGGAAGAGGCGCTGCGGCTGACGACGATTGGTGCCTGGCAGGAAGGCAGCCGCATCAATCTCGAACGGTCGCTGAAGATCGGTGATGAACTCGGCGGCCACATCGTTTCCGGCCATGTCGACGGCAAGGCGGAAATCCTCTCGGTGACAGCAGAAGGCGACGCCACGCGCTACCGCCTGCGCGCGCCCGAACATCTGGCGAAATTCGTCGCCCCCAAGGGTTCGATCGCCCTCGACGGCACCTCGCTGACGGTCAATGCCGTCGATGGCACGGATTTCGACGTGCTGCTCATCCGCCACACGCTCGAGGTCACCACCTGGGGCGATCGCACGGCCGGCGATTTCGTCAATTTCGAAGTCGACACCATGGCGCGTTACGCCGCCCGGTTGGCCGAATTCCCGAGCGCATAAGTGACAGCCGTCCTGTTGGACGCGCGGCGCCTTACCTCGAAAACTGAATGATGTCGCCATTGTATTGCGTGCGCGCCGTCTCGCGGAAGCCGAGCTTGGCTGCGACCCTCAGCGAGGTCTGGTTCTCGGGACTGATGATGCAGCTCATCGGTTTTCCCGGGAAGTGCGTTTCCGCCCAGCCGATCAGGACGGTCAGCGCCTCGGTGGCATAACCGCGGCCTTGCGCCGAAGGCATCAGCGCCCAGCCGACCTCCATCGTCCCCTCGATCGAGGGCTCCATCTCGCGGCGGGCTTCCAGGAAGCCCGCTTCACCGATGAACCGGCCGCTCTCCTTTTCGACGATCGCCAGAAAGCCGAAGCCCATATGGTGCCACATGCCGGCAACGCGCAGCATGCGGCTCCAGCTCTGCTCGCGCGTCGATGGCAGGCCGGTGATGAAGCGCACGACGTCCTCGTCCGCCCACAGCGCTGCATGCGCGTCGAAATCGTCAAGGCGGTGAGGGCGAAGCGTCAGCCGCGCCGTTTCGAGGGTCGGAATGTCGGTCACGATGGGTCCTTATGGAAATCGCACTCTCAGGCGCCGGGCTCGCCGTCCCAATAGTCAAGATCGCCTTGCGGCCGTCCGATGTGGCGGAAGCGCCCGATTTTTGTATCGTCTCTATTCGTCTTGGCAAGGAACTTTCCGGAATCGGGATATTCGACGATCTCAGTCTTCGCCATCGTCGAGATGCCGAGATAGACGAGTGTGGCCGTGCCGGTGTTGATGATCTGGTGCGCTGTTTCGGCCCCGCCGGCTGGCGCACCGAGCACGTCGCCTGCCTTGATCGCATGACGCGCGTCGCCGAAGCGGTATTCGCCGGTACCGGCGATTACATAGAACAGCTCGTCTTCGACGTGGTGGTTGTGGAAGGGGCAGCCGGATTTGCCGGGCGCTACCTCGTTGTAGCTGACGCCGAGGCCGGTCAGGCCAAGTAGCGCGCCGAAAGAGGTGTCGGTACTTTCGAAGAGCTCGCCCTGTGTCCAGTGCTCGAGCTTGAGATCGGCGGTATTGATCACCGCCTTCTGTTCCGTTGCCATGACGTCCTCCTGTTTCCAGGAGAGAAGCCGTCATCCCAGGAAAATTCAATGCTTATCTCTGATATCCCCAGCATGGGCGGAGAGGAGACCGCCGCCCATGCTTTGAGCGCCGTGCGTCGAATAGTACGCGATAAGGACGCTCGATCACTTCAACCCACGCATATCCCCGAAGATCATTCCGATATTCGGGGGTATGCGCTGGAGCGTCAGCGGACGTAGAAGGTCAAGCTTCCGTCAGCTGCCTGCTCGGCGTTGACGATGTTGCGGACGTCGACGCCTTTGTTGTTAAGCCGGTGGGCAAGCGACCGGTTGGCGTCGATCGAGGCCTGGATGCCGTGAACGGCCTGGCCGGAACGTTCCGGTGCCGAGCGCGGACCGGTCGTCTCGTCGTCGCGATTGCGCCAGTTGTAGACCTGCTCGACATTAAAATCATTGCCGTGGAAGGTCCGGAGTGTCTGCTCGATACCCTGAGCAGTGTTCATCCCAAGGCTTCCGGCCTGGCTGACGCCGGCAAAGGCGATGGAGGAGAGGGCGGCAGCGACGGTGATAGCGAGAACGCGGTGCATGATTTGTATCCTTTCATCTGCTTAGACGGTCGGCTGTCATTGCAGGGGATCGTCTGCGTCACGACATGGAATTGGCGTTCTCCCATTCGCGATTCAATAGGTTAAGCCACTGAAAATCCATTAAGAATTGTTCATGAAAACGGCCTTCGAATTGCCGCTTTCATGGCGACCGGGAAAGCTGACTTCAGAGGCTTGCTCAGCTGTGCATACAGGCCGCCCCTATCCCCTTGCAGATATTTCCTCTTTCGCTATGCGGCATCGGGCGAAATTGCTTGCCATTCGGACGAAGGCATGTTTTGACCGCGGGCTGCCGAGTGGGTAAATGTCCCGCCAACCGAAGGTGAACCATGCCGAGAGAGACCGCTCCCCATATTTTGATCGTTGAGGCCCGCTTCTACGACGACATGGCCGACGCCCTGCTCGAAGGCGCGACCTTCGCATTGACAGAGGCCGGCGCCACTTTCGAGGTCGTCACCGTTCCCGGCGCACTGGAAATTCCGGCGGCGATTGCCATGTCGCTCGATGGAGACGACAATGGCGGAACGCATTATGACGGCTATGTCGCCCTCGGCATGGTCATTCGCGGCGAGACCTATCACTTCGATATCGTGTCGAACGAATCCTCGCGCGCCTTGATGGATCTCGCGGTCAGCGAGTCACTTGCCATCGGCAATGGCATCCTGACCGTCGAAAACGACGAACAGGCATGGGCGCGCGCGCGCCGCTCGGACAAGGACAAGGGCGGATTTGCCGCTCGTGCAGCTCTGACCATGATCGAGCTGAAGCAGAAACTGGGTGCATAACGAATGAACGACGACAAGACGGAACGGCCGGTCAAGACTGCAAACCAGCGGGGCGCTGCCCGCCTTGCTGCCGTTCAGGCACTGTATCAGATGGATGTCGGCGGCACGGGCGTTCTGGAAATCGTCGCCGAATACGAGGCGCACCGTCTTGGCCAGGAACTCGACGGCGCGACCTATCTGAAGGCCGATGCCGCCTGGTTCCGTTCCATCGTTTCGGGCGTCGTGCGCGATCAGGTCCGTCTCGATCCGTTGATTGCCGCAGCCCTGCAGGACGATTGGGCCTTGTCGCGCCTCGACAGCACCGTGCGCGCCATCCTGCGCGCCGGCGTTTTCGAGATCACCGATCGCAAGGACGTTCCGGTGGCGGTCATCGTCACCGAATATGTCGAGATTGCCCAGGCCTTCTTTGATGACGACGAGCCGAAGCTCGTCAACGCCGTGCTCGACCGCATCGCAAAGCAGGTCCGCGGCGAGGCGAAGAAGTAGGTCATTCGCCGCCAAACAGCCCCCCGTCTCTTTCTTCGCACCGCAATAGTTTTCCCCCATTTGCGGTCTTGACGCCACGTGATCGACCACGCAATCTCCGCACCGCTTAGCTGTGGCGTTTCTGTGGAGAGGAAGGCGATTCGGCGGCGTTTTTGCCGGAGAAGGAGTGAGTTCCGGCCTATGGGAGGAAAGAGCGAAATGACGATTCTTTTATGCGTAATCGCATGCGGTCTGCTCTCGGTGGTTTATGCCGCCTGGGCAACCCGGTCGGTGCTTGCCGCCGATCAGGGCAACAGCCGCATGCAGGAGATCGCGGGCTATATTCGCGAAGGTGCGCAAGCCTATCTGACGCGCCAGTACAGAACCATTGCCATTGTCGGCGTTGTTGTTTTCATTTTAGCCTGGCTGCTCCTTTCCGGCGAGGCCGCGATCGGCTTCCTGATTGGCGCCGTACTATCAGGTGCTGCCGGTTTCATCGGCATGCACGTCTCCGTCCGCGCCAATGTGCGCACCGCCCAGGCGGCTTCCGTGAGCCTTTCCGCCGGCCTCGACATCGCCTTCAAGTCGGGTGCGATCACCGGCATGCTGGTGGCTGGCCTGGCGCTGCTCGGCGTCTCCATCTACTATACAGTCTTGACCATCGGGCTCGGCCATGAGAGCGGCTCGCGCGAAGTCATCGATGCGCTGGTGGCACTCGGCTTCGGCGCGTCGCTGATCTCGATCTTCGCCCGTCTCGGCGGCGGTATCTTCACCAAGGGCGCCGATGTCGGCGGCGATCTCGTCGGCAAGGTGGAAGCCGGCATTCCCGAAGACGATCCGCGCAACCCGGCAACGATCGCCGATAACGTCGGCGACAATGTCGGCGACTGTGCCGGCATGGCGGCCGACCTTTTCGAGACCTATGCGGTCTCGGTCGTCGCCACCATGGTTCTCGCCGCGATCTTCTTTGCCGGCGCGCCGATCCTCCAGTCTGCGATGGTCTATCCGCTGGCGATCTGCGGCGCCTGCATCATCACCTCGATCATCGGCACCTTCTTCGTCAAGCTCGGCTCGAACGGCTCGATCATGGGCGCGCTCTACAAGGGCCTCATCGTCACCGGCCTGCTGTCGATCGTCGGTCTTGGCGCTGCCACCTCGCTCACCATCGGCTGGGGATCGATCGGCTCCGTCGGAGGCGCCGACATATCAGGCGCGAACCTCTTCTTCTGCGGCATCATCGGCCTCGTCGTCACCGCGCTGATCGTCGTGATCACTGAATATTATACCGGCACGGGCAAGCGCCCGGTCGTCTCGATCGCCCAGGCCTCGGTCACCGGTCACGGCACCAACGTCATCCAGGGCCTGGCCGTCTCGCTGGAATCGACGGCACTGCCGGCGATCGTCATCGTTGGCGGCATTCTCGCCACCTACCAGCTCGGCGGCCTGTTCGGCACCGGCATTGCGGTTACGGCCATGCTCGGCATCGCCGGAATGATCGTCGCGCTCGACGCGTTCGGGCCTGTGACGGACAATGCCGGCGGTATCGCCGAAATGTCGCATCTGCCGCCGGAGGTGCGTAAATCCACCGATGCGCTCGATGCCGTCGGCAATACGACCAAGGCCGTGACCAAGGGTTATGCCATCGGTTCTGCCGGTCTCGGCGCCCTGGTGCTCTTCGCGGCCTACTCCTACGACCTCAAATATTTTGCGGCGAATGGCGACAAGTTCCCTTATTTTGCCGGCATCGGCGAAATTTCCTTCGATCTTTCAAACCCTTACGTGGTGGCCGGATTGATCTTCGGAGGTCTCATTCCCTACCTCTTCGGCGGCATCGCCATGACCGCCGTCGGCCGTGCGGCCGGCGCGATCGTCGAGGAAGTCCGTCGTCAGTTCAAGGAAAAGCCCGGCATCATGCAGGGCACGGAAAAGCCGGATTACGGCAGGGCGGTCGACCTTCTGACCAAGGCCGCCATCCGCGAGATGATCGTGCCGTCGCTGCTGCCGGTGCTGGCGCCGATCGTCGTCTATTTCGGCGTGCTTCTCATCTCCGGTTCCAAGGCCTCCGCCTTTGCCGCCCTCGGTGCATCGCTGCTCGGCGTCATCATCAACGGCCTCTTCGTCGCCATCTCGATGACATCGGGCGGTGGAGCCTGGGACAATGCCAAGAAGAGCTTTGAAGACGGTTTTGTCGACAAGGACGGCGTGCGTCACATGAAAGGTTCGGATGCGCACAAGGCCTCCGTCACCGGCGATACCGTCGGCGATCCCTACAAGGATACTGCCGGCCCAGCCGTCAACCCGGCGATCAAGATCACCAATATCGTGGCACTTCTGCTGCTCGCCGTTCTCGCCGGATAAACAACGCCGCCGGCTTGGCTGGTACATTTCACGCCCAAGCAGCGCCATTAAAAAACCCGCCGGAGCGATCCGGCGGGTTTTTCGTGTGAGGCGTGTCCGTTCAGCGCAGGCTGCTCGGGTTCTGCGGCGTGCCGCCGGCGCCGCCGCCGAACAGGCTGCGGGCAGCACTCGCGGCGCTGCCGCCGGAAAGCATTTGTTGCAGGAAGGTGAGTTCCTTGCCACCGGTCGGCGTGACGCGTCCGATCGTGTCGAACACCTTGCCGTCCTGCAGCGTATAGTTGGCGCGGCGGCTGACGACGCCGTCCTTGTCGAAATAGATCGCCAGAACGCTCTGATCGACGACCTTCAGTTTCTGGAAGGCGACCGCACGCGTGCGCCGCTGCGAGATGTAATAGAAGACTTCGCCGTCGAAGGTCGCCGTCGTCGACGGAGTGCCGAGCGAAAGCAGCACCTGCTCGCGGCTGGAGCCTTCCGGAACGAGGTTCAACGACTGCTGGTCGGCGACGTAGCCGCCGTTGAGCACGGTGCTAGTCTGGCAACCGGAGAGAGCGGTAGTGGAGGCAATTATGAGGGCAATGGCCGCACTGCTGAAGAATTTCATGTCAGACTTGAAATACCGTTTCTTCAACGACATCTACTCCCTGTGAGTGTCGATAGCAGCCATTCGGGGCCTTGCACGCTTTCCTCCTGCAAAACCATTGTGGCCATTCCGGGTCGAATATCCCGAATTCGCTTCGCTGACGCATCGAAGGCGTCGTCCCGAAACAGGCCATGATCGGCATTGCAATTCGCGCCTGCTTCGGTAAACCAGCTTTCGAAATCATGCAACAAGGCCAGACGCCAGCCGGCATGAAGAATGAGGCATTTCCGGAAAAAACAATGATCTTCGGGCTCTTCCGTAAGAAAAACAACAATCAGGCGATCGTCGACAGGCAATATGCGGCGTTGGCGGCGGCCGCGCGTATGCCGGAACTCTACGAGCGGCTCAATGTGCCGGATACGGTCATGGGCCGTTTCGAGATGCTGTCGATCGCCATGATTCTGTTTTTTCGCCGCACGCGTGCTTCCGTCACCAGCGGCCAGGAAATCGCCCAGGAGATCGTCGACGCCTTCTTCCAGGATATCGACTATTCGATCCGCGAACTCGGCATCGGCGACAACAGCGTGCCGAAGCGCATGAAAAAGCTTGCCGGCATGTTTTACGGCCGGCTCGAAGCCTATTCGAAGGCGATGGACACAGGCGATGCCGAGGCCCTCGCTCTCGCCCTTCAGCGCAATATCTACCCCGAAACCGCGGCGCCGGCCGATATGTCCGGTCTCGCCGGATGGATGATGGCTGCAGAATCGCATCTGTCCGCCGTTGCCGAAGAGGTAATCGCCACCGGTTCGGCGACGCTCCCGCCGGTCGCCTGCCCACCGGTCATCTGAAGGAGGAAACGATGCAGAGTGATCGGGACGATGTTCCCTTCTCCTATCAAGTCAAGGTCGGCCACATCTCGGCCAACCCCGTCGAGGTCCATGTCGAGGCCGACGCCAGCGAACTGAAGGCGCTTGCCAAGACCTGGAACGTTGTCTCCGTCGACGATCTCAGCGCCGATCTGCAGATTGCCCGCTGGAAGCGCGACGGCGTGCGCATCAAGGGCCGCGTACGGGCGAAGATCGTCCAGTCCTGCGTCGTGACGCTGGAACCGGTCGAATCCGCCATCGACGAGAGCTTCGAGCAGATCTTCGTGCCGGAGGGCTCCAAGCTTGCCCGCCAGGCCGGCAACGACGCCGGCGAGATGCTGCTCGATCCCGACGGTCCTGATCTGCCCGAAAACTTTGTCGGCGATACGATCGACGCCGGCGAGGTGGTTGCCGAATTCGCCGCTCTGGCGATCGATCCCTATCCGCGCAAGCAGGGTATCGAATTCGCCGGCCATGTCGAAGACAGCGGCGAGGACGATAAAAAACCCTCCGCTTTCGCAGCCCTCAAGGACTGGAAAAAGGACTGAAGCCCCTCTGGCATTTGACACAATTCAGTTGTAAGCGACGCCAAAACCGGTATTTTGGCCGAAATTTCGCCCTCGGCGAAAAGAAGGATCAGGGACGCGTGATCAGAATATCTCTCGACCTCATGGGTGGCGACTTTGGTCCCCAGGTTGTCATCCCCGGCGCCGCCAAGGCGTTGGATCGGCATCCGGATATTTCCTTCGTTCTCTATGGTCTCAAGGAACAGTGCGATCCGGTTCTCGCCAAGTTTCCGAAGCTCAAGGAAAAATCGATCTTTCACGACTGCGAGCTTGCCGTCGCCATGGATGAGAAGCCGAGCCAGGCGCTGCGCCGTGGCCGCTACATCTCCACCATGTGGCGCTCGATCGAGGCAGTGAAGACAGGTGACGCCGATGTCGCGGTCTCGGCCGGCAATACCGGCGCGCTGATGGCGATGGCGAAGTTCTGTCTGCGCACCATGGCCAATATCGAGCGTCCGGCGATCGCCGCGATCTGGCCGACGCTGAAGGGTGAGAGCATCGTGCTCGATGTCGGGGCGACGATCGGCGCCGATGCGCAACAGCTGATGGATTTTGCCCTGATGGGCGGCGCCATGGCGCGCGCGCTGTTCGAAGTCGAACGCCCGACGGTCGGCCTTCTCAACGTCGGCGTCGAGGAGATGAAGGGCCAGGAGGAGGTCAAGGAGGCCGGCCGGCTGTTGCGCGAGGCGAACATCGATTCGCTCGAATATTCCGGCTTCGTCGAGGGCAACGACCTTGGCAAGGGCACGGTCGACGTCGTCGTCACCGAAGGATTTTCCGGCAATATCGCGCTCAAGACCGCCGAAGGCACCGCCAAGCAGATCGGCGAATATCTGCGTGCCGCCATGTCGCGCACGCTGCTCGCCCGCATCGGCTACCTCTTCGCCAAAAGCGCCTTCGACATGCTTCGCGAGAAGCTCGATCCGAGCAAGGTCAATGGCGGCGTGTTTCTCGGCCTGAACGGCATCGTCATCAAGAGCCATGGCGGGGCGAATGCCGAAGGCATCGCAGCCGCCATCGAAGTCGGCTATGACATGGCCAAGAACGGCCTCAATCAGAAAATAGAAAACGATCTTAAGAAATATCATGCCAAGCGGCTGCCCCCGATGGGCCCGGAAGCGGCATGAGCGATGGGGTTCAATCAAAGATGATCCGTTCAGTGGTTCGCGGGTTCGGAGCCGCACTTCCGAAGCGCGTGATGACCAATCGTGATATGGAGGCCATCGTCGACACTTCAGACGAATGGATCGTCCAGCGCACCGGCATCCGCCAGCGTTATGTCGCCGGCGATGACGAGACGACGGCGTCGCTCGGCGAAGCCGCCGCGCGCGCAGCCCTTGCCAATGGCGGCCTGACGCCTGCCGATATCGATCTTGTCATCTGTGCCACCTCGACGCCGGACAACACGTTTCCGGCCACGTCGGTCAACATCCAGAACCGGCTCGGTATGAGCCATGGCTTCGCCTTCGACGTCCAGGCTGTCTGCACCGGTTTCGTCTATGCGGTCACGACGGCGGATGCCTATATCCGCGGCGGGCTTGCCAAGCGCGTTCTCGTTATCGGCGCCGAAACTTTTTCGCGCATTCTCGACTGGAACGACCGCACCACCTGCGTGCTTTTCGGCGACGGCGCCGGCGCGATCATACTCGAAGCGACCGAAGGCGAGGGCACCGTTGCCGATCGCGGCGTGCTGACCGCACATCTGCGTTCCGACGGCTCGCATAAGGAAAAGCTCTATGTCGATGGCGGACCATCGACGACGGGCACTGTCGGCAAGCTGCGCATGGAAGGCCGCGAGGTCTTCAAATATGCCGTCGGCATGATCACCGACGTTATTCAGGCGGCTTTCGATTCGACCGGCACCACCGCCGACGATCTCGACTGGCTGGTGCCGCACCAGGCCAATCGCCGCATCATCGACGGTTCGGCGAAGAAGCTGAACATCGATGCCGCGAAGGTGGTCATCACCGTCGACCTGCACGGCAATACGTCGGCCGCCTCGATCCCGCTCGCACTTGCGACCGCTGCCGGCGACGGCCGCATCAAGAAGGGCGACCTGGTGATGCTCGAAGCGATGGGCGGCGGCTTTACCTGGGGTGCGGTTCTGCTGCGCTGGTAGGCACGAATCCTAAAAAACTGGCGGCGAACAAGAGCTTGACCGTAAGGCGCAAGACAAATACTCTTCGTGCGATTTCACAAAATATTTTGTATGGGCGGGGAAACCATGACCGGAAAAACAGTGACGCGAGCAGACCTGGCGGAATCCGTTTTCCGAAAGGTTGGGCTTTCCCGGACCGAATCTGCCGAACTGGTCGAAACCGTCATCGACGAGATCTGCAACGCCATCGTGCGTGGTGAAACCGTCAAGCTTTCCTCCTTTGCCACCTTCCAGGTGCGCGACAAGAACGAACGAATCGGCCGCAACCCGAAGACCGGCGAGGAGGTTCCGATTTCCCCCCGCCGGGTCATGACCTTCAAGGCGTCGAACGTGCTGAAGACGCGCATCCTCAAGGCGCATGTCGCTCGCAAGATCAAGCTGAAGCCGCAGAATCCGGCTCCCTGATCATCGGCTTCCCGTTTCGGAACGGTGTTTTTTCTCTCTCGCACTCCCCCATCCTTGTGCGCAACGTCGAGACATGACTTGAATTGTCGGCGCCAAACCGTTGAAATATGATGAGTCGCCGTAGGATCGAGCCGCGAGGTCGCGTAGCAGCATGACGTTGGACAAGAGCCCCGATGCCTTTCGCACCATCAGCGAAGTCGCAGACGATCTTGATCTGCCGCAGCATGTGCTGCGCTTCTGGGAGACGCGTTTTCCCCAGATAAAGCCGATGAAGCGCGGCGGCGGCCGTCGCTACTATCGACCGGAGGACGTGGACCTCCTCAAAGGCATCCGGCATTTGCTCTATGATCACGGTTATACGATCAAGGGTGTGCAGAAGCTCCTGAAGACCAACGGCAACAAGTTCGTCATATCGGTCGGTCATGGCGACCTCGCCAGCGTCGAGGCGCTTGCGTCGGGCGTGCAGGACACGGGTGCCGGGGAACCGCGCGTCGGCATGGCTGACGAAGACCAGATTGTCGGCCGCGCCAAGCCGCCGATCACCCGCCGGTTCTTCAATTTCGTCGCTGGCGACGACGAGCAGGAAGTCTCGATCGGCAAGTCGAGCGTCGGCAAGGAAGACAGGGCGCTGCTGCAGGAGGCGCTCTACGACCTCCTGGAATGCAAGCGTCTGCTCGATCAGGTGCGCTGAAGAGGAATCAGGCTTCGGTAAGTTGCTTCATCGCCTGTTCGAGTTCGCTGAGCTGGAAGGGTTTTTGCAGCACGGGCAGCGTGCTTGGGCTGCTGCCGTCAGGTGCGGTACCGTATCCCGTCGCATAGAGATAGGGTTTGCCGCGTTCGTCGAGCAGCTTTGCGACCGGCAGCGAACTCTGCCCGGCAAGCGAGACATCGAGAATGGCCGCGTCAAACTCCGTATCCCTGGCGGCTGCCAGCGCCCGCTCCAGGTCGGGCGCGCTGGCGCAGACCCGGTAGCCCAGATCGGCGAGCATGTCCTCGAGCAGCATGGCAATCAGTGCGTCGTCTTCGACGATGAATATGTCTTTCATGATCCGGTTCACCCATTGCCCCCTTGCTAAAGCATGTCGCGCAAAAGTGTGCCGCGGTTTTGCGATAACGACATGCGTAAAAACAAAGACCTAAAGCGCAAGGAGCGAATCTGAAAGATTGCGACACGCTTTAGGCATGGAGGTTTATGTGGACTGCTTGCACCGCTCGTCAAGACGTTGTGGCCGGCAGTACGAGAAACAGCATATTGCCGGTTGAAATTCGATGTGCAAAAGCTGGAATGCCGTCTCCGCATCGGCTCCTGCGTAGTTCCTTAAATCGGAGCGATTTAAGGATAAAATTATGCAGCAATTCAAAGCGCTACAGCGTCATTTGCCCGTCTGGAAAGACATGGCGGCGCTGGAAGAAGGGGTGTCGAATGGATTTGCTGAGTGCCACGGATTGGCTGCGTCACAGGCCGGGTTATACCTATCCGCTTGCCGTTGCTTTCGTTGGCCTGACGTTTCTTCTGAGGCTTGCCGCCAGCGATACTCTCTCCGGCTTTCCCTTCCTGAGCTTCCTTCCGGCGATATTGCTCGCGAGTTTCATAGGCGGCGCCGGGCCGGGCTTTGTCGCGGCCTTGTTTGCCGGTTTCATTGTCCAGCAGTTTTTCGTCGAGCCGCACAATGTTTTCTGGCCGGCCACCGCCGGCCAATGGGTCGGCCTTACCAGCTACCTCATCAATGCCGTGATCATCGTCGGCCTGATGGAGATGATCCTCATCGCCCATGGCAGGCAGAGCCGCCTTCGCAGCGAGCTGAACAGCTTCAACACGCGCCTCGAACAGACAGTGGTCCAGCGCACTGCCGAGCTCAGGCACGAGATGGAAGAGAATGCCGCCGCTCAGGCGCAGGTCCGCCAGTTGCAGAAGATGGAAACGATCGGCCAACTGACCGGCGGCGTCGCCCATGATTTCAACAATATGCTGGCAATCATCATCGGCAACCTCGATCTCGCCCAGCGGCGCCTGACCGGCAGCGAGGATCCTCGCCTGCTATACTCAATCCAGAATGCCAAAGACGGTGCGCAGAGAGCGGCGGTGCTGACTGCGCGTCTTCTCGCTTTCTCGCGCCAGCAACCGCTCGCGCCGGAGGTGATCGACCTTAACAAGCTGGTCGGCGGTATGTCTGAGCTATTGCGGCGCACGCTCGGCGAGCAGATCCGGATCGAGACCGTGCTTGCCGGCGGTCTCTGGCCGAGCTTTGCCGATTTGAGCCAGCTCGAGAATGCCATCCTGAACCTTGCCGTCAATGCCCGCGATGCCATGCCGGGCGGCGGAAATCTGACGATCGAGACCGCCAATACCGAACTCGACGAGCGATATTCGCGCATGCATTCGGAGGTCGAAGCAGGTCAATATGTAATGATCAGCATGACTGACACCGGCACCGGCATGTCGCCGGAAGTGATCGAGCGTGCCTTCGACCCTTTCTATACGACCAAGGGGCCTGGCAAAGGCACCGGTCTCGGCCTCAGCCAGGTCTACGGCTACATCAAGCAGAGCGGCGGTCACATCAAGATCTATTCAGAGATCGACAGGGGCACGACGTTGAAGATCTATCTTCCCCGTCATGTCGGCACGGCGGACGCCCGGTCGGGCACGGCCGGCGCCAAGCCTATCCCTCAGGGCAGCGTCAATGACACGATCCTGGTGGTGGAGGATGATGAGCACGTCCGCACCATGACCGCCGAAAGCTTGCATGAACTCGGTTACACCGTGTTGCAGGCGGCAAGCGGTATAGAGGCGCTCCTTCTGATCGAAGAAAATCCGGCAGTCGACCTGATCTTCACCGATATCGTCATGCCGCAGATGAGCGGCCGCCAACTTGCCGATGTCGTCCAGGAAAAATGGCCGACGATCCGGATCCTCTACACGACGGGTTATACCCGCAATGCCATCGTCCACAATGGTGTGCTCGATCACGGTGTTTCCCTGCTCGCCAAGCCCTTCAGCCTGGAGCAGCTCGCCCACAAGATCCGTGAGCTTCTGAATGTGCCGATGAGGATGGAAGATGAGCGGACGTGAAGCCGGATTGCCGCCGCACGTCCACAGTTCAAGATCGCATTATTCCAGGACCTGGATGATGCGGTGCGTCTTCGGCTCGACGATCACGCGCCGCTCGTTGACGACGGTGTAGCCGTAGCCGTCGATATTGGGCACGGTATGCACTTCGACGGTATCGGGAAGCGTCGCGCCGACCGCGATATCGCCTTCATAGACGACGGACGGCGTGGTTTGCTCCATCACATAGGTGCGCACCTCACCAGGTAATACGACGGAGCCCGTCGGTGCGGGATCGGTAACGATGACGGTGCTCTGCGCGAAGGCGGCTGAGCTAATGGTCAGCATGGCGGCCGCAGCCAGCATGATCTTGCGCATGGGATGTTCTCCTTTTCTATCAGACATCAAGGCAACGCTGGCCATGCGGCATAGTTCCCCGCGGGCTTTCGCCACAGCGGAAGACAGGCGCAATGAGAGAAATTAAGTTGTTACTAAATTAATTTCTGCATCATACGGTTGAGCCGCCTGAACAGCGTTCGAA
This sequence comes from Rhizobium sp. BT-226, assembly GCF_025847085.2. Classification (NCBI taxonomy): domain Bacteria; kingdom Pseudomonadati; phylum Pseudomonadota; class Alphaproteobacteria; order Hyphomicrobiales; family Rhizobiaceae; genus Rhizobium; species Rhizobium sp. BT-226. The sequence goes on along the minus strand of NZ_JAOYTI010000002.1, from coordinate 186,994 downwards.
AAGAGTCCAGATGGTGATGTTGGAGCTCGCTTGTTTACTTTTCGCTAACCATGTTGGACGTTTATTCTGAACGGACGACCAACCGGTCGTTGATTCGACGATCCGTCGCGTTTCGGCTTGCGAACGGATCTCTAGAAGACGATTGCGGCGGCTCGAGACATGCGCTTGCGGAAGACGATATTGTTGGTGGTCGTAGCAGGCGTGATGGCCGGCTGCACATCGACGGGCGGTGTGCGCCAGCCCTCCGGGCCGGAAACCGTGGCGCCTGAAAAGGCGCTGGTCCTGCCGCCGCCGGGCGGCCCGTCGATCGTTAGCGTTGTCGAGCGCAAGCGTGGAAACGGCGTCGAGCAGACGATCTCGCTGTTTACCTCATCCTCCGTGCCCGGTCAGAATTTTCTGAAGGTCCAGTTCTTCGGCGCTTCCGGGGCCAATCCCGGCGCCGGTAATGCGGGCTTCAGCATGATCAACGAGAGCGGCATTGCCCGCGAGGTGGCGCGTTCGGCCCCCAGCGTGCCGATGGCGACGTCGGCGACCTTCCTGCAGAACGCCTATGGCCCCTTCGGCTACGCCTCCGGCCGCAGCCGTGCCGGCGACACCTGTGTCTATGCCTGGCAGCAGATCCGCTCGAGCACGGCTGCCAATACCCAGGCGCACAATTTCGGCATGATCCAGCTGCGCCTGCGCCTTTGCGATGCGAGAGCGAGCGAGCGCCAGCTCCTCGGCATCGTCTATGGCTACACCGTCACCGGCATCTTCGACGGCGAGGTCTGGAACCCTTACGGCAATCCGCCGCCTGCCGACGTAGCGCTCGGACGCACCGGCGCGCCGATCTATCCCGACGAGGGCGGTTACCGCGCCAGCCCTATGCCGATCGGCTATGAGCCGGCGCCCGCGATTGTCAGCCGGCCGCGGGCAACGCCTGTTCGCAGGGCCTCGACCTCACAACCGGCTCAAGGCGCAGCACCCATGCCCGCGCCCATCGGCCCGCGCGTACCGCTGCCGGGCGAGGCGCCACAGACGAGTGCAAAGCCGGATGCGGCGCCCGCGCCGAACGAACAATCGGTAAGGGCGATCGGCGTCACCGTGCCTTCGCCGGACTGCATAGGCGACTCGGCCATGACGGCCGCCTGCCGACGATAATGAGCATGTCCGTGGGCGCCAGATGGTGCCCCCGGTTGAGCAATTTCGAAGGAACGTCGATGCGCAAAGCCCGCAGTGTCATCATATGGGCCGTGGTTTCGCTCTGCATGATCGTGCTGATCACGCTGCCGGTCAACCTGCAGACCCAGCTCATCACCAGCATCACGGTCGTGACTGTGATGGCGGTGATCAAGATCCTGAAGGGCGAGGGGACGTGGCGCCTGGTGGCACTCGCCTTCGGCACGTCGATCGTGCTGCGTTATGTTTACTGGCGCACCACCAACACGCTGCCGCCTCTGAATCAGTTGGAAAACTTCATTCCCGGCCTACTGCTCTATCTGGCCGAAATGTATAGCGTCGCGATGCTGGCGCTCAGCCTGTTCATCGTTGCTACACCGCTGCCGTCGCGCCCCTCGCGTGCTGCCAATCCCGGGCGCCTTCCTCATGTCGACGTCTTCGTGCCATCCTACAATGAGGATGCCGGCCTGCTCGGAAACACGCTGGCCGCCGCCAAGGCCATGGATTATCCGGCCGAGAAGCTGCATGTCTGGCTGCTCGACGACGGCGGCACCTTGCAGAAGCGCAACTCCGGCAAGCTGCTCGAAGCCCAGGCGGCGGCCGCCCGCCATATCGAGCTGAAGCAGCTCTGCGACGATCTCGACGTCAATTACCTTACGCGCGACCGCAACGAGCATGCCAAGGCCGGCAACCTCAACAACGGCATGAAACATTCGACCGGCGAACTCATCGCCGTCTTCGATGCCGACCACGCACCGGCCCGCGATTTCTTGCTCGAGACCGTCGGTTATTTCGAAGATGACCCGAAGCTTTTCCTCGTCCAGACGCCGCACTTCTTCATCAATCCCGACCCGCTGGAGCGTAACCTGCGCACCTTCGACAAGATGCCGAGCGAGAACGAAATGTTCTACGGCATCATCCAGCGCGGCCTGGATAAATGGAACGCCGCCTTCTTCTGCGGCTCGGCCGCGGTTTTGAGCCGCAAGGCGCTTGAATCCCAGAACGGCTTTTCCGGCATCAGCATCACCGAGGATTGCGAGACGGCGCTGGCGCTGCACGGCAGCGGCTGGAACAGCATCTATGTCGACAAGCCGCTGATCGCCGGCCTGCAGCCGGCCACCTTCGCAAGCTTCATCGGCCAGCGCAGCCGCTGGGCGCAGGGCATGATGCAGATCCTGCGCTTCCGCTTCCCGCTTCTGAAGCGCGGCCTGACGATCCCGCAGCGCCTCTGCTACATGTCCTCCACGCTTTTCTGGCTCTTCCCGTTCCCACGCACGATCTTCCTGTTTGCGCCGCTCTTCTATTTGTTCTTCGACCTGGAAATCTTCACCGCCTCCGGCGGCGAGTTCCTTGCCTATACGCTGGCCTATATGCTCGTGAACCTGATGATGCAGAACTACCTCTACGGGTCGTTCCGCTGGCCCTGGATTTCCGAGCTCTACGAATATGTCCAGACCGTGCATCTGCTGCCGGCTGTCGTCTCCGTCATGCTCAATCCGCGCAAGCCGACCTTCAAGGTCACCGCCAAGGACGAATCGATCGCCGTCAGCCGCCTGTCGGAGATCAGCCGTCCGTTCTTCGTCATTTTCGCGGTGCAGATCATCGCGCTCGTCATCACCATCTACAGGATCTACGCCGAGCCCTATAAGGCCGACGTCACGCTCGTCGTCGGCGGCTGGAACGCCATCAACCTGATCATGGCCGGCTGCGCGCTCGGCGTCGTCTCGGAGCGCGGCGAACGCGCCTTGTCCCGCCGCGTCCGCGTCAACCGGCGCTGTGAATTCGGCGCCAACGGCAAATGGTACGCGGCCTCGATCGAGGACGTCTCCGTCCATGGCGCAAGGCTTCACATCTTCAACAAGCATCTCGACGAGATGCTGGTCGGCGCCGTCGGCGAAATCCGTTTCCGGCCCTATAGCGGCGCGGATCTGGAAACGCTGCCGCTCATCGTCCGCAATATCGAGCCGTCGGGCGACATCTCCAATGTCGGCTGCCAATATGTGCCGAAAAGCGCGCTCGACCATCGCCTGATCGCCGACCTGATGTTTGCCAATTCCGGCCAGTGGACTGAGTTCCAGGCCGCGCGCCGCCGCAATCCGGGCCTGATCCGCGGCACTATCTGGTTCCTCGGCTTGTCGCTCTATCAGACCAGCCGCGGCCTCATTTACTTCTTCCGCAGCATGCGGCCGGAGCGGGAGGCCCAGCAGCAGGCGGCAAAGGTCAACGCCGGATGAGAAGGATCGTTGCCGCCTCGCTTCTTCTGCTGCATGCCTCCGCCTTCGCCCAGGCGCAGACGGCACCCTTCGACATGTCCGGCGAGCGACCGCCCGGGGCATCCGTTACCCCGAGATTGACACCGCCCACGCCGTCGCCAGCTCCTGCGCCGGCTCCCGTCACGCCTCCGGTTTCCGTCATACCCGCACCTGCAACTCCGGCCGCTCCAGCACCCGTTCCTCCGGCGATCGCCGTCCAGTCGCAGCCGACGGCGCTAGCGCTCCAACCGGGCGCGGCGGCAAATACCGCCGCGCCGCCGCGCTCCGGCGATGTCCGCCGCTATGTCGTGCCCTTTTCGAAACTGGGTCTCGGCGGTGAATATGATCGCCGGTCATGGTCGGTCTATCTGACGCCGGAGCAGGCGGCGGCCAAGGCGAGCTTCACCTTCGCATACCAGAATGCGATCGTCGTCGCACCTGAGGCCTCGTCGCTGACCGTCTATCTCAACAACCGCCCGATCGGCCAACAGCGCGTCGGTTCGCCGGATGGCCCGTCGGCCGTCACCTTCGAGGTCCCGCCCGGTCTGCTGCAGCCCGGCGCCAATCTCGTCACCTTTGAAGCCGCCCAGCGCCACCGCACCGATTGCAGCATTCAGTCCACCTATGAATTGTGGTCGAATATCGATCCGTCCGGAACCTATCTGAATTTCGCCGGCACCGACGCCGCACTACTGGCGGGCGCCGATGCCATCCGTGCCATCGGCGTCGATGGCGCCGGCAAGACCGAGTTCGATATCGTCGTCCCGGCGCTGGAGCAGCCGGGAACCACCAGGCCGCTGCTTCGGCTGGCGCAGGGCCTGTCGGTGCTGAGCAGCATGCCGAACCAGATCTTTGCCTTCAGCGCCACTTCGCTTCCGGCTGCCGGGCCTGGTAAGCTCAGCGTGCTCGTTGGTACCGCGGCGGAACTGCGGCCGATCTTTCCCGGCCTGCCGCCCGGCGCCGAAAGTGCGGCACTCGCCACTTTCGTCTCCGATCCGCGCAGCGGCTCGCCGGTGCTTCTGATCAGCGGGCCCACCTGGCAGGCGGTCTCCTCGGCGATCGATACCATCGTCTCGCCGACGGACAGGTCCTCGAATGTCCGCCGCGACGTGCTGACCACCGAGCGCTGGAGCGCGCCGAACGCGCCGCTGGTCTTTTCCGATACGGACATCGCCCTGTCGCAGCTCGGCGTGAAGACCACCGAATTCTCCGGCCGGCGGTTGCGGACCAGCTTCCATATCGCCGTGCCGGCTGACTTTTATGCCAATGCCTATGGCGAGGCGAAGGTGCTGCTTGACGCGGCCTATACCGATAACGTGCTGCCCGGCAGCCACATCGATATCTACGTCAACGACAACATCGCCTCCACCGTGCCGATCACCACGACATCGGGCGGCATTCTCCGTCATCTGCCGATCCGCGTGACGATGCGGCACTTCAAGCCCGGTCTCAATTCGGTGGCGATCGAGGCGATCCTGATGACCAAGGACGATGCGGCTTGCGCGCCGGGCGCGACCGCCGGCGCCACCCCGCGCTTTGCCCTGTTCGATACCTCTGAGCTGCATATCCCGGATTTCGCCCGCGTCGGTCAGCGTCCGAATCTGGCGGCCATGGCCGGCACCGCCTATCCCTATGGTCGGGCCACGGAACCGACACCGCTCTTCATCGACCGCATCGACGCCGACACACTTTCGGCCGCCGCAACCCTGCTTGGTCAGATGGCGATCACCGCCGGCCATCCGATCGCCGTCGAATCCGTCGCCTCGCCGAATATGATCGGCGATCGCGATGCCATCTTCATCGGCTCCATCTCGCAGATGCCGGCAACGGCACTGTCGCAGACCAATATCTCCACGGCGAGCCAGGCCTCGTGGCGTCCCGTGACGGACGCGCAGGCTGCTGTCGTCGATACCGGTACGGCCTTCGAGGAGTGGAATTCCAAGGTCAGCGGCGGTGTGTTGCGCAGCCGCGTCACGGCCTTTCGCGAGTGGCTGTCGCGCAATTTCGACATCTCCCGCAGTTCGCTGCAGTTCGTGCCCGGCGCCGAGGAGATCTTTACGCCACCCAACGCCGCCACGCTGCTGGTTGCCCAGGGCTCCAGCCCTGCGGGAATGGGCTCATGGACGGTGGTAACGGCGCCGTCGGCGAAGGATTTGCGTGAAGGGCTCGAGGTTCTAACCGCGCAGCTGAACTGGCCGCAGATATCGGGCCACATCACCACCTATTCGGGCAAGACGGGCAAGATCGAGGCGGTGCCCGTCACCCGTTTCGATTTTGTGCCGTCCATGCCCTGGTCGATCGCCAACTACCGCCTGATCGCCGCCAACTGGCTATCCACGAACATCCTCTCCTATGCCTTCCTGCTGGTCCTCTTCGTGCTGCTGATCGGCGTCACGACGTCAAGCATGCTCAAAAGGCTGGGCCGGTCGAAATGAGGCGGTGGCGCGCGCTCCTGCTGGCGGCAATGGTCGCGCTTGCCCCGACGGGCGAGCCCGCGGTCGCGCAGCAGGCGATGATCAATGCCGGCGCATGGTCGGCCTACAAGGCGAAGTTTCTCGATGCGACCGGGCGCATCGTCGATAACGGCAACGGCAATATCAGCCACAGCGAAGGGCAGGGCTATGGCCTGCTGCTCGCCTATCTCGCAGCAAGCCCGGCCGATTTCGAGCAGATCTGGTATTTTACCCGCACCGAACTGCTGCTGCGCGACGACGGCCTGGCCGTCTGGAAATGGGATCCGAACGTCAAGCCGCACGTCGCCGATACCAACAATGCCACCGATGGCGACATGTTGATCGCCTATGCTCTGGCGCTTGCCGGTACGGCGTGGAAACGCGACGACTATATCCTCGCCGCCTCCCGCATGGCGCAGGCTCTGCTTGCCGAAACCGTCGCCAGCTCGGAGGGCCGCACCTTGCTGTTGCCGGGGACCGAAGGTTTTACCGGCAGCGACCGTGACGACGGTCCCGTCGTCAACCCGTCCTACTGGATCTACGAGGCGATCCCGGTGATGGCTGCGCTCGCTCCGTCGGATGCCTGGAAAAAACTCTCGGATGACGGCGTGGAGCTGTTGAACAGGATGCAGTTCGGCCCGCGCAAGCTTCCTGCCGAATGGGTGAGCCTGCATGATAAGCCACGGCCGGCAAAGGGGTTCGACGCCGAGTTCGGCTATAACGCCATCCGCATCCCGCTCTATCTCGCGCGTGGCGGCATCACCGACAAGGCGCTGCTCGTCCGCCTGCAAAAGGGGATGTCGCAAGACGGCGTTCCCGCCACCATCGATCTGACCACCGGCCGGCCGAAGACCGTCCTGTCGGACCCCGGTTATCGAATTGTTAACGATGTTGTGGCCTGTGTTGTCGATGGGACCAAGCTGCCGAGCTCGGCCCTGCAATTTGCGCCCGCGCTCTATTATCCGTCTACCCTTCAGCTGCTGGGGCTGGCCTATATCGGGGAGAAGCATCCGGAGTGTCTGTGAAGTCTTCTCTCGTGGCAGTTTCAGCGGCAGTGGTGGTGGCGACCCTCGTCACCGGACTGAAGGACCGCGCCGCTCTGCAGGAAAGGTTCGGCCTTGGGTCTGCCGGCAAGCCGGCGCCGGAACTGATGATGATGGGCCGCATCAAGCCGACCGAGGCTCCCGCCGGCAATTCCGAATTCAATGCGCAGCTCGTCGCCGATAAGATCGAGGCAATCACCTCCTCGCCGCCGTCGGCACCGGATACACCCGAGCCGGATGCCGCAGCACAGCAGCCTGCGGCACCTCCGCCTGTGGCATCGCAACCTGCGGCACCGCAGACGGCCGCCCAGCCGGCGCCGGTCACACCGCCCATCGTTTCAGAGCCGCCGGCTCCGCAGCAGGCGGCCGCGCCGCCGCCCGCCGTCGATGAAAGTGCGCTTCGTTATTTCGCCAGCCGCGGCGACAAGCTGCGCTTGCAGGCCGAAATCTCCCGCCTTCAGGCGCTCTACCCCAACTGGGTTCCACCAGCCGATCCGCTCGCCGTGCCGCAGAATGGCGACAAGCAGCTCGAGGCCATGTGGCAGCTCTATTCCGATGGCCGCTATGCGGAGCTGCGCAAGGCGATCGCCGACCGCCAGGCAGCCGATGCCGGATGGCAGCCGCCGGCCGATCTGCTCGACCGGCTCGACGTCGCCGAGGCCCGCGCCCGCCTCGTCAATGCTTCGGACCTCAAGCAATATGCGACGGTAGTCGATACCGCTGCCGCAACGCCGAGCCTGCTCACCTGCAGCGAGATCGATATTCTCTGGCGCGTCGCCGAAGCCTTCATCCGGACGGAGAGGGTGCAGCGCGGCCAGGACGCCTATACCTATATCCTGAAGAACTGCACCAATCCCGCCGAGCGGCAGGCGACGGTCGAAAAGGCCTCGACGCTGCTTTCCTACCAACCCATGCAGGCGCTGCTCGCGCTGGAGAAGCCTGCCGCCGACGGCAGCAGGGAATTCGATGCGATCCGTGATAACCTCGCCCGGCGCTTCATGGCCGAAGGCAATGACGATCCGAATCTCGCCATCGCGCCCGATTACGTCGCCCACCTCGAAAAGCTCGCCGGGACGGAGGGGCTTGCCTCCGATGCGCTGCTGCTCGGCTGGTATCAGCTTCGCCGCAACAACGATGCCAATGCCGAAAAATGGTTCCGCGCCGCCCGCGCCAAGCAAGATTCGGCGGCCGCTTCGCAGGGGCTGGCGCTGGCGCTGATCGCCCGCAAGGCGCCTGAGGAAGCCGAAGAGGTGATGTTCCGCTGGCGCGCCGATTCCGATGACGCGACATCAACCTATCTCGCCGCTACTGCCAACCTGATGGCGTTGCAGCCGCCGGCCGATCTGGCCGAAGACGTGCTGCACCGCATCGCCACCGAGGTCATCGCCCGCAAATCCGTGCCGACAGCGCAGCAATTCGGCTGGTATGCCCGCTCCCTCAACCAGTTCCAGACCGCCGCGCGCTGGTTCGAGACGGCGCTTGCCTGGAAACCCGATGACGAACCGTCCGCCTATGGCCTTGTCATCACTCGCGACCAATTGAGCGACCGCAAGGGCGTGCTCGACCTCCAGCGCGCCTGGGCCGGCCGGTCGACCCGGATCACCAATCTCGAAGACACGTCCTCCCTGACGCCAAACGTCGTCACGCCGCCGCCGGCGAAGGGGGCGCTTGTCGCACAGCAACCGGCTCAACCGACGCAGCGTCCCCCGGCCGAGCCGCTTCCGGCAGAGCGTCGGGTGACCCTGCAACCGGTTTCGGAAGTGGTCGTTCGTGCGGCGAGACCGGCGATGGACACGGTGACCGTCCCGCGCGGTCCACGCCAGACGCGCGGCTGCTCGACGACGATCGATGCGGGGCAGCTTAAGCCGGCCGACGCGCTGTCGCGCGGCTGGTGCCTGATGGATATCAACCGGCCGATGGAGGCGATCTCGGCCTTCGAGGCCGCATTGCAGAGCCCGTCCCGCAAGGTCCGTGAAGACGCAGCCTACGGCCAGAGCCTTGCCTATCTGCGCGCCGGTCTCTCCGCCAATGCCGCCGTCGCGGCCACCAAGGCGCCGCAGAACCGCCAGCGCGCCGCCGAGCTTCAGGTAGCAATCCTCGCCGACCGTGCGCTTTCAGCCTTCGACGCCGGGCGTTACCGCGAAACCCTCATCTATCTCGATCAGCGTGCCCAGCTGCAGCAGGAGCGCATCGACCTGATGGTTCTGCGCGGCTACAGCTACCTCAATCTCAAAATGTACGGCGATGCTACCCGTATCTTCGAAGCCGCTGCCGCCACCGGCAGCCGCGACGCCGCCCGCGGTCTTGCCGACGTCCGTAACGTCACCCATCCAGACACCAACAACTGACGTTGACGCCGCTTCCGCTCTCCGCTACTCGCCTGCGCAAAGGCCGCGTCGGCCTCATGCTTGCAAGGAAAAGCCCGTGCCCGCTCTCCATGACATCCTCGACAGATCCTATGACGCCTTCCTTTTCGACATGGACGGAACGCTGCTGAATTCCATTGCTGTCGTCGAACGCGTCTGGAGTGAATGGGCAATACGCCACGGCTTCGAGCCGGAGGTCTTCCTGAAGACGATCCACGGCATCCGCGCCTCCGATGTGATCCGCGGGCTTGGCCTGCCCGGCGTCGATCCTGCCCATGAGGCGGATCTGCTGCTCGCCGAAGAAATGGAGGATGTTTCCGGCATCGTCGAGATCCCAGGCGCTGTGCGCTTCCTCGGCGCCATCGCCGATGGCAGATGGGCAATCGTCACCTCGGCGCCGATCGAACTCGCCGGGCGCCGCATGGCCGCCGCCGGCATCCCGATGCCGAAGGTCATCGTCAGCGGCCAAGAGGTCAAATCAGGCAAGCCCAGCCCCGAAGGTTATCTGCTCGGCGCAAGCCGTCTCGGCGTCGATCCGAAAAAATGCCTGGTCTTCGAAGATGCGGTCGCCGGCATCCTCGCCGGCGAGGCTGCCGGCGCCGACGTCACTGTCATCACCGAAACCCACGCCACGCCCTTCGAAACACCGCATTTTTCGATCGCCAACTACCAGGCATGGCAGCCCCGCCAAACAGCCGAAGGCCGGTTGACGCTCGCCGCGATCTGACCATTCGGGCAAACCGACTCCTTTTTGTTGAAGGCAAGGTTTTTCCGCTTGCATTGCACGCGCTGAAAAACTAAACGAAGCAAGCCGTTTCGGCAGGTCGGGGCGTAGCGCAGCCCGGTAGCGCACTTGACTGGGGGTCAAGGGGTCGCTGGTTCGAGTCCAGTCGCCCCGACCATTTTTCCCCTTGAAATCCCAGTCAGAATGTCACTTTCTTCGTCCCGCTAGCGGCGGAAAACGGAACGAGACATAGGCAGAAATGCTGAAGCGGGAGCCGAACGTCCCGAACGAAAATGCCATTTGTTCATGTTGCCGGCGAGCTATAGCGCCGCCATTGCAAAGGGTGGTGGCCTTCGACCGCCTTCAGTGTGGTTTCTGAGCGATCGCGATCATCGATTTCGCCAACAGTGGAATCCTCCCGACATATTCGAAGTCGACGTCTTCGAAGCCTGTTTCGACGAGCAGCGTGCTGAGCGTTTCGGGAGACCAGAATTTGATATGGCCATGGTCCTTGAGCGGCATGAAATGGTCATCCATCTTTCCACTGACGGCCAACGCCAGATTTTTCCAGTAACCGTGAAAAGGCGTCGAGACGACCGCGATGCCGCCGGGCCTCACCAGATCATAAATGGTGGCCGAAAAAGCCTTGGGATCATAAACATGTTCCACCACCTCAAGACTTATCACCGCATCGAAGGTCCCGTACCGGCTGGAAAGATCCTCGTAGCCGGAACCGATTTCCAGCGGAAGATCGGGGTGGGCCGTTCTCGCTTTCGCGATGCCGTCCTGGGAGGGATCGACACCGACGACGTCATATCCTTTTGCCGCAAGCACGGCTGCAGCACCGCCGGTGCCACAACCGAGATCGAAGACTGCAGTTTCGTTTGCCTCCTGGAAACTGTTATCGAGAACATCGACAACGGCCGGCAAAATATAGGAATGGGCGGTTGCCGGTTTGGCGTGTACATAGGTAGTAGCGTCCAGTTCGATAGACATTTTACCTCCTGAAAACATGAAGAAGTGAGCCGCCAATGGTACGGCGGACTTTGACGGGAGTGTGGTGTCGTTGTGGTATTAAGGTGATTAACGCCGAAGGCGTCCGCGGCGACTAAGCGTCACCGCCGATTGGCTGCACCGACTGCGCGAGACATCCTCCGGCACGCCCGACGCTCGCCCAATGCCGGATCCCGAAGCTGATTGACGAAGCTGATTGACAGGGGTGCCCTGAAGATGCTGAAAACGGGCCGCGTTCAGGCTTGCTGCGTTCTCGTGGTTCAACAGGCCCCTGCATCGGCTCCTGCCGCTTTGACCATTTAAACTAAATAACGCGATGAAATACCCTTTGAAGGTGTATCGCAAATAAATCATTTAGTTCTTTTTGGTACTACCTCAATTGGGAGGGGCGGTATTTGTTGCCTTTTGTTAAGGTTATACGCAGTTTGGAAGTTAATAACCATATTTTGAATTTGAAAAAAACCTGAAGCCTCTTCGCATTCTCGTGAATATGTGTAGATTAACATTGTCCTTGTCCCAGATAGCCTGGTCGAGCGCATGGCGGATATGAAGCACAATCTAACTTGCAGGCAAAGCCTCGCCAGCGCGTTCCAGGCTCTGTCGGACGAGGCCGTCAAAGCCGGCTGGTCGGAAGGCGATGTCGCCCTCGCGCTTGCTGAACTCGCCGAGGAGCGGGTGATCGAGGTTACCGCCAAGGTGATCATGGAAGGCTCCGTCCATCCTCAGCTCATCGCTGCCGGCGGTGGACGCAACGGCTAACGATCTTACACCAGCAACCCCGCCGTTTTCGCTGCCGTGATGAAGGAAGCCTGTGCTGCGCGCGGGCTGCGCAGTCCGTCGAGCGCATCCAGGCAATGCTGGCGCGCAACGCGATAATCGCGCCCGCGCTTGCTCGGCCACCGCTTCAGATATTCGACGGCCTCCCAGACGGTGGAAACGATCAGGCTGCTGTTTGGAGAAACGACCCGGACGGGGGAGGGAAAGCGTTTTTCACTCACATCTGCACTCACTGATACCTGCTACCAAACGCGCCCGGAACGCGCGGGATAAAATTTTGTTCCATAATTTTGTTCCATAGAAATTTGCGTAGTTGCTAAAGTTCAGACCCTCGCGCATAATGACTTTATGGTCGGTTGCGGAGGGCGGCCGGCGATGCAAGCGTGAATGCGTTTGCCCTCGGAGGATTGGGGCATGATGTTACGGTCATCAATTCATCCGCATGATTTACCGCTATTTTCGGAAGATCTCGATCTGCTTTCGCAAGTGCTCGACAAGGTCTGCGACGAACGCGGCCTCGCCAGGACGACGCCGGAGGCCGAGCGGATCGGTGCGGTCATCATTCAGCTCTACAGACAGGGCGTGAAGGACGGCGGCAAACTTGCCGACCTTGCAAAAACCTATCTTTAACGATCAGTTCTGCTCGATCGAGACACCGTTCTTACCGATGCTCATCTCGATGCCTTGCGGCTTGCTTTCCTCGTGGAAGACATAGGCGCCGAGGCCGATGACGGCGACGACAAGAACGCCGATGATGACGTATAGACCATTGCTGCGGTTCAAGACACTGCCCCCAATATATCATGGGACAGCGAAACGCCCGGGTGCCCGATTGGTTCCGTCAGTCGTCGTTGGCGGCGTTGAGGTTTTCCGGCCGAATGCCGTCATCGCTCAAGGTGCGTGCGCGCAACCGGATGCCAGGACCGCCTTCATCCTGATTGCCGCTGGACAGGAAGATGATGCCGTGCGCCTCGAGCGTGCTGCGTACATCGAACAGCGCGTGCGGCTCGCCCGCAAATTCGCCGTTTTCCAGCGCCGTCACAGTCTCGACCGGCAGGCCGCTGGCGGCGGCAAGCTCCTCGATGCTCATTCCGATCATGGCGCGGGCGCCGCGTATCTGCGTTGCTGTTATCATGAGGGAAAATCTAGCGCATTTCCAGCGCTTCTCAAGTAGCGGCACCGCACGTTGGCCCTACGGGATGCGCTCTTCAAACTTCCCTCAATTTGACACCAAATAGATCGTCATGCATGCGCTCGACCGCGATCCCCATTCCTCCCATCAGGGCGGCCCGGTTCCCAAAGCGACTGATCTCGATGCGCGGCGGATAAGGCGTACAACGCGGCAGGAAACCGCGAATAGCGTTTACGAGTTCCGGTCTTGCGCCGATGCTGCCGCCGGTGATCACCAGTTCAGGATCGAGAGCCGCTCCGATTGCAGCAATGGCAACCGCGACCAGCCTTGCCGTTTCTTCGATGGCAGCAGCGGCGCTTGTTTCTCCTGCATTAAACGCGGCGAAGAGATCGGCCACGGTGGATGCGTTACGCCCGCCGAAACCGACGTAGCGGCGCAACATCGCGACACTGCCGACCGCACTCTCAAAGGTTCCAAGCGTAAATCCGCCAGGATCAAAAGCATCCCCGCCGATCGGAAGATAGGCGATTTCGCCGGCCGCCCCACGCGCGCCGCGCAACAGAGACCCGTTGGCGATGATGCCCATGCCGACGCCCGTTCCGAGAGCAACGAAAGCAAAATTGCTGGTTTCGATACCGTGTCCCCGCCATCTCTCCCCTTGCGCCGCCAGGTTGACGTCATTTTCAACGATCACCGGTATGGCCATTCTGTCGCTGAAGACTTGCCGCAGATTTATGGCGTCGATGCCGGGGATGCTTGGCGCGACGTTGATATGCCCGGTGGCCGGATCGAGCACACCGGGACTGCCTAGAACGACGAGACGGAGTTTGTCGGCGGTCGTCCCGGCCGCAAACGCGAGTTCTCCGATAAGATCGCTGAACTGATTGACGAGATGCATTCCGCCGCGCGGGTCGGTGGGTACTTTGGTTTCGGCAACCACGTTCCCCAACAGATCGCAAATAGCCGCAGCAATCTTGGTGCTCCCGAGATCGATAGAGACGGCCAGTCCCGCCCTGGCATTGATTTCATAGGTGATCGCATTCCGGCCCGGGCGGCCATCAGTCTGCCCGACTGGTTTCAGCCATCCGTCATCCTCAAGGTCGCGCACGACATCGGAAATCGTCTGCTTTGACAAGCCGGTCAGCTTGGCAATATCGGCGCGAGAGATCGACCCGTTCGCGAACACGGTTCGGATGACGGCATTGGTTGATATTTTTCGTGCGATCGGGGTCTGTGCGACTGAAGATGTCATTGCCATCCGGCTAGCTCAGTCCAATTAGTTCGGAGCGCATACTTAATGGACGCGATATTAGGCCACAACTATCGCGGCTAACTGGAATTCAATACATTGAAGCAGGCAATTTGTCTATGTCCTTGACAAATGGGAGGCCAGCTGTAGGCTTGAATTAACGTGCGATGAAAATGCGCGATGAAATAAAGAGGGTCGAGGAGAAGTATGCGCCATACGTATCGTCTGGTTAGCCGTGCGCCTGCCAAGATCGCCCAAAGAGGAACTGGCCCGGGCTTGCCTGGCTATTTGCTTTTTTGCGTCCCGCGGATTCCTTGAACCTGGCTGGCGAGGATTTGCTCATGATGAAGCCCTCGACTGACGGACAGCTTTTCGCCGAGCAGCCAGTTTTACTGCCGATAGTATCACGCCTTCAGGCGGACGTTCATCCGGATGGTTACTGTGACCTCATCTTATGGGGAGCAGGCAGCTTTGGGCGTGTGAGATTTTCTCCAAGCAAAGGTGCTTATGCCCGGGAGACAGGGCCTTTCCGTGGCTCGGAGGAACCGGGAAATGCTTCAACCCAATCCCTCATCGATCCGCATTGCGAATGCGACGGAGCCATCCTGCTCGAATTCGGAAAAGCCGAGGTGACGGTAGAAACCCCTGGCGCCTTGGTTGTTTGGGTCGACCCCGAGATGCACGGCTCCAACCCCGTGGTTTCGAAGCGCTTGAAGCTCCGTGCCGATCATCCTGCGCCCCCAACCGCTTGCCTGAAGTCCGGGAAGGATGTTGATGTGGAGATGCGCCGGGTACTGGTCTTGAAGCCAAGCCGTTCCGCTGCGCGGATTTTGAATTCGTTCCATCACGTCGGCGTCGCGCGGGCGGCTGGGTGCCAGCCCCGCAATCTGCTGGCGGACGAATGGCCACCAGTTTGTCTGCAAGTCTCTATCGAAGCTGCTGGTGTCCGGCACCCCTACGACATAGCCGACCGGCCGGCCGTCCTGAACGAGAACAAAGGCAAAGTCCTTGGCGAATTTGAGGTAGGGTACCGACCACACGTAGCCGGGCAGGTGCGGGTCGCTATAAAGCGCGCTGGCATCCTCACCGCCATTCGCGGTTTTCAGGCAGATGTCGAAAAGGGCGTCGATATCCGCTTCAATCGCGGGGCGGATGAAGCAGCTGGTGTCCATCACTTTGCCACCTCCTGCGTGGCGCTTTGTCATTTTAGGTCGCGAGAGGAGCCGATGCATTGACGATTACCTCAGATTCGCCAGCCCGGCAAAGCTCTGGGGAAAGAAAACGTTCGGCCGCTGCTTGGCGCAAGGCCTGAACGGGGAGTGGAGAATAAACCAGATAAGGTGGAGCAGATGAAAAGAACCGTGAAATCGATCAGCATACTGCCGGAATACCGATTGAAAGCAGCTGTCGCGCTTGCTGGTGCGGCGCTTATAACCTTGGGCCTTTCGGCAGCCGCGCGCGCTGACGATCTGGCCGTGTGGGATGACCAAACCTATGAAGGTCAGAGTGCGGTCATAGAGCAGCTCAACAAGGAGTTCGAAGCTGCGAATCCCGGCGTCACGATCAAACGCACCGCCCGCACCTTTGATGACATGAAGTTGACGCTGAAGCTTGCGGTTTCGGCAGGTGATGGTCCTGTCATCACGAAAGTCAATCAGGGTGCAGGTGACATGGGGGCGATGGTCAAGGAAGGGTTGCTCCTGCCCGTCGACGACTACATCAAAAAATATGGCTGGGATAAGCGCCAGTCGGATTCGGTGCTTGCGCGAGACCGCTGGGAAGATGGAAAATTTGGGGTCGGTAAAACCTACGGCATATCAGGCCTCGGCGAGATCGTTGGCCTCTACTACAATAAAAAGATCCTCGGCGATGCGGGAGTAGCGCTGCCGCAAACCTTCGAGGAGCTGTTGGCCGGTCTTGATAAGCTGAAGGAAAAGGGCGTCCCACCCTTCATGATGGGCTCGGCAAAGCAGCATCTGGCCCTGCACATGATCGGCGCCATCGAGCAAGCGCATATCGACGCGAGCAATCGTGCCGAGCTTGACGATCTGATTTACGGCCGGGGCGGCTCCTGGAACACCAAGGGGAACATCGAATCCGCCAAACTCGTGCAGCAATGGGCACAGGGCGGTTATTTTTTCCCCGGCTTCGAAGGCATATCGGGTGACGACGCCGTCCAGCTTTTCATTTCCGGGCAGGGCGCGTTCCTGATCTCCGGGACCTGGTATTTCGGTGACATGCAACACAATCCGGATATCGGCTTCATGGCAATTCCCGCCCCGAAGGGTATTTCCAAGCCCATGAGTGTCGGCGGCGTGGATCTTGCCTGGGCGATAACGAGCCTTGCCAAAACGAAGCCGACACAGGACGTCGCCGGCGCATATATCGATTATATGGTCTCGGAAAAGGCTGCTGAAACCTGGGCCAATGCTGGCTATCTTCCGGCAACTTCGCTCGCGGCTGACGCAAAGCCAAAGCTCACGCCGCTCCTCAGCTCCGGCATCGAAATGTGGAAGACACTCAACGCAAACGACGCTCTCGGCCATTACCCCGACTGGTCGAGCCCGACGATGCTGAAGACAATAGACGACAACACGCCACTTCTTCTGTCCGGCAATATCACGCCCGAAGCCTTTGTCGATGCCATGGACAAGGATTATCAGGCGTACCTGAAGGATAAGAAATAAAGATTGCAGGTGCTGGTCACGGCCGTCCCTGCGGTCGTGACCTCAGTCTCGTCGATCCACATAAATGAGCACTGCGATCGGCTTGCTGCGCGATGACCACAGCTTTAGCTTTATGGAGTAATGGATGAAACGCTCCGCACTTGATGGCTCGCAACAGACCAATTTTATCTATTTATTGCCTGGATTGCTGTTCTACGCGGCTTTTGTCTTTGGACCGATCATCGCGGCTTTGGGTTTGAGCCTGACCAGCTGGGACGGCCTGAGCATGCCCAAGTGGGTTGGTCTCGGCAATTACGTCGCTCTCTTTTCTGACAGCCGTTTTTATATTGCCTTGCGCAACAATGCCGAGCTTATGATCTTCTACTGTGTCCTGCCGCTCGTGCTCGGCATAACTCTTGCTGCTTGCGTCTGGAATCTGAAGCAGCGCGAACAACTCGCGCTTCGGACCTTCCTGTTCCTGCCTTATATCATGCCGACCGCCGTGTTGGGCATCATCTGGGCATGGCTCTACAATCCCGCATTTGGCCCGTTCAATCAGTTTCTGAGAGCAGTAGGGTTGGGCGCCTTCGCACTCCCGTGGCTGGGAGATTTCAATTTTGTGCTTCCCGCGGTCGGGATCGTTGCCACATGGTATTTCTTCGGTTTTTGCATGGTCATCTTCCTGACCGGAATTCAGCGCATCGACCCGTCTCTTTTCGACGCTGCCAAGGTCGATGGCGCTTCGGCGCGAAAAACCTTTTTCTGGATAACGCTGCCGCTTCTCTTGCCTGAAATAAGGGTGGTGTTGCTCCTGACGGTCATAGCGTCAATCAAAAGCTTCGACCTGATTTTTACAATGACCCGGGGCGGACCCGCCAACGCCACGCTCGTGCCGAACATCTACATGTATCAGCTCGGCTTCGAGCTCAATCGCTTCGGCGCTGCGGCGGCCATCGCCATTGTCGGCGCAGTACTCACCTTCGTCATCAACTACGCAATTCACCGATTTGTGGGATCGCAGAACAAAGGACGGGCTTGATGAGCCGTTGGTCTAACATCTCCGCCGGTACGCTATTCCTCCGCATTGTCCTCTGGCTTCTTGCTTTTGTAACGATCACGCCGTTCCTGCTTCTGCTTCTGACGTCGATAAAGAGCAAGGCCGACGTTCTGAAGGGTGCGTTCGCGCTGCCGGCATATCCACATTTCGAAAATTACGTCGATGCTTGGAATGCCGGACATTTCAACATTTACTTCTGGAATTCGATCATCGTTGTCATACCCGTCGTTGCTGCAAGCGTCTTTTTAGGCCTGCTGACGGGTTTTGCCTTCGCCTACCTGTCGTTTCCGTTCCGGCGCACGCTATTCGCTATCCTGACGCTCGGCATGATGGTGCCGGCGGAGGCCTTCATCATCCCGCTTTATTATGAAATGCGGTATCTGGGGTTGATCAATACCTATGCGGCTCTGATTTTGCCGCAGATCGCGATGTCGATACCGTTCTCGACGATCTTCCTCGCCAGCGCGATGCAGCAGCTGCCGGAAGAAGTTCTCGAAGCGGCGGTTCTCGATGGCGCCGGACGCTTCTATATCCTGCGCAAGATCGTCGTCCCGCTCATGGTGCCGGCAATGTCGACACTGGCGCTGTTCCTGTTCATATGGACCTGGAACGAGTTTCTGATTCCGTTCATCCTGGTCAACGATGACGACTATCGGACGCTGCCCCTCGGCATGCTGTTTTTCCAAGGGCGTTATACCGTCAACACGCCGGTTCTGACCGCCGGCGCGGTGATTGTCATTTTCCCGCTCATCGTGACTTATCTCATTTTCCAGAGGCGGTTTATTGCTGGCTTGACGGCAGGAGCGACGAAATAGACAGCCGCCCATTGACGGCAAGACCTCACGCCGCCTCGTGGCGTCGTCGCTCGCGCTTGTGGCGCACTTCCAGCGCCGCGCAGCCCCAGACCGTGCCAAGCAGCAGATAGACATGGCGCCAGTGGTCGATATCGATGACGTTGCCGATTGTCGCATGGCCGAGAACCGAGATCCAGGCGATCATCAGGAAGGGCTGCCACGGCCGGTCGAGCAGCAGGTTTCGGAAACCGAGAGCCAGCGTCCAGACAAGCATGCCGACATAGCTGACGAAGCCGAGCCAGCCATAGGAGGTGAGCGACTTCAGCCAGATGTTGTGCTCGTCCTCGGGAAACATCGTCCCGAACACCAGCGGGCCGATGCCGAGCGGACGCTCCATCATCATGGTGAAGCCGATCCGGTGGCGCTCGAAGCGGCCGAGATGTTCGCCGTCATATTGCTGTACCAGCTGGGCGCGCGCCGAAAACAGTTCGGCGACCTTCGGGATCTGCAACGCCACCAGCAGCGACGCGATCAGCATGATGATCGCCGCCAGCGACAGGACCAGGACTCGCAAGCGAAAGGCGCCGCTGCGCTCCTTCAGCAGCATGATGAAGATCAGCAGCACCACGCCGAGCGCGAAGAGCCCCCAGGCGGCGCGGGAAAAGGAGAGGAAAATGCCGAGCGCAAGCACGAGCAGGGCGGCGGCCTTCAGCGGCGATTTCTTCAGGTCGCCGACCAGGATACCGTGAACCAGATAGAGCGATGGCGGCACCAGGAAGGGGCCGAAGACGTTCGGATCTTGAAAGGCGCCCTTGGCACGGTCGTAGAGCGTGAAGATTTCCGCGCCCGAAAAGGCGTGGAAATAGCCGAGTATGCCGAGCGCGGAGGTGGCGACGGCCGCGAAGGTCCAGGCATTGAAGATCAGTGGCAGCCGCCTGTGGCTGTCTTCGATGATTGCCGCGTAGAAGACTGCCGTCAGCGCCAGGAAGGTCGACACAGCGATATACATCGGCGCCGTTGCCAGGTCCTTCATCTGAGTCAGCGATAGCATGCCGCCGATATTGAAGGTCAGCAGCAGGGCAAGCAGCGGCGCCACGCTGCGCGAAATCCTGAGGCCCAGGATGAACCAGAGGCCGATCAGTCCCGCCATCCAGAGTTCATAAGGTGCCGGCTCGTCGATCACGAAACCGGAAAGGAAGACGCCGAAGGCGACGAAGGCCGAACCGATCAGGCGCAGCGTCATCCGCTGCGGCTGGGCGACACGGGGATATGTCGCCTCGATCGCGGTCAATAGGCGTTTTCCGTGTTGAGCAGTCGGATCGGCGTCAGGAACAGGATCTTGAGATCGAACCAGAGCGACCAGTTCTCGATGTAGTAGAGGTCGTAGGCCGTGCGGAACTTAATCTTCTCGTCATTGTCGACTTCGCCGCGCCAGCCGTTGATCTGTGCCCAGCCGGTGACGCCGGGCTTGACGCGGTGGCGGGCGAAATAGCCCTCGACGACATCGGAGAAGGCGCGATCGCGCGCCTGGGCGAGAACGGCATGCGGCCGCGGGCCGACCAGCGAAAGCTCGCCTCTCAACACATTGAAAAGCTGCGGCAGCTCGTCGATCGAGCTCTTGCGGATGATGCGTCCGACACGGGTGACGCGCGGATCGCCCTTTGTCACCGCAGCCTTGCCTGTGGGGTCAGCCATGTCGGTGTACATCGAGCGGAATTTGAAGACGTTGATGACTTCATTGTTGAAGCCATGGCGCTTCTGCATGAAGAAGACCGGGCCCTTGGAGGTCGCCTTGATGGCGATCGCGGTTGCGAGCATCACCGGCCAGAGCAGCGCAAGCGCGACCACGGTGAAGAAAATGTCGAAGCCGCGCTTGGCAACCGAATCCCAGTCGCGGATCGGCTTCTTGAAAATATCGAGCATCGGCACCGAGCCGACATGCGAATAGGCGCGCGGCCGGAAGCGCAGCCGGTTGGCATGCGCGGCAAGGCGGATATCGACCGGCAGAACCCACAGCTTCTTCAAAAGGTCGTAGATACGGGCCTCAGCCGACAGCGGCAGGGCGATGATCAGCATGTCGATGCGCGTCAGCCGCACGAATTCGACGAGTTCGGCGACAGTGCCGAGCTTCGGATAACCGGCGACCATGATCGGCGAGCGTTTCTCGCCGCGGTCGTCGAAGATGCCGCAGATGCGGATGTCGTTGTCGGCCTGCTGTTCGAGGATGCGGATCAGGTCCTTGGCCGGCTCGCCGCCGCCGACGATGACGGCGCGGCGTTCCATGATACCGTTGCGCGCCCAGTTGCGGATGCCGTAGGCAACCAGGAAACGCTCGGCCGCAAGGAAGAGCGCGCCTGCGACGAACCACGGGATATAGGCATCGACCATCGCCCATGTGGTGCCGCGAATGAGCGCGAACAGGCCGACGGTCAGGAGAAGCGCGATCGTCCAGGCGGCGACGATGCGCGGCATCAGCCGCAGCTTCGCCCGCAGGGCGGGAATGGTGTAGGTGTCGGCAAGCTGCAGGCCGATGACGGTCAGGGCCGAAGCCATCGCTGCCATGCCCGTCCGCATCCAGGTGGAATCACTGCCGTCACCGGGCCAGAAATAGTGGATGATCAGGGCGATCGCGAAGAGCGCCAGGAATTCCAGCAGCCGCAATTGCCCGATGATGATCACAGGCGAATTGGTTCCGTCGCGGAACTGTTCGGCGATCTGCCGGGCATAGGGGTTGATTTCGGTCGGGTCGGAAGGCTTTTCCTGACCCGCGTCGCCGCGCGCCTCGATGTCGGAGACCTGCTTGCGCAGGGCCTCCACGTCGAATTGATCGCCTTTTTCCAGCTTGTTCATGGGGGCTTTTCGCTCGTTGACATCAAGCGAAATACCAGAAAGCCCCTAAGAAATATTTACGAAGCGGCGGGCACTGCTTGGCCGGCAGCGGGATCGACGAGCTCATGGTACAATTTCAGGACATCACGCGCCATGACGGCGGAGGAAAACACCGCCTTCACCGCCTCGGGCCTCGGCATCGTCCTGGCGTGCCAGCCGGGCGTGCTCAGCGTTTCCGCCATGACGCGGGCGAGATCGTCGGAATTGCCGGGCTCCACCAGTGCTGCGCTGTCCGCGCCGAGCACCTCGGGAATGCCGCCGACACGGCTTGCAATGATCGTCTTGCCGGCGCCGAGCCCCTCGAGCACGATATAGGGCATGGCTTCGGCGCGCGAGGGAACGACGAGGTTTTGCGCCATGGAGAAGGCTTCGTGGACCCGCATTGCCGGCAGCATGCCGATGCGTTTGCCAAGGCCGCGTTCAACCATCATTTCACGGTAGCGGTCGCGATCCGGCCCGTCGCCGATCATCAACGCCGACAGCGGCCTGCCGAGCAGCCGTTCGGTCTTGGCGAAGGCATCGACAAACAGATCGGGACCCTTGAGGTCCCGGAGCATTCCCACATAGATGAAATGCACGGCATCCGAGCGGGTCGGGATCGGCTCGAAATCGCGCTCGCCGATGCCGTTGTAGATCAGTCTCGTCTTCGTCCGCGGCCGTCCGACCTTGCGCGCATAGGTGTCGCGCTCATATTCGCAGATGAAGACCAGCGCATCGGTGAAATATTCCTGCAGGCGCTCCATCCTGAGGACGAACTGTCCGCTGAGCGAGGAGCGCGAATAATGCAGGCTTCCGCCATGCGCGGTATAGAGGCGGGCTACGCGATACCTGTTCACCCGCAACGCTGAGCCGGCAAGTCGCGCGAGCACGCCGCCCTTGGCGCCGTGTCCGTGCAGCACATCCGGCCGCAAACTTTTGATTTTCTTGTATGTATCCCACATCGTCGCAATATCGGACGGGCTGATCGAGCGCCGGATCGGCACGCGCGTCAGGCCGAGCGAGAGATAGGGACGGATATCGTCGAACAGGCTGTCCTCGTATTCGCCGCCGGTCGAGCTGTCGCAGAGGATGCCGATTTCATGGCCGGCCTTGCTGTGCTCCTCGACGAGATCGCGGACATGGCGGAAAATTCCGCCGACCGGCGACCTGAAGCAGTGAAGGATGCGGAGCGGCTGCTGTTTTGCCATCGCTCAGAAAAGCCGTTCGCGAACGTAGATCGTATCACCTGCGATGATCGGCCCCGATATATTGATGCGGCCGGTCAGCACCTGTCCATTGATCTTGCGAGTGACATCGACCATGCGTTGGTTGGCGCGGCTGGTGAAACCGCCGGCAACCGCGATGGCATTCTGCACCGTCATGCCGGGAACATAGGCATACTGGCCGGGCTGGCCGACTTCACCCATGATGAAGACCGAACGGTAGCGATCGACATCGATGGTGACGTCGGGATCGCGAAGATAGCCCTGCTGCAGTTTCTGGGCGATCTGTCCCGAGAGTTGCTGCAGGGTTCGGCCGCGGGCAGGGACCTGGCCGATGAGCGGGAAGGCAACATAGCCGGCCTGATCCACCGTATAGGTATTGGTCAGGCTCTGCTGGTCGAAGACGGTAATGCGCAGCCGATCGCCGCTGTCCAGCGTGTAGGGCTGGATGGTGGCCTCGTTGAAGGCCTTCGGCGCAGGCCTGTACGTCGTGCAGCCGCTCAGTGCTGCCGTCATGGCTGCAAGGCTCAGGGCCAAAAGGATTTTGGGCTGGACGACAGACATCCGCTTGTGCTCACAAAATGAACTCGGTGCAGTCGTTATCGATCCGTTAGGGTTAATGCCCGGTAAAGGACGCCCGCAATTTCCCGGTTTCCTTCATCGATCATCGCCCTTTCCCGGCGAGATCGCCATTAACCGTTGAGTTACCATGGTCGTTTACACTTACGGCACCTTTGTAGTGGAGTAAGAGCATGTCCGGCGTAGCTCGTGATCAGGATGTGGACATCGACCTCGGCCAGTTGGTCCGTGCGGTCTGGGCGCGCCGTCTGCGGATTTTGACAATCACCCTCGTGGGGGCAGGCGTCGCCTTTGCCGGCGCCAAGATCATGTCGCCGCAATATCGCAGCGAAACGCGCATACTCATCGAACCCCGTGCGCCGGCTTTCGCCAGCACGCAGCAGGCCAATGACGCCAGCTCCGGTCCGCTGATGGACGAACTGAACATCGCCAGCCAGGTGCAGCTTCTGCAATCGGCCGATCTCCTCAAGAAGGTCATCAACGATCTGAAGCTTTATAACCTGCCGGAATTCGACGATGCCGCCAGCGGCTCGGCGATGAGCAGTATCCTGGTGAAGCTGCACCTGAAGAAGAACCCGCTGGAAAATCCGCCGGAAGAGCGCGTCATCGACGCCTTCGTCGAACGCCTGCAGGTCTATCAGGTGCCGGGTTCCCGCGTCATCGGCATCACTTTCACCTCCAAGGACCCGAAGCTTGCCGCCGCCATCCCGAATGCCATGGCGAATGTCTATCTTTCGACCCAGAGCGGCGCCAAGCTCGATTCCAATTCCGAGGCGACCCGTTGGCTGGAGCCGGAGATCGAGGGCCTGCGCCAGAAGGTCAGCGAAGCGGAGAAGAAGGTTGCCGAATACCGCACCTCGCACGGGCTGCTGCAGACGAACGGCACGACCACTTTTCCGGCCCAGCAACTGAACGATATTTCCGCTGAGTTGACCCGCGTGCGGGGCGACAAGGCCAATGCCGAGGCGAGGGCACAGGCTGTGCGCAATGCACTGTCTTCGGGCGAAGCCTCCGATACGTTGCCCGACATCATGTCCTCCCAGACGATCCAGCGGCTGAAGGCGACGGAATCCGGCCTGCAGTCGCAGATCTCCGATCTGCAGACCAGCCTACTCAACAACCATCCGCGGCTGAAAAGCCTGCGCGCCCAGCTTTCCGATATCCGCACTCAAATCCGCCAGGAGACGCAGAAGATCCTGGCGAGCATCGAGAATGAGTCCAAGGTCGCGGATTTGAGGGCAAGTGAACTCGAACGCCAGTCGGACACGGTGCAGGCCACCAGTGCCCGCGCCGGTGAGGATGAGGTCGGCCTCAATGCGCTGGAGCGCGAGGCGAACGCCCAGCGCCAGTTGCTTGAAACCTATCTGGTGCGCTACCGCGAGGCTGCCTCCCGCGCCGACAGCAATTCGAGCCCAGCCGATGCCCGTATCGTTTCGAGGGCCGTCGAGCCGGTCGATCCTTATTTCCCCAAGGTGGTGCCGATCGTCGTCGTCGCTGCCGTCGCGACGCTGATCATGAGCGCCATCGTCATCATGCTGGCCGAACTCTTCAGTGGCCGGGCACTCCGCCCGACAGATGCGGCTTCAGAGACAATCGAGGCAGAAGCAGTCGTCGCGGAGAAACATGTGCCGCAGGCCGCTCCGATCGCCGCCGCCGGAAAACCCGTTCAGCCGAGCATGCTCGCCGTCGTCGCGGACGAGGAGGATACGATCGAGGACGTGAAGGTTGCCGATCTAGGGCCAGAGGACGAACCGGAGGATGACAATGAATTCTCCGTCGCCTCAGTTGCGGATTATCTCACCGGCAGCCGCGCCCCGCTGGCAATCGCCATATCTCCGACCGGTGACAACGGCTCGGCGGCGACGGTTTCGCTGACCCGCATGCTCGCCGATGCCGGCCACCGCGTCATCCTGATCGATATGACCGGCTCCGGCTACCCCACAGAACTGATGGCCGAGGACCCGGCCGCCCTTGGCGTCACCGATCTGCTTTGCGGCGAGGCCGCCTTCGGCGACACGATCCACGGCGACCGCCTCTCCGATGCCCACCTCATCCCTCAAGGCCAGAGCGACGTGCGCCGCGCCATGCGCGGTGTCGACAGGCTGTCGTTGCTGCTCGATGCGCTCGCCGCCGCCTACGATCTCGTGGTGGTCGAATGCGGTTCGGCCGATGTCGCCGGCGTCTCGCGGCTGACACGCAGCCGGGACGTCGAGATCATCCTCTCGCTGCCTGAGGTCGAGGAGACCATTTTCGTTGCACTGATGATGGAGTTCCAGGCTGCCGGCTATGAGCGCGTCGTGCTGATGTCGGGCGGCGAAGGGGCCGAGCAAACGCTCGGCCGGGCCGCTTGAACGGTTAAAGCATGTCGCGCAAAAGTGTGCAGCGGTTTTGCGGCAACGACATGCATAAAACAAAGAGCTAAAGCGCAAGGAGCGAATCTGAAAGATCGCGACGCGCTTTAACCGACCCGTGCCCGGATACCCTGGGCGAATTTATAGAGCTTCGGGCGCACCTTGATGTGCGCCTTGCCGCGGGTGACGAGCCGGTGGGCGCCGCCGGCGACGACGCCGAACGGCGATACCGGCAGCACCACGTCGTAATGCGCGGTCTCGACCGGCGCCCAGGAACGCTTGTAGGTCTGGTCGCCGAGGCCGAAATCGAACAGCGCGACGCCCTTGCCATGCAATCCCGAGATGGTCTGCCAATAGAGAAATTCGCCGGGGCTCGTATCCGGCACGAGCTCTTCATCGATCGCGCCGAACTGGCAGATGATATGGTCGCCCTTGCGCGAAATCCCTGAAATCGCGGCGATCTTACCCTCATGCCCCCCCTTGAGCCGGAGCATATGCATCTGCAGCCCAAAGTACTGCCTGCTGTCGTCCTGCTTGTCGATGAGACCGTGCAGGAAGGTCTGCGTCTCCCTGTCGGCAAAGACGTCGGGCAGACCGAGGCTGGCGAAGCGGGCGCTTTTCAGGCGGAAGAAGATATCGAGCACGCCATGCTGTTCTGCCGATGTCTCGGGAATGACGTATTCGAAGCCGCCGGCCGCCTCGAGACGCTTCGACTGAACACGGAATTTCTTCCGTCGGTTCTTGGCGTTGAGCTGCTTCAGCGTGTCCTCGAAAGCGGGAAGGAACGGCAGCTGGTAGGCATGATTCTGGTTCTGCACCATCGGCAGCCCGGCGAGCGGGCTCTCTCGCCCGCGCCATTCGAGCGGAATGTTCTGCAGCAGCAGCAGATCGGCGCGGCCCTTCAGCGCATGCCGGAGCTGGCCGGCGAACTCATGGGGGGCGATTGTCCTGCCTGCTTCGGCAAAGCTCTCTGCGAACAGGCCGGTATTGATATTGCTGTGATCGGCGGCAATGAATTTCGCCGTCCTGAGGCCGCGAGACTTGACGATCTCGACCGGCAGAATGAAGGCGGTCTGACCCGCATGAGTGGCCTTGAGGATCGCAAGCGGCCGCTGGAAGGCGCTCACCCAGGCGGCGCACCAGTCGTAGCTCTGATGCAGGGACTGGAGGTTGTCGCGCTCCAGCGCCCGCCAGTCATCCTCCAGCGGCTGCATCGCGTCGAAGACTACGATGTCGAGTTGGGCCATGGCAAGTTTCATGCTCAGCTGGCGCAGGCGCGAAATGGCCGTATCGGCCAGCGCCACGTCGTCGGACGGCTGTTCATGGACATCGAGCGGTTGCGTCTGCACGGTTTTCTCCGGTCAAGAATGCTGAACGGGAAGGTAGGTATGGCAGACGTATATTTGGTTTAACCGCAGGCGATGGGCGAGGTTTTCCGCGTATCACGGTTATTCGGCCGTTAATGGCCCTAAAGCATGTCGCGCAAAGTGTGCAGCGGTTTTGCGACAACGATATGCGTAAAAAACAAAGACCTAAAGCGCGACAAGCGAATCTGAAAGATCGCGACGCGCTTTAGCGCTGCGGTGGCCCGGCCATCCATTTGATGATCACCATCGCCGGCAATACCCAGAGCAGGCCGGTGAGCAGGAAATAGAGCAGATGTCCCCACCAGGGCGCGTTGCCGAGCGTTGCCACCGCGATCGTATTGGCCACCAGCGCATAGAGGAGCACGAGCACGATGATGAGGATCGTGCCGATGAATTTGCGGAGGCGGACGGGCATCGGTTATCTCTCGGCATGGATGGGCGAACCGGCGCGACGGCATGCCGCAAAGGTTCGGGGCTTGTTTTGCATGAGCCGCTGGGGCAAATCAACTGCCGGATAGAAGGAGACATCATGGCCGTCGCAAACCCGATCACGGAACAGGCGATCCTGAGCGAAGTGCGCAAGCAGAATCGCGACCGCCGCGCCTTGCGCCTCTGGCTCGGCTTCGTGCTTTTGGCGCTCTTCTGTCTCGTGCTCGTCGGCGGCGCCACGCGGCTGACCAATTCCGGCCTGTCGATCACCGAGTGGAAGCCGATCCACGGCGTCATCCCACCGCTGTCGGCCGCCGAATGGGAGGAGGAATTCCGCCTCTACCAGCGCATTCCCGAATTTCAGCAGTTGAACAGTTCCATGACCGTCGATGAGTTCAAGGGCATCTTCTGGTGGGAATGGGCGCACCGGCTGATCGCGCGTGCCATCGGCGTGATCTTTGCGCTGCCGCTCATCTATTTCTGGCTGACGGGGCGGATCGAAAAGCGCCTGCGCTGGCCGCTCGTTGGCATCCTGGCGCTTGGCGGCCTGCAGGGGTTTATCGGTTGGTGGATGGTGTCCTCGGGCCTTTCCGTCCGCACCGACGTCAGCCAGTACAGGCTGGCGACGCATCTCGTCATGGCCTGCCTAATCTTTGCCGGCTGCATGTGGATCATGCGTGGTCTCTCACCGCATTCCGACGATCCGCCACCGGCACGAAGCTCGCGCGGTTTTGCCGCCGCGATCGCCATTTTCTCACTGTTCCAGATCTATCTCGGCGCGCTGGTGGCGGGGCTTGATGCCGGTTTCTCCTTCAATACCTGGCCGCTGATGGATGGCGCCGTCATCCCGTCCGATCTGCTGATCCAGCAGCCCTTCTGGATCAATGCTTTCGAGAACCCGAAGACGGTGCAGTTCATTCACCGCATCGGCGCCTATACGCTCTTCGCATTGACGCTGATCAACATGGTGATCGCCCTTCGTGCAGCACCTTGGACCACCCACGCACGCCGCGCCATTCTACTCTTCGTGCTGGTGACGCTGCAGGCAGCGATCGGCATCGCGGCGCTGCTGATGCAGGTGCCGCTTCACTGGGGCCTGCTGCATCAGGCCGGCGCGCTTGTCGTCTTCGGCTTCGCCGTCGCCAACTGGCGCGGCTTTTACGGCGAATATCCGCACGGGACGATGATCGCCGAGCGCGATTGAAGCCGGGCCTCACCGTGGCGCAGCGCACGGATGTAGTCGTTCACGACCAACGGGCGCTTACTGACTTAAACGTGTAATATTGCGTCGATATATGCAGCTGGGTTAGGTTCGGCGAATGGCGACAGCGTGGAGGGGGCGATGTCCAATAATTATGCCGGAATGCGCAGGGCATTGCAGGGACAACCGGACGGAACGATCGAGCGCTGCGCGCAACGCCTTCTCGACATTCGCAAGACGCTAACGCCATTGCGCACCCAGAAGAAAGACAGCTCGCTGCTGCTGGCGACCTGGAACATTCGCGATTTTGATTCGAATAAATTCGGTTTCGGTCCACGCCTTCCGGAGACCTTTTATTATATCGCCGAGATGATCGCCTGCTTCGATCTCGTGGCGATCCAGGAGGTCAACCGCGACCTTTCGGCGCTGGAAAAGGTGATGAAAATCCTCGGCCGGGAATGGGATTATATCGCAACGGATACGACGGCCGGTTCAGGCGGCAATTCCGAGCGCATGGCCTTCGTTTACAACACTGAAAAGGTCTGGTTCCGCAAGATAGCCGGCGAAGTCGTGCTGCCGGAAGGTCATCTCGTCGTTTCCAGCAAGAAGGTGAAGGCGCCGAAAGGCCAGCCCAATGTCGAGCCGAAGACTGTCGAGATGGAGCAGCAATTCGCCCGCAGCCCATTTCTCGTGGCATTCCAGTCCGGTTGGTTCCGTTTCAGCCTCTGTACCGTGCATATCTACTACGGTGCGGATTCGGGCGAGCAGTTGAAACGGCGGATCGGGGAGATCAAGCAGCTCGTCGAATTTTTCGCCGACCGGCAGGATGAAGCCAGCAGCCAGGAACTCGACGTCAGCGGCGCCGTTGAAAACTACATCCTGCTTGGCGATTTCAATGTCGTCAGCCCCGAACATGAGACGATGAAGGCCCTGAAGAGCCACGGCTTCATGGTTCCGGCCGAGATCGACGGCAAGAAGGTGCGAAAGCTGGGCGACCATTTTTACGACCAGATTGCCGTGCGCGTGAAGGACAAGCGCTTCAAGGTTATAACCGGCGGACTGATCGATCTTTATGCCGACGTCTTCCGCTCCACCGACGAGGACAGGGCGCTCTATGCGGAATTCCTGCCGAAGAGCGATCCGGAAGCCGATCCGAAATTCAAGGCAAAGACCCCCGAGGCGCTCTACGAGAAATGGCGGACATGGCAAATGTCGGATCATGCCCCGCTATGGTTGGAGATCGATACCGATTTCACCGAGAGCTATCTTCAGACGATTGCAGCCGGCGGGCCGCCAGGACCGAAGCCGGTCTAACGCAGCACGCCATCGAGCAGCGGCATGCCGATGATCGCGGCGGCGGCGATCAGCACGTAGCAGGCGATGCGGAAAGTTCGTTCCTCGGCAAGCCCGAACAGTTTGGAGCCGCCGTAGAGCCCGACCACATAACTCGGCAGGATGACGACGGTGAGCGCAAAGACGGCAGGCACGAACAGTCCGCCGAAATAATAGCTGATGGCGCTGAAGACGCTCGAAATCGAGAAATAGAGCACGACATTCGCCCTGACGCGGGTGAAGTCGCTCTTGCCGCCGAGCCAATAGGCGACAACCGGCGGCCCGCCGAGCTGCGCGGCGCCGCTGAAAAGCCCGGCGATCAAGCCGATGCCGCTGGTGAGCGGTGCGGACGCCTCACCGTGATAACGCCATCCCGATACCAGCAGCGCAAGCAGGCAGATGGCGATGATCGTGATGCTCCAGCGCAGCAGTATCGGGTCGAGCAGCGCCAGCATCGCCGTGCCGGCCGGGACGCCGAGCGCTGCACCCGCCGCCATGACGAAAACCTCGGATCGGTTGGCGCCGCGCCAGGCCGGTGGGATCATCCCGAGTGTGGCAATGCCGTCGATGACGAGCAGGATCGGTGAGATCAGCTTCGGCCCGACAATCGCGCCGCCGAGCGGAATGAAGATCAATGCGGCGCCGAAACCCGAAAAGCCGCGGGCAAGCCCGGCGATAAAGGCAAACGCCATCAGCGCATAGATGCCATGATCGGGCAAGGCTGCGGCAAACCATGCGCCGACGCCAGCGATAAGCGCATCCAGCGTCATGACATCGGCTCCGTGATTCGGGATGGGCAGCGAGGAAGGATGCGGTTTCATAGCCCAATCGTCATCGATGATCGAGAGCGAAAGCGATACTGCGGTCGCCGAGGCAGGCGGCCGCGACATCATGATGATGAGATCGACATGAAGCTCGAGCGGCATCACATCGATGCCGCCGATCCCGCCTTACGAGGCGAGCATCAGGTCCATGTTCTGGACGGCGGCGCCAGAAGCGCCCTTGCCGAGATTGTCGAGCAGCGCCACCAAATTGACCTGCGACGCGCCCGGGGTGCCGAAGACGAAGAGCTTCATCGTGTCTTTGCCTTCGAGCTCGATGGCATTGACGCGAGGTAGGGCCTTGCTTTCGGCCAGCGGCACGACGGTTACGATATCCTGGCCGGCATAATGGGCGACGAGGGCCGCATGGATGCTCTCCATCGTCGTGCCCTCGGCGAGATCGTCGAGATGCAGCGGCACCTGCACGATCATCCCTTGCGCGAACTTGCCGACCGACGGCGAGAAGATCGGCGCGCGGTCGAGCAGGCCGTGCACGGTCATCTCGGGCACGTGTTTGTGGGTGAGCGGCAGGCCGTAGAGGAAATGCGGTGCGGTGATCGCATCCGGGTGATCCGGGTTTTCCATCTGCGCGATCATCTGCTTGCCGCCGCCGGTATAGCCGGAGACCGCGTTGACCGTGACGGGATAGCCGTCCGGCAGAATGCCGGCAGCGCGCAGCGGCCGGATAAGGCCGATCGCTCCGGTGGGATAGCAGCCGGGATTGGCGACGAAACGAGCGGCAGCGATCTTGTCGGCCTGCTGTTTGTCCATTTCGGCAAAACCATAGGCCCAGCCGGGATTGACGCGGAAGGCGGTCGAAGTGTCGATGACGCGCACATTGTTGTTGGCCGAAACCATTTGAACCGCTTCCTTCGACGCATCGTCGGGCAGGCAGAGAATGGCGATGTCGGCGCCGTTCAGCATGTCCTCGCGCATGGCGGCGTTGCGCCGCTCGGCTTCGGGTATGGACAGAAGCTCGACATCGCGGCGGCCTGCCATGCGCGTGCGGATCTGCAGACCCGTCGTGCCGTGTTCGCCGTCGATGAAGATTTTCGGTGCCATGTTAAACCTGCGCTTTCAATGGGTTCTGAAGGTTTCCGGATTCAGTTTGAGGATGATAGGTCAGCCTTGTGACACGGCGATGGCGCGTCGCTCGGCATGAAGCCCCAGCATATACATCGCCACCGTTGCCCCCGCAATGGCGGTGATGTCGGCATGATCGTAGGGCGGCGATACCTCGACGACGTCGGCGCCGCGGATATCAAGCTGGTGCAGACGCTGCAGCACCGAGAGGATCTTGGCGCTCGACGGCCCGCCGGCTACCGGCGTGCCGGTGCCCGGCGCAAAGGCCGGATCGAGGCAATCGATATCGAAGCTGAGATAGGCCGGCGCCCCGCGCGTATGGGAGATGATCGCCGAGGCGATATCGCTGGCGCTCATCTCCTCGACCTGATGACCGTAGAGAATATTGACGCCGCAATCCTCAGGCGCATGGGTGCGGATGCCGATCTGGATCGAGCGGTCGGGATCGATGATGCCTTCGCGCGCTGCCCGCGCCACGAAAGAACCGTGGTCGATGCGGCGTTCCTCGTCGAACCAGGTATCCTGGTGCGCGTCGAACTGCACGAGCGCCAGCGGCCCATGTTTTGCCACATGGGCTTTCAGCAGCGGCCAGGTGACGTAATGATCGCCGCCGAGCGTCAACAGGAAGGCGCCGCTGTCGAGGATGACATTCGCCTGTCGTTCGATAGCGGCTGGCGTGTCCTGATGATTGCCATAGTCGAGCAGGCAATCGCCGTAGTCGATCACGGCCATTTCGGCGAAGAGATCGCGGTTGAAGGGATATTGCGCATCATTGTCGAAGATCGCCGAGGCGCGCCGGATTGCTTGCGGCCCGAAGCGTGTGCCCGGCCTGTTCGATGTCGCGGCATCGAAGGGGATGCCCCAGACGGCGACGTCGACGCCGGCGAGCTCCTTGGTGAAGCGGCGGCGCATGAAGGACAGCGCGCCGGCAAAGGTCGGATCGCTGGCAGCGGAGGTAAGGCTGGTCGCCGTAAAGGCGTGGTCAATCGATCTGTTCGCCAAATCATGCTCCTTTTTCGGCCGCAAAATCATAGTCGCGTTTCGATACGGACGCTGCATTGCAGGATCGCCGTTCGACGCCAGAGCGACGGGCGGCGGGTCTCTCGCCAAGGAATTGGCCGATCCCCGCGCGCAGAAAGGGGTAGGCGAGGTGCGGACGGATTTCAAGCAATCGTTCGGACGACGGCCGCTCGTTATCGTCGAGCGACCGTCATTTTTCCGCTGCCTATCGGGCCGGCTTCCACAGGCACCACAATCCAGCCAGCGTCGTCAGCGCGGTCGCTGAGACATAGCTCGCGAGCGGCCAGGCGCTGTCACTGCCGAGCAGAATCACGAAGAAGGTTCCGACAAAGCCGACGATGATGCTCGCGACGCAGGAATAGAGCGCGACCGCCGTCCCGGCCGTATCGCCAAAGGCGTCGAGCGCGCCGTTGGCGGTGACCGCCGTCGCAACGACGATACCGATCGCGATGATCCACATCGGCACGACGAAGCTGACCAGGGAGCGCTGCAGAAACAGCTGTCCAAAAGCAAGCAGCACGGCGCCGAGAAGCAGCATTGCC
Source organism: Rhizobium sp. BT-226 (assembly GCF_025847085.2). NCBI lineage: Bacteria > Pseudomonadati > Pseudomonadota > Alphaproteobacteria > Hyphomicrobiales > Rhizobiaceae > Rhizobium > Rhizobium sp. BT-226. The sequence goes on along the minus strand of NZ_JAOYTI010000002.1, from coordinate 153,493 downwards.
ATGCCTCTGGCAAGGCTGCCTGCAATGCCCCAACGCATGACGAAACGTTTGGCGAAACGCGCCGTCACGATCATCACCAGCGCCACCGTGGCAAAGATGAAGCTGAAGGCGATGCCGGAAAAACCGGCTTTGTCGATCAGGATACGGGGTGCCGTCGAGAAGAAGACGAAGAAGGCGCCCATCGCCGTGCTGAAGCCGCCCGTATAAACCCAGAAGGGGAGGCTTGTAAGGATCGGGCGGAGTGCGATCTTCGCGGTGACGGCAGGGCGGGTTTCGTGCCACCGCATGCCGGCGTTGAAAAGGGCGGCAACCGAAAGGAGGCCGATGACGAGGAAGATGGCGCGCCAGCCGAAGCGATCCGCGATCAAGGCTCCGATGATCGGGCCGAGTGCCGGCACGAAAGAGAGGATGGAGCCGAGAAGGCTATAGATCGTGCTGCTTTCGGGACGCCCGGCGTAGACGTCACGCACGGTTGCGAAAGTTGCGACGAGGGTCGCCGACGCGCCGACTGCCTGCAGTAATCTCAAGACCACGAAGATCGTCGCCGACGAGGAGCCGGCAAGCAGGAAGGATGAGGCGGCAAAGAGCGCAGCACCTCCAAGCAGGACAGGCCGTCGTCCGACAATATCGGAAATTGGGCCGAAGACGATCTGGCCGACACCGAGGACGAGCATGTAGAGGCCGAGGGTCAGTTGGATGACCGCCGGCGAAGTGCCGAGCGCCGCCGGCATGACCGGCACGATCGGCAGATAGATATCCATGGCGAGCGAGGCCGGGATGTCGAATGGTGCCATCAGCAGCAAGGCTGCCGGCAGGGAATAGGTCCATTGCTGGATTTTGGGATAAAACATGGGAAAGAACCCGCTCAAATGATTTCATTCGGCGGCGATCTGTCTCTTCAGCAGTGTCGGGATTGGCCGGACAGACGCCGCAACAACAGGGCAGAGTTGTTGCGGCTTATTTGTCTGCGGACTTGGTTATTCCCATGATGCGACCTTGACTGCGGCTTCGTCCATTCGCGAAGCGCTTTGCCAAGTTTCTACCAGCAGAGTTGGAATGCGACAATGGCGCGCCGGCACGCTTCCGATGGTTTAAACGGCGCAAAACAAAAGGCCGGGTTGCCCCGGCCTTCGTAAATTCCGTCTGTCCGAAGCGATTAACGCTTGGAGAACTGGAACGAGCGGCGGGCCTTTGCCTTGCCGTACTTCTTGCGTTCGACGACGCGGCTGTCGCGGGTCAGGAAGCCGCCCTTCTTCAGCACCGCGCGCAGGCCCGGTTCGAAGTAGGTGAGCGCCTTGGACACGCCGTGGCGAACCGCACCGGCTTGGCCGGAGAGGCCGCCGCCTGCAACCGTTGCGATGATGTCGAACTGGCCGTCACGGGCAGCCGCGACGATCGGCTGGCGCAGGATCATCTGCAGCACCGGACGGGCGAAATATTCCGCGAATTCCTTGCCGTTGACGATGATCTTGCCGGAGCCCGGCTTGACCCAGACGCGGGCGACGGCGTTCTTGCGCTTGCCGGTCGCGTAGGAGCGGCCGAGCGAATCGACCTTGCGGACGTGGGCCGGAGCAGCAGCTTCGGAAGCCGTGCCGAGATCCTTCAGGGAGGAGAGGTCAGCCATATCAGGCGCTCCTTACGTTCTTTTTGTTGAGCGCGGCAACGTCGAGGGCGACCGGCTGCTGGGCTTCATGGGGATGGTTGGAGCCGGCGTAAACGCGCAGGTTCTTCATCTGGCGACGGCCGAGCGGACCACGCGGAACCATGCGTTCGACGGCCTTTTCGAGGACGCGCTCCGGGAAGCGGCCTTCGATGATCTGGCGTGCGCTGCGTTCCTTGATGCCGCCGGCATAACCGGTGTGCCAGTAGTAGACCTTGTCGGAATACTTCTTGCCGGTGAAAACCACCTTTTCGGCATTGATGACGATGACGTTGTCGCCGTCGTCAACGTGAGGCGTGAAGGTTGCCTTGTGCTTGCCGCGCAGGCGCATAGCGATGATGGAAGCGAGACGGCCAACGACCAGCCCTTCGGCGTCGATGATCACCCACTTCTTCTCCACCTCTGCAGGCTTCTGGGAGAAGGTTGCCATAGTGAATACTCTCTTTTGGGACCCTTGGCCCGAAGGCTTGAAGGGCGTTTCTTGTTGCTTGGATTGGCATGCTCGAGGCATGCCAAAAAGAAAGCAGCCCGGACAGGCTGCGTTCTGGCGCGGTGTATAAAGGGAATATGACATTGGGTCAATATCGACTTCGCGAAGGTTTGGAAAAAAAATTAAGCAAAAACAAATGCTTAGATATGTGGTATTTTAATACCTCATATTTCTGCGGTCGCGAACTGCTGCGCCTGACGTTTTTCACGTCGTCTCTGCCCGTTTGAAATTGCGTCCCCAGTCGAAAGCAGCTCTCAGCCTTTGAACGCGCGCAGGCATTTCATCATTTCGCGAAGGCCGCGTGTCAGATGTTTGTCCCGGCGCAGAACCATGCCGAGGCGGCGCGTGAGCCGCGGGTTCAGCGATGAAGTTGTTACGAGGCCGGCGCGGTCGCGCTTCAGCGCCAGCCCCGGCAGGATCGACCAGCCGAGTCCCACGGCCACCAGCTCCTTGATCGCCTCGATGCTGCCGAACTCCATCGCAGGTCGGATCCTGGTATCCGGTGCAGCCAGCCACGCGTCGATTGCGCGCCTGGTATTGCCGCCCTCATAAAGCAGCAGCGTCCTGTCGCGCATGAAGGCGGCGTCCGGCCCGCCTTCGGGCATCAGGCTGCCCGCGGGGGCGACGGCCAGCAATTCCTCCTCGTAGAACGGTTCGATCTCGAAGTTCCGTCCGGATGCCGGCAGGGCGACGACGGCGATATCGAGGCTGTTGGCCTCCAGATCGCACAGAATGTCGTCGGCATCACCGATGCGCACGGTGATTTCGAGGCCGGGCATGGATTTTCTGGCGACGGCGATGGCGCGAGGAAGCAGATGGATCGATGCCGTGCCGCCACTTCCGATGCGCACGCGGCCGCTGGCGCCATCTCTGTACGGCATCATCGCTTCTTCCGCAGCGGCCGATTCCTGGAGCAGCCGCCTTGCATGCACGAGCAGGTCGAGGCCTGCCGCGGTTGGCTGCGCCCGCCGCCCCACACGCTCGATCAGCCGGACGCCGAGCCGCTGTTCCAGCCCCTTCACCTGCAGGCTGACGGCCGGCTGGGTCAGGCCTTCCTTGTCGGCCGCAGCCGTAAAGCTTCCGAGATCGGCGACATTGACGAAGGTGGCAAGCTGATCGAGGTGGAGAGGCATACCAAAGAAATCCTTATGCATATCATAATATCCATAAGCTTCTTTCGCGGCATCTTCCAGCGCATCTTTCATCCGTTGAAGAAAGGAAGAAGAGATGGCCTTGGAATTAAGCGGGATCCTTGACACACCTCGCGATATCGTTCGGTCGAAACTTCACGGCATGACGCGCTGGAGCCTGCGGCTGCTGATGACGATCGAACATCACCTCGAAAAGCGCCGCAGCCGCCGCACACTTTTAGAACTCACCGACGACGACGAGCTTTGCGATGTCGGTCTGACCCGGGAGCAGGCAAGGGCAGAAACATCGAAGTCCTGGTTCTGGTCCTGACGGCAACGGTCTCTACGGGAGTGCGGATCCTGCTCGAAATTTCCGGCGCCTTGTGGCAAAACATCTGCCTGGAATCGAGCGCAGGGAGCAGCATCATGGCCGAAATCGTATCTTTCCGGAAGGATGCCGCCGGAGCGAAAGAGGGCGGCTTGCTGACCCGCTCGCTGCTCGACGGCGTGCTGCGGCTCGTGCTCGACAATCCACCTGCCAATGTGCTTTCGATCGCGCTTCTCGAAGCGCTGCTGGAGGAGCTCGAGACGGCCGGGGCGGAGTCGGATGTGCGCGTCGTCGTCATCGCCTCCACCGGCAATGTCTTTTCCGCCGGGCATGATCTCAAGGAACTCACCGCCCATCGCGTCGACGAAGATCAGGGGGTCGGTTTCTTCGAAAGGTCCTTCCGGCTCTGCGCCGATCTGATGCTGAAGATCGCGCATCTGCCAAAGCCTGTCATCGCCGAGATCGACGGGCTTGCAACGGCTGCGGGCTGCCAGCTCGTTGCTTCCTGCGATCTGGCGATCTGCACGGACAGTTCGACATTCTGCACACCGGGCGTCAATATCGGCCTGTTCTGTTCGACGCCAATGGTGGCCGTTTCTCGTGCCGCGCACCGCAAGCAGGCAATGGAAATGCTGCTGACCGGCGAGACGATCGACGCCTCGACCGCGAAGGATTTCGGCCTCGTCAACCGCATCGTGCCGAAACAGTATCTGATGCAGGTGGTGTCTAGATATGCGGCGGTGATCGCCAGCAAGTCGCCGCAGGCGCTGAGGATCGGCAAGGAAGCCTTCAACCGGCAGCTCGAACTGCCGGTGGAGGCCGCATATGACTATACCGCCAGGGTGATGGTCGAAAGCATGCTGACTGAGGATGCCGAGGAAGGGATCGGCGCCTTCCTCGGCAAGCGCATGCCGGAATGGAAGGGTGAGTAATCACGCCAGTTTCAGAATCAGCCCGCCGATTGCGATGACGACGCCCGCGACGTAGCGCCAGATGCTGGCTTTCTCCTTGAAGACGACCACCGAAATCACCAGCGCAAAGAGGATCGCGGTTTCGCGCAGGGCTGCGACGGTTGCGACCGGGGCTTTCGTCATCGCCCAGAGTGCCAGCCCGTAGGAAGCGATCGAGCCGGCGCCGCCGATAAGGCCGCGCCACCAGTTGCGGCGAACGTGACGCATTAGTGCGAAAGCGCCGCGCTGGGACGCTGCCCAGGAAAACAGCAGCACCGGCGGCAGCAGCGACATCCACAAAGTGTAGGAAACCGCATTGCCGGAGATGCGCGCGCCGATTCCGTCGACATAGGTGTGCTGGCGATGATGCAGGCATTGGCAAGCGAGAGGATGACGGCGCGGCTGCTGCCGCGTCGCGCCTCCAGGGCGAGCGTCAGCACGCCGGCCGAGATCGTCATCGTGCCGGCAAGGGCGCCGCCGGAAAGATTTTCCTTCAGGATGAAACCGCTTGTCGCGGCGATCAGCAGTGGCGCGCAGCCGCGCATCAGTGGATAGACGAGGCCGATATCGCCGGCCCGGTAGGCGGCGGCGACCAGCTGGAAATAGGCAAACTGCAGGATGGCAGAGGCGCCGATGAACGGCCAGGCCGAGGCGTGCGGCAACGGCAGGAATGGCAGGAACGGCAGTGCTGAAACCGCACCGCCGGCCGAGATCAGCGCCGCATCGAGGGATTTATCGCTCCCCGCCTTGATGATGGCGTTCCATGTCGCGTGCAGCAGTGCGCCGAAGAGAACGAGCAGGATGACGTCGAGAGGCAAGGGAGTAATCCGGAAAGGATGAGAGGAACACGCCTCGCCTTTGGCGTTTCAAATTCCTGAAAAGACAACTGGGATTTGCACGAAAATGTGCGGCTGCGGTCGCTTATGCGTTCATATCTCAAATAACATCCTTTCAGTATGTGAACAATGGCGGTGCCCCGGAGCAATTTTTACGTGCGCGCGACATGCGTTCAATCCAGGCGATCCTTTCAACTATGAGATGTTTCTAATGGATGGAAGAACAAAGAGGGAAATTATCGGGAACAAAAAAAGAAAATATCCGCAGGAATGACGGAGCCAATTATTCTATGCTGCTGAAATATAGATATTATTCTATAGCTTTGACATAGGGGAAAATTGAAGCTTCTGATTGTGCAATCTTCAGGAAATCGCAGCGCGGAATTGAGCCCAAACCTTTCGCAAGCGCGAAAGGCGTACAGTTCCTGCGTCCGCCATGACGGTGAAAAACATCAAAGCTGATGATGCGGAACGAAGAGCATCCCGTCAAGGTTGTCGATGTTCTGGCAGTTCAGCACTTGGCAACGGGGAGTGTCTTTCGAAGGGATATGCGTCCATTCCGCATAATCGGTCGCGTCGCAATAATTGCTGTTGCGGACATAGCGATCGTAGAGCGGCAAGCCACGGGGAGACTGGTAGCGGAAGATGACGGCGCCTTGATTGTGGATGGCGGCGCGAACGCTGGCACAGCTCATGGTGAGCGGATTGTAGCGCGAAATCGCCAACGCCGGCGATGCGGCGAGCACGAGCATGAGGGCAAGAGCGACTTTTTTCATCGAATCATCCTCATGGAGTATCCAATTCATATATACGGAAAAGATGCTCAGTCGGTTTCACGCACACGCAAAAAAATATGCCGGCCGCGCCGAAGGGCTTTCGGGAGTGGAGAAATGGACATGAATCACGACGCCTACACGGATGATTACCTCGCCGGAATCCTGCATTCGGTGAAGATCATCGCGCTGACCGGCGCTTCGCCCAATCCGGCCCGGCCGAGCAACGGCGTCATGGGCTATCTGCTGTCGCGCGGCTACGAGGTCATTCCTGTCAATCCGGGGCAGGCGGGCAAACAGATCCAGGGCCGTACCGTTTATGCCCGGCTCGCCGACATCCCCGTGCCGATCGACATGGTCGACGTCTTTCGCGCCTCCGAATATCTGGATGGGGTCGTCGAAGAGGCGCTGGCGCTGAGGCCGCTGCCGAAGGTCATCTGGTCTCAGCTTGGTGTTCGCGACGATGCGGCTGCGGCAAAGGCGGAGGCCGCCGGCATCCAGGTGGTGATGAACCGCTGCCCGGCGATCGAGTATCCCCGTCTTATTGCCTGAGTTGCGGTCCGCTGAGACGGATTTTCCACCGAACGCCCATGGGTTGAAACGGATCGCGATTAACTTTCTCAAGCGACCGGCTATGATCCTGCCCGTCAGCAACAACTGGAGGACGACATGGCCAAGAACGATCCGGGATTCAACACGCTGGCGATCCATGCCGGTGCGCAGCCCGACCCGACGACTGGTGCGCGGGTAACGCCGATCTACCAGACGACCGCTTTCGTCTTCAATGATTCCGATCATGCCGCCGCCCTTTTCGGCCTGCAGGCCTTCGGCAACATCTACACCCGCATCATGAACCCGACGCAGGCCGTGCTCGAGGAGCGCGTCGCGGCGCTCGAGGGCGGCACGGCGGCCCTTGCCGTCGCCTCCGGCCATGCGGCGCAGGTGATCGTCTTCCACAATATCATGCGCCCCGGCGAGAATTTCATCGCTGCCCGCCAACTCTACGGCGGTTCGATCAACCAGTTCGGCCATGCCTTCGAGAATTTCGGCTGGCAGGTGCGCTGGGCCGATGCCACCGATCCGGCAAGCTTCGAAAGCCAGATCGACGACAAGACGCGCGGCATCTTCATCGAGAGCCTCGCCAATCCCGGTGGCACTTTCGTCGATATCGCCGCCATCGCCGACGTCGCGCATCGCAACGGCCTGCCGCTGATCGTCGACAATACGATGGCAACGCCATATTTCATCCGTCCGATCGAACACGGCGCCGACATCGTCGTGCATTCACTGACGAAGTTTCTCGGCGGCCACGGCAATTCCATGGGCGGCCTCATCGTTGACGGCGGCACCTTCGACTGGTCGAAATCCGGCAATTACCCGATGCTGTCGAGCCCGCGGCCGGAATATAACGGCATGGTCCTGCACGCGACTTTCGGCAATTTCGCCTTTGCGATCGCTGCCCGTGTGCTCGGCCTGCGCGACCTCGGGCCGGCGATCTCGCCCTTCAACGCTTTCCTGATCCTGACCGGCATCGAGACGCTGCCGCTGAGGATGCAGCGCCACAGCGACAATGCGATCGCCGTCGCGAGGTGGCTGAAGGCGCACAGCAAGATCGCCTGGGTGAATTATTCCGGCCTCGACGACGACCCGAACTACGCCCTGCAGCAGCGGTATTCGCCGAAGGGCGCAGGCTCCGTTTTCACCTTCGGCCTCAAGGGCGGCTATGAGGCCGGCAAGACGCTGGTCGAGGGGCTGGAGCTCTTCTCCCATCTTGCCAATATCGGCGACACCCGTTCGCTCGTCATCCATCCGGCCTCGACGACGCACCGGCAGTTGACCGACGAGCAGAGGATCGCTGCCGGCGCAGGCCCTGACGTGGTGCGCCTTTCCGTCGGCATCGAGGACGTCAAGGACATCATCGCCGATCTCGAACAGGCGCTCTCGAAGATCTGAGATCAGAGGAATCCATGGCGACCACGGCAAAATTCATCACCTTCAGCATCGATGGCGTCGAACCCGAGTTCGGCGCGCCGGAGCCCGGCCGGATCATCTCCGGCGATCCGCAATTCCGTACGTGGAACCTGGAGGAGAGAGAAGGCGGCCTTTATTCCGGCATCTGGGAGGCGACACCGGGCAAGTGGCGGATCGTCTACGAGGAATGGGAATATTTCAGCCTGCTGGCCGGCCATTCGATCGTGACGGAGGACGGCGGTGAGCCGGTTCACTTGAAGGCGGGTGACCGGATGATCCTCAGACCCGGCTTCAAGGGAACGTGGGAAGTCGTTGAAACGACTCGCAAGGATTATGTGATCAAGGTTTGAGCGGGCCAGCAAGCGGTCACGAACGAAGCCGGGCCTTTCCCGTTTTCGGCGTCGCCTTTTGTCGTCGCGGTCGCAGCGGTGATCCGAAACGGCAAGCGGGCAAAGACGGTGCTTATGGCCTCTTATCCCGGATTGAATGCTTTTAACCATTCCCATTAATCGTGCCTACATCGGCAAATGCTAAACCTTATCTGCAGCGCATTGCGGACATGATGTCTCCTGCCGTCCCACAGACATGGCCTTGCAATTAATCTTTGCGGAATTTGCATGTCGTCGAATCTTGCAGCTAGGCACGTTCGGACTCAAACGTCTTCCATCGTTGCGACAACCGTCTGCTTCCTTGTCATTGCCCTTGTATTGACCGGCCTTATGGCGCATGTCGTTGCCACGATGACCCGGTCGGCGAACGAGATCGACGATGCCAGGGCCAGTCGCGCCGCCCGCGCGGCGGTCGCAGCCTTCGTGGCTCGCTTGAGCGGGACAACGACGGACAATGCCATATGGGACGATGCCTATAGTGCGACCTCATCGCCGACTGCCGCGGATTGGGCCTATGAGAACTGGGGAAAAATCAGCGCGGATTACCCACTCTATGACGGCGCGATCGTGATCGGCCCCGACCGGAGTTCGGTTGTCTCCGCATATGCCAAAGGCAAGCCTTTCCAGCCGAGCGTGTTTTTCGGCCAAGCCTTTTATCGGCAGATCAATGCTGCTGCCGATCCGGCAAAGGCGCCTGTCGTTAATTTTATCAAGACCGAAAGCGGCATCGCGCTGATCGCATCGCAGGCGATCCAGCCATTCGAGGCCGCCGGCGAGCTTCCGAAGCTCAGCACGCTGAGCTTCTACAAGGAGTTTACGCCCGAAGTTCTCGACGCGCTCTCGAACGAACATGAACTCGAAGGCCTGCACCTTGAGGCGACGCCGAAGCCGGAATTCCTGAACACGCCGATCACGGACATGAAGGGAGCCGTGATCGGCTACCTAGTTTGGCCCAGCAAAGCGCCCGGAAGCGCCGTGTTTCAGCAGGTCTATCCTTATCTTGCAGCTTCTACCGTCATCCTTTCGCTATTTTTGATCGGCGTTCTGTTGGTTGGCGCATCCGAGGCGCGTCGCCTGCGCCAACTGGCGCAAACGGCTCGCTTCGAAGCGAGCCATGACAGCTTGAGTGGCTTGTTGAACAGACAGGGGCTTCTCCGCCTGCTGGAGGATCTGGATAGCCCGGATCCTTCGTCACCGCGGCTTTACCTGGTTGATCTCGACGGCTTCAAGGCGGTCAACGATGCTTGGGGGCATGCAGTTGGGGATGATTTGATCCGGATCGTCTCGAACGTGCTGATGACCAGTCATCCCGAAGTCCTGGCCGCGGCCCGGCTAGGAGGCGACGAATTCGCGCTGGTGCACGTTGGATCCACTGCACGCGAAGAGATGGAAGAGGCGATTCTGGCGCTGTTTGCCGAGCCCTTCAAAATTGACGGGCGAACGATCGAAGTTGGCGCAAGCATCGGAGCTGCGGCGCACGATGGAGACATATCGCCTTTGGAGCTTCTTCGCAGAGCCGACATGGCCCTCTATCGTGCCAAGGCAAATGGCAAAGGTCAGGCGGTTGAATACGACCCCGAACTGGACCGGGAACGAATACGGGTCGCCGAGCTGGAAGGTCTCTTGAAAACCGCCATCGGCAGCGGCGCAATCGAAGCCGTATTCCAGCCTCTCGTCTCTGCTTCGACCGGCGCTGTCACCGGTCTTGAAGCATTGGCGCGCTGGAAAACTGCAACGGGAAACGTCAGCCCGGAAATATTCATTCCTCTTGCTGAAAGGTGCGGCCTCATCGATGCCCTTGGCGTCCATATGCTGAGAACGTCGATCGGGCATGCCAAGAGCTGGCCTGGTCTGACTTTGTCGGTGAACGTTTCGCCGATCCAGCTCTGCAATCCGGAATTTGCTGCCCAAGTGATCGCGATCCTGCAGGAGCTGGATTTCGATCCAAACCGCCTGACACTGGAAATCACCGAAGGCGTTCTGATGACAAATCCGGATCAGGCCCGCCGCTCGATAGACCAACTCAAGCGCGTCGGCATAAAGTTTGCTCTTGATGATTTTGGCTGCGGCTACGCCAGCATCGGCGCATTGCGGCAGTTTGGGTTTGATCGCATGAAGATAGACCGCTCGCTGGTGTCCGCTCTCGATGAAACCGCAAATGGCGCCGATATTCTTCGGGCAACCATCTCCTTGGCGACTGCTCTGCAGATTCCCGTTACCGCCGAAGGTATTGAGAATACCCGTCAAGCGGCGATCTTGCGAGACGCCGGCTGCGACCAGCTTCAAGGGTATATGCTCGGAAAACCCATGTCGGCATACGACATATCCAGCAGGCTGGAAGAAGAGTCAGCCGCATGATGCCGCAAAGATCGTGGCATACGCTCGGTTATTGACGGATCGCTACCGGCGGCGACCGTATTTTCATTGGATAGTTTTCAGCTGTGGCCTGTTTTTCTGGCGGCTCTGCTTGCCGCCGCGATTCCCATGGTTGGGGGCGGGGCGGTCGCCTTCCGGACCTTCGGCTTCGGTTTCCTCTACGGGTACAGAATAGGATCCGGTCGCGTAGCGGCGCGATCGAACTGCTCGCCGGCATTCTAGGCATTCCCCGGCTCAGAGAAACGGATCACCACTGCAAGTCCAGCCGGTCCAGCCCGTGGAAGTGGTAGACATCCTTGACCACCGGCGTCTTCGCCAGCCTCAGGCCGGCAAGCCGTTCGAACAGGATCGGCAGCACGACGTTGAGCTCTAGCCGCGCCAGCGGTGCGCCGATGCAGAAGTGGATGCCGGCGCCGAAGGAGAGATTTGCCGCCTCGTTGCGGTCGGGCTTGAAGGTGAGGGAATCGGTGAATTTCGCCGGGTCGAGATTGGCGGCAGCAAGGATGAGGCTGACCTTGTCGCCGCGCTTGAAGGAGACGCCGTCGATTTCGGCAGGCTCCAGCGCCCAGCGCTGGAAGATATGGACCGGCGCGCAGATGCGCAGTGTTTCCTCGACAGTGCGCTCTGTCGTCGCTTCGTCCCGGAAGAGTTTTGCCGGATCGCAGCCGCTGTCGAGAATAGTGCGGACGGAGTTGCCGATCTGATGCACGGTCGCCTCGTGCCCGGCATTGAGCAGCACGATCGTCGTCGAAACCAGCTCCTCTTCCGTCAGATACTGGCCCTTGTGTTCGGTATGGATCATGTGGGTGAGCAGGTCATCGCGTGGGGCCGCACGGCGTTCGGCGATCACCGTCTTGACATAGTCGGAAAATTCCTTCGCCGCCCGTTCGGCCTCTTCCTCCTGCTCGCGCGTGCGGCCGAACATGTACATGCGGACATAGGCATGCGACCACTCAAGCAGCTGCGGCCCCATCTCTTCGGGAATGCCGATCATCCGGGCGATCATCGTCACCGGGATGATGTCGGCAAAGGCTGAGAGCAGCTCGACCTCACGCTTCTCCGCGAAGCCGTCGATCAGCCGGTTGGCGAGTTCGGCAAGCTCCGGCTTCATCTTCTCGACATGGCGGGAGACGAAGGCGCGGTTGACCAGCGTGCGCAGCCGCGTGTGCTCCGGCGGTTCGAGTTCGAGCAGGGAATAACGTTCCGAGAGATCGAAACTGGCAAGATGCGGCATCGGCTCGGCAAGGCCGAGCTCCTCGCGGCTGGCGATATGCAGGATCTGCCGACCGAAGCGGCGGTCGCGCAGCAGGCCGTTCACATGGTCGTAACCCGTGAAGAACCACTGCTTCTGCTCGCTCCAGTAGAAGGTCGGGCAATGGGCGTGAAGTGCGGCATAGACGGCATTCGGATTGCCGTAGAAGGCCGGGTTGCGGCCGTCCAGCGAGACATGACGGTTGGCGCGGTCGATCGAGAGAAAGGATGGGATCATCATGCCCCGAGCCTTATCGGATTTGCCGGACCTCGGAAAGATGTCGGGCAAGCGATCCCGGATTACCCGGCCCGTGACAGCGTACCCATGCGTCGCAGCGCTTCCACCTGGTCGTCGACCGTCGGCACGAGTTCGCCGGCGGTGCTGCTCGGCGTGGCCGGTGCGGGGGCTGCGGCCTCCGCTTCGCCGAAGGTGACCGTGCAGTTGCGGCCGGCGGCCTTCGCCGCATAGAGCGCCCGGTCGGCGGCCGAGATCAGCTTGTCGATATTGGCTTCGATCGAGGAGGCGAGGGCGATGCCGATGCTGACGGTGACCGGAACGATCGCTTCGCCGGTGCTGACGGGAAGACGGCAGAATTCGGTGCGGATCGCTTCGGCGATCGCCTCGGCTTCCGTCTGGTCCGCGACGGCGGCGAATGCGGCGAATTCCTCGCCGCCCATGCGGCCGAAGATGTTGTTCGGAATGTACTGGCGGGCCATGCGCGCAAAGGCGGTCAGCACGGCATCGCCGGACTGGTGGCCGAAACGGTCGTTGACGCGCTTGAAATGGTCGAGATCGAAAAGGATCACCGCAACCTGGCGCTGCTCGTTATGAGCTCTTTCCTGGATGTCGTCGAAATAGCCGAGCAGGCCGCGGCGGTTGAGCACGCCGGTCAGCGAGTCGGTCAGGGTGAGGGCACGCAGGTGCCGTTCGGAGCGCTCCATGATCAGCCGGCAGGTGAGCGCGAAGGCGATGGTCAGCAGGAAGGCGCTGGCCATGGCGGAGGCGCCGCCGAGATTCGTCGCCTCGATATCGCTTGGCATCGTCAGCGCCATCGTCAGCGCCGAGCCGAAGCACAGGCAGCCCTGGAGGACGAACACGCCCATCAGCTTGATGCGGGTACGCTCACGGCGCATGTCGCCGGCGGCGACCGCCATGGCGAGCGCTGTCGCACCCGTTGCCGAAGCAAGGTTGTAGAGCACCACCCGGTTTGAATAATCGCTGTTGACCCAGGGCAGGAAGACACCCGCGAGCCAGATTGCCGGCGGCAGCAGTGCCCACCATTCGATCCTCTTGCGATCGAGTGCCAGAAAACCAGCCACCCAAGCGCTCTGGCCGAGCAGGGCGATGGCATTGCCCGCCTCTACTGAAAGCACGCTGGGGATTTCGCCGCGCAGCGCGACCATCGCAAAGCCGATGCCGGTCAGGAGGAAGCCCAGGCCCCAATAGAGATAGGCCTCGTTCCTGACGTTGTGACGCCAGGCGACGAACAGCACCAAAGCGAGCGTCATGGCCTCGGAACACCAGATGGCGAGACCTGTAGCGATATTGAACACGGCAGCAACCCCTTGTCTGTCAAGTCGCATCCTTGCCGAGGAAGCTCGCCACTTCCTTAATGTCGCTGCGCTGCGGCATTGTTTTAGGCCGATATCTGCCGGTAGGCTTTCCTTTGGGTAAACGTGTATGAGCACAGTCGAATAGAGTAAGCCTTCCTTCATCCTGTCATGGAGAAAAGGCGGGGGAGGCCGTACCAAGGGCTCGCCGTTAACAGGCGTTTGGGGGAAAGAGGCTAGCAGGAGCCGCCTTGCCCCGCCTTCTTAACGTTATCCTCATGCGTGTCTTGAAGAGGAGGGCCGGGACACTCTATGTAGGGGTAAGACATTTTTCTTTGATTCCCGGCGCCGGCCGGCGAGACGTTGACAAAGGACGCACATGAGAAACCCAGTCGATACCGCAATGGCCCTCGTTCCGATGGTCGTGGAACAGACCAACCGCGGTGAACGCTCCTACGACATCTATTCCCGCCTGTTGAAGGAACGCATCATCTTCCTGACAGGTGCTGTCGAGGACCATATGGCGACGCTCGTCTGCGCCCAGCTGCTTTTCCTCGAGGCCGAAAACCCGAAAAAGGAAATCGCCCTCTACATCAATTCGCCCGGTGGCGTCGTCACCGCCGGCATGGCGATCTACGATACGATGCAGTTCATCAAGCCCGCGGTCTCGACGCTCTGCATCGGCCAGGCCGCGTCCATGGGCTCGCTGCTTCTCGCAGCCGGCCACAAGGACATGCGCTTTGCCACGCCGAATTCCCGCATCATGGTGCACCAGCCTTCGGGCGGCTTCCAGGGCCAGGCTTCGGACATTGAGCGTCATGCCCGCGACATCCTCAAGATGAAGCGCCGCCTGAACGAGGTTTACGTCAAGCACACCGGCCGCACCTACGAGGAAGTTGAAAAGACGCTCGATCGTGACCATTTCATGGATGCGGACGAAGCCCAGAGCTGGGGCGTGATCGACAAGGTTCTGACGTCGCGCCTCGAAATGGAAGGCGAACAGGCCTAGTAATTAATAGGGATGGTGTTTTCCTCGCCACAGTTCTATCCCATTTGTGATTGAACAAGGGCTTTCATACGGCGACGAAGACGCTAATAGTAACTATTAATGCTATGTTGAATTTTTATGACATAGCATTCGGCATTCGAAGGGGAATTCGTTGCCGCCGGAACCCGGACATGATTGATTGGGCCCGGTTCGTAGCCCCTGAAGCCCTTCTCGGCAAAGGCTCCGGAAACGGAGTGCCGCCAGGAGCTGATAGAGTGGACCGCGATTTCGCCTTGAAATGCGGCGTGCTGGAAGGAAAGTGATATGAGCAAGGTCAGCGGCAGCAACGGCGGCGACTCCAAGAACACGCTTTATTGTTCGTTCTGCGGAAAGAGCCAGCACGAAGTCCGGAAACTGATTGCCGGACCGACCGTCTTCATCTGCGATGAATGCGTCGAATTGTGCATGGACATCATCCGCGAGGAGAACAAGTCCTCGATGGTCAAGTCCCGCGACGGCGTTCCGACGCCCCAGGACATCATCAAGGTTCTCGACGAATACGTCATCGGCCAGCGGCAGGCGAAGAAGATCCTGTCGGTCGCCGTTCACAACCATTATAAGCGCCTGGCGCACGCCTCTAAGAACGGCGAAGTCGAGCTGGCGAAGTCGAACATCATGCTCGTCGGCCCGACCGGCTGCGGTAAGACCTATCTTGCCCAGACGCTCGCCCGCATCATCGACGTTCCCTTCACCATGGCTGATGCGACGACGCTGACCGAGGCCGGTTATGTCGGCGAGGATGTCGAAAACATCATCCTGAAGCTGCTGCAGTCGGCCGACTACAACGTCGAGCGCGCGCAGCGCGGCATCGTCTATATCGACGAAGTCGACAAGATTTCGCGCAAGTCCGACAACCCGTCGATCACCCGCGACGTCTCGGGCGAGGGCGTGCAGCAGGCACTGCTGAAGATCATGGAAGGCACGGTCGCTTCCGTTCCGCCGCAGGGCGGCCGCAAGCACCCGCAGCAGGAATTCCTGCAGGTCGACACGACGAACATCCTGTTCATCTGCGGCGGCGCTTTTGCCGGTCTCGACAAGATCATCTCTGCCCGTGGCGAGAAGACCTCGATCGGCTTCGGCGCCACCGTCAAGTCGCAGGATGACCGCCGCGTCGGCGAGGTTCTGCGCGAACTGGAGCCGGAAGATCTGGTCAAGTTTGGCCTCATCCCTGAATTCATCGGCCGTCTGCCGGTTCTGGCGACGCTCGAGGACCTCGATGAGGACGCGCTGATCCAGATCCTGTCCGAGCCGAAGAACGCGCTGATCAAGCAGTATCAGCGACTGTTCGAGATGGAAGACGTGGAACTGAACTTCCACGAGGACGCTCTGCGCGAAATCGCCCGCAAGGCGATCGTGCGCAAGACCGGCGCCCGCGGCCTTCGCTCGATCATGGAGAAGATCCTGCTCGACACGATGTTCGAACTGCCGACGCTGGAAGGCGTGCGCGAGGTCGTCATCTCCGAGGAAGTGGTGCGCGGTTCGGCCCGTCCGCTTTACATCTATGCCGATCGCCAGGAAGAAAAAGCCAACGCTTCGGCGTGACCTTTACGGCTTTCGCGTGATTATTTTGGGGGCTTGCCATAGGCAGGCCCCTTTCTATTTGAAAAACCATGCGAGGCCCTGTTAGTATTTGCCCGTGGGAACCGAAATTGCCTTTGCCGATGTTGCGCAAAGGGTCGTGCTTGGCAATGATGCAATGATTCCGTAAGCCTCTTGCTGGCGTTTGTATTTTAGCCGGGTCGGAAGTGGTAAGCGCCGGTCCAGCCACGCGCTTCATAGTGTTGGCGTTCCGTTGTAATAAAGCTGTCACATCCGAGGGACGCGGGCGTTTGCGTGGCTTGAAAAGCGTAGTCAGAACCTCCACTTGTAGCAACAAGTGAGAGTGCCGGCCGGTCCCAAGCGGCCGTGCAGAGAGCCGGCAACGGGACGATGGAAAGGACATAAAATGACGAAGAAAACGTCTGTAGCGAGCAGCACTGCCTACCCTGTTCTGCCCCTGCGCGACATCGTGGTTTTCCCGCATATGATCGTGCCGCTGTTCGTCGGACGGGAAAAATCGATCCGTGCGCTCGAAGAGGTCATGGGTTCCGACAAGCAGATCATGCTGGTCACGCAGATCAACGCCAGCGATGACGATCCGGATCCTTCCGCGATCCACAATGTCGGCACCGTGGCGAACGTGCTGCAGCTCTTGAAGCTGCCCGACGGCACCGTGAAGGTTCTGGTCGAAGGCCGCGCCCGCGCCGAGATCGACACCTATACCAGCCGCGAGGATTTCTATGAGGCGCTCGGCCATGTGCTTGAGGAGCCGCACGACGATCCGGTCGAGCTGGAAGCCTTGTCGCGTTCGGTCGTTTCCGAATTCGAGAGCTATGTGAAGCTCAACAAGAAGATTTCGCCCGAAGTGGTCGGCGCCGCCAGCCAGATCGACGACTATTCCAAGCTCGCCGATACGGTCGCCTCGCATCTGTCGATCAAGATCACCGAGAAGCAGGAGATGCTGGAGACCACCAGCGTCAAGCAGCGCCTCGAAAAGGCTCTTGGTTTCATGGAAGGCGAGATCTCGGTTCTGCAGGTCGAAAAGCGCATCCGCTCGCGCGTCAAGCGCCAGATGGAGAAGACCCAACGCGAATACTACCTCAATGAACAGATGAAGGCGATCCAGAAGGAACTCGGTGACGGCGAGGAAGGCCGCGACGAGATGAGCGAACTGGAAGAACGCATCTCCAAGACCAAGCTATCCAAGGAGGCCCGTGAAAAGGCCGATGCGGAGCTGAAGAAGCTGCGCCAGATGAGCCCGATGTCGGCGGAAGCCACCGTCGTGCGCAACTATCTGGACTGGCTGCTCGGCATCCCCTGGGGCAAAAAGTCGAAGATCAAGGCCGATCTCAACAATGCCGAGAAGATCCTCGAAGCCGATCACTTCGGTCTCGACAAGGTCAAGGAGCGCATCGTCGAATATCTGGCTGTGCAGGCCCGCGCCACCAAGATCAAGGGCCCGATCCTCTGCCTCGTCGGTCCTCCGGGCGTCGGCAAGACCTCGCTCGCCCAGTCGATCGCCAAGGCGACCGGCCGTGAGTATGTCCGCATGGCGCTTGGCGGCGTTCGCGACGAAGCTGAAATCCGCGGTCACCGCCGCACCTATATCGGCTCGATGCCCGGCAAGGTTATCCAGTCGATGAAGAAGGCGAAGAAGTCCAACCCGCTCTTCCTGCTCGACGAGATCGACAAGCTCGGCCAGGACTATCGCGGCGATCCGTCCTCGGCCCTGCTCGAAGTGCTCGATCCGGCCCAGAACATGACCTTCATGGACCACTATCTGGAAGTCGAATATGACCTGTCGGATGTGATGTTCATCACGACGGCGAATACGCTGAACATTCCAGCGCCCCTGATGGACCGCATGGAGATCATCCGGATCGCCGGCTACACCGAGGATGAAAAGCGCGAAATCGCCAAGCGGCACTTGCTGCCGAAGGCCATCAAGGAACATGCGTTGCAGCCGGAAGAATTCTCGGTCAGCGACGACGCCCTGATGGCGATCAGCCAGCAGTACACCCGCGAAGCCGGTGTCCGCAGCTTCGAACGCGAACTGATGAAGCTCGCCCGCAAGGCGGTCACCGAGATCATCAAGGGCAAGACGAAGTCCGTTCATGTGACGGCCGCCAACATCGCCGACTATCTGGGCGTCCCGCGTTTCCGCCATGGCGAAGCCGAGGGCGAGGACCAGGTCGGCGTCGTAACCGGTCTTGCCTGGACGGAAGTCGGTGGCGAGCTGCTCACCATCGAAGGCGTGATGATGCCGGGCAAGGGCCGCATGACGGTCACCGGCAATCTGAAGGAAGTCATGAAGGAATCGATCTCGGCAGCGGCCTCCTATGTCCGCTCGCGCGCTGTCGATTTCGGCATCGAGCCGCCGCGCTTCGACAAGAGCGACATCCACGTGCACGTGCCGGAAGGCGCGACGCCGAAGGATGGCCCCTCGGCCGGCGTCGCCATGGCAACCGCGATCGTCTCGATCATGACCGGCATCCCGGTGGACAGGCATGTGGCCATGACCGGTGAAATCACCCTTCGCGGCCGTGTGCTGCCGATCGGCGGTCTCAAGGAGAAGCTGCTGGCTGCACTTCGCGGCGGCATCAAGAAGGTGCTGATTCCGGAGGAAAACGCCAAGGACCTGGCGGAGATTCCTGACAACGTGAAGAACAATATGGAGATCATCCCGGTATCCCGCATGGGCGAGGTGATCAAGCACGCACTGATCCGGCGGCCGGAGCCGATCGAATGGGACGGCACGGTGGAGACCCCGGTCATCGCAACGGTCGAAGGCCTCGACGAGACGGGCGCAACCATAGCGCATTGAGTGGCCTTTGCCACATTTATGCCCCATTGGCGCAAAACACGGAAAAAGGCTGGCGGAAACGCCAGCCTTTTTTGTGAAAACGTCATGTAGACGCTTGCTTTTCCTTGATTTGCAGGGCTTTTGGGTTTTCGGCGGGCCTGATGAAACCTATTCTGCGCCTAGCTTACTTTTGAGTCGTTTCATACCATTTAGAAAGGGGTGGAAACATGAACAAGAATGAACTCGTGTCCGCAGTCGCCGAAAAGGCAGGACTGACGAAGTCTGACGCGGCTTCCGCTGTTGACGCGGTTTTCGACGTTGTCCAGGCTGAACTCAAGAACAAGGGCGACATCCGCCTCGCGGGTTTCGGCAGCTTCACCGTTTCTCATCGCGCTGCAACGAAGGGCCGTAACCCGTCGACGGGCGCTGAAGTCGACATTCCGGCTCGCAACGTGCCGAAATTCACGCCCGGCAAGGGCCTGAAGGACGCCGTCAACGGCTGATCTGAGATTATCCACCAGCCGGAAACGAGACCGGCTGTGCAGGATTTGAGAGGGGTTCGGCTTTGCCGGGCCCCTTTTGTTTGGGCGGGTATTGCCGCCGCGTGGGCTTTGATCTACGACATTTCTGTTCTCAGGGCGGGGTGAAACTCCCCGCCGGCGGTAAGGGTTTCGGCCTGAGCCCGCGAGCGCCTCCTTCCGCGCCCATGCGGAGGAAGGGTCAGCAGATCCGGTGCGATTCCGGAGCCGACGGTTAAAGTCCGGATGGAAGAGAATGAGTGTCGGCCATGCAAAGGGCAGGGGTTGCCCTGTGTCGCTTGGTCGGGGTTCATGCGTCCTGATTTATGTTGGTCCCTGTTCTGGATAAAGACATGAATCAGACTTCCCTTGCAGTCTCGCCGTCCCGCGCCGTTGTCGGTGCACTCTGGATGGTCCTTGCCGGCATTGCTTTTTCGCTTCTCAACGTCGTCACCCAATGGCTGACGATGAAGCTTGCCTTCCCCTCGGCCTCGGCAGCCTTCTGGCAATATGGCTTCGCCTTCCTGTTTTCTCTGCCGTTCCTGAAGAGGCTCGGTCTTGCGGCGATGCGCACGCTCTATCCCTGGCGTCACCTCGCGCGCGTCGTGCTTGCCGCGCTCGGCGTCGAGGCTTGGGTCGCCGGCCTTGCCACAGTGCCGATCTGGCAGGCGATCGCACTGGTGATGACCTCGCCCTTCTTCATCATTCTAGGCGCCCGGCTTTTCCTCGGTGAGCGCGTCGGCCCGGCCCGCTGGGCTGCGACGGCGGCGGCCTTCACCGGAGCGATGATCATCCTGCAGCCATGGTCGGACGGCTTTGGCTGGGCGGCACTCTTGCCTGTGCTTTCGGCGCTGCTGTGGGGCGCCTCGTCGCTGATCACCAAGAGCCTGACGGGCATCGAACGGCCGGAGACGATCACCGTCTGGCTGCTCGTTCTGCTGACGCCGATAAATGGCGGGCTGGCGCTTGCGGCAGGCTTTGCAGTGCCGACGGGCGCAACCCTTGCCCTGTTCCTGCTGGCGGGGCTGCTGACCGCCGCAGCGCAGTATTTCCTGACGCTTGCCTATGCCGCAGCGGATGCCGCCTACGTCCAGCCGTTCGACGATCTGAAACTGCCGTTGAACGTGCTGGCCGGTTGGCTGTTCTTCGGTTATGCGCCGGCGGGCTACCTTTGGCTGGGAGCGGCTCTTATCTTGTCTGCTTCGCTGTTCATCATGCGAAACGAGATGCGCCGGGAGCGGAAACTCGCCTGACATGATCTGACGCAAAATGCCGCATCTGTCATGCCTCTGTCATGCCGCTCGCGCAGAAAACTCATGTTTCGAATGTTCGACACATGGGGGATTTCATGACAATTTCATCGCGCAAGGCAGCACTTGCTGCCGTGCTTCTCGCATCCGTTGCCTTTCCGGCCGCGGCCGAGCCGGTTTTCAACCGCATCGCGTCCTTCCCGGTCGCCGAGAACCTGCCGGCCGACAAGGACAAGCTTTCGGTGAGCTCCGCCGAAATCATCACCGCGACCGACGACGGCAACACGCTGATCTATAGCGACAGCCCGCTCGGCGCGATCGGCTTTATCGACATTACCGATGCCAAGGCCCCGAAGGCCGGTGGCGCGCTGATGATGGACGGCGAGCCGACCTCAGTCACCTCGAGCGCCGGCAAGGCGCTCGTTGCCGTCAACACCTCCGAAAGCAAGGCGAAGCCCTCGGGCCGTCTCGCGATCGTCGACGTGGCGAGCAAGAAGATCGAAAACACGTGCGATCTCGGCGGCCAGCCGGATTCGATCGCCCTCAACAAGGACAAGACGCTCGGCACCATCGCAATCGAAAACGAGCGCGACGAAGACGTCAATGACGGCAAGATCCCGCAGATGCCGGCCGGCGACCTCGTCGTCTTCCAGGTCAGGAACGGCACCGTCGACTGCGGCACCATCAAGCACGTGGCGCTGACCGGGCTTACCGGCGTTGCCCCGGAGGATCCGGAGCCGGAATTCGTTGCCTTCAACAGCCTGAACGAGATCGCCCTGACGCTGCAGGAAAACAACGAGATCGTCATCATCGACGCCAACACGGCTGAAGTGAAGACGCATTTCTCCGCCAGCAGCGTCGATCTCACCGGTATCGACACCAAGCGTGACGGCGCCCTGAAATTCTCAGGCGAAGCCAAAGGCGTACTGCGCGAACCGGACGCCGTGAAGTGGCTGGACGACAACCGCCTCGTCGTCGCCAATGAAGGCGACTACCAGGGCGGCTCGCGCGGCTTCACCATCTTCGACAAGACGGGCAAGCTTCTCTACGAATCGGGCGCATCCTTCGAACGCGCCGTCGCCCATATCGGCCACTATCCGGAAAGCCGCTCTGGATCGAAGGGCGTCGAGCCGGAAGGCCTCGAAGCCGCCAAGTTCGGCGACGACCAGTATTTCTTCCTGCTCGCCGAGCGCGCCTCGGTCGTCGGCGTCTATAAGGATACCGGCGCCGATCCCGAACTCGTCCAGCTGCTGCCGTCAGGCATTTCGCCGGAAGGCGCGATCGCCATTCCCGCCCGCAATCTTCTTGCGACCGCCAACGAGGTCGATCTCGGCAAGGACGGCGGCACGCGCTCGCATGTGATGATCTACGAGCGCTCGGAAGGCGAGAAGGCCTATCCGCAGATCGTCTCCGCCGAGAAGGACGGCAATCCGATCGGCTTCGCAGCCCTTTCGGGTCTCGCCGCCGTTCCGGGCAAGCCGGGCCTGCTCTACGCCGTCAGCGACAGCGTTCTGGGCTCGCAGCCGACGATCTACACGATCGATGCCAGCAAGAAGCCGGCCGTCATCACCGACGCCCTCGTCGTCAAGCGTGACGGCGCCGCGGCCCAGAAGCTCGACATCGAAGGCATCGCGGCCGCCGCCGATGGCTCCTTCTGGCTCGCCTCGGAAGGCTACAGTGAGCGTCTCGTCCCGCACGCGCTCTACAACGTCAATGCCAAAGGCGACATCAAGGCCGAGATCGCCTTGCCGAAGGAACTCGTCGCCAACGAAATCCGCTACGGCTTCGAAGGCGTGACCATTGTCGGCACCGGCGACGACACCACGCTCTGGATGGCGATCCAGCGCGAGTGGAGCGACGACGAGAAGGGCTTCGTCAAGCTCGTTTCCTACAACCCGAAGAAGAAGGAATGGGGTGCCGTTCGCTATCCGCTCGACAAGACGGAAAGCGGCTGGGTCGGCCTGTCGGAAATCTCTGCCCAGGGCGACAACGTCTACATCATCGAGCGCGACAACCTCGTCGGTGATGCCGCCAGGCTGAAGAAGCTATACAAGGTCGCGATATCGGAGCTGAAGCCCGCCAAGCTCGGCGGCGAGCTGCCGGTCGTCAAGAAGACCGAAGCCCACGACTTCCTCGGCGAACTCAAGGCTGCCACCAACGGCTATGTGCTCGACAAACTCGAAGGCTTCACCTTCGACGCCTCGGGTAAGCCTTACGCGGTCACCGACAATGACGGCGTCAGCGATTCCTCCGGCGAGACGCTGTTCTTCCCGGTCGATCTGAGCGCGACAAACTGAAAGCTGCCCCTCACCCTAGCCCTCTCCCCGTCAAAACGGGGAGAGGGGACGTGCCATGCGAAAGGTCGGCGTGGGACGGAGAGGTCGCGGCTTAGTCCCTTCGAGCGGGGAGAAGGTGGCGGCAGCCGGATGAGGGCATCTGGCCTCCCCAGCAAAGAAGCAGTACTCCGACCCTACCAGCGCTGATGCACATGCGGCGCGATCAGCCGCTCATAGATCTCGCGCGTGGCCGCCATGACATCGGCCGAAAGCGGCGCCAGGCCGGCGGCGGCCGCGTTGGCCTTGGCCTGATCGGCATTGCGGGCACCGGGGATGACGACGGTGACGGCATCGCTCATCAGGATCCAGCGGAGCGCGAAGGCGGCCATGGTCGCGCCTTCGGGCACCAGCTTGCGCACCTCTTCCACCGCCTGCAGGCCGACCTCAAAGGGCACGCCGGCAAAGGTCTCGCCGACATCGAAGGCTTCGCCGTTGCGGTTGAAATTGCGGTGGTCGTCGCTGGCAAAATGTGTGTCCCGGGTGATCTTGCCGGAGAGAAGGCCGCTGGCGAGCGGCACACGGGCGATGATCGCCACATTCCTGCGGCGCGCTTCCTGGAAGAACAGGTGGTCGGGGCGCTGGCGGAAGATGTTGTAGATGATCTGGATGCTGACGACGCCGGGATATTCGATCGCCTTCAGGCCGTCCTCGACCTTTTCGACGCTGACGCCGTAACCCTTGATCTTGCCGGCCTTCTGCAGTTCGTTCAGGCCCTCGAAGACTTCGGGCTGGTAAAGCACGACGCGCGGCGGGCAATGGAGCTGCACGAGGTCGAGGCTGTCGACGGCAAGATTCGTCAGGCTGCGGTCGATGAAGCCTTCAAGATTAGCCTTTGTGTAGCCTTCCGCGACATGCGGATTGAGGCGGCGGCCCGCCTTGGTGGCGACCATCGGCCGTTCGCCGCCACGCGTCTTCAGCAGGTCTGCGATGATTTTTTCCGAGCGGCCGTCGCCATAAACGTCAGCCGTATCGATGAAGCTCATGCCGGCATCGAGGGCGGCATTCAGTGCCGCGCGCCCGTCCGCCTCGCTGATATCGCCCCAGGAGCCGCCGATCTGCCAGGCGCCGAAGCCGACATTGGTGACGGTGAAGGGCATGCGGCCAAAAGCATGGTGTTTCATGAAAAATCCTCCTACTGCATGTCGCCCGGAAGCGTGCGGGGACAACGACATGCATAAAAACAAAGAGCCAAAGCGCGTCGCATGATTCAAGTAAGATGCGACGCGCTGATGAAAGACACTGGCACTATCAGCCGGGTGACTTTGCGGCAATTGTCGATCCGGCTTTGATTGGTCGCCCCGATGAAATATCGTTCTGCTACAAGGCTTCAACCGCATGGATGGAAAAGGAAAGATCATGGAGATCAAACCCGTCGGCTCTCGCCCCTCGACGAAGCCACCGGCCGACTATTTCACCGGCGCCGTTCGCCAGGATCCGCTGATGGAAGCGCCAGCGCCGGCACGGGCGAGGGCGGTCTCCGTCACCTTCGAACCCGGCGCCCGCACGGCCTGGCATACGCATCCGCTCGGCCAGACGCTGATCGTGACATCAGGCAAGGGTCTCGCCCAGAGCTGGGGAGAGGACATCCGCGAGATCCGCGCCGGCGATACCGTCTGGTTTGCGCCGGGCGAAAAACATTGGCATGGTGCTGCCCCGGATACGGCGATGACGCATATCGCCATTCATGAGGCGCTGGACGGCAATCACGTCGACTGGATGGAAAAGGTCAGCGACGAGCAATATTCCGGCAAGGCGTGATCAGAGCCGCTTCAGGCAATAGGAAAAATGCGCGTGCGATTCGACCGTCAGGAACTCGAATTGCCAGCCGTAATCCTTGCAGAACTTGGTGACCGCCTCGACGACGCCATAGACGATCGGCTTGACCGTATTGCCGGTGCAGAAATCATGCCCGGCAATGCGCCCCGTCCGTTTCACCTTCTTTTCGCAGAGCAGCAGCTCCTGCCAGGTGAGCTCGAAGGAATGATCGGTATCAATATAGGCCCAGTCGAGGAAATCGTCTTCGAATTCGGCAAGCTTCTCGAGCGACGTGCCTTGCATCAGATGCAGCCGGCCGGCCTCGATCTCGGCGGCGAAATTCGTGTGGATCGCATCGAGCCCGGAGCTATAGCGATCCATCGACCAGGGATCGATCAGATAGAGCTGCGCCGGACGGTTCTTTTCCAGGATCTCCGCCGTATATTCGCCGAAGGCTGCGCCCACTTCGACGCCGATGCCGCCATTCGGAATCCGGTAGAGCAGCTCGCCGCGATCCGGCAGCAGGCGGGCGTTTTCCATATGATGGGCGCTGAGCGGAGTGCGAGGCATGCTCGCCCGGAGCGCCTGCCTTTCTTCACGTGTCTTCATCTCTGATCTCGGGATTGCGGGCGACTGACGGCCCTGATGCGGTTTGACGGGAAGGTAGGAGCAGCCGGCACCGATGACAACCGCGTGACAGGAATTTGCTTCTTTCGGACAAATCGCTAAGTTCCATCTGTGAACTGACGAAAAAGCCTCGGGAGGAGCGATTTCATGAGACGCATGTGGCCTGAAGAATTCAACGCCATCATCAGCGGAGCTGAGGAGGTGATGTTGGAAACACCAGCCGAGGCCGGCGAAGCGCCGCTGCAGCGCAAGGCGCTGAAGGCGCGAATCACCATGCAGGATTACGAGCGGATCTGGCCGCTCGCCGAGATGCGCTTCCGGCTTGGCGAAAGAGATGGCAAGGCCATCACGCTGATCACCACCAATCCCCATTACCACGCGTGGCACCCGAAGGACGGCGGCAGCGTCGATTCCGTGTCGGATAGCGGCCGCCATTACAAGACGGAGTATCTCGTCGTGCACTTCCTGCTCGACGACGTGAAGGAAACGTCTCCCGCCTGAGGTGCTAAGGCCCGGTGCGGCCGGAAGCCGCACCGGCGTCTTGTGGAAGCCAAGTTGATCCCGACGCTGATGACAACGGCGGCGATATCGCTAAGCTTGGGCGGAACATATCCTTACGAAATTGGAGGTTCGCGTGACGGGCAATGTGCTGGATATCCCGGTCAAGACTGTGGATGGTCGCGAGACCACGCTCAACGAATACAAGGGCAGGGTGCTCCTAGTCGTCAATGTCGCCTCGAAATGCGGGCTCACGCCGCAATATGAGGGACTGGAAAAGCTCTATGGCGAAAAGCGCGAGCGCGGCTTCGTCATCGCTGCTTTCCCGGCCAACGATTTCAAGGGCCAGGAGCCCGGCACCGACGCCGAGATCCTCGATTTCTGCACCAGTACCTACGACGTCACCTTCCCGATCTTCTCGAAGATTTCGGTCAAGGGCGAAGCCCAGCACCCGCTTTACCGGCAACTGACCAAGTCGGGTGTGAAGACGACGGGCGACGGCCCGATGCGCGAACGCCTGAAATCCCACGGCATGACAGGCAGCGACGAAGACGACATCCTCTGGAACTTCGAAAAATTCCTGATCGGCCGCGACGGCAAAGTCGCAGCCCGTTTCGCGCCGGATGTGACGGCGGACGATTCGCGGCTGGTTTCCGCGGTGGATAAAGAACTGGCGAAGGGATGAATGGTGGGCGATGAGCACCCACCGGACAGCGGGATGCTCATTACCCCGATCACGCTCTCACATCTCAGTCGGAGAAAATGAGAAAGCGCATCCGGCGCCGTTCCAAGATCCTCAGATCCCAAGCACGGTCACAAGCGGGGGCGTAAAGTCCTTGAAGCCCACTCTCGGCCAGTCGCACCTCTTATCGAATTTCGTCTTTGGTTCGTGGCGCTGGCATTGCGGATTCGTCTTGAATGCGTATCCGGGTAGACTGACATAGATGGCACTTGGTGTGCAAAGGGCAATCGCGATGCACAGCGTCAATGCGGAGCGCAGGGTCCTCATGGCACACCTCCAGGCGTGATGAACCTTCAAGCGCGGAGACTTTCCGGGCGACGAATATTCCCACTTTTGCCTGCCGCTATCCATTCGCCCAATAGGAGGTGGCGCGGCGGCCGGGAGTAGTCCGTTTTGTGGAGCACTGCCGGGATGGCGCGCATCCGAAGCTGCCGAGCGTAACGCCTTGCTGCGCGGGAACGTCTTGCCGGACGCCGCCTCGAGAACGCAGTCCTGCCCACAACTCGGACCGTGGCGTGCCGCCGCGGGGCATCGGTCAGCCGGTTCACCGGATAGGGAGCGTCGTGACGAACCGATGGGCAGCGGGTGGGTTTTCGGCGTGGATGTAATCGCCATGAAATGGCAGACGATGGGCGTCCCCAAACGGCGAGGGATGCCCATCACCCCAATCACACAGTCACATCTGAGTGAGAGAAAATGAGAAGGCGCATCGGGCGCCACTCATAAATGAAACGCGGTTTTGGAAAAACGAAAACGTATATTTATCGCCACTTTGACCGCTGTCTCTGAAAGACGCGGGGAATCGGCTGATTGTACTTAAGACGCCGCGCTGGCTGGCTTTGCTGATTTCCAAGCTGCAGGCTGAATTGTCGGCATCGACCGAAAAATTAATCGGCAGATCTGACTGCATTCTCAGGAGATAGGTCCTGGCTTCACGCGCCGGGGTTTCTCCCGAGGTTGTAATCGCCTGATCCCCGGCAGACAGGAACACCTCTTGCGCCGGCTCTCTGGCAATGCATGGCGGCGCAGCCAGGCTGGCGAGAAGCAGCGTAGAGATGATCGCAACGGTTTTCATGAGGTGTCTCCTGACAAAACACCTTGCGCAGATCCTGATCGGATTAGCGAGCTAATTCGGAAGCCTCAATCTGATGAACAAGCAGCAGGAAAGTTTGGAAATGGTGGGCGATGAGAGACTCGAACTCCCGACATCCTCGGTGTAAACGAGGCGCTCTACCAACTGAGCTAATCGCCCATCGCAAACGAAGCCGGATCGGCCTGCCGCGTTGGTGGCCGTGATCTATGCGGATCGCGGCAAAACCGCAAGAGTGTTTGTGAAGATTTTTTGATTTTTTTGGTGGCCGTCCCGTATCTTGCAATGCCACGTAGGTTCGGCTCGGCTGTGGAAAAGTGAGGGGAGGGCGGCGAGCATCTCCGTTTCGAAGGCACTGCGTCTGCGCCTGAGCATGGCTGCGGAAGACGGAAGTGCCGGCTTTTGTTCGTATGGCGCCCAACCCGCCGAAACAATTCACGGACTGTCATTGTTTTGTCTCCAAACCTGCTTGACACTAAAAGGCGAACCCCGTAGTTAGCCGCTCATCGAAACGGGCAGCCGTTTTGGAGAGGGTGCGAAGGCATCCGGACTGCTTGAAATGAATTGCGGGTGTAGCTCAGTTGGTTAGAGTGCCGGCCTGTCACGCCGGAGGTCGCGGGTTCGAGCCCCGTCACTCGCGCCATTTCAAGTCTTGTAAAACGCAGATGTGATTTGTCGTTTGTCCGGTTCTCTTTATCCTCGCGGCCGCAAAATGGCCGGTCAATGCGCGGGTGTAGCTCAGTCGGTTAGAGTGCCGGCCTGTCACGCCGGAGGTCGCGGGTTCGAGCCCCGTCACTCGCGCCATTTCTTCCGAAAGCCATGCAGTTTCCGATGGTCAGGCATGCAGGTTCAAACGGCTTGCACGGATTTGTCGCGACATCGTTGCATCTGCTTGATAATGTCCGCGCGACACGCGTCGAATTGCCTCTGTAAAAGTCTTGCGCCGGGGCCTCGGCTGCGCTAACCACGGCTTGTTGCAACGCACGTTCGCTTGCCGGGCATTTGCCCAAATGCGCCGCCTGGCGTCTCCGGCAAGCAGGGATGAACATGATGACTGAACTGCTCAGTTCTTATATTCCAATCGCTATCTTCATTGCTATTGCGCTTGTCATCGGCCTGGCGCTGCTCATCGCGCCGTTCGCCGTGGCTTTCAAAGCGCCCGATTCGGAAAAGCTCTCGGCTTACGAATGCGGCTTCAACGCTTTCGACGACGCCCGCATGAAGTTCGACATCCGTTTCTACCTCGTGTCGATCCTCTTCATCATCTTCGACCTCGAAGTCGCCTTCCTCTTCCCCTGGGCCGTCTCCTTCGGCGCCATCGGCTGGTTCGGCTTCTGGTCCATGATGGTCTTCCTTCTCGTGCTGACCATCGGCTTTATCTATGAATGGAAGAAGGGAGCCCTGGAATGGGAGTAGCCCCTGTGAGCAATCAGCCGCTTGTTGCGCAGCAGCCGAAGGGGATTATCGATCCCTCGACCGGCAAGCCGATCGGCAGCAACGACCCATTTTTCGGCGAGATCAACAATGAGCTTGCCGACAAGGGGTTCCTCGTCACCTCGACCGATGAGCTGATCAACTGGGCCCGCACCGGCTCGCTGATGTGGATGACCTTCGGTCTTGCCTGCTGCGCCGTCGAAATGATGCAGCTGTCGATGCCGCGTTATGACGTCGAGCGCTTCGGTTTTGCACCGCGCGCTTCGCCGCGCCAGTCCGACGTGATGATCGTCGCCGGCACGTTGACCAACAAGATGGCACCGGCGCTCCGCAAGGTCTACGACCAGATGCCCGAGCCGCGTTATGTCATCTCGATGGGCTCCTGCGCCAATGGCGGCGGCTATTATCACTATTCCTATTCGGTGGTGCGCGGCTGCGACCGCATCGTGCCGATCGACATCTACGTGCCGGGCTGTCCCCCCACGGCAGAGGCGCTGCTTTACGGCGTGCTTCTGCTGCAGAAGAAGATCCGGCGTACCGGCACGATCGAACGCTAAGGGTTAAGGACAAGGCATATGAGTGAAGCCCTGACTGAGCTTGCGTCCTACCTTGGCGAAGCGCGCGGCAACCTGATCGCCGCATCGCAGATGAAGTATGGCGAGCTGACGCTGACGACAACCGGTGAAAACCTGGTCGCGCTGCTGACCTTTCTGCGCGACGACGCCAAATGCGGTTTCGTCAACCTGATCGATATTTGCGGGGTCGACTGGCCGCAGCGCGAGCTGCGTTTCGACGTCGTCTACCACCTGCTGTCGCCGAAGAAGAACCTGCGCATCCGCGTCAAGGTCGCAACGGATGAAGATACGCCGGTTCCGTCGGCCTGCCCCGTCTATCCCGGCGCCGACTGGTTCGAGCGCGAGACCTGGGACATGTACGGCGTGCTCTTCACCGGCCATCCGGACCTGCGCCGCATCCTGACCGACTACGGCTTCGAAGGCCATCCGCTGCGCAAGGACTTCCCGACCACCGGCTTCGTCGAAGTACGCTACGACGACGCGGCAAAGCGCGTCGTCTACGAGCCGGTTGAACTGAAACAGGAATTCCGCAATTTCGACTTCATGTCGCCTTGGGAAGGAACTGAATATGTTCTCCCTGGTGACGAAAAGGCGAAGCAGTAGTCTTAGGCATCAGGCAGAAGCCAGCAGGCAGTAGTGACAAGGGAGAATGGCGACGGCGATTAATTCCTATCAGGATCTTAAGGTGTGGCAGCGCTCCATGGATCTTGCGGTTGAATGTTACGGCCTCACAAAGGAATTTCCAAAAGAGGAAATTTATGGCCTTACCTCCCAGGTAAGACGTTCGGCAGCGTCCATTGCGGCAAACATCGCGGAAGGTTACGGACGCGAATCAACGGGTGCCTACGTGCACCACTTGAAAATTGCCCAAGGGTCTTTGAAGGAGTTGGAAACGCATCTGATACTCTCGACGCGAATAGAAATTGCCACGGTGTCGCAAACCCAGTTGGCGCTTTCCTTGATCGCAGAAGTAGGAAAGATGCTGTGGTCGCTCATTCGCCGCCTGCAGGATGGACGGAACGAACATGAGAATCGAAAACTACACTATTGCCTATTGCCCACTGGCTTATGCCTGCAATAGCGGAGCGCGTTGCAAATGACCGAACATAACGTCCGCAACTTCAACATCAACTTCGGACCGCAGCATCCGGCGGCGCATGGCGTTCTTCGTCTTGTCCTGGAGCTTGACGGCGAAATTGTGGAGCGGGTCGATCCGCATATCGGCCTTTTGCATCGCGGCACCGAGAAGCTGATCGAGACCAAGACCTATCTGCAGGCCGTGCCCTATTTCGATCGCCTCGACTACGTCGCGCCGATGAACCAGGAACATGCCTATGCGATGGCCGTCGAAAAGCTGCTCGGCATTGAGATCCCGATTCGCGGCCAGCTGATCCGCGTTCTCTATTCGGAAATCGGCCGCATCCTGTCGCACCTCCTGAACGTCACGACGCAGGCCATGGACGTCGGCGCGCTGACGCCGCCGCTCTGGGGCTTCGAAGAGCGCGAAAAGCTGATGGTGTTCTATGAGCGCGCCAGCGGTTCGCGCATGCACGCCGCCTATTTCCGTCCGGGCGGCGTCCACCAGGACCTGCCCGAACAGCTCGTGCAGGATATCGGCGCCTGGTGCGACCCGTTCCTGAAGGCGCTCGACGACATCGACAACCTGCTGACCGGCAACCGCATCTTCAAGCAGCGCAACGTCGATATCGGCGTCGTCTCGCTGGAGGAGTGCTGGGCTTGGGGCTTTTCCGGCGTCATGGTGCGCGGTTCGGGTGCGGCCTGGGATCTGCGTCGCGCCCAGCCCTATGAATGTTATTCCGATCTCGAATTCGACATCCCGATCGGCAAGAATGGCGACAACTACGACCGCTATCTGATCCGCATGATCGAGATGCGCGAATCGGTCCGCATCATGAAGCAATGCGTCAACCGCCTGCTCTCGGATGCCAGGACCGGTCCCTTCTCGTCGATCGACGGCAAGGTCGTGCCGCCGAAGCGCGGCGAGATGAAGCGCTCGATGGAAGCGCTGATCCACCACTTCAAACTCTATACCGAAGGCTACCACGTGCCGGCTGGCGAGGTTTACGCCGCCGTCGAGGCGCCGAAGGGCGAGTTCGGCGTCTATCTCGTCTCCGACGGCACCAACAAGCCCTATCGCTGCAAGATCCGCGCCCCTGGTTACGCCCATCTGCAGGCGATGGACTTCATGTGCCGCGGCCACCAGCTTGCCGATGTCGCGGCTGTCCTCGGCTCGCTCGACATCGTCTTCGGCGAGGTGGACCGCTGATGCAGCTTCTGCCGCTGGCCGTCGCAATCCTTCTTTCGGCATCCGGGGTTTCGGCTCAGGAGTCCGATAGCCTTGGCACGCCGCTGGGGCACAAGGAGGAGACGCCGCCGGCGCAGCAATCGTCCATGGGCGAGCTTTTGTCCAAGGGCTATCAGATCAAGGCTGCCATTCCGAACGGCAGCAAATTCGTGGTGTTTATGCAAAAAGACCAGTCGGCCTATGCCTGCGAAATGCAGTCTTTGACCGCTTCGCGGTGTGGAACCCTAAACTGACAAGGCGTGAGAAAGAATGTCCGTTCGTCGATTAGCCGAAGATCAATTCCAGCCTGCCGCATTCGCCTTCAGCGATGACAATGCGGTCTGGGCGGACAAGACGATCCAGAAATACCCCGCCGGCCGCCAGCAATCGGCGGTCATCCCGCTGTTGATGCGGGCGCAGGAGCAAGACGGCTGGGTCACGCGTGCCGCGATCGAAAAGATCGCCGACATGCTTGATATGGCCTATATCCGCGTGCTCGAGGTCGCGACCTTCTATACGCAATTCCAGCTGCATCCGGTCGGCACCCGCGCCCATGTGCAGGTCTGCGGCACGACGCCCTGCATGCTGCGCGGCTCGGAAGCGCTGATGTCGGTCTGCAAGAGCAAGATCCATGCTCATGCCTTCGAGCGCAATGCGGAAGGCACGCTGTCCTGGGAAGAGGTCGAATGTCTCGGGGCCTGCGTCAATGCGCCGATGGTGATGATCGGCAAGGACACCTATGAGGATCTGACGCCTGAGCGTCTCGAAGAGATCATCGACGTTTTTGCCGCCGGCAATGGCGCCAGCATCAAGCCGGGCACCCAGATCGACCGGATATTCTCCGCGCCTGAAGGCGGCCCGACCTCGCTGACGACCGAAGAGCCGAAGACAAGGGCGCGCGCCAAGAAGGCCGATGCCGAAACCGTGTCGGCTCCGGTCGACGCCGCGCCGGTTCCGCCCTCCGAGGCGGCTCGCCCGAAGAGCACGGATGCCGAGACCAACCCGGCCCTGAAGACGCCGGCAACGGCGCCGAAGGCGGCGGCGAAAAACGCCAAGGCAGCCGAGGAGCAGCCGGTCTCCGGCACTGCGGCTGCCGAGCCGGCGCCGAAGGCTGCCGTCAAGGCCGAAGCCGCTCCGACGGCAAAGCCTGCTCTGACCGACAAGAACCGTCCGGCCGGCATCGAAAAGCCCGCCGCCGCGGACGATCTGAAGATGATCTCGGGTGTCGGCCCGAAGATCGAGGCAACGTTGAACGAAATCGGCATCTTCACCTTTGCGCAGGTCGCAGGCTGGAAGAAGGCCGAACGCGAATGGGTCGACGGCTATCTGAATTTCCGCGGCCGCATCGAGCGCGATGACTGGGTCAAGCAGGCCAAGGCGCTCGCCAAGGGCGGGGAAGCGGAATATATCAAGGTCTTCGGCAAGAAGCCGCGGTAAGAGGTGAAGCATGTTACAAGATAAAGACCGCATCTTTACCAACATCTACGGCCTTAAGGACAAGTCCCTGAAGGGCGCGATGAGCCGCGGCCATTGGGACGGCACCAAGCAGATCCTCGAAAAGGGCCGCGACTGGATCATCAACGAGATGAAGGCGTCTGGCCTTCGCGGCCGTGGCGGCGCCGGTTTCCCCACGGGACTCAAATGGTCCTTCATGCCGAAGGAAAGCGATGGCCGCCCGCATTATCTCGTCGTCAACGCCGACGAATCGGAACCCGGCACCTGCAAAGACCGCGACATCATGCGCCACGATCCGCATACGCTGATCGAAGGCTGCGTCGTTGCCAGCTTCGCGATGGGCGCCAATGCGGCCTATATTTATGTGCGCGGCGAATATATCCGCGAGCGCGAAGCGCTGCAGGCGGCGATCGACGAATGCTATGATTATGGCCTGCTCGGCAAGAACAACAAGCTCGGCTGGGACATGGACATCTTCGTCCATCACGGTGCCGGCGCCTATATCTGCGGCGAGGAAACCGCGCTGCTCGAAAGCCTCGAAGGCAAAAAGGGCCAGCCGCGCCTGAAGCCGCCGTTTCCGGCCAATATGGGCCTCTACGGCTGCCCGACGACGGTCAACAACGTCGAATCGATCGCTGTCGCGCCGACAATCCTGCGCCGCGGCGCCGGCTGGTTTTCGGCCATCGGCCGTCCGAACAATGTCGGCACCAAGCTGTTCATGCTCTCCGGTCACGTCAACAAGCCGTGCACGGTCGAAGAGGAAATGGGCATCACCTTCCGCGAACTGGTCGACCGCCATGCCGGCGGCATCCGCGGCGGCTGGGACAACCTACTTGCCGTCATTCCCGGCGGAGCATCCTGCCCGATCGTTCCGGCCAAGGACATCATCGACTGCCCGATGGATTTCGACGGCCTGCGCGGCGTCGGATCTTCCTTCGGCACGGCCGCCGCGATCGTTATGGACAAGTCCACCGACGTCATCAAGGCGATCGCCCGTATCTCCGCCTTCTTCAAGCATGAGAGCTGCGGCCAGTGCACGCCCTGCCGCGAAGGCACGGGCTGGATGTGGCGCGTGATGGAACGCATGGCCAAGGGCAATGCCCAGAAGCGCGAAATCGACATGCTGTTCCAGGTAACGAAGCAGATCGAAGGCCATACCATCTGTGCGCTCGGCGACGCCGCCGCATGGCCGGTGCAGGGTCTGATCCGTAACTTCCGTCCCGAGATCGAAAAGCGCATCGACCAGTATACGGCAAGCGCGCTTGATCACGGCGCGGTTCTGGAGGCGGCTGAATAATCATGGCGGACATTGCATCCAAGGGTAGGAAAAACGAAGAGGCCGCCGATTTCGCGGCGGGTTTCGGCCGCCTTGCCGCCGAGATGCTTGAAAATGCACAGGCAATGCCGGTGCATCCGCTGATGGCGCATCCGGCTGCAGCCTTTGCCG
Organism: Rhizobium sp. BT-226; assembly: GCF_025847085.2. Taxonomy (NCBI): domain Bacteria; kingdom Pseudomonadati; phylum Pseudomonadota; class Alphaproteobacteria; order Hyphomicrobiales; family Rhizobiaceae; genus Rhizobium; species Rhizobium sp. BT-226. The sequence goes on along the minus strand of NZ_JAOYTI010000002.1, from coordinate 118,366 downwards.
CCGCAACGGCGATCGGCTTCGGTTTCTCGACGCAGATGGCCGGCGCCTTCTTCGGGGCCTGGCAGAGCGCGCTGGAAACCACCAGCAAGGTCGCTGCCGCCCTCGATGACACGCCGCCGGACGAGCCGGCGCCCGATGTCGATATCCGGCCGGAGAATATTCGCCCTGCCGTCAAGGCTTTCACCAAGCCGGCGGCAGAGAAGAAGGCAGGGCCGACACTGACGGTCGTCAAGCCGGTCAGCGAGCCGATCCCAGCCAGCCAGACGAAGCCCGTCAGCCAAACGAAGTCAGTCAGCCAGACGAAGCCCGGCCAGCCGAAGCCGGCCGTGAAGGCGAAACCGGTTGCGCGGGCTGTTAAGGCCGACGATCTCAAGCTGATCGCCGGCATCGGCCCAAAACTGGAGCAGGTGCTGAACGCCAAGGGCATTCGTAGCTTCGCTGCGATCGCCGCCTGGACCGACGAGGAAATCGCCCGGTTCGACGCCGAGCTCGGCTTCAACGGCCGTATCGGCCGTGACGACTGGACCGGTCAGGCGAAAATTCTGGCAGGGCGGGGCCGCAGAAAGAAATGAACTGTCCGGCCGTTTCAATCGGCCGGGAAAATGGGCAGATCGGCGGACGGGCGGGGGCCTCAAGATGCCGGTGCGGGTTCCGGGTCTGGAACGCGCGATAGAGAATTTGGGCGACATCAGATGTCGGCTGGACGAAAGATCCGGCTTGGCAATGAGAGTGCTGCAAAAATAGGTTTGTTTGCCGTCATCAGGCAAACGGGAAACAGGACTGAGCGACGATGGCAAAACTGAAGATTGACGGCAACGAGATCGAAGTTCCGGATCATTTCACGCTATTGCAGGCGTGCGAAGATGCCGGTGCCGAGGTTCCGCGCTTCTGCTTCCATGAGCGCCTGTCGGTTGCCGGCAATTGCCGCATGTGCCTTGTCGAGGTGAAGGGCGGCCCGCCGAAGCCGCAGGCTTCCTGCGCCATGAGCGTGCGCGATATCCGCGGCGGCCCGAACGGCGAATTGCCTGAGGTCTTCACCAACACCCCGATGGTCAAGAAGGCCCGCGAAGGCGTGATGGAATTCCTGCTGATCAACCATCCGCTCGATTGCCCGATCTGCGACCAGGGCGGCGAATGCGACCTGCAGGACCAGGCGATGGCTTTCGGCATCGACACCTCGCGCTATCAGGAAGACAAGCGCGCCGTCGAGGACAAGTATATCGGCCCGCTCGTCAAGACGGTGATGAACCGCTGCATCCACTGCACGCGCTGCGTCCGCTTCACCACCGAGGTCGCCGGCATTTCCGAACTCGGCCTGATCGGCCGCGGCGAGGATGCCGAGATCACCACCTATCTCGAACAGGCGATGACCTCCGAGCTGCAGGGCAACGTCGTCGACCTTTGCCCGGTCGGGGCGCTCACCTCGAAGCCCTTCGCCTTCACCGCGCGCCCGTGGGAGCTGAACAAAACCGAATCGATCGACGTCATGGATGCCGTCGGTTCGGCGATCCGCGTCGACACCCGTGGCCGTGAGGTCATGCGTATCCTGCCGCGCGTCAATGAGGCGATCAACGAGGAGTGGATTTCCGACAAGAGCCGCTTCATCTGGGACGGCCTGAAGACCCAGCGCCTCGACCGGCCCTATGTTCGCCGCGACGGCCGCTTGCAGCCCGCCACTTGGGCCGAAGCCTTTGGCGCCATCAAGGCCGCCGTCGGCGCCACCTCGGGCGACAAGATCGGCGCAATCGCCGGCGACCTTGCTTCCGTCGAGGAAATGTATGCGCTCTCCGAACTGGTGAAGTCGCTGGGGTCGGTCAATCTCGACTGTCGCCAGGATGGGGCGGCACTCGATCCGTCGCTCGGCCGTGCAAGCTACCTCTTCAACCCGACCATATCGGGCATCGACCAGGCCGATGCGCTGTTGATCATCGGCGCCAATCCGCGCTTCGAGGCAGCCATCCTCAACGCCCGCATCCGCAAGCGCTGGCGCCGCGGCAAGTTCCCGATCGGCGTGATCGGCGAGCCGGGCGAACTGCGCTACAACTATGATTACCTCGGCGGCGGTCCCGACACGCTGAAGGATCTGGTCGACGGCACCCACGCCTTCGCGGACGTGCTGAAGAACGCAGCCAAGCCGATGATCATCATCGGCCAGGGCGCGCTGTCGCGCACCGATGGCGCCGGCGTTCTCGCCAGTGCCGCCAAGCTTGCCGGCGCGGTCGGTGCGGTCGTCGAAGGCTGGAACGGCTTTGCCGTCCTCCATACCGCTGCCTCGCGTGTCGGCGGCCTCGACCTCGGCTTCGTGCCGGGCGCCAAGGGCGTCAATGCCGCCGAGATGCTGAGCGCGATGGACGTGCTCTTCCTGCTCGGTGCAGACGAACTCGACTTCACCGTCAAGAAGGCCAAGCTCACCGTCTATATCGGCTCGCATGGCGATAACGGCGCGCATCATGCCGACGTCATCCTGCCGGCCGCAGCCTATACCGAAAAGTCCGGCACCTGGGTCAATACCGAAGGCCGCGTCCAGATGGGCAACCGCGCAGGTTTTGCGCCGGGTGACGCCCGCGAGGACTGGGCGATCATCCGTGCCCTTTCCGACGTGCTCGGCAAGAAGCTTCCCTTCGATTCGCTCAGCGAATTGCGCGTCCGGCTCTATGCCGCTTTCCCGCATTTCGCTGCCATCGACGAGATCGCTGAAACCGATAGCGCCCAAATTGCCGCAGTTGCGAAAAAAGCCGGCAAGATGAACAAATCCGGGTTTGCGTCGCCGGTGAAAGACTTCTATTTGACGAACCCGATAGCGCGTGCCTCGGCTGTCATGGCGGAGTGCTCGGCATTGGCCCGCAACAACTTCAAAGTCGCGGCAGAGTAAGGGCAGGGGACTATGGATTCTTTCTTTTCGACCTATGTCTGGCCGGCGATCATCATGATCGGTCAGTCGCTGCTGCTTCTCGTCTGCCTGCTCGTCTTCATCGCCTACGTGCTGCTCGCCGACCGCAAGATCTGGGCGGCCGTGCAGCTGCGCCGCGGCCCGAACGTCGTCGGTCCCTTCGGCCTGTTCCAGTCCTTCGCCGACCTTCTGAAGTTCGTCTTCAAGGAGCCGATCATTCCGGCCGGCGCCAACAAGGCGGTGTTCCTGCTGGCCCCGCTGGTGACGGTGCTTCTGGCGCTGTCCACCTGGGCGGTGGTGCCGCTGGCCGACGGATGGGTGATCGCCAACATCAATGTCGGCATCCTCTATATTTTCGCGATTTCCTCGCTCGAGGTTTACGGCATCATCATGGGCGGCTGGGCTTCGAACTCGAAGTATCCGTTCCTCGGCGCGCTGCGTTCGGCGGCGCAGATGGTGTCCTATGAAGTCTCGATCGGCTTCGTCATCGTCACCGTGCTTCTCTGCGTCGGCTCGCTGAACCTGACCGATATCGTCAATGCGCAGCATACCGGCGTTGGCACCATGCTCGGCCTGCCGGCGTCGTTCCTCGACTGGCACTGGCTGTCGCTTTTCCCGATGTTCATCATCTTCTTCATTTCGGCACTTGCCGAGACGAACCGTCCGCCCTTCGACCTTCCGGAAGCGGAATCGGAACTCGTTGCCGGCTTCATGGTCGAATACGGCTCCTCGCCATACATGATGTTCATGCTCGGCGAATATGCGGCCGTCTGCCTGATGTGTGCGCTGACGACGATCCTCTTCCTCGGAGGCTGGCTGCCCCCGGTCGATATCTGGATCCTCAACTGGGTCCCAGGCATCATCTGGTTCACGCTGAAGGCCTGCCTGGTGTTCTTCATGTTCGCGATGGTCAAGGCCTTCGTTCCGCGCTACCGCTACGACCAGCTCATGCGCCTCGGCTGGAAAGTTTTCCTGCCGCTGTCGCTCGCCATGGTCGTCATCGTTGCATTCGTGCTGAAACTGACGGGTTGGGCATGATGATGCCCGCTCTCGTTTTCGGCAAAATTGGAGGTTGAAGATGGCTAGCTTGTCCGGCTCCATCAGCTCACTGTTTCTCAAGGAGTTCGTCGGCGCGTTCTTTCTGTCGATGCGCTATTTCTTCCGCCAGAAGGCGACGATCAACTATCCCTTCGAAAAGGGCCCGGTCTCCCCGCGTTTCCGCGGCGAGCATGCGCTGCGCCGTTATCCGAATGGCGAGGAACGCTGCATCGCCTGCAAGCTCTGCGAGGCGATCTGTCCTGCCCAGGCGATCACCATCGAGGCAGGTCCCCGCCGCAACGACGGCACGCGCCGTACGGTGCGTTACGACATCGACATGGTGAAGTGCATCTATTGCGGTTTCTGCCAGGAAGCCTGCCCGGTCGACGCGATCGTCGAAGGCCCGAATTTCGAATTCGCGACGGAAACCCGCGAAGAGCTCTATTTCGACAAGGCGCGGCTTCTGGATAACGGAGACCGGTGGGAGCGCGAGATCGCCCGCAACATCGCGATCGACTCGCCGTACCGCTGATCGAGTTTTGAAATGCCGTAATGGAGCTTGAGCGCTTCGGTCGCGGTCAATATGCACAGGAGTTTTGCCGGTCAGCCGCGCAAAGTTCTATCGGGCAGAAAAACTCCCGGCTGCCCGGGGGAAGATGAAAAAGGCACCAACATGGGTCTGCAGGCTCTATTTTTCTATCTTTTCGCCTTTGTCGCGGTGGCGTCGGCGTTCATGGTCATCTGGGCGAAGAACCCGGTTCACTCAGTTCTGTTCCTGATCCTGGTATTCTTCAACGCGGCCGGCCTCTTCCTGCTGGCCGGTGCCGAATTCCTGGCGATGATCCTGCTCGTCGTCTATGTCGGTGCCGTCGCCGTTCTCTTCCTCTTCGTGGTGATGATGCTCGATATCGACTTCACCGAACTGAGGGCAGGGGTTCTCGAATATGCGCCGATCGGCGGGCTGATCGGGGTGATCCTGGCGGCCGAACTGATCGTCGTCATCGGCGGCAGCGTCATCTCGCCGGAGATCGCCAAGTCCGTCGCCATGCCGATCCCGGCGCTGAGCGAGCGCACCAATACGGCTGCCCTCGGCGACGTGCTCTATACAAACTACGTCTATTTCTTCCAGATCGCCGGTCTGGTGCTCCTGGTCGCCATGATCGGTGCGATCGTGCTTACGCTGCGGCATCGCACCAACATCAAGCGGCAGAATATTCCCCGGCAGGTTGCCCGCACGCCCGCCACCGCCGTCGAGGTGGTCTCGGTCAAGCCCGGGCAGGGCGTCTAAAGGCAGGTCAAGGAACAAAGAACATGGTCATCGGACTTTCCCACTACCTGACGGTCAGCGCCATCCTCTTCACGCTCGGCGTCTTCGGCATCTTCCTCAACCGGAAGAACGTCATCGTCATCCTGATGTCGATCGAACTGATCCTGCTTGCCGTCAACATCAACATGGTCGCCTTCTCCCATTTCCTGAACGACATCGTCGGCCAGGTCTTCGCGCTGTTCATCCTGACGGTCGCGGCTGCCGAAGCGGCGATCGGTCTTGCAATTCTCGTTGTCTTCTACCGCAACCGCGGCTCGATCGCGGTCGAAGACGTCAATATGATGAAGGGCTGAGTGGCTCATGTTCCTCTATAAGGCTATCGTCTTTCTTCCCTTGATCGGTGCGATCGTCGCCGGCCTTTTCGGCCGCGCCATCGGCGCCAAGGCTTCGGAATATGTCACCAGCGGCCTGATGATCATCGCCGCCATCCTGTCCTGGGTTGTCTTCTTCTCTGTCGGCATGGGCCATGCCGAAGGCGGCCCGATCAAGGTCGAGGTGCTGCGTTGGATCCAGTCCGGCGGCATTGACGTCTCGTGGTCGCTGCGTGTGGATACGCTGACTTCAGTCATGCTGATCGTCGTCAACACGGTCTCGACGCTGGTGCATGTCTATTCGATCGGCTACATGCATACCGATCCGCATCGTCCGCGCTTCTTCGCCTATCTCTCGCTCTTCACCTTCGCCATGCTGATGCTGGTGACCGCTGACAACCTTGCCCAGATGTTCTTCGGCTGGGAAGGCGTCGGTCTCGCCTCCTATCTGCTGATCGGCTTCTGGTTCAAGAAGCCGTCGGCGACGGCCGCGGCGATGAAGGCCTTCATCGTCAACCGCGTCGGCGACTTCGGCTTCGTGCTCGGCATTGCCGGCGTCTTCGTGCTGTTCGGCTCGATCAACCTCGACACGATCTTCGCCAATGCCTCGAACTTCGCCCCGCATGAGGGCGCCGGCGAAGCAGGCGAGGTGATCCTCAACCTCTTCGGCATGCAGCTCGACAAGGCGCATGCGCTGACCGGCATTTGCCTGCTGCTCTTCATGGGCGCTATGGGCAAGTCGGCGCAGTTCCTGCTGCACACCTGGCTGCCTGACGCGATGGAAGGCCCGACCCCGGTCTCGGCCCTCATCCATGCCGCCACCATGGTCACCGCCGGCGTCTTCCTCGTCGCCCGCATGTCGCCGCTCTTCGAACTGTCGCACGATGCGCTTGTCGTCGTCACCGTGATCGGCGCGATCACCGCCTTCTTCGCGGCAACCGTCGGCCTCGTGCAGAACGACATCAAGCGCGTCATCGCCTATTCCACCTGCTCGCAGCTCGGCTACATGTTCGTGGCGCTCGGGGTAGGGGCCTATGGCGCGGCGATCTTCCATCTCTTCACGCATGCCTTCTTCAAGGCGCTGCTCTTCCTGTGCGCCGGCTCGGTCATCCACGCCGTCGATGGCGAGCAGGACATGCGCTACATGGGCGGCCTGCGGCCGCACATCAAGGTGACGTTCTGGCTGATGATCATTGGCACGCTGGCGATCACCGGCGTCGGCATTCCCTTCACGCCGATCGGCTTTGCCGGCTTCTTCTCCAAGGACGTGATCATCGAGGCGACCTATGCATCGCATTCGCCGGTCTCGGGCTTCGCCTTCTCGCTGCTGGTCATTGCGGCTCTGTTCACCAGCTTCTATTCCTGGCGCCTAATCTTCATGACCTTCTTCGGCAAGCCACGCGCTTCGCATGAGGTCATGCACCACGTCCACGAGTCGCCGCAGGTCATGCTTGTGCCGCTCTATCTGCTGGCGATCGGCGCGGTGCTTGCGGGCGTGATCTTCGAGGGCCGGTTCTACGGCGAGGAATATGCCGAGTTCTGGAAGGGTGCGCTCTTTACCGGCGCCGAGAACGAACTGGTCGAAGAGTTCCACCATGTGCCGGCACTCGTGGCTTTGAGCCCGTTCATCGCCATGGTGCTCGGCTTCGTCACCGCCTGGTACATGTATATCCGCTCGCCGCAGACGCCGCGCATCCTGGCGCAGCAGCACCGCGTGCTCTACCAGTTCCTGCTCAACAAGTGGTATTTCGACGAGCTCTACGACTTCCTCTTCGTCCGCACAGCCAAGGCGCTCGGTCGCTTCTTGTGGAAGAAGGGTGATGTCGGCGTCATCGACACCTACGGCCCGAACGGTGTCGCCGCCCGCGTCGTCGCCGTCACCGATCGCGTGGTGCGCCTGCAGACCGGTTACCTCTATCACTACGCCTTCGCCATGCTGATCGGCATTGCGGCGCTCGTTACCTGGATGATGCTCGGGAGTTCCTTCTGATGACCGATTGGCCTATTCTTTCAACGGTCACCTTCCTGCCGCTGGTCGGCGTGGTGCTCCTGCTATTGATGAACGGCGAGAGCGAAACCGGCCGGAAGAACGTGCTGTGGATCTCGCTGATCACCACCGTCTTCACCTTCGTCGTCTCGCTCTTCATCTGGACCGGCTTTGACAACGCCAATCCAGGCTTCCAGATGGTCGAGAAGCATAACTGGCTCGGCACCGGCATCGGCTACCACGTCGGCGTCGACGGCATCTCGATGCTGTTCGTCATCCTGTCGACCTTTCTCATGCCCTTCTGTGTGCTGGCGAGCTGGCTCTCGATCGAGAAGCGCCTGAAGGAATATATGATCGCCTTCCTCATCCTCGAAACGATGATGATCGGCGTCTTCGTCTCGCTCGATATCGTACTGTTCTACGTCTTCTTCGAGGCGGGCCTCATTCCGATGTTCCTGATCATCGGTGTCTGGGGCGGCAAGGACCGCGTCTATGCGAGCTATAAGTTCTTCCTCTATACGCTGCTCGGCTCGGTGCTGATGTTGCTCGCCATCATGGCGATGTACTGGCAGGCCGGCACGACCGATATCACCGCGCTGCTCGCCTATAAGTTCCCGCCGGCGCTGCAGACCTGGTTATGGCTAGCCTTCTTCGCCTCCTTCGCGGTGAAGATGCCGATGTGGCCGGTCCATACCTGGCTTCCCGATGCCCACGTTCAGGCGCCGACGGCAGGCTCGGTGATCCTCGCCGGCGTTCTCTTGAAGCTCGGCGGCTACGGTCTCATCCGTTTCTCGCTCGGCATGTTCCCGGTCGCGTCCGATTATTTCGCGCCGCTCGTCTTCGCCTTGTCCGTCATCGCCATCATCTACACCTCTCTGGTGGCGATGATGCAGGACGATATCAAGAAGCTGATCGCCTACTCCTCCGTGGCGCACATGGGCTACGTGACCATGGGCATCTTTGCCGCCAACATGCAGGGCGTTCAGGGCTCGATCTTCCAGATGCTCTCGCACGGCATCGTCTCCGGCGCGCTCTTCCTCTGCGTCGGCGTCGTCTACGACCGTACCCACACCCGCGAGATCAACGCCTATGGCGGCCTCGTCAACAACATGCCGAAATATGCCGTGGCGATGATGGTCTTCACCATGGCCAATGTCGGGCTTCCCGGCACGTCGGGCTTCGTCGGCGAATTCCTGACGCTGATCGGCGTCTTCCGGGTCAACACCTGGGTGGCGCTCTTTGCCGCCACCGGCGTCATCCTCTCGGCCGCCTACGCGCTCTGGCTTTATCGCCGGGTGATCTTCGGCGCGCTGGAAAAGGAAAAGTTGAAGGCGCTGCTCGATCTTTCGCCGCGCGAACAGCTGATCCTCTACCCGCTGGTTGCGCTGACCATCTTCTTCGGCGTTTATCCGGCTCCGGTCTTCGATGCGACGGCCGCCTCGGTGGATCTGCTGGTCAACAACTACACGGCCGCCGTGCACGCAGCGCAGAATGTTGCGCTGTCTATGAAATGATGACGGGACTTATTGGACATGACCGCTGAAACAATTCTCCTCAGTCTGCATCTTTCCGCGCCGGAGCTCATCCTCGCGGTCGGCGCCCTTGTCCTGTTGATGGTCGGCGTCTTCTCAGGCGAGCGGTCGGGCCTTGTCGTCACCGGGCTCGCCATCGTCCTGCTCCTGGCCTCCGGCCTGTGGCTGCTCTTCGTGCCCGCAGAAGGCCTTGGCTATGGCGGGGTCTACATGGCCGACGGCTTCTCGCGCTTCATGAAGCTGGTGGCGCTGATCGGTTCGCTGGTCGCCATGTTCATGTCGATCGGCCACGCCCGCGAAAATCAGCTCGACAAGTTCGAGTTCCCGGTTCTCCTGGTGCTTGCGACCCTCGGCATCCTGCTGATGATCTCGGCCAACGACCTGATCTCGCTCTATCTGGCGCTAGAACTGCAGTCGCTGGCGCTTTATGTCGTCGCCGCGATCAACCGCGACAGCCTGAAGTCGACCGAAGCCGGCCTGAAATATTTCGTCCTCGGCGCGCTTTCGTCCGGCATGCTGCTCTATGGCATGTCGCTCGTCTATGGCTTCACCGGCCACACCCACTTCTCTGAAATCGCCCAGGCGCTGTCCGTCGAGGGCGCGCGTTCGCTCGGCCTCATCTTCGGCCTTGTCTTCATCCTCGCCGGCATCGCCTTCAAGATCTCGGCCGTTCCCTTCCACATGTGGACGCCGGACGTTTATGAAGGCGCGCCGACACCGGTCACCGCCTTCCTTGCCGCAGCACCCAAGGTTGCTGCCATGGCGATGATGACCCGCATCGTCATCACCGCCTTCCAGCCGGTTCTGGCGGACTGGCAGCAGGTCGTCGTCTTCATCTCGATCGCCTCAATGCTGCTCGGTTCGTTTGCCGCGATCGGCCAGAAGAACATCAAGCGACTGATGGCCTATTCCTCGATCGGCCACATGGGTTATGCGCTGGTCGGCCTTGCCGCCGGCAACCAGACCGGCGTCACCGGCGTCATGCTTTACATGGTCATCTACATGGTCATGACGCTCGGCAGCTTTGCGATCATCATGTCGATGCGCCGGAAGGACGGCACCGTCGTCGAGGAGGTCAACGATCTCGCCGGCCTTTCCACGACGAACCCGTTCATGGCCGTGGTGCTGACGGCGCTGATGTTCTCGCTTGCCGGCATCCCGCCGCTCGCCGGCTTCTTCGCGAAATACTTCGTCTTCGTCGCCGCCATCGAAGCCAAGCTCTATGCGCTCGCCATCATCGGCGTTCTCGCCTCTGTCGTCGGCGCCTACTATTATCTGCGTGTCATCAAGCTGATGTGGTTCGATGAGGCGACCGGCGAGTTCGCCCGTGTCTCCGGTGCTCTGCGTCTTGTCTTCGGTCTCTCCGGTCTCTTCGTCACCGCCTATGTCCTCATCGGCGGCCCGATCGGCGGCGCGGCAGAGCTTGCCGCTGCGACGCTCTTTTGATGGCTTCCGACGGACGGCGCCGGATATCGCTCGGCGATTTCAGGCACGAGGCTCTGTCGGAAACATCATCCACCAACAGCGAATGCCTCGCCCGGGCTCGGGCGGGCGATGGCGGCAATCTCTGGGTGACCGCCGAGAGGCAGACGGGCGGCCGCGGCCGCCGCGGCAGGCTCTGGGTTTCCGAGCGCGGCAATCTCTACGCTTCCCTTCTTCTGATCGACCCGGCGCCGATGGAGCGCCTGGGCTCGCTGCCGCTGGCGATCGCCGTTGCCGTGCACCAGGCGATCCGCAGGGTGCTGCCACTCGGCGCCGAACCGCTCGAGGTCAAATGGCCGAACGATATTCTCATCGGTCGAAAGAAGACCTGCGGCATTCTCGTCGAAGGCGAGGGGCTGCCGGACGGACGTTACGCGCTGATCGTCGGCATTGGCATCAATATCTCCGTGATGCCGGACAATCCGCTCTACCCCGTCACCTGCCTACGCCAGCAGGGAAGTGCGGCGTCGCCGGAGGAACTCTTCGCGCATCTCTTCGCCGCGACGGCGGAAGTGCTTGAAATTTGGGACGAGGGCCGCGGCATCGGCGAGATCACGGCGCTCTGGCGCGCCATCGCCTGCGGCATCGGCGAAAAGATTACGGTGAATTTGCCGGACCGATCGATTTCCGGACAATTCGCCGGAATTGATGATAATGGCTTGTTGATGCTCGATACCGGCACTGGCAGGATAATGCCCATTGCTGCCGGTGATGTGTTTTTTGGATAGCGGAACAAACGAAAATTATGGCGAAACAGGACGAACTGGTATTCCTGCCTCTGGGCGGTGTCGGTGAGATTGGCATGAATCTCGCTCTCTATGGCTACGGCCCGCCCGAGCATCGCCAGTGGATCATGGTCGATTGCGGCGTCACGTTTCCCGGCCCCGACCTGCCGGGTGTCGACCTCGTGCTGCCCGATATCCGCTTCCTCGCCAGCGAACGAAAGAACCTCAAGGCGATCATCATCACCCATGCGCATGAAGACCATTATGGTGCGCTCGCCGACCTCTGGCCTGGGCTCAACGTACCGGTCTATGCCTCTGGTTTTACCGCCGGTCTGCTCGAAGCTAAGCGTAATTTCGAGAAGGCGACGATCGGCGAAGTGCCGGTGACGCCGTTCAAGGCAGGCGATACGATCAATGTCGGCCCCTTCAGCATCGAGGGTGTGGCGGTCAACCATTCGATCCCCGAGCCGATGTCGCTGATGATCCGCACGCCGGTCGGCAATGTCATCCATACCGGCGACTGGAAGATCGACCACGAGCCCTCGCTCGGACCCCTGACTGATGAGGCACGTTTCCGCCAGCTCGGTGACGAGGGCGTGCTGGCGCTGATGTGCGATTCCACCAATGCGCTGCGCGACGGTGTTTCGCCCTCTGAGAAGGATGTGTCGGAAAGCCTGCGCAAGATCATCGAGAATGCCGAGGGCCGGGTGGCGATCACCACCTTTTCGTCGAATGTCGGGCGAATCCGCACCGTTGCCGAGGCTGCCGAGGCGGCAGGCCGCGAAGTGCTGCTGCTCGGCAGTTCGCTGAAGCGCGTCGTCAACGTTGCCCAGGACATCGGCCTGATGGAAGGCGTAAAACCCTTCATCTCCGAGGACGAATACGGCTACATCCCGCGCGACAAGGTCGTCGTCATCCTGACCGGCAGCCAGGGCGAGTCGCGGGCAGCCCTTGCCAAGCTCTCTCGCGACGAGATGCGCAACGTGGCGTTTGCGGCAGGCGATATCGTCGTCTTTTCTTCGCGCGCCATTCCCGGCAACGAGAAGGCGATCCAGGACATCAAGAACGGCCTCGTCGAGCAAGGTGTGCACATCATCACCGATACCGAGGCGCTGGTCCACGTTTCCGGCCATCCGCGGCGCAACGAGCTGCAGCGGATGTACGAGTGGACGCGGCCGAAGATCGTCGTGCCGGTGCATGGCGAGGCCACGCATCTGACGGCGCACAAGGAACTTGCCGAGCAATCCGGCATCGCCCTGGTGCCACGCGTGCGCAACGGCGATATCCTGCGGCTGGCGCCCGGTCCCGTCGAGGTGATCGGTGAGGCGCCGCATGGCCGGATTTATAAAGACGGCACGCTGATCGGCGATTTCGACGAGATGGGTATCGGCGAGCGCAAGAAGCTCTCCTATGTCGGCCATGTCGCAGTCAACGTTGTGCTCGACGCCCGCTATGACATCGTCGGCGATCCCGATCTCGTTTCGATCGGCCTGCCGGTCTATGACGACGAGGGCGAGGAGATGGAAGATACGCTCTTCGACGCCGCGATCAGCGCCATCGAAAGCATTCCGCGCGCCCGCCGCAAGGATATCGACATGCTGCAGGAGGCCGTGCGCCGGGCCATCCGCTCGGCTGCGAACCAAGCCTGGGGCAAGAAGCCCGTCGTCACCGCCTTCGTGACCAAGGTCTGACCATGCTCGGCCGAGTCAATCATATCGCCATTGCCGTGCCCGATCTGGCCGCGGCGACGGCGGCCTACCGCGATACGCTGGGTGCCGCCGTATCGCAGCCGCAGGCTCTGCCTGAGCACGGCGTCACCGTCGTTTTCGTCGAATTGCCGAACACCAAGGTCGAATTGCTGCAGCCGCTCGGGGCTGCCTCGCCGATCGCAGCCTTCCTCGAAAAGAACCCGTCCGGCGGCATGCACCACATCTGCTATGAGGTGGACGATATCCTTCTTGCCCGAGACCGGCTGGTAGAGGCGGGCGCAAGGGTGCTCGGCGACGGCCAGCCGAAAACCGGCGCGCATGGCAAGCCGGTGCTCTTTCTGCATCCCAAGGATTTCTTCGGCACGTTGATCGAACTCGAACAGGCTTAAGCCCTGCTGCGGCAGAGTGACCCGAAGACGGCACCTCTTTGAGTTGGTCGCCATTCCGCCGTATAAGGACGCGACATTACAGCGCCGCGTGTATTTTAAGACGCGCAAAGGACGCTGTAACAATTAAAATTGCTGCATTCCTTAAATCGATTCCGATTTAAGGAATGCAGCAGCGCGACACCAACGGGAACCGTAATGCTCCAGATCTTTCTTCAGGGATTTGCCGTCTACTTCATCATCTGGTGGATGACGCTTTTTGCCGTCCTGCCGATCGGCCTGCGCACCCAGGCGGACGACAACGACGTCGTGCTCGGCACCGTTCCAAGCGCGCCCACCCGGTTTCGGGCCGCTTTCGTGTTTTCGCTGACGACGCTGATTTCGGCCTTGGTCTACGGCCTCTGGTATGTTTGTGACACCTATTTCGGCTGGGGCTTCGACGCCCTGCCGCAACTCGGCCCCAGCTTCTATTAGGGATGGCTTTTGCTCAAACTTTGAGCAGATGTAAACCTATTGAAAGCGAACTTCGTCATACCGGCGTCATACTGTTGCGGCAAAGAGCTCTCGTAACGGAACGAGGATCATTCCCTAACGGAAGTCGGCCGGATTTTTGGATGGGCATGGAGGCCGAAAAGCCAAAAAAAAACAAGGCTAAAAGCCTTGTTTTAAGTATCGCGTGATCTGTAACCGTTGCCGGGGCTGCGACGAGCGCGCCTAAGATCTGATCCTCCCAAGACTTGACCGCGAATTCGGCAAGAATTTAACTTCCTGCCTGTTTTGTGAGCTAAAACTAGCTCAAACATTGGGCTTTGTCATCAGCTTTTTTTGCATTTTTGCTACACTCTAGCAAAATTTTTCTGTTGACAAGATTTTCGTTCAAGTCCTTATAAACACGCGCTTTTTCATGCCCTTTCATTTTGCGGGTGCGAACATGCGCTTCCGGGAGGTTGCCGGCATCCGTTGCGGGTTTCCTTCCTGCCGCGAAGCGGCTATGAACGCTCCCGACATTAACAATGGTCTTTCGATTCCGCCCCCTGCGGGATCTCAACTGCTCCGGAATCCGCCATGCGTCTGTCCCGCTATTTCATGCCCATCCTTAAGGAAAACCCCAAGGAGGCGGAAATCGTCTCCCACCGGCTGATGCTCCGCGCCGGCATGATCCGTCAGCAGTCGCAGGGCATTTATTCCTGGCTGCCGCTTGGCAAGCGTGTGCTCGACAAGGTCAACGCCATTATCCGCGACGAGCAGAACCGCGCCGGTGCCATCGAGCTGTCGATGCCGACCCTGCAATCGGCCGAGCTCTGGCAGGAAAGCGGCCGCTACGACGCCTACGGCAAGGAGATGCTGCGCATCAAGGACCGTCAGGATCGGCCGATGCTCTACGGCCCCACCAACGAAGAGATGGTGACGGATATTTTCCGCTCCTCCGTCAAGTCCTACAAGGACCTGCCGCTCAATCTCTATCATATCCAGCTGAAGTTCCGTGACGAGATCCGTCCGCGCTTCGGCACCATGCGCTCGCGTGAATTCATGATGAAGGATGCCTATTCCTTCGATCTGACGCGCGAAGCGGCGGAGCATTCCTATAACAAGATGTTCGCCGCCTATCTCAGAACCTTCGATCGGCTCGGCCTGCGCGCCATTCCGATGCGCGCCGACACCGGCCCGATCGGCGGCAATCTCAGCCATGAATTCATCATCCTCGCCGACACCGGCGAATCCGAGGTCTTCTGCCACAAGGATTTCGTCGGTTTCGATATTCCTGGCGACCGCACCGATTTCGACAGTGTCGAGGGCCTACAGGCGATCTTCGACAAATGGACCTCGCTCTATGCGGCGACCTCGGAAATGCACGACGAGGCGGCCTTCAACGCCATTCCCGAGGGCGACCGCCTGTCGGCGCGCGGTATCGAGGTCGGCCACATCTTCTATTTCGGCACGAAATATTCCGAGCCGATGGGCGCGAAAGTGCAGGGACCGGACGGCAAGGAACACTTCGTCCACATGGGTTCCTACGGTATCGGCCCGACACGCCTTGTTCCCGCCATCATCGAAGCATCGCATGATGATAACGGAATCATCTGGCCGGCATCTGTCGCGCCCTTCGATATCGTTGTGATCAACATGAAGGCGGGCGATCAGGCCTGTGACGATACTTGCGAGCTGATCTATGCCGCGCTGACCAAGGCCGGCAAGGATGTGCTTTACGACGATACCGACGACCGGGCCGGCACGAAATTCGCGACCGCCGACCTGATCGGTGTACCCGTCCAGATCATCGCCGGCCCGCGTGCGGTCGCAAACGGCGAAGTGGAAGTGAAGGACCGCAAGACCGGCGCCCGCGAAACGATGACCATCGAAGCGGCGATCAATCGGTTCGTGGCTTAAGGAAACGGAGGCGAAATGGCAGAGGCAGCAGTGGACCGAAGCTCGAAATCCGGCTTGGGTCCGGCTGGCAAGCCATTTTCCACCTTTGAACGCCTCGTGGCGTGGCGTTATCTGCGCGCCCGCCGCAAGGAGGCCTTCATATCGGTGATCGCCGGCTTCTCCTTTGTCGGCATTACGCTCGGCGTCGCGACGCTGATCATCGTCATGGCCGTGATGAACGGTTTTCGCACCGAGCTCGTCTCGCGTATCCTCGGCATCAACGGGCACATGATCGTGCAGCCGGTCGACGGACCCTTCACCGATTATCCTGTCCTCAGCAGCAAGCTCGCCGCCGTGCCCGGCGTCAAGATGGCGCTTCCCCTGGTGGAAGGCCAGGTGCTCGCCTCAGCCCAAGCCGGCGGCAGCACCGGCGCTCTGGTGCGCGGCGCCCGCGCCGAGGATCTGACCAAGCTCAAGACGGTCTCCGACAACATCAAATCAGGCGACATGGTGGGTTATGCCTCCGGCGATGGCGTGCTGATCGGCAGCCGCATGGCCGACCAACTCGGTCTGCGCGTTGGCGATCTCATCACGCTGACGTCACCGGATGGCGACATTACGCCGATGGGCGTCAGCCCTCGCATCAAATCCTACAAGATCTCCGGCCTCTTTGAGATCGGCATGTCGGAATATGACTCCTCGATCATCTTCATGCCGCTCGAGGAAGCGCAGCTCTATTTCAATGCCGAGGGACTGGTGCAGTCGATCGAGCTCTTCGTCGACAATCCCGACGATATCGACGATCTGAGGCCCAAGGTGGAGGAGGCAGCCGGCCGCCAGATCGCCATCACCGACTGGCGCCAGCGCAACCAGACCTTCTTCTCGGCGCTTCAGGTCGAGCGCAACGTCATGTTCATGATCCTGACGCTGATCGTGCTCGTCGCGGCGCTGAACATCATCTCCGGCCTGATCATGCTGGTGAAGGACAAGGGCAGCGATATCGCCATCCTGCGCACCATGGGTGCCAGCGCCGGTGCGATCATGCGCATCTTCTTCATGACCGGAGCGGCGATCGGCATTGTCGGCACCATTGCCGGTGTGCTGCTCGGCGTTCTCGTCTGCGTCAACATCGAATCCGTCCGCCAGTTCTTCTCCTGGATTTCAGGCACCGTGCTCTTCAATCCGCAGGTCTATTTCCTCAGCCAGCTGCCGGCGGAGATGGATCTGAGTGAAACGATCTCGATCGTCGTCATGGCGCTGACGCTCTCCTTCATCGCGACCATCTTCCCGGCCTGGCGTGCCTCCAGGCTCGATCCGGTGCAGGCCCTGCGCTACGAATAAGGAATGCCGCCTTCATGAAACGCAACGTCGTTCTCAAGCTTACCGGCGTCGAGCGCCATTACGGGCAGGGCGATACGCTGCTCTCGATCCTGAAGGGCGCAGACTTTTCGATATCGAAGGGGGAGACTGTCGCTCTCGTCGCCCCTTCCGGCACCGGCAAGTCGACACTGCTGCATATCGCCGGCCTGCTGGAGCATCCTGACGGCGGTGAAGTCAACATCAACGGCCATGCCTGTGACGGCCTGAGCGATGAGAAACGCACCGCGATCCGCCGCAGCGAAATCGGCTTCGTCTACCAGTTCCACCACCTGCTGCCGGAATTCTCGGCGCTCGAAAATATCATGATGCCGCAGCTGATCGCCGGGCTTTCCTGGAAGGAAGCCGGCGAGCGGGCCGGCCAGCTTCTCGATTATATGCGCATCGGCCATCGTGGCTCGCATCGCCCTGGCGAGCTTTCCGGCGGCGAGCAGCAACGCGTTGCAATTGCCCGCGCCGTCGCCAATGCGCCGACCCTGCTTCTTGCCGACGAGCCGACCGGCAATCTCGACCCCGAAACGGCAAGCTACGTCTTCGACGCGCTGGAAGCGCTGGTGCGCCAGTCCGGCCTTGCTGCCCTCATCGCCACCCACAATCACGAACTCGCCCGCCGCATGGATCGACGCGTGACGATCTCCGATGGCAAGGTCGTTGATTTCTGAGACTGCGGTCCATGGCTGCCCCATTCGCGACGTGCCCCTCACCTAACCCTCTCCCCGTAAAGAACGGGGAGAGGGGACGTGCCCTGCGAGAGCGAGGTGGGAGCGGAGAGGTTGCGGCTTGGTCCCTTCGCCCCGTTTACGGGGAGAAGGTGGCGGCAGCCGGATGAGGGGCTGTTATCGCCGATCTCGTCGGCCGGACGTTATGCACGCAATCCATTTTTAACCGGCCGGCAGCTGGCCGCTGTCAGGGGATGACCAGCCCGCCGCGATAGTCGAGCATATAGGCCTTCTGGCCATCGACCATGATGCATTCATGGCCGCTGAACCGCTCGCAGCCGCCTTCGCTGCTGTCGACATAGCGGCCGAACGGATGGTCGAATTCCATCCCGCCAAGAAACCGGCCCTCGCGATACATCGCCGAAAGTGCAGCCTTGATCACTGTCCCGGCTGCTGCGCCGTCGATCAGCTTCGGCGCAATGACGCAGCCGAAATAATTCATCGCCCAGACGGGCTCGCCGGCAAACCACACCACTTCCTGTCCGGCAAAATCGGTCCCGCCGAAATAGCTGTCGAGATAGCGCCAGTCGCCGCGTTCGTAACCGATATCGTGGGCACCCGGCCGGCAGGGTACGCTCGGCACGCCGCCGCCGACATAGGTCGCCGCCTTCGCCTCCACGACGAATTCGTTCAGCATCGCAATATCGACCATGTCATTCTCCTCTCGGCCCGATGCTGGCAAATATGCCGCGGCATGTAAAGAACAAAAAGAGAACATGTGCCGGAAATAAAGAGTCGCCCTGAGGAGGTCTGCCGCCTGAGCACCATGACCGATCTGCGGCGGATCGGGAAAGGGCAAGGCTGCTGCCGATCACGTCGAGCGCCGGCCCTTTAGCCGATTCGTCGCCTATTTCCTGGGAGTTTCCAACACAAGAAAGAAGGAAAAGATTCCTGTTGACAACGGAACATACATGGAACAAATTGCAAACATAACGAGTAAAGGAGAGACCGATGACTGACATGATCCGTGATATCGCAGCATTCACCTCCATCGCAATGTTCGTTGCCAGCTTCTCGCTCATCGTCATGGCGCTCTAAACTTTTCAGGGGACCGCATGGCAATCATGCGGTCCGGACGCGGGACTTCTTCTGGACATCATCGCCCTCTATGCCGACAATGCGTCCGATTCATTCGGTGATTGGGAAGGCATGTCATGGCGGATACGGCAAAGGGTTCAACGGATGAGGCGACCGGCGGCACGCCGGGCTTCATCCACCTGAGGGTCCATTCCGCCTATTCGCTTCTCGAGGGCGCCCTGCCGCTGAAGAAGATCCTCTACAAGGCGACCGGCGACAGCCAGCCGGCGATTGCGATTACCGACACCAACAATCTGTTCGTTGCGCTGGAATTCTCCCAGAAGGCGATGGAGGACGGCCTGCAGCCGATCATCGGCTGCCAGGTCTCGATCGATATGGGAGACGGGTTGGAAACGGAAAAGCGCGGCGGCCAGCAGGCCCTGGTCAAGCTGCCTTCGATCGTTCTTCTCGCCGCGACGGATGCCGGTTACGAACGGCTGGTCGATCTCGTCAGCCGGGCCTATCTCGGCGGCGAAAGCAACCAGGCCGTTCATATCAGCGCCTCCTGGCTGGAGGAGACAGGCACGGAAGGGCTGATCGCATTGAGCGGCGCCTTGACCGGGCCGGTCGACGTGGCGATCAAGGAAGGCCATCCCGCTCAGGCCGAAGCCCGGCTGCTCAGGCTGAAGCGTCTCTTCGGCGACAGGCTCTATGTCGAGCTGCAGCGGCACGGCACTTACGACAAGCGGCACGAACAGAAGATTATTGGGCTCGCCTATGCCCACGACCTGCCGCTGGTTGCGACCAACGAGGCTTTCTTTCCGACACGCGACGATTACGACGCCCATGATGCGCTAATGGCGGTCGCGCACAACGCCATCGTCTCCGACGACAGCCGCTTTCGCCTGACGCCGGATCACTATCTGAAGAGCCGGGCCGAGATGGTCAAGCTTTTCGCCGACCTGCCGGAAGCGCTGGAAAATACGATCGAGATCGCCACGCGCTGCTCCTTCGTGCTGAAGACGCGAAAGCCGATCCTGCCACGCTTCACCGGTGCGACCGACGATGCCGAGGAGGCCGAACGCGCCGAGGCGAGCGAGCTGCGCCGCCAGGCGGTCGAAGGGTTGGACATGCGGCTTGCAACGCTCGGCATGTCGCCGGGTTACGAGGAAAAGGATTATCGCGAACGGCTGGATTTCGAGCTCAGCGTCATCGAGCGCATGCGTTTCCCCGGCTACTTCCTGATCGTTGCCGACTTCATCAAATGGGCCAAGCAGCATGACATTCCGGTCGGTCCCGGCCGCGGTTCGGGCGCCGGCTCGCTGGTCGCCTATGCCTTGACGATCACCGATGTCGATCCCTTGCGTTTTTCGCTGCTCTTCGAGCGCTTCCTCAATCCGGAACGCGTCTCCATGCCCGACTTCGACATCGACTTCTGCCAGGACCGCCGCGAAGAGGTGATCCGCTACGTCCAGGCCAAGTATGGCCGCGAGCAGGTGGCGCAGATCATTACCTTCGGTTCGCTGCAGGCGCGCGCCGCCCTTCGCGACGTCGGCCGCGTGCTGGAGATGCCCTACGGCCAGGTCGACAAGATCTGCAAACTCGTGCCGAACAACCCGGCTAATCCGACGCCGCTGTCCAAGGCGATCGAGGAGGAGCCGAAGCTGCAGGAGGAGGCGGCGAAAGAACCTGTTGTCGCGCGCCTGCTCGACATCGCCCAGAAGATCGAGGGGCTTTACCGCCATGCCTCGACCCATGCCGCCGGCATCGTCATCGGCGACCGGCCGCTTTCCAAGCTGGTGCCGATGTATCGCGATCCGCGCTCGGACATGCCGGTCACTCAATTCAACATGAAATGGGTGGAACAGGCGGGCCTCGTCAAGTTCGACTTCCTCGGCCTGAAGACTTTGACGGTGCTGAAGGTCGCGGTCGATTTCGTCGCCAAGCTCGGTATCAAGGTCGATCTCGCAGCCATTCCTCTCGACGACAAGAAGACCTACGAGATGCTGTCGCGCGGCGAGACGGTCGGCGTGTTCCAGGTGGAAAGTGCGGGCATGCGCAAGGCGCTGATCGGCATGAAGCCGGACTGCATCGAGGACATCATCGCGCTGGTGGCGCTCTACCGTCCGGGCCCGATGGAGAACATCCCGACCTACAATGCCCGCAAGCACGGCGACGAAGAGCTGGAATCGATCCATCCGATGATCGACCACCTGCTCAAGGAAACGCAAGGCGTCATCGTCTACCAGGAGCAGGTGATGCAGATCGCCCAGGTCCTGTCCGGCTATTCGCTGGGCGAAGCCGACCTGTTGCGTCGCGCCATGGGCAAGAAGATCAAGGCCGAGATGGACCAGCAGCGCGAACGCTTCGTCGTTGGCGCTGTCAAGAATGGCGTATCGAAGCCGCAGGCCGACAATATTTTCGAACTGCTGGCGAAGTTCGCCAATTATGGCTTCAACAAGTCGCATGCCGCCGCCTACGCCATCGTCTCCTACCAGACGGCCTATATGAAGGCGCATTACCCAGTCGAATTCCTCGCCGCCTCGATGACGCTCGACATGTCCAACACGGAAAAGGTCAATGATTTCCGCCAGGATGCCAAGCGCCTCGGCATCGAGGTGATCGCACCCTCGGTGCAAACCTCTTTCCGCCATTTCGAGACCGGCGACAACCGCATCTATTACGCGCTCGCCGCCCTCAAGGGTGTCGGCGAATCCGCCGTCGACCATATCGTCGAGGTGCGTGGCGACAAACCCTTCGCCAGCATCGAGGATTTCTGCCTGCGCATCGATCCGCGTCAGGTCAATCGTCGCGTGCTCGAAAGCCTGATCTATGCCGGCGCCTTCGATTGTTTCGACATCGACCGCGCCCAGCTGGCAGCCGGCCTCGACCGTGTTCTCGGTTATGCCCAGCGCGCCCAGGAGAACAAGCTGAGCGGCCAGTCGGACATTTTCGGCAGCACGCTGACGTCGGGGCCTGAGAAGATCTCCCTGCCGCCGTTCTCGCCCTGGCTCCCCTCCGAGCGGCTGCTCAAGGAATTCCAGGTGCTGGGCTTTTATCTGACAGCCCACCCGCTCGATTCCTACAACAACATCCTGCAGAAGATGCGGGTGCAGACCTTTGCCGAGTTTTCCGCCGCCATCAAACAGGGCGCGGCCAATGCGCGCCTTGCCGGTACCGTCATCTCGAAGCAGGAGCGCAAGACCCGCACCGGCAACAAGATGGGCATCATCGTCTTTTCGGATTCTTCGGGCCAGTTCGAAGCGGTGCTGTTTTCGGAAATGCTGAACCAGTATCGCGATGTGCTCGAGTCGGGAAAATCCTTCGTGCTGACTGCGACGGGCGAGGAGCGACCGGAGGGCATCGGCCTGCGCATCCAGACGATCCAGTCGCTGGAGGAAAAGTCACTGCAGATGCAAAAGGCGCTACGCGTCTATGTCCGCGATTCCGGACCGCTGCGGATGGTGGCCGGCCATTTGAACGCCAAGGGCGACGGCCTCGTCTCCTTCATCGTCATCAAGGAGGAGGGCAAACGTGAGGTGGAAGTAGCGCTGCCGGAGAAATACCGGATTACCCCGGAGATCGCCGCCGCCCTTCGTGCCGCCCCCGGCGTCGTCGACGTCGAACTGGTTTGATCAGCCCCGCGTCACCCGCGGGTGATTGTGATGAAATCCGTGCCTTCGCCGGTCTCCCGGCCGAGGCCGGTATCGGAAATCGTTAGCGTCGAGCCTGGCGCGATCAGGGCGTCGATCTTGCGGCGGGTCTCGTCAGGGATGGTAATCCGGCTGAGCGAACGGGCGATCGGCTTGCCTGTGATGATCGAGCTTTCCTGATTGGTGATGCCGAGCCGCTTCATCGTTTCGCGGGAAAGATTGTTCTCGAGCGTAATGCCGAGCCAGTCCGCCGTGCCGGCCTTTTCATGGACCGCATGCAGCGTGAAGAAATGTGTGCCGAGCGCCAGTCCCGGATCGGCGATCATCACCGGCGCTTCGAAGATCGGCTTGAAGGCCTGCCGCACCATGATGACGCCGTTCGGCGGCTCGCCCTTGCCAGCCGCTGCGTAGACTTCGCTGAGGAGCGTGTCGGAAACCAGGCTCCTGTCGGCGGCAAATTCCGTCGGCCGCAGCGCCCTGAAAGCCTTGATTGCCTGCACGGTCGACGGACCGAGCAAGCCGTCAGGATCGCCGGCGGAAAAGCCGAGTTGGTTGAGCAGGGTCTGGATGTCGATCACCGTCTCGCGCAGCGTCCGGCGCGTGATCAGCATGCTGATTGGCTCGGACGGCGGCTCAGGTTCGGGCGTTACAATCAGTGGTGCGGCCGGCATCGGCATCGCAGTCGTATCGTTCATCGCCACCTGCACCGGCTTCTCGGGGCTGTCGGGCATGGAGGGCCGCAGTTCGACATCCGAAAGCAGCGGCATCGCCGCCGGCGCATCCGGATGGAAAAGCGTCGGATGGTCGATCGGCTGCGGCACGACTTCACCGTCGCTGATAATGACGGGTACACCGCGGTCGGTCATGCCATAGAGCATTTTTGCGAAGGCGCCGGGCATGCGCACGCAGCCATGCGAGGCCGGATAACGCGGCACCGAATTGGATTCGTGCAGCGCGATGCCTGACCATGTCAGCCTTTGCATGAACGGCATCGGGGCGTTGGAATAGAGATTGGATTCGTGGTATTTCTGCTTTTCCAGCACCGAGAAGATGCCGCTCGGCGTCGTGTGGCCGTCCTTGCCGGTCGAGACCTTCGAGGTCGCGACGACCTCGGTGCCATCATAGACCGCAAGCGACTGCTTGTCCTTCGAGACGATGATCTGCAGCGTGCGCGCATCCGCGGCAAGAGCGGGGTGCACGAGTGCGGTGGCCGACAGCAAGCCGAGGCCGAAGACGAGACGCGAGAACATGATACCCAACCATACGCAATACTTGTCCGGCACATTATGGGACGAAGTTTAACGAAGATTTTATAGGCTGGATCGCCCGCAGGTTTCACGCCTTAGTGATCGCGCTTGCTGCCGAAGGTGTAGCCGGTCTCGACCGTCTTCTTGCCGAACTTGTCGCGCAGCTTGTCCATCGCCGCTTCGGCCGCCGCCCGCCGGCCCGATTGCTGGTCGATGAGATCGGGCGGATCGGCGCGGCCGGCATCGCCGAGATCGGTGACGCCGATGCCGATCAGGCGGAACTTCGTACCGTCCGTCTCTTTTTCGAGAAGCTCGAGCCCGGTGCGGAAGATCTTGTCGGCAAGCTGGGTCGGGTCTTCGAGCTTGCGGTTGCGAGTGCGCGATTTGAAATCGGCGCTCTTCATCTTCAGAACCACGGTCTGGCCGGCAATGCCGTTTTTCTTCAGCCGCCAGGAGACCTTTTCGGAGAGGTTGCGCAGGATCGGCACCAGATCGTCGTAGCGCGATATGTCATCGAAGAAGGTCGTCTCGGACGAAACGCTCTTGGCGGCATCATTGAGATGCACTTCGCGGTCGTCGATGCCGCGCGACAGCCGTGCGAGCCGCTGGCCGATACTGCCGTAGCGGCGCATCAGGTCGTTTTCCTCCATCTGCTGCAACTGGCCGATGGTGCGGATGCCGTCCGCCTCCAGCGTCGCTGCAAAGGCCTTGCCGACGCCCCAGATCGTGGTCACGGGACGCGGTGCCAGGAACTCGACGGCTTCCTCGCGGCCGATGACCGAAAAGCCGCGTGGTTTCTGCAGATCGGAGGCGACTTTGGCGAGAAATTTGCAATAGGAAAGCCCGACCGAAACGGTGATCCCGATCTCCCTTTCGATGCGACGGGCGAATTTGGCGAGCGTGCGCGCCGGCGGATCGTGATGCAGCCTCTGGGTACCGCCGAGCTCCAGGAAGGCCTCGTCGATCGATAGCGGCTGCACCAGCGGCGTCAGATCCTGCATCATGGCTCGCACCTGCCGTCCGACCCGGCCATATTTCTCCATGTCGGGGCGGATGACGATCGCTTGAGGGCATGCTTCCAGCGCCTTGAACATCGGCATGGCCGACCGCACGCCATGGATACGGGCGATATAGCAGGCGGTGGAGACGACGCCGCGTTTGCCGCCGCCGATAATGACAGGCTTGTCGGCAAGCTCGGGATTGTCGCGTTTCTCGACGGCTGCGTAGAAGGCGTCGCAGTCGATATGGGCGAGCGTCAGCGCGTAGAGTTCGCGATGGCGCACGAGGCGCGGGCTGCCGCAGGAAACGCAGCGGCGCGCCTCGCCCTTCTGCTCGGCAAGGCAGTCGCGACAGAAGCCGGGTGTCTTGTCAGGCGTGGGCGTCATCATGGGAACAAAGATTGAACATTGTGAGGTTACGCCTTAAGCTTCCGAGTCACAAGATAGGGTGGAAGCTTTGCCTTTGGATAACGATCTTCGTTTCGAGC
This sequence comes from Rhizobium sp. BT-226, assembly GCF_025847085.2. Classification (NCBI taxonomy): domain Bacteria; kingdom Pseudomonadati; phylum Pseudomonadota; class Alphaproteobacteria; order Hyphomicrobiales; family Rhizobiaceae; genus Rhizobium; species Rhizobium sp. BT-226. Next base: position 93,113 of record NZ_JAOYTI010000002.1, on the reverse strand, counting down.
CGGTAACGCCAGAACGCTGGGATGACTTCGAAACCTTGTTCGGGCCGCAGGGTGGCTTCTATAACTGCTGGTGCGTCACGTTGCGCCTGCCACATGCAGTGAGGACCAAGATGGCGGCCGACGAACGCAAGGCGCATATGCGGGGCCGGATCAAGGCGGGGCCGCCGCCTGGCATCCTCTGTTATGCCGACGGCGCGCCGGTCGCCTGGGTGCAGGTCGGGCCACGCTACGACGTGCCACAGTTCAATTCGCCGCGCACCGTCTCGCGGCCACTGGAAGAGGGCGATGCGCATGATCCGTCCGTCTGGGCCGTCAGCTGCTTCTTCCTGCTGCCCAAACTGCGCAGCAAGGGAATGGGCCATCGTCTGCTCGCCGGCGCGATCGACCATGCGCGGCGCCAGGGAGCGCGGCTGCTCGAAGCCTGTCCGATCGATCATGTGAAGCAGTCGAAATCCGTGACGCTCTGCATCGGCTCGACGGCGATCTTCGATGCCGCCGGTTTCGAGACGGTAGCCCGGCGCAAGGACGGCCGTCCGCTCATGCGGCTGGAACTGCGCGCGTGAAGGTGCCGGAAACAAAATGCGCCTTGATCAGTTCGGCCGCATGCGTCCAGTCGGTGGCGCGAGTGATGTCGTCGGCGGCCGCCGGTGCGAAACGGTGGACGGGCGAGTTCGGCATCAGATGAATCAGCAGGCAATCGGCGACGTGATCCCTGACGGAATGCAGATTGCGCGCCATATCATCAATGAAGACGACGGGAAGGGAGCGGCTGGCATGCAATGCGTGAACGATCGGCCCTTTGGGTTGTTCGGTGGCAAGCAGCGGAAAGAGCAGGCCCATCCTGTCGAGCAGGCGACGGCGCTGGTCCTGGAACCGCGGCCGCATGGCCGTCAGGAAAAGGATATCGGCCTCCTCCGAAAGCCGGTCGAGCGTTTCGACGACGCGGTCGAGCGGCGTCTGCCACAGCTCTTGTGCCTCGAAGAATTCCTCGATCAGCCGGCTGACCTCTTGATCCTCGATCTCCACGCCGTCGGCTTGCGAGACGATGTTGCCGTGCAGCCGGAACGATCGCGGCAAAAACGCGTGGCCCTGGCTCTGAAGGAAAAGCTGGAAGGGACCGATGAACTGCAGCACGACGTCGTCGACGTCGCAGACGATCAACGGCCGTTCGCCGAGGCGGATATGCGAGATGTCGAGTTCCCCGGAGGTCACGGTCAGTATTCTCCGGAATCGAGGCCCGGTGAAGAGAAATGCCGCCAGGCCGCCGTCACGGTCTCCGGGCTGATTCCGCTCGCCGCGCAGAAGGCCATGGCCGTCGGTTCGTGGTTCATCAGGAAATCCATCATGCCGGCGAGGAATCCGGGATCGTTGACGGCGTTGCGGACCTGGCCGGGCGCCACCCCGGTCAGGGCGAGGAAGCGGCCGAACATGTCCGGATCGTCGGCAAGCCAGCCGAGCACGGCGATCGCTGTCTCGTGCGGGTCGGCTGCCTGTTGTTTCGAAGTCTTGAAGTTGCTTTGCATTTCGCTGGGTAAGTTACCTTTTCTTCAACCAAATATCGGTAGCGTGCGCTATCGGTTTCACGCAGCTTTTGTCCGCATGTGCCTTTCTTATGGGACGAACCGCTGCGCGAACGGACGTAGGGACAGCTTGTCATGCCCAAACAGGTGATGATTGTAGAAGATAACGAGCTCAACATGAAGCTCTTTCGCGACCTCATCGAGGCGTCCGGTTATACGACGATCCAGACCCGAAACGGTATGGAGGCGCTCGATCTGGCGCGCAAGCATCGCCCCGACCTCATCCTGATGGATATTCAGCTTCCCGAGGTCTCCGGCCTCGAAGTCACCAAATGGCTGAAGGAAGACGACGAGCTGCACGTGATTCCCGTCATCGCCGTTACGGCTTTCGCGATGAAGGGCGACGAGGAGCGGATCCGCCAGGGCGGCTGCGAGGCCTATGTTTCCAAGCCGATCTCGGTTCCGAAATTCATCGAGACGATCAAGACCTATCTGGGCGATGCCTGACGCATCGGAAAGACGCTGATGACTGCGCGAATACTGGTGGTTGACGATATTCCGGCCAACGTGAAGCTGCTCGAAGCGCGGCTGCTTGCGGAGTATTTCGACGTGATGACCGCAGCCGACGGCTACACGGCACTGGCGATCTGCGAGCGCAACCAGGTCGATCTCATCCTGCTCGACATCATGATGCCCGGCATAGACGGTTTCGAGGTCTGCGAGCGTCTGAAGGCCAGCCAGAAGACCGCCCACATTCCCGTCGTCATGGTCACCGCACTCGACCAGCCAACCGATCGCGTACGCGGCCTGAAGGCCGGCGCTGACGATTTTCTCACCAAGCCGGTCAACGATCTGCAGCTGATCTCCCGGGTGAAGAGCCTGCTGCGGCTGAAGACGTTGAGCGATGAGCTGCGCATTCGCGCCGACACCGCCCATACGATGGGCATCGACGATCTCACACGGGCAGGCGAGGGCCGCGCCGACGAGACCGCTCAGGTCCTGCTCGTCGACGGCCGCGCCAATTCGCAGGAGCGCATCATCAAGGCGCTGAAGCCGGTCGCCGACGTACTTGCCCTCTCCGATCCGCAGGCCGCCCTGTTCGAGGCGGCCGAAAGCGCGTTCGATCTCGTTATCGTCAACGCCAACTTCGACGATTACGATCCGCTTCGCCTCTGCTCGCAGCTGCGCTCGCTGGAGCGCACGCGCTTCCTGCCGATCCTGATCATCACCGAGCAGGGCGCTGACGACATGGTCGTGCGCGCGCTCGATCTCGGCGTCAACGACTACATCATCCGCCCGGTCGATCCTAACGAACTGGTTGCCCGCAGCCTGACGCAGATCCGCCGCAAGCGCTATAACGACCGCCTGCGCGCCAGCGTCAAGCAGACGATCGAGCTTGCCGTGACCGATCCTCTGACCGGCCTTTATAACCGGCGCTATCTCGACAATCACCTGAACGTGCTCTTCAACCGTTCGATGGCGCGTGGCCGGCCGCTTTCGGTGCTGATCACCGATATCGACCGCTTCAAGCATGTGAACGACACCTACGGCCATGACGGCGGCGACGAGGTGTTGCGGGAATTTTCAAATCGCGTCCGTTCGACCATCCGCGGCGCCGATCTCGCCTGCCGCTACGGCGGAGAGGAATTCGTCGTCGTGATGCCCGACACCTCGCCGGAAATTGCCGCCGCCGTCGCCGAGCGCCTTCGTGCAGCGATCGAAAACGCTCCCTTCATGCTGAAACACGCCGGGGAGGCGCTGAACGTCACTGCTTCCTTCGGCATCGCTTCGCGTATTGCGTCTGTACTGACCCCGGACCAGCTGATGAAACAGGCGGATCTCGCCCTTTACGAAGCCAAGAATACCGGCCGAAACCGTGTGGTTGCCGCGGCCGCATAACGAATCACTTGCCGCCATGGGCGCCATTTGCAGGTTTTCCACTGCGGCAAGCGAATTGTTACCGATTTTTAATTTTCGCCTGTGCAATGCGGGGTGACAATTTCGCAACTCAATAGCCCAAAAATGGACTCGCCGCGTTGCTGCGGATGTTTTGCCGCGCGATAGTCTTGAGAGTGTCGGGCCGTAGCTCAACATGAAATGAAAACTATAAAAAAATGCCTGCCGCCAACACGGTCAAATAGATTGCGGCGACGTCACCTCACGTAAGGGGAGGGGAGGCGTAAGTTGTTAAGCTATATTGTCGAATTTCTTCGAAGGGCGAAGCGCTACGCTTCGCGTTCAAGCAGAGCCGATAAATCTTTGTATGTCCCGAATCTGGACTTTTAACCATAGAATCAAGATCAGAAAATTCATCATTAAGAATTTGTTGATTTTCTTTCATTTTTGCGCAAATTATCGGCTCATAAGAGAAGCGCTCCCGTTGAGGAGTTGTCGATACCCCATGATGCTCAGGTCCGCCGCATCTCCTGGGTCGTGGGGTCGGTCGGCTAGTAGGCAAGTTATAGCGGTTCCTCGTGCCGTTTTGCATGCTGGCCGACCCCCTTTCACGAAAACGCCGCCACTTCCCGAAGATGGAAGGGCGGCGTTTTGTCTGTTTGCGCTATCATCTTTAAACCCACAAAGCCGGGCAATAAAAAACGCGCAACCCGAAGGCGCGCGTTTTTTGAAATCCGTCAGGCCAAGTGATTACTTGATCTTGGTTTCCTTGAACTCGACATGCTTCTTCGCAACCGGGTCGTACTTCGTCTTCGTCATCTTGTCCGTCATCGTGCGGCTGTTCTTCGTGGTGACGTAGAAGAAACCGGTGTCGGCCGTCGACAGCAGCTTGATCTTGATTGTTGTAGCCTTGGCCATGGTCGTCCTGCCTTTAAGAAAATGAAAGCCGTGGAAGCCGGATGGGCTCCACGGCAAATCCTGGCGCGAAACTACGAATCCCGCCCGAAAAGTCAAGCCCGTTTTCGAATGAACATCAGTCTGATGCCTGAAAGAAGGGCGTAGAGGCCGAAGAACGCGGCAATCGCCCAGGCAAAACCGTTATTTCCAGCGACGTCGATCGCCGCGCCGATCGCCTGCGGCCCGGCCACGGTTCCCATCGCATAACAGAAGACGAAGGCGGCATTGGCCGCCGCAAGATCGGAGCCCGTCAGCCGCGAGCCGAGATGGCTGAGGCCGACCGTATAGAGGCCTGAGACGCAGCCACCCCAGAAAAGCAGGAGCCCGGCCATCAGCAGCCAGTTGTCGAGCAGCAACGGCAACATCATCGAGCCGATGAACCCCATCAGTGCCATACCGGCCAGCAGTGGCCGCTTGTCGCCGATGCGGTCGGAAAGCAGACCGAGCGGGATCTGAAAGATGACGTTGCCGACGCCCATCATGGTGAGCAGAAGTGCGGCCTGCGATTCGGTGAAATGGGCACGCACGGCAAAGATCGGGAAAAGCGACAGCCCGCCCGCTTCGACCGCGCCGAAGATGAAGACCGCCGCCGTCGCCGTCGGCACCAGGAAAACGTAGCGCATGAAATGCAGCTCCGGTTTTTCCTCGAGCACCGGGCTTTCGTCGCGGGCGATGAAGATCGGGATGGCGGCCAGCAGGATCGCGCCGGCGCCGATCAGGAAGGGGAAGATGCCGTCGCTGCCGAGGATCGAAAAGAGCAGTGGTCCGGCCGCGAAGCCAAGGGAAAGCACCGTCGCATAGATGCCGAGCACGAAGCCACGCTTGGAGGGCGGCGAAGCGGCGTTGATCCAGAATTCGGAGAGGATGAACAGCGTCGTCGTCGCGCCATGGAAGGCGAAACGCAGCGGAAACCACATCCAGAAATCCTGGGCGTAATAGAAACCCAGCGCGCTCAGCGCCGAAATCAGCACGGCCCAGATCATTGTCGGCGCCACGCCGTATTTATGGGCGAGCTTGGTGGTGATCGGTGCGGCTGCCATCGCCGCGACCCCGGCCATTGCCGTGTTGAGCCCGATCAGGGTGGACGAGATGCCGCGTTTTTCGAGGATGATGCTGAGGAGGGGCAGACCGAGGCCGATTGCTATGCCAACGGCTGATATGGACGAGACGGCTGCCACCAGAGAAGGCCAATGGATTTCTTCGACATCGCCCGGTGTGCCGGTTCTCGGCTGAGACATTTATCCATCCTTAGAGAGGTGCGCGAACGAATCGGCCGATCCCGTCAGATAGATAGACACAGACGTGCCAAATCCAGGTGACGGATGCCGCTTCGCAGTATTTCCGATGTGAGTGACCATCTGCGGAATGTAAAGCCCGTTCGGGCAAGAAATGCTTACCATGTCAGGTCTTGAGGATCGTTGGCTCCCGCATTCGGGTGGTGGTGGTCGGTGGAGGGCTGGCACTACACGCTAAATATGTCTGGAAGGTGAAGGCGCTAAAGCGCGTCGCGATCTTTCAGATTCGCTCCTCGCGCTTTAGGTCTTTGTTTTTACGCATGTCGTTATCGCAAAACCGCTGCACACTTTTGCGCGACATGCTCTAATTCGGCCGGCCGGGGATGTCGTAATCATCCGGACCGTCACTCTCGCCGCCGAAGCCGTGCATGCGCAGCGCCCATTGCAGACCGATGACCCCGCCTTTGATCGGCTGGATGGAGGCGACAGCGGTGATGACGGTGATCGGCGCCCAGATGGCCAGATGGACCCAGACCGGCAGCACGAAGGTCATGTCGGTCAGCATATAACCGCCGACCACGACGTGGCCGAGGACCAGGATGACGATATAGGGCGGCAGGTCGTCGGCGCGTTGATGATGCATCGCCTCGCCGCAGGCCGCACAATGATCGACCGGCTTCAGGAAGGCACGAAAGAGCTTGCCGTTGCCGCAGGCCGGGCAGCGGTTCATCAACCCGCGCATGATGGAGCGCCCAAGCGGACGCTCGACCTCGGGCGTATCGCCGTAGCGGGCGGCCGGATCGGTCGGTGTGCTCATCGCATGCTCCTCTTCGGATCTAAAGCATGTCGCGCAAAACTGTGCAGCGGTTTGCGATAACGACATGCGTAAAAACAAGGACCTAAACGCGGGAGAGCCAATCTGAAAGATTGCGACGCGCTTTAGTGCCGTCCGCGCGGCGGCCTCGTTCCGGGCTTCTTGCGGACCTGGCCCCTGTCGCGGCGGCCCGCCTTGTGGAAGGAACGCACCGCCGCCGGCATTTCGCGGCCCTCGCTGATCATCTCAAAACGCAGTGCACCGGCAAGCGGGATCGCTTCGGCAAGTTTCACGGTGACGCTATCGCCCAGGCGATAGCCGAGCCCTGTTCGTTCACCCGAGAGTGCCTGATGCGCCTCGTCATAGATGAAATAATCGCTGCCGAGCGTAGATATAGGGACGAAACCGTCGGCGCCATAGTCCGGCAGTGTGACAAATAGCCCCGATTTCGTCACGCCCGAGACCCGCCCGGCAAATTCCTCGCCGACACGGCCGCTGAGGTGATGCGCGATCAGCCGGTCGACGGTCTCGCGCTCGGCTGCCATGGCCCGGCGCTCGAAGGTCGAGATTTCGGCGGCGATATCGTCGAGCGCCGCCTCTTCGTCGGGTGTGATACCACCTTCGCCGAAACCGAGCGAGCCGACGAGGGCGCGATGCACGATGAGATCGGCATAACGGCGGATCGGCGAGGTGAAGTGGGCGTATTTCATCAGGTTGAGGCCGAAATGGCCGATATTCTCCGGGCCGTAGATCGCCTGGCTCTGCGAACGCAGCACCATCTCGCTCACCATGGTCTGGTGCGGCGTGCCGTCCGCCTTCGCAAGAATGCCGTTGAAGTTGTTGGCGCGCATGTTGCCGCCCTTGGCAAGCGAGATGCCGAGCGTGGCCAGGAACTCGCGCAGGATCTCCTGCTTAGCGAGCGTCGGGCCGTCATGGATGCGGTAGATCAGCGGCTGGCGCTTCTTTTCCAGCGTCTCGGCGGCGCAGACGTTCGCCTGGATCATCATCTCTTCGATCAGCTTATGCGCATCGAGCCGCGGCGGCACGACGACCCGATCGACCGTGCCGTCGGGCTTCAGCAGGATCTTGCGCTCCGGCATATCGAGTTCCAGCGGCTGGCGCCGATCGCGTCCGCGCTTCATCACCTCATAGGCGTGCCAGAGCGGCTTCAGGATCGGCTCGAGCATCGGTCCGGTCTGATCGTCCGGTTTCCCGTCGATGGCTGCCTGCGCCTGCTGGTAGGAGAGCTTGGCGGCGCTCTTCATCATGATGCGATGGAAAGTATGGCCGATCTTGCGGCCTTCGCCGGAAAAGCTCATGCGCACCGCAAGCGCCGGGCGGTCGACACCTTCTTTCAGCGAGCAGAGATCGTTTGAGATGCGCTCCGGCAGCATCGGCACGACACGATCAGGGAAATAGACCGAGTTGCCGCGCTTCAGCGCCTCGCGGTCGAGCGGTGAATTGGGGCGGACATACCAGGAGACGTCGGCGATCGCGACGGTGACGAGGACGCCGCCGGGATTGTCGGGCGAGGGATCGGGCTCGGCATAGACGGCGTCGTCATGGTCCTTGGCATCGGCGGGGTCGATGGTGATCAGCGGGACGTCGCGCCAATCCTCGCGATGCGACATGCTGGCGGGCCTTGCGGCCTCCGCCTCGGCGATAACGGCCGGCGGGAAGACATGCGGGATGCCGTGCGCATGGATCGCGATCATCGAGATCGCCTTTTCCGAACCGACGGAGCCGACGACGGAAAGCACCTTGGCGCGCGGCAGGCCGAAACGGCCGAGACGGGCGATTTCGACTTCGACCAGGTCGCCGTCCGTGGCGCCGCCGGTGAAGTCGGGATCAATCACCATCTCCTCGCCGCGCCGCTCGATCGGCAGCAGCCGGCCGCCGCCGCCCGGCGCCGTGCGGAAAACGCCCATCGAGGCGCCGCGGCGCCTGTCGATCACCTTGATGATCCGCGCCGTATAGGCCGGTCCGCCGCGATCGACAGCCGGGAAGATCTTCGCCAGGATGCGGTCGCCGAGACCGGCGACGGGCGCCTTGCCCTTGCCTTGGCGGCCTGCGGGCGATTGCTGGCGGATGGCGACGGCGGGTGCGACGCCCTGGTCCTCGGGCCATTCCGCCGGCCGGCCGATCAGATCGCCATCCTTGTCGCGCGTGGTGATATCGAGAACGGTGACAGGCGGCAGCGCACCGGGCCGGATCAGCGACTTGCGGTTCTTCTGCAGCATGCCTTCCTGCTCGAGCTCCTGCAGCATGTGCTTGAGCTCGACGCGGTTGTCGCCCTTCAGGCCGAAAGCCTTGGCGAGTTCGCGTTTGGACGCTTTCTGCGGATGATCGGCGATGAAGCGCAGGATCACCTCGCGCGAAGGCAGCGCGCCGTGGACGATGTTCAGCGGCTCGACGGCGGGAGCATCCTTACCGGCGCGGCCGGTCTTGCCCGGACGCTTGCCCGCAGGGTTCGTTCTGTCGCGCGGTATCCTGCTCACTTCAGCTCTTTTTCGATTTCGCGGGCGCTTTCGCCTTCGCTGCCTTCGGCTTGGCGGCCGTCTTGGTGGCCTTGGCTTCGGCGGCTGCCGCCTTCGGCTTGGCTTTCGCCTTGCCCATCTTACCCGCCGATGTCTTGCCGACCGGTGCCTTGCCGGCCTTTTCGACGATCAGCGCAAGTGCCTCCTCGACGGTGATCGACTGCGGATCCTTGCCCTTCGGCAGTGTCGCATTGACCTTGCCCCAATTGACGTAAGGACCGTACTTGCCGTCGCGAACGGTGATGGCGCCGCCATCGGGATGATCGCCGAGCGTCTTCAGCGCCGCCGGCGTACCGCGCGCGCCCCGGCCAGGCCCCTGGTTCGCCTTTTCGGCGATAACAGTCACGGCACGGTTGAGGCCGACCGAGAACACGTCCTCGATGGTTTCCAGATTGGCGTAGGAGCCGTCATGCAGGAGGAACGGCCCGTAGCGACCGATGCCGGACGAAATCATCTTGCCCGATTCCGGGTGTTTGCCGATATCGCGCGGCAGCGAGATCAGCGCCATCGCCTTTTCATAGTCGATTTCCTCGGGCTTCCAGCCCTTCGGCAGCGAAGCGCGTTTGGCTTCCTTGCCGTCGCCGCGCTGGATATAGGGGCCGAAGCGGCCGGAACGCAGCGTCAGCTCCTCGCCGGTCGTCGGATCGGTGCCGAGGTTCTTCGGCTCGTTGAGCGCAGCACCGTCCGCTTCCCCGCCATTTTCGGAGGAGAGCTGGCGGGTGTAGTTGCAGTCCGGATAGTTCGAGCAGCCGACGAAGGCGCCGTATTTGCCGAGCTTCAGCGACAGGTTGCCGGTGCCGCAGACCTGACAGATGCGCGGATCGCTGCCGTCCTCCCGTTTCGGGAAGACGAGGGGTGCTAGCGCCTCGTTCAGCGAATCGAGCACGTTGGTGACGCGCAGTTCCTTGGTGTCCTCGATCTGGGCGAAGAAATCCTTCCAGAAATCGCGCAGCACCTGCTTCCAGTTCAGCTCGCCGGCGGAAATCCGGTCGAGCTTTTCCTCGAGATCGGCGGTGAAGTCGTATTCGACATATTTGGTGAAGAAGCTTTCGAGGAAAGCCGTCACCAGCCGGCCCTTGGCCTGCGGGATCAGCTTGCGTTTGTCGATCGTCACATAGTCGCGGTCGCGCAGCGTCGCAAGCGTCGCGGCATAGGTGGAGGGGCGGCCGATGCCGAGCTCTTCCATCTTCTTGATCAGCGAGGCTTCCGAATAGCGCGGCGGCGGTTCGGTGAAATGCTGCGTCGAATTGATCTTTTGCTTGGCGAGCGCCTCGCGTGCATTGATCTCCGGCAGGCGGCCATCCTCGTCGCCGTCGTCGCTCTGCTCGCCGTCCTCCTTCTGGTCGGTATAGGCGGCGATGAAGCCGTCGAAGCGGATCACGGAACCGACGGCGCGAAGCCCAGCCTTCTCGCCCTTGTTGTCGGCGGTGATTTCAGCCGTCGTGCGCTCGATCTCGGCCGACGCCATCTGGCTGGCAATGCCACGCTTCCAGATCAACTCGTAGAGCCGGATCTGGTCGGCATCGAGGAATTTGCGCACACGATCGGGCGAACGATAGAAATCGGTCGGGCGGATCGCCTCGTGCGCCTCCTGGGCGTTCTTCGCTTTGGTCGAGTAGAAGCGCGGCTTCTCCGGCATGTAGCGCTCGCCGAACTGGTCGACGATGGCGCTGCGCGCCGCGTCGATCGCCTCGGGCGCCATCTGCACGCCGTCGGTTCGCATATAGGTGATGAGACCGACCGTCTCGCCGCCGATATCGACACCCTCATAGAGCCTCTGCGCGATCTGCATGGTGCGCGAGGCGGAGAAGCCGAGATTGGAGGAGGCCGCCTGCTGCAGCGTCGAGGTCGTAAACGGCGGTCCCGGGTTGCGCTTGACCGGCTTCGCCTCGACCGTATCGACGACATAGCTCGCACCTTCGAGCAAGGCCTTGAGCCGGCCGGCATCCTCACCGTTGCCGATTGCGCGCGGCTGCAACCGTTTGCCGTTCGCCGAAACCAGTCTTGCCTCGAACTCGTCGCCGCGCGGCGTCTTCAGAAGCGCCGAGATGTTCCAATACTCTTCTGAAATGAAGCGTTCGATCTCGGATTCACGGTCGCAGACGAGGCGAAGCGCCACCGATTGAACGCGGCCGGCCGAACGTGCGCCGGGCAGCTTGCGCCACAGCACCGGCGAAAGATTGAAGCCGACGAGATAGTCGAGCGCGCGGCGCGCCAGATAGGCATCGACCAGCGGCACGTCGATGTCGCGCGGATCGGCCATCGCGTCGAGCACTGCCTTCTTGGTGATCGCATTGAAGACGACGCGCTTGACCGGTTTGCCGTTCAGCACGCGCTTCTTGTTCAGCATGTCGAGAACGTGCCAGGAAATCGCTTCGCCTTCGCGATCCGGGTCGGTCGCGAGAAACAGGCCATCGGCAGACTTTACCGCGTCGGCGATGTCTTTCATCCGCTTGGCGGAGGCACCATCGACCTCCCAAAGCATTTCGAAATCCTGATCGGGGAGGACTGAGCCATCCTTGGCAGGCAGATCGCGCACATGGCCGAAGGAAGCGAGCACTTTGTATCCCGGACCCAGATACTTATTGATCGTCTTGGCCTTGGCAGGCGATTCCACCACTACAACATTCATGATGATTCTCTAAAAAGGAAACGACGCCAGCGTTGAAGCCAGCGCGACACACACCGCAACATGGATATCGGCCCTCCGACATGGACAGGGAAATCGCCGCGGTCAAGGGGTTTGATACAATTTTACCTCTTGCGTCTGCTGCAGCCGAAGCGAGAGTATTGTCAAAAGACAATTCCAGATATGCTCGGCAATTCGCAAAGCCACCGCCTGATGTCGTCACCAGGTTCAATCGGAAAGCGAGACGAGGCCACCCTGATGCCGGTGCAGCCTGCCGGCAATATCGAGTTCCAGAAGGATGAGATAGACCGCGGATGTCGACAGGCCGGTATGGCGGATGACGTCGTCGATCTCGACCGGCGTCGGCCCGAGTGCATCGATGATGCGGTTTCGATCGGAATCGCCGGGTGGCACCGACATTGCCTTGCCATCAGGCGCCGGTTCCTCCGCCATCGATGATGGAAACAGGTCGAATTGCGCAAGCGGCGCCAGGGCCTCGATGACATCGGCGGGTGCAGTGACGATCGAAGCGCCGTCCTTCAGCAGGCCGTTGGTGCCATGGCAGCGCGGATCGAGCGGTGAGCCGGGCACGGCAAACACCAGGCGGCCGAACTCGCCGGCAAGCCGCGCCGTGATTAGCGAGCCCGAACGCGTCGCTGCTTCGATGACGACGAGGCCGAGTCCGATGCCGGCGATCAGCCGGTTTCGGCGTGGGAAGTCGCGGGCGCGGGGTTCCCAGCCGAACGGCATCTCGCTCACCGCCAGGCCATTGCCACTGGTTATCTCTTCGAGCAGGCCGATATTCTCCGGTGGGTAGGGCTGGTCGAGGCCGCCGGCGAGCGCTGCGATCGTGCCTGTGTCGAGGCTTGCCCGGTGGGCAGCGGTGTCGATGCCGCGCGCCAGGCCGGAGACCACGGTATAACCCGCCCGGCCGCAGTCGCGCGCCACCATCGCCGCGAATTTCGCGCCCGCGATCGAGGCGTTGCGCGAGCCGACGATGCCGACGGCCGGTCGTTTGGCGGCGGCAAGCGCGCCCTTGACGGCCAGAAGCGGCGGCGCGCCGTCGATCTGCTTCAACGCCTGCGGATAGTCCGGCTCACCGATGCCGACGAAGCGGGCGCCGAAGCGACGTGCCGCCTCCAGTTCCCGATGCGCCTCGGCCTCGCTGGCGATGCGGATTGCCCGTGTGGCACCGCCACGCGCCGAAAGCTCCGGCAGTGCGGCAAGTGCTGCCTCGGCCGAGCCGAAATGATTGATGAGGTCGCGAAAGGTGGCAGGGCCGATATTGTCGGAACGGATGAGACGCAGCCAGGCAATTCTTTGCCGCTCGGTCAGCACGACGCCTTTTGATCCGGCGCTCAGCGCATCCATTATCCCTTTGCCCCGATCTTGCTTTCCGTCCCGCCCATCAGGCGCGAAATATTCGCCTTGTGCTTCCAGTAGGAGATAAGCGTCATGATCGCCATCACTGCCGCAACCTTTTCGTTGCCCAATATCCACAGCGCAACCGGAATGACAAGCATGGCAACCAGCGCCGACAGCGAGGAGTAGCGGGTGGTGAAGGCGACCGCCAGCCAGACGGCGGCGAAGAGCACGACCATGATCGGCGCGACGCCGAGCAGGGTGCCGATATAGGTGGCGACACCCTTGCCGCCCTTGAAGCCAATCCAGACCGGGAAGAGATGGCCGATGAAGGCGAAAAAGCCGGCGATGATCGCGGCCTCCTCACCGAGGAAATAACCGACGACCCAGGCTGCGGCCGATGCCTTCAGCGCATCGAGGAGCAGTGTCGCCGCGGCGAGCGTCCGGTTTCCTGTTCTCAGCACATTGGTCGCGCCGATATTGCCGGAGCCGATGCTGCGCACGTCGCCGAGGCCGGCGGCGCGCGTAAGGATCAGGCCGAACGGGATCGAGCCGAAGAGATAACCGATAACGGTGGCGGCAAGCGCGATCGGCAGCGTGATCTGCCATGACATGAGATTGGATAACATATGCCCCCTCAGCCTCTCCGTGGCCTATCCTTGAGTCAGCCTTCTCCCGCTGGGGGATGGACGGCGATCGTGTCGGTTCTAAATTGCGTGGACAAGCTTTCCCGAGACGTATGTCGCGACCGCCCGCCCGCTGAAACGCGCATCCTCGAACGGCGTATTCTTCGAGCGGGAGAGAAGCATGTCTTTGGCGACAAGCCAAGGCTCATCGAGATCGATCAGCGCGATATCGGCCGGAGCGCCTGGCTTCAGCGTGCCGGCATTCAGGCCGAAAATCTCAGCGGGGCGGGTGGACATGGCGTCGATCAGGCGCATCAGGCTCACTTGGCCACCATGGTGAAGCCTGAGGGCTGCCGCCAGCATGGTTTCGAGGCCGATCGCGCCATCCTCGGCCTCGCCGAAGGGCAGACGCTTCGTATCGACATCTTGCGGGTCGTGCGAGGAGACGATGATATCGATCGCGCCGCTCGCAACGGCCTCGGCCATCGCCACCCGGTCGTCTTCCGGGCGCAGCGGCGGATAGAGCTTGAAGAAGGTGCGATATTCGCCGATGTCGTTTTCGTTGAGCGCCAGATTGTTGATCGAGATGCCGCAGGTCACCTTGGCGCCGCGGCTGCGGGCGCGCTCGATCGCCTCGACCGATTCCGGCACCGAGATCATCGCGGCGTGATAGCGGCCGCGCGTCAGCTGCGCGATCCTCAGATCGCGTTCGAGCGGGATGAGCTCGGCTTCCTTTGGAATGCCGGAAAGCCCGAGCCAGCTGGCGAAAAGCCCTTCATGCATGACGCCGTTGGCGCCGAGATATTTGTCGCGCGTTTCGCAGGAGACGACGGCGCCGAATTCGCGCGCATAGGTCATGATCCTGCGCAGCACCTGCGTGTCGTGGACGCTGGAATGCGCATCGGTGAAGGCGACGGCGCCCGCCTGCATCAACAGGCCGATCTCCGTCATCTCTTCGCCGGCAAGGCCCTTGGTGATGGCGGCGGCGGGATAGACGTTGACCGCGGCCGTATCCCGCGCCGTCTTCTTGACGAATTCGACGAGCGCAATGTCGTCGATGATCGGATCGGTGTCCGGCATCATGATGATCGAGGTGACGCCGCCGGCCGCCGCCGCCCGGCTCGCCGAGGCGATCGTCTCACGGTGTTCGCCGCCGGGTTCGCCGACATGGACGCGCGCATCGACAAGGCCGGGCGTCGCGACAAGGCCCGTGCAGTCGCGGATGACGGCGCCTTCCGGTTCGCCCTGGTTCTGCACCTTGTGGCCGGCGGCGAGAATCACGCCGTTTTCGGCAATGATCGTCCCGATCTCGTCGAGATTGCGCGATGGATCGATGATACGGACGTTCTTGAGGACGATCGGGTTGCTCATGCCATCATTCCATCGCTTCGGGGACCCTGGTTCTGCGAGACGAGCAGCGTCTCCATGACGGCCATGCGCACCGCGACCCCCATTTCCACCTGTTCGGCGATCACGCTCTGCGGCCCGTCCGCCACTTCCGAGGCGATCTCGACGCCGCGGTTCATCGGGCCGGGATGCATGACCAGCGCATCATCCTTGGCTGCCTTCAGCGTTTCGGCGTCGAGCCCGTAGAAGTGATAATATTCGCGCACCGAAGGCACGAAGGCGCCGGACATGCGCTCCCGCTGCAGCCGCAGCATCATCACCACGTCGGCGTCCTTCAGCCCTTCCTTCATCGAATGAAAGACCTCGACACCCATCTCGGCGATGCCGGCAGGCAGGAGGGTCGCTGGCGCAACGACACGGACGCGGGCGCCCATCGCGTTGAGCAGCAGGATATTGGAGCGCGCCACCCGCGAATGCAGGACGTCGCCGCAGATCGCCACGATGATGCGCGAAAGCTTGCCTTTGGCACGGCGGATCGTCAGCGCGTCGAGCAGTGCCTGGGTCGGATGTTCATGCTGGCCGTCACCGGCATTGACGACCGAGCAGGAGACCTTCTGAGCGAGAAGGGCGGCCGCACCGGCGCTCGAATGGCGGATCACCAGCACATCGGGGCGCATCGCATTCAGCGTCATCGCCGTGTCGATCAGCGTTTCGCCTTTCTTCACCGAGGAATTGCCGACCGACATGTTCATGACGTCGGCGCCGAGCCGCTTGCCGGCAAGCTCGAAGGAGGCCTGCGTGCGGGTCGATGCCTCGAAGAAGAGGTTGATCTGCGTCAGCCCGCGTAGCGTCGACGTTTTCTTTTCTCTCTGGCGGCTGATTTTGACGGCCTCATCGGCCTTGTCGAGAAGATAGGTGATATCCTGCTCGGTGAGGCCCTTGATGCCGATGAGGTGGCGGTGGGGAAAAAAGACCATGACCCTGCCTCTTGCTGTCTCTGGCGGGTCTATAAAGAGTGCTGCCCGCCGGGGCAAGCATGTGCTGTGGGCAAAGGCTTATGTCCCCATGCATTTTCGCCCGAATTCCGATAGAGCAGAATGAACCGAATCATAACTTCCGGTTTCCCTTTGCCAGGTTCTTACACTAGAAGCGAATTATGACCTCCGCCAACCGGACTGACGACAAACTCGCAGAACTCAACCAGCCGAGCCTGTGGTCCGGCATCAACGCCTATCGATCCGATCCGCTGATCGTCGATCTGACGGCCGCCCTGCCGCGCGGCATCCGCGAAGACCTGGAAAACATCGGCCGCTACGTCACCTCGCCGGAGGCGCAGGAGATGGCACGCATGGCAAACCAGGGCGCGCCGCAGCTGCGCACCCACGGTCCGCGTGGCGAACGCCTCGACGTCGTCGAATTCCACCCCGCCTGGCATGCGCTGATGCGCCGCTCCATGTCGGTCGGCCTGCATTCCTCCGTCTGGGATCCCCAGGCCGATACCGAAGCCAAGGACGAGGCCCACAAGGTTCGCGCCGCGCGGTTTTACCTGACGTCGCAACTGGAATCCGGCCATCTCTGCCCGCTGACGATGACGAGCGCCTCCGTTGCGGCACTCTCGGCTTCGCCCGCGGTGCAGAAGGACTGGGCGCCAAAAATTCTCTCGCGCAAATATGATTCGTCGAACAAGCCCGCCATGCAGAAATCCGCCGTGACCATCGGCATGGGCATGACGGAAAAGCAGGGCGGCACGGATGTGCGCGCCAACAGGAGCACTGCCGAAAAGGTCAGCGAGGGCATCTACCGGCTGTCCGGGCACAAGTGGTTCATGTCGGCGCCGATGAGCGATGCCTTCATCATGCTGGCGCAGACGAAGGAGGGCATGGGCTGTTTTCTCGTGCCGCGCCTTCTGGAGGATGGTTCCGCCAACGGTCTGCAGTTCCAGCGGTTGAAGGACAAGGTCGGTAACCGCTCCAACGCCTCTTCCGAGGTCGAGTTTACAGACACGTTTGGCTTCCTGCTCGGTGGTCCGGATGCCGGCGTCCGCACTATCCTCGACATGGTGACGCTGACCCGGCTCGACTGCGCGCTGGCCTCGTCAGGCATGATGCGCGCCTCGCTCGCCGAAGCCGTGCACCACACCCGCGGCCGCAGCGTCTTCGGCAAGATGCTCGTGAACCAGCCGATCATGACGCGCGTGCTCGCCGACATGGCGCTCGATGTCGCCGCCGCGACCGCACTGTCCTTCCGTCTTGCCGACGCCTTCGACAAGGCGCGCGGCAATGCCGAGGAGGCGGCCTATGCCCGCGTCATGACGCCGGTCGCCAAATACTGGTGCTGCAAGATCGCGCCGGCGCTGATCTACGAGGCGATGGAATGCATTGGCGGCAATGGCTACATCGAAGAGCGCCCGATCGCCCGCCATTACCGCGAAGCTCCGGTCAACGCCATCTGGGAAGGCTCCGGCAACGTCATGGCGCTCGACGTGCTGCGCGTGCTCAACCGTGGCAAGGATCTGTTCGAAACGGTCTTCGCCGGCCTTGCCCGCGATCTCGGCCCTGCCGGCAAGAAGACCATTGACGTGCTGCGCGCCGCAATCGCACTGTGCGAACAGGATGAGGGCGCCGCGCGCCTGCTCGTCGAGCAACTGGCGCTCGCCGCCGGTGCCGCCGAACTCTATCGCCTTGGGGCAGGGCGCATTGCCGATGCCTTCATCGAGACGCGTCTTGCCGGCGGCTGGCGCTCCACCTACGGCATGCTCGATTCCCGCTTCGACGCCAGCTACATCGTCGACCTGCTCTATCCGCCGGCGGCCTGATCGCAGCTAGGAAGCGATATCGAAGCGTTTTGCGCTGATGGCTGCCCCTCACCCTAACCCTCTCCCCGTAAAAACGGGGAGAGGGGACGCGCCTTGCGAAAGGTTGGTGGGGACGGAGAGGTTGCGGCATTGTCCCTTCGCCCCGTTTACGGGGAGAAGGTGGCGGCAGCCGGATGAGGGGCGGGTCTCAGCGATTTCCCTGACCTCGGCGACGATGCCGTCACCATAAACGAAAATCCGGCCGCGTCGCCGCGGCCGGATTTTCAATGTTTACGTCCGAAAATTAGCGTTCAGAAGAAGCCACGGCGCTGCCACCAACCGGCTTTCTTCGGCTTGCCGTCATCGCCTTCGCCATTCTCGACGCGGGTGGATTTCACCGTTGGCTCGGAGGAGGAGATGTTGGATTCGCGGTTGGCGCGAACCGGCTTTGCTTCTTCCTGAACTGATGTTTCGAGATCGGCAGAGGCTTCCACCAATTCCGGTTCGGCCTCGACCGCAGGGGCCGTCTCTGCAACCGGTTCCTCGACCGGCGCTGCGGCCGGTTTGCGGCGGCCGCGGGCACGGGCGGGCTTCACCTCTTCGGTTATGACAGGCGCGCTCTCGATGGCTGCCATCGCCGCCTGGCCTTCGTCGGCCTGTTCGGCTATCGGTTCGACCGCTACGGCTTCGCTCGGAGCGCCGTCGTTCGAAACGTCGTCACCTTCGTCCTCGTCGCCGCCATTGTCTTCACCGGCTTCGCCAGCCGTCAGTTCGGAACCATCCTCGGCGCGATTGCGACGGCCGCCACGCTTGCCGCGACGGCGGCGCTTGCGGCGCTGCGATTCCTCGCTTTCGGCGCGTGTGTCGGGCGTAGCTTCGGTGTTTTCATCACCTTCGCCGCCCTCGTCGTCGCCGTCCTCATCCTCGTCGCCGGCTTCGCTGGCCGATACAGGCTGTTCGGCATTGCCGTTGCGGCCGCGGCGGCGCCTGCGGCGCTTGCGCTTGCGGTTGCCGTCAGCTTCGCCTTCCGCGCGTGCCGCGACGGGCCGCTCTGAAACGACCGGCTTTTCCTCGAGTTCCTCGTCTTCTTCCTCATCCACTTCGATGACGATATCGTCGTCGTCATCCTCGGGAATGGCTGCGAAGTTGAAGAGGGTTTCGATCTTGACCGGGTTTTCCACCGGCTCGCCGCGATCGATCGCGAAATGTTGCGCGCCGACCGAGCCGTCTGCATCGATGATGATCGCGACGCCGAAGCGGCTCTCATAATCGACGATCGTCTGGCGCTTGTGGTTGAGCAGGTAGAGCGCGATGTCAGGCGTGGTGCGCACGGTGATGTTGTGCGTGGTGTTCTTCAGCAGATATTCCTCGATACCGCGCAGGACATGCAGGGCGACGGAGGACTGCGAACGCACATGCCCGCTGCCGCCGCAATGCGAGCAGACCTGCGTCGTCGATTCGAGAACCGAAGCACGGATGCGCTGGCGCGACATTTCGAGCAGGCCGAAATGCGAGATCCGGCCGACCTGGATGCGGGCACGGTCGTTCTTCAGGCATTCCTTCAGCTTCTTCTCGACGGCGCGGTTGTTGCGCTTCTCTTCCATGTCGATGAAGTCGATGACGATCAGGCCGGCAAGGTCGCGAAGGCGAAGCTGGCGGGCGACTTCGTCTGCAGCCTCGAGATTCGTCTGCAGCGCGGTGTCCTCGATCGAATGTTCGCGGGTCGAGCGGCCGGAGTTGACGTCGATCGAGACCAGCGCTTCGGTCTGGTTCATGATCAGGTAGCCGCCGGACTTCAGCGTCACCTGCGGCTGCAGCATGCGGTCGAGCTGAGCCTCGATGCCGGAACGCGAAAAGATCGGATGGATGTCGCGGTAGGGCTGAACCACCTTGGCATGGCTCGGCATCAGCATCTTCATGAAGTCTTTCGCTTCACGATAGCCTTCTTCGCCGGAAACGATGACTTCGCTGATATCCTTGTTGTAGAGGTCGCGGATCGAACGCTTGATCAGCGAGCCTTCCTCATAGACGAGGCAGGGTGCCGTGGACGCCAGCGTCAGTGTGCGCACATTCTCCCAGAGGCGCATCAGATATTCGAAGTCGCGCTTGACCTCGACCTTGGTGCGGTTGGCACCGGCGGTGCGAAGGATGACGCCCATGCCCTGCGGCACCTCGAGCAGGCGCGCAATTTCCTTCAGGCGCTTGCGGTCGGCAGGATTGGTGATCTTGCGGGAAATGCCGCCGCCGCGCGCCGTGTTCGGCATCAGCACCGAGTAGCGGCCGGCGAGCGAGAGATAGGTGGTAAGGGCTGCACCCTTGTTGCCGCGCTCTTCCTTGGCGACCTGCACGAGCAGGATCTGGCGGCGCTTGATGACTTCCTGGATGCGGTACTGCTTGCGCGGCTTGCGTTGCACGCGGTCCGGCACTTCTTCCATCGCGTCTTCGGCACCGACGGATTCGATGACTTCCTCTTCGCCGTGATCGTCATCATCATCGTCGTCATCGTGGCGACGCTTGCTGGTATCGACATCCTCGGAGATCGAGTCGGTTTCCACCATCGCGGCCATCGGACCGCCGGTCGAACCGTCATCCTCACTGTCGACGCTCGAAGCGCCTTCGGCTTCGACGTCTGTGGGAACAGCGTCCTCGGTCGCGGTCGTTTCGGCAACCGGTTCTACCACCTTCTTGCGGCTGCGGCGCGGCCTTGCCTTCTTGGTCGGCGCTTCTTCGGTCGCCTCGGGCGATGCCGCTGTCTCTTCCGTTACGGCAGCCGTTTCCGGCGCCTCTGTCGAAACGATGCCGACATCCGGCTGATCCTGCTTGGAAAGATCGACCATCGGCGCGGTTTCGACATGCTCGACGTCTTCGTCGCGGCGATGCTCCTCGGCTTCGGCCCGAAGCAGTGCCTGACGGTCGGCAAGCGGTATCTGATAATAGTCGGGATGGATTTCGGCGAAGGCCAGGAAGCCATGCCGGTTGCCGCCGTAATCGACGAAGGCGGCCTGCAGCGAGGGTTCGACCCTCGTTACCTTTGCAAGATAGATGTTGCCGCGGATCTGCTTCTTGTGCTGGGACTCGAAGTCAAATTCTTCTATGCGGTTCCCGCGAACGACAACGACGCGCGTCTCTTCCTCGTGAGACGCATCGATAAGCATTTTGTCTGCCATGTAAGCTGTGCTCCTCGGCGTGGCCGCAAGAGCGCATTCCCGACTGCTGTTGAAACAGAAAGAATGCGGTCCGCAGTGGCCGCGCCGGATAATGAAAGTCGCGCCTGATGCGAGGGGGAGGGCAGCAGCCAGACCGCAGCCGGAACCATTTCGGTCCGGGGCCTGTACACTTCAGATAAAACCTGCTGCGAAACCATCAACAACCAAGCGTGATCGACAAATACGAAGACCCGTTCGGGTCCGATGAGTTTGCTCCCTGAGAGCGTGGTGGCTGATCCACCAATGAATTCCGACAATAAGCCGGAAAATCAGGATCCAGTTCTAGGGATGAAGCGCATGAGACGGCGGACGATGACCGGTGTGGCGCCAGGTCCTGATCTGGCTGGCAGCCTTTGCGGCGACTCTATCCCGTCAACACTTTACCCTGAAATTCGTTGTATGTTTTCTGTGTCACAATAGCAAGGGAAAAGCCAAATGTGCCATAATATTGATGGATTTCGCAACGCATACAAACTGGGGATAAAGTGATCGCGATTCGGCAGGCTGCAGCGGGTGTTTCGTCACAGGACGTTGGTCGCAGCCGTGTCGGGTCCATTGCAATACAGATAGGGTGTGGCGGTTTATTGGTTAAGAGGGCTCGGATCGCGGCGAAATCCGCAGCGCGGCGATCGACATTCGCAAGGCGGGTTCTGGCGGCGCTTTTGGCCGCTAGTCTGCTGCCGGCCGCTGCCAGCTCTGTCGAGGCCAGGGATCCGCTGCTTGCCTATGGCGCGCGCATCGTCGGCGACGATGCAAGGACCCGCATCGTCATCGATTTCGATCGCGAGCCGCGTTTCTCCGTTCACTATATCGCCAATCCGGAACGCATCGTCGTCGACTTGCCGGCGACCGCCTTCGGTTTTCCGGCGAAGGATCTTGCCGCCCGCGGCCTGTTCAAGGATATCCGCTACGGCAAGATGGACGAAGAGAGCGCCCGCATCGTGCTGACGACGGCAGGGCCGGTGAAGCTGGCGCTTGCCAAGGTGCAGGCCGACGAGACGGGCAACGGCCATCGCCTGGTGCTCGATGCGGAGATGATCGACAAGAAGGCCTTTGCCGAACTGGTGAAGACGCAATCCTGGAACGATCGGGCCTGGAGCGATCGGACTGAGGCGGCTAAGACCACGAGCGCCATTCCGGCACCGCAAAAGGCTGCTCCCGGCGATTTCGTCATCGCCGTCGACGCCGGCCATGGCGGCATCGACACCGGCGCGATCGGCGTCGACACCAAGACCGAGGAAAAGCAGGTGACGCTTGCCTTCGCCAAGGCTTTGACCGACCGCTTGAACAAGGAACCGGGCATCAAGGCCTTCCTGACACGCGAGGATGACGAGTTCCTGTCGCTTTCGCAGCGCGTGCTGATCGCCCGCCAGAACCATGCCGGCCTCTTCATTTCGCTGCATGCCGATACTCTGAAGCAGAAGGATATCCGCGGCGCCACCGTCTACACGATCTCCGACAAGGCATCCGACAAGCTGGCCGCCGACCTTGCCGAACGCGAAAACCTTTCCGACCAGATCGCCGGCAAGGAGACGGTTGCCGAGCCGCCGGAGGTTGCCGACATCCTGCTCGATCTGACGCGGCGCGAAACGCAGGCCTTCTCGATCTCGCTCGCCGAGAGTGTGCTGAATTCTTTCAAGGATCAGGTCGGCACTATCAACAATCCGCACCGTCATGCCGGCTTCCGCGTGCTGCAGGCCCCTGACGTGCCGTCGATCCTTCTCGAGATCGGGTTCCTCTCGAATGCCGAAGACGAGAAACTGCTGCTCGACGAGGCCTGGCGCGGCAAGATCGCCGGTCTCTTGACCGACGCAGTCAAGCGATACCGCGCCGCCGTCATGGCGAATGGCGGCTAACCCATTGCTCCAAAATCGTGTCGCGGCTGCGGGACGATAGCATCTAAAAACAAAGACTTAAGTCGCGTCGCATGAATCGAATTCTGAGCGAGATGCCTCAGATCGACGGCGGCGACGGGCGTTGCTTGGATGTGACAGTCCTAGTGAAACGCGTCTGTAGCGGTGAATGCGGCGGGCAGAGCCCTATTTTGCTCACAATCGCGCCGTTACTCCGGCTTATGTTTCGTAAGCCTTGAGCGCGGAATCGGCTTGTGGCGGTAGCGCTCATGGAGTAAGCCGCGCAACGTGCAAATTGCCTTGATCCATGCAATCGTTGCGTCTGCGCCGATTGAAGATCGAAGAGACCGGTAGCTGAAAATATGGTTAGACTTTTTGGATATTTCTTCGGAATGGCCTGCGTCCTGTTTCTGGTCGCGGCGGCGGGTGTTGCCATCTATCTCGCCAACGTCGCGAAGGATCTCCCGGACTATGCCGTTCTGAACAGCTATGCGCCGCCGGTGACCACCCGTGTCCACGCCGGCAACGGCGCGCTGATGGCCGAATACGCCAAGGAAAAGCGTCTCTTCCTGCCGATCCAGGCCGTGCCCGACCGCGTCAAGGCCGCGTTCCTGTCGGCCGAAGACAAGAATTTCTACAATCATCCGGGTGTTGATCTCACCGGTCTCGGCCGCGCAATCCTCGTCAACTTGCAGAATTTCGGTTCCGGCCGACGCCCGGTCGGCGCCTCGACGATCACCCAGCAGGTGGCCAAGAACTTCCTTTTGAGCTCGGACCAGACGATCGACCGCAAGATCAAGGAAGCGATCCTCTCCTTCCGCATCGAGCAGGCCTACAGCAAGGACAAGATCCTCGAGCTCTATCTGAACGAGATCTTCTTCGGCATGAATTCCTACGGCATCGCCGGCGCCGCACTCACCTATTTCAACAAATCCGTCACCGAACTGACCGTTGCCGAAGCGGCCTATCTCGCCTCGCTGCCGAAGGGGCCTGCCAATTACCATCCTTTCCGCCATCCGGAAGCTGCGCTCGAGCGCCGCAACTGGGTGATCGACCGCATGGTCGAGAACGGCTATGTCAGCCAGCCCGACGGCGAGGAAGCCAAAAAGCAGCCGCTCGGCGTCACCGCCCGCTCGACCGGCCCCTCGCTCTTCGCTTCGGACTATTTCGCCGAAGCGGTGCGCCGCCAGCTGATCGACCAATATGGCGAGAAGGTCCTCTACGAGGGCGGCCTTTCGGTGCGCACGTCGCTCGATCCGCAGATGCAGTTGGCCGCCCGCAAGGCGCTGCAGGACGGCCTTGTCACCTATGACGAGCGCCGCGGTTTCCACGGCCCGATCAAGCAGATCGATGCAAGCGGTGACTGGGGCAAGGCGCTTGCCGATATTCCCACCCTGTCCGACGTGCCGGAATGGCGGCTCGCCGTCGTGCTCGCCGTGTCCGACAGCAATGTCGACATCGGCCTGCAGCCGGCCAAGGATGGAAGCGGCAAGGTTGCGGCCGATCGCCAGCGCGGCACGATCGACGCCAAGAATATGCAGTGGGCCTTCCGTTCGGCCGACGGCGTCCGCAAGACCGCGAAATCGCCGGTCGGCGTCGTGGCTCCCGGGGACGTCGTTTATGTCGCAAAGCTCGGCGACGACGCGTCGACCTCCTACCGCCTGCAGCAGCCGCCGAAGGTGCAGGGCGGCCTGGTCGCGATGGACCCGAAGACCGGCCGCGTGCTCGCCATGGTCGGCGGCTTCTCCTATGCCCAGTCCGAGTTCAACCGCGCCACCCAGGCGATGCGCCAGCCGGGCTCCTCGTTCAAGCCTTTCGTGTACGCGGCGGCGATGGACAATGGTTATACGCCGGCTTCGGTCATCATGGACGCGCCGATCGAAATCGTCTCGGGGGGCCAGGTCTGGAGGCCGGAAAACTACGGCGGCGAATCCGGCGGGCCCTCGACGCTGCGTTCGGGCATCGAGCATTCGCGCAACCTGATGACGGTGCGCCTCGCCAACGATCTCGGCATGAACATCGTCGCCGAATATGCCGAACGCTTCGGCATCTACGATCACATGCTGCCGGTTCTTTCCATGTCGCTCGGCGCCGGCGACACGACAGTGCTGCGCATGGTCTCGGCCTATTCGGTCATCGCCAATGGCGGCAAGCAGATCAAGCCGACATTGATCGACCGCATCCAGGACCGCTACGGCAAGACGATCTTCAAGCATGAGGAGCGTCTCTGCGAGGGCTGCAATGCCGGCGACTGGCAGAACCAGGAAGAGCCGAATGTCGTCGATAATCGCGAAACCGTTCTCGATCCGATGACCGCCTACCAGATCACCTCGATGATGCAGGGCGTCATCCAGCGCGGCACCGCTGCCGGCAAGATCGATCTCGGCGGTCGCGACGTCGCCGGAAAGACCGGCACCACCAACGACGAGAAGGATGCCTGGTTCGTCGGCTTCACGCCGGATTTGGTCGCAGGCCTCTATATGGGCTTCGATACGCCGGGCCCGCTCGGCCGCGGCGGCACCGGCGGCGGTCTCTCCGCCCCGATCTTCAACGAATTCATGCAGGCTGCCGTCAAGGATACGCCGGAATCAAAATTCGTCATCCCGCCCGGCATGAACCTGATCCCGATCGACCGCAAGACCGGCATGGCGGCCGGGGACGGCGATCCGAACACCATTGTCGAGGCTTTCAAGCCCGGCACCGGCCCGGCCGACAGCTTCTCTGTGATCGGCATGGACAGCACCATGGCGCCGGAAGAGATCCTGAAGACCTCGCCGCAGGCAAACCAGGCTGTCCAGACCGGCACGCCGGGCCTGTTCTGACCTTCGCCGATTTTTTCGACGCCCGCCGCGGCCCTTTACATCCGCGGCGGGCGTCTCTATGTCACCAGCACCTGAAGAAGACCGAGACAGAGAAGCAGGAAAATGCGAGCGGAAATCGAAAACGTGGTCGATGAAACCAAGCAGGCTATCACCCTGCTGAGGAGGCATCTTTGACTGGGACCAGGCGATAAGACGGCTGGACTGGTTGAACAATAAGGCAGAGGATCCAAACCTCTGGAACGACGCTTCCGAAGCGCAGAAGCTGATGCGCGAACGCCAGCAACTCGATGACGGCATCAACGGCGTCAAGCAGCTCGAGCAGCAGCTGAACGACAATATCGAGCTGATCGAGCTTGGCGAGGAAGAGGGCGATCAGAGCGTCGTCAAGGAAGCCGAAGACACGCTGAAGGCCTTGAAGGCCGAGGCCGCGCGCCGCCAGGTGGAAGCCATGCTCTCCGGCGAAGCCGACGGCAACGACACCTATCTCGAAGTCCATTCCGGCGCCGGCGGCACCGAAAGCCAGGACTGGGCGAACATGCTTTTGCGCATGTACACCCGCTGGGCCGAGCGCCAGCGCTTCAAGGTCGAGCTTCTCGAAGTCCATGACGGCGAAGAGGCGGGCATCAAGTCCGCGACCCTGCTCGTCAAGGGCCACAATGCCTATGGCTGGCTGAAGACGGAATCGGGCGTGCACCGCCTGGTGCGCATCTCGCCCTACGACAGCAATGCGCGTCGCCATACCTCCTTCTCGTCGATCTGGGTCTATCCCGTCGTCGACGACTCGATCCAGATCGAGATCAACGAAAGCGACTGTCGCATCGATACCTATCGTTCGTCGGGCGCCGGCGGCCAGCACGTCAACACCACCGACTCGGCCGTGCGCATCACGCATATCCCGACCGGTATCGTCGTGCAGTGCCAACAGGAGCGTTCGCAGCACAAGAACCGTGCCAAGGCCTGGGACATGCTGCGCGCCCGCATGTACGAAGCGGAATTGAAGAAGCGCGAGGACGCCGCCAACGCCGAAGCCGCCTCCAAGACCGATATCGGCTGGGGCCACCAGATCCGCTCCTACGTGCTGCAGCCCTACCAGTTGGTCAAGGACCTGCGCACCGGTGTCGCCAGCAGCGCCCCGGACGACGTTCTCGACGGCGACCTGAACGAGTTCATGGAAGCGGCACTCGCTCACCGCATCAGCGGCGCCGCCGACGCGGTCGTCGAGGATGTCGACTGATCGGATTGATGATGGATTGAGTTGGCAAAGCCCCGGAGACGGGGCTTTTCCTTTTCTTCAAGCTATTGCACTGATGTCGCTGTCTTGAAACAGCGCTGCCGACAGATCGGCAATCTCGTCATGAACGGCTGCGCGCTCGATGCCCGGGGGATCGGTAAAGAGTTCTGCCGCAAAGGCAAGGCCGAGCGCCGTGCCCTCTGGCACGAAGACATAATGTCCAAGGCCGCCGCCGAAGATCTTAAGAGCGCTGCGCCGGAGCCGCGCATGCAGCCATGATGAACATTCTTCTGCGGGTGCCGCGCTGTCGGCATCACCGACCAGGATAAGGGTAGGCGCATCGACAGCTTTCAGGCTTTCCTCGCTGAAGCTGAGAACGGACCGGCCCGGCGCGCACAGGAGCGCGGCCTTGATTCTGTCATCTCGGTAGGACTTCGACATGCGGGCCCACGAATCGCGAAACACATCGCTGGTGCTGAGCAATGCTGGGATATGATCGGCAAGGTCGGGAAATTCCCTTGGTCCGCGCGCGCCACCTGGTTTCATCCTCGAGGATTCGAACTGCGAGAACTGGGCGACAGCCCCAAGAAGCAGGATCACGCTATAAGCTCCGGCCGAAAACCCCGCTGCGAAGACGCTGTTCGTATCGATATGGCCCGAGAGATCGCTGAGCCACTCGTCGCAATGGTCGAGCATGTAGCTGAGATCAGGCGCCCGCTCCCAAAGGCAGGCAAAGCCTTCAGCGCGATAGGGCTCGATGCCGGTATTGCCGTGGTGGCTGACGCCGAGCGCGGCAAATCCGCGATCGACCAGGCGTCGCGCCAGCCACTCCAGTCCGGCCGCGGATCCGCCGGTGCCATGCGACAACAGCACGAGGGGATAGGGCCTGGCCTCCGGCCGGATGGGTGCATTGCGGGCGACGGCCGCCTTCTGGAACCAGCTTCTTTCCGGGACGTCGCTTTGCGCGTCATCGGCGGCGGGGTACCAGAGGGACCAGCTGATGGGTCTGGGGCCGGCGGCGTCCCAGTTCGACCTCTTCTCGTCGTAGAGGACGCCGTCGCGAAAGCCGAGTTTCATCTCTTGGATGCTCCTCTGAACACTTCTCAGCCGTTCAATTCGTCGCCTTCTCGACGGTGATGTCGCCGAATTCGTCGATCAGCACGGTCCAGCCATCCGATTCCGCCGCAGGGTCGGTCTTCAGATAGACCGTGGCGAAGAGCCCCGGCTGCTTGATGATCCCGTTCGAATTCTCGGGGCGTATATCGGTCACGTAAGGCTTCAGATCGCTGAACTCCTGCAGCTCGATGGTCGAGGCGATCGCCGGGCCGGTCTCGGTCTGGGCAATTTGCTGCAGATAGACCTTCGAGGTTCTGTCCGGCTGGCGCACGGCAAAGAGCTTGTAGTAGCCGTGGCGCTGCGTCCCTTCTTCTTCGGAATTGGCAACGCTCTCGGCGCCCTTCGGCGCCCGCTCGACTGCCGGTGCGTTGCCGTCGTCCTCCCAATAGCCGGTGCTGGTCGCGAAAATCACCGATGCCGGCAGGAGGGCATCCTGGGCCGGCGCGGCCTCCGCTGTGATGCTCCCCGCAAGCAGGAGGCTGGTCATCAATATCCGTCGCATTGCCATCGTCTCAATCCTTGAACTGCTCGGCGAGAATACGGTCGGACCAGGAGCGGTCGGGATCAGAAAGAATGCGCGCCGTCACATGCTCCGACTGGGCGATGCGGATATGCAGCACCGACTTGACCTCGGTATTGTCGGCCACCGCGTTCACCGGCCGCTTCTCCGGCTCGAGAATGTCGATATCGACGGTCACCTTGTTCGGCAGCAGAGCGCCTCTCCAGCGCCGCGGCCGGAAAGCGCTGACCGGCGTCATGGCAAGCAGTGGCGCCTCG
Source organism: Rhizobium sp. BT-226 (assembly GCF_025847085.2). Taxonomy (NCBI): domain Bacteria; kingdom Pseudomonadati; phylum Pseudomonadota; class Alphaproteobacteria; order Hyphomicrobiales; family Rhizobiaceae; genus Rhizobium; species Rhizobium sp. BT-226. Next base: position 64,391 of record NZ_JAOYTI010000002.1, on the reverse strand, counting down.
AGCGGCAGGATCGGGCCGTGGGCGGAAAGATTATAAGCCGTCGATCCGGCGGGTGTTGCGACCATCAGCCCGTCGCAGATCAGTTCCTCCAGACGCACGCGCCCGTCCACCATGACCCTCAGATTCGCGGCTTGATAGGACTGGCGAAAAAGATAGACCTCGTTGATGGCGAGCGCCGTCGAGTTGGTGCCGTCGGCGTTGGCCGTCGTCATCTGCAATGGCCGGAAGACGTTTTCGACGGCGACGCAGATGCGCTCCTGAAGCCGATCGGTGCGATAATCGTTCATCAGGAAGCCGACCGAGCCGCGATTCATGCCGTAAACCAGCTTGCCGGAGTTCATGGTGTTGTGCAGCGTCTGCAGCATGAAACCGTCGCCGCCGAGCGCGACGATGACGTCGGCTTCGTCAGCCGGTACGTCACCATAGATGCCAATCAACTCCTCACGCGCGGCAAGCGCCTCCGTCGTTGGTGAGGCGAGAAAGGAAAGCGTCTGAAATGAACGGCCCATGCAATGCCCTTTATGATGCTGCCCTAGCTAAAGGATAAAGGCCTTGCGCGACAAGGACGTTTTCTATCGCGAAGCGTTTTGAGCTGCAGCCGACCTGTCCGCGCAGACACGGATTTTCCCTTTACAGAATCACAGAATCTGCTAGTTGGGCAACTAACGCCCTTGTAGCTCAGTTGGTAGAGCACCTGATTTGTAATCAGGGGGTCCCGGGTTCGAACCCTGGCGGGGGCACCAGCCTACGCTCTGTGAGCTTCGGCTCGGCGAGCCGAAGAGACAGCTAAGCGGAGGCTGTCGCGCCGTCGTCCCGTCAGGAACGAAGGCGGACTGGTTCGAGATGCTCCGGCTCCATCTTTCCGCGCGATACCGTCTGCCGACTCATAGTCTAGGTTCGATGCTGCTTCGCTCAATCTCGCAGGCTCACATCGCTCGATGAACCGCGCGTGAAGGGCTGCTTCACGCCAATTCAGCCGCGCCCGCTTATCTTCGCCTCATCATCAATGAGGAAACAGCCATGAAGCTCGCACATCTTCTTCTCGCCGCAACCATTTCCTTCGGTGCGGCTTTCGCGTCCGTCGCACCGGCGGCCGCCATGCCGGCCGAGCGGCCGGCGGTGACGGCGCAGGGCGATATCGTTCAAATTCGCGATGGCTGGCGACGTGATCGCGACCGTGACGACCGTGGCTGGCGCGATGGGCGCGATTGGCGCCGGTCCGACTGGCGCGATGATCGCCGTCATTGGCGGCGGTGGCGTGCCGAGCGTTGGCAGGAGCGCCGCGAGTGGCGTGATCGCGATCGCGGCATGCCGTTCTGGCTCTACCGCAGCTGACGATAACGGCCCGGATCATCCGGGCCGTTACCTTAATGAGTGACGGGTTCGTTGACGCTCGCCTCGATCCTGTCGCCATTGCCGGTCTGTCCGGCGCCGGAGGGCGACATCATTGCGATGCTAAGCACGGAGGCGACCATGAAGGCGACGACGGCGATCATTATGCGCATGAGCGTTCAATCCTCGTTCGATCCGCGGGATTAACGCATGATCTCCGTCGGCGTTCCTGCAAGTATTATTGCACCTGGCCCGGCGTCGCGGGGCCGGGCGCCGTCGGCGACAGGGGATCGGGCTGGTGGACGGGGTGCGACGTGTCCACCCAAATGATGCTGAGGATAATCACGACGAAGACCGCGATGAAAAGGATACCGAAAATCAGCGGTCGAATGGCCATGATAGGGATCGTTCCTTCTTATTTCTGAGCCGGTCGCTACGACCGATCATTGCCCGATCATAGTGCTCCGGGGCGTCATTCCAAGGCAAAAGTGGATTTTTGTGGCATCGGTCGGGCGTTGCACGAACGTTGTGCGTGTCGGTTTCCGTTTGTCGCGCCGGATCGAACTCCTGCTTAATTCCTTAAATCCGAATCGATTGCGCGTCTGAAAAGACGCGCGGCGCCGCATGTCACGGATGATCGTCTATCCTGTCGAAGTGGTCTATGCAGGCGATACGGCGCGCAGGCTGATGGACGAATCGACCGGCTGCCCTTGCTTGGGCCGGCCTATGCCTTCAGGTGAAGCCGCGCCGCGTAGAGTGCGATCGCCGCCGCATTCGAGACGTTGAGCGATTTTATCGCGCCCGGCATGTCGAGACGGGCAAGTGCGTTGACGGTTTCCCGCGTCTTCTGCCGAAGTCCCTTGCCCTCGGAGCCGAGCACGAGCGCCACCTTCTCGCCCGAGAAGGTGCCTTCGAGTGGCGCCGGCCCTTCCGAATCGAGACCGATGGTGGAAAAGCCGAGCTTGTGCAACTCACCGAGCGCATCGGCGAGATTGGTGACCTGTATATAAGGTATCAGTTCCAGCGCGCCGGAGGCGGACTTGGCGAGCACGCCCGATTCGGTCGGGCTGTGTCGCTGCGTGGTGATCACGGCGCCGGCATTGAAGGCGACGGCCGAGCGCATGATCGCGCCGACATTGTGCGGGTCGGTCACTTGATCGAGGACGAGCAGGAGAGGGCTTTCCTTCAGCGCTTCGAGCCGGCGTACCGGAAGCGGCCGTGTTTCCAGCATGACGCCCTGATGGATCGCCTCGGGGCCGAGCACCTTGTCGATCTCCTGCGGCGAGACGATCTCGAAGGGAATGCCGAGCGCCTCGACGTCGACCTCGAGGCGCGCCAGCGCGTTCTGAGTCACGAACAGCTTGATCTTCTTGCGCTCGGGATTGTCGAGCGCTGCGCGCACCGTATGCAGGCCATAGAGATGCACCTGGTCGGGCGCAAGCGCTGGCGGCTTCCAGTCCTCAGCCCCGCGCTTTCGCTTCTGCGGCGGAGGTGTCGGAATCTCGCCGCGCTCGCGCTTGGCGTCACGGTGGGCGCGCCGCAGAGTGGCGTAATGCGTATCCTTGGCGGATGGGTCTGCGGCGGTCTTGCCGCCGGATTTGTTGTCTTTGCTCATGCAGCTTTATAGCCATGGCGCTCGCTGCCGCATAGGCTTTCTTTCATATGCCGGCTTTCGGCGGCGAATGAAATTTTTCGTGTTTTTTCCGTTGTCATCGTGTTGACAGACTGAAATGCTCCGGTCATATACGCGGCGCAGACGACGGGCGGCAACGCTTCGAAGTCTGACGAACTTGGTCTAGCGATCCGGACGAAAACTGGAGAGATGCCCGAGTGGTTAAAGGGGACGGACTGTAAATCCGTTGGCTCAGCCTACGTTGGTTCAAATCCAACTCTCTCCACCATTCGTCATCGGATCGGACCACCCCGCGGGTATAGCTCAATGGTAGAGCAGCAGCCTTCCAAGCTGAATACGCGGGTTCGATTCCCGCTACCCGCTCCAGTTTCCCTTAAGCCACTTCATACGACCGCCGTCGCGGTTGTCCCGAGATGTCTCTGGCGCTGCCGAAGAAGCTATCGGCGGCCAAGGGAAGGGCGCTCGACGCCGAACGTCTATGGCGCGTCTCCGGCGGTCAATGCGATTTTCTCTAAGATTTCAGCGATTTTCGAGGGGGCTTTGGCGAATCGCCTTGCAGGCGGCGAATTGTCTCCCATATGCGCTGTCAGGCCAAGAACGGCGTCTGCAATTAAGTCTTGCGCAATGTCGCCGAAAGCCTTAAACGGCGGCACTAAACCGGTTCGCCGGGGCCACCATTTTCGTTCACAGGAAGCATTCAAATGGGAAAGAGTAAGTTTGAGCGCAACAAGCCGCACGTCAACATTGGCACGATTGGCCACGTTGACCACGGCAAGACGTCTCTGACGGCAGCGATCACGAAGTACTTCGGTGAGTACAAGGCGTACGACCAGATCGACGCGGCTCCGGAAGAAAAGGCGCGTGGCATCACGATTTCGACGGCTCACGTTGAATATGAGACGCCGGCCCGCCACTACGCCCACGTCGACTGCCCCGGCCACGCCGACTACGTCAAGAACATGATCACCGGTGCTGCCCAGATGGACGGCGCGATCCTGGTGTGCTCGGCTGCTGACGGCCCGATGCCGCAGACGCGCGAACACATTCTGCTGGCTCGCCAGGTGGGCGTTCCGGCGATCGTGGTGTTCCTGAACAAGGTCGACCAGGTTGACGACGCCGAGCTTCTCGAACTGGTCGAGCTCGAAGTTCGCGAACTGCTGTCGTCCTACGACTTCCCGGGCGACGATATCCCGGTCGTCAAGGGTTCGGCACTTGCTGCGCTTGAAGATTCGGACAAGAAGATCGGCGAAGACGCGATCCGCGAACTGATGGCCGCTGTCGATGCCTACATCCCGACGCCTGAGCGTCCGATCGACCAGCCGTTCCTGATGCCGATCGAAGACGTGTTCTCGATCTCTGGCCGCGGCACGGTTGTGACCGGCCGCGTCGAGCGTGGCATTGTCAAGGTTGGCGAAGAAGTCGAGATCGTCGGCATCCGTCCGACCTCGAAGACGACGGTGACCGGCGTTGAAATGTTCCGCAAGCTGCTCGATCAGGGCCAGGCTGGCGACAACATCGGTGCGCTGATCCGCGGTGTGAACCGTGACGGCGTCGAGCGTGGCCAGATCCTGGCCAAGCCCGGCTCTGTCAAGCCGCACAAGAAGTTCATGGCAGAAGCCTACATCCTGACGAAGGAAGAGGGTGGCCGTCATACGCCGTTCTTCACCAACTACCGTCCGCAGTTCTACTTCCGCACGACCGACGTGACGGGCATTGTGACGCTGCCGGAAGGCACGGAGATGGTTATGCCGGGCGACAACGTCACGGTTGCCGTCGAGCTGATCGTTCCGATCGCGATGGAAGAAAAGCTGCGCTTCGCCATCCGCGAAGGCGGCCGCACCGTCGGCGCCGGTATCGTCGCGTCGATCGTCGAGTAACTTTTAAGTTATCCTCAATTATGAAGACCCCGCTGGAAACGGCGGGGTTTTTCATTTTGATGGCTTCCGGTAGGTTTAACAGGTGTTGTAAAAATATCGTTAAATTGGGCCGTCACAGTATTTTGTTCATCTCACGTTCAGAAACCGGTTTGTGATTGGGCCATTTTAGTCCAGACTCCTTCTTGCAAGAGGAGAGCCCGGATGATTCCAAAGGCCACATTCGCTGCGACGATATTCGCGATGTATGTTTTCACGATGTTTTTCATCGCTGCAATTCCGCAAGAAGTTGTTCAGTCTGCCGTAGTGCAGATTGGCGAGGTAAGTGTCGTCAAGTGACGACCTTTGCCGAGCATCGCAGGGTTTTGCGATGATCGGAAATGATTGGCCAGGTGCTCCCGGATAGGATGCTCCTGGCGACGCGGGGGTGAACCCTTGCATGACGCTCGCTTGCTCTTCGCGCGGAAGCGTCTATCTATGCCTCCGATTTCATGACGCGGAGGATATTCCATGAAGAGACGTATTCTATTCACCGGCGGTTCGGGCAAGGCAGGTCGCCATGCTGTGCCGTGGCTCGTCAATGCGGGCTACGAGGTTCACAACCTCGATCTCGTGCCGCTGGATAGCCCCGGCGTCACCAATCTCATCGCCGACATCACCGATAGCGGCCAGGTCTTCAACGCGCTTTCGATGCATCGCGATTTTCCCGATCTCGATGCGGGCAGGGGCGTGCAGGCCTTCGACGCCGTCGTGCATTTCGCCGCCATCCCGCGCATTCTGATCAAGCCCGACAACGAAACCTTCCGCATCAACACGATGGGCACCTATAATGTCATCGAGGCCGCGGTGAAGCTCGGCATCCGGAAGATCATCGTCGCATCGAGCGAGACGACCTACGGCGTCTGCTTCGCCGAAGGACATCGCGATTTCCACCAGTTCCCGCTGGAGGAGGACTACGACGTCAATCCGATGGATTCCTACGGCCTTTCCAAGGTGGTCAACGAAAAGACGGCGCGCGCCTTTGCCGAACGTTCGGGCTTCGACATCTATGCGCTGCGCATCGGCAATGTCATCGAGCCTGACGAGTACGAGAAGTTTCCGACCTATTTCGCCAATCCCGAGATGCGCAAGCGTATCGCCTGGAGCTATATCGACGCCCGCGACCTCGGGCAGATCTGCCATCTCTGCATCGAGAAGGACGGTCTCGGCTATCAGGTCTTCAACGCCGCCAACGACACCGTCTCGGCGAATACGCCATCGAAGGAGCTTGCGAAGCGATTCTTCCCGAACGTGCCCTTCACCCGCGAGATCGGCGAATATGAGGGACTGCTCTCCAACCGCAAGATCCGCGAGGTGCTGGGTTTTAAGGAAGAACACGATTGGCGGAAATATGTGAAGGTCTGAACGGACCGTGGTCCGCGATTGAAAGGCCGATCGCTCGCATATCGGAGAATGGCTTTGAAAATCGAAAATCGTGCTTGCCAATCCCGTGTCGTCGTCTTAAAGGGAGCGCCATGCTTTTCAGCAGCGATTTGCGGGCCTTGGCCTAGGCGCTGAATGATCGGTATGAAGGGGTATAGCTCAGTTGGTAGAGCGGCGGTCTCCAAAACCGCAGGTCGTAGGTTCGAGCCCTACTGCCCCTGCCATTTTCCTTGATGCGGGACAGCGCGGACATGCTCGTGGCATTTCCGGCCGGGGATTGATTGGTGGTAAGTAATTTCGTTAAACTTCGGTTTCCCTCTTGTGTATTCGGAAATCGGTGTTTATTTAGGGTTCAACAGACACGCGGTGCGTGGGGCTGATAGTTTCAGCTTTACGCGCCGTAATTGCGTGGGCAGTCGATGGCATCCAAATCCAATCCGTTTGCGTTTCTGCAGCAGGTTCGCTCCGAGACGTCTAAAGTTACATGGCCGTCGCGCCGCGAGACCATGATCTCGACGGTCATGGTGCTGGTGATGGTGGTTTTCGCCGCGCTGTTTTTCTTTGCCGCTGACCAGCTGATCGGCTGGGCTCTGAGCTTCGTGCTGAATACCGGCAACTGATACGGGTGGAGATGAAAATGGCGGCACGTTGGTACATCGTCCACGCATATTCAAATTTTGAAAAGAAGGTAGCTGAAGACATCGAGAACAAGGCTCGCCAGAAGGGGCTTGAGCACCTGTTCGAGAAGATCCTCGTGCCGACTGAAAAGGTGGTGGAAGTGCGTCGCGGCCGCAAGGTCGATTCCGAGCGCAAGTTTTTCCCGGGCTATGTCATGGTTCGTGCCAATCTGACGGACGAAGCCTACCACCTGATCAAGAATACGCCGAAGGTTACAGGTTTCCTCGGCTCCGACAATAAGCCCGTTCCGATTCCGGATTATGAAGCCGAGCGCATTCTCGGTCAGGTTCAGGAGGGTGTCGAGCGGCCGAAGGCCTCTATTACCTTCGAGATTGGTGAACAGGTCCGCGTTTCCGATGGCCCGTTCGCGTCGTTCAACGGCACGGTTCAGGACGTGGACGAAGAACGTTCGCGCCTGAAGGTGGAAGTGTCGATCTTCGGCCGCGCAACGCCGGTCGAGCTGGAATACGCTCAGGTCGAGAAGGTCTGATTGCAGAAACTGGAAGCTGGCCCTTGCGGCCTGTTTCCTGCGGACCTTGTCCGCACCCGCGTGGAAGGTGAGGGGTCTTAGCCGGACCCTAAGGATCCGCACCACGCAACCGCAGCCGCTGGAGAGATCCGGCATCACGGGCCGGGCGACCGGCCGTTCATGAAAGGCAGAGAGATATGGCTAAGAAAGTTGCAGGCCAGCTCAAGCTTCAGGTCAAGGCAGGATCGGCAAACCCGTCCCCGCCGATTGGTCCGGCGCTTGGTCAGCGTGGCATTAATATCATGGAATTCTGCAAGGCGTTCAATGCCGCCACGCAGGAAATGGAAAAGGGCATGCCGATCCCGGTCGTCATCACCTATTACCAGGACAAGTCCTTCACCTTCGCGATGAAGCAGCCGCCGGTCAGCTACTGGCTGAAGAAGGAAGCGAAGATCACGTCCGGTTCCAAGACGCCCGGCAAGGGCGCCAAGGCCGGCTCCCTCACCAAGGCTCAGATTAAGTCGATCGCAGAAGCCAAGATGAAGGATCTGAACGCAGCGGATATCGAAGGTGCGATGGCGATGATCGAGGGCTCTGCCCGCGCCATGGGCCTGGAAGTGGTGGGTTAAGATCATGGCTGGTAAGCGCACGCAGAAGATCAACGAAGGTGTTGATCCCACCAAGCTCTACGCTCTGACCCTGGCCATCGGCATGGTCAAGGAACGGGCTGTCGCCAAGTTCGACGAAACCATCGAAGTCTCGATGAACCTCGGCGTCGACCCGCGCCATGCGGACCAGATGGTTCGCGGCGTCGTCAACCTGCCGAACGGCACGGGCCGCACGGTTCGCGTCGCCGTCTTCGCTCGTGGCGCCAAGGCTGACGAAGCCAAGGCAGCCGGTGCCGATATCGTCGGCGCCGAAGACCTCGTCGAAATCGTCCAGGGCGGCAAGATCGAATTCGATCGCTGCATTGCCACCCCCGACATGATGCCGCTCGTCGGTCGTCTCGGTAAGGTTCTCGGTCCGCGCGGCATGATGCCGAACCCGAAGGTCGGCACCGTCACCATGGATGTCGCTGGAGCCGTCAAGGCTTCCAAGGGCGGCGCTGTCGAGTTCCGCGTCGAGAAGGCTGGCATCGTCCATGCCGGTATCGGCAAGGCCTCGTTCGACGCCAAGGCTCTGGAAGAAAACATTCGCGCCTTTGCTGACGCCGTCATCAAGGCGAAGCCGGCTGGCGCCAAGGGCAACTACGTCAAGCGCGTGGCGATTTCCTCGACCATGGGCCCGGGCGTCAAGATCGAGCCCGGCTCGGTCACCGGTGCTCCGGCTGCGTAAGTTTATGGCCGGGCTTTAAGTCCGGCGACTGAATTTCCGGCCTCGCAAGGGGCCGGAATATTCCGGAGAAATCCGGAATCCTGTCCGAGATTGCAGGTGGTTTTCCCTTAATCACTTAGCCTGCATGAGACGGGTAAGACCCGAATTGCAAGAAGTTCGCTTCTGGGAACTCGGTTCGAGCCTTGGATGCCTTGTGCCTCTTTAGCCTTGATTGGCGCGAGAGCGCGGGGGGACAGGATCCTCAAGCGTCGCTTGGGATCTCGCATGATCCCAGGAGGCAAAAGGCAACCGGCGGGCCCATTTTCGGTCCCGCCAACTGGAGATAGGCAGTGGAAAGAGCGGAAAAACGCGAATTCGTCACGGAACTGAACGAAGTCTTCAAGGCTTCGGGCTCAGTTGTCGTGGCCCACTATGCTGGTGCCACAGTCGCGCAGATGAACGATTTTCGTTCGAAGATGCGCGCAGCTGGCGGCACCGTCAAAGTCGCGAAGAACCGCCTGGCCAAGATTGCCCTTCAGGGTACGGAAGCGGAAGGGATGTCCAATCTCTTCAAGGGTCAGACGCTGATTGCATACAGCACCGATCCGATCACCGCTCCGAAGGTCGTCATGGATTTCGCCAAGACCAATGACAAGATCATTGTTCTGGGCGGCGCCATGGGAACAACCACGCTCAACGCCGATGCAGTCAAGTCGCTTGCGACCCTGCCTTCGCTCGATGAGCTGCGTGCGAAGCTGCTGGGCATGATCCAGACACCGGCTACCCGCATCGCTGGGGTTGTTGCAGCACCGGCAAGCCAGCTTGCCCGCGTGTTTGCGGCCTACGCCAAGAAGGACGAAGCCGCGTAAGGCGGTTTTTCGCTGTTTATAATCAACCGGTTCGAACCGAACAAAAGGAACTAGTAAAATGGCTGATCTCGCAAAGATCGTTGACGACCTCTCCTCGCTGACCGTTCTGGAAGCTGCAGAACTGTCGAAGCTTCTCGAAGAAAAGTGGGGCGTTTCCGCTGCTGCTCCGGTAGCTGTTGCTGCCGCTGCCGGCGGTGCTGCTGCTGCTGTCGTTGAAGAAGAAAAGACTGAATTCGACGTCATCCTCGTCGAAGCTGGTGCCAACAAGATCAACGTCATCAAGGAAGTCCGCGCCATCACTGGTCTCGGCCTCAAGGAAGCCAAGGATCTCGTTGAAGCCGCTCCGAAGGCTGTCAAGGAAGGCGTCAACAAGGCTGAAGCCGCTGACATCAAGAAGAAGCTTGAAGACGCTGGCGCCAAGGCCGACGTCAAGTAATCTTGAACTGCTTTTGGGAGGCAGTATCTCTACTGCCTCCCATTTGCCGTTTTTCTGAACGAATTACCCAAAAGCCGCGTCGAAACGGCTTTTGGGTAATGGGTTCTTCAAAAGGATGGTCTCGCACCGAGGGCAGCACAGCAATCCGAGCTGAGCGTTTTCTGGGGTCGGACGAGATTGAACTACTCATTGATTGACGGGATCGACTGGCCATCGGTTCCCGTCCGTTGCAGGCCCGGGTGCAAGATTTTGAAGGAGCGACGATGGCTCAGACCCTTTCGTTCAACGGTCGCAGGCGCGTACGCAAGTTTTTTGGTAAGATCCCCGAAGTCGCAGAAATGCCGAACCTCATCGAGGTTCAGAAGGCGTCCTACGACCAGTTTCTAATGGTTGAAGAGCCGAAGGGCGGCCGACCCGACGAAGGTCTTCAGGCCGTCTTCAAGTCGGTTTTCCCGATCACCGATTTCTCCGGCGCATCCATGCTGGAATTCGTGTCCTACGAGTTCGAACCGCCGAAGTTCGACGTTGACGAATGCCGTCAGCGCGACCTGACCTATGCTGCACCCCTGAAGGTGACGCTGCGCCTCATCGTGTTCGATATCGACGAGGATACCGGCGCGAAGTCGATCAAGGACATCAAGGAGCAGTCCGTATACATGGGCGACATGCCGCTCATGACCAATAACGGCACGTTCATCGTCAACGGCACCGAGCGCGTCATCGTTTCCCAGATGCACCGTTCGCCGGGCGTCTTCTTCGACCACGACAAGGGCAAGAGCCACTCTTCCGGCAAGCTGCTCTTTGCTGCGCGCGTCATCCCCTACCGCGGTTCCTGGCTCGATATCGAATTCGACGCCAAGGACATCGTCTACGCTCGTATCGACCGCCGCCGCAAGATCCCTGTCACGTCGCTGCTGATGGCGCTCGGCATGGACGGCGAAGAAATCCTCGACACCTTCTACACAAAGTCGCTCTACAAGCGCGACGGCGAAGGCTGGCGCATTCCCTTCAAGCCGGAAACGCTGAAGGGTGCCAAGGCGATCACCGAGATGGTCGACGCCGATACCGGCGAAGTCGTCGTGGAAGCCGGCAAGAAGCTGACGCCGCGCCTGCTGCGCCAGCTTTCCGACAAGGGTCTGAAGGCCCTCAAGGCCGCCGACGACGATCTTTACGGCAACTACCTCGCCGGCGACATCGTTAACTACTCGACGGGTGAAATCTACCTCGAGGCCGGCGACGAAATCGACGAGAAGACGCTTGGCATCATCCTGGCGAACGGCTTCGACGAGATCCCGGTTCTCGGCATCGATCACATCAATGTCGGCGCCTATATCCGCAACACGCTGACAGCCGACAAGAACGAGAACCGTCAGGACGCTCTGTTCGACATCTACCGCGTCATGCGTCCGGGTGAGCCGCCGACCATGGAATCGGCCGAAGCCATGTTCAACTCGCTGTTCTTCGATGCGGAGCGTTACGACCTTTCCGCCGTCGGCCGCGTCAAGATGAACATGCGCCTCGACCTGACCGTCGAAGACACCGTCCGCATCCTGCGCAAGGACGACATTCTGGCCGTGGTCAGGATGCTGGTCGAACTGCGCGACGGCAAGGGCGAGATCGACGACATCGACAACCTCGGCAACCGTCGCGTCCGTTCGGTCGGCGAGCTGATGGAAAACCAGTACCGTCTCGGCCTGCTGCGCATGGAGCGCGCGATCAAGGAACGCATGTCCTCGATCGAGATCGACACGGTCATGCCGCAGGATCTGATCAACGCCAAGCCGGCAGCTGCTGCCGTGCGCGAATTCTTCGGTTCCTCGCAGCTCTCGCAGTTCATGGACCAGGTCAACCCGCTCTCGGAAATCACCCACAAGCGCCGTCTTTCGGCTCTTGGCCCGGGCGGTCTGACCCGTGAGCGTGCCGGCTTCGAAGTCCGCGACGTGCATCCGACCCACTATGGCCGCATCTGCCCGATCGAAACGCCGGAAGGCCCGAACATCGGTCTCATCAACTCGCTTGCGACCTTTGCCCGCGTCAACAAGTACGGCTTCATCGAAAGCCCGTACCGCCGCATCGTCGACGGCAAGGTGACGAGCGACGTGCTCTACCTATCCGCCATGGAAGAGGCGAAGTACTACGTCGCCCAGGCCAATGCCGAGATGAACGCTGACGGTTCCTTCGTCGACGAATTCGTCGTTTGCCGTCATGCCGGCGAAGTCATGCTCGCCCCGCGCGACAGTATGAACCTGATGGACGTCTCGCCGAAGCAGGTCGTTTCGGTCGCAGCCGCGCTCATCCCGTTCCTGGAAAACGACGACGCCAACCGCGCGCTCATGGGCTCGAACATGCAGCGTCAGGCAGTGCCGCTGCTGCGTGCCGAAGCGCCGTTCGTCGGGACCGGCATGGAGCCGGTCGTTGCCCGTGACTCCGGCGCCGCCATCGGCGCGCGCCGCGGCGGCGTGGTCGACCAGGTCGACGCGACGCGTATCGTTATCCGCGCCACGGAAGACCTCGAAGCCGGCAAGTCCGGCGTCGATATCTACCGCCTGCAGAAGTTCCAGCGTTCGAACCAGAACACCTGCGTCAACCAGCGTCCGCTGGTCACCGTCGGTGACGAGGTCAATCGCGGCGACATCCTCGCCGACGGACCGTCGACCGATCTCGGCGACCTGGCCCTCGGCCGCAACGCGCTCGTCGCGTTCATGCCCTGGAACGGCTACAACTACGAAGACTCGATCCTGCTCTCCGAGCGTATCGTTGCCGACGACGTGTTCACCTCCATCCACATCGAAGAATTCGAAGTGATGGCGCGCGACACCAAGCTTGGTCCTGAGGAAATCACACGCGATATTCCGAACGTTTCGGAAGAAGCGCTGAAGAACCTCGACGAAGCCGGCATCGTCTATATCGGCGCCGAAGTTCAGCCGGGCGATATCCTCGTCGGCAAGATCACGCCGAAGGGCGAAAGCCCGATGACGCCGGAAGAAAAGCTTCTGCGCGCCATCTTCGGCGAAAAGGCCTCCGACGTGCGCGACACCTCCATGCGCATGCCGCCCGGCACCTACGGCACCATCGTCGAAGTCCGCGTCTTCAACCGCCACGGCGTTGAAAAGGACGAGCGCGCGATGGCGATCGAGCGCGAAGAGATCGAGCGTCTGGCAAAGGACCGCGACGACGAACAGGCGATCCTCGACCGCAACGTCTACGGCCGTCTGATCGAGATGCTGCGCGGCCAGGCCTCCATTGCCGGCCCGAAGGGCTTCAAGAAGGGAGCTGAGCTTTCGAACGCTGTCGTCTCCGAATATCCCCGCTCGCAGTGGTGGATGTTCGCGGTCGAAGACGAAAAGGTCCAGAGCGAGCTCGAAGCGCTCCGCGGTCAGTACGACGAATCCAAGTCGCGCCTGGAACAGCGCTTCATGGACAAGGTCGAAAAGGTCCAGCGCGGCGATGAAATGCCTCCTGGCGTCATGAAGATGGTCAAGGTCTTCGTCGCCGTAAAGCGCAAGATCCAGCCGGGCGACAAGATGGCCGGCCGTCACGGGAACAAGGGCGTCGTTTCGCGCATTGTGCCGGTGGAGGACATGCCGTTCCTCGAAGACGGCACGCATGTCGACGTCGTTCTGAACCCGCTCGGCGTGCCTTCGCGCATGAACGTCGGCCAGATTCTGGAAACCCATCTGGGTTGGGCTTGCGCCGGCATGGGACGCCAGATCGGCGAACTGATCGACGCATACAAGGCCAATGGCAACATTGAGCCGCTGCGCAAGACCATCGGCGATGTCGTCGGTGCCGGCCCCAAGGCCGAGCAGGTGCATGAGTTCGACGACGACTCGGTTCTGCGTCTCGCCGACCAGTGGAAGCGTGGCGTTTCGATTGCGACGCCTGTTTTCGACGGTGCGAACGAAGCCGACGTCAACGACATGCTGCGTCTGGCAGGTCTCAAGGATACCGGTCAGTCGACGCTCTATGACGGCCGTACCGGCGAGCAGTTCGACCGCCAGGTGACCGTGGGCTACATCTACATGCTGAAGCTCAACCACCTGGTCGACGACAAGATCCATGCCCGTTCGATCGGTCCTTACTCGCTCGTGACCCAGCAGCCGCTGGGGGGCAAGGCGCAGTTCGGCGGCCAGCGCTTCGGCGAAATGGAAGTCTGGGCGCTCGAAGCATACGGCGCGGCCTACACGCTGCAGGAAATGCTGACGGTGAAGTCGGACGACGTCGCCGGCCGCACCAAGGTCTACGAAGCCATCGTCCGCGGAGACGACACGTTCGAAGCCGGTATTCCGGAAAGCTTCAACGTTCTCGTCAAGGAAATGCGCTCGCTGGGCCTCAGCGTCGAGCTCGAGAACACCAAGCTTGACGAGGCGCAGGCAGCGCAGCTGCCCGACGCGGCCGAGTAAGCACTTGATAGGGCGTGCGCTGCCAATGCGGCGCACGCCGGTCCCGCCGGGCGCCGTATCCGTGTCGGCCCGGAAGGGAAGTTTTGCCGCATCCAGCGGTTATTCTCGTTTAAGCGAGGGAGGCGGCTCCCGGGAATTTGCCGCCGACCATCGCATTTTGAGGGCGCTTTAGCCCATGAAGGAGACAGGCATGAACCAAGAGGTCATGAATCTTTTCAATCCGCAGGTGCCTGCACAGAATTTCGATTCCATTCGGATTTCGATCGCGTCTCCGGAGAAGATCCTCTCCTGGTCTTACGGTGAGATCAAGAAGCCGGAAACCATCAACTACCGTACGTTCAAGCCGGAACGTGACGGTCTGTTCTGCGCGCGCATCTTCGGGCCGATCAAGGACTACGAATGCCTGTGCGGCAAGTACAAGCGCATGAAGTACAAGGGCATCATCTGCGAAAAGTGCGGCGTCGAAGTCACGCTGTCGCGCGTTCGCCGTGAGCGCATGGGCCATATCGAGCTCGCCGCTCCCGTTGCCCACATCTGGTTCCTGAAGTCGCTGCCATCACGCATTTCGACGCTGCTCGACATGACGCTGAAGGATGTCGAGCGCGTCCTCTACTTCGAAAACTACATCGTCACCGAGCCGGGCCTGACCGCCCTGAAGGAGCACCAGCTCCTCTCGGAAGAAGAGTACATGCTCGCCGTCGACGAATACGGCGAAGACCAGTTCACCGCGATGATCGGCGCCGAGGCGATCTACGAGATGCTGGCCTCGATGAACCTCGAAAAGATCGCTGGCGACCTGCGCGCCGAGCTTGCCGACACCACGTCGGATCTCAAGCAGAAGAAGCTGATGAAGCGCCTGAAGATCGTCGAGAACTTCATGGAGTCGGGCAACCGTCCGGAATGGATGATCATGAAGGTCGTTCCGGTCATTCCGCCGGACCTGCGTCCGCTGGTTCCGCTCGACGGCGGCCGTTTCGCGACGTCGGATCTGAACGATCTGTACCGCCGCGTCATCAACCGTAACAACCGTCTGAAGCGCCTGATCGAGCTTCGTGCGCCCGGCATCATCATCCGCAACGAAAAGCGCATGCTGCAGGAATCCGTTGACGCGCTGTTCGACAACGGCCGTCGCGGCCGCGTCATCACCGGCGCCAACAAGCGTCCGCTGAAGTCGCTCTCCGACATGCTGAAGGGCAAGCAGGGCCGCTTCCGCCAGAACCTGCTCGGCAAGCGCGTCGACTATTCCGGCCGTTCGGTCATCGTCACCGGTCCGGAACTGAAGCTGCACCAGTGCGGCCTGCCGAAGAAGATGGCGCTCGAGCTCTTCAAGCCGTTCATCTATGCCCGCCTCGACGCCAAGGGTTACTCCTCGACCGTCAAGCAGGCCAAGAAGCTGGTCGAAAAAGAAAAGCCGGAAGTCTGGGATATCCTCGACGAGGTTATCCGCGAGCATCCGGTTCTCTTGAACCGCGCACCGACGCTGCACCGCCTGGGCATCCAGGCCTTCGAACCTACCCTGGTCGAAGGCAAGGCGATCCAGCTGCATCCGCTCGTCTGCACGGCGTTCAACGCCGACTTCGATGGTGACCAGATGGCCGTTCACGTGCCGCTGTCGCTCGAAGCCCAGCTCGAAGCCCGCGTGCTGATGATGTCGACCAACAACATCCTGCATCCGGCCAACGGCGCGCCCATCATCGTTCCCTCGCAGGACATGGTTCTCGGCCTCTACTATCTGTCGATCCTCAATCAGAACGAGCCGGGCGAAGGCATGGCCTTCTCCGATCTCGGCGAGCTGCATCACGCCCTCGAAAGCAAGGTCGTGACGCTGCACACCAAGATCCGCGGCCGCTTCAAGTCGGTCGACGAGGATGGCAAGCCTTACTCGAAGATCTATGAGACGACGCCTGGCCGTCTGCTCATCGGCGAACTGTTGCCGAAGAACGGCAAGGTGCCTTTCGATATCTGCAACCAGGAAATGACCAAGAAGAACATCTCGAAGATGATCGACACGGTCTATCGCCATTGCGGCCAGAAGGACACGGTCATTTTCTGCGACCGCATCATGCAGCTCGGCTTCTCGCATGCCTGCCGCGCCGGCATTTCGTTTGGCAAGGACGACATGGTCATTCCGGATGCCAAGGCCAAGATCGTTGCCGACACCGAAAACCTGGTGAAGGAATACGAGCAGCAGTACAATGACGGCCTCATTACCCAGGGCGAGAAGTACAACAAGGTTGTCGACGCCTGGGGCAAGGCGACCGAAAAGGTCGCCGAAGAGATGATGGCCCGCATCAAGGCGGTCGAATTCGACGAGAAGACCGGTCGCCAGAAGCCGATGAACTCGATCTACATGATGAGCCACTCCGGTGCCCGCGGTTCTCCGAACCAGATGCGCCAGCTGGGCGGCATGCGTGGCCTCATGGCCAAGCCGTCGGGCGAAATCATCGAGACCCCGATCATCTCGAACTTCAAGGAAGGCCTGACCGTCAACGAGTACTTCAACTCGACGCACGGCGCCCGTAAGGGTCTCGCAGACACCGCCCTGAAGACCGCCAACTCCGGCTACCTGACCCGCCGTCTCGTCGACGTCGCGCAGGATTGCATCGTCACGCACGTCGATTGCGGAACGCAGACGGGCCTCACCATGACCGCCATCGTCGATGCCGGCCAGGTGGTTGCCTCGATCGGCGCCCGTATCCTCGGCCGCACGGCGCTCGACGACATCGATCATCCGGTCACCGGTGAGCGTATCGTCGATGCCGGCAAGATGATCCTCGAGCCCGACGTCGTCGAAATCGAGAAGGCCGGCATCCAGTCGATCCGCATCCGCTCGGCGCTGACCTGTGAAATCCAGACGGGCGTCTGCTCGGTCTGCTACGGCCGCGACCTCGCGCGCGGTACGCCGGTCAACATGGGCGAAGCCGTCGGCGTCATCGCTGCTCAGTCGATCGGCGAGCCGGGCACCCAGCTCACCATGCGTACCTTCCACCTTGGCGGTACGGCGACCGTGGTCGACCAGTCGTTCCTCGAAGCCTCGTACGAAGGTACGGTGCAGATCAAGAACCGCAACATCTTGCGCAACTCCGATGGCAACCTCGTTGCCATGGGCCGCAACATGACCGTCCAGATCCTGGACGAACGTGGTGTAGAGCGGTCGTCGCAGCGCGTGGCATACGGTTCGAAGCTGCATGTCGACGAAGGCGACAAGGTCAAGCGCGGCCAGCGTCTGGCAGAATGGGACCCTTACACCCGTCCGATGATGACGGAAGTGGCCGGTACCGTTCAGTTTGAAGATCTGGTCGACGGTCTCTCCGTTCTCGAAGCGACCGACGAATCGACCGGCATCACCAAGCGTCAGGTCATCGACTGGCGTTCGACCCCGCGCGGCTCGGACCTCAAGCCGGCGATCGTCGTCAAGGATGCCAGCGGCAATATCGCAAAGCTGTCCCGTGGCGGTGACGCCCGCTTCCTGCTCTCGGTCGATGCGATTCTGTCGGTCGAGCCGGGCACGAAGGTCTCCCAGGGTGACGTTCTCGCGCGTTCGCCGCTCGAAAGCGCCAAGACCAAGGACATCACCGGCGGTCTGCCGCGTGTTGCCGAATTGTTCGAAGCCCGCCGTCCGAAGGACCACGCCATCATCGCAGAGATCGATGGTACGATCCGCCTCGGCCGCGACTACAAGAACAAGCGTCGCGTCATCATCGAGCCGGCGGAAGACGGTGTCGAGCCTGTCGAGTACCTGATCCCGAAGGGCAAGCCCTTCCACCTTCAGGAAGGCGACTATATCGAAAAGGGTGACTATATCCTCGACGGTAACCCGGCTCCGCACGACATCCTGGCGATCAAGGGCGTGGAGGCTCTGGCCTCCTACCTCGTCAACGAGATCCAGGAAGTCTACCGCCTGCAGGGCGTCGTCATCAACGACAAGCACATCGAGGTGATTGTCCGTCAGATGCTGCAGAAGGTGGAAATCACCGATGCGGGCGACTCGACCTATATCGTCGGCGACAATGTCGACCGGATCGAGCTCGAAGATGTCAACGATCACCTGATCGAGCAGGGCAAGAAGCCAGCCTACGGCGATCCGGTTCTTCTCGGCATCACCAAGGCGTCGCTGCAGACCCCGTCCTTCATCTCGGCCGCGTCCTTCCAGGAAACGACCAAGGTGCTGACGGAAGCTGCGATCGCCGGCAAGACCGACGGCCTGCAGGGTCTGAAGGAAAACGTCATCGTCGGCCGCCTCATCCCGGCCGGTACCGGCGGCACCATGACCCAGATCCGCCGCATCGCTACGTCGCGCGACGAGATGATCCTCGAAGAGCGCCGCAAGGGCACCGGTGCTGCCGTTGCCACGCCGATGCTGCAGGACATGGCCGAAAAGGCTCCGGCTGCGGAATAATCCGCGGCTGAAGTCGACGAATTGAAAAACCGCCCGGAGCGATCCGGGCGGTTTTCGTTTTTAGTCTGCTCTGATTGGGCGGGCGGCGAGGGGAGACTGCTTCCGCTTATGCTGACTTTGACAGCGCGAGCGGCGGCTCCCTTCAGTTGAACCGGATAATCGCGACCTCGCCTTCGACTGCGCCCTGGTAGGCAGATGCGTGCGGCTCTTCGGCAGGGATCTCGGTCAGCATGCCGATCTGGTCGAGATCGGCCTCGATGAAGCCTTCCTCGGCAAGGGCGTTCAGGGCCTCGCGTACGGCAGTGTCGTCGTCAGGCGCCTTCAGCATGATGTGCAGGTCGATGCCTTCGCTGGCGTCGGACTCGTAGCCCTTGCCGATGATGATGAAGATCATCGGGCCGTCGAAATTATTGTCGTTATCAGGTGTCGTGATCATCGCCTGTCCTTCGGCTCTTTGACGATTCGGTCGCTCGAATCCTGCTGTGAGGGCCGAACGCCGCAATTGCTGATTCCTTAACTGCTTTTGCTGCAATGCCCAAGTTTTTATCTTGGTGCACGGCCGTGAATGCGTCTAGAAGAATGAAACAGGGCGTTCGTCCGGCATATCAAGGCGATACGGCGAGTTTATTTCTTAACCGGCCTTGACGAGACGGGTGGAAACCAGTAGTACCCCGGCCATCAGATCCCATGTGAGGCTTGGCTGTTCGGGGCGACTCGCCCTGAAGTTCACCTCAAACAAGGTTCTAAACGCACGTTGAAGTCATGATGCTGCACGCACGACGCATATTCTATGCGTCCTCTGCTCCTTGTGGTCCATCTGCGGAAGCGGATCGGGCCATATTTTGCGCATTGGCGGAAAGCGTACGTCACTGCCGGAGACGGCGCGAGTTCAAGCCCGCAAGGGTACTGAGATAAAACGTAAGGGATGGTTGAATGCCTACCGTAAACCAGCTGATCCGCAAGCCTCGCCAGGCGAACGTAAAGCGTAACAAGGTTCCCGCACTCCAGGAGAACCCGCAGAAGCGCGGCGTTTGCACGCGCGTCTACACGACGACGCCGAAGAAGCCGAACTCGGCTCTGCGTAAGGTCGCAAAGATCCGCCTGACCAACGGCTTCGAAGTCATTGGTTACATCCCCGGCGAAGGTCACAACCTTCAGGAACACTCCGTCGTCATGATCCGTGGCGGCCGCGTCAAGGACCTTCCGGGTGTCCGTTATCACATCATCCGCGGCGTTCTCGATACCCAGGGTGTCAAGAACCGCAAGCAGCGCCGCTCCAAGTACGGCGCGAAGCGTCCGAAGTAATTCGGTTTTGAATAATCCGGCGCTGCGCGAGGTCCTCCGCGTCATGAAGCGCCTTAACGGTTGAAGAGACAAAAGTATGTCCAGACGTCATAAAGCAGAAAAGCGCGAGATCAATCCGGACCCGAAGTTCGGCGATCTCGTCGTCACCAAGTTCATGAATGCTATCATGCTCGACGGCAAGAAGTCCGTTGCTGAAAACATCGTCTACGGTGCGTTCGACGTAGTCCACGGCAAGTCCAAGCAGGAGCCGCTCACGGTTTTCCATTCTGCGCTCGAGAACATTGCCCCGCACGTTGAAGTCCGCTCGCGTCGTGTCGGTGGTGCGACCTATCAGGTCCCCGTCGACGTTCGTCCGGAGCGCCGCCAGGCTCTTGCTATTCGCTGGCTGATCGCTGCTGCCCGCAAGCGCAATGAAACGACAATGGTTGACCGCCTTTCCGGCGAACTGCTCGATGCGTCCAACAACCGCGGCTCCGCCGTCAAGAAGCGCGAAGACACGCACAAGATGGCTGATGCCAACCGCGCGTTCTCGCACTATCGCTGGTAATTCCGAACGGTATCGAAAGGCAGTCCACAATGGCTCGCGAATATAAGATCGAAGACTACCGCAATTTCGGTATCATGGCGCATATCGACGCCGGCAAGACCACGACCACCGAGCGTATTCTTTATTACACCGGCAAGTCGCACAAGATCGGCGAAGTTCACGACGGCGCAGCCACGATGGACTGGATGGAGCAGGAGCAGGAGCGTGGCATCACGATCACCTCTGCTGCCACCACGACCTTCTGGAAGGGTCGTGACGGCAAAATGCGCCGCTTCAACATCATCGACACTCCCGGCCACGTCGACTTCACCATTGAAGTCGAGCGTTCGCTGCGCGTTCTCGACGGCGCCATCGCGCTGCTCGACGCCAACGCCGGTGTTGAGCCGCAGACGGAAACCGTCTGGCGCCAGGCTGAGAAGTACAATGTCCCGCGGATGATCTTCTGCAACAAGATGGACAAGACCGGCGCGGACTTCTACCGCTCCGTCGAGATGATCAAGACCCGTCTCGGTGCAACGGCTGTCGTCATGCAGCTGCCGATCGGTGCGGAAACCGAATTCAAGGGCGTCATCGACCTGGTCGAGATGAACGCACTCATCTGGCGCGACGAGTCGCTCGGCGCCCAGTGGGACGTCGTCGAGATCCCTGAGGACATGAAGGCCAAGGCTGAAGAATATCGCGAAAAGCTGATCGAGACGGTCGTCGACATCGACGAAGCCGCCACGGAAGCTTACCTCGAAGGCATTCTGCCGGACAACGATCAGATCCGTGCGCTGGTTCGCCGCGGCACGATCGACGTCAAGTTCCACCCGATGTTCTGTGGCACCGCCTTCAAGAACAAGGGCGTGCAGCCGCTGCTCGACGCCGTTGTCGACTACCTGCCGTCGCCAATGGACATCCCGGCGATCAAGGGCATCGACTTCAAGACGGAAGCCGAAATCGAGCGTCATGCCGATGACAGCGAGCCGCTTTCCATGCTCGCTTTCAAGATCATGAACGACCCCTTCGTCGGTTCGCTGACCTTCGCCCGCATCTACTCCGGCAAGCTCGAAAAGGGCGCCTCGGTCATCAACACGGTCAAGGACAAGCGCGAGCGCGTCGGCCGTATGCTGCAGATGCACTCCAACTCGCGTGAAGACATCGAAGAAGCCTTCGCAGGTGACATCGTCGCTCTCGCCGGCCTCAAGGAAACCACGACGGGCGACACGCTCTGCGATCCGCTGAAGCCGGTTATCCTCGAGCGCATGGAATTCCCGGAGCCGGTCATTCAGATCGCCATCGAGCCGAAGACCAAGGGCGACCAGGAAAAGATGGGCCTCGCGCTCAACCGCCTGGCTGCTGAAGATCCGTCCTTCCGCGTCAAGACCGACCAGGAATCCGGCCAGACCATCATCGCCGGCATGGGCGAACTGCATCTCGACATCATCGTCGACCGCATGCGTCGTGAATTCAAGGTTGAAGCAACTGTCGGCGCGCCGCAGGTTGCCTATCGCGAAACCATCACCCGGACGCATGAAGAAGACTATACGCACAAGAAGCAGTCCGGTGGTACCGGCCAGTTCGCGCGCGTCAAGATCGTCTTCGAACCGAACCCGGACGGCGACGAATTCAAGTTCGAATCGAAGATCGTCGGCGGTGCCGTTCCGAAGGAATACATCCCCGGCGTCCAGAAGGGCATCGAAAGCGTTCTGTCTTCGGGTCCGCTCGCCGGCTTCCCGATGCTGGGCGTCAAGGCGACCCTCATCGACGGCGCATTCCACGACGTCGACTCCTCGGTTCTCGCCTTCGAAATCGCATCGCGTGCCTGCTTCCGTGAAGCAGCCAAGAAGGCCGGCGCTCAGCTGCTCGAGCCGATGATGAAGGTCGAAGTCGTCACCCCGGAAGATTATGTCGGCGACGTTATCGGCGACCTGAACTCCCGTCGCGGTCAGATCCAGGGCCAGGAAAGCCGCGGTATCGCCGTCGTCATCAACGCGAACGTCCCGCTCGCGAACATGTTCAAATACGTCGACAACCTGCGCTCCATGTCCCAGGGCCGCGCCCAGTACACGATGACCTTCGATCACTATTCGCCGGTCCCGTCGAACGTCGCAACTGAAATCCAGGCAAAGTATTCCGGTCAGAAGTGACCGGAATACCAATTGACCGATAACAAGAATTAGATCCCCTCGGGGACTAGCAAAACGGAGACCCGAAAATGGGAAAGAGTAAGTTTGAGCGCAACAAGCCGCACGTCAACATTGGCACGATTGGCCACGTTGACCACGGCAAGACGTCTCTGACGGCAGCGATCACGAAGTACTTCGGTGAGTACAAGGCGTACGACCAGATCGACGCGGCTCCGGAAGAAAAGGCGCGTGGCATCACGATTTCGACGGCTCACGTTGAATATGAGACGCCGGCCCGCCACTACGCCCACGTCGACTGCCCCGGCCACGCCGACTACGTCAAGAACATGATCACCGGTGCTGCCCAGATGGACGGCGCGATCCTGGTGTGCTCGGCTGCTGACGGCCCGATGCCGCAGACGCGCGAACACATTCTGCTGGCTCGCCAGGTCGGCGTTCCGGCAATCGTTGTGTTCCTGAACAAGGTCGACCAGGTTGACGACGCCGAGCTTCTCGAACTGGTCGAGCTCGAAGTGCGCGAACTGCTGTCGTCCTACGACTTCCCGGGCGACGATATCCCGGTCGTCAAGGGTTCGGCACTTGCTGCTCTTGAAGATTCGGACAAGAAGATCGGCGAAGACGCGATCCGCGAGCTGATGGCCGCTGTCGATGCCTACATCCCGACGCCTGAGCGCCCGATCGACCAGCCGTTCCTGATGCCGATCGAAGACGTGTTCTCGATCTCTGGCCGCGGCACGGTTGTGACCGGCCGCGTCGAGCGTGGCATTGTCAAGGTTGGCGAAGAAGTCGAGATCGTCGGCATCCGTCCGACCTCGAAGACGACGGTGACCGGCGTTGAAATGTTCCGCAAGCTGCTCGATCAGGGCCAGGCCGGCGACAACATCGGTGCGCTGATCCGCGGTGTGAACCGTGATGGCGTCGAGCGTGGCCAGATCCTGGCGAAGCCCGGCTCTGTCAAGCCGCACAAGAAGTTCATGGCAGAAGCCTACATCCTGACGAAGGAAGAGGGTGGCCGTCATACGCCGTTCTTCACCAACTACCGTCCGCAGTTCTACTTCCGCACGACCGACGTGACGGGCATTGTGACGCTGCCGGAAGGCACGGAGATGGTTATGCCGGGCGACAACGTCACGGTTGCCGTCGAGCTGATCGTTCCGATCGCGATGGAAGAAAAGCTGCGCTTCGCCATCCGCGAAGGCGGCCGCACCGTCGGCGCCGGCATCGTCGCGTCGATCGTCGAGTAATTAGCGGCTGGGCCACCTGGCCCAAGGAAAGGATAGGGACGCCGATCTCGGTGTCCCTCTCGATCTTTGAAACCGGTGGCCCGCTAACGTAACTGAAGGTAAGCCGTGTCCCTAAGTGGTGACACGCGGATAACAGACACAAGGATAAAGTCGAATGAACGGCCAGAATATCCGCATCCGCCTGAAGGCGTTCGATCACCGGATTCTCGATGCCTCCACGCGCGAGATCGTATCGACGGCTAAGCGCACCGGTGCAAGCGTCCGGGGCCCCGTTCCGCTTCCGACCCGCATCGAGAAGTTTACGGTCAACCGGTCCCCGCACATCGACAAGAAGAGCCGTGAACAGTTCGAGATGCGCACGCATAAGCGCCTTCTCGATATCGTTGACCCGACCCCGCAGACGGTAGACGCGCTGATGAAGCTCGATCTCGCCGCCGGTGTCGATGTTGAGATCAAGCTCTGAGACCTCGGGTCTTCGGGCTGAGTGAGAAGGATTGAACCGATGCGTTCAGGTGTGATTGCACAGAAGGTGGGAATGACCCGCGTCTATAACGACGCCGGCGAGCATGTCCCGGTAACGGTACTGCGTATGGAAGGCTGCCAGGTCGTGGCCACGCGCACTGTCGAAAAGAATGGCTATACCGCAGTTCAGCTCGGTGCCGGCCAGGCGAAGGTGAAGAACACGTCGAAGGCGATGCGCGGCAACTTTGCCATTGCCAACGTCGAGCCGAAGGCCAAGCTCACTGAATTCCGCGTGTCGGAAGATCAGCTGCTCGAGATCGGCACTGAGATCAAGGCGGGTCACTTTGCAGCCGGTCAGCTCGTCGACGTGACGGGCACGACGATCGGTAAGGGTTTTGCCGGCGCCATGAAGCGCCACGGTTTCGGCGGTCTGCGTGCCACGCACGGTGTGTCGGTGTCGCACCGTTCGCACGGTTCGACCGGCTCGCGCCAGGATCCGGGCAAGGTGTTCAAGAACAAGAAGATGGCTGGTCACATGGGCCAGACGCGCGTCACGACGCAGAACCTGGAAGTGGTTTCGACCGACGAAGATCGTGGTCTGATCCTGATCAAGGGTGCTGTTCCTGGTTCCAAGGGTGCTTGGATCATCGTGCGCGACGCCGTCAAGTCGGCCGCGAAGTAAGGGAGCCAGATCAATGGAATTCAACGTCAAGACCCTCGAGGGAAAAGACGCCGGGAAGGTTTCCCTTTCGGACGCGATTTTCGGTCTCGAGCCCCGTGAAGACATTCTCGCCCGCGTCATCCGCTGGCAGCTTGCCAAGAAGCAGCAGGGCACCCACAAGGCTAAGGGCCGCGCGGAAGTTTCGCGCACCGGCGCCAAGATGTACAAGCAGAAGGGTACGGGCCGCGCCCGCCACCATTCGGCTCGCGCTCCGCAGTTCCGCGGCGGCGGCAAGGCTCACGGCCCGGTCGTGCGCAGCCACGAGCACGATCTTCCGAAGAAGGTTCGTGCACTCGGCCTTCGCCACGCCCTTTCGGCCAAGATCAAGGCCGATGACGTCATCGTCATCGACAACCTGGTTGCCACCGAAGCCAAGACCAAGGCTCTCGCGTCTGTTTTCGAGACGCTCGGCCTGACCAACGCCCTCTTCATCGGCGGCGCAGAGCTTGACGGCAACTTCAAGCTCGCAGCTCAGAACATCCCGAACATCGATGTTCTGCCGATCCAGGGCATCAACGTTTACGACATCGTGCGCCGCGGCAAGCTCGTGCTTTCCAAGGCTGCGGTTGAAGCGCTAGAGGAGCGATTCAAGTGACCGATCTTCGCCACTACGATGTGATCGTCTCTCCGGCGATCACCGAAAAGTCCACGCTGGTATCCGAAAACAACCAGGTTGTTTTCAATGTCGCCAAGCAGGCGACCAAGCCGGAAATCAAGGCTGCGGTCGAGGCGCTGTTCGGCGTCAAGGTCACGGCTGTCAACACTCTGCTGCGCAAAGGCAAGACCAAGCGGTTCCGCGGTTTCGTCGGCAAGCAGAAGGACGTGAAGAAGGCTGTTGTGACGCTGGCTGAAGGCCAGACGATCGACGTCTCCACCGGTCTCTGAGGTATAAGAAAATGGCATTGAAAACATTCAATCCGATCACCCCGAGCCAGCGCCAGCTGGTCATCGTCGACCGTTCGGCCCTCTACAAGGGTAAGCCGGTCAAGGCGCTGACGGAAGGTCTGACCAAGAGCGGCGGTCGTAACAACCTCGGTCGCATCACCGCCCGCTTCATCGGCGGCGGTCACAAGCGCACCTATCGTCTGATCGACTTCAAGCGTCGCAAGTTCGACGTCGAAGGCACGGTCGAGCGTATCGAATACGATCCGAACCGCACGGCTTTCATCGCGCTGGTGAACTATGCTGACGGCGAGAAGGCTTATATCCTCGCTCCTCAGCGCCTTGCTGCCGGTGACAAGGTCATCGCTTCCGAGAAGGCTGTCGACGTCAAGCCCGGCAACACCATGCCGCTGCAGTTCATCCCGGTCGGCTCCATTATCCACAATGTGGAAATGAAGCCGGGCAAGGGTGGTCAGATCGCTCGCTCCGCCGGTGGCTACGCACAGCTCGTCGGCCGCGACCAGGGCATGGCGATCCTTCGCCTGAACTCCGGTGAACAGCGTCTCGTTCATGGCTCCTGCCTTGCTTCGATCGGCGCGGTCTCCAACCCTGATCACGCCAACATCAACGACGGCAAGGCCGGTCGTACCGTTTGGCGCGGCAAGCGTCCGCATAACCGCGGTGTCGTCATGAACCCGGTCGACCATCCGCACGGCGGTGGTGAAGGCCGCACCTCCGGTGGTCGCCATCCGGTGACACCGTGGGGCAAGCCGACCAAGGGCAAGCGCACCCGGTCGAACAAGTCGACCGACAAGATGATCATGCGCTCGCGTCATCAGCGTAAGAAGTAAGAGAGGAAGTCTCCAATGGCTCGTTCAGTATGGAAAGGTCCGTTCGTTGACGGCTATCTTCTCAAGAAGGCTGAGAAGGTTCGTGAAGGCGGTCGTAGTGAAGTGATCAAGATCTGGAGCCGTCGCTCCACGATCCTGCCGCAGTTCGTCGGTCTCACCTTCGGCGTCTACAACGGCAGCAAGCATATCCCGGTCAGCGTCAATGAAGACATGGTCGGCCACAAATTCGGTGAATTCTCTCCGACCCGCACCTACTACGGTCACGGCGCGGACAAGAAGGCGAAGAGGAAGTAACAATGGGCAAGGCAAAAGCCGAACGCCGGCTGAAGGACAACGAGGCGCAAGCAGTCGCCCGCACGCTCCGCGTCAGCCCTCAGAAGCTCAACCTGGTTGCTGCGGCTATCCGCGGCAAGAAGGTCGAGCGTGCACTCGCTGAGCTGGAGTTCTCCCGCAAGCGCATCGCAGGCGCCGTCAAGAAGACGCTCGAATCTGCGATCGCCAACGCCGAGAACAACCACGATCTCGACGTCGACTCGCTGGTTGTCGCCGAGGCCTATGTCGGCAAGTCGATCGTCATGAAGCGTTTCCACGCTCGTGGCCGCGGTCGCGCGTCGCGCATCGAAAAGCCCTTCGCGCACCTGACGATCGTCGTTCGTGAAGTGCAGGCAGCAGAGGAGGCCGCATAATGGGTCAGAAAATCAATCCAATCGGTTTCCGTCTCGGAATCAACCGTACCTGGGATAGCCGCTGGTTTGCGGACAATGCCGAGTACGGCCAGCTGCTGCACGAAGACCTGAAGATGCGCAAGTTCGTCATGAGCGAACTGAAGCAGGCCGGGATCTCCAAGGTCGTCATCGAGCGTCCGCACAAGAAGTGCCGCGTCACGATCCACTCGGCACGTCCGGGCCTGATCATCGGCCGCAAGGGCGCTGACATCGACAAGCTCCGCAAGAAGCTGTCGGAGATGACGAATTCGGAAACGCACCTCAACATCGTCGAAGTGCGCAAGCCCGAAGTCGATGCGACGCTGGTCGCTCAGTCGATCGCCCAGCAGCTCGAGCGTCGCGTGGCTTTCCGCCGCGCCATGAAGCGCGCCGTTCAGTCCGCGATGCGTCTTGGCGCCGAAGGCATCAAGATCACCTGCGCTGGCCGTCTCGGCGGCGCTGAAATCGCCCGTACGGAATGGTACCGCGAAGGTCGTGTGCCGTTGCACACGCTGCGCGCCGACATCGACTACGGCACGGCTGAAGCAGAAACCGCGTTCGGCATCTGCGGCATCAAGGTCTGGATCTTCAAGGGCGAAATCCTTGAGCACGATCCGATGGCTTCCGAGCGCCGTGCGATGGAAGGTGACGCCCAGGGTCCGGCAAGCCGTGATCGTGACCGCGACAGAGACCGTCGCCGCGACAACGCTTGATAGCGCGCGTGGCAGAGAAGTTCGGAGAATAAGAAAATGTTGCAGCCAAAGCGTACCAAGTACCGCAAGCAGTTCAAGGGCCGCATCAAGGGCGTCGCCAAGGGCGGTTCTGACCTGGCATTCGGCGAATTCGGCCTGAAGGCACAGGAACCCAACCGCGTCAACGCGCGCGAGATCGAAGCGGCCCGCCGCGCGATCACGCGTTATATGAAGCGCGCCGGCCGTGTATGGATCCGCGTGTTCCCGGACGTTCCGGTAACCGCAAAGCCGACCGAAGTCCGCATGGGTAAGGGTAAGGGCTCCGTTGAATACTGGGCATGCAAGGTCAAGCCCGGCCGTATGATGTTCGAGATCGACGGTGTCAGCGAAGAAATCGCCCGTGAGGCGCTTCGCCTCGGCTCTGCCAAGCTCTCGGTCAAGACGCGCTTCGTTCAGCGCATTGCAGAGTAAGGGATTGAGCTCATGAAAGCCTCAGATGTTCGCGGGTTCACCGCCGACCAACTTAAGGACGAGCTTGCCAAGCTGAAGAAGGAGCAGTTCAACCTGCGCTTCCAGAAGGCGACCGGCCAGCTCGAAAAGTCCTCGCGCATCAACGAAGTCCGCAAGGACATCGCCCGCGTGAAAACCATTGCCCGCCAGAAGGCGGCAGAAGTTAAGGCCTAAAGGAAGAAAAATATGCCGAAGCGCATCCTGCAGGGCGTCGTCGTTGGCGACAAGAACGAGAAGACGGTAGTGGTTCGTGTCGAGCGTCGTTTCGCTCACCCGCTGCTCCAGAAGACCGTTCGTCGTTCCAAGAAGTACAAGGCCCACGACGAGAACAATCAGTACAAGATTGGCGATACCGTATCCATCGAGGAATGCGCGCCGATCTCCAAGGACAAGCGCTGGACGGTCATTTCCGCCCAGGGCCAGTAACAGAATTTTGTGCGAGGCCTTGCGTCTCGCCGAAATATCTGTATGAAGCAGCGTCAGAACGCTCGAAAGCCGGGCGTTCTTTTGCTTTGAGCGCACGGAAGGTCCCGTTTGGGAAACCACCCTGGCACGATCGATCCCGCGCTATTCAGCTATTGCCGCGTCTGTGCTGCCGTTATGGCAGCTCGGCCGGCGAAAATTTTCATAAGCCGGAGTAGGGGGCTAGCCCAACCATTCCGGTAAACCAAGAAGGCGACCTGATATGATTCAGATGCAAACAAACCTCGACGTCGCGGATAATTCCGGCGCACGTCGTGTCATGTGCATCAAGGTGCTGGGCGGCTCGAAGCGCAAGTATGCCTCGATCGGCGACGTCATCGTCGTTTCGATCAAGGAAGCGATCCCGCGCGGCCGTGTGAAGAAGGGTGACGTGATGAAGGCGGTTGTCGTTCGCACCGCCAAGGACATCCGTCGTCCGGATGGCTCCGTCATCCGCTTCGACACCAACGCAGCAGTCCTCATCGACAACAAGAAAGAGCCGATCGGCACCCGTATCTTCGGACCGGTTCCGCGCGAACTTCGCGCCAAGAACCACATGAAGATCATCTCGCTGGCTCCCGAAGTACTGTAAGGAGCGAAGCGATGCAGAAGATTCGTAAGGGCGACAAGGTCGTCATGCTCGCTGGCAAGGACAAGGGCCGTACCGGCGAAGTTGTCCAGGTCATGCCGAAGGAAGATCGTGCCGTTGTTCGTGGCGTCAACGTCGTCAAGCGCCACCAGCGCCAGACGCAGACCCAGGAAGCCGGCATCATCAACAAGGAAGCCCCGGTTCACCTGTCCAACGTTGCAATCATCGACAAGGACGGCAAGCCGACCCGCGTCGGTTTCAAGGTTGTTGACGGCAAGAAGGTCCGTGTGGCCAAGCGTTCTGGAGAAGTGATCGATGGCTGAGGCAAAATATGAGCCGCGGCTCAAGAAGGAATATGTCGAGCGCATCCGCAAGGCGATGCAGGAGCAGTTCTCCTACGCCAACGAGATGATGATCCCGAAGCTCGACAAGATCGTGATCAACATGGGTGTCGGCGAAGCGACCGCTGACTCGAAGAAGCCGACGGTAGCTGCCGCCGACCTCGCAGCGATCGCCGGTCAGAAGCCGGTCATCACCCGCGCACGTAACTCTATCGCAGGCTTCAAGGTCCGCGAACAGATGCCGATCGGCGCGAAGGTCACCCTGCGCGGCGCCCGCATGTACGAGTTCCTGGACCGTCTCGTGAACATCGCGCTCCCGCGCGTTCGCGACTTCCGCGGCCTGAACCCGAAAAGCTTTGACGGCCGTGGCAACTTCGCCATGGGCATCAAGGAGCACATTGTGTTCCCTGAGATCAACTACGACAAGGTTGATCAGATGTGGGGCATGGACATCATCGTTTGCACGACGGCGACGACCGACGACGAAGCACGGGCTCTTCTGAAAGAGTTCAGCTTCCCGTTCCGTCAATAACCGTAACGACGAGCGTAGAAAAGGAACCTGACATGGCGAAGACAAGCGCAGTTGAAAAGAACAAGCGCCGCCGTACTACGGTCGCTAACCAGGCCGCTAAGCGGGCTGGGTTGAAGGCGATCATCATGAACCAGGCTCTTCCGATCGAAGAGCGGTTCAAGGCCTCGATCAAGCTGGCATCCCTGCCGCGTGATGGATCGAAGACCCGTATTCGCAACCGTTGCGAAGTTTCGGGGCGTCCGCGCGCATATTACCGCAAACTGCGCATGTCGCGTATTGCGCTGCGTGAACTCGGCAATCTCGGCAAGGTGCCGGGTATCGTCAAGTCGAGCTGGTAAGGAGCAGGTTACATGACAATGACTGATCCGTTGGGCGATATGCTCACTCGCATCCGTAACGGCGCTTCCCGCCGCAAGTCGTCGGTCTCGACGCCTGCTTCGAAGCTCCGTGCACGTGTTCTCGATGTTCTGCAGTCCGAAGGCTACATCCGTGGCTACTCCGTTGTCGATTTCGGCAATGGCAAGTCGGAACTCAGCATCGAGCTGAAATATTATGAAGGCGCATCGGTGATCCGTGAGATCGGCCGTGTGTCCAAGCCGGGCCGCCGGGTTTATGTCTCGGTCAAGTCCATTCCGCAGGTCGCGAACGGTCTCGGCATCACCATCCTTTCGACTCCGAAGGGTGTGATGGCCGATCACCAGGCTCGCGAACAGAACGTTGGTGGCGAGGTTCTTTGCTCGGTCTTCTAAGATCGGGCAGGGATCTCCATAGCGAACAGACAGGATTGAAACATGTCTCGTATCGGTAAAAAGCCCGTTCAGGTGCCTGCTGGGATCACGGCTACGGTCGATGGCCAGAAGGTGACTGCAAAGGGCCCGAAGGGCGAGCTGTTTTTCGTTGCTAACGACGAAATCAGCCTCAAGCTTGAAAATAACGCCGTCGTCGTGACGCCGGTGAACCAGAGCAAGGATGCGCGCGCAAAGTGGGGCATGTCCCGCACGATGATCGAAGGCATCTTCAAGGGCGTCAAGGACGGTTTCGAGCGCAAGCTTGAAATCAACGGCGTCGGTTACCGCGCCGCCATGCAGGGCAAGAACCTGCAACTGGCCCTCGGTTTCAGCCACGACGTGATCTACGAGCCGCCGGTCGGTATCTCGATCGTTGTTCCGAAGCCGACGGAAATCGTCGTCAGCGGCATCAACAAGCAGCAGGTCGGTCAGGTTGCCGCCGAAATCCGCGAATATCGCGGTCCCGAGCCCTACAAGGGCAAGGGCGTCAAGTACGCTGACGAGCGGATCGTCCGCAAAGAAGGCAAGAAGAAGTAAGGATCACGCGAAATGGCTAGCAGGAAAGAAGCACTTGCACGTCGTGCCAACCGCGTGCGCCGTCATCTCAAGTCGGTGGCCAATGGCCGTCCGCGCCTGTCGGTTCATCGCTCCTCGAAGAACATCTACGCCCAGGTCATCGATGACGTGGCCGGCAAGACGCTTGCGTCTGCCTCCACCCTCGAGAAGGATCTGCGCGGTTCTCTGAAGACCGGTGCCGATACCGCCGCCGCTGCCGTTGTGGGCAAGCTCCTCGCAGAGCGCGCCTCCAAGGCCGGTGTTACGGAAGTCGTGTTCGACCGTGGCGCCTTCATCTATCACGGCCGCATCAAGGCTCTCGCCGAAGCGGCCCGCGAAGGCGGTCTCACCTTCTGATCAGTTTCCGGCCGGACGCCTCAAGCGCCGGCCGGATTTTCACCGGACCGCAGTCACTCTCCGAAAGGGGAGGCTGATGCGGTCCACATTTGTTTGCCGATTGCACCCGGAAAAGAAAAAGGAAGAGGACAATGGCACAGGAAAGAAGGCCGCAGCGGGACGACCGCCAGAGCCGTGAAGAGCGCGATAGCGAATTCGTCGACAAGCTTGTCGCGATCAACCGCGTCGCCAAGGTCGTCAAGGGCGGCCGTCGTTTCGGTTTCGCAGCACTCGTCGTCGTCGGCGACCAGAAGGGCCGCGTCGGCTTCGGCCATGGCAAGGCACGTGAAGTGCCGGAAGCCATCCGCAAGGCAACCGAAGCCGCCAAGCGCGAACTGATCTTCGTACCGCTGCGTGACGGCCGTACGCTGCATCACGACGTCCATGGCCGCCACGGCGCCGGCAAGGTTCTGCTGCGCTCGGCCAAGGTCGGTACCGGCATCATCGCCGGCGGCCCGATGCGCGCCGTATTCGAGACGCTCGGCATGCACGACGTCGTCGCCAAGTCGACCGGTTCGTCGAACCCCTACAACATGGTTCGCGCCACCTTCGACGCTCTGAAGCACCAGGTTCACCCGAAGGACATCGCAGCTCAGCGCGGCATCAAGTATGCAACGCTGCAGGCTCGTCGTGGCGCCTCCGGCAACGCCTCTGAAGAATAAGAGGAGTTTGACAGATGGCCAAGGCTACTAAGAAGGCTGAAGCGAAGACTGTCACGATCGAACAGATCGGCAGCCCGATTCGCCGTCCGGATGTCCAGCAGCGCACGCTGATCGGTCTCGGACTGAACAAGATGCACCGTCGCCGCACGCTGGAGGATACTCCTTCGGTTCGTGGCATGATCCGTGCTGTCCAGCATCTCGTTCGCGTCGTCGACGAGAAGTGAGACGGAGGAAACGCTCATGAAACTCAATGAAATCAAGGACAACGAAGGCTCGACCCACAGC
The DNA here is from genome assembly GCF_025847085.2 of Rhizobium sp. BT-226. Lineage (NCBI taxonomy): Bacteria > Pseudomonadati > Pseudomonadota > Alphaproteobacteria > Hyphomicrobiales > Rhizobiaceae > Rhizobium > Rhizobium sp. BT-226. The sequence continues at coordinate 30,905 of NZ_JAOYTI010000002.1, read as the reverse complement.
CGCAAGCGCCTCGGCCGCGGTATTGGCTCGGGCTCGGGCAAAACAGGTGGTCGCGGCGTGAAGGGTCAGAAGTCCCGTTCGGGCGTCGCCATCAACGGCTTCGAAGGCGGCCAGATGCCGATCTATCGTCGCCTGCCGAAGCGCGGCTTCAACAACATTTTCGCTTCCGATTTTGTTGTCGTGTCGCTGGCCCGTATCCAGACGGCGATCGACGCCGGCAAGCTCGATGCCAAGACGACAGTTGACGCAGCCGCCCTCAAGGCTGCTGGTGTCATCCGCCGCGTCAAGGACGGCGTTCGCGTTCTCGCCGACGGCGAGATCAAGGCTAAGATCACCATCGTCGTTGCGGGCGCCTCCAAGCCTGCCGTCGAGAAGATCGAAAAGGCCGGCGGCACCGTGACGCTGCTTTCGGCTCCGGCTGCAGCCGAATAATAATCTGATGATATATCGCCCGGGGTGCTTCACACCGGGCGATTTTGCTCCCATATGTGGGCCTCACAAAAACTTGGCTGGCGCGCCCGCGTCATGCCGGTAAGACTCGAAAACAAGGGTGAGGCATGGGGTTGCGTTGCAATCCGTCCTGAGCCCGGTTTTGAATAATTTCATACTGATTCCGGGTCCGGCCTGTCCCCCAGAGACGCCGGAATTGGTAGCGCGGAGAAACGCATGGCTTCTGCAGCGGAACAATTGGCATCCAACCTCAATTTTTCGACCTTCGCCAAAGCCGAGGATTTGAAGAAGCGCTTGTGGTTCACACTGGCAGCTCTCCTCGTCTACCGACTCGGCACGCATATTCCGCTTCCGGGTCTCAATCCTGAAGCCTATGCCCAGGCTTTCCGCGGCCAGGCAGGCGGCATTCTCGGCCTTTTCAACATGTTTTCGGGCGGCGCCGTTGAGCGCATGGCAATCTTCGCGCTCGGCATCATGCCCTATATCTCTGCCTCGATCATCGTTCAGCTGATGACCTCGGTCGTGCCGGCGCTTGAAAACCTCAAGAAGGAAGGCGAGCAGGGCCGTAAGATCATCAATCAATATACCCGCTACGGTACCGTTATCCTCGGCGCGCTGCAGGCCTATGGCATTGCCGCCGGCCTTGAGAGCGGCCAGGGCTTGGTCGTCGATCCGGGCTGGTTCTTCCGCGTCTCCACCGTTCTGACGCTGCTCGGCGGCACGATGTTCCTGATGTGGCTCGGCGAGCAGATCACCTCGCGCGGCATCGGCAACGGCATCTCGCTGATCATCTTCGCCGGCATCGCCGCCGGCCTTCCCACAGCCCTTGCCGGAACGCTTGAACTCGGCCGCACCGGCGCGCTGTCGACCCCGCTGATCCTGCTCGTGATCATCGTCGCGATCGCCGTCATCGCCATCATCGTCTTTGTCGAGCGCGCCCAGCGCCGGCTGCTGATCCAGTATCCGAAGCGCCAGGTCGGCAACCGGATGTTCCAGGGCGATACGTCCCATCTGCCGTTGAAACTCAACACATCAGGTGTCATTCCGGCAATCTTCGCATCGTCACTGCTGCTTCTGCCGGCAACGATTGCGGGCTTTGCCAGCACCACGGCAATGCCCGCCTGGGCGACATCGATCGTCGCTGCCCTCGGTCATGGCCAGCCACTCTATATGGTGCTCTATGCGGCGCTGATCGCCTTCTTCGCCTTCTTCTATACGGCCATCGTCTTCAATCCGAAGGACACGGCTGATAATCTGAAGAAGCATGGCGGCTTCATTCCCGGCATCCGTCCGGGCGAGCGCACCGCCGAATATATCGACTACGTGCTGACCCGAATCACGGTGATCGGTGCGATCTATCTGGTCTTCGTCTGCATCCTTCCGGAGATATTGGTGTCGCAAACCGGCATTCCATTAGCCCTTGGTGGGACTTCGCTTTTGATCGTGGTTAGCGTAACTCTTGATACGGTTGCACAGATCCAGGGTCACCTGATCGCGCAGCAATACGAAGGCCTGATCAAGAAATCGAAGTTGCGTGGAGGAAAGAGGGGGCGATGAGACTTATCCTTTTGGGGCCGCCGGGCGCGGGTAAGGGAACCCAGGCCCAGCGGATCGTGGAAAAGCACGGCATTCCGCAGCTTTCCACGGGGGACATGCTGCGTGCAGCGGTTAACGCCGGCACCGATGTCGGCAAGCGCGCGAAGGCGGTCATGGACGCCGGCAAGCTCGTCTCGGATGAGATCGTTATCGCCATCGTTTCCGAGCGTATCGATCAACCCGATTGCGCCAACGGCTTCATCCTCGACGGCTTCCCCAGGACGCTCGTCCAGGCGGACGCCACCGAGGCGATGCTGAGGGCGAAGGGTCTCGATCTTTCGGTCGTCATCGAATTCCGTGTCAATGACGACGAGCTGGTTCGTCGCGTTGCCGGTCGCTACTCCTGTGCACAGTGCGGCAGCGTCTATCATGATACCGATAAGGTTCCGGCTGCCGAGGGTGTGTGCGACAAGTGCGGTTCCACCCACTTCAAGCGCCGTCCTGATGACACTCCGGAGACCATGACGGCTCGGCTACAGGTTTACTACAAGGAAACCTCACCGCTGATCGGCTATTACCATGCCAAGGGCAAACTCAAGTCCGTGGACGGGATGGCAGAGATCGATCAGGTGACCGCCGAGGTCGAAAGCATTCTTTCCAAGCTTTAAGGCTTTGAAAATAAACTTGGCGGAACGGTTGCTTTTCAGCAGTGATTCCGCTAAACACCGCGCCAACTCGCGACATTCCATGCGATCGGCGCGGATTTCCCAGGGAAGTCCGGGTGCGGTCGTTTTGACATGTTACGGACGTAAATCTGAACGGGCGGTTCTCAAGAGCCGCATAACGAAGCCCACTTGCCGGATGGCAACTGGAATGCAAGGAGAACAGGCGTGGCACGTATCGCTGGCGTCAACATCCCGACTGCGAAGCGCGTTGTTATTGCGCTGACCTACATTCACGGGATCGGTCCGAAATTCGCACAGGAAATCGTCGAAAAGGTCGGTATCCCGGCCGAACGTCGTGTGCATCAGCTGACGGACGCAGAAGTCCTTCAGATCCGCGAAGCCATCGACCGCGACTATCAGGTCGAAGGCGATCTTCGTCGCGATACCGCGATGAACATCAAGCGCCTGATGGACCTCGGCTGCTACCGCGGCCTGCGTCATCGCCGCGGCCTTCCGGTCCGCGGTCAGCGCACGCATACCAATGCCCGCACCCGCAAGGGTCCGGCAAAGGCAATCGCTGGCAAGAAGAAGTAATTTCCGGGAAACCGGGGTGGGGAGGCTGGCGGTCTGCGCCGGCCTCTTTTGAGTTTGGAGCGGGACCATATAGGCGCCGTTCCGGTGTAGCCGCTGGCATTACGGCGGTGAAGAGATCAACGAAAGGAATACCATGGCTAAGGAAGCCGTCCGCGTTCGCCGTCGCGAGCGCAAGAATATCTCGTCGGGTGTCGCTCACGTCAACTCGACCTTCAACAACACGATGATCACCATCACCGATGCGCAGGGCAATGCGATCGCTTGGTCGTCGGCTGGCGCCAAGGGCTTCAAGGGCTCGCGCAAGTCGACCCCGTTCGCTGCCCAGATCGCTGCCGAAGACTGCGCCAAGAAGGCCCAGGAGCACGGCATGAAGTCGCTGGAAGTCGAAGTCTGCGGTCCGGGTTCGGGTCGTGAATCGGCTCTGCGCGCGCTCCAGGCTGCAGGTTTCATGATCACGTCCATCCGCGACGTGACCCCGATCCCGCACAATGGCTGCCGTCCGCGCAAGAAGCGCCGCGTCTGATCATCGCTCTCGTCACCGGTGAGCGCCTCAGCGCTCCCGGTGGTTTTCAAGCTCGGTTGCCACGATTGGATGGTGGCAACGAACGGAAGGCAAACTCATGATTCAGAAGAACTGGCAGGAACTGATCAAGCCGAACAAGGTGGAGTTCTCTTCGAGCTCGCGCACCAGGGCGACGCTTGTTGCCGAACCGCTGGAGCGCGGCTTCGGCCTCACCCTCGGCAACGCGCTTCGCCGCGTTCTGCTCTCCTCGCTGCGCGGTGCTGCCGTCACGGCGGTGCAGATCGATGGCGTGCTGCATGAATTCTCCTCGATTCCGGGCGTCCGCGAAGACGTCACGGACATCGTGCTCAACATCAAGGAAATCGCCATCAAGATGGATGGCGACGACGCAAAGCGCATGGTCGTGCGTAAGCAGGGCCCGGGTGTTGTCACGGCTGGCGACATTCAGACGGTCGGCGATATCGAAATCCTCAACCCCGAGCATGTCATCTGCACGCTCGACGAGGGCGCCGAGATCCGCATGGAATTCACCGTCAACAACGGCAAGGGCTACGTTCCGGCCGAGCGCAATCGTGCGGAAGATGCTCCGATCGGTCTCATCCCGGTCGACAGCCTCTATTCGCCGGTCAAGAAGGTGTCCTACAAGGTTGAAAATACCCGCGAAGGACAGGTTCTCGACTACGACAAGCTGAACATGACCATCGAAACCGATGGCTCGATCACCGGCGAAGACGCCGTTGCTTTCGCGGCGCGCATTCTCCAGGATCAGCTTGGCGTCTTCGTCAACTTCGACGAGCCGCAGAAGGAAACCGAAGAGGAAGCAGTCACCGAACTCGCTTTCAACCCGGCTCTCCTGAAGAAGGTGGACGAACTCGAACTGTCGGTCCGTTCGGCAAACTGCCTGAAGAACGACAACATCGTCTACATCGGCGACCTCATCCAGAAGACCGAAGCAGAAATGCTCCGCACACCGAATTTTGGTCGCAAGTCGCTGAACGAAATCAAGGAAGTTCTCGCTTCCATGGGCCTGCACCTCGGCATGGAAGTGCCGGCATGGCCGCCCGAGAACATCGAAGATCTCGCCAAGCGTTACGAAGACCAGTACTGAGCGGCGTGAGGAAAAGTGTAAGGCGGTTTTCCGCCCGCACGCCGATCGCAAGAACATAACAAAAGGCAGGCTCTTTCGGCTGCCTTTCCCCGTCAAACAGCAGGCCGATCGCCTGCATGTGCCAGGAAACGGCAGGCCCACTTAGCGTAAGGGCACCTGCATTAAAGGAGAATAGCAATGCGCCATGGTAAAGCCGGCCGCAAGCTCAATAGAACTGCAAGCCACCGCAAGGCGATGTTCGCCAACATGGCGGCTTCGCTGATTACCCACGAGCAGATCGTCACGACCCTGCCGAAGGCCAAGGAAATCCGCCCGATCGTCGAGAAGCTCGTCACGCTCGGCAAGCGCGGCGACCTGCACGCTCGCCGTCAGGCGATCTCGCAGATCCGCGATGCCGCTGTCGTCTCGAAGCTGTTCGACACGATCGCAACGCGCTACGCCACCCGCAACGGCGGCTACCTGCGCATCATGAAGGCCGGCTTCCGCCAGGGCGACAATGCCGCCATGGCTGTGATCGAATTCGTTGACCGCGATGCCTATGCCAAGGGCGCTGCCGACAAGGCCCGCGTCGCTGCCGAAGAGCAGGCTGTCGCCGCTTAATCTTCCGCTCCGGCGGAAACAAAACAGCCGGGCTGCGAAGCCCGGCTGTTTTTGCTTGTACACGACAGCGCCGCGCGTCTTTTCAGACGCGCTAAGGACGCTCTATCACTTTGAATCTGCGCATAATCCTTTCCGAAAATCGATTCCGATTTTCGGGGTTATGCGCTAAACCTGCCGTCTCACGAGGCCGACGCCACTGCGCGATTGCGCGTCCGCCCTTTGCCCTTCTGCTTGTTGCGTGCGATCGGTCGGTAGGAGCGATAGAGGATCAGCGCGATGATCAGCCCGACATAGATATATTGCTCGAGATCGAGGATCTTGGTCGAGAGCGCGAAGTGCAGCGCCCCGCAGGCGGCGATGATATAGACAAGGCGGTGCAGCCAGATCCAGTTCTTGCCGAGGCGGCGGATCGAGAAATTGTTGGATGTCAGCGCCAGCGGAATGAGCATCGCAAGGGCTGCCATGCCGAACATGATGAAGGGGCGCTTCAGCACGTCGTTGATGACGGCGGGAATATCCATCGCCTGGTCGAGCACCATGTAAACGGTGAAATGCATCAGCGCGTAATAGAAGGTCAGCAGGCCAAGCGCGCGGCGATAGCGCAGATAGTTCCAGCCGAAGAGATCACGGGCAGGGGAAACGGCAAGTGTTGCGATCAGAAAACGGATCGTCCATATGCCGAGGAAGAGCTCGAAGGTTTTGACCGGATCGGCGCCGAGCTGATCGGTCGCGCCGAGATAGAAAGTCCAGGCCGCAGGCACGAGCCCGACGACATAAAGCAGCCAGACGGAGGCGGGTTGCCAGCGCTTCGGGATGGCGAGCGACAGTTCCGCCATCAGAAATTCGCCTTCAGGTCCATGCCGGCATAAAGGCTTGCCACCTCGTCGGCATAACCATTGAAGGGGAGGGTGGGGTGGCGGCTCGCGCCGAAGAAGCCGCTTTCGCCGATGCGCCGTTCGGTCGCCTGGCTCCAGCGAGGATGGTCGACCGCTGGATTGACGTTGGCGTAGAAGCCATATTCCTGCGGATTGGTGACCTGCCAGGTATTCTTCGGCTGCTGGTCGGTGAGTGTGATCCTGACGATCGACTTGATGCCCTTGAAGCCGTATTTCCACGGTACGACGAGTCGGATCGGCGCCCCGTTCTGGTTCGGCAGCGTTTCGCCATAGAGCCCGACGGCCAGCAGCGTCAGCGGATGGCGCGCCTCGTCGAGGCGCAGGCCCTCGACATAGGGCCAGTCGAGCGATTGGAAGAAACCCTTCTGCCCAGGCATCTCCTCTGGCCGCACCACGGTTTCGAAGGCGACGTATTTGGCGCTGCCGAGCGGCTCCACCTTGTCGAGCAGCGATGCCAGCGGAAAGCCGTCCCAGGGGATGACCATCGACCAGGCCTCGACGCAACGCATTCGGTAGGTGCGCTCCTCGATCGGGAATTCCTTGATCAGCGCCTCGAGGTCGAAGGTGCCTGGCTTGTTGACCATGCCGTCGACCTTGATCGTCCAGGGCAGCGGCTTGAAATCGCCGGAAAGTGCTGCGGGATCGCCCTTGTCGAGGCCGAACTCATAGAAATTATTGTAGGTCGTGACGTCCTTGATCGGCGTCGGTTTCTCGTCGACCTTGTATTTGCTCTCAACGGCGGATAGGGCCGCAGCACTCGCCTTGCCGGCGCTGTAGAGCCCCATGGCGCCAAGCGCTGCCGCGCCGAGGAATTCACGGCGGCGCACATAGATCTGGCGCGGCGTAATCTCCGATGACGCGATCTTCGGCGGGCGATAGCTTGGCATGTCGAAACCTCCTCGGCGGATATCCTGAAATATAGCCCTTAAACGAACCGCCGGCATGTCTAGATTAGTGTCTAAGCCTTGAATATTGCTGACGGGAAGCCAATTTTTTGTGTTCGGCCGTGATGGAATAGGCTGTAACAAAACGTCGCGTCGAACCGTATATGATCGATGGGTCTCATGGCGCTTCTCCCCGGCGTACCGGATTTGGGCTTCCCGGTAGTGACAGCCCCCGTCGATTGGATTAGGACAATTCCAAAAAGCAGCGTTTGCCCGGCCCGCAGGCTCCATGCCGCCCGGCTTCGCCTGATAATTCCGACACGTTGAGGAAGACACCGATGCCAGTTTACCGTTCCAGAACCACGACCCATGGCCGCAACATGGCAGGCGCCCGCGGCCTTTGGCGCGCCACAGGCATGAAGGATTCGGATTTCGGCAAGCCGATCATCGCGGTGGTGAATTCCTTCACCCAGTTCGTGCCCGGCCATGTGCACCTGAAGGACCTTGGCCAGCTCGTTGCCCGCGAGATCGAGGCGGCCGGCGGTGTTGCCAAGGAATTCAACACGATCGCCGTCGATGACGGTATCGCCATGGGTCATGACGGCATGCTTTATTCGCTGCCCTCGCGTGAGCTCATCGCCGACAGCGTCGAATACATGGTCAACGCCCATTGCGCCGACGCCATGGTCTGCATCTCCAACTGCGACAAGATCACTCCCGGAATGCTGATGGCGTCGCTGCGCCTCAATATCCCGACGGTCTTCGTCTCGGGCGGTCCGATGGAAGCCGGCAAGGTCGTAATGCACGGCAAGACGCATGCACTCGACCTCGTCGATGCCATGGTTGCCGCAGCCGATGACAAGATCAGCGACGAGGACGTCCAGACCATCGAACGCTCGGCCTGTCCGACCTGTGGTTCCTGCTCCGGCATGTTCACTGCCAATTCGATGAACTGCCTGACGGAAGCCCTCGGCCTGTCGCTGCCCGGCAACGGCTCGACGCTTGCCACCCATCTCGACCGCAAGCGCCTCTTCGTCGAGGCCGGTCATCTGATCGTCGATCTCGCCCGCCGTTATTACGAGCAGGATGACGTCAAGGCGCTGCCGCGCACCATTGCCTCCAAGCAGGCCTTCGAGAATGCCATGACGCTCGACATCGCCATGGGCGGTTCCACCAATACGGTCCTGCACATTCTTGCTGCCGCCCATGAAGGCGAGATCGATTTCACTATGGCCGATATCGACGCGCTGTCGCGCCGCGTGCCGTGCCTGTCGAAGGTCGCACCCGCCAAGAGCGATGTTCATATGGAAGACGTCCATCGCGCCGGCGGCATCATGTCGATCCTCGGCGAACTCGACAAGGGTGGCCTGCTGAACCGCGATTGCCCGACCGTCCATGCCGAGACGCTGGGCGATGCGATCGATCGCTGGGATATCACCCGCACCAACAGCGAAACCGTGCGCAACTTCTATCGTGCCGCACCCGGCGGCATCCCGACCCAGGTCGCCTTCAGCCAAGAAGCCCGTTGGGACGATCTCGACACCGATCGCGAGAACGGCGTCATCCGCTCGGTCGAGCATCCCTTCTCCAAGGATGGCGGCCTTGCCGTGCTCAAGGGCAACCTTGCGATTGACGGCTGCATCGTCAAGACCGCCGGCGTCGATGAATCGATCCTGAAGTTCTCCGGCCCCGCCCGCGTCTTCGAAAGCCAGGATTCGTCGGTCAAGGCGATCCTTGCCAACGAGGTGAAGGCCGGCGACGTTGTCGTCATCCGCTACGAAGGCCCGAAGGGCGGCCCGGGCATGCAGGAAATGCTCTATCCGACCAGCTATCTGAAGTCGAAGGGCCTCGGCAAGGCCTGCGCGCTCATCACCGACGGCCGCTTCTCCGGCGGCACCTCCGGCCTCTCGATCGGCCATGCCTCGCCGGAAGCGGCGAATGGCGGCACGATCGGCCTGGTGCGCGAAGGTGACATGATCGACATCGACATCCCCAACCGCACCATCAGCCTGCGTGTCAGCGAGACTGAACTCGCCGCCCGCCGCGCCGAACAGGACGCCAAGGGCTGGTATCCCACGGAAGTCCGCAAGCGCAACGTCACGACCGCACTCAAGGCCTATGCAGCCTTCGCAACGAGCGCCGATCGCGGTGCCGTGCGCGATCTGAACGCCCGCTGATCAGCTTCAGCCTACGACCCACCGATGAAGAGTCGGCGGCTCCACCGACCGGTCGCTTTCAAAGCGGCCGGTTGATGTTTTTATAGGTCTCGCCGAACTGCTTCAGCCGCTCGTCATAGGCAGCCTTGATACAGGCCCCATCCGCTCCGCATTCCTGCCGTTTTTTCAGCCAGGCCGTCTGTTCGTCCTGCAACGTTCCGCGCGAGCCCATCGCCAGCAGGCCCGAGAGCAGTTCGAAAGTCGTCACCATCCTCACGTCGGCGTCGTTGAGTGCGGGGTTGTCGCAGATCGCTTTTTCATCCGCCTTCAATTCTTTCGCATCGCAATCGAAGCTTGCTGCCTGTGCCAGGTTCGATGCAATGAGCAGGATCGCAAAGCCGAGGGCCGCTGTCGTCGTTCTTGTCGTGATCATTCATATGTTCCTATTGCTGCCGGTCAGGCTAGCTTCCGCAGTGCCAGAGCCAGGAAGATGATGCAGATGAGCCAGACGGCAAGGATGAAGATCAGTCCGACCCGGCTGGAGGGACGCTCGATGCGCCTTGTCGCCTCCGTACGAAGCTCGTTCATCACCTCTGTGGGAACGAGCCGGATCGCCAGCATGATACCGAGCGGCACGATGAGAAGATCGTCGAGATAGCCGAGGATGGGGATGAAATCGGGGATGAGATCGATGGGGGACAGCGCGTAGGCGGCAACGGCGCCGGCCACCGCTTTGGCATGCCACGGTACGCGGGGATCGCGGCCGGCAAGCCATAGGGCCACGATGTCACGCTTCAGTGACTTCGCCCAGTTTTTGGCTTTTGATATCAGTTGCATGGCCAATCTTCCTGAATCAAATTCACAATGACTTCAACCGGTTTCCAAGACGCCCTCTTGGCTTATTCTTCCATGCTTCCGCCCTCTTTCCTTTCTAGCGTCGGGCCGCAGAACAGGATGATTTTAGGCGGTTCGGCCTAAAATCTGAATTCTGTTCGCAATTAAATAGTTAGAGCATGATGTCGTCCGAAAACCGCTCACACTTTTCGGCATCATGCTCTAAAACGTTCCTCAAGAGGATTCAAAAGGGATACCCATGCAAGGCCTGTTCAAGCGCGCCTCCGTCTCGCTATTCGCTCTCATACTCGTTCTGCCGCTTGCTGCCCATGCGCAGACGGCAAAGACCGTACCCGAGAGCCAGATGCAGATGCAGCTCTCCTTCGCGCCGCTCGTCAAACAGACGTCAGGCGCCGTCGTCAACGTTTATGCGGAAAAGACCGTCCAGCGGCAGTCGCCCTTTGCCGGCGACCCTTTCTTCGAGCAATTTTTCGGCCAGCAGATGCCGAACCGTTCGGAGAAGCAGTCTTCGCTCGGCTCCGGCGTCATCGTCGAGGCGAACGGCACTGTCGTGACCAACAATCACGTCATCGAGGGCGCCGACGATATAAAGGTGGCGCTCTCGGACGGCCGCGAGTTCCCCTGCAAGGTGGTGCTGCGCGACGACCGTGTCGATCTTGCCGTGCTGAAGATCGACGCCAAGGAAAGCTTTCCGACATTGCCGATTGGCAATTCCGATACGGTCGAGGTCGGTGATCTCGTGCTGGCGATCGGCAATCCCTTCGGTGTTGGCCAGACGGTAACGAGCGGGATCGTCTCGGCGCTTGCCCGCAACCAGGTGATCAAGAACGAATTCGGCTTCTTCATCCAGACCGATGCCTCGATCAACCCCGGCAATTCCGGCGGCGCCTTGATGAATATGAAGGGGGAGCTGATCGGTATCAACACGGCGATCTTCTCGCGCGGCGGCGGATCGAACGGCATTGGTTTCGCCATCCCCGCCAATCTGGTCAAGGTCTTCCTCACGTCTGCCGATGCGGGCGTTAAATCTTTCGAGCGGCCCTATGTCGGCGCAAGCTTCGATGCAGTGACCTCGGAAGTGGCTGAGGCGCTGGGGCTTAACAAGGCCCGCGGCGCGCTCGTCGTCAAGGTTTCGGAAGGTGGGCCGGCCGCCAAGGCCGGGCTGAAGGCCGGCGAAATCGTCACCGCCGTCGACGGCATTTCCGTCGAGCATCCGGACGCGTTGCTCTACCGGCTGACGACGGCCGGTCTCGGCAAATCGGTCAAGCTCACCGTCATTGAGAACGGCCGCGAGGAGCAACTGCCGCTGACGCTCGACCGCGCCCCGGAGACCTCGCCCCGCGACCAGCGCACCATCGGCGGACACACGCCGTTTACCGGTGCCGTCGTCGAGAACCTGTCGCCGCGGGTCGCCGACGAACTGCGCATGCCGCCGGAATCAGCGGGTGTCGTCGTATCCGAGGTGAAAGAGGATTCGCCTGCCGCCCGTCTCGGTTTCGAACCGAAGGATATCATCGTCTCGATCAACGGCACCGACGTGAAGACGACCAGCGAACTGTCCGAAATCGCCGATAGCGACCCCGGCTTCTGGCGGGTCGAGATAGAGCGCGACGGCCAGCGCATCCGGCAATTTTTCCGATGAGCAACGATCTCTTCGCGCCGCGTGTTCCGGAGGAGGTCGCTGCCAGGCGGCCGCTTGCCGACCGGTTGCGGCCGAAGACCCTTGCCGATGTCACCGGTCAGGAACACCTGACCGGTGAAGACGGCGTGCTGAAAAGGATGATCGAAAGCGGCTCGCTCGGCTCGATGATCTTCTGGGGTCCGCCCGGCACCGGCAAGACGACGGTGGCACGGCTGCTTTCGGGCGAGGCGGACCTGGCCTTCGAGCAGATATCGGCGATTTTTTCCGGTGTCGCCGATCTGAAGAAGGTGTTCGAGACAGCCCGTTTGCGGCGTATGGACGGCCGTCAGACGCTGCTCTTCGTCGACGAGATCCATCGCTTCAACCGAGCTCAGCAGGATAGTTTCCTGCCCGTCATGGAGGATGGCACCGTCATCCTCGTCGGCGCCACCACCGAGAACCCATCCTTCGAACTCAACGCCGCTCTGCTGTCGCGTGCCCGTGTGCTCACCTTCAAGTCGCATGACGAGGAGAGCCTCGAGGAACTGCTGACGCGTGCCGAGGCGATCGAGCAGAAGCCGCTGCCGCTGACGGAGGATGCCCGGGCCAGCATGATCCGCATGGCCGACGGCGACGGCCGCGCGGTGCTGACGCTTGCCGAAGAAGTCTGGCGCGCGGCGCGCGAAGGCGAGAGCTTCGATACCGAAGGCCTGACGCGCATCGTCCAGCGCCGTGCCCCCGTCTACGACAAGGCGCAGGATGGCCACTACAATCTGATCTCGGCACTGCATAAATCCGTGCGCGGCTCGGATCCCGATGCCGCGCTCTATTATCTCGCCCGCATGTTCGATGCAGGCGAGGACCCGCTCTATCTCGGCCGGCGGCTGGTGCGCATGGCGGTGGAGGATATCGGTCTTGCCGATCCGCAGGCGCTGGTGATCTGCAACGCCGCCAAGGATGCCTATGACTATCTCGGCTCGCCGGAAGGCGAACTGGCGCTGGCCCAAGCCTGCGTCTATCTCGCCACCGCCCCGAAGTCGAATGCGGTCTACACCGCCTTCAAGGCGGCAAGCCAGGCGGCAAAGCAGAACGGCTCGTTGCTGCCGCCGAAGCATATCCTCAATGCGCCGACCAAGCTGATGAAGGGCGAAGGTTACGGTGAGGGCTATCGTTACGACCACGACGAGCCGGATGCCTTTTCCGGCCAGGATTATTTCCCGGAAAAGATGGGCCGCCAGATCTTCTATGATCCGCCGGAACGCGGCTTCGAGCGCGATATCCGCAAGCGGCTGGAATGGTGGGCAAAGCTTCGCAAGGAGCGCAATCCGCGTTGAAACCCGGCGAACCTCAGGAGGCGCGCGGTGTCTTCTGATTTGCCGGCGCGGCAATCACCTTGACGGAAGATTCCGCAAGCCCGTGATGGCCTTCCATATCGACGATGACATGCCAGTGACCGCTTTCCGGAACGGCGATCTTGATCGGCGATTTGCGTGCCACGCCGCCTATATATTTGAAGTCGAGAACCTCGGTGAACCGCTGGAAATTCGGGGCCGTCATCAGGCGGACATTGTTCACCGCATTCAACGACACCTCGATGATCGTTCCGGCGCGTTGTTCCTTGAGATCGTAATGGGTGAAGCGGAAATTCGGTTTCGGCATCGGTCTCGTGGCGTCTGAAGTCTCTGCGCCCGGATTTTACCAGAATGTGGGTTAAGGAAAAGTTGGAAACCGGCCCTTCAGCTTATGTCTTCGTACTCCCGCTGCATGAAAACAGCGGGAGTACGGCAAGTTTTAGTGGATTTTCGCGGTGCCGCGCGCAAAGGGCGCGAATTCAAGCACCATGCCTGCGGCCGCCCTATGGATATCGGCCGAGGGGCAGTTGCATTCCCCCGCGGCGAAGTGGAGGGCGGCCGCCTCATTGATGAAGAGTCCGCCGACGAGGCCATCGCGGTCGTGGACGATCCAGCGGCCGCTTCTGTCGCGGCCGACGGTGAAGCGGGAAGGCGAGGGTGCTGCAGCGGGAAGGCTGCGGCGTTGCTGTGTGTTTGCCATTGTGATGATCCTTGGGTCCTGATGGTTCAGCGGGAGATGAGGTTGAAGGTCATCTGCACCAGCCCGGCAAAGGCCATCGCTGCCGCAAGGCGGGGCGCAATGGCGGCAAAGCCGGAGAGCATCGGATGGGAGGGATCGGCAGCGAGTGCTCTAATGTGGCTGCGTTGCAGCGGGTCGCTCGCGGCACTCGGTTCAGTCAGGCGTGACATCGTTTGTCCTTTCGAAATCTCACTCAACCGCCGCTTGACGATGCGGCGTTGTCACGCCTTGGAAGATAGGCGTCTGCGGATAGGGTTTCCATTTGGCGCCAGAGAGGAAAATATAAAAATCTCATAGGGATAGCGCCTTCCTCGCGCTGCTTTCGTCAAGGAAAGGCGCAAGCGCTTCGCCGATGGCCGAACACAGGTCCGGCTCGGCGGCGACAAGCGGCAGGCGAAGCTCGGCCTTCAGCCCACGCACCAGCCGCAGTGCGTGTTTGATCCGCGCCGGATCGCCCTCCGGCCCAAGCGCTCCAATCAACGGCAGCAACCGATCCCACAGCGAATGCGCGGCCGAAAGGTTCCCGGCCCGGGCCGCCTGCTGCATCGAAGTGAAGAGCCGTGGCACCACATTGGCGCCCGACGAGATCATGCCGTCGCCGCCGGCGATGGTGAAGGCGAGCGCGGAAGGATCATGACCGGAAAAGAAGCGGAAGCGCTGCCGCAGGATAGCCGAAAGGCCGACGAAACGAGCGATGTCGCCCGTGGTGTCGCGGATGCCAAAGATTCCTGGGATGGCGGCCAGTCTGCCAAGCGTTTCCGTCGAAAGATCGCTCGCCGTCTGCGTCGGCGCATGGTCGATAATGACAGGCAGTCCGCTTGCCGCCGCCACCTGCTCGAAGTGGTGGACGATGCCTTTCTGCCCGGGCTTGGAATAATAGGGCACCGTGACGAGTGCTGCAGCAGCGCCCAGCGCTTCCGCCTCACGGGTGAGCGCGATCGTGCTCTCGGTGGAATTGGTGCCGGTGGCGGCGATGACGAAAACGCGGCCGGCCGCAGACCGGATGCTGAGGTCGATCACCTCGGCGCGCTCCTGCGGCGAAAGCGTCGGGCCTTCCCCTGTTGTCGAGCAGACGACTAGCCCGTCGACGCCGCTGAGGATCTGCCATTCCACAAGCGCCCGAAGCGTCGGCCTGTCGAGGCCGCCATGGCGAAACGGCGTGACAAGAGCGGTGATCGCGCCGCCAAGGCGCGGCATCCTCGCCGTTTCCATGGCGGTTCTCAAAGCGCGCCGAAAATGACGTAGAGTTCGACGCATGCGAGCACCACGCCAAAGACCATCAGCGCCTGGGCGGTGCGCTTCTCGCGCATCTGTCGGCTGCCGTGGGTAATCCTGTATGGGCGAGGGGGTCGAAAACCGGAGGACATGACATTTCGCATGGCGTTTGACCTTTGCAGTGATGGCGAAAGGCTACTGCCGCTTGCGATAGGAAATCCATTCGGGGCGGGGCACGAAAATATAGGAATGGCATAAAGGCCGATGCGAAAAATTTCGAAGCGCGGTGTCGGAAAGACATGAGCGCCGCCGTCCTTGCGGTATCGATGCAAACATGGGAGCAAGCACATGTCGAAGATGACGCTGATTTCGATGATCGCAACGGCTGCCGCATTCCTGGCAGCGCCCGGTATATCAGGCGCCGACAGCAGCGCGCCTGTTATCGAGGAGAAGAAGGCTGCAGCGCCGATCGTCAGGAAGGGGAGTCTGCCGGTCAACGGCATCCATTATTATTACGAGATCCGCGGCGAGGGTGAACCGCTGCTGATGCTTCACGGCGGCCTCGGGCAGATCGAGATGTTCGCGCCGGTCATGCCTGTTTTCACCGACCACCGGCAGGTGATCGCCGTCGATCTGCAGGGGCATGGCCGCACGCCCCTAGGCAAGCGGCCGATCGAGCTTCCGGCCATCGGTGCCGATCTTGCGATCCTGATGAAGCAGCTCGGTTACGATAAGCTCGACGTCTTCGGCTATTCCTTCGGCGGCGGGGTGGCGTTGAACATGGCGGCGAACGCGCCCGACCAGGTGCGTCGGCTGGTGATACTCTCGGCACCCTATGCGCAGAACGGCTTCTTCCCGGAGATGCTGCCGCAGCAGGCGGCCGTCGGCGCCGGTATGGCGGAGATGATGAAGGACACGCCGATGTTCCTCTCCTACAAGGCGGTCGCGCCTGACGTTTCCGAATTTCCGAAGCTGCTCGACGCCATGGGCGCGCTGATGCGCGAACCCATCGACTATAGCGATGCCGTTGCCAAGCTCACCATGCCGGTTATGCTGATCTATGGCGATGCCGACATGATCCGGCCCGAGCATATGATCGAATTCTACCACAAGCTCGGCGGCGGTCTGCGCGATGCGGGTTGGATGCGGGAAAACATGTCGAAGAACCGGCTGGCGATCCTGCCCGATCTCACCCACTACGAGACCTTCGCCTCGCCCCTCATGGCGAATATGGCTATGACCTTTCTCGATGGCGGCGGCAAGGCGCCGAACTGGGCCGAGCAGGTCGGAAAGTAAGCGCGAAGACGGCCGGGTTTTCCCGGCCGCCCTTTCCTCCGCGATCAGCTGCCGCGCTGGTTTTCCCGATCCAACTGGGTCACAAGCGCCAGGATCGTTTCCGAAACCGGCGTCGGCACGGCGCTCAGGCGTCCGAGCGCCACCACCATGCCGACCAACGGCGTGATTTCGAGCGCCTTGCCGCCGATCAGATCCTGCAGCATCGACGTCCGCACGCCGCCGATATGGCGCGACTGTTCCAGCCGCTGCTCGACGGTCATGCTGAACCGCGCACCCAAGGCCTCGCCGACGACGCGGACCTCACTCATCACCTTGCCGACCGTAGCCGAAAGGGCGGGATCCGCCATGATGTCGGTCATCAGCGCCTTGGTCAGCGCGCTGATCGGGTTGAAAGCGGCGTTGCCCATCAACTTGCTCCAGATCTCGCCGCGGATATCAGCTGTCGTCGTAATGCTGAGACCGGCGCCGGTCAGCACCGCGGCGATCGCCTCGAGATCGGGCGAGATGTCGCCGGAGGGCTCGCCGAGCACGAAGCGGCCGTTGTGGGAAAGCTGGATCTCGCCGGGGTTGATCACCTCGGCACCCTGATAAGCGACGCAGCCGATGACGCGTTCCGGCCCGATCAGCCGCCACAGCCTGCCGCCGGGATCGAGCTCGTCGAACTGCAGCTCGGCATGCCGGCTTTGGGTATCGCGGTGAAAATACCACCACGGAATGCCGTTGAGGATCATGACGACGCGGGTGCCCTCCTTGAGGAGGCCTGCAATGCCTTCGGCAGCGGGTGCCAGCTGATGCCCCTTGAGGCCGGTGATGATGAGATCCTGCGGCGGCAATGTCATGGGATCGTCGGTCGCGGCAAGGCGGACATTGAGTGGCCTTTCCGCATCGGCTTCGCGCAGGCTGAGACCGTTGTCGCGGATGGCGTCGAGGTGCGCGCCACGCGCGATGACGGAGATGGTGGCGTCGTTTGCGGCTTGGCTTGCAAGCTTGGCGGCGATAGCGCCGCCGAGCGCCCCGGCGCCATAGATGCAGATGGACTTGATGGACATGCTCGCCTCTTCATGGTGATGATCGAACCTAGATCTAGGTCATTCCAGGCGTGAGGCGAATGCTAATTTGCCGCATCATGCGTTTTCCTGCGGTCACAGCGGCGCTGTCGCCGCATCCCGAGATCTAGGATGCGGCGGGCAGTGCCCTTCAGGCCAAGGCCGTTGCATCGCTTGGAAAATCCGTGGACAGCGCGAGCTCGCGCCAAGCGGCAAGTTCCTTTTCGACGCTGGCATGCTGCTCCTCGATCACGGCTACCGTATCGCTGCCGAACGGCATGCGCAGCGGCGGATTGGGCGAATTGGCGAGCGCCATGATGCCGGCGGCAAGCTTGGCGGGATTGCCGGGCTGGGCATGGTTTGCGTCGGCAGCGAAACTGCGCATGTTGCCGGCCGGCGTACCCTCGTAGTCCGCGATGGAGGCCGGGCTGATAGCCAACGAAGTGTCGGCGAGGAAGTCGGTGCGGAAGAAGCCCGGCTCGACGATCGTCACCTTGATGCCGAAAGGTTCGAGTTCGGCGGCCATCGATTCGGACAGGCCTTCGACGGCGAACTTCGTCGAGCCGTAGACGCCCCAGCCGGGATAGCCGAAGTAACCGCCGATCGACGAGAAGTTCAGGATGTGGCCGGAGCGCTGGCGGCGCATATAGGGCAGCACGGCGCGCGTCACCTTCAGCAGGCCGAAGACGTTCGTGGCATAGAGCCTTTCGATCTCTTCGGCCGTGGCTTCCTCGACAGCGCCGAGCAGGCCGTAGCCGGCATTGTTGGCAAGGACGTCGATCCGGCCGAAGCGGGCGATGCCGGCAGCCGCGGCTTCCTTGGCCTGTGCCTCGTTGGTCACGTCGAGGGCGACGGCAAGCAGGTTCGGGTGATCGCCGAACTGCTCGGTCACGGTCTTCGGGTTGCGGGCGGTGGTGATGACGGCATCGCCTGACGCAAGGGCTTCCTTGGTCATCAGCGCGCCGAAGCCGCGGGATGCACCAGTAATGAACCAGACTTTCATGACGAATTCCTTTCGAACGGTTCGGTTGCGGCATCTCTGTGCCGACGAGGTGAATTTGACCGAAAATCCATTGCTGTATAAGGTTTGTTATTCTTGAAACTATGATGAGTTTAATTCAGCAATGCGTGCTACCGAACTGTCCGAACTCGCGGCCTTTGCCGCCGTCGCGCGGCATAAGAGCTTTCGCAAGGCGGGCGAGGAGCGAGGTGTCACCGCCTCTGCGGTGAGCCATGCCGTGCTCAATCTCGAAGACCGGATCGGCATCCGCCTGCTCAACCGCACGACGCGCAGCGTCTCGCTGACGGAGGCCGGCGAACTGCTGATCTCGCATCTCGACCCGGCCTTCGGCGAGATGGCGGCAGCGCTCGATGCGCTGAACCGCTATCGCGACACGCCGTTCGGCAAGGTGAGGATCAACGTGCCGAATTCGATCGGCCCCTTTGTCATCGGTCGCATTATCGGTCCGCTGCTGAAAAAGAACCCCAACTTGCAGCT
Organism: Rhizobium sp. BT-226; assembly: GCF_025847085.2. Taxonomy (NCBI): domain Bacteria; kingdom Pseudomonadati; phylum Pseudomonadota; class Alphaproteobacteria; order Hyphomicrobiales; family Rhizobiaceae; genus Rhizobium; species Rhizobium sp. BT-226. Next base: position 11,871 of record NZ_JAOYTI010000002.1, on the reverse strand, counting down.
GGAGATCAACGCGACCGACAGGCTGGTCGATATCGTCGAGGAGGGCTTCGATGCCGGCATCCGCTTCGGCGAGCGCGTCACCGAGGGCATGATCGCGCTCCGCATAAAACCGCGCATCCGATTGGTCGTCGTCGGCTCGCCCGCCTATTTTGAGACCCGGCCGAAGCCGGCGACACCGCACGAGCTCAAGCGCCATCTCTGTATTCAGAACATGTTTCCGTCAGGCGCGCGTTATGCCTGGGAGTTCGAGAAGGACGGCCAGACGGTGAGCTTTCAGCCGACCGGACCGCTGTCGCTCGACGATCACGAACTGATGATGCAGGCAGCGCTCGGCGGCGTCGGCCTTGCCTACATCTGGGAGCCGCGCGTGGAAAAGGCCGTTGCCGGCGGCGAACTGATCCAGGTCCTGGACGACTGGTGCCAGCCGGAGGAACCGCTCTATCTCTACTATCCTAGCCGCCGCCATATGTCGGCGGGCTTCAGGGCGGTCATCGACGCGATGAAGGCGGAGTAAAAGAGGCCGGGATGCCGGCGATCGTCTGAAGCGCCTCGAAGTAAACCGTAAGGTCGCGGGCAGGATCCGCCGGGAGTGCGGCCGCACGAAACACCTTGCCTCCCGTCGCCTCAACCCCTCCGTCGATCATCAGGTTGTCGGCCATGCCGTGATTTTCGATTGCAATACCATCCGGTCCGCGTGGGCGCCCGCTCGTCTCATCGATATCGAGTCCCGCATACCAGATCGAGCGAACACGCAGACCATAGTCGTCGGGGTGATTGGTATAGGCAAAGACCGCTTTTCCCAGCGCAATCATGAAGCCGATCTCGTAGACCGTACCCGGATCGGCGCTGACACCTCGAAAGGGAGTGACATTGGCAAGGCAGATCTCGGCTCGACGCATGGCATCGTCGTTGCGTGCGTAGATCTCTGCGGCCGTCCGCTTTACTGGCGTCTGGTTTTCGTCGCTGCCGGGACCGGTCGGCTCGAAGCCGAACTGGCGCGCCAATCGGCGTTTTTCGGCCATGATGGGCATGGCATCCGGAAGAAAGACTTCCGGGCCGGCAAGGTAAATGGTGGTCATCGGTATCCTTCACTCACACGCGAGACGAGGCGCCAGGGTGGGAGCAGCCAGGCACGTGGTCCATTTCCGACGGAAGCGCGGCAAATGGCAAGCCGTACCGGCAGGCATTGTCCAATTTTTTAGTAGCGCCCGATGCGCCGGCAGTGGACGGGCAACGGCCGACTTCATTCCCGACACAAGCAGAGCGCGTCCGGAGGAACTGCCCTATCTCCATCATCGCCTCGCCGCCTGAGACCGGTGGGCTTCAGGCGGCGAGGCGATGGCGGAATGAAAAGCTTGGGGTTCGCGCCTGTCACCCTTTTGACTCCGGTGGACGAACCGGCCAAAGATGCCGCCATGGCCTGCATCGTCGGGAGAGGTTGATGAACGGTCGGATTTTGCCAACTGGTATTCGAAGAGCCCCAAAGCGGCTCAAATGTCTGTTCCCCGCTTTGGCTGCGCTGATGCTGCTCGCCTCGGCGGCGGTCGGGCGGGACATTGGGCCGCAAAGCCCGGCCTCGCGCGAACAGGTCGAAAAACTCATCGGCCTCTGGAAGGATCACTTTGCCGGCGCCGATAGCCTGCAGCAGCGGCGAACGGCCTTCAGGACGCTGATGGAGACGACGCCGGGGCCGACGCGCATCCAGGTGCGGCAGGTCGATGCCGACGGCGTCGACGCCGAGCTGATGTGGCCTGCCCGTCTTCATCACCCGATCGGCCAAAGGGTGATCCTCTATATCCATGGCGGCGGCTTTTCCAGCGGCTCCATTCGCACACATAGCCTGCTTGCCGGCTCGCTCGCCAAGGCGGCATCCAGCGACATTCTTCTCATTGATTATCGGCTGATGCCCGAATATGCCTATCCCGCGCAGATCAACGACGCGCTGACCGCCTATCGCTGGCTTCTCGACAACGGCTATCGGAGCGAGAATGTCATCGTGGCCGGAGACGGCGCCGGCGGCAATATGGCGATCGAGACGGTGCTGAGGCAGATGCAGGCGGCAAAGCCGTTGCCGGCGGCTGTGATTGCGCTCAGCCCCATCACCGATCTTGCCGCGACAGGCGGATCTATGACATCAAACGCCGGAAGCGATCCGCTGGTCGACAAGGACTGGATCGAGACCTTGCGCAAGACCTATCTCCGCAGCCGGTCTCCGACCGATCCCCAGGCATCGCCGCTTTATGCTGACATGACCGGCTTTCCGCCGCTGTTGCTGCAGGTCGGCTCCGGCGAAGTCCTACTGGACGACGCGCTGCGGCTCGCCGACAAGGCGCGCCAGGCTGGAGTGGACGTCACCACCGAGGTCTGGCCGGGCATGCCCCATCAGTGGCAGCTGTTTCCCTCGCTGCTCGACGATGCCGATCGGTCGATCCAGAATATCGCCGAGTTCGCGATCCGGCATTTTGCGGACAAACCGCCGGAGTAGGGGCCGCGAGAGCAGATACTCACGCTCTCCGTCATCGCATCATTGCGCGCGAGACGGTGACGGCGCCAGAGGCCGCTCGACCTCTCGGCCGACGCTGAGCGCCTTTCGCACATTCGGCTCCAGCCGCTCGATATAGGCATGGTCCGGTGCAGCACCCAGCGCATCCAGCATTTTGGAGAAGAAACACCGGGCCGCTGCCGCAGCCGTGACGTCGAAGACATCGGCATCGCTCAGCCCGTGTTTCTTCAGCCCGTCGATGTCCTGCTGCGTCACCGACGTCGCATCGCGAGCCACCTTGGCGGCAAAGGCCATGATCGCGCGTTCGCCGGCATCGATCGGCGCCTTCTCCGTCTCGTTGACAACAGCCGTCAGCCCGTCGCTGGTGAAACCCTCGCGCAGCAGCACCGAGCCGTGCGCCAGCATGCAATACGAGGATTTGAGCTCCTTGGCCGCCGCCAGCGTCACCAGTTCGTAGCGCCGCAAGCTCATATGGCCGCGAATGCTCGAAAGCAGCGCCGCCCAGCTCTCCATCACCTCCGGCCGATGGCCGAAGGCCCGATGCATGTTCGGCAGATAACCATAATTCGCCTCGGCCGCCGCATACATCGACGTCGTCTTCTCGCTGGCGGATGCATTGGGGGTGTGAATGAAAGCCATGGCATGATCCTCCTCTATTGTGAGAAGGATAGGGTAGATAAGCAGGACAGCAATCCTGAAACGTCAGGCAGCGTTATTGGTCGCGGAAGCGTTGCCATTTCTCTTGATTGGAAGAGTTACGGTAAACGTCGATCCGCATCCTCTTGCACTTCGAACCTCTATCGAGCCGTTGTGCAGTTCGATGATCTGCTTCACCAGGTTGAGGCCGATACCGGTTCCGGCAATCCCGGTCGACGTCCGGGCCCGAAAATAGCGCTGGAACAGCCGGGGCACGTCTTCGGCGTCGATCCCCACTCCATCATCGCTGATCGAAACTTTGACGTTTCCCGTCTCTGCCCATGCCGTGACGCGAATTTCGGAAGTTCCAGGCGCGTACTTGACGGCATTGGAGAGCAGGTTGGTAAAGACCTGCGCCAATGTGCGGGGGTCGGCATCGATGAACTCCGGCAGCCTATCGATATCCAACACAAAGCTGTGCGATTTTGCGATCGTCGACTGCCGCTCACAACAGGTTTTTATCAATGATCTCAATGCGCAGGCGTCGTAGTTGATGTCGATCTTGCCGGTATCAAGCCGTCCGGCTGACAGGATGCTCTCCATAAGATCGACAATCCGGTTCACCGATGCGCGGATTTGATCGACCTTGTCACTGAGAAATTCGGGCTCGACCGCCCCCTTTTTTCGCAGCAGTCGCTGGGCGGCAGCGTCGATGATAGCAAGCGGGGTCCTGAATTCATGGGATGCCATCGCCACGAATTGCCGCTGCAATTCGTTGATGTTCCGCTCCTGCGCCAGCATTCGCTCGAGTTCCCGCGCCTGCCGCTCGACTTCCGCCGTGCGGCTCTTCACCGTCGCTTCGAGCTGATCGTGATGCCGGCGCAGCTCTTCGGCAAGTCGAACGGTCTTGGTGACGTCCTCATGGGTGGCCACGTATCCGCCGCTTTGCATCGGATTGTGGGTGATCTTGATAACGCGCCCATCGGCGAGGACGATGTTCTGGCTGGCCGGCGCACCGCGGGCTGTCGCTTCAAAGACCACGTCGAAATAGGTCGTGGTATCGGCCGGGCCATTTCCCTCCCGGCTGCGATAGGCCAGGATATCCACAAGTGGCGTTCCCGGTTGCGTCAGCAGGTCCGGCAGATTGTACATCCGTGCGTAGGAGGCGTTGCACAGGATCAAGTTCTTTTTCGAATCGAACATGCAAAGCCCATGCGGCATGTTGCTGAGGGCCGCGTCGAACCGGTGATGTTGTTCGGTGAGACTGTCTTCGACACGGATAAGGGTCGAGATGTCTTCGTAACTGAGGATCCAGCCCCCATCCCGCGACGGGGCGCAGGTCAGTGAGACCATCCCTCCGTCGGAAAGGGCAAACTGAGACGTCGGCCGTCCACCGACCGTCGACTGTCGGGATGCCACTGCACGGCAGTCTGCGGTGCCCGGCAATCCGTCGATATTCATGCCCTTGCGGATAGCGCCGTGCGGAAGGCCGAGAATATCAAGCGTGCGTGAATTGAAAGCCGTCACCGTACCGGCAGGATCAAGCAGAACAATGCCCTGAGGCAGGCTCTCAAGGATAGATTCAAACGAGTGTGGCATCATCCGGTCCTGCTTCAGATCTGGCGGGTTGCACGTATCCGTAGCATTCGTTAGAAACGATAAAGTTTCGCTAATGTCTCCGGGCGGGCGTTCCTTGAGAACAATTCCAGCCAAACTGCGCCGCGATTCTGCGTCACTTAGCCGAGTTGGGCCAGTTGCTCGTCCAGAAAATCAAGGCTGTCCTCGCCCACCTCGTTGACGTCACTCGGCATGGGTTCGCCGGTCTCCTGATAAACAAGCCAGGCAACGTACATGACTGCCGTCGTGAGCGCATTCCAGGCGCCTTCGCTGGGCTTTCCGGCCGCCTCGGAGAGTCGGCGAAGCGTCCCGCGCTCCTCGTCGCTATAGACAAGATCGGAGACGTATCGGCCGGTCAGTCCTCCGCCATCACCCCAGGTGCGGATTGCCGCCAAGGCGGCCTCGGCTTCGGGCGCGTGGGGTTCGGTATGCTTGATTTGGATGACCAGAGACGCGGCGACGGCTGCCAAGCGCCGTGCTTGCTGGCGTGGCGGCAGAGCGATCAGTTCAGCGCGTAGTTTCATCTGTTCACGCTCTTTACGGGCCTGGTCGCAAAATTTTCTGCCTATCGAGGTTATTGAATCCACGACATCTGCCGCGATCCATCCTCGGAATTGAAAAGCACGATGGCTGCCTTCGCATATATGTTGTCATCTGGGATAAATCCCATATCGAAGCGGCTATCCAGACTGTTGTCACGATTGTCGCCCAGCACGAAGTAATGCCCGTCGGGGACAACGAATTCCCTTGTATTGTCGCCACGGGCGTTGTCCGCTTGCTCAACGATCGCATAGCTGCGGCCAGATGGCAGCGTCTCCTTGAACGCCTGCACTGTTACTGATTGATAGGTCAAATCACCTGCCGGCTCGCGCACAACTGCGGTACCATTCAAGTAGAGAACACCCGATCTCATCTGAATGCGGTCACCTGGCAGGCCGACGACGCGTTTCACGTAATCGACCTTCGAGTCCATTGGCGTCCGGAACATGACGACGTCTCCTCGCTCCGGTCCATGTCCAAATATACGACGCTCCGGTCCAAGCCCGTACGGGAGCGAATAGCGGCTGTACCCGTAGGCGTATTTTTGCGCGAACATGTAGTCGCCGCTCCGCAAATTGGGCAGCATCGAGCTCGACGGTATCGTGAATGGTTGAAAGGCGAAACTTCGAACCAGCATCGCTAAGGCGAACGGTGCAATCAGGAAGATCAGGGCAAGACTATACCACCGCGAATACCACGGAAACACGGTGTCTGCTGGCATCATCTTTGCTGCACGATAGCCATGCAGTAGGCCGATCAGACGCCAGGCCAAGAACAGGAAATAACCAAAAACAGCGGCTGACGGAACGCCAAACAACCAGAGTTGCGCGATCGAGATGACGATGCCAACGGTAAAGTAAGCAGTCGCTTTCCAGCCGCGCCCGAGATAGGCCATAACGACATCTGGACCGAATAGAAGTCCCAGCGTGGCTGCACAAATGGGGTGGCGAGCGCGAAAAGCTCTAAAAATTTGCATAAAAATCTCAATAGGTTTGACGAATATATTCAGCTCTCGACAGGCGCCTCGTTTCGACTTGTAGTCGATGTCGTGAAAAATGCCAGCCCGAGATTTGGCCGTGTGCTTCACAGAAACTCTAGCTTTCTCGTGCCCGAGAATATCGGCAAATGCCTCTCTTCTGCGGTCTTAATTTAGATCGTTCCAATTATTTTGGCGCTTTCACCGCCAAAAAAATGCGCACGGAATTCGCTCGTACCCAGCATTTGCTGGTATTCGTGTAAATTCCTCTTGACATAATTGGAACGTTCCAAATATTTAACGATCAGTCGACGTTGGCGTCGGGAGGGCAAATGACAAAGGCGCGGGTAACCGTCATCGACATTGCGAAAGCCGCCGGCGTCTCCAAGTCGACGGTTTCGCTAGTGCTTCAGGGGTCCTCCCTGGTCAATGAGGCAACGCGCGCCAAGGTCAATGCCGTGATGCGCGAGTTGGGCTATGTCTATAATCGCGGCGCCGCCAATCTTCGCCAAGCCGGCGCCAAATCGAAGATCATCGGCGTCGTCGTCAACGACCTGACGAACAGCTTCTTTGCCGAGCTGGCGGTTGGCGTCGATATGGTCGTCCAGTCGGCCGGCTTCGTGCAGTTCCTGTCGAACACCAGTGAGAGCATCGACCGGCAGCGCGAGGTCGTCGCGTCGATGCGGGAACATGGCATTTCGGGGCTGATCGTGTCGCCAGCGCGCGCTACCGATGCCGCAGACTTCAAGCCGCTCGTCGCGGCAGGCATACCGGTGGTTGTTGTCGTCCGAAACCTGCCCGGCGCCAAAGTCTCGTCGATCGTCTCCGACAATGGGGCCGGCATGATGTCGGCGGTCAAGCATTTGGTGGGGCTCGGCCACACGCGCATCGCTTTTCTCGGCGGCTTTCCCGACACCGCTGTCTTCGATGACAGGCTTGCCGGCTACCGAAGCGGTGTGGAGACTGCAGGGCTTGACTATCACGAAGAACTCGTCATCGCGTCGGCACCTTCGCGGGCCGGCGGGGTGGAGGCGATCGGCAAAGCGATTGCTCTTGCCCGTCGGCCGACCGCAGCCGTCTGCTTCAACGATGCCGTCGCCTTCGGTGTTTGCGACGGATTGCGTGCGCGCCGTCTGGAGCCTGGTGCCGACTTCGCGGTCGTGGGTTTCGACGACGTCATCGAGGCTCAGGCAGCGGTTCCCGCGCTGACGACGGTCTCGGTCGATCCGCAGGGCATCGGGCGACGGGGCGCACAGATGCTGCTCAAGCAGATCAATGCGGGCAAGGCCGAGGCGGAGACGGTGACAACCGCCGTTCGGCTGGTCGTTCGCGAAAGCTGCGGCGCCGGCAAGACCGCGCTGGCGAGGACCGGCAAGAGCGTAAAATCGAAACAGGACGCTGAGTAATGCACATGCAGAAGCATCTCACCCCAGCCGAAGCTGCCGCGCTGATCCCGGATGGCGCTGTTGTAACGGTGTCTTCCTCGAGTGGTCTCGGTTGCCCGGACCTCATGCTGAAGGCGATTGGCGAACGTTTCGATGCGACCGGCCATCCCCGCGATATTACCACCCTCCATCCGATCGCTGCCGGCGACATGAGCGGCATCAAGGGTGTCGATTACATTGCCAAGAAGGGCCTGCTCAAGCGCATCATCGGCGGCTCCTATCCGTCCGGCCCGTCGTCATCAGAGCCACCGCTGATCTGGCAGATGATCACCAACAACGAAATCCCGGCCTACAACATTCCCTCGGGTATCCTCTTCGACATCCATCGCGAGGCCGCCGCCAAGCGGCCGGGCGTTCTGACCAAGATCGGCGTCGATACATTCGTCGATCCGGAGCGGCAGGGTTGCGCGATGAACGGCCTGGCGTCGAAACATCCGGTGGTCAAGCGCGTGAGCTTTGAGGGCGATGACTGGCTGTTCTTTCCCTCGATCGTCCCTGAGGTCGCCATCATCCGCGCCACCACCGCCGATGAGCGCGGCAACCTGACATACGAGCATGAAGGCGCCTATCTCGGCGGCCTCGATCAGGCGCTGGCCGCACGCAACAACGGCGGCATCGTCATCGCCCAGGTCAAGCGGATCACCAAGGAAGGCTCGCTGAAGCCCCACGACGTCCGGGTGCCCGGAATGCTGGTCGATTATGTGATCGTCGATCCGGAACAGAAGCAGACGACGCAGACGCAATACGATCCGGCAATCTCCGGGGAGATCTTCCGTCCGCTCGATAGCTTCAGCGTTCCGGAATTCAATGTTCAGAAAGTCATTGCGCGTCGTGTCGCGCAGGAACTGCAAGCGGGAAGCTGCGTCAATCTCGGCTTCGGCATCTCGGCCAACGTGCCGCGAATTCTGCTGGAGGAGGGGCTCCACGGCGCAGTCACCTGGGTCATTGAGCAAGGTGCTGTCGGCGGCGTGCCGCTGCTCGACTTCGCCTTTGGCTGCGCGTCGAACGCCGACGCCTACATGCCGTCTCCCTATCAGTTCACCTATTTCCAGGGTGCAGGCTTCGATGCCTCGCTGCTGTCCTTCCTCGAGATCGGCAAAGACGGTTCGGTCAACGTCTCCAAGCTCTCCTTCCGGGCGCATGTGACGGCGGGCGCCGGAGGCTTCGTCGACATCACGGCCCGGGCTAAGAAGATCGTATTCTCAGGCATGTTCAACGCCGGAGCGAAGCTTTCGATCGCCGATGGAGCTCTTTTCATCGAGAAGGAAGGCAAGCTGAAGAAGCTGGTGAACGAGGTCGAACATGTCACCTTCAGCGGCAGGCGCGCGATCGAGCAGGGCCAGGACATCACCTATGTCACTGAGCGGTGCGTGATGAAGCTGACGCCCGACGGCGTCGTCCTCACCGAGATTGCCCCAGGCGTCGATCTCCAGTCCCACATCCTCGATCAGTCGGAGTTTCCGCTGATCGTCGCGCCGGACCTGAAGGTCATGGACGCGGCACTCTTCGCGGAGGCAGCGATCGGCCTGTCGCTTCCAGTCAAAAGGGCACGGACGCTGGAGGGCAGCTTCCATGGCTAGCGGAACCGTCAGAATTGACGTCGATGGACATGTTGCGACGCTGACGGTTTCTCGGCCGGAGAAGCTGAACGCGCTAGATCTCGATATGCTGAAGGCCTTAGCGGATGCGGCCGACGCGGTCGAGGCGAACGCCAATGTGCGTGCTGCCATTCTCACGGGCGAAGGAAAGGGCTTTTCCGCCGGCGGCGATATCAAGGCCTGGGGCGGAATGTCACCTCAGGAGTTCGGTCATTTCTGGGTTCGCCACGGCCACCGTATCTTCGAAAGACTAGCGACGCTCAGGGTGCCGTTGATCGTGGCTCTCAACGGCCACGCCCTCGGAGGAGGGTTAGAGCTTGCAGGGGTTGCCGACATTCGCCTCGCCGAGCAGCACATCAAGATCGGCCTGCCGGAGACCGGGCTTGGCATGGTGCCGGGCTGGTCCGGGACCCAGCGTCTTGTGCGCCGGTTCGGCGCGCAGGTGGTCCGGCGCATGGCCTTGGGCGGCGAGATATTCACCGCCGAGGAGGCACATCTGCTCGGGATCGTCGACGCGGTCGTTCCCACAGGAAACGCGCTCGTCGCCGCCAGGGAATATGCTGGGCGGATTGCCGCAAGGGCGCCGGCTGCGACCGAGATCGCGAAGTTGATGATCGCATCGGCAAATGGCGAAGACAACGGAACCGCGGTTGAAGCCCTGGGCTCGATCCTCGCTGCGAAGACCGGCGATCTGAAGGAGGGCGTCGCATCATTCAGCGAGAAGCGCCCGGCAACGTTCAAGGGAGAATGGTAATGACGGTTCTCGTCAACCCCACCGCGCTCAGCGACCACAAAGCGCGTGATTTCAAGATGCTCATCGATGGCAAATGGGAGGCTGGTTCCTCCGATCCGATCGAGCGTGTAGCGCCAAGCCATGGTGTCGTAGTCAGCCGGTTTCCGACCGGCAGCAGGAGGGATGCCGGTCGTGCGATTTCCGCGGCACGCAAGGCGTTCGACCTCGGGCCGTGGCCGCGAATGACTGCTTCCGAACGTTCCGCCATCCTGCTCAAGGCTGCCGATCTGATCGCGGCGCGTGCGGACGAACTGGCATTTCTCGATGCGATCGAGGCAGGGAAGCCGATCACCCAGGTGCGGGGAGAAATTGCCGGCTCCGTTGACATATGGCGCTACGCGGCGGCGCTTGCGCGCGACCTCCACGGTGAAAGCTACAACACGCTCGGCGACGGCACGCTCGGCGTCGTCTTGCGCGAAGCGATCGGCGTAGTGTCGATCATCACGCCTTGGAACTTTCCGTTCCTGATCGTCGGCCAGAAGCTGCCATTCGCCTTGGCTGCCGGCTGCACGACCGTGGTCAAGCCCTCGGAACTGACCTCGGGATCGACGCTCCTGCTGGGAGAGATCCTACAGCAGGCCGGCATTCCGGATGGCGTCGTCAACATTGTCACCGGCGGGGGACCAGAGGTCGGCGCGGTCATGACGGCGCATCCCGACGTCGACATGGTGTCCTTCACCGGCTCGACCGGCGTCGGAAAGCTGACCATGTCGAATGCCGCACAGACGCTGAAGAAGGTCTCGTTGGAATTGGGCGGGAAGAACCCGCAGATCGTCTTCCCGGATGCCGATCTCGATGCCTTCATCGATGCCGCAGTCTTCGGCGCATATTTCAATGCCGGCGAGTGCTGCAATGCCGGCTCGCGGTTGATCCTTCACAAATCCATCGCTTCGGATGTCGTCGAGCGGATTGCCGAGTTGTCGAAGGCAGTAAAGGTCGGCGACCCGCTCGACCCCTCGACGCAGGTGGGCGCCATCATCACGCCGCAGCATCTGGAGAAGATATCGGGATACGTCGCAGGCGCCAGGAGCAGCGGTGCGAGGATCGCCCATGGCGGCGAGACACTTGATCTCGGCATGGGGCAGTTCATGTCGCCGACGATCCTCGAAGAGGTCACCCCCGATATGGCCGTGGCGCGCGAGGAAGTCTTTGGTCCGGTGCTTTCGGTCCTGACATTCGAGACATCAGCCGAAGCCATCAGGATTGCGAATTCCATCGACTACGGCCTGTCGGCCGGTGTCTGGAGCCGCGATTTCGATACATGCCTGACAATCGGCCGGTCGGTGCGGGCAGGCACGGTCTGGATGAACACCTTCATGGATGGCGCCTCGGAACTTCCCTTTGGCGGTTACAAGCAAAGCGGCCTCGGCCGTGAACTCGGCCGCCATGCGGTCGAAGATTACACTGAGACCAAGACGCTCAACATGCATATCGGCAAACGCACCAACTGGTGGATGCCGCAGACGGAAAAGCCGGCTTAGCCGGCGGACGAACTACGCTCGAGGAGGGCGGGTGATTGGTGCGGGAATGGGTCCCGCATCTTCCAAACTGGAACTGGGAGGTTCTTCGATGAACAAGTTTTTGACCACGACCGCAATGATTGCATTGGCTCTGGCCGGCGCCGGCGTGTCCGCCCAAGCTGCCGACGTGAAGGAAGTGCAGATGCTGCACTGGTGGACGTCAGGCGGCGAGGCAGCGGCGCTGAACGTCTTGAAGGAGGATCTTTCGAAGGAAGGGTTTGCCTGGAAGGACGTGCCTGTGGC